>NZ_JAGJRS010000019.1 GCF_017837635.1 Frateuria flava
AGGGCTACCGTCCGCAGTTCTACTTCCGCACCACCGACGTGACCGGCGCGGTCACGCTGCCGGAGGGTGTGGAGATGGTCATGCCGGGCGACAACATCAAGATGGTGGTGAGCCTGATCCACCCGATCGCGATGGACGAGGGCCTGCGCTTCGCCATCCGCGAAGGCGGCCGCACCGTCGGCGCCGGCGTGGTGGCCAAGGTCATCAAGTAAGCATCAGGCGGCGGTCCTTCGGGGCCGCCGCTTTTTCGCGTGGGTGCCGGCGCGGCTGGCATCTTGCGCAAGTTGACTGCTATACTTGTCAGCTTGACGGCTCCGGTGTTGCCTGGAGCCGATACCGCGAAATGAGGCGCAGGACGTGCTTCGAGTTCGCAGGCCGGGATGGCCCTCGCAACGCACCGATCCGTCGCAGATGACGTTCTGTTGACGTATGTGTGTTGTGCGACTTATAATTTTCTGTCTAGGCGAGCCGTTTGTGCTCGCCTAGCTTTTTCGCTCAACGCGCCATGGCGTGCTGAGCTGCTCCAGAAGGGTTGTGCGGGGCGGTGAGAAGCCACCTCGAGACAAGCATTTGTTCTTTCGATAACAGGACACGGTTTTATGGCGAACCAGAAGATTCGCATCCGCCTCAAGGCGTTCGATCATCGCCTGATCGATCGCTCGGCCAGCGAGATCGTCGAGACGGCCAAGCGCACCGGCGCTACGGTGCTCGGCCCCATCCCGCTTCCGACCAAGATCGAGCGCTACACGATCCTGGTCTCGCCGCACGTCGACAAGGACGCGCGCGACCAGTACGAGACCCGTACGCACAAGCGTGTGCTCGACATCGTCGACCCCAACGACAAGACCGTGGACGCGCTCATGAAGCTTGACCTCGCCGCTGGCGTGGACGTCCAGATCAAGCTCGGCTGAGCGATAGACAGGATACGAAGATGAGTATCGGACTGGTTGGCCGCAAGTGCGGCATGAGCCGGCTCTTCACTGAAGACGGACGCTCGATTCCGGTGACGCTGATTGAAGCGACCCCGAACCGCGTCACCCAGCTGAAGACCGAAGACAACGATGGTTACACCGCGATCCAGGTCACCGCGGGCGTCAAGCGCGCCTCGCTGCTGACCCAGCCGGTGAAGGGCCACTACGCCAAGGCGAAGGTTGAGCCGGGTCGTGGCCTGTGGGAGTTCCGCGTCGCTGCCGAGGACCTCGGCAAGTACAGCGTCGGTGCCGAGATCAAGGCGGACGAGATCTTCTCGGCCGGCCAGATCGTCGACGTCGCCGGCGTCTCGAAGGGCAAGGGCTTCCAGGGCACCATCAAGCGCCACAACTTCTCGATGGGCGATGCGACGCACGGTAACTCGCTGTCGCACCGCGCGCCGGGTTCGATCGGCCAGCGCCAGACGCCGGGCCGCGTGTTCCCGGGCAAGAAGATGGCCGGCCACATGGGTGCGGTGAACCGCACGCAGCAGGGTCTGGAAGTGGTCAAGGTCGACGCCGAGCGTCACCTGATCGCGGTCAAGGGCGCGGTGCCGGGTGCGACCGGCGGCGACGTCGTGATCCGCCCGACCACCAAGGGTTGAGGAGAGACGCCATGGAACTGAATGTCATTGGCGCCAAGCCGCTCAGCGTGTCCGACGAAGTGTTCGGCGCGGAGCTCAAGCAGGCCCTGATCCACCAGGTGGTGGTTGCGTACCAGGCCGGCGGTCGTGCCGGTACCAAGGCGCAGCTGTCGCGCGGTGAGATGTCGGGTACCACCAAGAAGTTCAAGAAGCAGAAGGGCGGCGGCGCCCGCCACGGCGACTACCGCGCCCCGATCTTCGTCGGCGGCGGTGTCACCTTTGCGGCCAAGCCCCGCAGCTTCGAGCAGAAGGTCAACCGCAAGGCATACCGCGTCGCGATCCGCTCGATCCTGTCCGAGCTCAATCGTCAGGATCGCCTGAAGGTCGTCGACGGCTTCGGCATCGAAGAGGCCAAGACCAAGGCGATGGTTGCCAAGCTGGCCGAGCTGCAGGTTGCAGGTCGCGTGCTGCTGGTGTCCGAGGATGCCAACGAGGCGCTGTTCCTGGCCGCGCGCAACATCCCGTACTTGCACGTGGTCGACGTGATGGCGCTGAACCCGGTCAGCCTGGTCGGCTCCGACTATGTCGTGCTGACCGCCGAGGCCGTGAAGAAGATCGAGGAATGGCTGGCATGAGCAACGAACGCATTCTCAACACGCTGCGTGCGCCGCACATCTCCGAGAAGTCCGCGCGCCTGGCCGAGAACAACCAGTACGTATTCGTGGTCGCCCCCGAGGCGACCAAGGCCGACGTCCGCGCGGCGGTGGAGCAAATGTTCGACGTCAAGGTCGAGCAGGTGAACCTCGTCAACGCCAAGGGCAAGGTCAAGTCCTTCCGTTTCCGCGCTGGCAACCGCCAGGGCAAGCGCAAGGCCTATGTCCGCCTCGCCGATGGCCAGTCCATCGACGTGTCGGCCAAGGCCTGAGCTCAAGGAGTTGAATTGAGATGGCACTGATCACTCACAAGCCGACCTCGCCGGGCCGCCGCGACTCCGTCAGCGTCCGCACTGAAGGTCTGCACAAGGGCGCGCCGTATGCGCCGCTGACCGAATCGCAGTCGAAGACGGGTGGCCGCAACCACTACGGTCGCATCACCACGCGTCATCGCGGTGGTGGCCACAAGCAGGCCTACCGCATCATCGACTTCAAGCGCGACAAGGAAGGCATCGCCGCCAAGGTCGAGCGCATCGAATACGATCCGAACCGCACCGCGCACATCGCGCTGCTGTGCTACGCCGACGGCGAGCGCCGCTACATCATCGCGCCCAAGGGTGTGGCGGTGGGCGACCGCCTGGTGTCCGGTTCCGACGCGCCGATCAAGGCCGGCAACAGCCTGCCGCTGCGCGCCATCCCGGTCGGTTCGACCATTCACTGCATCGAGATGAAGGCAGGCAAGGGCGCGCAGATCGCCCGCAGTGCAGGCGCCTCCGTGCAGCTGGTCGCCCGCGAGTCCGGTTACGCCACGCTGCGCCTACGCTCCGGCGAGATGCGCCGCGTGCCGGTCGACTGCCGCGCCACCATCGGCGAAGTCGGCAACTCCGAGCACAGCCTGAAGAAGCTGGGCAAGGCCGGTGCCAAGCGCTGGAAGGGTATCCGCCCGACCGTGCGCGGCGTGGTGATGAACCCGGTCGACCATCCGCACGGCGGTGGTGAAGGCCGTACCTCCGGCGGCCGTCATCCGGTCAGCCCGTGGGGCACGCCGACCAAGGGCTACAAGACCCGCAACAACAAGCGCACGCAGCATTTCATCGTGCGTCGTCGCAAGTAACAGGAAACGATCATGCCGCGCTCCCTAAAGAAAGGTCCGTTCATCGACCTGCACCTCGCAAAGAAGGTGGAAGCCGCCGTTTCCGCCAACAACAAGCGTCCGATCAAGACCTGGTCGCGCCGCTCGATGATTTTGCCCGAAATGGTGGGCCTGACCATCGCCATCCACAACGGTCGCCAGCACGTGCCGGTACTGATCAACGAGAACATGGTCGGGCACAAGCTCGGCGAGTTCGCGGTGACCCGTACCTTCAAGGGCCACGGCGGCGACAAGAAGGGTAAGTAAGATGAGCACCGAAGCCAAAGCGATCCTGCGCAGCGCCCGCATCTCGGCGCAGAAGGCACGCCTGGTGGCTGACCTGGTCCGCGGCATGCCCGTGGGCCGCGCCAGCGACGTGCTCCAGTTCACCAACAAGAAGGCCGCCCACCTCGTCCGCAAGGTGCTGCTCTCGGCTGTCGCCAACGCCGAGAACAACCTGGGCGCCGACGTCGACGAGCTGAAGGTCTCGCGCATCTTCGTGGACGAAGGTCCGTCGATGAAGCGCATGTTTGCCCGCGCCAAGGGTCGCGGCTCGCGCATCCTGAAGCGCACCAGCCACATCACTGTGGTCGTCGGCGAGTAAAGAGGACAGAAGACGATGGGTCATAAAGTTCATCCCACCGGTATCCGCCTCGGCATCGCCAAGGACTGGAATTCGAAGTGGTACGCCAACAAGGGCGAGTACGCCCAGTACCTCGCGGCTGACCTGAAGGTCCGCGAGATGCTGCGCAAGAAGCTGGCGCAGGCCGGCATCTCCAAGATCCAGATCGAGCGTCCGGCCAAGACCGCCCGCGTGACGATCCACACCGCCCGTCCGGGCGTGGTGATCGGCAAGAAGGGCGAGGACATCGAGAAGCTGCGCAAGGAAGTGTCCGACATGATGGGCGTTCCGGCGCACATCAACGTCAACGAAGTGCGCAAGCCCGAACTGGACGCGCAGTTGGTGGCCGAGTCGATCGCCCAGCAGCTGGAGCGCCGCATCATGTTCCGCCGCGCCATGAAGCGCGCGGTCGGCAACGCGATGCGCCTGGGCGCCCTGGGCATCAAGATCAACGTGTCCGGCCGTCTGAACGGCGCCGAGATCGCCCGCTCCGAGTGGAGTCGCGAGGGTCGCGTGCCGCTGCACACCCTGCGTGCCGACATCGACTACGGTTTTGCCGAGGCGAAGACCACCTACGGCATCATCGGCATCAAGGTGTGGGTCTACAAGGGCGAGATCTTCGACCTGGCGGCAGCGTCGCAGGAGTCGAAGGACGAGCAGTCGCAGCCGCGCCGCGAAGGTGGCGAGGGTCGTCGTGAATCGCGTCGCGAGGGCGGTGAAGGCCGCCGCGAGCGGACGGCGAAGTAAGGAGAGTTGCCATGTTGCAACCGAAGCGAACCAAATACCGCAAGCAGTTCAAGGGCCGCAACGATGGCCTGGCCCAGTGCTCGAACCTCGTCAGCTTTGGCGAGTACGGCCTGAAGGCGACCACCCACGGTGCGCTTACCGCGCGCCAGATCGAGGCGGCCCGTCGTTGCATCACGCGTTTCGTGAAGCGCGGCGGCAAGTTGTGGATCCGCGTGTTCCCGGACAAGCCGATCACCAAGAAGCCGATCGAAGTCCGCATGGGCGCGGGCAAGGGCGGCGTCGAGTTCTGGGTCGCGCCGATCCAGCCGGGCCGCATGCTCTATGAAATCGAGGGTATCGACGAGGCAACGGCACGCGAGGCGTTCCGCCTGGCCGCCGCCAAGCTCTCGGTGCAGACCCAATTCGTGACCCGGGCGGTGATGTGATGGCCACCAACGATCTGAACACCAAGTCGGCCGACGAGCTGAAGCAGCACCTGCTGGACCTGCGCAAGGAGCAGTTCAATCTGCGCATGCAGAAGGGCACCGGCCAGCTCAGCCAGCCGCACCAGCTGCGCCGCGTCCGGCGCGACATCGCCCGCACGAAGTTCGTGCTCGGCACGAAGAAGTAAGGGACCGCCGACATGAGCGACAACCAGAAGCAGGCGCGCACCCTCGAGGGTCGCGTCATCAGCAACAAGATGAACAAGACGGTCACCGTCCTGATCGAGCGCCAGGTGCAGCACGGCCTGCTGGGCAAGATCATCCGTCGGTCGACCAAGCTGCACGCGCAGGACGACCTGGGTGCGAACGAGGGTGACCTGGTCCGCATTACCGAATGCCGTCCGCTGTCCAAGACCAAGCATCACCGCGTGGTCGAAATCGTCACGCGCGCAGCGGTCTAAGGGGAGGGTGCAGACATGATCCAGATGCAGAGCACGCTTTCCGCGGCCGACAACAGCGGCGCCAAGGAACTGATGTGCATCAAGGTGCTCGGCGGTTCTCACCGTCGTTACGCCGCGATCGGTGACGTGATCAAGGTCACCGTGAAGGATGCGATTCCGCGCGGCAAGGTGAAGAAGGGCGAGGTCTACAACGCCGTGGTGGTGCGTACCGCCAAGGGCGTGCGCCGTCCCGATGGCTCGCTGATCCGTTTCGACGGCAACGCAGCGGTGCTCCTCAACAACAAGCTCGAGCCGATCGGCACCCGCATCTTCGGGCCGGTCACGCGTGAGCTGCGCGGCGAGAAGTTCATGAAGATCGTCTCCCTCGCGCCCGAAGTGCTTTGAGCGGAGATAAGAACCATGAACCGTATCCGCAAGGGTGATCAGGTCCTCGTGATCGCCGGCAAGAACAAGGGCCAGCGCGGCGACGTGCTGCGCGTGGACGGCGACCGCGTGTTCGTCTCCAACGTTAACGTCGTCAAGCGCCACACCAAGCCGAATCCGCAGGCCAACCAGGCCGGCGGCATCGTCGAGCGTGAGGCCTCGATCCACATCTCCAATGTGCAGCCGTTCAATCCCGCCACCGGCAAGGGTGAGCGCGTCGGTGCCAAGTCGCTCGAGGATGGGCGCAAGGTCCGCGTGTTCCGCTCCAATGGCGAACAGCTGGACGTGTAAGGAACCAATGTCATGACGCGCCTTGAAAGCTTTTACAAAGAACAGGTCGTGCCGAAGCTCACCGAGCGTTTCGGCTACGAGAACGTGATGCAGGTTCCGCGCATCACCAAGATCACCCTGAACATGGGTGTGGGTGAGGCCGCCGGCAACAAGAAGATCCTAGAGAACGCCGTAGCGGACATGACCAAGATCGCCGGTCAGAAGCCGATCACGACCAAGGCGCGCGTGTCCGTGGCCTCGTTCAAGATCCGCGACGGCTGGCCGATCGGCTGCAAGGTCACCCTGCGCCGCGCGAACATGTGGGAATTCCTGGACCGACTGATCAACGTCTCGCTGCCGCGTACCCGCGACTTCCGCGGAGTGTCCGGTCGCGCCTTCGATGGCCGTGGCAACTACAACTTCGGCATCAAGGAACAGATCATCTTCCCGGAAATCGACTTCGACGCGATCGACGCGATGCGTGGCATGGACATCTCCATTACCACCACCGCCAAGACCGACGAAGAAGCCAAGGCGCTGCTGGAAGCCTTCAGCTTCCCGTTCCGCAACTGATTAGCGAGAGAAACGCAATGGCAAAGACCTCGATGGTCAACCGCGACATCAAGCGGACCAAGCTCGTCAAGAAGTACGCCGCCAAGCGCGCCGAACTGAAGGCGATCGTGATCAACCCGAACGCCTCGTACGACGAGAAGATGGACGCGCAGACGAAGCTGCAGAAGCTGCCGCGCGACGCCAGCCCGGTGCGCCAGCGCAACCGCTGCGAGCTGTCTGGTCGTCCGCGTGGCGTCTATCGCAAGTTCGGTCTGGGCCGTAACAAGCTGCGCGAAGCGACCATGCGCGGTGACGTGCCGGGCCTGCGCAAGGCCAGCTGGTAAGTCTCCAGGCGACGGGCGCCACGCGCCTGTCGCTACGCAGGTGGCCTGGTGGCTGCCCGGTGCATAAATCGCGCCGACGTTCGCTAAAAGTGGAAATAGCTGCTATAGTCGTCGGTCTGCGCAATGCAGGCTGGCTTCTTTTTGCCGGCTCACAATCTGATTGATTTCCGGTTTTATCGGATATCGGTGCACTCTGAAGGATGTTTTCATGAGCATGACTGATCCCATCGCCGATCTGTTTACGCGCATCCGCAATGCCCAGCTCTCGGGCAAGCAGGCCGTAAGCATGCCGTCGTCGAAGCTGAAGGTTGCGATCGCCAACCTTCTCAAGAACGAGGGCTACATCCTCGACGCCAAGTCTTCCGACCAGGAAGGCAAGCCGGTGCTCGAGATCAAGCTCAAGTATTTCGAAGGCCGCCCGGCCATCGAGGCCATCTCCCGTGTTTCCCGCTCCGGCCTGCGCGTGTATCGCGGCAAGGACGAGCTGCCGAAGGTGCTCGGCGGCATGGGTATCTCGATCATTTCGACTTCCGCCGGTCTGATGACCGATGCGCAGGCCCGTGCCAAGGGCCTGGGCGGCGAAGTCATCGGCCAAGTGGCGTAAGGAGTTCCCATGTCCCGCGTTGCCAAACAACCGATCAACCTGCCCAAGGGCGTGGAACTGAAGTCCGACGCCAACGGCATCTCCGTCAAGGGCCCGAAGGGTACGTTGTCGGTGCATGCCCTGCCGGGCGTGTCCGTTGCCGTGAATGACGGTGTTGCCAGCATTGCGCTGGCCGAGGGTGCCGACGACAAGTTCGGCGGTACCGCGCGTGCGCTGTTGGCCAACATGGTCAAGGGCGTGTCCGAGGGTTACGAGCGCAAGCTGGAACTGGTCGGCGTCGGTTACCGCGCCTCGATGGCCGGCAAGGCGCTGAACCTGAGCCTGGGCTTCTCGCATCCTGTCGTATTCAACGCGCCGGAAGGCATCACGCTCGAGACGCCGACGCAGACCGAGATCCTCATCAAGGGCTCGGACAAGCAGCGTGTCGGCGAGGTTGCCGCCAAAATCCGCGCTTTCCGTCCGCCGGAGCCCTACAAGGGCAAGGGCGTGCGCTATGCCGGCGAGAAGATCACCCTGAAGGAAGCCAAGAAGGCGTAAGTGAGTTGATACGTAGTCCCTGCGTGTGGAAGTGGCCATCCGTGTCCGCCGTCGCAAGAAGAGCAGGGTAGTCCACTCATATAAGTCGATCCGCTTTCGAGGAACACACAGATGAACAAGAACGAATCCCGCCTGCGCCGTGCCAAATCCACGCGCGCCCACATCCGTAAGCTCGCCGTGGCACGCCTGTCGGTGCACCGCACCGGCCAGCATCTCTACGCCCAGGTGTTCGATGCTTCCGGCGAGAAGGTCGTGGCCGCCGCGTCGACCGTGCAGAAGTCGGTCGCCGAGGGCTTGAAGGGCACCAAGAATCTGACCGCCGCCGCTGCGGTGGGCAAGGCGGTGGCCGAGCGTGCGCTCGCTGCCGGCGTCGAATCGGTCGCTTTCGACCGCTCGGGTTTCCGCTACCACGGTCGCATCAAGGCTCTGGCCGATGCGGCGCGCGAGGCTGGCCTGAAGTTCTGAGAGGCCGGAATACGGGGTCGAAGATTCGGGATTCGAAAGAGCCCGCTTCTAAGAATCCCGAATCCCATCTCCCGAATCCCAGCAGTAAACACAACAACAAGCGGCCAAGCCGCAAGCAAAAGTCCCGGATGGTCCGGGCACACGGAATAGAGAAATGTCTTCCAACGATCGCGAAAATTCCGACGGCCTGCTCGAGAAGCTGATTGCCGTCAACCGCGTGGCCAAGACCGTCAAGGGTGGCCGCCAGATGAGCTTCACCGCCCTGACCGTGGTCGGTGACGGCGAGGGCAAGGTCGGCTTCGGCTATGGCAAGGCACGCGAAGTGCCGGTGGCCATCTCCAAGGCGATGGATCGCGCCCGTCGCAACATGGTGAGCATCGACCTGAACAACGGCACCCTGTGGTACGCCATCAAGGCCAACCACGGCGCGGCGCGCGTGTTCATGCAGCCGGCTGCCGAAGGTACCGGCGTGATCGCCGGCGGCGCCATGCGTGCTGTGCTGGAAGTGGTCGGTGTGAAGAACGTGCTCGCCAAGGCGGTCGGTTCGCGCAACCCGATCAATCTGGTGCGCGCCACCATCAAGGGCCTGCAGGCAATTGCCTCGCCCAAGCGCATCGCCGCCAAGCGTGGCAAGACCGTGGAAGAGGTGATGGGCAATGGCTAAGAACAACGACACCGCCGCCACCGTGCGCGTGCGCCTGGTCAAGGGCCTGCGCGGCGTGCAGGGGCGTCATCGCCTCAGCGTCAAGGCGCTGGGCCTGAACAAGCTCAATGACGTCCGTGAACTGAAGGACAGCCCGCAGGTGCGTGGCCTGATCAACACGGTCTACTACCTGGTCCGGGTCGAGGAGTAATCATCATGCGTCTCAACGACATCAAGCCGGCTGCCGGTGCGCGCAAGACGCGCCTGCGCGTCGGTCGCGGTATCGGCTCGGGCCTGGGCAAGACTGCCGGCCGCGGCCACAAGGGCCAGCACGCCCGCGCCGGCGGCACCCACAAGTTCGGCTTCGAGGGCGGCCAGATGCCGCTGCAGCGTCGCCTGCCGAAGGTCGGCTTCCGCTCCAAGAAGAAGGCCGAGAGCCAGGAAGTCTTCCTGTACCAGCTCGCCAACCTGAAGGTCGATGTGATCGATCCGATCGCGCTGCACCAGGCCGGCCTGGTGGACAGCAAGGCGAAGAAGATCAAGGTCGTCGCCAAGGGCGAAATCGGCCGCGCGGTCAAGCTCTCCGGCGTGCTTGCCACGGCCGGTGCCAAGGCGGCCATCGAGGCTGCCGGCGGCAGCGTGGAGTAAGACGGTGGCGCAAGCCCAGGGCAACGCGCTTGGCGCGCTCGGCAAGCTGACGGAACTCCGCCAGCGCATCTTCTTCGTGATTGGTGCGCTGGTCGTCTTCCGGCTCGGCTCGTTCATCCCCGTACCGGGTGTCAACCCGGAAGCCATGACGCGCCTGATCCAGGGCGGCGGCGGCCTGCTGAACATGTTCAACATGTTCTCCGGCGGCTCGCTGGAGCGCTTCTCGGTCTTCGCGCTCGGCGTGGTGCCGTACATCTCCGCCTCGATCGTGGTGCAGATGATGGGTTCGGTGGTGCCGAGCCTGCAGGCGCTGCGCAAGGAGGGCGAGGCGGGTCGTCGCACGATGACCATGTACACCCGCTTCGGCACGGTGGGCCTGTCCGCGTTCCAGGCGTTCGGCATTGCCGCGGCGCTGCAGACGCAGACGGCCGCCGGCGGCGCGCCAGTGGTGTACACGCCGGGGATGGGCTTCATCCTGTCGTCGGTGGTTGGCTTGACGGCCGGGTCCATGTTCCTGATGTGGCTGGGCGAGCAGATCACCGAGCGCGGTATCGGCAACGGCATTTCCCTGCTGATCTTTGCCGGCATCGTGGCGGGCCTACCTGGCGCGGTGTCCAGCACGCTCGGCATGGCCAGCAACGGTGAATTGTCGGTGTTGCGCCTCATCATGGTGGTGGGCCTGGTGCTGGCGGTGACGGCGTTCGTGGTGTTCATGGAGCGCGCGCAGCGGCGCATTACCGTGAACTACGCGCGGCGGTCCGGTGGCCAGCGCGCGTACATGAACCAGACCTCGCACCTGCCGCTGAAGATCAACATGTCGGGTGTGATCCCGCCGATCTTCGCCTCCAGTCTGCTGATGTTCCCGGCGACCGCGGTGAGCTGGTTCGGTGCGGGTCACGAGTCGCGCTGGCTGCAGGGGCTGACGCAGGCGATCGCGCCGGGACAGCCGCTGTACGAAATCATCTACGCGGTGCTGGTGATCGTGTTCGCCTTCTTCTATACGGCGATCGTCTTCAACTCGCAGGAAACGGCCGACAACCTCAAGCGGTCGGGCGCGCTGATCCCCGGCATCCGCCCGGGTCGGGCCACTGGCGAGTACATCGACGGCGTGATGACCAGGCTGACGGGCGTGGGCGCGATCTACCTGGTGCTGGTGTGCCTGGTGCCGACGTTCATGCAGAACTACTGGCACGTGCCGTTCTACTTCGGCGGCACCTCGCTGCTGATCATCGTGGTGGTGGTGATGGACTTTACCGCCCAGGTGCAGGCGCATCTGGTCAGCCATCAGTACGAAAGTCTGCTCAAGAAGGCCAATCTCCGCCGCAACTAGTGGCTGCTGGGGCGAACGGGGTTGGTCACGTTGGAAAGCGGGCGGCACGGTGCCGCGGGGCTTTCCTGTTAGGGTAATTCAGGTTAAAATTGCGCGTTTACCGCGCAAGAAACGCATCGGAGAAAGTACATCATGGCGCGCATCGCGGGTGTCAATTTGCCGGTCCACAAGCATGTGTGGGTTGGCCTGCAGAGCATCTACGGCATCGGCCGCAGCCGGGCCAAGAAGGTCTGTGCGGATGCCGGGGTGGTTCCGACCACGCCGATCAAGTCCCTCAGCGAGGGCGAGGTGGAGAAGCTCCGCCACGAAATCGGCAAGTACGTTGTCGAGGGCGACCTCCGCCGTGAGGTGGGTATCGCCATCAAGCGCCTGATGGACCTGGGTTGCTATCGCGGCCTGCGCCATCGTCGCGGCCTGCCGGTGCGCGGTCAGCGCACGCGTACCAATGCACGCACCCGCAAGGGCCCGCGTCGCGCGATCAAGAAGTAACGGACACCAATTATGGCCAAGCCTGTCAAGACCAAGAAGAAGATCAAGCGCGTTGTCACGGATGCCGTGGCCCACGTGCAGGCCTCCTTCAACAACACCATCGTCACCATCACCGACCGCCAGGGCAACGCGCTGTCGTGGGCGACTGCCGGCGGCGCGGGTTTCCGCGGTTCGCGCAAGTCCACCCCGTTCGCCGCCCAGGTCGCTGCAGAGAAAGCTGGCCGCGCGGCCGGCGACTACGGCGTGAAGACCGTGGAAGTGCGTATCAAGGGCCCCGGCCCGGGCCGCGAGTCGGCGGTGCGTTCGCTGAACGCGCTGGGCTACAAGGTCCTGAACATCATCGACGTCACGCCGATTCCGCATAACGGCTGCCGTCCCCCCAAGAAGCGTCGAGTCTAAGGAGTAACCCATGGCCCGTTATCGTGGAGCTACCTGCAAGCTCGCCCGCCGCGAGGGTGCGGATCTCAGCCTGAAGAGCCCGGCCCGCGCGCTGGACTCCAAGTGCAAGCTGGAGAACAAGCCCGGCCAGCATGGCGCCAACAAGCGCATGCGCATGTCCGACTACGCCGTCCAGCTGCGCGAAAAGCAGAAGGTCAAGCGCATCTACGGCGTGCTCGAGCGTCAGTTCAGCAACTACTACACCAAGGCGTCGACCCTCAAGGGCAACACCGGTGAGAACCTGCTGCGCCTGCTCGAGAGCCGCCTGGACAACGTCGTCTATCGCATGGGCTTCGCGGTCACCCGCGCCCAGGCCCGCCAGCTGGTCGCCCACAAGGCGGTGCTGGTCAACGACAAGAAGGTCAACATCCCGTCCTACCAGGTCAAGCCGGGCGACGTGGTCGCGCTGACCGAGCGCGCGCGCACCCAGCTGCGCGTGCAGGAAGCGGCGACCGTGTTCGACACCATGGACCTGCGTCCGATCTGGCTCGAAGTGGACTCCAAGAAGTTCACCGGCACCTTCAAGTCGGTGCCCGACCGCGGCGACCTGCCGTCGGATATCAACGAAGCCCTGATCGTCGAGCTGTATTCGAAGTAATTACCGGAGCCCTGCATGGCAGTTTCGTCAACTAGTGTGCTGCGGCCTCGTGGCCTCAGCGTCGAGCAGCTCGGAGCCAACCGCGCCAAGGTGGTGGTGGAGCCGCTCGAGCGTGGCTTCGGTCACACCCTGGGCAACGCGCTGCGCCGCGTGCTGCTCTCGTCGATCCCGGGCAGCGCCATCATCGAAGTGGAAATCGATGGCGTGCTGCACGAGTACACCACCCTCGAGGGGCTGCAGGAGGACGTGATCGAAGTCCTGCTCAACCTCAAGGACGTGGCCATTCGCCAGCATTCCGGCGACGAAGTCACCCTGACCCTGTCCAAGAAGGGCAAGGGCGTGGTCACGGCCGGCGACATCGTCGTCGACCACTCGGTGGAGATCGTCAACCCCGAGCACGTGATCTGCCACCTGACCAAGGACATCGCGCTCAACATGCGCCTGAAGGTGCGTCGCGGCGTCGGCTACCAGCCGGCCAGCGCGCGTCAGCATCCGGACGACGAAGCGCGTCCGATCGGCCGTCTGCAGCTCGATGCCTCCTTCGCGCCGGTGCTGCGCGTGGCCTACGAGGTTGACGCGGCCCGCGTGGAGCAGCGTACAAACCTCGACAAGCTGGTGCTCGATATCGAGACCAACGGCACCATCGGTGCGGAAGACGCGGTCCGCAAGGCCGCCGAGATTCTCAACGACCAGCTGTCGGTTTTCGGCGACTTCTCGCGTCGCGAGAGCTCGGCGGACAAGGCGGAGAAGGGCGGTTTCGATCCGCTGCTGCTGCGCCCGATCGACGACCTGGAGCTGACGGTGCGTTCGGCCAACTGCCTGAAGGCCGAGAGCATCTACTACATCGGCGACCTGGTGCAGAAGACCGAGGTCGAGCTGCTCAAGACCCCGAATCTCGGCAAGAAGTCGCTCACCGAGATCAAGGACGTGCTCGGTTCGCGCGGCCTGGCCCTCGGCATGAAGCTGGAGAACTGGCCGCCGCCGGGTCTTTCGCACGGCATGCAGCTGGGTTGATTGTCAGCGGCGGCGATCGGGAGATCGCCGCCGAAGTTTCAGGCTGGCGGCTCCTAGGGTTCCCGTCAGTCGTTGTTTTGGAGCGGTCGTTTTGGCTGCCCGTCGAAGGGCCGGTTTGGCCCATGCGGTCCCCGTGATCGCCAGAGCAATAGACGGCCACCCATGGCCGCACTCCTCACGAGAGCCTGTTCTTAAAAGGCTCGGAACAGCGGGCAACCGCGGAAAGCCGGACATGACCGCCGGTTTTTCATAACAACAGACCGAAGAGAGTTCACCATGCGCCACCAGAAATCGGGCCGCAAGCTCAATCGCACCAGTTCGCACCGCGAAGCGATGTTCAAGAACATGGCCGCCTCGCTGATCAAGCACGAGCTGATCCGTACCACCCTGCCCAAGGCCAAGGAGCTGCGCCGCGTCGCCGAGCCGCTGATCACGCTGGCCAAGGCTGACGGCGTGGCCAACCGCCGCCTCGCTTTCGCGCGCCTGCGCGACAAGGAAGCCGTGGGCAAGCTGTTCGTCGAGCTGGGCCCGCGTTACCGCGAGCGCCCCGGTGGCTACCTGCGCATCCTCAAGTGCGGCTTCCGTCCGGGCGACAACGCCCCGATGGCCTATGTCGAATTGGTGGATCGTCCGCAGACGGCCGTTGCCGCCGACGCCGAGTAAACTTCGCGCCGACGGGCGTCCAGACGTCCAAACGATCAACCCCGGCCGGGCGACCAGCCGGGGTTTTTCTTTTCCGGTCAAGCCTTGCTGACAGGGGGCCGGCAAGCGGTTAATGTCGGCTTTCCGCAACGCAGCACGCCGCCATGAATCCTTTGCACTGGTCGTACCGCATCAGCTTTCTCGTAGGCTTCCTTGTCTGCGTGGCGCTGCTCGGCTTCGCGCTGTACAGCGAATATGCCTGGGGGCTGATCCCTTGTCCGCTGTGCATATTCCAGCGCATCGGTTTCCTGGTAATGGCGGTCTTCTTCCTCGTCGGCGCTCTGCATGCGCCGCGGCGTGGCCTGCGCTGGGTCTACACCGGCGGCGTTTTGCTCGGGGCGCTGTGGGGCATGGCCGTCGCCGGAAGGCATTTGTGGATCCAGTCGCTGCCGGCCGATCAGGTGCCCTCGTGCGGGCCGCCGCTGGACTACATGTTTGACGCCTTCCCCTTTGCGCAGGTGCTGCGCATGGTGTTCACCGGCTCCGGCGAGTGCGCCAAGGTCGAGCCGGTGCTGGGCCTGCCGATGCCCGCCTGGACCCTGCTGTGGTTCGTGCTGCTGGCAATCCTCTCGCTTGTCGCTACTTTGCGCCGCCCCACTTCTGACCGGACAACGCCGTGAACGACCGCCCCAACCTGCTGGCCAATCTGCCCGCCGACTGGGAGCCGGCATCCTGGCAGCGACGCGTGGCGTTGCAGCAACCGCACTACGAGGATGTGGCAGAGCTGGCGCGTGCCACCACGCAACTGGCAGCCTTGCCTCCGCTGGTGACTTCCTGGGAAGTGCTGGCGCTCAAGCAGGCACTGGCCGAAGCACAGGAGGGCGAGCGTTTTCTGCTGCAGGGCGGCGATTGCGCTGAGAGTTTCGCCGACTGCACCAGTCCGGTGATTTCCAACCGGCTGAAAGTGCTGCTTCAGATGAGCCTGGTTCTGGTACACGGGCTCAAGAAGCCGGTGCTGCGTGTGGGCCGGTTCGCTGGCCAGTATGCCAAACCGCGTTCGGCCGATACGGAGACGCGCGACGGCCTCACGCTGCCGAGCTTTCGCGGGGACGTGGTCAACGGCCCGGCCTTCACGGCCGAAGCGCGCCGCGCCGATCCGCAGCGGCTGATCCGGGCGCATGCGCACTCGGCACTGACGATGAACTTCGTGCGCGCGCTGATCGACGGCGGCTTTGCCGACCTGCATCACCCTGAATACTGGGACCTGGCCTGGGTCGAGCATTCGCCGCTGGCGGCCGAATATCGCCGCATGGTTGCCGCGATCGGCGATTCGTTGCGCTTCATGGAAACCCTGGCCGGCCCCATCGCCAGCTTCTCACGGGTCGATTTCTTTACCTCGCATGAGGCGCTTTTGCTGCACTACGAGGAGGCGTTGACCCGGCAGGTGCCGCGCAACCCCGGCTGGTTCAACCTGTCCACCCACTTCCCCTGGATCGGCATGCGCACGGCGGCGCTGGAGGGTGCGCACGTGGAGTATTTCCGCGGCATTCGCAATCCTGTGGCGGTAAAGGTCGGGCCATCGGTGACCGCAGAGCAGTTGCTCCCCCTGATCGACGCACTCAATCCGCAGGACGAGCCGGGCCGACTGACCCTGATCCACCGCATGGGCAACGCCTCCATCGCCCGGGCACTGCCGCCGCTGCTGGAGGCGGTCCGGCGCGAGGGGCGGCGCGTGTTGTGGGTCGCCGACCCGATGCACGGCAATACCGAGAGCACGTCCAACGGCTACAAGACCCGCCGCTTCGACAACATCCGTGGCGAGCTGGACCAGGCCTTCGACATCCACGCGGCGGCCGGTACACGGCTGGGCGGCGTGCACCTGGAACTGACCGGCGAGGACGTCACCGAGTGCATGGGCGGTGCGCGCGACCTGTCCGAGACGGACCTCAAGCGGGCCTACAAGTCGATGGTCGATCCGCGGCTCAACTATGAGCAGTCGCTGGAGCTGGCCATGTTGATCGTGCGCAAGTCCGAGGGGGGTCGCGGGCTGACGTACGGCGTGCGCCGGAAAGCGCATTGGGCCGACCGCAACGCGCCAGAATGACAGGCGTCATGGGCGGAAGCTGGCAGTCGGTACTGGGTTCGCCCGGCGTATCGGCCCATGCTTGAATGCGGGCTCACAGGGAGAAATGACCATGGCGGGGCAACCTGCGCGGGTAGACTCGCGCGTCGACGTGTGGACCGTGGTTGGGCTGGCATTGTTGCTGCTGCCGCTGCTGACGATGGCTCACGAGCTGATGGGGCACGCACTCGCTTGCGTGGCGACCGGGCACCAGCCCAGCCAGCTTGGCGCCTACTACGTCGAATGCAGTGGCACTGGCGGTTGGAGCCGGCGTCTGGTGGCGATGGCCGGCACCTCGATGGACGTGCTGCTGGCCTGTCTCGGCTTCCTGCTCTGGCATCGGGCAAACCGTCCGCTGGCGCGGCTGGTCGGGTGGATCGTGTTCACTGTCAAGGGCATGGTGGCCGCTGGATACTGGATGTTTTCCGGTGTGACCAATCTGGGGGACTGGGGACCGGCCGCCGGCGGCGGCATCGGTCCGTTGCCCTGGCCATGGGCATGGCGCCTGCTGCTCTTCGGGGTGGGCCTGGTCGCCTATATCGCGGTGACGCGCAAGGCCATCACCATGATGGCCGCCATGCTGGGCGGTGGATCGGCTGCGCAGCGTACGCAACGGACGGTAGCGATGACGCTCTATATTGTCGGAGGCGTCGCGGCCGTGCTGGTCAGCCTGTTCAACCCGTTGGGGATATTTATCACGCTGGTGTCCGCCGTGGCCTCCTCCTTTGGCGGCACGGCAGGGCTGTTCAATGTCGCCTATGCCCGGCCGCGCGAGCGTCCACCGACCGACTTTGCGGTAGGGCGTCATCTGTCGCTGGTGGTTGCCGGCGCGGCCATGACCATCGCCTTCGCAGTCATCCTGGGACCGACCATCACGCTGGGGTGAGTGCGCCGCTGGTGCTGCGCGCCATCGGGCCGTCGCCGGACCGGCGCTAGTGCAGCGCAGTCCCCACCGGCCTGCACCCGGCATGCCGTGACTGGCAGGATCGAGCGACAGCGTACGAAACGCGCACGTCCGACGATTTCCTCCCGCCGCACGAATCCGAAGAGCCGCGAGTCGTAGCTGTCGTCGCGGTTGTCGTCGCCAGATAATGGTCCGCGAGATTGTGACGGGGCCATGCTCACTGGCAGGGCTCGGCAGATGCGTGACAGCCGGATGAGAGGGGCGGATCCGCCGCGCAGCGATTGCATCGCATAGCTTGACGGTAGCGTCCGGTCCGCTGCGATATTCCCTCCCACCTGCACGGACCTCCTCCAAGCCGCTCACCGGTTCCGCTACCGGCAACATCCTGTTTGCGCCTGCACCGGCGGACACGACATGTCGCCCCGGGAGCCGACGACGCGGCAATCGCCGGGTTTCGGCTCGCGCAGTGCACCGCAGCCGGGTCAGTCGTGGAAGAACAGGCAGGCATCGGTCGGCATGGTTTCCACCGATCGGTGCGTTCGGGCAGGTCAGTGCGCCTTGCAGGCGCAGCTAATGGATGCTCAGGGCGAACCCGCAACCGGCTTGCCACCGACCGTGTCCAGGAAGCGCGGCGGCTGCCAGGCCTGGGCATGCTGCTCGAAGCCGTAGCCGATCGAGATCAGCGTGGGCTCGCTCCACTTGGCGCCGAACAACACGATCCCTACCGGCAGGCCATGGGCGAAGCCGGCCGGCACGGTAATGGATGGATAGCCGGCCACCGCCGCTGGTTGCGATGCGCCGCCGACCGTCGGGTCGCCGCTCACGATATGGTCGCCGAGCACCAGGTCGGTGACGAATGCCGGACCCCACGACGGCGCCAGCAGCGCGTCCAGGTGATCCTTGGCCAGTGCCGCATCGATGCCTTCGGGGCCGGCCAGCCGCTTGGCCCTGGCCAGCGTGTCGGTGTATTTCTTTTCGGTGAGCGGCCCCATGCCTTGCGCCTGCTCGAACAACTCCTGGCCGAACCACGGCATCTCCTGCTCCGCGTGCGCCTTGTCGAAAGCGATCAGATCGGAGAGCGTTCTGACCTTGAGGTTCGGGCGGCTGGCCAGATACGCATTGATGTCGTGCTTGAACTCGTACAGCAGCACGGTCATTTCCGGTGCGCCGAGGTCCGACAGATGCGGCACGGTGACCGGGTCGACGATGACGGCGCCTTGCGCCTTCATCAGCGCGATGGCCTGCTCCAGCACGCGGTCGGCGTTGGGTTCGGCGCCGGCGAGCTGGCGCACCACGCCGATGCGCTTGCCCTTCAGGCCATTGGGATCGAGGAAACGGGTGTAGTCGGTGGCGTGCTTGTCCGCTTCGGCCGTGGCCGGATCGCGCGGATCGCTGCCGGCGATCACGCTGAGCAGCGCCGCGGCATCGGCCACGCTGCGCGCCATCGGCCCGGCGGTGTCCTGGCTGTGTGCGATCGGCACGATGCCGCTGCGGCTGACCAGACCCAGCGTGGGCTTGATGCCGACGATACCGTTGCTGGCGGCGGGGCAGATGATCGAGCCGTCCGTCTCGGTGCCGATCGCCACGGTCGCCAGCCCGGCGGCCACTGCCGCGCCGGAACCGGCACTCGAACCGCAGGGGTTGCGGTCGAGCACATAGGGGTTCTTCGTCTGCCCGCCACGTCCGCTCCAGCCGCTGCTGGCATGGTTGGAGCGGAAGTTGGCCCACTCGCTGAGGTTGGTCTTGCCCAGCACCAGCGCGCCGGCCTTGCGCAGCCGTTCGACCAGTCCGGCGTCGCGCGGTGCCGGCGCGTCGGCCAGCGCCAGCGAACCGGCGGTGGTGAGCATGCGGTCGCCGGTGTCGATGTTGTCCTTGAGCAGCACGGGCACGCCGTAGAGCGGGCCGCGCTTGGCCTTGGCACGCCCGGCATCGAGCGAGGCGGCGAGCTTGAGCGCGTCGGGATTGGTTTCGATCACCGATCGCAGGGTCGGTCCGGCCTGGTCGATCTGCGCGATGCGGTCGAGGAACTGCCGCGCCAGCGTGCGGCTGTCCAGCGAGCCGGCGTCCATCTGCTGCTGCAGCTGGTCGATCGAGGCCCAGGCGAGTGGCTGGACCGGTTGCGCCGCCATCGCCGGACCGGCGAGCAGCAGGGAGATGAGCAGGGCAAGGCGGGCGGGCGAGAGTTTCACGGCGGCCTCCGGTGGGTCGGTGTGCAATGGCGCATGACGGTGCGGCATGGTGTCGCGCCGGCGCAGCATATCCCTCCTGCGCGCCTGCCGCGCCTCCTGCCGCTACCTATAATCCCACGCATGAGCCTGCTTTCCTCCGTGTGCCTGGCGCCGGCCCTTCTGGTCGTCGCGCTGTCCGTCACCGCCGCGCGGGCCGCCGACGCGCCCAACGTGCCCGATACCCTCAAGCAACGCATCGCCGCCTGCACCGCGTGCCATGGCGAGCATGGCGAGGGCACGCCCGAGACCGGCTTCTTTCCGCGCCTGGCCGGCAAGCCCGCCGGCTACCTCGCGCGACAGATCCGCAACTTCCAGGATGGCCTGCGCAAGTACGCACCGATGGAATACACCGTGCGCGGCCTGTCCCCCGAATACATGCACGAGATCGCCGGCTATTTCGCCGCGCAGCAGGTGCCTTACCAGCGCTCGCCGCTGCCGCGTGTGACCGACGCGATCCTCAAGCGCGGCGAGGTACTCGCCACCCAGGGCGACCCCGCGCACAAGGTCCCCGCTTGCGCGGCCTGCCACGGCGAGCATCTGACCGGTGTGGAACCGGACATCCCGGGCCTGGTCGGGTTGCCCTACGACTACATCAGCGCGCAGCTGGGCGCATGGCGCACGCACACACGCGCGATGGTCGCTCCGGACTGCATGGCGACCATCGCCGGTCGCCTGAGCGAGGCCGACATCACGGCGGTGTCGGCCTGGCTGGCCGCGCACGACGTGCCGGCCAACATCCACGCCCAGCCGGCCGGGTCGGTGACGCCACCGCTGGCCTGTGGTGTCCTGCAGGCGAAGGAGGCCACGCGATGAAGTGGCTTCTGCGTGGTTTCTTCGCCCTGCTGGTGGTTGCGATCGCCGTGGTCGCCTGGTGGCTGTTCGCCCGGCACCACGCTGCGATACCACCCGCGCAGACCACCGCGGCCAAACTTCAGGACCCGGCATTGATCGCGCGCGGCGCCTATCTGGCTACGGTCGGCGACTGTGCGGCCTGCCACACCGCCCAGGGCGGCAAGCCCTATGCCGGCGGGCGCGCGCTGCCCACGCCGTTCGGCCAGGTGCCGGCTCCCAACCTCACGCCGGACGACGCCACGGGCCTGGGGCAGTGGTCGTTCGACGCGTTCTGGCGCGCGCTGCACGAAGGCGTCGGACGGGATGGCCATGCGCTCTACCCGGCTTTCCCGTACACCTCCTACACCAAGGTCAGCCGGGAGGACGCGTTCGCGCTGTTCGCCTACCTCAAGACCCTGCCGCCGGTGCGCAACCAGACGGGTGCGCCGTCGCTGCGCTTCCCCTACGACCTGCGGGCCGGCCTGGCCACCTGGCGCACGCTCTACTTCCGCCCCGGCGAATTCGTGCCCGACCCGAAGCAGTCGGCCGAGTGGAATCGTGGCGCCTACCTGGTGCAGGGCCTGGGCCACTGCAACGAATGCCACGTCGCCCGCGACAATCTCGGTGGCCTGCCCAGCAACGAAACGCTCACCGGCGGCCAGATTCCCGCGCAGAACTGGTACGCGCCCGACCTCAGTACGCACGCCCACGGCGGCCTGGAAGGCTGGAGCACGGACGACATCGTGACGCTGCTACGCACCGGCCAGTCCCGCAAGGGCGCCGCGTTCGGGCCCATGGCCGACGTGGTCATGCAGAGCACGCAGCACATGCACGAGGACGACCTGCGTGCCATTGCCGTCTACCTGCAGTCCCTGCCGCCGCGCCCCGCGCCGGCGCCCGGTGGCAGCCAGGTGGACGCGACCGCGCGGCTCGACCGCGGTGCCGACCTCTACGACCGGCAGTGCGCCAGCTGCCACGGCAAGGACGGCCAGGGCGTGACCAATGTCTATCCACCGCTGGCCGGTAATTCGTCAGTGACCGAGCCGACCGGCATCAACGCCATCCGCATCGTGCTGCTTGGCGGCTTCGCACCCACCACCGCCGCCCACCCGCGGCCGTATTCGATGCCGCCGTTCGCGCAGCAGCTGAGTGACGGCGACGTTGCCGCGGTCGTCAGCTACATCCGCCACGCCTGGTCGAACAACGCGGCGCCGGTGACGGAGCGCGACGTGGCGGCGTATCGGCACACACCGGTCGAGTGACATCGGCGCCTGCCCCGCGAGCATGGGGCGCGAGCGCGGCGGTGCGCCCTCAGCCGATGCCTTCGACAAGAAGCGGCAACTCGCTGCCGATGGAGCGCCGCACCGCGTCCAAAGCTGCCCTCGACCCTGCGGCGGAATGACCTATTGCAGCGAACGTGTGATACGCGTTTGGTGCAACCACGCATGATCCGGTCGTGCCGGTACGTTGGCACGCTTTCTGCTCACCGATCCGCGTCGTGAAAAGCAGGTAAAGATTCTCGGGTAGCACGGTGTCCGTGCGGCACGACGTTCCCTTTTCCCCCTCGACAGACTTCGCGTACGCGCCACTGGCGTGTGCGCTCCTTCAGTGCACCCGGAACGTTCCCCTCCCAATGAACAAAATCTTCCGCATCGTCTGGAACAAGGCGCTTCGTCAATTCATGGTGGCCTCCGAACTGGCGCGGTCCGCGCGCGCCGCCGGCACGGTGGACATGCGCCGCCGCACCGTGTTGTCTGGCGCGCTCGCGCTTGCCATGTTGACCGTGGCGCCGCTGAGCCAGGCGCACACCACTTCGGTCGGCTACGTCGCGCCGCTGGGTACCAGTGGCACCATCACGTTCTGGTACGGCACCTACCATCCCATCGGCTCCGATGCGGCCGGCACCTACGAGGGGCATTTCGAGCTGTCCGGCGACAACGGATTTTCCGCAACGGCGAACTTCTCGCAGATCGTGGGCGCAGGCCAGACCGACACCAACCGGCCCATCGGGCTGGAAGATGGCGTGAACAATTTCTATGCACTGAGCGATTCGGGCACGTATCTCTCTCCGACGCCAGGCTCGACCGGCCCGGCCAAGACCTGGGAAGGCGTGACCTTCGTCGGCCTGACCGCAGGCACCTATACGTACCGCTATGTCGCGGCCGACGTGCCGACCGATTTCTGGCATCCCTACGCGCCGGTCCTCACCAACACGCTGGTCGTGACCGCGGCGGACCTCAACGGCTTTCCGATGCTTCCAGGCGAGACTTATACGCAGGACGATCCGGAACTGAACCAGCCCGATTCGATCGTGTTCAACGGCGGCACGTATGCCCCGACGATCGACACCACGAACGGGCAGCCGGTGACGATCCGCGCCGGTGGCGGCACTGTCGATACCACCGGTGGCGACGTCGAATTTACCGGCGGCGTCGATGGCACCGGTTCATTGACCAAGACCGGCGACGGTACCCTGACGCTGGACGGCACCAGCAGCTACAGCGGCGGCACGACCGTGCAGCAGGGCACGCTGCGAGGCGATACCGACAGCCTGCAGGGCGACATCACCAACAACGGCACGGTCGATTTCGACCAGACCACCGACGGCACCTACGGCGGCGACCTGAGCGGCACCGGCACCCTGGTGAAGGACGGCAACGGCACGCTGGTGCTGACCGGCGACAACAGCTACAGCGGGGGCACCACGGTCAACGGCGGCACGCTGCAGGGCGATACCGACAGCCTGCAGGGCGACATCACCAACAACGGCACGGTCGATTTCAACCAGACCACCGACGGCATCTACACCGGCGACCTGAGCGGCACCGGCACCCTGGTGAAGGACGGCAACGGCACGCTGGTGCTGACCGGCGACAACAGCTACAGCGGCGGCACCACGGTCAACGGTGGCACGCTGCAGGGTGATACCGGCAGCCTGCAGGGCGACATCACCAACAACGGCACGGTCGATTTCAACCAGACCACCGACGGCACCTACACCGGCGACCTGAGCGGCATCGGCACGCTGGTGAAGGACGGCAACGGCACGCTGGTGCTGACCGGCGACAACAGCTACAGCGGGGGCACCACGGTCAACGGCGGCACGCTGCAGGGCGATACCGGCAGCCTGCAGGGCGACATCACCAACAACGGCACGGTCGATTTCGACCAGACCACCGATGGCACCTACACCGGCGACCTGAGCGGCACCGGCACCCTGGTGAAGGACGGCAACGGCACGCTGGTGCTGATCGGCGACAACCGCTACAGCGGCGGCACCACGGTCAACGGCGGCACGCTGCAGGGTGATACCGGCAGCCTGCAGGGCAACATCACCAACAACGGCACGGTCGATTTCCACCAGACCACCGGCGGCACCTACACCGGCGACCTGAGCGGCACCGGCACCCTGGTGAAGGATGGCAACGGCACGCTGGTGCTGACCGGCGACAACCGCTACAGCGGCGGCACCACGGTCAACGGCGGCACGCTGCAGGGTGATACCGGCAGCCTGCAGGGCAACATCACCAACAACGGCACGGTCGATTTCCACCAGACCACCGACGGCACCTACACCGGCGACCTGAGCGGCACCGGGACGCTGGTGAAGGACGGCAACGGCACGCTGGTGCTGACCGGCGACAACAGCTACAGCGGCGGCACCACGGTCAACGGCGGTACGCTCCAGGGCGACAGCCGCAGTCTGCAGGGCGACATCCGCAACAACGGCACGCTGGACTTCTCGCAGTCGACCAACGGCAGCTACATCGGTGCCATCAGCGGCAGCGGCGGCGTGGTCAAGGACGGCAGCGGTACGCTGACGATCACGGGCAACGCGTCGCACCACGGCGGCACCACGGTCAACGACGGCACGCTGGTGCTCAGCGGCAACAACACTTACACCGGCGGCACCACCCTCAACGGCGGCTCGCTGCGGATCGCCAGTGACCTCAACCTGGGCAATGCGTCCAGCCCGATCATCTTCAACGGCGGCGACCTCACGGTCACCCAGTCGATGGCGAGCGATCGCGACATGGTAATCAACGCCGACAACGCTTCGGTCACCACGCTGGCGGGCGTCACGCTCACCGCCAACGGCGACATGAGCGGCACCGGCGGGTTGGTCAAGCGCGGTGGTGGCACGCTGGTGGTGACCGGCAAGAACACCTTTACCGGCGGCGCGCTGATCGATGGCGGTGTCATCCGGATCGACAGCGGCTCCTCGCTGGGTACCGGTGTGATCGTGCTGCAGGGCGGTACCCTGCAGACGGTCGAGACGCTGGGCACGGGCCAGACCGTGCTGGTGAGCGGCAACTCCGGCGTCAATACCGAGGTCGGCACAACCACCGAGCTGAGTGGCCAGATTCTGACCACCGGCAGTGTCGGTTGCTTCGTCAAGAGCGGCAAGGGCACCCTCAACATGACCGGTGCCGCGACGCTCGCCAACGGCACCTGCGTGCAGGACGGCATGCTGCGCGCCAACGGCGAGCTGACCAGCTGGGTCCAGGTCGACCGCCCGGGCATGGTGCGTGGCGTGGGCTTGGTCAAGGGGGCGGTCAACGTCGAGGGCACGCTGGCGCCGGGCAACTCGCCGGGCACGCTGTCGGTCGCGGGCGCGGTAACGATGCACGAAGGCAGTACCCTGCAGATCGACATCGACGGCAAGGGCACCGGCACCGGCAAGGGCAACTACTCGCGCCTGCTGGTCGGCGACACGTTCGTGGCCGACGGCACACTGGCGCCGGTTCTGCGTGGCATCACCGGCGATGCGTCCAACACCTTCACGCCGGAACTGGGCGATGTTTACACCGTGGTCGAGGCAAGCGGAGGCGTACAGGGCCGTTTCGATGTCCTGCAGCAGCCATCGATGGGCCTGGCGGCCAACACCCGCTTCCAGGTGTTCTACGTGGACGGCCATGCGGTACAGCTGTTTGTCACCCCAGCCTCCTACGCCACCCTGGTGGGCGGCGCCGCGAACGGCAACACCGTCCGCGCGGGTGCGGCGGTGGATCGCATGGTGGCCTCACAGGACGCAGGCACCGACAGCGCCGACCAGCACCAGTTGCTGTTTGCCCTTGCTGGCATGCGTGCCGCGGCGCTGCCGCAGGTGATGCAGGATCTGGCCGGCGAGGCGCACGCGCAGACCGCCGCGATGGCGCGCGAGGCAAGCCTGGGCCTGTCCGGCGACATGAGCGATCACCTGGCCGAGTCGTCGATCGATCAGGCCGGACACGGCGACCGTGCGTGGGTCACGCTATCGCAAGGCGGCTACCGCGCGTTGACCGACGCGCAGGCATCGGGCTTCCACTCGCAGCAGAGCCGGGCCAGTGTGGGCCTGGATGCTTACCGCGGCGATGCCGTGATGTGGGGCGTCGGCATCGCGCACACCGAGTCGCGGCTGGAGAACATTCCCGCTTCCGGCAACGTGCGTGGTAACGGCGCGCTGCTGTATGGCGAACTGGCCGCCGGCCCCGCGCTGGTCGATGGCACCGCCTCGTGGTCGAAGGACCAGTGGCGCACCCGTCGCGCCGATCCGCTGGCGTCGGGGGGCAGCCTGTCCTCGCAGGCTGACGGCCACAGCATGGCCGCCAGTGTGACAGCGCGCTTCCCGCTGCGGCACGAAGGGCTGCGTATCGAACCCTACGTGCAAGCGGTGTGGCAGCGGGTCAGCCGCGACGGCTTCGTCGAGGCTGGCGACGCGGCGGCCCGCCTCGGCGTGGGTCGCTACGATGAAATCGGCACGCGCCTGCTGGCCGGTCTGAAGCTGGGCTCCACCGCGCAGGATCCGCTCGGCTCCAGCACCACCTGGCGCCTCGGTGCGGCGGCCGGGCGGGACTTCGGCGCCACGCTCAACCCGGTGGTCGACGCCACGCTGGCGGGCGAGTCGTTCGCGGTGCGCACGCCCTCGATGGGCGGGACCCTGCTCAAGCTCGACGCCAGCGGCACGCTGCGCCTGGGCAAGCAGACCTACCTGTACGGCGGACTCAACTCCACCACGGGCCATGACCGCGCCGCCTACGGCGTGAACGCAGGCGTGCGCGTGCAGTTCTAGGGACGGAGCCGCGCAGCCGAGACAGCCGCCGCCGGAGCAACCAGCGGCGGCTTTTTTTTATCCTGGCGTCACGCGCCACTTCCGTGTCCGAGGGAGTGCCCCCGTGTCGGACATCGCGCCGCCCACGCTGCGGGAAGAAGGCGGACTGGACGCGCCTTGCCCGTAACGGGAGGGAGCGAGCGCGGGAAGCGCCGCATGCGCTCGCCTCTGCGAAGGACGCCCTTCCCGCGGCATGCGGCAGTCGCGAACAGGGTGCGTTCCTGCAAGGCGCCTGGCGGCCGGAGCCACGCTTTACACCACGTCGTGTCCACACCCGGGCGGCCGAGGCAACTCGCGCCCCACCTCGGTGAAGCACGCGCTGTGCGTCCATCGTCGGACCTTCAAAGCTCGCCTCTTACGACGCGAGCGCTTGCAGGTGTTCATACGCCAATCTGATGGAGTTGCTGCGCCAGTTGCCGCCACGGTTCGATGTTCCAGTGCCGGCGTGCCTGACCTGAAGGGGAGGGCAGGACGTATACCCTCGCTTGCCCGAACCGCTCGGGTTGGTGGCCGTAGGCATCGATCGGCCGGCCCAGCGCCGCGCGCGCGGCGGCTTTGCTGGTGAAGGCGAGCAGGACGGGTTCGAAACGGTCGATCTTGGCCCGCAGCCCCGGGACGTCGAATGCCCCGCGCGGCAGGTCGGCATCGTTGCCGCTGTGGCATTTGGCCAGGTCGGTCAAGCCGATGCCCAGGGCCAGCAACTGCGGGTATTCGAAGGGCGCAAACCTGCGCGGTGCGATGCCCGCTTCGTGCAGGGCCCGCCAGAACAGGTTGCCCGGATGGGCGTAGTAGGCGCCTTCTCTTGCCGAGCGCTCGCCGGCGGCGGTGCCGCAGAACACCAGCGTCAGGCCCGGGCGAAGCAGGTCGGGCAGGACGTGCTCAGCCGGCCGGTTCATCGAGCAGGAAATCGGTGAACTGGAAGCGCTCGTCGCGCAAGACCGGCTCGCCGCGGCGCAGGCGCAGTTCGCGGGTGAACAATGGGCCGCCGCAGCTCAGCGTGTGGAATTCGCCGCGCTCGCCGCAGGGGTCGACGCCGGAAGGAAGGCTGTCAAGCAGCGCGCCGTCGTACGGACGGCCGCAGTAGTCCGCCGCGAGCTGTTGTGTATCCACGCAGCACAGCAGCGCGCGATGTCCCTCGCCCACGAAGCGGCGCGACAGGGCCGCGGTGTCCTCGCCCCAGATGGGAAACAAGGCGCGCCACTGCGCGCGGCCGAGCTGGCGCACGCGGTAGTCGCGCACGTCCTGCAGGAAAAGATCGCCGAAGGCGCAATGACGAATGCCCGGCCAGCGCATCCGCGCCTCGGCCAGCGCCCGCTCGTGGGCGGCTTCGTAGGCCTCGTTGCTGCCGGGCCAGTCCATCCCGACCTCCAGCAGCGGCAGGTCCAGTGCATCGGCCTGCGCAAGCAGCACGTCGCGACGCACGCCATGCATCGCGATGCGTCCATAGGTGCGGTTGACGGTCGTCAGCAGCGCGACCACCTGCCACTGCGGGTCGGCGCGCAGCCGCTGCAGGGCCATCAGGCAGTCCTTGCCGCCACTCCAGGCGAGCAGGGTGGGAATTGCAGTCATCGGCTTACTCTAAGGCACGCCGGTCACCGTAGGGTGGGCTTCAGCCGAACGCGGTCGCTGGTGCGCTGAAGCCCACCCTGCGGTGACTGGCCGGTCGTCTGAACATTCCGGCCATGGCCTGCCCACGCGACGTGGACGCTCGAGCGGGCAGGGTGTCGGGATGACGGAAAACCTGCTGGAGATCTGGAACAGCCAGCCCTGGATCCGCCTGGGCGTTACGGTGATCGTGGCGTTGCTGGTCGCGATCGTTGTGCATCGGCTGGCGCGCGCGCTGCTTTGGCGTGTCAGCGATGGGCATCCGATGGCGCGCGAAATGCTCAGGCAGGCGCGCTCGCCCATGGGCTGGCTGGTGCCGCTGCTGGTACTTGTCGTGGCGCTGCGTACCCGGCCCGAGGCAGACGAACTGCATATCGCGGCCTCGGCCGAGCAGATTCTGGTGATCGCCCTGATTGCGGTGGCGACGTGGCTGGGCGTGCGCTGCATCAACGCGGTCGAGTTCTTCTTCTGCCAGCGCTTCCCGGTCGACACCGAGAACAACCTGCGCGCGCGGCGGGTGCTCACGCAGGCGCGCGTGCTCGGACGTACGGGTTCCGTGCTGCTCATCCTGATCGGCCTGGCCGCCTGCCTGATGATGATTCCCGGTGTGCGCCAGATCGGCACCAGCCTGCTCGCCTCGGCGGGGTTGGCGGGCTTGGCCGTGGGCCTCGCGGCCAAGCCGGTGCTGAGCAACCTGATCGCCGGTCTGCAGATCGCCATCACCCAGCCGATCCGGCTGGACGACGTGGTGATCATCGAGGGCGAGTGGGGCCGGATCGAGGAGATCACCGGTACCTATGTGGTGGTGCGCATCTGGGATGAGCGGCGGCTGGTGGTGCCGCTGAACTGGTTCATCGAGAACCCGTTTCAGAACTGGACGCGCACCAGCTCGCAGCTGATCGGCACCGTTTACCTGTGGCTGGACTACCGCGTGCCGCTGGAACCGTTGCGCGAGGAGGTCAAACGGCTGTGCAAGGAGGCGCCGCAGTGGGACGGGCGCGTCTGCGTGCTGCAGGTGACCGATACCACCGACCGCACGCTGCAGGTTCGCATCCTGGCCAGTTCGGCCGATTCAGGCAGCAACTTCGACCTGCGCTGTCACGTGCGCGAAGGGATGATCGCGTTCGTGCAGCAGCACTATCCGGACAGCCTGCCGCGGGTTCGTGCCGAGGTACGCGATCCGGTCGGCTGATGCCGGCCGCGCTCAAAGGCGCCCCCATCCGCCTGTCGGCACCTTTCCCCGCGTTCGGGGAGGAAGGCTCGAACGTGCAGAGCTCGCCTTGATCCACCCCTGCATTGGCGAAGAAGGCCCGCGAAGTGCAGTAACCCGCCTTGGATCCTTCCCCTGTTGACGGGGGAAGGTGCCCGAAGGGCGGATGGGGGAGCCGTGCCTCAGCCCCACCCGAGCACGGCCGACAACCGCCCATCCTCCAGCTCGAAGCGCAGGTCCATGCCAAGCGCCTCCGCCGCTGCATGGACCAACGCCAGCCCGAGGCCCGCATGGCCGGCGTGCGGCGCCTGCTTGCGCCAGAAGCGCTGGCCGAAACGCGCGAGGTCCGCGGGCTCCAGCCCGGGCGCGGCGTTGCTGATGCACAGGCGGCCCCTGGCCAGGTCGACCTTCACGGTATCGCCATCCGGCGCGTAGGCGCAGGCGTTGCCGAGCAGGTTGCCAAGGACCACCTCCAGCAGGGCAGGGTCCGTGTGCAGGTGCGCCGGCGGCGTGCCATTCACCGCCAGCGCCAGACCGCGCGCGGTGGCGTACGCACGGTGGCGCTGGACGTGGCGCTCGAGCCAGGGTGCCAGTTCCAGCGGCTGACGTTGCGGTTGTTCCAGGCCCGATTGCAGGCGGGTGAGCAACAGCAGCGCTGAGACCGTGGCTTCCAGCTCGGCGCCGATCTGGCCGATCTCGCCGAGGATCTGGCCGAGCTCGCGGCCGCTCGGGTAGCGCGCTTCCACTTCCGCCAGCGCGCGCAGTTCGGCCAGCCGCGTGCGGGTCTCGTGGGCCAGGCCACTGGCGAACTGACGTTCGCGGGCGAGGCCCTCGTCCATCCGCGCCAGCACGTCGTTGAAGCGGGCTACCAGCGGGTCGAGCTCGCGCGTGCCGCTGGCGGGCAGGCGCTGGCCTGGCGCGTGCGGGCCAATGTCGCGCATGCGCTCGACCAGCGCGCGCACCGGCTTCAGCCCGCGCCGCACGATCAGCGGCACCGCCACCAGCGCGACCAGCAGCGCCAGTGCCGGACTCAATGCCAGGATCCAGTCCAGCGTGGTCAGCAGGCGGTCGAAGGCGCGGCGGTCCTGCATGAACAGGAGCGTGCAGCGGCGCGTGGGCGGGCGGGTGGCGGACGGTTCCTGGAAGGCGAACATCACCGCGCCCAGTCGTCCGGAACCGTGGCGCAGGTTGACGAAGCGCGGCGTTGTCCCGGCGATCTGCGGCCAGCCGGCAGGAACGGCCGGTGGCGGCGGGGTGCTGCGCTGGGGCGCCAGGCCCTCACAGCGCAGCTCGTACCAGCCATCGCTCTCTCCGAGCAGCCCGGCGGGCTGCTGCGGTTCGCCCGCCGCCTGCTCGATCTCCACCACCGTGGTCAGCGCCTGCGCCTGGGTCAGCAGGTTTTCGCGGTAGCGGCTTTCCATCGCGCGGTCGATGCGCCAGTCCATCAGCAGTGCGCCGCCGCCTAGCACCGCCAGGCTGGTGCCCACCAGCAGCAGGGTGATGCGGGCGGCGAGCGAGGGCGGTTTCACGGGATCAGATAGCCGGCGCCGCGGCGGGTCTCGATCAGGCCGGCCAGGCCGGCCGCGTCGAGCTTGCGGCGCAGGCCGAAGACCAGCACCTCGACACTGCGGTCGGAAACGTCGGTGTCGCTGCCGGCGGTGCGCTCGAGGATTTCCTGGCGTGTGAAGGCGCGGCCGCGGTGGCGTAGCAGCAAACCCAGCACGGCGAACTCGCGCGGGGTGAGCGGCAGCGGACGGCCGTCCACGCTGGCTTGCTGGGCCAGCGGGTCCCACGCCAGCGCGCCCAGGGTCAGCACCACCGGCTGCGCCTGCAGCGGGCGACGCGCCAGAGCGTGCAGGCGGGCAACCAGTTCGTCGAAAGCGAACGGTTTGACCAGGTAGTCGTCGGCGCCGGCGTTGAGCGCCTCGATGCGGTCGCCCACCTGGTCGCGGGCGGACAGCACCAGCACGCGCGGGCGACGGCCGCCCGGAGGCAGGCCGCGCAGCACGCCCAGGCCGTCCAGCCGGGGCAACATCAGGTCCAGCACCACCAGATCGTAGTCGTAGCCGGTCAGGAAACCCCGGGCCTCGATACCGTCGGCCGCCGCGTCGACGGTGAAGCCGGCCCCCCGCAAGCCGTGCTGCAGGGTGGTGCGAAGGCGTTCGGAATCTTCCACCAGCAGGAGTTTCATGAGCGCGGAGTCTAACCAGAGGGGCGCGCTTTGGCCCATCGTCCGGAAGGCGGTCGGCTGAAGCCCGCCCTGCGCGGCCCGGTATCCCGTGCGCTGGCGCATCGACAGTTTCATCGCCCACCCGCTATAAAGAGACAGATCAACGGGGGTGGGTGTGAGTGAAGAGATTCTGATCAACGTGACGCCCCGTGAGACCCGCGTAGGCGTGGTCGAGAACGGCATGCTGCAGGAGGTGCACGTCGAGCGCGCCTCCAAGCGCGGCTACGTGGGCAACGTCTACAAGGGCCGTGTGCAGCGGGTCATGCCCGGCATGCAGGCCGTGTTCGTGGAAATCGGGCTGGAGCGCGCGGCGTTCCTGCACGCCTCGGACATCGTGCGCCCGCCGCTGCCCGAGGGCGCGGAGGCGCACGGCAACGGTCACACGCCTTCGATCAGCGAACTGGTCCATGAAGGGCAGGACATCGTGGTGCAGGTGGTCAAGGACCCGATCGGCACCAAGGGCGCGCGGCTGTCCACCCACCTGTCGATTCCCTCGCGCTACCTGGTGCTGCTGCCGCACGCGCGCACGCTGGGCATCTCCGCGCGCATCGAGGACGAGGCCGAGCGCGCGCGCCTGAAGGACGTGCTCGGCGGCCTGATCGGGGAGAACCCCCTCGGCTATATCGTGCGCACCAACGCCGAAGGGCAGTCGGCCGAGTCGCTGGCCTTCGACGTGACCTACCTCAGCAAGGTATGGCGCGTGGTGCAGGAGAACATCGCCAAGGCGAAAGTCGGCGAGCGCGTCTACGAGGAGCTCTCGCTGCCGCTGCGCAGCCTGCGCGACATGCTCACCGACGACATCGAAAAGGTTCGCGTCGATTCGCGCGAGACGCACGAGAAGGTCGTCAAGTTCGTCCACAAGTTCATGCCGAGCCTGGACGACCGTATCGAGCATTACGCCGGTGAACGGCCGATCTTCGACCTATATGGCGTCGAGGACGAGATCCAGCGCGCGATGAGGAAGGAGGTGCCGCTGAAGTCCGGCGGCTACCTGATCGTCGACCAGACCGAGGCGATGACGACGATCGACGTCAACACCGGCGGCTACCTGGGCACGCGCAACCTGGAGGAGACGGTCTACCGCACCAACCTGGAGGCAGCGCAGGCCGCCGCGCGGCAACTGCGTCTGCGCAACCTCGGCGGCATCATCATCATCGACTTCATCGACATGAACGATGAGGAGCACAAGCGCCAGGTGATCCGCATGCTGGAGAAGGGCCTGGCTCGCGACCACGCCAAGACGACCGTCTACCCGATGTCCGCGCTGGGCCTGGTGGAGATGACCCGCAAGCGCACCACCGAAAGCCTGGAGCGCCAGCTGTGCGAGCCGTGCCCGGCCTGTGGCGGGCGCGGCACGATCAAGACCGCCGAGACGGTCACCTACGAAATCTTCCGCGAGATTACGCGTGCCGTGCGCCAGTTCAACGCCGAGAAGCTGCTCGTGATGGCCAGTCCCAAGGTGGTCTCGCGCATCCTCGAAGAGGAATCGGCGGCGGTGGCCGAACTGGAGGAGTTCATCTCCAAGAGCATACGCTTCCAGCCGGAAGAGCATTACTCGCAGGAACAATTCGATGTGGTCTTGCTGTAAGCGAGGGATTGCCCGCAACGCCGGCCGGGACGGATCGAGGTGAACGCGCGCTGGCAACGGCGCCTGCACCTGGCATTGCGCGCGCTCGGCTGGGGCGCCGGCATCGCGGTGGTCACGCTGGCCGTACTGGTGGCGCTGGCGCAGTTGCTGCTGCCGCTACTGGCGCGCCATCCGCAGTGGGTCGCCGCGCAACTTTCCGGGCGACTGCAGCGCCCGGTCAGCTTCGCTTCGATGGAAGGCCACTGGCGAGGCTCCGGCCCGTTGTTCGTGATGCGGGATGTCACCGTGGGTCCGGGGCCCAGCGGGGGCAGCCCGCTGCATCTGCCCGAGTCGGAACTGAAGATCGATTTCGGCGCCTGGCTGTTGCCCTCGCGGCACATGCTCGACCTGCGCGCCCGCGGACTGGAACTGGACCTGAGCCACGATGCGCAGGGCCGCTGGCATGTAAGCGGCATCGGCGGGCCCGAAGGCGGCGCGCGGCAGGACTTCTCGATGGGCCCGGTCTCGCTGGGCATCTGGCTGCGCGACCTGCGGCTGATCGTTACCGACGAGGCCAGCGGACATCGCTATGCCGTGCGCGCCGATCAGTTGCGCCTGAGCCGGCAGGGCAGCCGCGTACGCTTCGGCGTACTGCTGCAGCGCGAAGGCGCCAGCGGCCAGTGGCATGGCGCGGGCAGCTTCCGCGAAGACGGCAGCGAAGGCCGGCTGTGGCTGGCGGGCGATCGGCTCGACCTGCGCACGCTGCTCGGTGATGTGGCCATGGACGGCTATGAGGCCAAACGTGGTACCGGCAAAGTGGCCGCCTGGCTGGACTGGAAGGATCGCAAGGTCGTGCGCGCCACCGTGCGTTTCGAGCTCGCCGATCTCGCCATAGCGGGCCCTGCGGGAACCGCCAGCGCGCCGGCCCTGCGGGGCCTCGCCGGCATCAGCCGCAGCGCCGACGGTTACGAGGTCCGCTATGCCGACGACAAGGGTGGCGCGCTGGCGCTGGCGCTGCACGAGCCGGACGGCGCATTGCGCGTCGACATGGCCGCGCGCGATCTCGACCTTGCGCCGCTGCTGCCCTGGCTTGCGCTCAAGCCCGACCTTGCCCCGTCGCTGGGCGCCTGGCTCGGCAGCGGACATCCGCATGCCCTGTTGAAGCAGGCCGCGTTGCAGTGGTCGCGTGCCGATGGCGTGCAGGCTTTGCAGGCGTCCTTCTCCCAGGCCGGCATTGCGGCGGCCGGCAAGCTGCCGGGCATCAGCCGGCTCGCCGGCACGCTGCGCGGCGATGCGCAGGGCTTCTCGCTGGAACTGCCGGCGCAGGCCACCGTGGTCGACTTCACGCCGGGCTTCCGCCAGCCGTTCGTGTTGCCGCGGCTCGGCGGCACCCTCGCCGCGTGGCACGCCGATGGGGCCTGGCAGCTGGGGATGGATCCGCTTGCGTTCCAGGGCGAAGGCTTCGCCGGCAGTGCGCGGGGCACCATCGCGCTGCCGGATGACGGCGGGCGTCCCTTCCTGGACTTCTACGCGCACGTCGACCACGCACAGGTGCCGGCAGCCAAGCTGTTCTTGTCGCCCCACACCATGTCGCCCCATGCCGTCGAGTGGCTCGACCGCGCGCTCGTCGCAGGCACGGTGGACGAGGGCGACCTGGTGGTGCGCGGCAACCTGTCCGACTGGCCGTTCCGCCACAACGAGGGCCGCTTCGAGGCGCATGCCCGCATCAGCGGCCTGACCCTCGACTACGGCGAGGAATGGCCGCAGGCCACGGGGCTGTCGGTCGAGGCGAGCTTCGTCGACAACGGCATGTTGGCCGAAGCTCGCGGCGGCGAGTCGCTGGGCATCAAGCTCGAACGCGCGGTAGCACTGATCCCGGACTTTTCCGACACCACGGTCGACCTCAACGCGCAGGGCAATGGCAGCGGCGCCAGCCTGATGACGTTCCTGCGCCAGAGCCCGATCGCGCGCGAGCAGGCCGGCACCCTGGCGAAGCTGCGCCTGGGTGGCAGCGGCGCCTTCGGGTTCCACCTCTCGCTGCCGGTGAAGGACGTCAGCGCGCTGCGGCTGGAAGGCAGTGCCCGGCTCGCCGACGCGGACGTCGATGCGCCCGAGTGGAAACTGAAGCTGGACAAGCTGGCCGGGCCGGTCAGCTTCGACGCCCATGGCGTGCACGCCGGGCCGCTCGCCGGCCGGTTCCGTGGTCAGCCCGCGTCGCTGGACCTGGCGATCGCCGATGCCACCGGCGAGCCCGGGACCCTGCTTTCCGCTCGACTGCAGGGCCCCTTCACCATCGCCGAACTGGTGCAGGGTTTTCCGCAACTCGAATGGCTGGGCAAGGCCGCCGAGGGCCGCAGCGACTACACGCTGGGTTTCGACGTCACCCGCGGCAGCGGCGATGCGTCGGTGCAGACGCTCAGCGCGGACAGCACGCTCGCCGGCACGGCGTTGAAGTTGCCGGTGCCCTTGTCCAAGCCGGCCGATGCCGTGCTGCCTCTGCACCTGACCCTGGGCGTGCCGGTGGAGAACGCGCGCCTGGATGTGGCGCTGGGCGACGTCATGCGCGCGCGCTTCCGTCTTCCGGCGGGGGACACCCACCCGTTGGCCGCGGCGATCGCGTTCGGCACGGCGATGCCCGACAACCTGCCGGACCAGGGTCTGCGCATCCGCGGGCACGCGGCGGCACTGGACGTGTCCGGCTGGGTGCAGCATGCGGTAGCCGGCAGCAGCAGCGAGGGCCCAGGGCTCGAAAGCATCGACGCCCAGGCCGACCACGCACTGGTGTTCGAGCACGATTTCCCGGACATGCACATCAAGGCCGCGCCGGGTACCGGCGGTCTGGCGATCGATGTGGACAGCCCCGCGATGGCCGGCCACGTCGACGTGCCGGCAGCCGACCTGCGCAAGCGCGGCATCACGGCCCGCCTGCAGCGGCTTTACTGGCCGCAGGCGGCGCCAGCGCCCGACAGCAAGTCCACGACGGAGCCGGTCGATGCTGCCGCGCCGAGCGCATCGGCGAAAGAGGCGCAGACGCCGACCGAGCCGGTGGCGAACCCCGCCGCCACCGGTATCGATCCGGCGTCGCTGCCCCCCTTCCATCTGTGGATCGGCGATCTGCGACTGGGCACCGCCCGGCTCGGCGAGGCGCGACTGGAAACCTGGCCGACCGGCCAGGGCATGCACATCGACCAGTTGCGCGCGCTGTCCAAGAGCGTGCAGCTCAATGCCGGCGGCGACTGGAACGGCACGGCGCAGGCGAGCCAGACGCATATGCGTATCGATTTCGCCGCGCAGAACCTGGGCAGCATGCTCACCGCCTTCGGCTACGAGGGCCTGTTCAACGGCGGCAAGACGCATGCGGTGCTGGATGCGAGCTGGCCCGGTGCGCCCACGTCCTTCGCGCTGGCGAACATGACCGGCACGTTGGCCGTCGACGTCAGCCATGGCCGCATCCCCGAGGTGGCCCCGGGTGTCGGTCGTCTGTTCGGCCTGGTGTCCGTGGCCGAACTGCCCCGGCGGCTGACGCTCGACTTCGGCGACGTGTTCGGCAAGGGACTTGCCTTCGATTCGATCAAGGGCGACTTCCGTTTCGCCGACGGCAACGCCTCCACCGACAATCTGAAGATCCGCGGCCCGGCCGCCGACATCGACATCCAAGGCCGTACCGGCCTGCGGGCGCGCGACTACGACCAGCAGGTCTATGTCGTCCCGCACGTGGGCAACAGCCTGCCGGTGGTCGGCGCGGTGGTCGCCGGGCCGGTCGGCGCCGCTGCGGGCTTCGCCGTGCAGGGGCTGCTCGGCAAGGGCCTGAACAAGGCGGCCAGCGCCCGATACCACGTCACCGGCAGCTGGGACAAACCGGTGTTCACGCTGCTGGAGAAGCACGAGCTGCCGGCCCAGCCCGCGACGCCGTCCTCGACTCGGCCAGCGCCGGCCTCTCATCCCGCGGCTGCCTCCTCCTCGCCGCGCTGACAGGCGTTCGGCCGAGGGCCTCGGCGGACTCATCGTCCGTGATGAGTCCGCCTCAGCGTTGGTGCCGCGGTCGACACTCGTCCTCAGCGGATCCGGAAGAGGGCGGTCGTTTCCGCGGACAGGTAACTGGTCTGGCCCACCCGGCGGACGTGGGCAAGCAGACGGGACTCGGCGTGACGGGCCTGCTGCCAGTCCTCACGGGTGAAAGTGAACTGCCCGACCGGGCAACCGCGCAGTTCGGCTTCGATCTCCCGCAGGCGGCAGTAGTCCAGATAGCTGTTCACCTCGCCGCCGAGCTGCGGCCACGCCGCGTCTACCACGATCGCATCGTCCAGCCGTGCGGCCTGGCGCGGGACCAGCTCATGCTTGCCGTGGATGTAGCCCACGACCACGCGGGCGGGTGCGATGGCCTCGTTGGCAGCCTGCCAGGTCGTGTCTCGGATCATCCGCTCGACCGCCACGGCCAGCTGCAGGCGTTGCTCGATACCTGCCGCGCAGCGCTCGCGCGATGACCGGTCCGACAGCTCACGCCAGGCCGCGACCAGTTGTTCACGCTCCAGGGGCACATGCTGCAACCGGCCGAGCAGGCGATTGAAGCGGACCAGCGCCTTAGCGCGAATGGAAAGACCGTCGCCAGGGCGGCGGCGGGCCGGAGGGCCGCAACCCGGCAGGGAACGCGATTGCAGGGCGGCCGGCAAGGGCAGGAGGGTGGTGGCGAACTGGGCATTCATGGCGTCTCTCCGGTGGTAGGCGTGCCGCGGCTGGCGGCATGGCGCAGACTCCTCCGGCAGAACGTTTGAGTCATGATGGACATGCGAGGCTTGCAGGAGCGAACACCGAGGTTTGTGTGATCGCCTGAGGGTTTCCCGATGAACCGGACGGAATCGGGCGCACGCGACGGGGGAGCTACGCCTTATCGTTTTGGCGATGTCGTGGTCGATCCGGCCGCGCAGACCTTGTCGCGTGCGGGTGTACCGCAGCCGGTGGAGCCGAAGGCGTTCGCCGTGCTGCTGGCGCTGCTGCACCATCCGGGCGAGCTGATCGGTCGCGACGACCTGATCGACCAGGTCTGGGGCCATCGCCACGTCACGCCGGGCGTGCTGACCCGCGCCATCGCGCAACTGCGCCATGCCCTGGGCGAAGATCCCCAGCAACCGCGCTACATCCAGACGCGCCATGCACTGGGCTACCGCTTCATCGGGCAGTTGCAGGATCCGCCCGCGCCGCGCCCGCCGGACGCGACCGCTCCCCCGCCGTACGACACAATGCCGGCGGCCCACGAGCCGGCGGTGCCCGAGCCGGCCGGCTTGCCGCCGCCGGCCGCCGTCGTGCCCGCATGGAGCACGGTCGATCCGCCCGTGCACGGCCACCGCCCGGGTGCCTGGCGCTGGCCATCGCTGGCAGGCCTGGTGCTGCTGGGCGTACTGGCGGCCTGGGGCGTGCTCCAGTGGCGGGCGACAATGCACAGGCCGGTGGCAGCCTCGGTAGCGGTACTCCCGTTTGCCAACCTCAGCGGCAACGCCCATGACGACTACTTTGCCGAAGGGCTGGCCGAGGAAATGCGCGACGCGCTGGCGGGCGTGAAGGGGCTGAAGGTGGTCGCCTCGGTACCCTCCGTGCCCGACAGCCAGGCGGTCGATACCCAGGCGCTGGGCCAGCGTCTGGGTGTGGCCTCGATACTGGGTGCCAGCGTGCGACGCGAGGGCTCGCGTGTGCGCATCACCGCGCGGCTGACCGACACCTCGACCGGCTTCGTCCTGTGGAGTCACACCTACGACCGCCAGCTGACCGGCATCTTCGACACCCAGAGCGACATCGCCCGGGAAGTGGTGCACGCCTTGTTGGGGGCGATTCCCGATGGCGGCGAGCAGCTGGCCAGGCGCTTGGCGCCCACCCACAACGCGGCGGCGTTCGACACCTATCTGGCCGGGCTGCAGCTGCTCAACCGTGCCACCACCGAGCCGGAAGCCGCCGACCGGGCGATCGCCCGCTTCGGGCAGGCGCTGCAGCAGGACAGCCAGTTCGCGCGGGCCCAAGCCGGCATCTGCCGTGCCGAGATCTGGCGGTTCCAGAGCAGCCACAATCCTTCGGCGTTCGACAACGCCAAGGCCGCCTGCCAGCGGGCCGCACAGATGGATCCCTCCATGCCGGAAACCGACCAGGCGCTGGGCGACCTCTACCGTGCCAGCGGCGATGGCGCGCGCGCGCTGGAGCACTACCGCAAGAGCGCGCGGTCACCCGCACTGGCCGCTGCCTCGCACGTGGGCATGGCCAAGGTCTACGCCGCCCAGGGCCGGAGCGACCTGGCGCTGGCGCAATTCCAGCGCGCGCTGGAGCTGTCCCCCGACGACGCCGGCGTACACGCCGAACTGGGCTATCAGCAGTACCTGGACGGCAAGGTGCCGCAGGCGGTGTCCTCCTATCGCCGCGCCGTGGAACTGCAACCGGACCGGGAGGATCTGTGGGAAACGCTGGGCGCGCTGTACATCGAGGCGGGCGACGACACGGCCGCGCAGGCGGCACTGGAGCGCGCGATCGGCATCGAACCGACGGTCGGCGCGGTAACCAACCTGGGCCTGCTCAAGTACCAGCATGGCGACTATGCCGCCGCGGTGGCGCTGCAACGGCAGGCGACGACGCTGGGCCCGGACGATTTCATGGTCTGGGGCAACCTGGGCGAGGCGTTGCGGGTGGATCCGGCCTCCAGCAAAGCCGACATGCGCAAGGCGTTCGATGAAGCCGCGGAGCGCGCCGAGCGCTACCTGGTGGTCGAACCCAGGGACGCCCGCGCGGTGGCCGCGCTCGCCTTCTACCGGGTGATGCTGGGCGACCGGATTCGTGCGCGCGAACTGGTCGTCCGCGCCGAAGCGCTGCACGCGCAACCGGGCGAAGTGGCGCTGCTCAACGCCGAAACGCTGGCGCTGCTTGGCGATCTCGATGGTGCACGCCAGCGACTGGCGACTGCGCGCGCCGCGGGTATCCCCGAGACGCTGATCGCCAGCAACCATACCTTCCGGCAGCTGGGCCTGCTGTCGCCGCCGGCGACAGCCCGGCCCGGCGGTCGGAAACCACCCGCCCCGCACTCCCGTGCCGGGGCTTCAGCCGGAGAATGATCATGGCTACCAAGCTCAAGCGCGTCCAGGCGCTCGCCGCGCAGACTCCCTCCATCGGCCGCGTGGGCGCTGCGGCGCGTCGCGGCGGCGGCGAGGAAACAAGGCGAACGCCGCCACGGCCCGCACCAGAAACGCATGGCTACATGTTCAACCTCGCCGACGTTATCCGGAACACGCGGATCAGCCTCGTCTCCAAGGGTGTGGTGGTGACCCCGCCGAAGCCGAAGCGCCTGGTGATCGAGGTAACGCTCGAACTGCCCCTCGATACGCTTGGGCATTGAGCTGGCCTGGGGTTCGGGAACCCCGGCACCGGTGTTCCGGGAAACCCGGCCTTGTGCCGGGTTTCTCTTGCTCCCCGGTACGTTGAATCGGCGCGTCGTGCCACCATTGTTTCCTTTTACCGCACAGCCATGGGCCACTGATGGATTCCCTGATCGCGCAAGTCGAAAGCAAGCTGTTGGCCCCCGGCGGCCTGGCCACCCATGACCTGGAGCGCGTCTTCAGTCAGCTGATGGGGCCGTCGATCGACGCGGCCGATCTCTATTTCCAGCATTCGCGCAGCGAGTCGTGGCTGCTGGAGGAAGGCATCGTCAAGGACGGCAGCCATTCGATCGAACAGGGCGTCGGCGTGCGCGCCATCAGCGGCGAGAAGACCGGGTTTGCCTACTCCGACGAGATCGTGCTGCCGCAGCTGCTGGAAGCGTCCAAAGCCGCGCGCGCGATCGCCCAGGGCGGGCAGGGCGCGGGCAAGCCTTTGGCGCTCAACGGCGCGCGGCAGCTGTATCCGGCGCTCGACCCGGTCGAGAGCCTGCCCAATGCGGACAAGATCGCGCTGCTGCGCGAGGTGGACGCCTACGCGCGCTCGCGCGACCCGCGCGTCAAGCAGGTGATCGTCAGCCTGGCCGCGACCATGGACACCGTGCTGGTCGCCGGCGCTGACGGCACCCTGGCGGCCGACGTGCGCCCGCTGGTGCGCCTGAACGTCCAGGTGATCGCCGAGTCCAGCGGCCGGCGCGAGCAGGGCAGCGCCGGCGGCGGCGGCCGCTACGGCTACCGCGAACTGATCGAAAACGGCCGCGGCATGGCGTTCGCCGAGGAAGCGGTGCGCCAGGCGCTCGTCAACCTCGACTCGATCGACGCGCCCGCCGGGCAGATGACCGTGGTGCTCGGCCCCGGCTGGCCCGGCGTGCTGCTGCACGAGGCGATCGGCCACGGCCTGGAAGGCGACTTCAACCGCAAGGGCAGCTCCGCCTTCGCCGGCCGCATCGGCCAGCGCGTGGCCGCCCCGGGTGTCACCGTGGTCGACGACGGCACGCTTCCCAACCGCCGCGGCTCGCTCAGCGTGGACGACGAGGGCACGCCGAGCGAATGCACCACGCTGATCGAGGACGGCATCCTGGTCGGCTACATGCAGGACAAGTTGAACGCGCGCCTGATGGGCATGAAGCCCACCGGCAACGGTCGCCGCGAATCGTTCGCGCAATTGCCGATGCCCCGGATGACCAACACCTACATGCGCGCCGGCTCGCATGATCCGGCCGAGATCATCGCCTCGGTCAAGCGCGGCCTCTATGCCGTCAATTTCGGCGGTGGCCAGGTGGACATCACCAGTGGCAAGTTCGTCTTTTCCGCCAGCGAGGCTTACCTGATCGAGGACGGCAAGCTCACCGCGCCGGTCAAGGGCGCCACCCTGATCGGCGCCGGTCCGGAGGTGCTCACCCGCGTGTCCATGATCGGCAATGACCTCAAGCTCGACGAAGGCATTGGCGTGTGCGGCAAGGACGGCCAGAGCGTGCCGGTCGGAGTGGGCCAGCCGACCCTGAAGATCGATGGCATGACCGTGGGCGGCACTGCCGCCTGACGCGCGGGCCCCCGCATCTTCGGGAGCGGGTGTGACGGGCGGTTGGGGCTTCGTTGCGTACCGTTCGCGCTGTGCCCAGGCTCGGGCACGCAATTGAAGCACTCATCCGAATCCTCTCCCCCTGGTCGGTTGCCGACGGGTTAAGGGGGATGCCGGCAGAACCGGGGGTCTGACGCTACCGGGCCGTCATCCCGGCCATAAGTGATAGATGAGTGCAAAACCCAAAAAAAACACCGGCGCTAGGCCGGTGTTTTTCTATGCATGGCAACGGGGATCAGATCGCGAGATCTTTTTCCTTCTTGCCTGCCTTCAGCGCGTCGTTGAACCAGCGCGGGCGCTTGCCACGACCGGACCAGGTTTGTTCCGGGTTGGCCGGGTTGCGGTACTTCGGCGCCACCGTGCCGGTGCTGCGACGGGCCTTGCGGGCGCCACCGAAGATGTCTTCCATGGAGTAGCCCTCGGCCTTGACCATGGCATGGATCTTCTCGCGCAGCTTGGCGACCTTTTCCTTGCGCAGCTCGGTCTGGCGCACCTGTGCCTTGGTGATCAGTTCATTGAGCTGGTTGTGATTGAGGTTCTTGATGTCGACTGCCATGCGTGGGCTCCCGGATAAGTCATCGATTATGTGTTTTTGCCTCTCGTCATTGAGAGCGGTGCTTCCTGTCGGGAGGCATTCTCGCCCAATGGCGGGGGCAATTGCAAAACGGCCGATTATCCCGCGCGGAGAGTAATGCGATCCACCGCATAAAACCGCCTTGGTGCATCGCCAAACTCGACCGCATGGGAATTATCGCTTAACGGCAACAACCCACTTACTTTTGCGCGAGCAGTGTGAACAATTCGTCCTCGGTAATGGCGCGGTTTTCCGATTCGGAGCGGCGGCGGTATTCGAGGGTGCCGGCAGCCAGGCCACGCTCGCTGACCACTACCCGGTGCGGAACACCGATCAATTCCAGATCCGCAAACATCTGGCCGGGGCGCAAACCGCGATCGTCCAACACCGTTTCGATACCACGTTCCTCGAGCTTGCGATACAGGTTTTCCGCCGCGTCGCGCACGTCCGGCAGGTTCTTGGGATTGATGACGCAGACCGCCACGCGCCAGGGCGACATGGTTTCAGGCCAGATAATCCCCGCCTCATCGTGGGACTGTTCGATCGCCGCGGCCACGATGCGGCTCACACCGATGCCGTAACAACCCATCAGCATCACCTGGGCCTTGCCCTGGTCGTCCAGCACCGTGGCGCCGAGGGCCTGGGCGTATTTCTGACCCAACTGGAAAATGTGGCCGACTTCGATGCCACGTGCCAGACGTAGCGTGCCGTGCCCATCGGGTGAGGGATCGCCCTCGACCACCTGGCGGATGTCATCCACGCGGGTCGTGCGCGCATCGCGCTCCCAGTTGGCGCCGGTGTAATGGGTGCCATCGGCATTGCCGCCGCAAACGAAATCGGCCAGCACCGCGGCACTGCGGTCGACGATGACCGGAATCGTTTCCGGCAGGCCGACCGGGCCGATGAATCCTGGACGCGTACCGGTCGCGGCGAGAATCTCTTCTTCCGTGGCCAGTACGGGCTCGTCTGCCAATTCGGCCAGCTTGCCGGCCTTGACCTCATTGAGCTCGTGATCGCCACGCAGGCACAGCGCGACCAGCCCTTCGCGACCCCGCAGGAGCAGCGTCTTGATGCACTGCTGCGGAGAAACGCCAAGGAAGGCGCTGACCTCGGCGATCGTTTTCTGCCTGGGCGTATCCACGCGCTTGAGCGGGGCCTGCGGCGCCGGGCGCTGGATGGCCGGCGCGAGCGCTTCGGCCTTTTCGATATTGGCGGCGTAATCGGAATCGTCAGAAAACGCGATCGCGTCCTCGCCCGAATCGGCCAGCACCTGGAATTCGTGGCTGGCGTTGCCACCGATCGCGCCGGTGTCTGCCTGCACCGCGCGGAACGAAAGGCCGAGCCGCTCGAAAATGCGTGAATAGGCCTGGTACATCGCGCCGTAGGTATCGCCCAGCGATTCGGGCGAGAGATGGAACGAATAGGCATCCTTCATCAGGAACTCGCGCGCGCGCATCACGCCGAAGCGTGGACGGATCTCGTCGCGGAACTTGGTCTGGATCTGATAGAAGTTGACCGGCAGCTGCTTGTAGCTCTTCAGTTCGTTGCGCGCGAAGTCGGTAATGACTTCCTCATGGGTCGGTCCGAAACAGAATTCCTGGTCCTTGCGATCCCTGATCTTGAGCAACTGGCCACCGAACTTTTCCCAGCGGCCGGTTTCCTCCCAGAGCTCCTTGGGTTGCACCGCGGGCATCAGCAATTCGATCGCGCCGGCGCGGTTCATTTCCTCGCGCACCACGTTTTCGACCTTACGCAGCACGCGCAGGCCCAGCGGCGTCCAGGTGTAGAGGCCGGAGGCGAGCTTGCGGATCATGCCGGCGCGCAGCATCAGCCGATGGCTGGCGATTTCGGCGTCGGCAGGGACTTCCTTGACGGTGGCCAGGTGGAATTGGCTGAGGCGCATGACGGGTAATCCGGGGAATAAAGAGGCCGATTATACGTGGCCCACCCCCGGCTTACGCGTCAAGGACGCCGGCGCAAAGCCCTACTTGTTGCAGAACTGCTGGTACTGCTGTTCGGCCAGCGCGATCTGCTGGTTGCGCTGGGTCTCGTCCAGCGGCACCGACTTGCCGCCCTGTTCCAGCACCACACCCTCCTTGCCCTTGAGCAGGTCCAGGTTGGCCTTCAGCGACGTGCAGAGCTTGGCGCGGTTCTCGGGGGTGTTGGGCAGGCCGCCCGTGCTTGCGGACGCCGGCTTGGCCGCGGTGGCGTCTGATTTGGCCGCGGGTGCCGGTGAAGGAGCGGCCGGCTGTTCCATGCCATTGGCATTGATGCGCTTGAACTGGGTGCCCTGCGGAGGTGGCGTTTCGGAGTAGTGCACGGTGCCGTGGGCATCGGTCCACTTGTACACCTGCGCGGCGACCGCGGGCGCGAGCAGCAGCAACACGAGGGCGAGGGGCAAGCGGCGCATGGAATTCTCCGAGGGCATGGGGCCCCGGCACTAGTTAACACTCCGCGCGGCCGGACTCAAGCGTGGCGGGGCCGTTGACGGGCGATGGTTTACACTCTCGCGCATTCCGTCACGGATCGTTGCATGAGCGAGAACACGCCAGTCCGCACGCCCCGCCACCGGGGCATCTACCTGCTGCCGAACCTGTTCACCACCGCGGCGATGTTCGCCGGCTACTACGCCGTGGTGGCGAGCATCGGGCATCGTTTCACCGAGGCCGCGATTGCGGTCTTCGTGGCGGCGCTGCTGGATGGCATGGACGGCCGCGTGGCGCGCCTGACCGGGACGCAGAGCGAGTTCGGCGTGCAGTACGACTCGCTGTCGGATCTGGTCAGCTTCGGTCTGGCGCCCTCGCTGGTGATGTACAACTGGTCGCTGTCCTCGCTGCGCGACTACGGGCCGGTATGGGGCAAGATCGGCTGGGCCGCGGCCTTCCTCTACGCCGCCTGCGGCGCCCTGCGCCTGGCCCGCTTCAATACCCAGGTCGGGGTTATAGACAAGCGCTACTTCCAAGGCCTGGCCAGTCCGGCGGCGGCGGCGGTCTGCATGTCGTTCGTGTGGAGCATGGAGAAGTTCCGCGCCGAGGGCTGGGTCGTCAACGGGCCGCAGCTGTGCTTCGTCACGCTGGTGGTGGCGGTGGTGGTCGGCCTGCTGATGGTCAGCCGTTTCCGCTATTACAGCTTCAAGTCGCTGCCGATGGGCGAGCGCGACCGGGTGCCCTTCCTGTGGGTGCTGGTGGCGGTGCTGATTCTGGTCCCGTTCCTGATCGACCCGCCGCGAGTGTTGTTCGTGGTGTTCACGCTGTACCTGCTGTCCGGCCCGGCGGTGACCTTGTGGGGCCGCGCCGCACACCGCCGCCGGACCCGTCGCGCCAGGCCATGAGTCCGGCGTCGGCCAGCCGCGGGCCTGTTTCGCGTCGTGCGCGGGTGTTGCGCGTATTGGGCGTGACGCCGCTGGTGCGACGTGCGGCCGCTGCGCCGCAGGGGGCCGACCACGTGGCCGAGCCGTCTGCCGTCGCGTCGGTGCCGTCCGCTTCCTGCGTGGTGCTGTTGCCGGACGGTGGCGGCGCGCGCGAACTGGACCTGCTCGGGCGCGCGCTGGCCGCCTATGGTCCCGAACTGGCGCGCGCCGGGCGTATCCCGGTCAAGGATGGACGCCCGGCTACCCCCGTGCCGCCGGTACGCGCCTACCTGGTGTTCGGCCAGGCGCAGGCGCATGCGCTGGGGCGCGAGTTGCCCGCGGCGGTGATGAACCAGGCGCAGATCGTGCTGGCCGACGAGCCGAGCCAGGTGCTCGCGAGCGGCGCCGGCAAGCGCCGACTATGGACCGCGCTGCGCCAGTTGCGGCGGGCGCTGGCGGAACGTGCGTGATGGTCGCGGTGGCGCGCCCGCACGTCGAAATGCGCGCGATGCGGCGCGAGGACGTGGCAGCGGTCAGTGCCCTGGAAAATGCGTCCTACGAGTTTCCCTGGTCGCCGGGGATCTTCAGCGATTGCCTGAAGGCTGGACACCCGTGCTGGGTCCTCTGCTGTGAGGGCGACGTCGCCGGCTACGGCATCCTCTCGGTCGCCGCCGGCGAGGCGCACGTGCTCAACCTGTGCATCGGCCCGGACTGGCGCGGGCGCGGCCTGGGCCGGCACCTGCTCGGCCGGCTGCTCGACGTGGCGCGCTGGAGCGGCGCCGAGCGGGTGTTCCTGGAAGTGCGCCCGTCCAACCCGGTCGCGCACGAGCTCTACGCCTCGGTCGGCTTCAGGGAGATCGGCCGCCGCCCGCGCTACTACCCGGCCAAGGGCGGGCGCGAGGATGCGATCGTGATGGCGCTGGATCGCGAGCCGACGTTGCGCTGAGAGCTGACGTTGCGCTCCGTCCGTCAAACCCGGCCGCCGTGGTGGGCACGAGCCGGGCGTTTCAAGGCGCGGCGGTGGGCGGGCTTCAGCCCACCGGTTCCGATGCCGAGGGTGGGCTGATGCCCACCTACGGAATCACGTGCGGCCTCAGCCGAGTTTGCGTGCCTGCTCCCGCAATGCTTCGAGCTGGGTGCCCCAGTCGACGATGCGCTGGCGCTCCTGCGCCACTACCTCGGCCGGCGCGTTGGCCACGAAGTTGGCGTTGCCCAGCTTGCCCTCGCACTTCTTGATCTCGCCTTCGATGCGCGCGATCTCCTTGGCCAGGCGCGCCTTTTCGGCGGTGAGATCGATCAGCCCGGCCAGTGGGATCAGCACGCGCAGGCTGCCGACCACCGCCGCGGCGGCGGCCGGCTCGTCGGCGCCCGGCTCGATCCACCGTGGCGCGTCGGTGCGCGCGAGGAAGGCGATCGGCGCGGCGAACTTGCCCACCCGTGAGCGATCCAGCGTCTCGCCATCGGCAAACAACAGCGGAATGGTCTTGCCGGGCGCGATGTTCATTTCCGATCGGATGCGGCGGATACCCGAAAGCACCGACTTGACCCACTCGATCTCGGCGCTTGCGGCCGCGTCCGCGGGCAGTGCGGCGGCCTTCGGCCACGGCCGATCCATGATGCTGGACGCGCCGATGCCCAGCCGCGGCGCCACCGCCTGCCAGATCTCCTCGGTAATGAACGGAATGACCGGGTGCAGTGCGCGTAGCACGGTCTCCAGCACCACCAGCAGCGTGTGGCGGGTGGATGCGGCGGCCTGCGCGTCCTCGCCGTTGAGCGCCGGCTTGGACAGCTCGAGGAACCAGTCGCAGTACTCGTTCCAGACAAACTCGTAGAGCGCCTGCGCCAGCAGATCGAAGCGATAAGTGGCGAAGTGTTCCTCGACTTCGGTCAGCGTCTGCTTGAGGCGGGTGAGGATCCAGCGCTCGGCCTCGGTGGCCGGCCATTCCGCTGGCGCCGGAACTTCGCCCTCGGGAAGGTTCATCAGCACGAATCGCGCCGCGTTCCACAGCTTGTTGCAGAACGCCTTGTAGCCCTCGGCGCGCTTGATGTCGAAGTTGATGGTGCGGCTGTAGCTGGCCAGCGCAGCGAAGGTGAAACGCAGCGCGTCGGTACCGATCGCGGGGATGCCTTGCGGGTAGTCCTTGCGGATGCGCTTGTCGACCTTCTCGCGCACCTGCGGAATCAGCAGCGAGCGGGTGGATTTCTCCACCAGCGGCTCAAGCGCGATGCCGTCGATCAGGTCCAGCGGGTCGAGCGTGTTGCCCTTGGACTTAGACATCTTCTGGCCTTCGGCATCGCGCACGATGGCGTTGATGTAAACCTCGCGGAAGGGCACCTGCTTCGTGAAATACAGGGTCGCCATCACCATGCGGGCGACCCAGAAGAAGATGATGTCGAAGCCGGTGACCAGCACCGCGCTGGGCAGGAACAGTTTGTCCTGCTCCCAGTTCGCGACCACCTCGCCGCGCTCGTTCTTCACCGGCCCCTGCATCGGCCAGCCCAGCGTGGAGAAGGGCCACAGCGCGGAGGAGAACCAGGTGTCGAGCACGTCCTCGTCCTGGCGCAGTTCACCCACCGGTTCGGTGGTGGCGTGGCGTCGTGCGTCGTGCTCGTCCTCGCCGACGAAGATGTTGCCGGCCTCGTCGTACCAGGCCGGGATGCGATGGCCCCACCAGAGCTGTCGGCTGATGCACCAGTCCTGGATGTTCTCCAGCCACTGCGTGTAGGTGGTGGTCCAGTTCTCCGGGACGAAGCGGATCGTGCCCGAACGCACGGCTTCGAGCGCCGGAGCGGTGATCGCGGTACGCCCACCGGGGCGGCCATCGGCAAGAACCTCGGAGGTCAGGTCGACGAACCACTGGTCGGTGAGCATCGGCTCGATCACTGCATCCGAACGCTGGCTCACGGGTACCTGCAGCTTGTGCGGCTTGGCCTCGACCAGCAGGCCGGCGGCCTCCAGGTCGGCCAGCACCGCCTTGCGCGCCTCGTAGCGATCCAGTCCGCGGTATTTCTCCGGCGCGTTGTCGTTGACCCTGGCGTCGAGCGTGAAGATGTTGATCGGCTCCAGCTTGTGGCGCTGGCCGATGGCGTAATCGTTGAAATCGTGCGCCGGGGTGATCTTCACGCAGCCGGTGCCGAATTCGCGATCGACGTAGTCGTCGGCGATGACCGGAATCTCACGGCCGGACAGTGGCAGGTGCAACATGGAACCGATCAGATGCGCGTAGCGCTCGTCCTGTGGATGCACCGCCACCGCGACGTCGCCCAGCATGGTTTCCGGACGGGTCGTGGCGACCACCACCGAACCGGCGCCATCGGCGGTCATGTAGCGGATCGACCACATGTGGCCGTCGCGCTCGACATTGTTGACCTCAAGGTCCGACACCGCGGTGCCCAGCGCGGGGTCCCAGTTCACCAACCGGTTGCCGCGGTAGATCAGCCCGTCCCGATACCACTGGACGAACACTTTGCGCACCGCCGCCGAGAGGCCCTCGTCCATCGTGAAGCGCTCGCGCGACCAGTCAGCCGCCACGCCAAGCCGGCGCATCTGGTTGGTGATGGTGGAGCCCGATTCCTCCTTCCACTGCCATACGCGTTCGACGAACGGTTCGCGACCCAGGTCGTGGCGGCTTTTGCCTTCGGCGGCGAGCTGGTTCTCGACAATCTTCTGCGTGGCGATACCGGCGTGGTCGGTGCCGACCTGCCAGAGCGTGTTCATGCCGCGCATGCGCTGGTAGCGGACCAGCATGTCCATCACGGTCTGCTGGAACGCATGACCCATGTGCAACGTGCCGGTCACGTTCGGCGGCGGCAGCAGGATGCAATAGGGCTCGCCCTGGCCGGTGGGCTTGAATGCATTGCGCTGTTCCCAGTGCGCGTACCACTTCGATTCGATCTGACCGGGTTCGAAACTCTTGTCCATCGTGGGCTCGCCATGGGCGCGCCGAGTGCGCGCGTGTAAGGGAAGGCTGAACGGACCATTGTAAGGGGCTGGCGCGAACGGCCCAAGCCGGCCGGTATCTCCGGTGCTGCGCAAGCGCCGCGCGTTGGGTAAGCTGCCGCTCGGCAGGGGCAGGATGCCTGTCGCCTCCTGCGAAGGGGAACGCATTCAGTCAGGCACGACACAGGGGGCTTTATGAAAGGAATACGCGCGGCAGTCGCGGGACTGCTGCTTCTCGTTGCCGCTACACGCAGTCACGGCCAGCAGAGCCCGGTCGCCGAACTGCCGTGGCAAATGGGCCCGACCAAGGTGCAGGTTGGCAGCCACGCGACGCTCGACGTGCCCGAGGGCTACGCCTTCCTCGACGCGAAGGCTACCGAGCGCTTCAACGAGCTGATGCACAACCTGCCTGATCCGACGCCGACCTACACGCTGGCGCCGACCGATCTGAACTGGGTCGCGATGTTCTCCTACGAGGACATCGGTTACGTGCAGGACAACGAGGATCTCGACGCCGACGCCATCTTGAGCTCGGTCAGGGAAGGGACCGAAGAGGGCAACCGCGAGCGGGCGAAACGCGGCTGGGCCCAGTTGCACATCACCGGTTGGGGCCTGAAGCCCCAGTACGACCCGCAGATCAAGTCGCTGGCGTGGGCGATCCGGGCCAGCAGCTCGCAGAGCGACGAAGAGGTGGTGAACTACAACACCCGCCTGCTGGGCCGCCTGGGTGTGATGGACGTGGTGGTGATTACGGATGCCGACAAGCTGACCGGCGCTGTCGCCGACTTCAAGAGCAAGCTGCCGGGCTTCGGCTTCGTCCCCGGCGAAACCTATGCCGAGTACCGCTCCGGCGACCGTGTGGCCGAGTACGGCCTGGCCGCGCTGATCACCGGCGGCGCGGCGGCCGTGGCCGCCAAGAAAGGCCTGTTCACGGTCATCGGCGGGTTTCTGGCGGCGGCCTGGAAATTCGTGGTGGCGGGATTCATTGCCCTGGGTGCCTGGCTCAAATCGCTGTTCAAGCGCAGGCAAGGCGCCTGACATGGACGTGGGGCTGCCCGCGCTGCTGGGCGGGATCGTGCTGCTGTACCTGTACGACTCCGCCCTGCTGCTGTACCACGACGAGGTCGCCTTCGAGACCCGCAAGGGCGGTATCGTGGCCGGCGGGCTGGTCCTCGAACTGGGCGGTCGCCTGCTGTTCGTACCCAACCCCCTGACGCCGCATCGGCCGCTCTACCGGCTGAGCTGGCTCGCCGCACCGAAGCCGGATGCGGGTGGTGGCGTGGCAAGCCTGCGGCGCCTGGCGGGGCGATTGTCCGTGCTTGCGCCGTGGAGCCTGTGGTTGCTTGCGCTCTTCTTCGTCGGCCTGCCCGGATGCCTGTGGCTGTCGGGCAGCCATGCCGCCCTGCTGGCCTGGCTGGTGGCCATGTATGGCTCCATCCTGGCCGCGCTGGGGGTGGTCGTCGCCCGGCGTCGGCGACTGGCTCTGACGAACAGGCAGTTATGGTCGCTGGCGTGGGACGCGTTGCTCTGTCCGCCGTTTGCGCTCAACCTGCTCCGCAAGATCAGCCTGGAGCACAGCCGTCGGCTGGACCTGCGCGCGGTGCTCTCGGACACGGCCGGCGCGGGCGCGAGCGTGTCCCTTGCCCGCGTGGTGCAGTCGCGCATCGCCACGAGCCTCACCTTCGCCCAGGCGGGAGGCGACCAGGAAGGTGCGTTGCGCGGGGCGATGGCGTTCTATCGAAGGTTTGCCGACGATGCGGTCTGAATGGGTCGTGGTCCTGCTGGGCCTGGTCGTGGGCTACGGCCTGGTGAGTTTCTTCATGCGCGGAAAGGTACCGGCCGCGTCCGCACGCCAGCCGTTCCGCGGCCCCGGGCAGGGGCCGGTGTGGAGCGACGATCGCAGCGAAAGCATCGACGCGCAGCCGTGGTTCGACATCCTCGGTGTTCCCGAGTCGGCCAGCCGCGAGGAAATCGAGCAGGGTTATCGGCGGCGCATCGGCCAGTACCACCCCGACAAGGTGGCGAGGCTGGGCGAAGACATCCAGCGCCTGGCCGAAAAGCGGGCGAAGGAGATCAACGCCGCCTATGACGAGGCCATGCGCCGCTTGCCGCGATGACGGTATCGCCCAACCAACGGGTCGGTCGGTGATCATCCGCATGCCCGCGCGACCCTGGCCGGGCGCGGCCAGGGTCGACATCGCGGGCAGGCACCGTCAGACCACGAAGGCGTCAGCCAGAGAGGTCGCCGGCATCACCGGAGCGGCTTGCTGTTGCTCGTGCTGCTGCAGTTGCATGCGGGTCAGGCGCGCTACCACCAGCAGGAACAGGGCCGCCGCGCACAGGTTCAGACCCTGTCCGCAGAGCAGCAGCACCTGCTGGGTGTGCAGTCCCTCGAACGTGTGCTCGGGGCGCAGGTACTGCGTGACGAACCAGTAGGAAAAGTTGCCCGCGATCCAGAACACCCACCAGACGCGCAGCAGCGAGGGCGTGCCCAGTTTCTGCCAGCGGGCGGGCGCCTCCGACCCCAGCCAGATCTGGGTCATCGCGCGCAGCGGTCGCACCAGGTTCATGACCGGCACCGCATACCAGCCGACCGCCCAGCCGGGCGAATCGTCCAGGCCCCGGGCCCCCAGCGCCCGCACGTTGCAGGCCGCCCGGTACACCCAGAAGCCGGCCCAGATGTAGCAGGCCAGCATGAGCACCAGTTGCAGGCGGAACAGGTTCAATTGCAGCCAGCCGGCCCCCGCCAGCTTGTCCTGCAATGCCGTGGTGATCCCGCTGTCGATGCCCTGCTGGAGCAGTTGCAGCCCGTAGGCCATCACGCCCAGAACCGCCAGCGTAAGCAGGACGAACGCCCCGACCACGCCCCGGACCCCGTTGCCGAGTGAGTTCGGAGAGCGGAAAACGTATGGCTTCGATGGTGCCGACGATTCGCTCGTGACCGAGCCCGACGCACTGAAAGGATTGACTCGCGACATAACGGCACCCCCATGCCTTTTTGCCGACCGGCCAGACGCCGGCGGCCCCACTATGCGCCTGAGGTATGGACAGGGCAAGCGGGGGTGTGCTAACCGGCCGTCGCGGGTATCAGAGCAATTCGATCCCGAACCGCCGCATCGCCAGCGCGAACAGGCCGAAGCACGCCACCGTGATCAGGGCGCAGGCGAGCAGGGTGAACCAGAACCCCAGCCGGGGGAGCAGGGCCGGGAAAACCAGGAACATCGGCAGCGTGGGCAGCACGTACCAGAAGGTGTACCAGGCGTGGTTGGCGATCTTCTGCGCCGGCTGGTGCTCCAGGTAGAGCCAGATCAGCGCCAGCAACGTCACCATCGGCAGCGCACCGAGCAGGCCGCCGAGCCGGTCGCTGCGCTTGGCCGCCTCGGAGACCAGCACCACTACCGCGGCGGTGACCAGGTACTTGGCAATCAGCCAGGCCATCGCTAGCCCGCGCGCAACTGGCGACCGTACGCGTGGACTTCGTCGACCAGCACCTTGACGTGTTCCGGTTCGACTTCCGGCGTGATGCCGTGGCCGAGGTTGAAGACGTGGCCGGGGTGGTTGCCGTAGCTGTCCATCACGGCGCGGGCCTCGCGACGGATGACCTGCGGGTTCGAGCGCAACACGGCCGGGTCGAGGTTGCCCTGCAGGGCAACCTTGCCTGCCACGGCACGCCGCGCATCGCCCAGGTCGATGGTCCAGTCCACGCCGAGCGCGGCGCAGCCGGAAGCGGCCATCTCGACCAGGTGCAGGTGCGCGCCCTTGGAGAACAGGATGACCGGCAGCTCGCGGGCAACCGGATCGGCCTGCAACGCGCAGACCACCTGGCTCATGTAGCGCAGCGAAAACTCGCCGAACGGCGCCGGACCGAGCAGGCCGCCCCAGGTGTCGAAGATCATCAAGGCCTGCGCGCCGGCGGCAGCCTGTGCCCGTAGGTAGGCCGCGACCGAGCGCGCCAGCGTGTCGAGCAGCCGGTGGGCGAGCGTCGGCTCGTTCCAGCACATCGCCTTGAGCGTGGCGAAGTCGCGCGAGCCGTGGCCTTCGACCATGTAGCAGGCCAGCGTCCACGGGCTGCCGGAGAAGCCGATCAGCGGCACGCGCCCGTCGAGCTCGCGGCGGATCAGCCGCACCGCGTCCATCACGTAGCGCAGCTCGCCGTCCATGTCGGGTACCGCCAGCCGTGCAATGTCGGCGGCACTGCGCACGGGACGCGCGAACTGCGGGCCCTCGCCCTGTGCGAATGACAGGCCCAGGCCCATCGCGTCGGGAATGGTGAGGATGTCGGAAAACAGGATCGCCGCGTCGAGATCGAAGCGCTCCAGCGGCTGCAGCGTCACCTCGCAGGCGAACTCGGGGTTCTGCGCCAGGCCCATGAAGCTGCCGGCGCGCTCGCGCGTGGCGCGGTACTCGGGCAGGTAGCGGCCGGCCTGGCGCATCACCCAGATCGGCGTGGTGTCGGTGGGCTCCCGGCGCAGCGCGCGCAGGAAGCGGTCGTTCTTCAGCGGAGCGGTCATGTCAGCGTCCGTGCGGGCCATCCAGGCCCTGGGCGAACATCACGCGGAAGCCGCGCTTCAACTGTGCGTCGCGCGTCTTCTCGAACGCCGCGATGGCCGCGTCGCGCTCGAGGAACTGCTCGCGCTTGAGCGTGGCCTTGCCGCCCTGCGTGCCGCTCTCGCGGTACAGCGTCCAGCCGCCGAGCAGATCCTGCTCGAGCACGATCTGCACGTAACGCGGCGCCTCGGCCGAGGCGGGCATGGTTTGCAGGTAGAGGCGCATGGTATCCGTGATGGTGCGGCAGGGGCGCCGCAAGAGGCACATTCTAGAGGGCCATGGCGATGCTGGCGAGGCGCGTGGCCGCGTGCCGCAGGCTGGGCTTCAGCCCACCATCGTGGCTTGCAAGGAGGTGCGCTGGGCTGAAGCCCGCCCTACGAAGCGGTCGCGCGGCCGGATGCTGCGTTGACGGAGGTGGCTTCGGCCAGCGTCTCCAACACGGCGGTTTCCTCGACGCCCGTCACGATCTGCGCCTTGCCGATGCCGCGCCACAGGATCAGCCGCAGCGTGCCGGCGGTGTTCTTCTTGTCCAGACGCATCAGCGCCAACAGTTGCTCCGGCGCCATGCCGGCAGGCCGGGCCACCGGCAAACCGAGACGGTCGAGCAGCTGCTGCAGGCGAGCGGTGTCGGGCGCCTCGCTCATCCCTAGCCGCTCGGACAGCCGCGCGGCCAGCAGCATGCCGATGGCCACCGCCTCACCGTGCAACAGTGCGGTGTAATTGCCCGCGGTTTCCAGCGCATGTCCGAAGGTGTGGCCCAGATTCAGCAGCGCACGTTCGCCCTGTTCGGTTTCGTCGCGCGCGACCACGCCCGCCTTGTAGCGGACCTTGCGTGCGATGGCTTCGACGAGCGTGGTCGTGTGGCGGCGGACGAGGGCATCGGTGTTTGCCTCCAGCCAGGCAAAAAACGTCGCGTCGCCGATCGCCGCTCCCTTCACCACCTCGGCCAGGCCCGCGCGGTATTCGCGGTCGGGCAGGGTGGCCAGGGTGTCGATGTCAGCCACCACCGCGCGCGGCTGATGAAAGGCGCCGACGAGATTCTTGCCGGCGGGCAGGTTCACGCCGGTCTTGCCGCCGACCGAGGAGTCGACCATCGCCAGCAGCGTGGTCGGCATTTGGATGAAATCGATGCCGCGCATCCAGCAGGCCGCGGCGAAACCGGCCAGGTCGCCGACCACGCCGCCGCCTAGCGCGATCACGCAGGCGTCGCGTGTGGCGCCTGATGTGGCGAGGGCTTCCAGTGCGCGCCCGACATTGCCGAAGGTCTTGTGCGCTTCGCCGTCATCGAGGAGGAAGCTCGACCAGTGCAATCCATCGAGCCCCTGGGCGATCCGCTCGAGGTAGAGCGGCGCCACCGTGGTGTTGCTGACCACCAGGGCATGGCGGCCGCGCAGGCGCGCACGCCAGCGGGCACTGTCGCCGAGCAGTCCGCGGCCGATCCATACCGGGTAGCGCCGCGCGCCGAGCGCGACCTCGATCGTCTGGACGTCTGATTCGTTCATGCCGCCTGTTGCCGTTGCCAATGCTGTTCGAGCAGGGCGATGCAACGCTCGCTCGCGGTCGCTACGCCTTCGTGTTCGCCCGGCAGGCGCAGGTCGGCGATCTCGCGGTAGAGCGGGCCACGGAGCTGCGCCATGGCTTCGAGCTTGCCGCGGCGGTCTTCGCCCGTCAGAAGAGGCCGTTTGGTGTCGCGCGCCAGGCGTTCGAGCTGTTGCTCCACCGTGGTGTCCAGCCACAGCACAAACCCTCGTTCGGCCAGGCGACGGCGGTTGGCCGGGTCCAGCACGGCGCCGGCGCCGGTGGCCAGCAGCACGCCGGCGCGTGCGCTGAGCGCATCGAGCAGCGCGCTCTCGCGCTGGCGGAAACCCGCCTCGCCCTCGATCTCGAACACGCAACGCACGTCCACGCCACAGTGGCGCTCGATCTCCAGGTCCAGATCCAGGAACGGCAGGCCATAATGCGCGGCGAGACGTCGACCGATCGACGTCTTGCCGGCACCGGTCGGGCCGATCAGGAACAGGTTGCAGGAGGGGTTCATCCGCGCATGCTAGCAACCACGGACGAACGCGTCTTGCTGGCCGGCTGTGGCGACGTGGGGCTGCGCGTGGCCCGCCAACTGCGCGCGCAGGGGCACGAGGTGCATGCCCTGCGTCGGCGTCCTCCGGCGGGCAGCGACGACGGTATCCACTGGCTCGCCGGCGACCTCGCCGCGCCCGCCACGCTGGATGCACTCCCCGGCGGCGTCACCCGGCTGGTCTACCTGCCGGCGCCCGACGCACGCGATCGGGCTGCGTATGAAGCAGTCTTCCTGACGGGGTTGCGCGCCCTGCTTGCGGCGCTCGACCAGACAACGTTGCGGCGTGTGCTGTTCGTCTCCTCCAGCGCGGTCTACGGCGACCATGCCGGCGACTGGGTGGACGAGGACACGCCTGCCCGTCCACCGGGGTTCAACGGCAGCGTGCTGCTGGAGGCGGAGCGCTGGCTTGCGGACGCGCCGGTGCAGTCCACCGTACTGCGGCTGGCCGGCCTGTACGGGCCGGGACGGCTCCAGCTGATCGAGCGACTGCGGGCGGGGCTGGCACGCGTGCCGCGGGAGCAGGCGCACTGGGCCAACCGCATCCACGTCGACGATGCGGCATCCGCCATCGCCCATCTGCTGTTGTTGCCCGACGCCGACCCGCTTTACCTGGGCGTGGACGACACGCCGCTACCCCTGGACGTCCTGTACGACCACCTGGCCGGACTGGTGGGCGCACCGCCTCCGCCCGACGGTCCGGCGCCGGCCGGGGTGGGCAGCAAGCGGCTCAGCAACGCGCGGCTGCGGGCAAGCGGGTTCGTGCCTCGCTGGCCGGATGCGCGGTTGGGCTATGCGGCGCTGCTGGCGATGTGATGGCTTGTCTTCATCTTCCTCCCGGGATGAGAAATAGGTGAGAGGTTGGGGTTCGCGGGAAAAGGAGGGAAATCAACGCTCTGGCGTTGGTTTGTCGCAAGAATGGCCCCTCACCCCAACCCTCCCCCCGAAGGGGAGAGGGAGTCCGGCGACGCAACGCGATGCGGCAACACGGATGCCTCTTCCTCTCCCTCTCCGCTATGGGGAGAGGACCGAGGTGCGGGGCTGGGACTCGCGGGGAAGGAGAGAAGCCATCGCCCTGGCGTTGGTTCGTCGCAAGAATGGCCCCTCACCCCAACCCTCTCCCGGAGGGGAGAGGGAGTCAGGTGACGCAGCGCGATGCGGCAACACGGATGGCGGTGCTTGTCTTCCTCTCCCCTCCGGGGAGAGGACCGAGGTGAGGGGCTGGGGCTCGCGGGGAAGGAGGCAGCCATCGCTCTGGCGTTGGTTCGTCGCAAGAATGGCCCCTCACCCCAACCCTCTCCCCGAAGGGGAGAGGGAGTCCGGTGGCGCAGCGCGATGCGGCAACACGGATGGCGGTGCTTGTCTTCCTCTCCCCTCCGGGGAGAGGACCGAGGTGAGGGGCTGGGGCTCGCGGGGAAGGAGGCAACCATCGCCCTGGCGTTGGTTCGTCGCAAGCAGGGCCCATCGCCCCGATCTTCTCCCGAAGGAAGTGAGGGCCGACAATCATCAGGCGTGGGCGAGACCCGTGACGTGGCGGTCGTCGTCATACTCGACCACGCTGTCGGCCAGCGCGGGCAGGGTGGTGAGCGCGTGGCGGCTGAGGCGTTCGAAGTGCGCGAGGAAACGCACCATCGCTTCGGCGTCCATCGCCAGCGGCGCCTTGCGCGCCAGCAGCGCTTCTTCCTGTTCGCCACGCCAGCGACGCACGACGTCCCAGCTCGGCGCCTGCAGCACGATCAGCGCATCGAGTTTGCGCCACAGCGGCTGGTAGGCGCGCAGCTGCTTGTTCACCCAATGGCGCCAGCGGCAGTCCGGGTCATCGTCGCGTTCGAGCGCGTTGACTGGCGTTTCCAGCGCCGCCTGCAACTGTGGTCGCAGGCCCAGCGCCCAGCCTTCCAGGATCACCAGCTTCGGCGGGCGCGCGACCTTGGGCCAGCGCGACGGCGGTACGCGGGTATCGCGGCCCTTGTCGAAGCGCGGCCAGGTCACCGGCAGCTTCTCCGAGGCCTGCGGCAGCGCGGCCAGCACCGAGAGCAGCAGCTCGATCTCGTGCGTGCCCGGCACGCCGCGCGTGCGCAGCAGCGGATGCACCTCGCGCGCCAGCGTCTCGCGTTCGCTGCGTGGGTAGTAGAAGTCGTCCAGCGTGAGCACGTCGGTCGGCCAGCCGCGGCTCTCCGCCTCGGCCTTCATCACCCGCGCGAGCGTGCTTTTGCCACTGCCCTGCAGGCCGGACAGGCCCAGGATGTAGGGGCGGCGTGAACGCGCAATGCGGCCGGCATAGTGATCCAGAAGGTGGCCGGCGAGGGCGACGTTCTGCGTGCTAGCATCGTTGGTCATCCGCGCATGATGGCGCGGCGCCGCCACGATGCAAGAGTCATGCTCAAACGCGAGATCCTGGACACCTTCCGCGGCCTGCTCGACGAGGCCACCACCGGCGGCGACCCCGAACCCACCGCGATGAACCTGGCGACCGCCGATGCGGCCGGTCGGGTCAGCTCGCGCATCGTGCTGCTCAAGGGCGCCGACGAGCGCGGCTTCCGCTTCTTCACCAACTACGAAAGCGACAAGGGCGTGCAGCTCGACGCGCATCCGCAGGTCGCGCTCAACTTCCACTGGAAGCACCTGCGCCAGGGCGTGCAGGTGCGCGTCGAGGGCGCGGCACGCAAGCTGCTGGCGGAGGAGTCGGACGCCTATTTCGCCAGCCGCGCGCGCGGTAGCCAGATCGGCGCCTGGGCGTCGTTGCAGTCGCAGACGCTGCCGGATCGCGAAACGTTCGAGCAGCGCTTCGCCCGTTGCGAGAAGGAATACGAGGGACGCGACGTGCCGCGCCCGCCGCACTGGGGCGGCTTCGTGGTGGAGCCGGACATGATCGAGTTCTGGTACGGCGCACAGTTCCGCCTGCACGAGCGTGTGCGCTGGAGCCGCCACGGCCAGACCTGGACCAGCCGGCTGCTCTATCCGTGAGCCACGCCCAGCCCGCGCCGCACGTCGGCCAGAACGGTTTCTCCGTGCACACGCGTGGCCGTGGCTTTTGCGAAATCACCGTCAAGGTGGCCGAGGCGATCGCCGCCAGCCACGTGCAGACGGGCATCGCCCATGTCTTCGTCCTGCACACCAGCTGCTCGCTGCTGATTTGCGAGAACGCCGACCCGACCGTGCGCGACGACCTGGAGCGCTGGTTTTCGCGCGTCGTTCCCGATGGCGAGCCATTGTTCGAGCACGACGCCGAGGGCCCGGACGACATGCCGGCCCACGTGCGCTCGATCCTCACCGGCGTGAGCCTCACCGTGCCGGTGCACGGCGGCAAGCCGCAGCTGGGCACTTGGCAGGGCATCTACCTGTGGGAACACCGCCGCGAGCCGCACCAGCGCCGGGTCTCGGTGACCGTGCTGGGCCATTGATGGACGGCTTCCCGCAGCGCATCGTCTGCCTGACCGAAGAGCCGACCGAAGTGCTCTACGCGCTGGGCGAGGAGCACCGCATCGTCGGCATTTCCGGCTTTACCGTGCGACCGCCGCGGGCGCGCAAGGAAAAGCCCAAGGTCTCGGCATTCACCAGCGCGAAGATCGGCGAGATCCTGAGGCTGGAGCCGGACCTGGCGATCGGCTTTTCCGACATCCAGGCGGACATCGCGCGCGAGCTCATCAAGGCGGGCGTGGAGGTGTGGATCAGCAACCACCGCAGCGTGGACGGGATCCTGGCCTACATTCGCCGGCTGGGGGCGATGGTCGGGGCCCACGAAAAGGCGGAGGCCTACGCGGCCCGCGCGGAGGCGCACATCGCGCAGGTGCGTGCGGCCGCGGCACAGCTGCCGCGCCGGCCAAAGGTGTACTTCGAGGAATGGGACGAGCCGATTATCACCGGGATCCGCTGGGTGGCGGAGCTGATCGGTATCGCCGGCGGCGAGGACGCGTTTCCCGAACTGGCGCGGGAGCCGCTGGCGAAGCAGCGGATCCTGGCCGATGGCGCGGAAGTCGTGCGCCGCGCGCCCGACATCATCCTCGGCTCCTGGTGCGGCAAGCGCTTCCGGCCGGAGAAGGTCGCGGCACGGCCAGGTTGGGATGCGATTCCGGCGGTGCGCGACGGCGAGCTGCACGAGGTCAAGTCGCCGATCATCCTGCAACCCGGGCCGGCGGCGCTGTTCGATGGGCTGGCCGAAATGGACCGCATCATCGCAGCCTGGGCTCGCCGCGCCGTGTAGGAGCGCATGTGCGCGACCGTGCACCTCACGGTCCCGCACAAGTGCGCTCTTTCAGTGGACTGGATGCCTAGAACCCGCGCGCCAGCTGGTTGCCCCAGTCGAACAGCGGCGCCGCGATGAGGATGCGGGCGAGCAGCAGGCCGATCATCACCACTGCCGGTGAGAAGTCGAGCATGCCCACCACCAGCTTGCCGCGCAGTGGCTTGAGCAGCGGGTCGACGATGCCCTCCACCAGTCGAAGCACGGGATGGTAGGTGTCTGCGGCGAACATGCTCAGCAGCGACCAGCCGAACACCAGCACCAGGTAGAACAGCAGCACGAAGTCGAGCAGGTCGGCCAGCGCCAGCACCAGCAGGCCGGCCACGTGCGGCAAGGTGCCGACCAGCGCGAACAGCACCACGCGCTTGATGAGCATCACCAGGTAGCAGACCAGCAGCGCGGCCAGGTTGAGCCGGCGCCAGTTCGGCAGCACGCGCCGGATCGGCGCCAGTACCGGGTTGGTGTAGCGGTAAACAAACTGGCTGATGGGATTGCGGAAGTCGGCACGTCCGGCTTCGGCCAGCAGCCTCAGCACGAACAGCGTGGCGATCACATCGAAGGCGATTTCCAGCAGCAGCGAAAGCGCGTTCAGCAGGTAGATCACGGGCGTGGCTCCTTGGCATCCAGTTCGTCAGCCAGCTCCGCTCCACGGCGGGTGGCGGCGGCCACGGCGCGGGCGGCGATGCGCGGCAGGCCGTCGGCGGCGAAGCTTTCCAGCGCCGCCTGGGTGGTGCCGTTGGGCGAGGTCACCCGCCGCCGCAGCTCGCCCGGCGCTTCGCCGCTCTCCACCAGCATCCGGCCGGCGCCCAGACAGGTCTGCGCGGCCAGGGCGCGGGCGGTCTCGCGGGGAAGGCCCTGCGCGACCGCGGCGTCCTCCAGCGCCTCGACCAGTGCGAAAAAGTAGGCCGGGCCGGAGCCGGACAGGCCGGTCACCGTGTCCATCAGCGCCTCGTCGTCGATCCAGCGGGTGATGCCGACTGCGTCGAGGATGTGCTGCGCCTGCGCCTTCTGCGGCGGGCTGACCCGGGCGTTGGCGCACAGGCCGGTCGCGCCCGCGCCGATCAACGAAGGCGTGTTGGGCATGCAGCGCACGATCGGCAGGTGGGCGCCGAACCAGCGTTCGAGCTGGTCCAGCCGTACCCCGGCGGCGATCGAGATCACCAGCGGGCGCTGGCGCTGCAGCACGTCGCGCAGTTCCGCCTGCAACGCCGGCATGATCTGCGGCTTGACCGCCAGCAGCAGGATTTCCGCGTCTTCGGCGGCCAGCCGGTTCTCGGCGAAGGTCGTCACGCCGAACTCGCGGGCGAGCGCCTCGCGCGCCTGCGCCTGCGGCTCGGCCACGCGGATGGACGAGGCCGAGGCGCCGGTCTTGAGCAGGCCGCCGATCAGGCTGCGCGCCATGTTGCCGCCGCCGATGAAGGCAAGTCGTGTCATGCCGGTCCCTTGGGTTGTGGGGCCCGATACCTTAACCCGAAGCGGCCGGGCGGGTGACAAGGCCCGCCCAACCCCTTGGGGAACGCAGCTGTGCGCGACCGCCGTGTCCGGTCGAGCGCAGGAGAGGCGCTGCGACAACGGACAGGAAACCGGTGGGAAGCCATCGCAGTTTCCGCATTGGGAGGCGCCAACCCACTGGTCGCAAAGCCATTCGCGCGAGTAGTATCGGCTCGTTGCGAGGGGGTTGTCGGATGGCCGGCTCGAAGGCGACGGAGCGTGCGCGAGCGCGCGACCGGGCGGTCCCCTGCGCAGTACCGCTATTCATCCAGACGAACGTTTTAAGGGGAAACGCCCGATGGACATCGCCGAACTGTTGGCCTTTTCGGTCAAGAACAAGGCCTCGGACCTGCATCTTTCGGCCGGCCTGCCGCCGATGATCCGCGTGGACGGCGACGTGCGCCGCATCAACATCCCGCCGCTGGAACACAAGCAGGTCCACTCGCTGATCTACGACATCATGTCGGACAAGCAGCGGCGCGACTACGAGGAGTTCTACGAGACCGACTTCTCCTTCGAGATCCCGGGCCTGGCGCGTTTCCGCGTCAACGCGTTCAACCAGAACCGTGGCGCCGGTGCGGTGTTCCGTACCATTCCGTCCGAAGTGCTGACGCTGGAAGACCTCGGCGCGCCGCGCATCTTCCGCGAACTGATCGAGCAGCCGCAGGGCCTGATCCTGGTGACCGGCCCGACCGGCTCGGGCAAGTCGACCACGCTGGCGGCGATGGTCGACCACATCAACAAGAACGAATACGGGCACATGCTCACGGTCGAGGATCCGATCGAGTTCGTGCACACCTCGCAGAAGTGCCTGGTCAACCAGCGCGAGGTGCATCGCGACACGCACGGCTTCAACGAGGCGCTGCGCTCGGCGCTGCGCGAGGACCCCGACTACATCCTGGTCGGTGAGTTGCGCGACCTGGAGACCATCCGCCTGGCGCTGACCGCCGCGGAAACCGGCCACCTGGTGTTCGGCACCCTGCACACCAGCTCGGCCGCCAAGACCATCGACCGCATCATCGACGTGTTTCCTTCCGGCGAAAAGCCGATGGTGCGCTCCATGCTGTCCGAGTCGCTGCGCGCGGTGATCTCGCAGACGCTGCTCAAGAAAGTCGGCGGCGGGCGTATTGCGGCGCACGAGATCATGATCGGCATCCCCGCCATCCGCAACCTGATCCGCGAGGACAAGGTCGCGCAGATGTACTCCTCCATCCAGACCGGCCAGCAGTACGGCATGCAGACGCTGGACCAGAATCTGCAGGACCTGGTCAAGCGTGGCCTGATCGCGCGGCAGGAGGCGATCGGCTATGCCAAGAACAAGGATGTGTTCAAGTAAGGCCGGAAATGGGAAATCGGGAATAGGGAATCGCAAACCCGTTTCCGGTCTTCCGGTGTATCTCGCTCGGTGGATGACCGAGGGTGTGCTTTTGACGATTCCCGATTAACGATTCCCGATTCCCGGACATCAAGCCATGAGCGATTTCGATTTCACCTCTTTCCTCAAGCTGATGGTGCACAAGAAGGCGTCGGACCTGTTCGTCACCGCCGGCGTTGCGCCGTCGATGAAGCTGCAGGGGCGCGTCGTGCCGATCACGCAGAGCCCGCTTTCCGTGCAGCAGGCGCGCGACATGGTGCTCAACATCATGACGCCGGCACAGCGCGAGGAGTTCGAGAAGACCCACGAGTGCCAGTTCGCGATCTCGGCGCAGGGCGTGGGGCGTTTCCGCGTGTCGTGCTTCTATCAGCGCAACTGCGTGGGCATGGTGCTGCGACGGATCGAATCGAAGATTCCGACCTTCGAGGAGCTCACGCTGCCGCCGGTGCTCAAGACGCTGTCGATGACCAAGCGCGGCATCATCATCTTCGTCGGCGCCACCGGATCCGGTAAGTCGACCTCGCTGGCCGCGATGGTCGGCTACCGCAACCAGAACTCGACCGGCCACATCATCACGATCGAGGACCCGATCGAGTACGTGCACAAGCACGAGGGCTGCATCATCACCCAGCGCGAGATCGGCATCGATACCGACAACTGGGACAATGCGCTGAAGAACACGTTGCGCCAGGCGCCCGACGTGATCCTGATCGGCGAGGTGCGTACCCGCGAGACGATGGAGTACGCGATCAACTTCTCCGAGACCGGCCACCTGTGCCTGTGCACGTTGCATGCGAACAATGCCAACCAGGCGATCGACCGCATCCTGCACTTCTTCCCGGAAGACCGCCGCCAGCAGCTGTTCATGGACCTGTCGCTGAACCTCAAGGGCATCGTGGCGCAGCAGCTGATCCCCACGCCGGACGGCAAGGCGCGGCGCGTGGCGGTCGAGGTGCTGCTGGGCACGCCGCTGGTGCAGGACTACATCCGCCAGGGCGAGATCCACAAGATCAAGGAAGTGATGAAGGACTCGGTCAACCTGGGGATGCGCACCTTCGACCAGAGCCTGGTCGAGCTCTACCACGCCGGCGAAATCAGCTACGAGGATGCGCTGCGCCACGCCGACAGCTCGAACGAAGTGCGCCTGCGCATCAAGCTGGCGCAGGGCGGCGATGCGCACACCCTGTCGCAGGGCCTGGATGGCGTCGAGCTGGAAGAGACCCGCGACAACAACCAGTTCGGCGGCGGCATGCTGCGGCGTTGATGGTCCTCCCTGAAGTCCCGTAACGCCCTCTTGCAGGAGCGCACCCGGTGCGCTCCTGCGTGGAAGCGGAAAATCGGGACGTTCGTGGACAACAAAAAGGAGCCGGAAGGCTCCTTTTTGTTGTCCGACTGCGCCGGAATGGGCTGGCGTCAGCGATGACGGCAGCGCTGCCGACTACGGCGTATCGGCGCCCGCTGTCACGGTCAGGGCCGTGGCGTCGACGCTCTTCACGCCCTTTACGCTGTGCGCGACCTGGATGGCCTTGTTCTTGTCCATGTTGCTGGCCACCGTGCCGGTCAACCGCACCATGCCGTCACGGGTATCCACCGAGATCTTGCTGGCGGGAATTTCGGATGTGGTGGCGAATTCGGATTTGACCTTGGTGGTGATCCAGGCATCGTCCACCTTGCCCGGTACGGTCTGGTTGCTGGACTGCATGCTGCCGCTGGACTGCGCGTCGGCGTCCTGCGCGAGGGCCTGCGCAAACGGCACGGCGGCCAACGCAGCGGTCAGGCCGGCGGCGATGAAGGCTCGATGGAACGCGGAATGGGTACGCATGGCACTCTCCTTCGGGTGACTGTCGCTAAACGATGCATTTGCACCGCGGGAGTCATGGCAACAGGGCCACCGTGAACGGGTTGTGCGTCGGATACTTTGCCGTTCAGTGGCAATTACCGTTGTGAACGGCTGGCTGAAAGGAAGGTTCGGGCGGCGCGAAAAGACGGTGAGCCGCCCGTTGTGCACCTGCTTGGCGCGCGCGCCTGCCGTAGGCCGAAAAGCAAGCGGGGCGCCCTGGAGGCGCCCCGCATGCAAACCCTCGGTACCGCCTTACTTGAGCGTGGTCTGGCTGGTGATCGTCAGGCCATGATCGTCGACGTGTGCGTCAGCATCGATCGACTCGATGCGCGCGGCCTGCGCACGCATGGCGTCGAACTGCGCCTTGGTGCGCGCCTCGGCGGCGGCCTTGTCCACCTGGTCTTCAGTGCTGGCCGCGTCATCCTTGCCCAGCGCCGCGGCAGCGGATGCCAGGCTGTCGGCCTTCTGCTGCATCAGGGTGACCCAGTCCAGGTACATCTGGCCGCTCAGGTGCATGCGCAGCATCTGTCCGGCGTTGCCGATCGGCGCCTTGAGCGCGTCGGCCAGTTTGCCGTCCTCGCCCGCGCCGATGCCCAACCCCAGGCTCTTGGGGCCCATCGCCAGCCAGGCCGGCTGGCCGACCATGTTGGCGAGGGCCGGCGGCAGTGCCGCCGGCTTGCCATCGGCGGTGAGCTTCAGCTGCGCCAGGGCCGGGGTCATCATCTGACCCATCGCCAGCAGGCCAGCGGGGTTGCTGGTGCCGAGCACCAGTCGGCCGGTGAACTGCGGCATGGCGTTGGCCTGGCCCGGCGCGAAGCTGTCCAGTGACAGGCCAAGGCCCAGCAGGTCGCCGAACGGCGGGATGGCCGCTTTCTGCATGTTCTGGCCGAGCTTGGCGAACGTGTCGTTGAGGTCGGTCAGTGCGGGGCAGGTGAACGGCTTGGCCGCCACCGCATCGGCCTGCGCGCTCCAGAACGTGCGCACCTGCGCCACCGGCAGGCCGAGGAAAAACTCGAACGGCGACGTGGCTTGCATGGCGCCGAGCCCGGGCAGGTCGACCTTCAGCCCGCCGAAGGCCTGGGTGATGTCGCTGGCCAGCGAGACGTCCCAGCGCATGTCCTGATGCTTGGCCTCCAGCCGGGTGTAGCCGAAGCTCAGCTCCGGCACGCGGCTGGCGATGCGCGTGGCGTCGGCTTCGCAACTGGGCGGAATCTGCAGCTGGTTGGAAACCGGCTCGCCGGTCTTGGCCGACTCGGCCTGTGCGCGTGCCCTGAGCAAGGCGTTGAACAGCGGGTCCTTGCCACTGGCGGCGAGCGGCAGGGCGCGGGTCAGGTCGAGCTCGCCCACGGCCCATTTCTCGTAGCCCTTGGTCTTGGCCAGCTTGGCCAGACGGCCTTCGTCCTGCAGGTTCTTGGACGGGCGATCCAGGCCCAGCGCCTGGCGCAGCAGCGGCTGAGACGCATCGGCCGGCAGGATCGCGGCCACCGCCTGCTTGCCGACCACGGCCAGGATCAGCTGGGTGCCCGTGGCGGCCGAGACGTGGCGCCGGTAGCTCTGCTTGTCCAGATTGGCGACGTCGAGCTTCTTGCCATAGGCGGCTTCCAGTCGGCCCACGAAAGCCTCGAACGCGTCGGAATCGCTGAGCTGGAAGCGCAGCACCGGCGCCAGGCCCAGGCCGTAGAGCGCGGAGTAGCCCTTGAGATCCAGGCCGGCGCCCTGCGCGAACGTTTCGACCGACTTGCCGTCCAGCTCCTTGGCGAAGGCGCGCAGCAGGTTGGCGGTGTCCGGGTCCTTGGCCGCCATCTCGTCCGCGGCGGCACGAAGCTGGGTCACCTCGGCCGGCATCTGCGCATCGGCCTGGGCGAGCAGGGCGGCGCGGGTGTTGTCGTCGAGCACGTCAAGGTTGGCCACCACGTAGGGCGTGTCCGCCGGCACGAAGGCCAGCGGAGCGTCCTTGTCCTTGTGTCCACATGCCGCCAGCAACAGGCCGGCCAAAGCCAGCGCGAGGGTGCGCTTCGTCGATCGCATGATTCGGTTCCCTGAAAAAAGAAGAAAGGCGCGGCCATTATGCCGCGCCCCCGGGGTGGACCGCCTGTGCCTGCCGTCGGGGTACCGACGCCCGATCAGCGGGCGAGCAGCTCGCCCAGCACGGCCATGCGCACGAACACGCCGTTGCCGACCTGTTCGAGGATCTTCGACTGCGCGCCGTCGGCCACGTCCGAGGCGATTTCCACGCCACGGTTGATCGGGCCCGGGTGCATGACCAGGCACCCCTTGGCGGCGAGCGCCAGGCGGCGGGTGTCCAGGCCGTAACGGGCGAAGTAGGCCGCCTCGTCGGGAAGCTCGGTGGCGCTCATGCGCTCCTTCTGCAGGCGCAGCATGATCGCCACATCGGCGCCGGCGATCGCCTCGTCGAAATCCTGGACGAACACGCAGCGGGGAAATTCCTCCTGCGAGGGCATCAACGGCGCAGGGCCGCACAGGCGGATCTCGCGCACACCCATGGCGGTAAGCGCATGCACGTCCGAGCGCGCCACGCGCGAGTGCTTGATGTCGCCGCAAATCACTACCGCCAGGTTCTCGAAGTCCGGGCGGTGCTCGCGGATGGTCATCACGTCGAGCAGGCCCTGGGTGGGATGGGCGCGGTTGCCGTCGCCGGCGTTGACCACCGACACGCCGCTCATCGCGTGGCGCACCAGTTCCTCGGGCGTACCGGAAACCTTGTGCCGGACCACGATGGCATCCAGGTGCATTGCCTCGAGCGTATGCAACGTATCGAACAGTTCCTCGCCCTTGGCGGTCGAGGAGAAGCCGATGTCGAAGTTGATCACGTCGGCGCCCAGCCGGCGCGCGGCCAGTTCGAACGAGGTGCGCGTGCGGGTGGACGGCTCGAAGAACAGGTTGAGCACGGTCCGCCCGTTGAGCAGGTCCAGCTTGCGGGTGCCATGGGCGCAGGCGTCGCGCATCGACAGGGCGCGGTCGAGCAGGCGCTCGATGCAGGCGCGGGGCAGGTTTTCGAGCGTGGTCAGGTGGCGCAGGCGGGTGCTCATGGCGTGCGGTTCGAAAGCGCGGGAAGGAATGAACATGCGATGGCCTGGCTCAAGCTAGTGGGAGGCGGAGGCGGCGGCAAGCCAGCGTTCGAGGATCACCGCGGCGGCTTCCGCGTCGATATTGGCCGCGTCGCTGCGGCGCTTCGTGCCGGCGGCGCGCGCTTGCGCGAAGCGCTGTGCGGCTTCCTGCGAGCTGTGCTGTTCGTCCACCAGCGCGACCGGCGCCTGGTAGCGCTCGCGCAGGTGTTCGGCGAAACGGCGGGCAAGCCGGGTGGCCGGCTGGACGGTGCCATCGAGCGCCAGCGGCAGGCCGACGACCAGCGTGTCCGGCTGCCATTGCTTGTGCAGGTCATCCAGCTGCTGCCAGTCCGGGCCGCTGTCGCGGACCGGGACCACGGCCAGGGCACGGGCGCTTGCGGTGATGGTGTTGCCGACGGCCACGCCGATGAGTTTGCTGCCGACGTCGAAACCCAGCACGCAACTCATGCGCGGCGGTCCATGCCGTCGACCGCCCGCCAGGCGTTCACGCGTGGCCTGCGTAGCCGGGAAGTTGCAGCGGATCGACGCCGACCAGGCCGGCAGCGGCGCTCCAGCGCTCCTCCAGCGGGGTGTGGAACATCACCCGCTCGTTCGCCTCGGCGGTGAGCCAGCTGTTGTCCTTCAGCTCCTGCTCCAGCTGGCCGGCGCTCCAGCCGGCGTAGCCCAGCGCCATCAGCGCGTCGTGGGGGCCCTCGCCGGCCGCCATGGCGACCAGGATGTCGCGCGAGGTGGTCACCGACCATTCGTCGTTGATGCGATAGCTCGATTCCCAGTGCCCGTGCTCGCGGTGCAGCACGAAGCCGCGTTCCTGCTGCACCGGGCCGCCAATCAGCACCGGCCGATCGGCCAGCTCCAGGTCGCTGCAATCGAGCTTGAGTTGTGCCAGCACGTCGCCGAGCCGGTATTCGGAAAGCCGGTTGACCAGCAGGCCCACCGCGCCGTCCTCGTCGTGCTGGCACAGGAAGGCCACGCTGCGCGAAAACGGCGGTTCGGCCAGGCTGGGCATGGCGATCAGGAAATGTCCGGCGAGAGTCTGCGGGTTGGGGACGGCGCTCATGCGGCCATTGTAGTGCGGAGGCGGACGTTCGTTGTAACGCGTCCGATGTGAAGCGCCCGCGTTGGGCGGCCGACACCGACGCCTCAGCGATGGCGCAGCGTGTCGTCCGCGCCGAACTCCCACACCCGGTCGATGTAGAGAATGGTCGTGCCCTGCTTGTCCTGCGGCCACGGGGGGAACGGTGCCGACAGATGCACGATGCGCTTGGCCGCCTCGTCCAGCACCGGAGAGCCGGAGCTCCGGATGATCTGGATTTCCGCGATGCTGCCATCGCGGTTGAGGCCCACGTTGACCTCGAGGTCGCCATGGATGTGCTGACGCCTGGCCTCGTCGGGATAGTTGAGGTTGCCGACGCGCTCGACGCGCTTGAACCAGCCGTGCAGATAAGCCGCGTACATGCCTTCGGCGGTGTTGGCGGAGAGGAATTTCTTTACCGGGCGCTTGGCGTAGCGCTTGACCTTGCGGTCCCGCTCGGCGGTCAGCCGGGCCGCTTCCTGCCGGAGCTGCTCGAGGTCGGAAGGTGGCTGGTCGTTTTCCGGCCGGGCCTTGCTGGCCGTGTCGCTCGCCACCTTGTGCCGGCTGTTGCCGATGGTGGTCACCAGACGGTCCGGCGTGGCCTCCTGGGCCTGCAAGTGCTGCTCCTGCCGGGGCACGGGGGCGACGCCGTTGCCCGGCACCGGCAGCAGGCCCGACAGCCGCTCGGTCGGACGCCCGACCTCGTCGCTGTTGCCGCCGCCACGGTTGTTGGCCTGGGCCAGGAAGTCGGCCTGATCCGGCGCCTCGCGGTTGGCCACGTCGACCAGGGTCACGTCCAGCGTCGGCAGGCTCGGTGTCGGCTTGACGAAATGAAAGGTCAGGCCGAGCACCAGCACGCCGTGCAGCAACAAGGAAAACAGGAAGGTCGCCCCGATCGGATCCGGGGTGTCGGGGCGGCGGACGGTGGCACTCACGCGGGGGCGTTCTCGATCGCGTCGAACAGCAGTCCGGCGATATTAAGCCCGAACTGCGCGTCCAGTTCGCGCACACACGTCGGGGATGTGACGTTGATCTCGGTGAGGTAGTCGCCGATCACGTCCAGCCCCACGAAACGCAGCCCGCGGCGGCGCAATTCAGGCCCCACCTGTGCCGCGATCCAGCGGTCGCGCTCGCTCAGCGGCACGCCCTCGCCGCGTCCCCCGGCGGCCAGGTTGCCGCGGAACTCGTCGCCCTGCGGGATGCGCGCCAGCGCGTACGGCACCGGTTCGCCATCGACGAGCAGCACGCGCTTGTCGCCAGCGCTGATCTGCGGGATGAATTTCTGGGCGACCGTGAACTGGCGGCCCTCGCCGTGGGAATCACCGCCCACCAGCGTTTCGAGCATCGAGTTGAGGTTGGGGTCGCCCGCCTTGACGCGGAAGATGCCGCGTCCGCCCATCCCGTCCAGCGGCTTGAGCACCACTTCGCCGTGCTCGGCGACGAAACGGCGCAGCTCCGCCGGGTCGCGCGCCACCAGGGTGGGGGCCATGCACTGCGGGAAATGCAGGGCAAAGACCTTCTCGTTGCAGTCGCGCAGCGAGCGTGGGTCATTGACCACCTGCACGCCGTCGCGTTGCGCCGCCTCGAGCACCATGGTGTCGTAGATGAACTGGGCATCGACCGGCGGGTCCTTGCGCATCAGTACCACATCGATTCCGCGCAGCTCGCGCCACTGCGCCTGGCCCAGCTCGTACCAGCCGGCCGGGTCGTCGCGCACCGACAGCGGGGCCAGGCGCGCGTGGGCGACGCCATCGCGCAGCGCCAGATCTCCCTGCTCCATGTAGAACAGCGCGTGTCCGCGGCGCTGGGCCTCCAGCAGCATGGCGAACGTGGTGTCTTTGGCAATCTTGATGGCCCGGATGGGATCCATCAGCACGGCGACCGAAAGCGGCATGAAACATGCTCCGTGGCAGGGGAGTGCGCAGCCGGGGATGTGCAAGTGGCGTGCGCGGCAGGTCGAGATGGTGGCCGAGGGGGCGCAAAGCGGCAAGTTCTGACGCGCTCGCTCAAGAACTGACGTGATTGCCGATACGACCCTTAGCCGGCGCCACGCCTTGATTTTTGCTTGACGCCGCTTGTGACAGGCGGTAAACAGCAACGCAATGAGTGCGTTGCCGGCAATCGGAACGCAACCACAGAAAAAGTTGCGGTTTTTTTTGCACACTGGTCGGCATCCGTCCGGCCCGTGTGCCTTACCTGAGCCTCGGGCGGGCACCAGGGGGGTTGAGTGAACTTGAATACGAGCGACAACGGCTTGTCCGGTCTGAAAGTCATGGTGATCGATGACTCCAAGACCATCCGGCGAACGGCCGAAACCTTGCTCAAGAAGGAAGGTTGCGAGGTGCTCACGGCGGTCGATGGCTTCGAGGCGCTGGCGAAGATCTCCGACCAGAAGCCGGCGATCATCTTCGTCGACATCATGATGCCGCGCCTGGACGGCTACCAGACCTGCGCGCTGATCAAGAACAACCCGCAGTTCCGCGCCACGCCGGTGATCATGCTGAGTTCCAAGGACGGCCTCTTCGACAAGGCTCGCGGCCGCATCGTCGGCGCCGAGCAGTACCTGACCAAGCCGTTCACCCGCGACGAACTGCTTGGGGCCATCCATCGTCACGTCAGCACGGTCTGAAAAACCACTGACTGCAGCGTCTTATAGGGGAGACCTGTGGCAAAGATTCTCATCATCGACGACTCACCGACCGACGTGCGCGTGTTCACCACGCTGCTCGAGAAGGCCGGCTACGCGGTCGCCGCCGTCAGTACCGCCGAGGAAGGCATCGAGCGCGTCCGCGCCGAGCTGCCGGACCTGGTCATCATGGACGTCATCATGCCCGGCATGAACGGCTTCCAGGCCACCCGCACGCTCACGCGCGACCCGGTCACCTCGAACGTGCCGATCGTGATGATCACCACCAAGTCGATGGAAACCGATCGCGTCTGGGGCCTGCGCCAGGGCGCGCGCGCGTTCATCACCAAGCCGGTCAACGAGAGAGAATTGCTGACCTGCATCAACGACCTGTTGCCGAGCGCGGCATGAGCGAGAGCGCCAACCTCACGCCGTTCGAGATCCTTGCCCGCTACGAGCGCCTTTCGCTGGCGCACGCGCAGGACGTGCAGGACCGGATGGAAGCACCGGGCCTGTGGCGCGGCATCGGTTACCGCGTCGGTTCGCGGCTGTTCGTCAGTGCGATCGACGAGATCAACGAGTTGCTGGCGGTGCCCGTGCTGACCCCGGTGCCGCTGACCCAGCCCTGGCTGATGGGCGTGGCGAACGTGCGCGGCAACCTGGTGCCGGTGATCGATTTCAACCGCTTCCTGTTCGGTGAGCGCACCCAGCCGACCGAGCGCACGCGCCTGCTGATCGTGCGCCAGGGCGGCGGCAGCGTCGCGCTGATGGTCGACGAGGTGTTCGGCCAGCGTACGGTGGACGAGGAGCAGCGCCGGGAGTCCATTTCCGAGGACGATCCGCGCCTGACCCGCTTCGTCGGCGAACGGGTGGCCGTGGGCGAACAGCGGTTGGGCGTGTTCAGCATGAACCGGCTCGTGCGCGCGCCGGATTTCCGCCAGGCCGCGGCCTGAACGGAGCGAAATGTAGGGCCGGTGCCGCGCGTGGCCGGATACCAGGGGCGAGAGGTCCCGCAGGCGCAGCGCAGTCGAGCGTAGCCGAAGCGGGATGGAAGACGGACGAGGTGTAACGATGAGCACTACAGGGGGCATCGGCAAGGAACGGGGCTATACGGGCCTCATCGTCCTGCTGCTGATCGCGATCGGTTTCGCGGCGCTGGACTTCTTCATGCTGAACCAGAAGAACGGCGAGGACCGCCAGGCCAGCGCGCTGACCACGCAGATCCAGGTGCTGTCGCAGCAGACCGCCAAGTACGCCCTCGAGGCCGCCGACGGCAACGTCGACTCCTTCAAGGAACTGGAGAGCACCCGCAACGCGATCGACGCGGCGGTGCAGAAGCTGGCCAAGGGCGACCCCAAGGGCGGCATGGAAGCGTACGGCGACAACAACGCCACGCCGGCCGGTCGCAGCGTGACCGCGCTGGTCAACGCCTGGGGCCAGCTCGACGGCGACATCAAGAAGATCCTGTCCAACAAGGCGGTCGTGCTCGATTCGGCCCAGCGCGCCGACAAACTGTCCCAGCAGATGCCGCTGCTCAACTCGAGCATGGACCAGGTCACCAACATCCTGCAGCAGCGCAACGGCAGTGCCGAGCAGATGCTCGGTTCCTCGCGCCAGATGCTGCTGGCCGACCGCATGGTCCGTCGCGTGCAGGAGGTGCTGCAGGGCGGTGATTCCGCGCAGGCCGCGGCTGACGGCCTCGCACGCGATGCGCAGCTGTACGGCACCGTTCTCAAGGGCCTGACCGACGGCAACCCCGATGCCGGCGTCAAGGCGATGGGGGACGCCAACGCGCGCAAGATCCTCACCGACATGCAAGGCAACTGGGAGGCGCTGGCCGAGCCGATCGCCAAGCTGGTGTCCGCCGCGGCCCCGATCGCCGACGTGAAGAACGCCGGTAATCAGGCGTCCCTGGATTCGCAGAACGTGCTGCTGCGCGCCAACGAGCTGTCGGACCAGATCGGCAAGCTGCCGTACCGCCGTCTGTTCCCGAACGTCTGGTGGGGCGTGCTGGGCGCCGCCGGCGCGGTGGCCTTCGCGCTGCTGCTGGTGGTGACCCTGGTGCGCGACCAGCGCAAGCGCTTCCAGGATTCGACCGAGCTCAACCAGCGCAACCAGGAGGCGATCATGCGCCTGCTGGACGAGATGGGCTCGCTCGCGGAAGGTGACCTGACGGTCAAGACCACGGTGTCGGAGGACATCACCGGCGCGATCGCCGACTCGGTGAACTACGCCATCGACGAGCTGCGCACCCTGGTGACCACGATCAACGAGACCTCCGAGCAAGTGTCCTCCTCGGCGCAGGAAACCCAGACCACCGCGCGCCACCTGGCCGACGCGGCGCAGAGCCAGGCCGCGCGAATCAGCACGGCGACCTCGGCGATCAACCAGATCGCGAGCCTCATGGACAACGTGTCCAAGGACTCGGCCGAATCGGCCGATGTGGCCGAACGCTCGGTGCAGATCGCCTCGCGCGGCGCCGAAGTGGTGCGCGAGACCATCTCCGGCATGGACTCGATCCGCGACCAGATCCAGGAAACCTCCAAGCGCATCAAGCGTCTGGGCGAGTCCTCGCAGGAAATCGGCTCGATCGTGGAACTGATCAACGACATCGCCGAGCAGACCAACATCCTGGCCTTGAACGCAGCCATCCAGGCGGCCTCGGCCGGTGAGGCGGGCCGCGGTTTCGCGGTGGTCGCGGACGAAGTGCAGCGCCTGGCGGAACGCTCCGCCAGCGCGACCAAGCGAATCGAAACGCTGGTGCAGACCATTCAGTCCGATACCAACGAAGCGGTCAGCTCGATGGAACAGACCACCTCCGAGGTGGTCGCCGGTGCCCGCCTGGCCGAGGACGCCGGCAGCGCGCTGGGCGACATCGAACGCGTCTCGCACGATCTGTCGGCGCTGATTCAGAACATCTCCACCGCGGCGCGTCAGCAGTCCGCGGCGGCGACCGACATTTCGCAGTCGATGAACGCGATCCAGGAAATCACTTCGCAGACGTCGCAGGGCGCGAGCCAGACGGCCGACTCGATCGGCTACCTGGCGCAGCTGGCGAGCGACCTGCGGCGCTCGGTGGCGCACTTCAAGCTGCCGGGTTGATCAACGTTTACCGACAGAGGGCAACCTCGAACGGTTGTGCGATGCGTGCGTAGCGCGCAGCCGCTCAAGAGGGGCGCATGAGACTTCAAGACCACATCGATTTCACCACCCTGCAGTGGGTCAAGCCGGAGCTCGACGAGACTCTGGCACGGGCCCGCGAGGCGCTGGAGTCCTACGTAGAGAACCCCGGCAAGCGCGAGGTCATGCGCGCGTGCGTGGACCATCTGCATCAGGTGCAAGGCACCCTGCGCATGGTCGAGCTCTATGGCGCGGCCATGGTCGCCGAGGAGATGGAAACCCTAGCCATCTGCCTGATGGAAGACCACATCCGCCAGCGCGATGACGCCTTCGGCGCGCTGATGCGCGGCCTGATGCAGCTGCCCGATTACCTGGAACGGCTCTCGGGCGGCCACCGCGACGTGCCGGTGGTGTTGCTTCCGCTGCTCAACGACCTGCGCGCCAGTCGTGACCAGCAGGCCCTGTCCGAGGCGGCGCTGTTCAGCCCGAACCTGGAGCAGGCACTGCCGGTGCAGGCGCCCGGCGCGCAGGGCGAGGTCGATGTTGCTGCCCAGCGCAGCGCGATCACCACGCTGCGCCTGCGCTTCCAGCAGCAGTTGCTGGCCTGGTTCCGCGGCCAGAACGCGCCGCAGCAACTGGTCGGCATGCGCGAGACGTTGATGGGCATCGCCGGCCGTTGCTGGACCGTGCCCGGTCGCCGCCTGTGGTGGATCGCCGCCGGCGTGCTGGAGGGCCTGGAGCAGGGCATGCTCAAGAGCCATGCTGCCGAGATCCGCCAGTTGATCGGCAAGGTCGACCGCAATATCCGCCAGCTCATCGAACAGGGCGAGGCCAGCCTGCGCGGCGGTGACGCCGACGAACTGGCCAGCAAACTGCTTTACATCGTGGCGCAGGCCCGCCAGGCCAGCCCACAGATGGCGCAGCTGAAGCAGACCTACCGCCTGGATAGCCTGCTGCCCGACGCCGCCGAGCTGGAACACGCACGCGGCTCGATGGCCGGCCACAACCGCGCCCTGCTCGATTCGGTGTCCAAGGCACTGAAGGAAGACCTGCTGCGCGTGAAGGAAGCGCTCGATCTCTTCCTGCGCCAGAGCGATGGCGACCCGGCGCAACTTGCTGCGCAGGGCGAAGTGCTCGAACGCGTGGGCGATACCCTCGGCATGCTGGCGCTGGCCGTGCCGCGCCGCGTGGTCAACGAGCAGCGCCGCGTGCTGGAAGAAATCGTGCACAAGGTGCGCGCGCCGGAAGAGGGCGTGCTGCTGGACGTCGCCGGCGCATTGCTCTACGTCGAATCGTCATTGGACGACCACATCGAAAGCCTGGGCGCCGACGACAGCCTGGCCGATGAGATATTGCCGGTGGAAGGCGCGGCGGTCCCTGCGTTGCCGCGCAGCGAGGCGCGCAGCATTCTCGCCTCGCTGATGCAGGAGGCCATCGCCAACGCCGCCAAGGTGAAGGACGCGATCGTCGCCTTCGTCGAGGCCGGCTGGGATCATGCCCAGTTGCACGGCACCCCGGCGTTGATGGACGAAGTGGCAGGCGCCATGCGCATGTTGTCCGCGCCGCGCCCGTCCGAGCTGGCCGAAGGCATCGGTCGTTTCATCGGCAACGAAATGCTGGTCGACCGGCGCGTCCCGAGCAGCGCGCAGATGGACCATCTGGCCGATGCCCTGGCCGCGCTGGAGTACTACCTGGAAGCCGCGCGCGAGCATCGTGGCGGGCTTGAGCACATCCTGGACGTGGCCGAGCATAGCCTGGGCTCGCTCGGCTACTGGCCGTTGCCCACCGCACGCGCTGCGGTGGCCTACGAGGAGCCCGCGCCGGTCGCCACCGCCGAAACGCCGTCCGAGCCGTCGCTGTCCGAACCGGTCAGCCTGGCCGACGGTCACGGCCTCGACGATCTGATGGTCGGCAGCAGCGAGCCGCTGCAGCCCAGCGCGCACGAGCTGGCCGGCCTGCGCCTGGCGCAGACCGAGCCGCTCACCGCCTCGCCGATGGCTGGCGGGGAGGACGACTGGATCGAGATCGAGGAAGAAATCGTCGAGGAAGTGCCGGTCGCCGACGCGCTGGCGGGCAATGCCGGTTTCCAGCTGGGTACCGAGGGTATCGACGACGATATCCGCGAGATCTTCCTGGAAGAAATGCAGGAGGAGATCGACAACCTGCGCGCCGCCGAACAGGCCTGGCTGGCCGATCCGGCGCAGCTGGCCGCGATCACCCCGATTCGCCGTTCCTTCCATACGCTCAAGGGCTCCGGTCGTCTCGTGGGCGCCAGCGTGCTCGGCGAGTTCGCGTGGAAGGTCGAGAACATGCTCAACCGCGTGCTGGATGCCACCATCCAGCCGCACGAGGGCGTGCAGGCGGTAGTCAGTGCCGCCATCGGCGCATTGCCGCAGTTGCTTGCCGCGCTAAAGGGCGAAGGCACGCCGACCGCCCCGCTGGCCGCGATCATGGCGACGGCCGAGCGGCTGGCCGCGGGCGAAATGGCGCAGATCAGCGACCATGCGTCCTCCGCCACGGAAACCGTGCGTCGTGTGGTGCGCCGCCGCGTGCCGCGTCTGGATGCAGCTGCCGACACCGTGCCGGTCGCCGCCCACACCGACCAGACCGCAGCCGTCGATGTCCCGCACGAGCCGGTCGAATCGGTCGAGTCGATCGCGCTGCCCGTGATGCCGCCGGTCGACCCGGTGTTGCTGGAGATCCTGCGCAGCGAAGTAGCACAATACCTGCAGGCGATCCGTGGCGCGCTGGCTCGCGCCGATGGCGAACTGCGCATCGACGATGCCCTGCTGCGCGCGGTGCATACGTTGCATGGCGCCATCGCCATGGTGGACATCCCGCTGCTCACGCAGTTGCTGTCCCCGCTGGAAAGCCTGCTCAAGCGCCTGCGCGCGGCCAGCCAGCCGCTGTCCGAGGAAGGCACCCGCCTGCTCGCACAGTCGGCCGACGTGGTCGACCACGTGATGGCGCAGTTCGACGCGGCCGAACCGCAGCTGCCGTCCGTCGACGCGCTTACCGCCCGCCTGATCGAGCTTCGCGACAGCCAGCCGGAACCGAAGGTCGCGCACGTGCTGTTCGACCCGCACGCCGAAGACCTGGCGACCGAGCTGCCGGACGATGCCGTCGCTGCCGCGCTCGATGCCGGCCTCGGCGATGCGCTCGGTGAACAGGCGGCTGCCGATGCTTCCACTGAAACGGGCGATCACGAAGAACACGATGCGTACGCCGGCGAGTTGCTGGCCGCGCTCGATGCGTTCGACCTGGAAACCGCCGAAGCGGCCGGCGAAGGCCTGTCGGTCGACACCGGCCAGGTCGAGGACGAACAGAGTCTCGCCGCGTTGCTGGACAGTCTGTTGAACGAACCGGCCGACGGTCCGTCGACGACGCCGGTCGCGGAAGTCACCGCGGACGACAGCGAAGCCGGGCTGGACGACGTCCCGGGGCTGGCGCTGGAAGACGAGGTGCAAGGGCCTGAGCTTGAGGTTTCCAGCGATGCCGGCGCGGACCGGGACGCCAGCCCGATGCTGTCCGAGCAGGCGGATTTCCCGCACGAGTTCGTCGATGTCGGCGATGCCGTGGCTCAGACGGAAGTCGACGAGAGCATGGCATCGCCCTCGTCGGGAATCATCGAAGAAGAGGTGGCTGCGCAGGCCGAGCCGGAGGCTGTCGAGGTTCCGCAGATCGAGGCAGCGGAGGCACCGCTGACGATCGAGGCTACCGAGGCGCCGCACGCTGTCGACGCCGGCGAAGACGTCGACAAAGAAACAGCCGACGCAGCGTTCGTGCCGTTCGTGCCACTCGCCATCGACACTGCGCCGGCGCAGCCCTGGGTCGGTCAGATCGATCCGGACCTGCTGGAAATCTTCACCGAAGAGGCGAACGAGCTGCTCGACCACGCCGATGGCCTGCTGGCCGAGTGGCGCGCCGAACCGAGCGAGACATCGCACGCCACGGGCCTGCAGCGCGACCTGCACACCCTCAAGGGCGGTGCACGCATCGCCGGGTTGGTGCCGGTGGGCGACCTGACCCATGCCATCGAGACGCTGCTGGAGAAGCCGGTTGCCGAGCGCGACACGGCGCAGCTGATCGGCGCCCTGGAAGTCAGCTTCGACGCGCTGCATTCGCTGGTCAAGCGCGTTTCGCAGAGCCAACCGATCGAGTATCCGCAGGCGCTCATCGATCGTCTGCTGGCCTTGGCTGGCCATGATGCCCTGTCCGACGAAGGGCATGACACCGTGTCCGCGCACGGCGCGGCGACCTCGGCGAGGCTGCCGGCGGCACCGCTGCCGGAGTTGCTGCCCGAGCTGTTGCCCGAGCGGGAGGAAGAAGAGGTTCGCTCCACCCAGGAGCAGATTCGCGTCCGTGCGGAATTGCTCGACAACCTGGTAAACCATGCTGGCGAGGTCGCGATCTACCGCTCGCGCCTGGAGCAGCAGGTCGCTGGTTACCGCTTCAACCTGGTCGAGCTGGACCAGACCGTGCAGCGTCTGCGCAGCCAGCTGCGCATGCTCGAAATCGAGACCGAAGCGCAGATCATCGCGCGCTTCCAGCGCGAGCATCGCGAGGCGGGCATCGGCGTGTTCGATCCGCTCGAGCTCGATCGCTTCTCGCAGCTGCAGCAGTACTCGCGTGCGCTGGCCGAGTCGGTGTCCGACCTTGTCTCGATCCAGAACATGCTGGACGAGCTCACCCGCCAGTCCGAGACCCTGCTGATCCAGCAGTCGCGCGTAAGCGCCGAACTGCAGGACGGCCTGCTGCGTACCCGCATGCTGCCGTTCGACACCATGGTGCCGAACCTGCGCCGGACGCTGCGTCAGGCCGCGCAGGAAGAAGGCAAGAGCGCCCAGTTGTACGTCGAGGGCGCCCACGGCGAAATGGACCGCAATCTGCTCGACCGCATCAAGGCGCCGTTCGAGCACATGCTGCGCAACGCCATCGCGCACGGCATCGAGTCACCGGCCGACCGTCGCAAGGCGGGCAAGCCGACCGAAGGCGCGGTGCGCATCCGTGTCGCCCGCGAGGCCACCGAAGTGGTGGTGCGCGTCAGCGACGACGGCCGTGGCCTCGACCGCGAGGCGATCCGCGCCCGTGCGATCGAGCGTGGCCTGCTGCGTGCCGACTCGCGCCCCAGCGACGACCAGTTGCTCAGCCTGATCACCCAGACCGGCTTCTCCACCGCCAGCCACGTGACCCAGCTCGCCGGCCGCGGCGTGGGTATGGACGTGGTGGCCAACGAGATCAAGCAGCTGGGCGGTTCGCTGGCCATCGAATCGCAGCAGGGCCAGGGCACGACCTTCATCCTGCGCCTGCCGTTCACCCTCGCGGTGACCCAGGCCATCGTGGTGCGCATCGGCGAGGCGACCTTCGCCATCCCGATGACCTCGGTGCAGGGCGTGGCCCGGATCAGCCCGGACGACCTGGGCGCGCGCCTGGGCGAGGCCAATCCGACGTTCGACTACAACGGCGATGCCTACAGCATCCACGATCTGGCCGATCTGCTGGGCCTGCAGCCCAACCCGGTGATCGAGGAAGAGCAGCTCCCGCTGCTGCTCACCCGCGCCGGCGACCTGCGCGCGGCGATCCGCATCGACGCGGTGATCGGCTCGCGCGAGATCGTGGTCAAGTCGGTCGGCCCGCAGGTCAGTTCGGTGCCGGGCGTGCTCGGCGCGACCATCATGGGCGACGGCTCGGTGCTGATCATTCTCGACCTGCCGCCACTGGTCCGCCACGGCATCGCCCGTCGCGAACAGCGCCTGGCCGACGGCCTGAGCGCGGTCGCCTCGCCGCTGATCGAGGAACAGCGCGCCAAGCCGCTGGTGATGGTGGTCGACGATTCGATCACCATGCGCAAGGTCACCGGCCGCGTGCTGGAGCGCCACGACTACGAGGTGTTCACCGCGAAGGACGGCGTCGACGCGCTGGAGAAACTGCACGACCGCGTGCCGGACATGATGCTGCTCGACATCGAGATGCCGCGCATGGATGGCTACGAGCTGGCCACGCAAATGAAGGCGGATCCGCGCCTGCGCGACGTGCCGATCATCATGATCACCTCGCGCACCGGCGACAAACACCGCCAGCGTGCCTTCGACATCGGTGTCGACCGCTACCTCGGCAAGCCCTACCAGGAAGCCGAGCTGCTTGCGCAGATCGCCGAAGTGCTGGAGCAGCGCGCGATGGCAGTGGAGGCGATCCATGGCTGAGGCGGTACCGGCGGTCGCGCTGCTGTTCGACGACGCGGGCCTGGGTGAGCAATTGCGCAGCGCCTTGCAGGAACGCGGAGCGCGGATCGTGCACGAGGGGCCGTTGAACGGCCTGAGTCGCGAACTGCTGTCCTCGGTCGATGCGGACGTACTGGTGGTCAACCTCGATGACGAGGACGACAGCGCGCTGGATCGCCTCGACGACACCCTGGAAGGTGATCGCCCTCGCGTGGTCTTCAACGATGCCCAGGCCAGTCGTCGGCTGGAGGGCTGGGACCGTGCGCGCTGGGCGCGCCACTTGGCGATGAAGGTGCTGGCAATCGGTGACGCCGATCCGCCGCGCCCGCCGGCACCGGCCGAGGTTGCCGATGAGCACGCCACCGCCATGCCCGTGGCCGAACCCGTGCCCGCGGACGCCATGCAGGAGCTCGGCGACGCTCCGCAGGACGAGGAGGCGCGCCAGGCGGCCGTCTCCGAAACGCTCGCCGCCGAGCTGGAAGCCTTGCTTGCTTCCGACGCGCCCGCGGACGATGCCGACGATTTTGGTACGGGCCTCAATTACGCCGCCGGGGAAGGCGCGCCGTTGCACGATGGCGACTTTGGCGCATCCCTGCACGTGCAGGCCGAAGCCGACGATCAGGACGCCGCCGGTACGGTGGCCGCGGTAGCCGAAGCGATCGAAGATCCGCGTCCGCTGGCCGCCTTGGAGCTGTCGGCAATCGACGAAGATCCGGCCCCCGCCATCGAGGGCGGCGCCAGTACCCGGACGGAGACGGCGCCACGCGCCACCTTCGAGCTGGATCACCTGGAGCTTGCGCCGATCGGCGATGACGTGGCTCCCGCCGCGGCACGCGCGGTAGCCGACCCAGTGGTCGCGGCGCGTGTTTCCGACAGTTGGACCCTGCTTGACGGCGATGACCCCGCGCCCGCCACGGCTGCTCCCGTCGAGCAGCCGGCACCGGCCGAGTTCGGCATCGAAAAGGTCAGCGCCGTCGACTACCTCGCACCCGGCGATGACGTCGCCGGGCAGGCGGACCCGGCCGAGTTCGGCATCGAGAAGGTCAGTGCGGCCGATTACCTTGCGCCCGACGCCGAGGACGGCGCTTCCCCCGTCCTTCCGGGCCTCAGCCTGGAGCTGGTTTCCCTTGAAGAGGCCATCGCTCCGCAGGACTTCGCCTCGGCGCACGAAATGGTGCTCGAAGCGCCGGCCACCGCGCTGCGTCGGCTGGTAGTGCTGGGCGCCACCACTGAAAGCACGGCGTCGGTTGGCGAGTTCCTGGCGACCCTGCCCGCCGGTTTGCGTACCACCGTGCTGCATACCCAGCATCTGGCGGGGCGTCCGGCGGATGGCCTGGTCGAGTATTTCGCTTCGCAGTGCGCGCTGCCGGTGCGCCTCGCCGAAGCGGGTGTACGGGCCAGCGTGGGCGAGGTCATTGTGGTGCCCTCGGATCGCCAGGTGACGCTGCGGCGCGACGGTGCGATCGAGTTGCAACCGATCGAGGCGGGCGCCGGTCATGCGCCGTCGATCGACGTGAGCCTGACGCAGGCCGCCGAGGCCTTCGGCCGGGACGTGATCGCCATCGTGTTCGCCGGCCGGTCCACCGATGCGGTGGCCGGCTGCCAGGCGGTGCACGACCGTGGCGGCCAGGTCTGGGTCGAGGCCAGCGGTGGCCAGCACGTGTCTGATATGGTCAGCGGCGTGCTGGCCGAGAATCTGTCCCATCATGCCGGCACGCCCCGCGAACTGGCGGCGCGCCTGGCAGAGTTCATTTCGGAAGGTCAGCCATGAGCGAACAACCCCTGCCGCGCGAAATCCGCTGCGTCCTCGTGCCGGTGGGCCAGCTGCGCCTGTTGCTGCCCAATGCGACCGTGGCCGAAGTGATCACCCTGCCGACGCCCGAGCCGGTCGAGGGCGCCCCCGAGTGGCTGCTTGGCCGCATCGCCTGGCGCGGCTGGCGCGTGCCGCTGGTCTCCTTCACCAAGCTCGCCGGCGCGCCCGAGGGCGATGCCGACCTGGCGGTCCGCGTGGCCGTGCTCAAGGCCCTGGGCAACAACGCCAGGCTGCCCTTCATCGCGGTGGTGACCCAGGGCTTCCCCCGCCTGACCACGCTCAACGCCGAGCTCATCATTCCTACGCACGATGGCGCGCCCTTGCCGTCCGGCGTAAAGGCGCAGGTGCTGGTGCGCGATGACATCGCGGTCATCCCGGACCTGGAAGGCATCGAGGCGGAACTGGCCGCGTTGCTCGGCCTCGACGAGCAAGCCGGCGCGGCCTGAGAACCGCGCGATCAAGCACGACGGCGCCGCCACTGCTGGCTGGCGTGACCGCATCGGGCTTTGGTCGATCGCTCTTGCGGATGAATCCGGTAGGAACAACAGACAAAGCACCCTATGCGGGAAGCATGATCGCGAGCCCCGACCCCTCACCCCAACCCTCTCCCCGGAGGGGAGAGGGAGCCAAATGCGGCCCTTGCGCACGCCAGCCAGCAAGCCTCTTGCCTCAGCTCCCGAGCGCCCGCGGCAAACAGCTCCTCTGAGAGCAAGCGACCCACCCGACAAGGCGCACAGGCGGCTGGCCTTTTAATCCCCCGGTGCCTGGCTAACCATTTCTTTGGTTACTTTCGGGCGAGCAACGAAAGTGACCCGAGCGCCGGCAGGCGATCGGTAGCCCGCCGCTGGCGAGGTAAGTTGCGGAAAGACCCACGCAGGAACGCCAACGCCTAGATATCCCCGTGCAACGCCTGCAGCGCCGCCAGCGCCGCGAGCCCCGCCGTCTCCGTGCGCAGGATGCGGGGCCCTAGCCGCAGACCCGCAAAACCTGCGCTCGTGAGGCTGGCTACGTCACGCTCGCCGAGCCCGCCTTCCGGTCCCACTACCAGCAGGCCGCCGGCCGGGCCAAAGGCAAGCTCACGTGGCGACTGGCTGCCCTCGGGCAGCAGCGCCAGGCGCAAGACCCCATCCTGCGGCAACGATGCCAACCAGGCTTCGAGCGCTTGCGTAGGCAGGACTTCCGGCAACCGGGCGCGACCGCTCTGCTCGCAGGCACTGGCAGCGACGGCGCGCCAGTGCGCCAGCCGTTTTTCCGCACGCGTCGGATCGAGACGGACTTCCGAACGTTCGGTCAGCAGCGGCACGATCCGGGCTACGCCCAGCTCCGTTGCCTTCTGCACGATGAGGTCCATCTTCTCGCCACGCGCGACGCCCTGGGCCAGCGTGAGCGGCAACGGCGATTCGTTGGCGATCGCCTGCCTGTCCCCGACACGCGCGCGTACCTCGCGCTTGCCGACCTGGGTGATGACCGCCGCGTAGTCGTAGCCGTCGCCATTGAACAGCACCAGCGGCGCGCCTTCGCCCAGGCGCAGCACGCGTGCCACGTGCTCGCCTGCCTGCGCCGGCAGGCTCAGCTCAGCGTTGGGGGCAAGGTGTTCGTCGACGTGGATGCGGATCGTACGCATGAAGGTCCTGCCAGTGGGTGAGTCGCGAGGGCCGCTCAAGGTTCCCCATCGTGGGATGGTCACGCCACGGCGCGCTCGATCCCGGCGATGGCCACGTCCACGAGGTGGTCGATGTCCTGTGTCGTGACGACATACGGCGGCATGAAATACACCACGTTACCCAGCGGCCGCAGCAGTGCCTCGTTCTGCAGTCCATGCAGATAGACGCGCATGCCGCGCCGTTCGGTCGCTGGCCAGGGCTTGCGCGTGCGCTTGTCGGCGACCAGTTCCACCGCTGCGATCATGCCGGTCTGGCGCACGTCGGCAACATGCGGGTGGTCACGCAGCGGCGCGAGCCTCTTGGCCAGATGCTCGGCAAGCACGCGGTTGCGCTCCAGCACCGGTTCGTCGCGGAAGATCGCCAGCGTTTCCAGCGCCACGCGACAAACCAGCGGGTTTCCGGTGTAGCTGTGCGAGTGCAGGAAGGCCTTGCCGGCGTTGTATTCGGCATAGAAGGCCGCGTACACCGCTTCGGTCGTGAGCACCGCCGCCAGGGGCAACGTACCGCCGGTCAGTCCCTTCGAGAGGCACATGAAATCCGGTGCCACGGCGGCCTGCTCGCAGGCGAACAGCGTGCCCGTGCGGCCAAAGCCCACCGCGATCTCGTCGGCGATGAAGTGCACGTCGAACTCGTTGCACAAACGGCGCAGGCCGGCCAGGTAATTGGGGTGGTACATGCGCATCCCGCCGGCGCATTGCACCAGCGGTTCGACGATCACCGCACAGGTTTCGTGCGCGTGGCGTTCGAGCAGGACGCGCAGTTCTCCCAGACGCCGTGCCGCGACCTGCGAGGGCGTTTCTCCCGCCTCGCCCTCGTAGGCGTCCGGCGAGGGCGCGAGGATCGGTGTCAGCAGCAACGGCGCGTAGGTCTTGCGATACAACGCCACGTCGCTGACCGACAGCGCGCCGAGCGTTTCGCCGTGATAGCTGCCGGTGAGCGCGATGAAGCGTGTCTTCTGGCCGTGACCCTTGTTGAGCCAGTAGTGGAAGCTCATCTTGAGCGCCACCTCGACCGCGGCGGAGCCGATGTCGGCGTAGAACACGCGCTCAAGCCCCGGCGGCGCGATACGCACGAGTTCTTCGGCCAGCTCGATCGCGGGCTCATGGGTGAAGCCGGCGAAAATCACGTGTTCCAGGCGCTGCGCCTGGTCGGTCAATGCTGCGGCCAGGCGAGGGTTGGCGTGGCCGAAGATGTTGGTCCACCAGGAGCTGACGCCGTCCAGGTAGCGGCGACCGTCGGCATCGAACAGCCACGCGCCTTCGCCGCGCACGATCGGCACCAGCGGGATGCTTTCGTGGTCGTGCATCTGCGTGCAGGGATGCCACACGTGTTTGAGGTCCCGCGCGGCCAACGCGGCGTTGCCGGCAAGGGCCGGGGCATCGGGGGAGGGTGCGTCCATCCCGCTATGATCGGCGTTGCGGCGTGGCCGCTCAAGCTTGAGGACCGAAGTGAAACGCTCGCGCGTCTGGCTGACCGTCGCCATCGTGTTGTTGCTCGTTACCCTGCTGGTGCTGTTGCTGCCGGCACGCTGGGCGACTCCGTTCGTGCAGTCGCGCCTGCATGGCCTCAGGCTCGAAGGCGTGCACGGACTGGTATGGAACGGTGGGGCCCGGGAACTGCGCGGCCCGGATGGGCGTTCGCTGGGGCAGATGCAATGGCGGCTTTCGCGCGCCCTGCTGTGGGGACGACTGGACCTGCAACTGGATTTTTCCGGCCCGGGTCTTGTGGCCAGCGGGCATTTGCAGCGCGATGGCGCGGGCCGCCCCATGTGGACCGACGTGTCGCTGCGTGCCGACCTGGCGGCGTGGACACCCCGGCTCGATTCGTCGCTCGGCTCGCCGCGCGGCAGTCTGACACTGAAACTGCAGCGGGCGGTGCTCCAGGCGAACTGGCCGGTTGACCTCGATGGCCGGGCGCAGTGGCGCGACGCTTCCATGCGAACACGCGCACAGGCCGTCGTCCTGGGTGATTTCGGGATGGACCTGCACGGCTCGAACGGCGTGTTGACCGGCCAACTGCGCGACCAGGCCAACGGACCGCTGCGTGCCGAGGGTCAATGGCAAGCCAGCCCTCTGGGTTGGCGACTGGACCTGCTGCTGCAACCGCGGACAACCGATGCGGTACTGCGCCATTGGCTCGCGCGGCTGGACCGGCCGGATGCGAATGGCACCTTACGACTCCATCGCCGCGGCGGCCTCGCCGCCGCCACGCCGGAAACCTCGCCATGAGTTACGACGCCGAACATGCCCTTGCCGCCGCGCGCGAAGCTGCCGCCGCCGCGGGCGACATCATTCGCCACTACTGGAGCCGCGGCGTGGCGGTCGAATGGAAGTCCGATGCCACGCCCGTGACCGTGGCCGATCGTGAAGCGGAGCAGGCCATCCGCGCGCTGCTCTCCCGGGCCTTGCCGCAGGCGGCGATCTATGGCGAGGAGTACGGCCTGGAGGGCGCGCGCGATGGCCTGTTGTGGTTGGTCGACCCGCTCGACGGCACCAAGAGCTTCGTCCGCCACACACCGTTCTTTTCCACGCAGATCGCGCTGATGGACGGAGGCGAACTGGTGCTTGGCGTCTCCAGTGCGCCGATCTACGGCGAGACGGTGTGGGCGCGGCGGGGCGCGGGCGCCTGGTTCGAAGGCGAACGCGTGCAGGTGGCGCCCACCGGCACGCTGGCACAGGCGTCGCTCTCCATCGGCAACGTCAAGTCGCTCACCGCCGACGCCCGCTGGGACGCCCTCGGTGCGCTGATTCGCGACAGCAACCGCATCCGCGGCTATGGCGACTTCTGCCACTACCACCTGCTCGCCCGCGGCGGCCTGGATCTGGTGATCGAGTCCGACGTCAACATCCTTGACGTGGCCGCGCTGGCGGTCATCGTGCGCGAAGCCGGTGGCGTGTTCACCGACTTGCAGGGCCGCGCGCCCAGCCTGGAAACCACCAGCGTGCTGGCCGGTGTCCCGGCGATCCACGCCCAGGCGCTTGCACGCTTGCATCATGAAACCGCGGGCTAGAATGTCCTGATGCGCAAGCCACCGATTATCCACGCCACCCGCGAATGCGTCGACAGCCGCTTCCTGCGCGTCGAGCAACTGGACCTGGAATTCTCCAACGGCGAGAAGCGCACCTACGAGCGCTTGCGTGCCAGCGGCCTGGGCGCGGTGATCATCGTGCCGATGCTCGACGACGACACGGTGCTGCTGATCCGCGAGTACGGCGCCGGTGTGGGTCGCTACGAACTGTCGCTGCCCAAGGGCCGGCTCGACCAGGACGAGACGGCCGAGCAGGGCGCCAACCGTGAGCTGAAGGAAGAAGTCGGCTACGGCGCCAATCGCCTGAAGATCCTGCACAACCTGTCGCTCTCGCCCGGCTACATGACGCACATGGCGCACGTGGTGCTGGCACAGGATCTCTACCCCGAACGCCTGCCCGGCGACGAACCCGAGGAGTTGGACGTGGTCCCATGGAAGCTTTCCGAACTGCATACCCTTGTCGGCCGTGACGACGTGACCGAAGGCCGCTCGATCGCCGCGCTTTTCATGGCGCGCGAGTACCTGGCCGGGCGGTTCCAGCCATGAGCGCGGTCGCACCCGAAACCGGCCTGCTGGCCGAGGTGAGCGCGATCGCACGCGAAGCGGGCGATGCGATCCTGGCGATCTACCGCGACGAGTTCACCGTCGAGCACAAGGACGACAAGTCGCCGCTTACCGCCGCGGACCTGGCTGCCCAGCGCGTGATCGCCGCGGGCCTGGCACGCATCGCGCCGGATATTCCGGTGCTGTCGGAGGAGGCGCGCGCTGCACCGTGGACCACGCGCCAGGCATGGTCACGCTACTGGCTCGTCGACCCGCTGGATGGCACGCGCGAGTTCGTCAAGCGCAACGGCGAATTCACCGTCAACATTGCGCTGGTCCAAGACCACCGTCCGGTGCTCGGCGTGGTGTTGGCGCCGGTCACCGGCGAACTGTTCGCCGCCGCCGACGGCCAGGGCGCCTGGCTGCAGCAGCACGCGAATGGCCAATGGCAGCCGATCGGCGTGCGTGCGCTCGCCGCTCCCGCGGTGGTCGCCGGCAGCCGCTCGCACGGCAACGACACGCACGAGTTCCTCGATGCGTTGCTGGGCACGCCCTACCAGCCGTTCCCGATGGGTTCCTCGCTGAAGTTCTGCCTGATCGCCCGCGCGGTGGCCGACCTTTACCTGCGGCTGGGCCCGACCAGCGAATGGGATACCGCAGCGGCGCAGTGCGTGCTGGAACAGGCCGGCGGTGCCGTGCTCGACCTGGCCGGCGACCCGTTGCGGTACAACACCAAAGACTCCGTGCTCAATCCGGAATTCCTCGCCGTGGGTGATCGCGCGGTCGATTGGAAGGCACGGCTGGCCAAGGCGAGGCCCGCCTGATCCATGGCGGGTCGCTACACGCTCGACGACCTGCTCGCGATCATGGCGCGCCTGCGTGATCCCGAGCGGGGCTGCCCGTGGGACGTGCAGCAGGACTTCGCCACGATCGCGCCCTACACCCTGGAGGAGGCCTACGAAGTCGCCGACGCGATCGATCGGGACGACTTCGATGACCTGCGCGAGGAATTGGGTGACCTGCTGCTGCAGGTGGTGTTCCACGCGCAGATGGCCAGCGAGCGTGGCCTGTTCGATTTCGCCGACGTCGCCCACGGGATCGCCGACAAGATGCGCCGACGCCACCCGCATGTTTTCGGCGAGGAACGCTACGAGGACGGCGAGGCACAGGCGCGCGCGTGGGAGGCCATCAAGGCGGCCGAGCGCGCCGAACGCGGGCATGCGCATGATGGCAGCGCGCTGGCTGGCATCTCGCGCGGCCTGCCGGAGTGGAAGCGTGCTGCCAAGCTGCAACAGCGTGCCGCGAGCGTCGGGTTCGAGTGGCGCGAGCCCGGCCCGGTGCTGGACAAGCTGGCCGAGGAAGTGGACGAGGTCCGCACCGAGTTTGCCGCTGGCGCCGATGTAGATCGGCTGGAGGACGAACTGGGCGACGTGCTGTTCGTTACCGCCAACTTGGCCCGTCACGCGGGTGTGGATTTCTCGCGCGCCCTGCGACGCGCCAATGCGAAGTTCGAGCGGCGTTTCCGACAGATGGAAACGCTCGCCGCTTCAGAAGGCCGCCCGCTGGCCGAGCGGAGCCTGCAGGAGCAGGAGGCGCTCTGGCAGCAGGCCAAACGCGCCGAGTGACCCGTGGTGGGCTTCCGCCCACCGTAGGTCCGGGCACGGTAAGACCGGCGCGCCACCGGATGTTCCGCGCAAGGTGGGCTCAAGCCCACCCTGCGAGGCAAGGCGGTTTCAGCGCGCCGTCGGCGTGTTCTTCTGCTGCCATTGCGCACGCATGCGTTCGCGCTCGGCGCGCATCTTCGCCTCGTTGGCGAGGTTCTCCGACAGGCTCTTGCGCAGCGTGGCGATCGCCTGGTCGACGTTGGCCGGCTGCGCCTGCAGGCGGGCGAGGCGATGGTAGACATAAGTGCGCAGATGCGGATCCTGCGACTTGGCCAGCACCTCGTTGTAGATGCCGGCCATGTCCTTCTCGCGCCCAGCCTCCCGATACAGCCGTTCCAGCGAGTGCAGGTCGGCCATGGCACCCATGCCTGGACCGTGTTCCATACGCATCCGGTGTATGCGCTCGCCCATGCGAGGCTCCTTGTGCATGCGCTGCATGTGCTCGCCCGTCGGGGCGGGAGCGGGGAGGGTGCGGGCCTGGGGCGCAGGTGTTGCGGCGGGCGCGTCCTGCGATATGGCCAGGGGGCTGGTCAGCAGCAGGGCGAGGGCAGGGGCGAGCAGAAGGCGGGTTGCCATGAGTGAGCTCCGTTCGAGTGTGTTCCGGAGAACGCGACCCGATTGGCGGCGTTGACTGCAACCCTGCAGGCGCCGGATGCATCCTAGGGGTGTTCATTCAGCCAAGCGGAGTTTCCCCATGCGCCTCATCCTCGCCTCATTGCTGTTGCTCGCGCCGCTGGCCGGCCACGCAGCCGACCGCTGCGCCTTCGAGGCGCCGCGCAACCTCAGCGTCGACCTGGCCGGCGTGCGCGCCGTGCAGATCCAGGTGCACAGCTTCGATCTGCACGTGACCGGCCGGGCCGACGCCGGGAAGCTCGACGTGCGTGGCCGCGCCTGCGCGTCCGATCGCGACATGCTCGACCGGTTGGTCGTCACCCAGCGTCGCGAAGGCGACCAGCTGATTCTCGAACTGGGTAACGGGCGTGGCCTTCATTGGTTCGGCAGCGGCGAGGCGGGCCTCGACGTGACGGTCGAACTCCCGATCAACCTGCCGCTGACGGTAGAGGTGGGTTCCGGCGATGCCGAAGTCAGCGGCGTCGGCCAGCTCGACAGCCGTGTCGGCTCCGGTGACCTCAACGTCCGCAACGTGACCGGCCGCTTCGCCACCCGCGTGGGGTCCGGCGACGTGGAGGCGCATGACATCGGCAGCCTGGACCTGGGCTCGGTCGGTTCCGGCGACTTCAGCGCCAGCGGCATCGGCGGCGACGCGCGCGTGGGCAGCATCGGCTCCGGGGACGTGACCCTGCGCAACGTGCGCGGCAGCGTCCACGCCGACACGCTGGGCTCGGGCGACCTGGATGTCGACGGCGTCGGCGGTGACCTCAGCCTCGGTGCCAAGGGCAGCGGCGACGTCAGCCACAACAACGTCAAGGGCAAGGTGGACGTGCCGCGTGACGACGACTGATCGCACCGCACCGAACCCACCGTAGGGCGGGCTTCAGCCCACGCCCCCGCCGCGGCTAGCAACGGGGCGGAAGCCTGTCCTGCGCCCTCCGGCAATGCCTGCCTCAGCCCAGCCACCGCCATGCCAGGTACACCAGCGGTGCACTCACCAGCAGAAACGGCACCGATGCCTGATGCAGCGCGCGCAGCCCGTGTGGCTGGCGGGCCAGGCGCAGCGCAATGAGGTTGGCCAGCGAGCCGATCGCCAGTCCGAAGCCGCCCACGTTCACGGCGATGGCCAACGTGATCGGATCGTGCGCCCGTTCAAGCAACAGCACCGTCGCCGGCACGTTGCTGATGAGCTGCGAGGCGATGATGCCGCTCAGATAGAGCGTGAGTGGCTGGCTGAAATCCAGTCGGTCCAGCGTCGCGTTGACCGCCGGCAGTTCGGCCAGGTGGCCCAGTCCGAGGAAGATCGCGGCGAAGGTGAGCAGCAGCAACCAGTCCACCCGCGCCAGGCTGCGTGGGGCGGCGAGCACGAACACCAGCAGCAGCACGCCGGCGCCCAGCGCCGCGTGGCCGTACTCCATCAGTACCACCATCGCCGCCAACGCGATTGTCGACAGCGCGGCCAGTCCGCGTGCCACGGACTGGCGATCGAGCGCCTGCGGCGCCAGCGCGACCCGATCGCGCGGCAGCCAGATCCAGGTCAGCGCCGCCACCAGCGCGAACATCATCACGGCCGCCGGCGCCATGGCCCAGGCAAACCCCAGGAACGACAGCTGCCCGTGCTGCCACAACAGCAGGTTCTGTGGACTGCCGATCGGGCTCAGCGTCGAGCCCGCGTTCACCGCCAGCGCTTCCAGCACCACCATGCGCAGCACCGGCAGGTTCGACAGGCCGCCTATCACCACCGTCAGCGGCACCAGCACGAACAGGCTGACATCGTTGGTGAGCACCATGGACAGCAGCGCCGTGGCGGTCACCAGCAACAGGCCCAGGCTGCGCAGCGAATGCGCGCGAGCGACGAGCAGCGCGGCCACGTGTTGCACCATTGCGCTGTCGCGGATGCCCTGGATGGCGATCAGCAGCCCGGCCAGGCCAGCCAGCGTCGGCCCCTGCAGCCAGCGCCGCCAGGCGGCGATGGGCTGCGGATCGGCAAGCGCCAGCGCCAGCGTGAGCAGGGCGAAGGCGAGCAGCAGCCATTCGGCCTTGAGCCGATCCCGCCAGCGACGTGCCCTCATCGGTTCGATCGGCCTACCACTCGACCAGGCCCTCGATGTCGTACAACCGCTGCCAGCTCGGTCGCGCGCGTACCCGGTCGGCCAACCGCTTCAGCGCCGGCCAGTCGGTAGCCGGGCGCGGCATGTTGCGCGACCAGCGCATCAACATCGTCAAAAGCAGGTCCGCGCCGGAGAAGCGCTCGCCCAGAAGGTAGGGGCCATGGACGGCGAGGTGGGCATCGAGCAGGTCCCACACGCCCTCGATCCGCCGCTGCAGGGCGGCACGTACCGCCGGCGTGTCGTCCAGCTCCTGCGGATAGAACCAGAAGCGGTAGGCAGACATGAGCGTGTTGCTCAGATAGACGATCCACTGATACCAGGCCGCCCGCTCCGGCGTGCCCGGCGGTGGCGCGAGCGGCGAGTCGGGGTGCCGCTCGGCCAGCAGCATCAGCAGCCCGGCCGATTCGCTCAGCGGCGTGCCGTCGACCACCAGGGTGGGCACCACGCCGCGCGGGTTGAGCTTGAGGTAGTCGGGATCGTGCTGCGCCTTCGCGTCCAGGTCGACCCGTTTGAGCTCGTGCGGCGCGCCGGTTTCGAGCAGCGCGAGGTGCACCACCATGCTGGCGGTGCCCGGGGCGTAGTAGAGGGTGTACATGGACGTCTCCGTATTCACTCTCGCGGCGGATCGGTGTCGCCGCAACCTTTGGAGCCATTGCCCCGCACGGCGAGGCCGAGCGCGATGCCGAGGGCCACGCCGATACCGATGCCGGAGGCGACGTTACCCAGGGCCACGCCCATTCCTGCACCGATGCACGCACCCAGGGCAACGAACAGTCCCAGGCTGCCACCTCGGGGGCGGGGAAGTGCGCGACGGTCGGTCATGGGCGTGCTCCGGATGAAAGGATCAGTCTGGGGCCGCGCTCATCCTTCCCGCAACAATCGCATTGGGGAGGTGCGGGTGACCTTGCGGGTGCCGGCCAGGCCCAGCAGCATGATCACGACCGCCGCCGCCAGCGCCGAAGCCAGCAGCGGAACGGGCGGCGGCACGAAGTCGTCCAGCCGGAACACTGCGCGCCCGAGCCACCAGCCAGCGCCAAACGCGCCCAGTGCGGCGGTGAGGCCGGCGATCAGGCCGAGCAGCGCGAACTCGCAAGCGGCCGCCAGCCGCAACTGGCCACGGCGCGCGCCCAGCGTGCGCAGCAGCGCGGCCTCGTGCCGGCGCTCGGCTGCGCTGGTGGCGAGCGCCGCGGCGAGCACCAGTCCACCAGCCAGCAGGCTGAAACCCAGCACCCAGCGCACGGCGCCGCCGACCTGCGCGACGATCTCACGCACGCGATCCAGCAGCGCATCGACGTCGACCAGGCTCAAGTTGCTGTAGTCCCGCGACAACTTCGCCAGCGCGTCAGCATGTCCGCGCGGCAGGTAGAAGCTGGCCAGCCAGGTGTGCGGCAGGTCGCTCGCATGGGCCGGGTCCAGCAGCAGGAAGAAGTTCACCCGGAACGAGCTCCAGTCGACCTGGCGCACGCTGCCCACGGTCGCCTCCAGCGTGCCCTCGCCCACGTCAAAGCGCATGCGGTCGCCGATTTTCAGCGCGAACATGTCCCGCCACATCGTGTCTACCGAGACTTCCGCATCGGGCGGATGGGCGCCAGCCCAGCGGCCGGTGACCACCCGGTTGGACGGTGGCAGCGTGCCGGTCCAGGACAGGCGCAACTGGCGGTCGGCCCACTCCTTGGCGCGTGGGTCGGCGAAGTGCAGCTGGTCCACCGGCTTGCCGTTGATCGCGGCAAGCTTGCCCACCGCCAGTGGCAGCATGTTGAGCTCCTGCGCGCCCAGGCGTTGCAGGCGCGCGGTGAAATCCGCCCGCTGGTCGTCCTGCAGGTTGAGCACGAACCAGTTGGGCGTATCCGCCGGCAGCTCGCGGCGCCAGCCTTCGAGCAGCGCCGGCGCGACTACCGCGAGCAGCAGCAGCGCGACCAGGCCGAGGCTGAGCGCGGTGGCCTGCACCGTGCTGAGGCCGCGCCGCCGCGCCAGCGCGGCCAGCCCGAGCCGCAGCGCCGGGTGAGCACCCGGCGCAATACGCCGCGCGAACCACAGCAGCACCAGCGCGAGCAGGGCCGCGAGCAGGGCGACGCCAAACAGGCTGACAGCCAGGATGCCGGCCAGCTTCGCCGAGCCGCTCTGGCTCCAGATGAGCGCCAGCGCAACCAGCCCGGGCACGAGGTACAGCGCATCCACCCGACGCACCCGCCGGGCCATGCTGGCGCGGAACACGGCTACCGGCGGCACCTCCGCCAGCCGCGCCAGCGGAGGCAGCGCAAAGCCGGCGAGCACGGCCAGGCCCATTGCCGCGGCGCCCCATGCCGGCAACAGGGGCAGCGCAGTGGGCACGTGCACGAACGTGGCGCCGGCCAGGCGCCAGGCGCCCTCGGCCAGGGCCCAGGACAGCAGCACGCCAAGCAACGCCGCCGGCAGGGCGAGCGCGCCCAGAGTCGCAAGCAGCAGGGCGAAAACGCGGGCGCGCGCGGTCCCCAGCGCTCGCAGCAGGGCGATCTCCGGGGTCTTGCGCCGCGCGTAGCGCTGCGCGGCCAGCGCGATCGCCACCCCGGCCAGCAACGCCGAAAGTAGCGCGGTCAGGCGCAGGAACGCACCGGCGCGGTCGAACGCGTTGCGCATGCGTTGCTGGGTCTGCTCGGGCGTCACCAACTCAGCGCCCTGCGGCAGGGGACGGCTCTTGACCCAGGCGAGCCAGTCGCCGATGGCCGCGGGTGCGCCGGCCACGAGCAGGCGATGGCGCGCGCGGCTGCCCACACCGAGCAGCCCGGCGCGCTGCGCGTCGGCCAGGTTCATCAGCGCACGGGGGGCCAGGGCAAACAGCTGGCCACCATCGGGCTGGCTCACCAGCTCGGCCGCGACGGTGAGTTCCTGGCCACCCACCTGCACGCGGTCGCCCACGCCCAGCCCCAGCGCTACCAGCGCGCGATGATCCAGGTAGACGGTGCCGGCGGCCGGTCCGTGCCCGGCGGAGGTGGCTCCATGTGCGGCCAGCTCCAGCGTGCCGCGCAGGGGCCAGGCGCCGTCGACGGCATCGACGTCGAGCAGCTGGCCGCGTTCGCCGGCGAAGGCGACACTGGGGAAACCGGCGCTGCGCGTTACGGCCAGGTCGCGCTGGCGGGCCTCGGTAGCGTAGGGCGGCGGCAGCGCCTGCGGTGCGGACAGGCCCGCGTCGCCACCGATCAGCTCCGCGGCGCTGGCGAGCAGGCCGCGTTCGACCCGGCTGGCGAGCGTCGCCACCACGCCCAGTGACACGACGGCGAGCAGCAGCGAGGCGGCCAGTGTGCGCAGTTCGGGCAGATGCCATTCGCGGCGCAGGGTGCGCAAGGCAAGGCGGAGCAGCTTCATGGAGCGCCTCCGTGCCGGCGTGAATCCTGCGCGCGATGCGCCGTGGGAGGCGCGTGGTGGTCCCGCCCAGGATGCGCTCCTGCAGGATGCCGGCGCCTCATCGGGCGGCCGCCGGCGTGGCGACGCGGCCTTCCATCAGCTCCACGCCCCGGCCACAGCGCGCGGCCAGCTGTGCGTCGTGGGTTACCAGCACGAGCGTGGTGTGGTGATCACGGTTGAGCGCGAACAACAGGTCGGCGACATGACGCCCTGTGCGCTGGTCGAGGTTGCCGGTCGGCTCGTCGGCGAACAGCACCCGCGGGCCGTGCACGAAGGCTCGCGCGATCGCCACGCGTTGCTGCTCGCCGCCGGACAACTGCGCCGGGTAGTGGCGCCGGCGCGCATGCAGGCCAACCGCGTCGAGCGCGTCGTGCGCGCGCTGGCGTGCATCGTCGCGGCCTTCCAGTTCCAGCGGCAGCATCACGTTTTCCTCCGCGGTGAGCGCAGGGAGCAGGTGGAAGGACTGGAACACGAAACCGACCAGCCGTCGGCGCAGATCCGCCCGCGCCTCCTCATCCATCGCCTGCAGCGGCTGGCCCCCAAGATGGATGGCGCCGGTGCTGGGCACGTCCAGCCCGGCCAGCAGGCCCAGCAAGGTGGTCTTGCCCGAGCCCGACGCGCCGACGATGGCGAAGCTTTCGCCGGCATGGACCGCCAGGCTCACGCCGGCCAGGATATCCAGCCTTCCCTCGGGGCCACGAACCGTCTTGCTAACATCGCGGGCCTCCAGAAGCGGTTGGGAAGGTTCGCTCATGCGTCGGGTCCTCGGATGGCTGGCAGTGCTGTGGATGGGATGGAGCGGAGCCGCACTGGCGGCCGCGCCCAGGACGGTGCTCGTGCTGGGGGATTCGTTGTCGGCTGCGCACAACATCGCCGCAGACCAGGGTTGGGTGCATCTGCTGGAAGTACGCCTTGGCAAGATGCAGCCGCCCTGGCACGTGGTCAATGCCAGCATCAGCGGCGAAACCACGCTCAGCGGGCGAAACCATCTGCCCGGGTTGCTGGCGACCTACAAGCCCGCCGTTGTAGTGCTCGAACTGGGCGCCAACGACGGCCTGCGCGGCCTGCCGCTGGATGCGGTGGAGCAGAACCTTGCCGCGATGATCGACATGGCGCAGCGGGCCCATGCCAAGGTATTGCTGGTCGGTATCGAGTTGCCGGTGAACTACGGTCCGCGCTACCGCGACGCCCTGCGTGGTGTCTACGCCGATCTCGCGCGCAGCAAACGAACCGCACTGGTGCCTTTCCTGCTGGAGAAAGTGGCGCTTGACCCGTCGCTGATGCAGGCCGATGGACTGCATCCCACCGCCGCGGGCGAGCCGGCCGTGTTTGCCACGGTATGGGCGCAACTGGCACCGTTGCTGCAGTGAAACGGCGCTCGTCGCCCCTACCGAACTGGGCGTCGAAACACGTTCTGAACCACGCCTTGAAAATTTCACGCTGCTGTCACCCGTCGGATCGTTAGCTCTTCACATTTGTGAAAACCACCAACGGAGGGACCATGAGCCTGCGCGACGAACAGTCCGGCTTGATCCTGCTGGTCGAGGACAACCGGCAAATTGCTGAAATGGTTGGAGAATTCCTGGAGCGCCGGGGCTATTCGGTCGATTATGCCGCCGACGGCGTCAGTGGCCTGCACCTGGCCGTGTCCAACAGCTACGACGTCATCGTGCTGGACCTGATGCTGCCGGGCATGGACGGCCTGGATGTGTGCCGCAAGCTGCGCAAGGATGCCAAGAAGTCCACCCCGGTGCTGATGCTCACCGCGCGCGACACGCTGGAAGACAAGTTGATCGGCCTGGAAGCCGGCGCGGACGACTATCTGGTCAAGCCCTTCGAGGTGCGCGAGCTCGAAGCCCGCCTGCGTGCGCTGATCCGCCGCGATCGTCGCCAGGTGTCCTCCGAGGTGCTCACCGTCGGCGACATGACGCTCGATACCGCCACCCTGCGCTTGACCCGCGGCGGCCAGGAGCTGACCGTCTCGCCGATCGGCCTGAAGCTGCTTGCGATCCTGATGCGCGAATCGCCCCGCGTGGTAAGCCGTCGCGATATCGAGCGGGAGATCTGGGGCGACACGCTGCCCGATTCGGACACCCTGCGCTCGCACCTGTACAACCTGCGCCGCGTGATCGACAAGCCGTTCGACCGCCCGTTGCTGCACACGATCCATTCGGCCGGTTACCGCCTGGCCGACCTGGAAACCGAAGTGGCGACGGCCACCGCCTGATCGAGCGGGGTGAGCATCGCAACAACAGGTATGGACAGGGGATTGCCACGGAAACAGGGTGAAGGTCGAAGCCAGGCCGGTGCGTTCCATCGCCGGCTTGCGCTGATCTTCGGCCTGCATCTGCTGGGCGTGATCGTCTGCGTCATGCTGGGCGTGTTCAACGTCGCGCCCCCGGTGGCGGTGGTCGTGCTGCTTGCGATCATCAGCGCGCTGGCGTGGCTGGCGGCACGGCGCCAGTGGCGGCCGGTCGGCCGGCTGGCGCGCGTGATCGACAGCTGGGATGACGAGCCGGACGTCGATGCACTGGCGCCGAAGCACCTGTCCGAACAGGCCGATGCCGACGTGGTCACGCTCGCGCGCGGCCTGCATGGCTTTGCCACGCGCATCGCCGGCTACAACCAGCGCGAACGCAACTTCACCCGTGATGCCAGTCACGAACTGCGCAGCCCGTTGACGGTGATCAAGATGTCCGCCGACATGCTCTCGGACGAGTCGGAGCTGAGCAAGTTCGGCGTGCGCTCGGTCAAGCGCATCCAGCGCGCCACACGTGAGATGGAGGCGCTGATCGAGGCGCTGCTGATCCTGGCCCGCGAGTCGGACCTGGGCGCCGGCGAAGAGGAGTTCGTCGTCAACGACGTGCTGCACAAAGGTATGGACGACCTGCAGCAGATGCTCGAAGGCCGCGCGGTCGACCTCAGGATCGAGGAGCCGGCGCGATTTGCGCTGCGCGCCTCGCCGCGGGTGTTCATGGTGTTGTGCTGGCAGCTGATCCGCAACGCCAGCCAGCAGGCGGACCATGGCAGTATCGTGATCACCGTGCTGCCTGGCGCGGTAGCCGTTTCCAACCGGGTGGACGAAGCCCCGGCGATCGACCGGCATGGCTTCGAGCTTGCGATCGCCCAGCGCATCAGCGAGCGCTTCCATTGGCCGCTGGAACTGCAGACCCGCGACGGCTGCGAACACATCGCGAGCATCCGCTTCCCCGAAACGCTGCCGGCCTGAGCCGGCGCGGCGCAGGGCGGCCCAACATTCCGGTGCCGGTGCGAAGGTGGGCTGAAGCCCTCCATTCCGGTACCGGCGAAGGTGGGCTGAAGCCCACCCTGCGCGGGTGTGTTGCCGCTAGCTTTTCAGCGAGGGCGACACCGCGAAGTCGCAACCGGTCTTGGCCTTGACCTCGTCCAGTGACACGCCCTGGTTGAGCTCGATCAGGGTCAGGCCCTTGCCCTTCTCGACCTCGAACACGGCCAGGTCGGTGATGATCAGGTCCACCACTTCCTTGCCGGTCAGCGGCAGGTCGCACTGCGGCTTGATCTTCGGCGAACCGTCCTTCGCGGTGTGCTCCATCAGCACCACCACGCGCTTGACGCCGCTGACCAGGTCCATCGCGCCGCCCGGGCCCTTGACCATCTTGCCCGGCACCATCCAGTTGGCCAGATCACCGGTGGCCGAGACTTCCAGTCCGCCCAGGATCGACAGGTCGATATGCCCGCCGCGGATCATCGCGAACGAATCGGCGCTGGAGAAGAAAGCCGAGCCGGGCAGGGTGGTGATGGTCTGCTTGCCGGCGTTGATCAGGTCGGGATCGACGTTGTCCTCGGACGGAAACGGGCCGATGCCGAGCAGGCCGTTCTCCGATTGCAGGATGACGTCCATGCCCTCGGGAATGTAATTGGCCACCAGCGTCGGGATGCCGATGCCGAGGTTCACGTAGAAGCCGTCACGCAGCTCCTTCGCCGCACGCTGGGCCATCGCCGAGCGGGTCGGGTTTTCCTTGCCGGTGTTGGCGCCGGCAACGGTGCGGAACTCGATGCGCTTTTCGTACTTCGCACCCTGCACGATGCGGTCGACGTAGATGCCGGGCACGTGGATGTTGTTCGGGTCGAGTTCGCCGACCTCGACCAGGTGTTCGACCTCGGCCACGCACACCTTGCCGCAGGTGGCGATCATCGGATTGAAGTTGCGCGCCGTCTCGCGGAAGACCAGGTTGCCCAGGCGGTCCCCCTTCCATGCCTTGACGATGGAAACGTCCGCGTGGATGGCCTCCTCCAGCACATATTCCTTGCCGTCGAAGACCTTGGTTTCCTTGCCCTCGGCCAGCTTGGTGCCGAATGCCGTGCGCGTGTAGAAGCCCGGGATACCGGCGCCGCCGGCGCGCAGCTTCTCGGCCAGCGTGCCTTGCGGAGTCAGGTGCAGTTCCAGCTCCCCGGAAAGCACCTGGCGCTCGAACTCCTTGTTCTCGCCGACGTAGGAGGCATACACGCGCTTGACCTGGTGGGTCTTCAACAGCGGCCCCATGCCGAAATCGTCCACGCCGGCGTTGTTGCCGACGATGGTCAGCCCCTTGGTGCCAGCCTCCAACAGCGCGCCGATCAGGTTCTCGGGAATGCCGCACAGGCCGAAACCGCCCGCGGCGATCGTCATGTCGTCGAACAGCAGGCCGTCGAGAGCCGCCTTCGCGCTTGCATACACCTTGTCCATAGCAGTGCCTTCCGGGTGGAGAGTCAGCTGCCAAGGATACGATGGAACGCAGCCGCGCCGCGTCGTACCAAGGTCGCAATCCCTGCCGGCCTCATTCCCGCACGCGCACACGCCGCTACAGCCCGTGTAGGAGCGCACCTGTGCGCGACCGCCATCCGCACACCGGCGAAAGCCCCCGGCCATGAACCCCTGGTGGCATTCCCGCGCCTCTTGACATGTCTGTTTACGAGCGTAAACATAACGGCGTTTACACGTGTAAATGGAGTGACTCATGGCCATCAGCGAAGCCGAAGCCATCGTGATGGAAGTGCTCTGGCACCAGGCACCGCGCAGCGCGGAAGAAATCCTCGCCGAAGTCGGCCCCCGCCAGGCCTGGCAGGAAGGAACCGTCAAATCGTTGCTCAACCGCCTGCTGAAGAAGAAGGCGGTCAAGGCCGAGCGTGAGGGACGCCGCTACCTCTACACGCCGTTGCTCAGCCGCGAGAAGTACGTCTCGCAGGAGAGCAAGGGCCTGCTCGACCGCCTGTTCGGTGGGCGCGTCGCGCCGCTGGTCGCGCATTTTTCCGAGCAGCACAAGCTCTCGCGCAAGGACGTGGCCGAACTGCGTCGCCTGCTGGAGGAGCTGGACGATGAACGCTGAGGCGAGCGGGACCTTCGCCGCCTGGTTGTTGCTCCTGGCATGCACTCTGGCGCTGGCCTGTGTCGCGCTCCTGAGGCGGCCTTGCCGACGCTGGTTCGGCGCCGAGAGTGCCTTCCTGCTGTGGGGATTGCCGCCACTGGCGATGCTGGGTAGCCAGCTCCCGCACACAGCGGTGGCCAGCAGCGGGGCATGGGCGGGCACCGCGTGGGTGGCCGTGTCGGCCTCCGATGCCTGGTCAGGTGCGTGCATGGCCGACGTCGACGGGACCGGCGCACTGGCGTGGATATGGCTGTTGGGTCTGATCGTGAGCCTGGCGCGGGCTGCCGTGGCCCAGGCCCGCTACCGGCGTTGCCTGCGCGATGCCGAGCCGCTCGCCAGTGTGTCGCCGCACTGGTCCGTGCTGCGTGCAGCGACGATGGATGCCGGCCCCGCGCTCGTCGGCGCCTGGCGCCCGCGCATCGTCGTGCCGGTCGATTTCGAAACGCGATATGCGAAAGCCGAGCAGGCGCTGATTCTCGCGCATGAGGCCATGCATGCCCGTCGTCGTGACGGCTGGTGGAGCCTGCTCGCGCAGTTGTTGGCCTCGGTGTTCTGGTTCCATCCGCTGGCCTGGTGGGCGCTTACCGCCCTGCGCCAGGACCAGGAACTGGCCTGCGATGCGGCGGTACTGCGCGAGCGCGGCTGCCGACGCAGCTATGCCCAGGCCATGTTGAAGACCCCGGGCGCGACGCGCGCGTTGCCGATCGGGTGCAGTTGGTCGTCCCGCCATCCACTTACGGAGCGCATTGCCATGCTGAAAATGCCGACCCCGGGTTCCACCCGCCGCTGCCTGGGTTTCCTCGCCAGCGCTGCCATCGCCGTCGCGTTCAGCGGCGCGCTCTACGCCGCCAGTGCGCCAGTAATGCCGCAGTCCGCTCCAAGCAAAGACGCGGGCAGCGGCCGATACCAGCTGGACATCCAGCTTGTCCTGTCCAGCGACGGGGCCGAAGCCCGCCATGCGCGCCGGCTCGACCTGGCGGTGTGCGGGGCGGCCGGCGAAACGTCGACGGTGGCGACCCGGGGAATCGAGCTGGACGCCGTCACCCGGGCAACGGGCGGGCAGCACGTCAGCATCGATCTGGCGGTACGGGATCAGGCTGGCGCCCGGCCGGCGCAGAGCCGTCTGCAGGGCGTGCTGGATCAGCCGCTGCTGGCTTCCGGCAAGGTGCCCGGCAGTGACGTGCAGTACACCCTGCGGGTGACGCCGCGGCTGGGCTGTCCGGCGAGCGCCGTGACGGCCGCCGGCGGCGAGCGGCTCATCACCATGAAGGTCAAAGGCACCGCCGCCCGCACGGTGGCCAAAGCGATCGCCTCGCAGGCAGCGCTGGTGCTGGTCAATCCCGAGGCGCTCGACGAGCGCGCCATCGCGCTCGACTTTCAGCAGGTGCCTGCTGCCGCCGCGTTGCAGATGGTGGCCCGGACCGATGGCGTCCATGCGGTTTTCGATGGAACCCGCACGCGTTTCGAGCGGCTTCCGTAAGTGATCCGCGTGCTGCCGTTGAGGTGCGGCGGCAGCACGGAGGCGGCCGCTTCCTGCGGCCGCGCTTGCTCGGAACGTGGGGACGGCTGGATATACTCGGTGGCTACTGCCTGGAGACATCCAAGTGAAGCCGCTGCGCGTGTTCGCCGCCCTGACCACTCTGGGGATCGCCGCCATGAGCCACGCCGCCACCACGCCTGTCCTGGTCATCCACGGCGGGTCGGGCGTGGTTCGGCGCGACCTGAATCCGGCAAGGGAGAACGAGGTCCGCGCGGCGCTCGCCCGTGCGCTCCAGAGTGGCTATGCCCAGCTCAAGGCGGGCAAGCCGGCGCTCGACGGTGTCACGGCGGCACTGACCGTGCTGGAGGACGATCCCAACTTCAATGCAGGCAAGGGTGCAGTGTTCACCCATGACGGACGCAACGAGCTGGACGCGGCAATCATGGACGGCGACACGCTGCGCGCGGGCGCTATCGCCGGCGTGCACCGGGTAAAGAACCCGATCCTGCTGGCGCGCGCGGTACTGGAGAAGTCCGAGCACGTGATGCTGGTGGGCGACGGCGCCGAGGCGTTCGCGCGTGAGGCGGGTGTCACGCTGGTCGATCCGTCGTATTTCCGTACCGAGCAGCGTTGGCAGCAACTGCAGCGGGCATTGAAAGAAGACCGCGACGGCAAGCCGCATTCGGACGTGGAGACGGCCAAGCATTTTGGCACCGTCGGCGCCGTGGCGCTGGATGCGCAGGGACATCTGGCGGCGGGTACGTCCACCGGCGGCATGACCGACAAGCGCTGGGGCCGGGTCGGCGATTCGCCGATCATTGGCGCCGGCACCTACGCCAATGCGGACTGCGCCGTCTCCGGCACGGGTTGGGGCGAGTTCTACATCCGCACCGTGGCAGCGCATGCGATCTGCATGCGTGTGTCGCTGATGCACGTGCCGCTGGAGCGCGCCGCGGCCGAGGTGATCAACCAGGAAATCCCGGCGATGGGCGGCAACGGCGGCGCCATCGCGCTGGACGCCAGGGGCCACATCGCCATGCCGTTCAACACCGACGGCATGTATCGCGGATGGATCGGCGGCGATGGTGTGGCGCACGTGGCGATCTACGACGACGAGGGGAACGCCGCCGCCGATCTGGCGCCCGTCGAACACTCGCGCCAATGATCGGCGACCCGGCGTGATACGGCTGGTGTTGTAGGAGCCCGCGTGCGGGCGATGCTTTGTGGGCCACTTGCAAAGGGCATCGCCCGCAAGCGGGCTCCTGCAAAAGACCCCTGGCCGACGCCGCCGGGTAGCCTGTGATCATGGCGCCGCCTCCTGCGGGAGGAAATGACGGCCGGGCATCTCCCGGTTCTCCATGAGTGGCTACAATGGACGCGAGCATGGCCGACGGCCCAGTGGGGCGCGTGAGCCAGTCGCACCATCCACACGCCCAGGAGCACCGATGTCCATTTCGTTGATCGCCGCACTGGATGAGAATTTCGCCATCGGGCGGAAGGGGCAACTCCCGTGGCACCTGCCGGACGACCTGCGCTGGTTCAAGCAGCTGACGCTCGGCAAGTACGTGCTTATGGGCTACAACACCGCGGTGGCGATCGGCCGGGCGTTGCCGGACCGGCACAACCTGGTGCTTTCGCGTCGGCATGAGGCGCCTTTCCCGGGCCAGGTCGTCGTGCGTTCGCTGGAGGAAGCCCAGGCGCGCGCCGGCGGCACCGGGCTGATGGTGATCGGCGGCGGCCAGGTCTATGCGGCGGCGCTGCCGCTGGCGCGGCGCATGTATCTGACCTGGGTGAGTGCCGCCGTGGAGGGTGCCGACACCTTCTTCCCCGGTATCCACCTGCGCGACTGGACAGAGGTCGCCCGCACCCACCACAAGGCCGATGCGGAGCACGAATACAGCTTCGACATGGTCGAGTACGTACGCGAGTCCTGACCCCTTGGGTCTTGCTGTCATGCACGTGATGGCGGGCGTGCTGGTCGATACGGATGGCCAGGTGCTGCTCGCGCAGCGCCCCCCGGGGAAACACCTGGCCGGCATGTGGGAGTTTCCTGGCGGCAAGCTTGAACCCGGCGAACGCCCTGCCGCGGGCCTGGCGCGCGAGTTGCGCGAGGAACTGGGCGTGGAGATCGCCCTGGACCGGGCCACGCCCTTGGTCCGGGTGCGCTGGAACTACGGCGAGCGCGACCTGCTGCTGGACGCCTGGCAGGTCGCAGCATGGCGAGGGACGCCACGCTCGGTGGAAGGGCAGGCGCTGCAATGGTGCTGGCCGTCGGAAATCGCGCCGGCCGTGTTGGCCCCGGCGGACCGGGAAATCCTCAAGACACTCCCTTCCGGACGGCCCGTGCGCCAGTAGCGCAGAGGCGGGTCACGGGCTCCTTGCCTGCGCCGCCAATGCCAGGTATCGCCGGTGCAGCGCCTGGACGTGGGCGTCCAGCGCCGCCTCGCTGCTGCTGTTGTCGATCACGTCGTCTGCCAGGACCAGCCGTTCGCGGCGGCTGGCCTGCTGCGCAAGCATCTGCTCGGCGAGCGGCCGGTCGATGCCGTCGCGGGCGATGAGGCGTTCGAGCTGAACTTCCTCGGGCACGTCCACCAGCAGGATGCGGTCGATCCAGCGGTAGTGGGCGATGTTCTCGGCCAGCAGCGGGATCGCCAGCAGGCAGTAGGGCGCGGTTTCGGCCAGCGCGCGCTGGTGCAGCCATTCGCGCACGCGGGGGTGGATGATCGCCTCGAGCGCGCGCTTGGCCGTGGCATCGGCGAACACGCGCCGGCGCATGGCCGCGCGGTCGAGGCATCCCTGCGCGTCCAGCACCTGAGGTCCGAACTGGTCGGCAATGGCCGCCAGTCCCTCGCTGCCCGGCTCGACCACGACACGCGCGGCCACGTCCGCATCGTGCACCGGCACGCCCAAGGCCTCGAAGCGGCGGGCAACGGCGGTCTTGCCGGCGGCAATGCCACCGGTCAAGCCAACCACGTAAGCGCGCGCCACCATCACCGCAATCCAGTCAGGTGCATGTAGCCCTGCAGCAGGGGATCGCCGGCGACGAACCAGATCCAGCCGGCCATGGCGATGAACGGGCCAAACGGCATCGGCCTCTCGCGCTCATGCCGGCGCAGGGCAATCAGCAGGCCGCCGACGACCGCGCCGACCAGCGAGGACAACAGCACCACCGGCAACAATGCACCCGGTCCCATCCAGGCGCCGAGTGCCGCCAGCAGCTTGAAGTCGCCGTAGCCCATGCCCTCCTTGCCGGTGAGCAGCTTGAACAGCCAGTAGACGCTCCACAGGCTTGCATATCCCAGTGCCGCGCCCAGGATCGCCGAGGCGGGCAGCACGAACATCGGCAGTAGCGACAACAGCAGGCCAAGCCACAGCAACGGCAGGGTGAGCTGGTCCGGGAGCAATTGCGTGCGGAAGTCGATACCCGACGCGGCGATCAGTATCCAGGTGAGCACCAGCCCCGACAGCGCGGCCCACCCTGGCCCGAACTTCCAGACCACCAGCACGCTCAACACACCGCTGAGAAACTCCACCAGCGGGTACTGGATGGAGATGGGGGCGCGGCAATACCGGCAGCGGCCGCGCAGCATCAGCCAGCCCAACAGAGGAATGTTGTCGCCCGCCGCCAGCGGGTGCTTGCAATGCGGGCAGTGCGACGCCTCGCGCACGATGCCTGGCGGCAGCGGCTCGTCGGCCACGTCCAGCGCCAACTCCTCCTGCGCCTCGCGCCGCCACTGCGCTTCCAGTCGCGCGGGCAGACGCAGGATCACCACGTTGAGGAAGCTGCCCACCAACAGGCCGAGCACGCCGGCGAAGACAAGCCAGAGCCAGAGCGGAAGGTCGAGCATGTATGTCCTCAAGTCAGGTGGGAATGTCCCGCAAACCGCGCCCCCGGTAGGTGCGCACCTATGCGCGACCGTGGGCCTGGAGGTCGCGCACGGGTGCGTTCCCTGCGGAAGGCTTCTCGCGCGCGGTTGTTTACGCCTGATCCAGCCGCCGGACAGCATCGCCCGCGTGGCCCCTGCGACCGACGCCGCAGCGTGCACGGTTCCGAAGGCCCATGAAAAAGGCCCCCCTCCCGACGGGAGAGGGGCCCGGTGGTCCGAAAGATTACACCGTGCCGGCCAGTTTGAAGATCGGCAGGTACAGGGAGACGACCATGCCGCCGACCAGCACGCCGAGGATCACCATGATGATCGGCTCCAGCAGGGTCGACAGGGTGTCCACGGCCGTGTTCACCTCTTCCTCGTAGAACTCCGCCACCTTGAAGAGCATGTTGTCCAGCGCGCCCGATTCCTCGCCGATGGCGGTCATCTGCACCACCATGTTCGGGAACAGGCCCGTCTGGCGCATCGACAGCTGCAATTGGTGGCCGACCGCGATGTCGTCGCGCATGCGCCGCACCGCGTCGCCATAGACGATGCTGCCGGTGGCGCCGGCAACCGCGTCCAGTGCTTCCACCAGCGGCACGCCGGCGCGGAAGGTAACGCCAAGCGTGCGCGCAAAGCGCGCGATGGCCGACTGGCGCATGATGTTGCCCATCACAGGCAGCTTGAGCATCACGCGGTCCAGGAAGTGCGCGAACTTCACCGAGCGCTTCTTGGCCATCACCATGGCCACGATGCTGCCGACGATGATGCCGATCACCACCCACCAGTAGTGCTGCATGAACTGCGATGCGGAGATGACGATCTGCGTTGGCGCCGGAAGCTCGGCGCCCGCGTCCTTGAAGGTCTGCTCGAACACCGGCACCACGAACAACAGCAGGATCATGCTGACCAGCAGCGCCACCGCCATGACCATCACCGGGTAGAACAGGGCCTTCTTGATCTTGCTCTTGATGCCCTCCATCCGCTCCTTGTAGGTGGCCACGGTGTCCAGCACCGTGTCCAGCACACCGGCCGATTCGCCGGCGCGCACAAGGTTGCGATAGAGCTCGTCGAACTGGACGGGATACTTGCCCAGCGCCTCGTGCAGCGAAGCGCCCCCCCTCGATGCCCTGCTTGACATCGGTGAGCATATTCTTGAAGCGGACGTTCTTCTGCCCGCCGGCGATGATCTCGAAGGACTGCACCATGGGCACGCCCGAGGCCATCATGGTGGCGATCTGGCGGCTGAAAATGGCCACGTCCCGCGGCTTGACCGTGCTGCCGGAGGAGCCGAACAACGGCTTGGCCTTCTCGCGCACCGTCTGCGGGTTCATCCCCTGGCGGCGCAGCTCGGCCTTGACCAGCGAAGCGTTCTTCGCCGGCATTTCGCCCGACATGCGTTTGCCGCGCTTGTCCAGCGCGACCCAGTCGTACATGGTCATCCTGCTGACCTCGGCGCGCTGGGCGCCCAGGTTCGCGTTCTTCGCGAGTGCGTTAGCCGTAGCCATGCCCGATTTCCCCCGGTGGTTCGATCCGCGACGGCCGCCCGTGGCGGCGATCTTCGGTGAAGCTTATGCCAAATGTAGCCAGTTATTTCGTGCCGTTCCGCGCAACTTCGCGCTTTCCGGGCGGCTGCGCAGAGCTGCCGCAAAAGGGCGCGCGACCTGCTTTTGCGCGACCGGGTGCCGCCACTGCCTCAATCCTTCGTCACGCGGTCGATCTCGGCCAGGCTGGTCACGCCGGCCTTGACCTTGAGCAGGGCCGATGCGCGCAGGTCATTGATGCCGATGCCGCGTGCGACCTCCCCGATCTGCAGCGCGTTGCCGCCTTGCAGCACGATCTTCTGGATGTCTTCGGTCATCGGCATGACCTGGTAGATGCCCACGCGGCCCTTGTAGCCTTCGTTGCAATGGTCGCAGCCGACCGCCTCGTACAACGTCAGGCCGTTGTCGATGTCCTCCTGGCTGAAGCCCGCGGCCAACAGCACGTGCGGCGGCAGGGTTTGTGGCTTCTTGCAGTCGTGCAGGCGGCGGGCCAGGCGCTGGGCGATCACCAGCGTCACCGACGAGGTGATGGAGTAGGGCGGGATGCCCATGTTCATCAGGCGCGCGATGGTCTGCGGCGCGTCGTTGGTATGCAGCGTGGAAAGCACCATGTGGCCGGTCTGCGCCGCCTTGATCGCGATCTCGGCGGTTTCCAGGTCGCGGATTTCGCCGACCATGATCACGTCCGGATCCTGTCGAAGGAACGAGCGCAGGGCAGCCGCAAAGGTCATGCCGCGCTTGACGTTCTGCTGGACCTGGTTGATGCCCTCGACACGGATTTCCACCGGATCTTCCACGGTGGAGATGTTGCGCTCGGGCGTGTTGAGGATGTTGAGCGCGGTGTACAGCGACACCGTCTTGCCCGAACCGGTCGGGCCGGTCACCAGCACCATGCCGTAAGGCTTGTGGATGGCGTCCAGGTAGAGCTGCTTCTGCTGCTCCTCATAGCCGAGCTTGTCGATGCCCAGCTTGGCCGACGAACTGTCCAGAATACGCAGCACGATCTTCTCGCCGAACAGCGTGGGCAGGGTGCTCACGCGGAAGTCCATCGAGCGGCTTTTCGACAGGTTGAGCTTGATGCGGCCGTCCTGTGGCACGCGGCGCTCGGCGATGTCCAGGCCGGCCATGACCTTCAGGCGCGAGGAGATTCGGCTGGCCATCTTCATCGGCGGGTTCGCGACCGGCCGCAGCATGCCGTCCATGCGCAGGCGCACGCGGAAATTGGTCTCGAACGGCTCGAAGTGGATGTCGGACGCGCCGCGGCGAATCGCATCGACCAGGATCTTGTTGACGAACTTCACGACCGGCGCGTCATCACCGCCGGTGGCATCGTGGCCGGTGCTGTCAGCGACGTCCTCGTCGGCGGTTTCCAGCGACAGGTCATCGAACTCGTCGTTGCCCATCTCGGGCATCGTCGCGTTCACCGCCGCCAGCGCGCCGTCGATGGCGCGCGACAGCTGGCCGCGCTCGACCAGGATCGGCTCGACCATGCAGTTGGAGTGGAACTTGATTTCGTCCAGCGCGTGCGACTGCATCGGGTCGGCGATGCCCACGAACAGGCGCTTGCCCCGCTTGAACAGCGGCAGCGCCTGGTGCTTGGTCATCAGCGCCTCGCTGATCAGGTTCACCGGCATGGACGCGGCTGCGATCGCGCCGACGTCCATCATCGGCATGCCGAACTCGGCCGAGGCGACCTGCGTGAGCCGGGCGCTTTCGACCAGTCCATGGTCGAGCAGCCAGGCAGCCAGAGAGGTCTTCTGCCGGGCCGAATCGGCGACCGCCTTGCGGACATCTGCCTCCGGCAGCACGCCCTCGGACACCAGGCGACGCGCCATGCCGGTCAGGCCCGCGAGCGACGGTTGCAATTGGGATGACATGATAGATTCCGGCCTTAAGCCCCCTTATTGACAGGAAATTTACCCCAGAAATGCGGCGCGGTCATCTAGCGGCGAAGGGGCGCCTCCGGCAACTCCAAAAGCCGCCACGCGTGTCACGGAAACGCGGGGCCGACCCTTCCGGTTCCACGACAGCAGGCTCTGCCGGGGGTGGGTGAGCAACGGGGCGCGCCATGAAGTGTGCCGCCCGGCACACACGCGGGCCGGGCTTCGGCGGTGATCGCCTTCCCCGTGAAATGCCGCGTTATGATCGCCCGATACCCGGGGGAACCGATTTGAAACGCCTGAGCATCATCTTGCCCGCGAAAAACGAAGCGGCGGCGCTTGCCCGTCTGCTGCCGGCGCTGCGTACCGCGCAGCCGGATGCGGAGATCATCGTGGTCGACGACGGCTCGACGGACGACACGCGGGCCATCTGCGCCGCCAACGCGGTCGACTGCCTTTCCTCGCCCTACTCGATGGGCAACGGTGCGGCGATCAAGCGCGGCGCACGGGCGGCCCAGGGCGAATGGCTGGTCTTCATGGACGGCGACGGCCAGCACGACCCGGCCGACATCGACCGCCTGCTGGCCAAGCTGCAGGAAGGCTACGACATGGCCATCGGCGCCCGCGACTGGGGCAGCCAGGCTGGCGTGGGCCGTGGCCTGGCCAACACGTTCTACAACTGGCTGGCTACCCGCATGACCGGCCACGCCGTGCTCGACCTCACCTCCGGCTTCCGCGTCGTGCGTGCGGAGAAGTTCCGCGAGTTTCTGTACCTGCTGCCCAACGGCTTTTCGTACCCCACCACCAGCACCATGGCCTTCTTCCGCAGCGCCTACCCGGTAGCCTACGTACCGATCAAGGCCGCCCAGCGCGTGGGCAAGAGCCACATCCGGCCGCTGCGGGACGGGCTGAGGTTCCTGCTGATCATCTTCAAGATCGCCACGCTGTATTCGCCGTTGAAATTGTTCGCACCGGCGAGCGTGGTGTTTTTCCTTCTTGGATGCTTCAACTACTTCTGGACGTATTATCACTCGGCGCGCCTGACCAACGGCAGCTCGATGTTATGGAGTGCCGCGGTCATAGTTTTCCTAATCGGCCTAATCTCAGAACAGATAACTGCCCTTATGTATCGACGGGGCGACTAGTCCATTTGCACACTAGCTGAGGCATCAGGCTTCACGTAGCAAATGCTCAAACGAAATCCTCGGGAAGGATGGGCGAACAATGCAGAATCCGGATGGCCGGTTTGACGAGATTCGGCGGTTCTACAACAACAAATATTACGTGGCCATCAAAACGGAGTGCTCGCTGCCATGGCACTGCCGAACAATTGGTCGGCGGTTCGGCTCTCTGAAGGGTAGGGCGTTACTGGATGTTGCCTGTGGTACAGGCGAATGGCTCGCTTGGCTTCACCAGCACGGTGCCCGCTCGGTCACCGGTATCGACCTCTCCGAGAAGGCAATTCAGGCGTGCCGTCAGCGGCTTCCTCAAGGGGAATTCTACTGCTGCCCTGCCGAAGAGCTGCCTTTTCCCTCCGGCGCGTTCGATATCGTGACTTGCATGGGTTCGCTCGAGCATTTTCTCGACAAACTAGCGGCACTCAAAGAGATGCGCCGGGTGCTAAAACCTGGTGGATTCATAGTGCTGCTCGTTCCGAACGCAGGGTTTCTTACCCGTCGACTAGGTCTATACGGAGGAACTCAGCAGCAAGCCATAAGGGAGGATGTCCTGTCCCTTGGTGCCTGGCACCAACTTTTCAGTGATGCGGGGCTCCGAGTAGAGGCTCGTTGGCGCGATCTCCATCCACTAAGTCGGTCATGGATATTGAGAGGCTCGCCGCTGACGTGGCCAGCCAGGCTGCTTCAGGCGCTCGCATTGACCTTGTGGCCGATACGTTGGCAATACCAGGTCTACCACCGGTGTTCGGTACAGAGTTGCTGATGCCAGGTACCCGATGATGGACGTGCGTCCTCGTATCCTGATCGTAAGCAGAAACCTGCCCCCCCTGATAGGCGGCATGGAGCGGCTGAACCATCATCTAGTGCTGGAGCTCTCGAATCGCGCCGACTTGGAGATCGTCGGGCCGCCTGGATGCCGCACATCGATGCCCTTGGGCGTTTCTGTGCGGGAAGCAGGCTCATCGAGCCTCCGCGGTTACCTGATGGGGGCCGCGCGACAAACGCTCTACGCCGCCTTGGGGCAACGTTTCGATTGGGTGCTTGCGGGAAGCGGATTGGTAGCACCCCTCGCGTTAATGGCTGCGCGCTTGAGGCGCAGCAAGTGCGCCGTATATCTGCACGGTCTCGATATCGTCGTGCGGCATCCCACGTACCAACGAGTATGGTTACCGCTGATCCGGCGTTTCGATCTGTGCCTGGCGAACAGTCGGAACACGGCTGTTCTGGCGGCGCAGGCTGGCATCCCAGCAGACCGGATTCGTGTGCTTCATCCAGGCGTGGAGCTAGAGTCGGAGCTAACAGCCGATGCCGCTACGAATTGGCGGGCGCGGCATGGCCTGCAGGAGCGTCCCGTCATGTTGTCTGTGGGTCGGCTAACGCCGCGCAAAGGACTACTCGAGTTCGTGCAGTCGGTGCTACCGGTGATTGTCGGACGACATCCGAAAGCCGTGCTCGTAGTGATCGGCAACGAAGCTCCGGATGCGCTGGCCGGTCGTGCAGAAGGGATCACCGCGCAGATACGCTCCACCGCAGAAAAGCTTGGGCTGGCATCGAACCTCATTTTCCTTGGCATGTGTGATCAAGCTGAGTTGAACGCGGCATACCAAGGCTCTGATGTCCTGGTCTTTCCTGTACGTCAGATGGCTGGCGACGTCGAGGGTTTCGGCATGGTTGCAGTCGAGGCCGCCGCGCACGGCGTACCGACGGTCGCGTTCTCTGTGGGGGGCGTCTCCGATGCGGTCGAACCGGGCGTTTCCGGATGGCTGGTAGAGCCAGGGGACTACGCGGCGTTTGCCGAACGCACCCTCGATGCGCTTTCTCCAGCAAGATCGGTGCGGCCGGATGGCTGCCGTAGGTTCGCCAGACAATTCGCGTGGCCTGTGTTTGGCGAGCAACTCTGGGAGCTTCTTGGCGGCACAGCAACAGTTTGATTTACGTCCAAGACACGACGTTGCTTATGGAAATAGATCGAGTCAGACGATTGATATGAAAGTGTTGTTTGTGGGTAAGCGCTTCTACACCAATCGCGATGCGCTGCGAGAAAAGTATGGGCGTATATGGAATTTGCCATGGCATTGGGCACAAGCTGGCGTGCCGACGCGTTTGTGGCTGGTTGATTACCACTCACGAGATCTAGTGAGGAAGACCGAGGGCCAGCTTGACGTGGTCTCGACGCCAGTACGGACACTCTCGGTGTTCAAGCAGTATCTTCGGCAAAGCCGGCTTTCCTCGAAGCCGGACGTCGTCGTGGCCAGCGGAGACTGTTACATAGGGCTTTTGGCCTATCGCCTCGCCAGGCGGCTGAGGGCACGCTTCGTCTTCGACATCTACGACAAATACGACGAGTTCGGTGCCTTTGCAACTCTACCGGGCTTCGACCCATACGATTTCCTGCTGCGCCGTGCGGATGCATGCATGTTCGCAAGCCGTGCGCTAATGGAGCGAACGGGCGAGAGGGTAAAAAAGTCCGTTCTGGTTCGAAACGGAATAGATACCAGCAACTTTTATCCGCGAGATATGCAGGCGTGCCGGACCGCTCTCGGGCTTCCTCTGGATGCTACGATCATCGGATATTTCGGTAGTCTGGACAAAGGGAGAGGAATCGACGATTTGCTTTCCGCCCGGCAGCGGTTGCTAGCGAGCGGATCGGACCTTCAAGTCCTGATCGGAGGCAAGCCACGAGCGGGCTTGGTTCTCGATGGCAGCGGCATTCACTATCTCGGTGATCTTCCATATCCCGATGTACCGCGTGCGCTGGCATGTTGCGATCTGCTGGCATTGCCTTATCGGCGCTCAGCCTATCTCGACATGGCTTCATCCTGCAAAATAGTCGAGTACATGGCCATGCAGCGGCCGATTGTCGCGACCCGTACACCCAACTTCACCGAAAACTTCATCGATATCGCCGCCCAGTTGGGTGGGCTCATGGCGGAACCGGGGGATCCGGCAGATCTTGCGCGGGCGATCTTGGATCAAACCGTGGCGCGAAAGGTTCTTCCCGCGCCAAGCGAGCTGGGTTGGGACGCTATCGCTTTGGCGGCGCGGACCGCCCTGTCTCTCATTTAGCCGGAAATCCCCGGTGGTTGTTTTTGCTGACGCATGCTGCGCGGGTGGACGCTATTAACGCGACTTCAGTCGTCTCATCAGCCTGAGCAACTGGGGGCTCCCCTTAATGGCGTGAGCGACGGTCGCGCGGACGTTCTTGAATGCTCTGGCAACCATTGGGCTGCCGCGGCCTGCAAGCTTGCGGGTTCTTAGTTCTCGCAACAGGGCAGAGAGGCGATGCATTTCGGGGTAACCCTGCAGGGCTTGGCCCTCCGCCTCCCCGGAGGAGGCCATACTCTTGATCAATCTGACGACACGTTCTGACGAATGACCGTCTTCCCGTGGCAAGAATCGTGCGCGAGCCATGTCGCGGAGGGGCCTGCCAGGATCGACATGCTGTTGCAACGCCCCCAAGAATGAAATCACCTCTTCTGGAGAATCGGCCACGTCAATAAAAGGCAGAAGCGCCTGGCCTTCGTCGTTAAGCCCTTGTCCGGCTTGGTTCCGGAGATAGAGAAGCGGCTTCGCCGTGATCAAATATTCGATGAGGAACGAGCCGAGATCGGTGATGAGAGCACGCGATATTGCAAATGCATGTCGGTGGTCGCTGCGGACATCCAGGATGATGCCCGCAAGCCGCAATTCGTCCTTGAAATTTGCCAACGATCTTTCATCCAAGAGACCTGCGCGAAGGGCCGCAGGGAAGAGTCCCGGATGCGGGCGCCAAATGAGCGCGATATCGGGATTGTTCGCCGCAAAGGAAAAAACCTCAGGTCCGACGATATCGAAAGTAGAAAAGTCGGCGCTGCCTGTGTATTCAGCAGTGAAACTGAAGTGCGAGTTCCAAAGAACCGGGAGACGGTTCCCCACGGACGAAACCAGGTCGGGGTCGATCTCAAATTTGTCGAGGTTTTGCAGAGAGTCAAAGCGTGGTAGCCCCGTAACGTGCACATGTGCGCTCCCAGAGGGGCAGTACTTTGCGTACATTTCCTTTTCTTCGCGCGAGCGTGCGATAACGGCTGTTGCGTGTACCTGGACCGGTTGCGCATACTGATGCAACCTGTTTTTGTAACCCGCCCCTACCACTACGCCATACGGGACGTAAAGCGTCGCGCGCACCTTTTTCGCAACCTCTTTGAAGTGCAGTCCCGAGGGTCGCTCCCGATCATATGGGCTAGTGAATACAGCCACGTCGAATGCGAAATTGTCCCAGCGCTCGCGGTTTTCTTCCCATTCCGTGAAGGGAATACCGAGGCGGCCAAGCATGTCGCGTGTGATCTGCGCTTGCTGCTGGGACAATCGAAGATCTTCTGCGTTATAGGGCAGAAGCCATATCTCTGCATTGAACCCGGCGTCGGCGCAAATGAGATCCCAAATGCCGCTAATGTTGGTCCAACTTTCGGCTCGCTGGAGTAAGAAGGCGACATTGACGCGAGCACTCATGGCCCAATATGACCATTGGCAGTGTTCAATCCGTCGGGCATCGCAATAGTCAACGCCGCCGCGGCAAGTGCCGCGTTGGATTCGACTACGTTAGGGAAGAGATCAGCCGCCAGCGGAAGCGCTGAAGACAATTCCGTGCAACCGAGTATTAATCCGTCGACGCCCCTTTTACGCAGCGACCTGAACAGTTCTGCCAGATCCGCCAGCATGGACTCAGATATCCGACTGGTGGTCTTTACTTGTTCGATTGCTTGGGCGACCAAGTCCGCCTCAGTTTCCGAGAGCCTCGCAACAGCTATGCCTCCGGCCGCTAGCAAATTCTCGTAGAGACCGCTTGAGCGCAGCGAGGCCCCGCCCAAAATAGCCACAAGTTGAGCTTGCTTGCGCGCCATTTCGTCAACGCAGGCCTGCGCGATATGAGGGACAGGAACAGGCGGGCAATTGGCCCACCGTGCGTAATAAATATGCGCCGTATTGCAGGTCACCACGACCACGTTGGCGCCGGCGTCAGCCAATCGACGAATACTTTGTTCGATGGCGAACGAAAAATCCTCCTCCCCCAGCTCAAAATGACGACCACGACTGGGTATTTTTGTATTGATATCGACCAGTACACGCGGGTAGTGCCAGTCTTTTGTGGCGGTGACCATGCCGTAGAGAGTCTTGCAAAAATCTAGAGTCGACCAGGGCGCTACTCCAACCACGCCAATTACACCCTCTTGTTTGACGATCGTCGGTCGCATAATGACGTTCCTAAATAGTCCGAACGAACGATTCCGCTTGTTTCAGGTCGGAGGGAGTATCGATCTCACAAAGATCCAACATGGCGGCCGGGAGCGGCAATAGGGGGATGAGAGCCTCATACACGAACCCGTCGGCGGATGCGACGAGGTCAGGAGGGCCAGCTACGACATTTGCCCACTCGTAAGGTTGGGCCAATTCACGTGTAAATCCATTGGCGCTCAAGGGTTGCTGGGGGTTGCATGATGTCTGGACGAAGACGGCTTGTTCGCTTTTTGCGCGGGTAACCCCGAGCAGAACGTCAGACTCTTGAGCCTTCGTTACGAAGTTCGCGATTGATGCCTCCGAGATCAAAAGATCGCCGTCAAGGAACAGTACCTTTCTCCTGAGGCCGCGGGCTCCACAGGTCATGCTCGCTGCGGTGTTGGTGGTACGGAACTCCGGATTTCGAACGATAACCACGTTGCGGTGGAAGCGGGCGCAATGATCAATGATCAACTCTTCCCGGTAGCCAACTACTACGTGGATGCTGGGAACGTGCTTCTCGAGCACCGCAATCAGTCGGCTCAGAACAGTGGTCCCCTCGATTTCCAACATGCATTTTGGCATGCCTAAGCCGAGGCGGGAGCCAAGGCCGGCCGCGGCTATTACAGCGCCTTCAACAGGTTGCATAGTGTGTTTCCATCATGAACGACGTAATGTGCTGCGGAGGTGGCTGCGGGGGTTGGCGAGTGCACACCACCGAAGGCGATCCCAATGTCTGCGGCGGCCAACATCGGAACATCGTTGGCCCCATCCCCGATAGCCACAATCCGGACTGCCGCTTCCGCGCCACGCAAATCAGCGATCACGCGGCCCTTGTTGAGTACGTGGACCAGTTTGAGCCTTTCCTCGCCAAATTGAGCTTTCGAGGAAAAAGTCCTGCAACCTAATTGGCTTACTAAAGGTCCGATCCACACGTCGAGATTGCCGGTGACGACGAAGCATTCTTCCGGATGTCGTCGTATAAAGTTGGCGATCGCGGGGTCCAAGGGGATGGCCGCAATAATCGAGTGCACACGATCGATAGGGACCTGGCCTATCAAAAGGCAGCGAAGACGAAGCGAGTCTTCAAAGGAGATCAGACCCTCCATCGTGATCCTCGTGAGCGTCGCCATTTCGTCCGCAATGCCCATCTCCGACGCGATGCACGGCAGAACTTCGGTTGTGGTGATCGTGCCGTCCAAATCGAAGCAGTAGAGGGTCTTCATCAGTCCCTCTCCAAAACAAGCAAGCGCTGCCGTGTTTCACTCCTGTTATTGAGATCAGCATCCTGGAAGAGGTCTTCTGCACCGGCAGTTCTGAACCCTCGATCAAAAAGGGAATGGTTCGCGAGGTGAATGATCTCCTTTTCGGTCCGGTAGATCGCGTTGTAGGTCTGGTCCATTTCTTCCGAGTAGTGGTCTTTGATCGTGAGTCGTTGCTCGATCCCCATCGGCTCGCGGATCAAGATTTTTGCACTCGTCGAGCACGCCGCCTCGAAGCATCGGAATGCGCTGGCGACTTCTTCGTCGTTGAGGTACATCAGCACGCCGGCGCACAGTATGCGATCGAACGGTTCCCTCTCCCCTAGTGACGCGAGCGAAAAATCATCCGCCGAGCCCACCGAGAAGCGAACTGATGAGGACGCGTAATGCGTGCGAGCGTAGGTCACCAGGCCTTCACTCACATCGATGCCGTGATACGCGCGGCATAGCGAAGCGACCTGGGAGGTCCAGCGGCCGGTCCCGCAGCCTATATCGAGTAGGCGCTGCGAGCCTTCAAGTTGCAGCAGCGGCGTGAGTCGTTCTTTTTCGAGTGAGTCGCGACGCTCTGCAAGGTTGGCATGCTTGTCCTGATAGATGACCGCTCTGACGGGGCCTAGTTTTTCTATCTTCGAGGCGCGCTCCTCGAAGAAATCGACGATGGCCTGCCTATCAATCTCCGGGGCTGAGCCGTCGGATGCGGAAAACGTTCGAGACATCGTCTACTCCAATCGTCGGATGCTGGCCCCGCCCGTGCTAGGCGGACGATTACCACAGTAAGTCACCGTCCCCCTATAGCCGCGACGGCAGAAGTTCGTTCCGGAAAGCTGGCTTGCCAACACGGGCGCTCCCCGGAGCGCGCTACTTGCTCCCTCTGGGAGCACTGGCCGCGGGTCTGGCAGTAAGCCAGGCGAGCGACCAAAGGATCGTGCATGTTCCTGCCATCGCGAGGCTGATTGTCACGCAGGCGCCAAGCAGTTGGTAGCGAGGAATAATCAGCCATGACAAAAGGCACAACAACCCCACCCCACTAGCTTGAGAAAGTAGACGAAGGTGGCGCCTGTGGCTTGCTATCAGAACGTTGCATGCAATTGCGTTGAGGCCGTAGGCAAGAGGAACAGCAGCCATCCATCGCGCGGCCCGTGAGGCATCTTCGAATGCCGGGCCAAGCAGCCAAGGTAGAACGTGGGCAAGCAGCCACATGATCGGTATGGCAACTAAGCCGTAGGCGAGGCCGCAAAGAAAAAGCACCTCAACGAATCGCCTCTGGCTTTTTTGGACATCTAGCTTGAATAACTTAGGCAACGCAGCCATCGAGAGCGAGGTCACCGGTAGGGTCAACACGGCGACTAGCCGAAAAGCCGATGTATAGACGCCGGCCACCTCCGCTCCTGCGTATCTCAACACCAGACTCTTGTCCAACGACGTCAAAGCCAGGTCTACAACGCGAACCAGCGAAAAGCCCATGCCCTCGGCGAGGTCTCGCTTCGACATTGAGAGCCCGGCCTTATTCGGTCGAAGGCGGGAATGGACAGTCCATATCCCTGCCACCATCGAGCAAACCGCAAGTGTCGCGTGGAAAGGAGCGTAGGTTTGCAACGTACGGGGTAATCCACTAAACCAAAATACAAGAATCGCCAGAATATTCCCTATTGGCACCAACGTGTACATGCCGCCGGCCCAGCCAAAGCGCTCGCGCGTCTGGAACGCGTAGCTGCACACGATGGTCAACGGAAAACAAATAAGCTCCGGTATCCCTATCGCCAACATCGTCTGAAGATCGAGCGACGTGGTCGTAACCGTCCTGGCGAGCGGAATGAAGCCGAGCAGCAAGGCTGTCCCAGTGACGACCACCATCAATACCGCGCGTCGCCACGCGGGACCAAATTGGTTTGGCTCCCGCGTTGCGTCTTGGAGCATGACTAAGCCAAAGCCAAGGCCGGACAACGCGCCAAGCGCTGACGCGACTCCCGCCACGCCGGCAAAACTTCCATATCCTTGAGGGCCCAATGTCCGAGCGATCGCAACGGCCCACAGCGCCTGGCTCGAGGCCCTGATGGCAAGCCAAGCCGAGGCTACCGCCGTGTTCGTGGCTAGTGGATTGCCGCGAAGTGTCGGTACCAACCCCCAGGGCGCGCGTCGTATACCCAGCCTCATGGCTCCGCTTGCGCAGAAGATGTCCGGACTCTCGAAGGTTCGGGGATCGAACCGATTAGTTTTCGTAACCGCTGGATGTCCTCCGACAGACGGCCGCCGATGTTGAGCCTTTTCAACGAGCGTAGTTGCTCGGTGGCTTGCAGCTTCTTGCCTTGTGCCACAAGCATGTGAACGAGTGTGATGTGATAGGCGGGCTCCATTGGCTGGGCTTCCACCGCCGCGGCAGCCATTTGTTCACCCAGTTCGCGATCATCCAGAACGTTCCAGGCGTAGTCCCCATACGTCGCGAGTAGCCTCGCCGACGGGCGGGGATGTGAAAGCGCAGCTTGGAACGCATTGATCATGAGCTCCTTAGGCAATGCGCACAGCCGTTCAATCTGGCACTTGGTCAGTGATCCAAGCGAGCTTTCGTCTTGTACACCTGGCTTCCTCGATGCCAATTTTTCGACGAGGCTGTCCCACCATTCATCGCGGAATGGGCGATGCAAACGAGCGTTCATGAAAATTAGCGCTTGCTCGGGAAGGATCGAACTGTCGGGCAACTGCATCGCTCGCTCGAGTGGTGCGTAGGCTTGATCTGTAAAGAACGAGTTCGGGTCGTAATGCGAGTAGATGATGTACGTGCGCCCTAGTTCGTATTGGGCGCGCGGTGACTCTGGTGCACGCGCCGCCAATTCCTGCGCCAGGCTTAGCGGATTGCCCCACGCGATGGCGGTCATCGCGGTTTCCCCCGTCCAAAGCAGCATTAGTCCTGCCAAAAGGACGTATCGGGGCATCGACAGGGGCAGGGGGCGGTCAAACGCAACGTTGTCAGGACTGCCCGGTTCGGCAGGTTTGCCCAGGGACATGCGCGGTGCGGCGAGCAGCGGAACGAGCGCTAGCAGCAGACCAAAGCTAGCGAAGTAATTTCGATGCTCGTAGATGAGCTCGAGCGGGAGGATAGTGCCGGTGAGCAGATGACACGCCAGATAGAAGGCCAAGCCGAGCGAGGCCAAACGATTGCGGTGACGCAGGATCCAAGTTCCGAAAATGAACGCGGCCAGGAAGCCTATGCTGGCGAGCGTCGTCCAAGGTTTCAGCAAGCCGGTCGAAATGCGGAAGTCGTCGTGATAGAACGACAGTGCGCCGGGCGTGGGTAGCAGTGTCCAGCCTATGTAGTCGGTGACGATCCTTGCCTCGCTGAGCAGGCGGGTACCGAGCGTGAAGTCGCGCGTCGCCCAAGCGGAAGGCCGGAGCAGCCCCGGCACCAGCCAGGCCAGGCCCGACAGCATTGGCAGCAGGAGCACCAGGACGAACAACAGCAACAGTCCCCGATGTCTCGCCGGTTCCTGGGCGTTACTCACACGAGCGAACTGGAACACGATCCACTCGACGAGAAACGCATACAGCGGCAACATCACCGCCGTTTCTTTAGCAAGCAGTCCGATGGCGGTGGGTAGTAGCACGCTTGCGATGCAAAGCCAGATGCCCCGACGGCCGGCCATCATGCATCGCCGGCCCGCGACGTATCCAAGCAGGCCAATCAGCACGAACAGGTTGGCCAAGCTTTCCATGCGCTGGACGATATAAAGCACCGCCGTGAGATTGATCGGCAGGAGCATCCAGCCGGCCGCAATGAGCACCGCAAGCAACCCCGCCCGATTGCTCGGCTTTGCCCCAGTAGATTCCGCGGTGGCTCGCAGCAACGCCAGGGACAGCAGGTAGACCATCCACCCGTTAAGCAAATGGATGGCCAGGTTCGTCAGCTTCCAGGTGAACGGAGCCAGTCCGGTTACTAGATAGTTGGCCGCGAAACTTAACGAGGCGAGTGGCCGCTTGAACTCGCTTGATGGAGAAGACAGCGCCGCGCGCGCCAGGTTGGAAACGCTCGCGTCGGCGATCTGCAGGCCGTGGTTGTCAACAATGTTCGGATAGTCGTCGAACAGAAAAGCACCGGAAAGTCCGGGCCAGTAGGCTGCGGTACAGAGGACGAATGCCATGGCCATCAGCCAGAGGCTGCGGTTGCGAAGGCAGGAGGGGAGGTTCATCCGGAAGGGGCTTGGGTGCTGTGAAGGTCTTGTAGCAGTGTAGCCCGCAGGCGGGCCATTTCCCGTGGCCAGTAATTCTGCTGGCGCAATACATAGGCGTGCAGACGTCCCATGTTCCAGTCAGCGGCCGTGGGCGGTGGCGGGAGCGATCGGTAATAGTCTAGGTGAGCGAGCCCTTGCGCCGGAAAACCGGCCGAGCCGAGTTCGGCCGCCTGGCTGAGTGCGAGGCTCTCGCGCGGTTGCTCTTTCAGTCCGGCGTTGAACAGCGCCAAAGCCTGTCCCGGCTGGCCCTGGGCTATCGCGATGCGGCCCAGCAGATAGTCGATATCCTGCTTGCGGCCATGATTGCTGGCGAGTCGTGGGTTCTGCCGGGCGGCCAGCAGCAGGCGTTTGATCTCTTTGAGGTCCAGAGCCGGGCATCCATCGGATGCCGCCCCGTTGATTGCCCGGTTGAACCAGCTGGTCAACAGGGTGCCCGTGTCGCGAGTGGTGGCCAGCGCGTGTTCTGCGGCTGCGAGTGCAGCGCTATCGAGGTTGCCCGCGGCACACCGGGCGGCGAGCAGGTTCAAGGCGAGCTGTACCTGGTTGGGAGCGGACCGCAACGCGGGCTCCAGGCGCTGGATGGCCAATTGAGGGTAGCCGGCACGCATTTCCGCCTGTGCTGCAAAGGCCTGCGCTCGGGCCGAGGTAGGGTTCAAACGGGCCCACAGCAGCGCCTGCTCGCGGGTATTGCCCCAGAGACTCGCCCGGGACCAGGTCATGATCAGCAAGGCGGCCAGGCCAAGGATTGCCAGGGCCAGGCGGGAGCGGTGCCAGGGTAAGCGTCCATCGGGGGCGCCGGTGGATCGCTGTGCCACGAGCTTGACGTCGCACAACCACAACGCAAGCGGCCAGAACATCAGCAGTGCAGGCAGGTAGTTTCGGTGCTCGAAGAACAGTTCCAGTGCGATGGTGCTGGACTCGATCGACTGTGCGACGAAGAAGAACAGGGCGGCCGTCGCAAGCGCCGGCCAGCGGTTGCGACCTTTCCACGCGACGGCGATCAACGCAGTGATGGCCAAGAGCGAAGGCAGCGTGGTCCACGGATGCAGCAAGGAGGTGGACGCCTTGACCTGGTCATTGAACAGCCCGGCAGTGAAAGGCGTTGGCAGCCAGAGCATGTGCAGGTAGGTGAGAAGCACCCGCGGCTCGGTGAGCAACCGTTCACCCAGCGTCCATGGGCGCGCGTCGGAAATGCCGACCGTCAGACCGTGCCATCCTGCGTGCAACAGATACACAGTGATTGCCAGCGTGGGCAGCCAGCCGAACAGCAGCATGGCGCGCTCGTAACCGGACGGTGGAATTGTCCGGTGGGCGGCACGATCGCAGGGGCGCAAAAACGCGAACTCGAGCGTGAGCGCGAGGACCGGCAGGAGGATACCGTTGGCCTTGCTCAGCAGGGCCAGCACGGTGCAGGCGCCCAAACCCGTAGCGATCCAGGCCAGTCCTCTCCACAGGGCACGCTCGGTCATTTTCTTTCGGCCCTGCAACCAGGCCAGCAGCCCCATGAGCGTAAACGTGGCGGGCAGCATGGCTTCGCGCTGCACGATGTACAGCGTTGTCGAGACGAAGAGAGGGTGCGACATCCAGAAGCCGGCACCAAGGGCCGCCGCCACATCGAGGCGTTTGCGGTCTTGTTCGGGCCGCACGGCTGCGGCAGTGCCCAATCGGCGCAGCAGAAGAAACAGCAATACACCATTCAACAGGTGAACGAGCAGGTTCGTCCGCTTGAATGGATAGGGGTTTGCCGGCCAGTTGCGCGCATCCAGCAGAAATGAGAGCAGGGCAATCGGGCGGCCGGTCGGGTCAGCGGTACCGGAGGTTAGATAGCGGACAAAGGTTTCCCATCGGGTGATGGGGCCTGTCTCGCCCAGCGCGGGAAGATTGGCGAAATCGTCGAAGAGGAACCCGCCGTGCAGGCCCGGGTGGTAGGCGAGCACCGTAAGGCATGCCGTACAACTGAGCATCAGCCAGGCGGCCAGGCGGCTATTCGGCTTCATCGTTCCCGTTACCAAAAAAGAAGGGCCGCATCGCGGCCCTTCTTGATCAACGCACGTATCAGGAAATTACTGGCGGCAGGAGGCCGGCAGGTACTTGTCCTTGACGTAGGTGCCGTCGCCCTTGCAGTGCCACTCGACCGAGCCGGCGTGGGTGATCGGGGACAGGGTCAACGTCGAGGCAGCGTTCTTGATCGCGCTGTTGGCTTTGTCGCCCTCATACACAGCAACGATCTGGCCATTGGCGGCGGCGCCATCGACAGTGCCAACCTGGATTTCGCTCACATACTGGCCATGAATACTTTCACTCTTGGAAAGGCCAGCGGAAGCATTCGACTTCGGGAGTTCGCCCGTGTTGGTGTAGAACTCGGCCACGGCGGTCTTGGCACCATCGGCCAGCGACATGCCTTCGGACACCTGCGTGCGGATCACGTAGTCCTGGTAGGCCGGGATCGCGATGGCCGCCAGGATGGCGATGATGGCGATCACGATCATCAGTTCGATGAGGGTGAAGCCCTTCTGGATGCTCTTCTTCATGATGGTTCCTCGTTATTGCTGGTTAGCTAACCGTTTTGATGCCCCCTGAGCCCCGGTCCCGGATCCCCCTAGGCGGAATCGGACCCCACGTACGCGGTCAGGAACGACCAGGAAGCTCGCGGTGTACGAAGCAGTTTGCGTGCCACGCCCACTGCTTCTTTATTGCCGCATAGCTGCAGGCCGGGCGATTGTGCACGTCGTCACGAATGTCTACAACCCGTGTGTTTGCTGTAGCGCCCGGTTGAAGAATCGTGACGGGGCTGGCATCTGGCAGGCCTGCCTAAAAGCGGCACCTAGTGCCAAAGTTTGTCAAAGGTGCGTCTCTGGCCGTCAATGGCGACACGACGACGGAAGGTATTTGCCGGGCAGAGTGGTCCCCGGCCCGCTGCAGGTCCACGCAATGCTGCCGCCATGGGTGATCGGTGACAGGACAAGCGCGGCACTGTGGATCTGGATGTTGGCCTTGGGACCCTGGTAGGCAACGTCAATCTTGCCGTCGGTCACGTCGACGCTCGATACGTAGCTCCCTGTAATCGATGTCGCCTTCGACAGTCCGGCCGAGGCGTTGCTGCGCGGAAACCGGCCTGTGTTGGAGATGAAATCCCAGACCGCAGACTTGGGTCCCGTGGATAGGCTCAGCCCCTCGGTCACCTGGGCGCGGATGGTGTAGTCCTGATAGGCAGGTATCGCGATGGCAGCCAGGATGGCGATGATCGCAATCACGATCATCAACTCGATCAGCGTAAAGCCGCCGGTACGTCGAATCGTTCGCATGGAAGTCCCCTGTTGGTCATCCGGGCGAGGCAGGTTTTATACCAATCGGGTCGGTGCGGCGGTCGGTCGTGGGCGAGTTGTGATAGGTGTCACGTACGGTCGCGTCCGCTTGCCCCCAATGGCGCGACGCCATTCCCCAGGCTAGCCAGATGGCCCAGAGCGCCAGCAGGATTTCCAGCGGCCGAAAGGGAGTCGAATAGCGGGGCTCCGCCTGCAGCACCGTGTATACGAAGGTCACGTAGATCGTGAGCACGCTGGCAAATTGCAGCGACGGCGGCGCCTGTCGCCGGCGGATGGCGATGGCAATCCAGGCAACGACCAGTGCACCGAACAGGAGCGGATTCAGGGCCTTGCAGATTGCGGCCACAGCACGGAGTGCACTGTTTTCCCTGAATGGCGAGTGGCGTGTGGGGTAGACATAGACGTCCCCCTGTCCCATCTGGATATCCCATCCCCAGAAGAGCATGGGCTTGCTCGCATACCAGGCCGCGTAGTGAATCGGCTCTGCGGACAGGCGGCGAAGGATCGCTTGCAAGCCCTGTAGCGGTTCGCGCCGCAGCAGCGTGGTTTCCCGCTCGATCGCCGCAAGCGCCTCGGCCGCTTCGGGATCATGCCGGGAGGCACCCCGGTAGGCGGCGTGGTAATTGGGCCAAGACCCTTGGTCGAGGTTGATCAGCGCCCGTCCGCTCGACGAGGGCGAAGGTGGCAACAGCGCGCCCCGTATCTGCCAGGCAGTACAGAACACCACTGGGAAGATGAGCAGCGCCAACGCCGTGCGTCGGTTGATCCGGCGGCAGGCGAGCAGCCAGAACACCGCCAAGGGAACCAGGGGGATCAGCACCGCGTTGCTGAGCGCGGCCATGGCCAGGACGACGGTTCCACCGATGGCGTGAGCCGTGCGTCCCTTGTCCAGCGCCCAACCGGTCCATGCAAGACCGGCAACGGTGAGAAATCCGACCCATGATTCGCTGAGGATGAAACTGTTGCTGGCAATGCTGTGAGGCCACAGCGCCATCAGGAAGCCCGCGGCGGCCAGCCACGGCAGCGGCATCCAGCGCCGCGCCATGAGCATGCCCAACGGCACGGCCAACGCGCTCAATATCGCCTGGCTCAAAAGTACGGCGGCATACCAGTGGGTCCAGTCGGGCCAGGCTTTCATCCACGCGGCGAGAAACGACGGATAGCCTGGATCCCTGAAGCTGTCCGGAGGAGGGGGCGTGCCGGTTTCCGGCGCCATTGAGAACACGTGGTAACGGGCGAGGTTGCGTGCGTAGGCGTAGTACTCGACGCCGTCGCCCCGCACGTGTTGTTGATCGTCTACCGGCTGAAGCACCTGGGCGTGTATGACGTAGTGCAGGCGCACGCCCAGCGAGAGCGCGGTTATCAGCACAAGCAGGGCGGACCACATCCAGTGGCGTGCGCGTGTGTCGGGTTGGGACATGGTGCTTCGCGGGCCTTTGGTGAGCCGGGGCGCGTGAATGGTACTGGCGAAGGCACGCGTCGGTTGCGTCTGCATGCGCGCCCGCTTAAGTTGCGGGCTTCGCCTTCAACCAAGGGAAACTCCATGAAGCCGCTGTTCGCCGCGCTTGCACTGGGCCTGCTCGCCACACCGGCGCTGGCCGTCGACCTGGAAACCCACGCCCCGCACCCGTTCAATGTGCGCGACCTGGTGATGATGGATCGCGTGAGTGACCCGCAGCTCTCGCCCGACGGCCGCTATGCCGCCTTCGGCGTGCGCAGCACGGACTACGCCGCCAACAAGGGCATCAACGCGATCTATGTGCTGGATCTGAAGAAGGGCGGCGAGCCGGTCAAGGTGGTGGACAAGGGCAGCTCGGCACGCTGGGCGGCCGACGGGCACAGCCTCTACTACGTGGCAGCGGCCGACGGCATTTCGCAGCTGTGGCGGGTGGACCTGGGTACGGGCGACAAGCTGGACCTGGCCGGGCACAAGGCCGCGGTCCAGGTCAGTCACGGCGCGCTGGACCTGGGTGGCTACAAGCTTGCACCCGATGGCAAGAGCGTGCTGCTTTCCTACGAGGTCTACACCGACTGCGCGGACCTGGCCTGCACCAAGGAGCGCATCGACGGTCGCGAGAAGAACAAGGCCACCGGCACTGTCTACGACAAACTGTTCGTGCGCCACTGGGACGCCTGGGCCAACGGGCGCCGCAACCAGCTGTTCATCGCCCACTTCGACGGCCAGGGCATGTTGCCGGCCGAGCCGACCCTGCTCAGCCGCGGTATCGACGGCGACATCCCGAGCAAGCCCTTTGGCGACGAGAGCGAGTTCGCCTTCTCGCTGGATGGCCGCACGGTCTATTTCGACGTGCGCATCGCCGGCACGAGCGAGCCGTGGTCGACCAACTTCGACCTCTACCGTGTGCCCGCCGACGGCTCGTCCGCGCCGCAGAACCTGACCGAGGCGAACAAGGCGTGGGACGCCTATCCCGTGCCTTCGCCGGACGGCAGGACGCTCTATTACCTGGCCATGAAGGAGCCGGGTTTCGAGGCCGACCGCTTTGCGATCATGGCCATGGACCTGCAGAGCGGCGCCACGCGCGAGGTTGATCCGCAGTGGGACCGTTCGGCCGGTGCGCTGACCATCGCCGATGATGGCAAGACGCTCTACGCCACGGCAGACGACGAGGGGCAGCACCCACTGTTCGCCGTCGATGCGGCCAGCGGCAAGGTCACCAAGCTGGTGGGCGAGGGCACGGTGGGTGGCTATTCGCTCCAGAACGGCAAGCTGCTGCTGGCACGCGATGACCTCAAGCACCCGGTCGACCTCTACCTGACCGACGCCAGTGGCCGCGGCCTCAAGCAGGTGACGCACTACAACGCCGAGCGGCTGAAGAACGCTAGGACCGGCGACTTCGAGTTCTTCACCTTTAAGGGCTGGAACAACGAAACCGTGCAGGGCTACGTGGTCAAGCCGGTGGGCTACAAGCGCGGGCAGAAGTATCCGGTGGCCTTCATCATCCACGGTGGTCCGCAGGGCGCGATGTCCAATGGCTGGAGCTACCGCTGGAACCCGCAGACCTACGCCGGTCAGGGCTTCGCGGTGGTGACCGTGAACTTCCACGGCTCCACCGGCTACGGCCAGGCGTTCACCGACTCGATCTCCGGCGACTGGGGTGGCAAGCCGCTGGAGGACCTCAAGGCCGGCTGGAAGGCTGCGCTGGACAAGTACAGCTTCCTCGACGGCGACAACGCCTGCGCGCTGGGGGCCAGCTACGGTGGCTACATGGTCTACTGGATGGCGGGCGTGTGGAACCAGCCATGGAAGTGCTTCGTCGACCACGACGGCGTGTTCGATGCGCGGATGATGTATTACGCCACCGAGGAGTTGTGGTTCGAGGAGAAGGAGAACGGCGGCACGCAGTTCGACCATCCCGAGAACTACGAGCGCTTCAACCCCATCAACCACGTCAAGGACTGGCGCGTGCCGATGCTGGTGGTGCACAGCGGCAACGATTTCCGCATCCCGATCACCCAGGGCCTGGGCGCCTTTACCGCGCTGCAGCGCCAGGGCATCCCGAGCGAGTTCCTCACCTTCCCGGAGGAGAACCACTGGGTGCTCAAACCACAGAACAGCGTGATGTGGCATGAGACGGTGAATGCGTGGTTGAAGCGGTGGACGTCGAAGGATTGACCGTACCAGCCCTTCCGTGCAGGCAGGAGGGGCTCGGGCTGACAGGCATTTCTGTAGCAAGCGCAAGGTTGGAGCCGGCGTGCTTTTGCTCCTCCCCCTGCATGCAGGGGGAGGTTGGGAGGGGGTAGCCTTTGCCTCTCCAGGGACACGGATGTCGGGTCATGGAAACCAAATGGAAACGGGCGCGCTGGTTGCGAAACGCACCCACCGACGCCGAGCGCCATTTATGGCGTTACCTGCGCCGCGAGCGACTAGCCGGCTGGAAGTTCCGCCGCCAATATCCGATCGCGGGATTCATCGCTGATTTCGTCTGCGTTCCCGGCGCTCTGGTCATCGAACTGGATGGCGGACAGCATCTTGATGCGTCTGCCTATGATGGCAATCGGACGCGAATGATTGAGGCCGAAGGATATCGGGTCGTGCGTTTCTGGAACGATGACGTGCTTCTCCGCGTCGATGCTGTGTTGGAAGAAGTGCTGCGCCATCTCCACGGGCACTAGTTCAAGAGCACCCCTCCCCAGCCCTCCCCTGCTTTGCAGGGGAGGGGGTGTGGCAAGCGTCTGACTTTACTGATCGTGTGGCGCGGGGTGTGAGGAAAGGGCTTACAGCCACTTGACGCGCTTGAGCCAGGTATAGATCCCGCCCACCACACCCGCCACCACCACGATCACCAGCGGGTACGCCCACGGTTTGTCCAGCTCGGGCATATGGCTGAAGTTCATGCCGTACCAGCTGGTGATCAGGGTCGGCGCGGCCAGCAGCGCAGCGTAGCCGGCGAGGCGCTTCATCACTTCGTTCTGGCCGAAGGTGACCAGCGACAGGTTCACGTTGATCGCCGCGGCCAGCATCTCGCGCATCGCGCTGATCGACTCGTTGACGCGGGCCACGTGGTCGTAGACGTCGCGGAAGTAGGGGCGCAGGTCGTCCGGAATCAGCTGAGGGTGCATGCGCACGAGCTGGTTGGTGATGTCCTGCAGGGGGGCGACGGCCAGGCGCAGCGTGGTCAGGTCGCGCTGCATGTCGTACAGGCGGCGAACCGTGCTGCGCTTGAACGTCTCGGCGAAGATGTCCGCCTCGAGCCGGTGCAGCTCCTCGCGGAAGTCGCGCACGATGGGCAGCATGTTGTCCACGATGAAGTCCAGCACGCCATAGAGGCCGTAGCTCGGACCGTTCTGCATCAGCTCGCGCGCTTGTTCGCAGCTGCGGCGTGCCGGCGCGTAGGAGAGCGATGCGCCGTGGCGGACCGTCACCAGGTAGCGTTCGCCGAAGAAGATCTGCGTTTCGCCGAAGGCCAGGTCGCCATCGACCACCTGCGCCGTCTGCACCACCAGGAACAGGGAGTCGCCATAGGCCTCCAGCTTGGTGCGCTGGTGCGCCTTGTGCGCGTCCTCGACCGCCAGGTCGTGCAGGTCGAACTCCTCCTGCAGTTTGAGCAGCAACGGAGCATCCGGTTCGTGCAGGCCGACCCAGACGAACGTGCCGGGTTCCTGCAGTACGTCGCTGATGGCGTCGAGCGTGACGTCGCCGAGGCGGGTGCCATCGCCGTGGTAGGCGATGCAGTTGACCACCATGCCGTTGTAGGCCGGGAGCGACGCGGGTGCGGGCGAGCTGGACGAGGTCATCGCCGCATCATGCGCGGTGGTCGGGCATGAGGCAATTGCGCGGGCTGGGCTTGTGGATCACGTCCGTGCGCGAGCAGCTCTCGCGGCGTGCGGATGGTGGTCGCGCACAGGTGCGCTCCTACAAGCGGCGTTTTGCGCGAAGTGCCCATGCCATCGCCAGCCATGCCGGCATCGAGAACAGTAGCCAGGGCTGGTTCTGCTGGACGGTGCCGGGGAGCAGGTGCAGCAGCACGGCGGCCAGCAGGGCGAACAGCTGCAGCATGAGGACGGCATCGGCCAGCCGGGAAGCGGGCAGGCCATGCCTGGCGCGCCACGTCGATGGAAGCAGAACCAGCGCGAGCGGGTTGAAAAGCAGCAGGTTGACGTTGGCCCAGGCCGCATGATGCGTGGTCAGGAGCCACAGGAACAGCAGCCCGATGCCTGCCACGCCCGCGAACAGCAGGTAGAGCGTGCCGAGCAGGCTGAAGCCGGTGGGACTGAATCGGCGCGCGAGCAGCAGCACGATGGCCAGCGCCAGGCCGGCCAGGGCGAGCGGAAGCCGCAGGTCGGGTGCGGTCGCCGGCGGCGTGTCCAGGCGGTTGGGCGAGATCAATGCGGTGGCGGTAACCAGCGGGCCCGCACCCTGCGGACCGGCGAGCTGCACGCTGGCCAGCTGCTGCGAAAGCACGGACGGCAGGAAGCTTTCCTCCCACGCGTTGAGCGGCTGGTCGGCGTACGGTCCAAGGCCGAGGTCGAGCAGCAGCATCAGCCACGGTTGCGCGCTCATCAGGCGGGCGGTCTGCTGGCGGTAGGTCATGCCGCCGGGACGGGCGATCAGCTGGGTCTTGAGCACGCCGCCGAGCGCACGGTCCAGCGCGTCGCGCACGCGGGTGGTGCAGTTGTCGACGTAGTAGTCGTAGTCGTAGCGCGCGTTTTCCGGGCGCAGGTTCCAGAGCAGGAAATCGCGCAGTGCGGACGCCTGTTCCGGCGTGAGGTCCAGTTGCTGGCGAGTGACCGAGCGGCCCGCCTGGATGTACCAGTTCTCGTCCAGCGTGGTGGGCGCGGCATCCATCAGGTAGTGCATGCGACCGCGCGCGAAGTTCAGCAGGAATCCGCTCTCGTCGAAGTCGAACACGCCGTAGTTGAAGTTGTAGGCCTCCCCGCTGACCGTATCGCGCAGCTCGATCGCGTCGTGGCCGAAACGTTCCCAGTAGGTGTCGCCGGGACCGTAGGTGATCAGCGAGACCTCGAGATTGGCGCCGGGGGCGTTGGCGACGCCGGCGTGGGCCGGGCGCAGTGTGAACGTGAACAGGAGCAGGAGCAGCAAGACGTAGCCCGCGTGCCGGGCGATTCGGCTTGCCGGCAGGTGGCGGGCGCCCCCAAGGGCGCTCCTGCAAGGGTGGGTCGGCTCTGGTCGGAGCGCCCTTGGGCGCGACCCGGATGCAGGGATGCCCGCCTCAGGCATCGGCCGGCTGCCGGTTCACGCGGAACTGCTGCACGCGCCGGTCGTCGGCCTCGGTGACGATGAAGAGATAGCCACCGAACACCACTTCCTCGCCCACTTCGGGCAGATGGCCAAATTCCGCGGTCGCCATGCCGCCGACGGTGTCGAATTCCTCGTCGGAAAAACTCGCGCCGGTCCCCTCGTTGAAGTCGGCGATCGGCGTCAGCGCGCTGACCATCCAGCCGCCACCGCCGGGCAGTTCGTGCATCAGGCTCGGCTCGTCCTCGTCGTCATGTTCGTCGTCGATCTCGCCGACGATCTGTTCGAGCACGTCCTCAATGGTGATCAGGCCCGCGACACCGCCGTATTCATCCACCACCAGCGCCATGTGGTTGCGCGAGCGGCGAAACTCGGCCAGCAGCACGTTCAGTCGCATCGACTCGGGGATCAGCACCGCCGGGCGCAGCAGCATCGCGAGGTCGAAGCCCTCGCCGTCGCCGAAATACTTGAGCAGGTCCTTGGCGAGCAGGATGCCGATGATCTCGTCCTTGTCCTCGCCGTGTACGGGGAAGCGCGAGTGGCCGGACTCGACCACTTTGGCCAGCACGTCATGCAGGGAGGCGTCGGCGGGGATCATCACGATCTGCGCGCGCGGGACCATGACGTCATCCACGCTCAGTTCGGTGACCTTGAGCGCACCCTCGACCATGGTGAGGGTGTCGTTGGAGAGCAGGCCGTTGGCCTGGGCAGCGCGCAGTTCCTCGATCAGTTCGTCGCGGTTGCGCGGTTCGCCGGAAAACAGATGGCCCAGGCGATCCCACCAGGAGCGGTGGGGGGCTGGGCCGTTGGTACTGCCAGGGTCGTCGTTCATCAACTCAGGGAAGAGCGGCCCGTGAAGGGGCGGAAAGCCGGAGTCTAGCGGAAAAAACGTGGGGATTCAGGGCACAAGCGGGCGGGTGGCGCTGGCTGGTTCGTCTGGCGTCGCGCGCTGTCTGTAGGAGCGCACCCCGTGCGCGACCCCGATGCATGTTCGGATGCGGCGGTCGCGCACAGGGTGCGCTCCCACAAGGGACAAGGGCGCCTGTGCCTACCGATACGCTGATTACTGCGGCGCGTACGGATCGGCAATGCCCAATCCGGCCAGGATGCGCGTCTCCAGCGCCTCCATGGCCTCGGCTTCGGCGTCCTCGACATGGTCGTAGCCAAGCAGGTGCAGCGTGCCGTGGACGGTCAGGTGTGCCCAATGGTCGCGCGGCTTCTTGCCCTGTTCCGCCGCCTCGCGGGCGACCACCGGCGCGCAGATGGCGAGATCGCCGATCAAGGGCAGGTCAACGCCGGGCGGCAGTTCGGCGGGGAAGGAAAGCACGTTGGTCGCGTAGTCCTTGCCGCGGTAGTCTCGGTTGAGCGCCTGGCCTTCGTCGGTGTCGACGATACGGATGGCGACCTCCGCCGGCTTGCGTCGCCTGGCGCCTTGAAGCGCCGCCGCCACCCACTGGCGGAAGCTGGCTGGCGAGGGCACGCCGGCGCGGGGAACGGCATAGCTCACGGAGAGCTGGGGAGCGGGCAGGGCAGCGGCCGCCGGACGGGGGCGCCTGGCCATGGCGGTCACGCCGCGCCGCCCTTTTTCCCGGCCGCCTGTTCCTCGCTCGCCTGCTCGAACGCCTCGTACGCCCGCACGATCTTGGCCACCAAGGGGTGGCGCACCACGTCGCGCGAGGTGAAGAAGGTGAAGCTGATGCCGTCGACGCCGCGCAGTACTTCGATCGCGTGGCGCAGGCCCGAGCGGACGTGGCGAGGCAGGTCGATCTGGCTGACGTCGCCAGTGATCACCGCGACCGAGCCGAAGCCGATGCGCGTGAGGAACATCTTCATCTGCTCGACGGTGGTGTTCTGCGCCTCGTCCAGGATCACGTAGGAATCGTTGAGGGTACGACCGCGCATGTAGGCCAGCGGCGCGATCTCTATCACGTTGCGCTCCATCAGCTTGGCGACCTTTTCGAAGCCGAGCATCTCGTAGAGCGCGTCGTAGAGCGGGCGCAGGTAGGGATCGACCTTCTGGCTGAGGTCGCCCGGCAGGAAGCCGAGCTTCTCGCCGGCCTCCACCGCCGGGCGCACCAGCAACAGGCGCTGCACGCGGTTGGCTTCGAGCGCTTCCACTGCGCTGGCGACCGCCAGGTAGGTCTTGCCGGTACCGGCCGGGCCGACGCCGAAGTTGATGTCGTGGGTGGCGATGGCGTGCAGGTAGCGCGCCTGGCTCGGCCCGCGGCCCTTGATCACCCCGCGCTTGACCTTGATCGTCACGTCCTGGGCGCCCTCGGCCGCTTCGTCGACCATCGCGTCGATGCCCGATTCGGCCAGCTGCAGGTTGATCTGCGCGCCGGTGAGGGTTTCTTTCTCGGTGGCGGCGTAGAGCGCGCGCAGCACCTTTTCGGCGGCGCGGGCAGGTGGTTCTTCGCCGATGACCTTGAACAGGTTGCCGCGGTGGTCGATTTCCACGCCCAGGCGCAGTTCGATCTGGCGCAGGTGCTCGTCGAACGGGCCGCACAGGTTGGCCAGCCGGGCGTTGTCTTCCGGGTCGAGGGCGAAGTCGCGTTCGTTGAGGCCGTTGGTCATGGGGTCTGTCGAAAGGTTGGAGGGTGGGCCTTCTCCCTCCGGGAGAAGGTGCCGACAGGCGATGAGGGTTCGGGCGTAGCGTTTCGCTCGAGGCTTGCCGCGAGGGTCGGACCGTCTCCCCATCCCCTCTCCCGGCGGCAGAGGAGGCTTGCGTCAGGCAACCGCCACTTCCTCGGCCAGGTGCACGCGCCCGCGCAGCGAGTTGGTCATGGCCTCGGTGATCTGGACGTCGATGAACTGTCCGATCAGGCGCGCGTTGCCGGGGAAGTTCACGAAACGCATGTTCTCGGTGCGGCCGGTCAGCTCGTTCGGGTTCTTGCGGCTGGGCTTTTCGACCAGTACGCGCTGCACCGTGCCGACCATCGCCTCATTGATGAGCCGCGCGTTGTCGTTGATCTTCGCCTGCAGCCGCGACAGGCGCGCATGCTTGACCTCCGACGGCGTGTCGTCGGCGAGGTTGGCCGCCGGGGTGCCGGGACGGGCTGAAAAGATGAAGGAGAAGCTCTGATCGAAGCCGACGTCCTCGATCAGCTTCATGGTCTTGTCGAAATCGTCGTCCGTCTCGCCGGGGAAGCCGACGATGAAGTCCGAACTGATGCAGATGTCAGGCCGCACCGCGCGCAGCTTGCGGATCTTCTGCTTGAACTCGAGCGTGGTGTAGCCGCGCTTCATCGCCGCCAGGATGCGGTCGGAGCCGGCCTGCACCGGCAGGTGCAGGAAGTTGGCGAGCTTCGGGACGCTCGCGTAGGCCTCGATCAGCGAGTCGGAGAACTCCAGCGGGTGCGAGGTGGTGAAGCGGATGCGACCGATCGATTCGATCTGCGCGATGGCATGGATCAGCACGGCAAGGTCCGCGATGCCGCCGTCGTGCATCGGTCCCTGGTAGGCGTTGACGTTCTGGCCCAGCAGGGTGACTTCGCGCACGCCTTGTTCGGCCAGCTGCGCCACTTCCACCAGCACGTCGTCGAACGGGCGGCTGATCTCGGTGCCGCGGGTGTAGGGCACCACGCAGTAGCTGCAGTACTTGGAGCAGCCTTCCATGATCGAGACGAAGGCGGTCGGGCCTTCGGCGCGCGGCTCGGGCAGGCGGTCGAACTTTTCGATCTCGGGGAAGGAGATGTCCACCTGCGGCTTGCCGGTCTCGCGCTTGGCCTCGATCAACTCGGGCAGGCGATGCAGCGTCTGCGGGCCGAACACCAGGTCCACGAAGGGCGCGCGCTTGATGATCGCCTCGCCTTCCTGCGAGGCCACGCAGCCGCCGACGCCGATCAGCACCGGCTTGCCGCCCTGCTTGTGCTCCTTCCAGCGACCGAGCTGGCTGAACACTTTTTCCTGCGCCTTCTCGCGGATCGAGCAGGTGTTGATCAGGATGACGTCCGCCTCGGACTCGTCCTGGGTCAGTTCCAGGCCGTGCGAAGCCTTGAGCACATCGGCCATCTTGGCCGAGTCGTACTCGTTCATCTGGCAGCCGTGGGTCTTGATGAAAAGTTTGCCGCTCATGGGCTGGTGTACCGTCTGCTTGAGGCGCCAGCAGGGAGGGGCGCCGAACCGCGCAGTTTACGCGGGTGCTCAGTGGCGTGCCAGTTTTTGCTTCGGATCAAGCACTTGCGGCCGCCCCTCGCTTGCTACGCGAGCGCCGATCACGCTGCTAGATACCGGTAGGAACGCACCCTGTGCGCGACCGCGATGCCCGGTCGGGCCGGCGCGCCGGTCGGAAGCGCGGCGCGCGACCCGTCCCACGTTACATTCGGCTACCCGCGCAGCGCGGGAGCTACGGCGAATTCTTGCCGGTGCCGGCGGACCCGACATCCCGGTGGCGCGCAAGGCGCGCTCCTGGCGGGAGCATGGCTGGCGCCGGGCCGCTGGCCCGCGACGCGCCGCAACGGCGTGCCGTCCCGCACGGAACCGCATGGTCACGCTGGCGTCCGTCCTGGCATGGGGGCACACTCCGCGCATGTTTGCCGCCGCACGCCAAGGGGAGAGCGCCGGCGTGGCTTCCGCTGCTTTCCCGGGTCGGTCGATCCTTTACAGGGTCGCGCTCGCCTGTGCGTTGCTGGCAGGTCTGTTCTGGCTGCCGAAGGCGCACGCTGGCGCGCTTTACCAATGCGCCGGTGCGGGCGGGGAAACGGTCTACAGCAGCACCACCGCCGGCTACAGCGGCTGCCACAAGGTCGCGTCATTCGCCGATGCGCCCCGCCACAGGGCCGCGAACAAGCCGAAGCAACCGATAGCCTCTCTGGCGGGCGTCCACGGCTGGGTGCAGACCACCGCCCGGCTGGTGTCGCTGGCTGGTGTCGAGGGCTCGGTCGACACCACTGCAAAGGTCGTCGATGCAGGCAAGTGGAACTATCGGGAGGACGTCGCTGACGCGGCGCCCGCCGCGCCCGCGGCCAGTCGGGTACTGCGTGGCGCGGTCTACCGCGTGGAAAGGCCCGACGGCTCGGTCGAATACACCAACCTCGCGCCGCGTGGGGGGAAGGGCCGCGCGGTCACCACGCTGTTCACCTATATCGCCACCTGCGTGGCGTGCAATCTGCACTCGACCATCGACTGGAACCGGGTGCGCCTGAACCTCACCGCGTATGCCGACGCGATCCGGATGGCCAGCGCGGAATCGGGCGTCAACGAGGCTTTCCTGCGCGCGGTGATCCATGCCGAGAGCGCGTTCAATCCCAATGCGCTCTCGCTCAAGGGGGCGCAGGGCCTGATGCAGCTGATGCCCGGCACGGCCAGCGACATGGGTGTGCTCGATGCGTTCGATGCGGCGCAGAACATTCGCGGCGGCGCCCGCTACCTGGCGCAATTGCTCAAGACCTTCGACGGGGATGAGCAATTGGCGGCGGCGGCCTACAACGCCGGTCCCGGTGCGGTCCTGCGTTACAACGGCGTGCCGCCGTATGCGGAGACGCAGGTCTACGTGAAGCGGGTCGGCGAACTGCGCAAGCGATACGGCGCGGCCGTGCGAGGTTCGATGACCGCGATGCGAGGCAGCGGCGCGCCCTGAGGCCGGGCGGGTTCCCTGTAGGAACGCACCCTGTGCGCGACCGCCATGTCCGTCGAGCGCAGTGCCCAGCAAAGTCGGCGATAGCGGTCGCGCACAGGGTGCGCTCCTGCAGGGTCATCAACCGTCCAGCGTGGCGCGCGTCTGCAGCGGCGGGCGGCGGGCCAACGTGACCTCGGTGTGGAAAGGCACGCCATTGCGCAATCCGGAGACTCCCACCTTGGCCCCGGGCTTGAGCGCGGCTTCGTGGCGGCGCAGATCGGCCGGGTCGAGGATGTCGTCGGTGCCGATGCGCAGCAGGATGTCGTGTGGCTGGATGCCTGCCTGCGCGGCGGGTCCGCCGGGATAGACGTCGGTCACCTGCGCGCCGCGGGCAGCCGCGGGCAGGCCGCTGTCGGCCGCCACCGGCACGAAGGCGTAGTCGGCGCCCAGCCATCCGCGCACCACGTGGCCGGTGGCGATGATCTGGTCGAGCACGTTCTTGGCATTACTCACCGGGATTGCGAAGCCGATGCCCTCGGCGTTCGCCTGCCGCCCGATCAAAAGCGTATTGATGCCGACCAGTTCGCCTCCGGCATTGACCAGCGCGCCGCCGGAGTTGCCCAGGTTGATCGCCGCGTCGGTCTGGATGAAGTCCTCGGCGCTGGAGCTGGAGAGTTGCCGTCCGACCGCGCTGACGATGCCCATCGTCACCGTCTGGTTGAGTCCCAGCGGGTTGCCGATCGCGAGCACCACGTCGCCGGCGCGCAGCGAGTGACCATCGGCGATCTTGACCACCGGCAGGTTGCCGGCGTCGATCTTCAGCACGGCCAGGTCGGTTTCCTCGTCCGCGCCGACCAGCGTGGCCTTGGCGATACGGCCGTCGTAGAGCAAGACCTGGATGTCGTCGGCGTTGGCGATCACGTGATTGTTGGTCAGCACGTAACCCTTGTCGCTGACGATCACCCCCGAGCCGAGCACCTGCTGCGGGCGCTTGTAGGCCGGGCCGGTCGGCAGGCCGCCGAAGAGCCGCTGCAGTACGGGGTCGTCGTACATCTGCACGGCGCGGGCGGTGACCATCTTGTTGGCGTAGATGTTGACGACGGAGGGCGCGGCTTTGGCCACGGCGTCTGCGTAGGACACCGGGCCACTACCCAGCGCGGGGGCGGACGCTTGTGCGGGCGTGGCATGCCCGGTGGTGGCGGCAGCCTGAGGGGCATGGTCCAGGCCAAAACGCGTGCGCAGGCGGTCCCCGCTGCCGGGCCAGAACAGGCCGACCACGAAGGCGAGCGCCAGTCCCAGGATGACAAAGCGGGCGATAAAGGCGAGCGCGCCGGCGGCGTTCTTCATGGCTTCAATGGTTTGCGTGGGCCGGACTCGGGAGGCGCGCAGGGAGGTCGTCCCCTTGTGCGATTTATTGTACGGGCCAGGCCCTGACGCTACACTAACGCGATTTTTGCAGGCTCCCAAACGGGGCTCGCATCTCAATGGCATTGCATGTACCGGAGAGCCTGATGGCGAACGAAGTCGTCGATCATGGCCGCCGCCGCTTCCTGACAGCGACCACTTCCGTGGTCGGTGCTGTCGGAGTCGTCGCGGCGGCCGTGCCCTTCATCAAGTCCTGGGAGCCCAGCGCCCGCGCCAAGGCCGCCGGTGCGCCGGTCATGGCCGACATCGGCAAGATCGAGCTGGGCCAGAAGGTCGACTACGCGTGGCGCGGCCTGCCCGTGTTCGTGGTCCGCCGTACCCAGGACCAGCTCGCGGTGTTGCCGACCCTGGCGCCGCGCCTGGTCGATCCCAACTCCGAGGTCGACCAGCAGCCGAGCTACATCAAGGGCCCGGACCGCGCGATCAAGCCCGAGTGGCTGGTCGTGATCGGCATCTGCACCCACCTGGGCTGCGTGCCGGAGTTCTTCCCCCAGATCAAGCCCGAACCGTTCGATCCGAACTGGAAGGGTGGCTTCTTCTGCCCCTGCCACAAATCGCGCTACGACCTGTCGGGTCGCGTGTTCGCCGGCGTGCCCGCGCCGAAGAACCTGCAGGTGCCGCCGTACCACTTCGTGGACGACACCCACATCCAGATCGGCGTCGATCCCAAGGAGGCCGGCTGATGGCTAACGTATTCACCCGCATGGGCGACTGGGTCAACGAGCGCGCGCCCAACATGATGCCTGCCTACCGCAAGCACATGACCGAGTACTACGCGCCGAAGAACTTCAACCTCTGGTACTACTTCGGTTCGCTGGCGCTGCTGGTGCTGGTCAACCAGATCGTGACCGGCATCTTCCTCACCATGAACTACAAGACCAGCGCGGCGGAAGCCTTCGCGTCGGTCGAGTACATCATGCGCGACGTGGAGTGGGGCTGGCTGATCCGCTACATGCACTCCACCGGCGCGTCGCTGTTCTTCGTGGTGGTGTTCCTGCACATGTTCCGCGGCCTGATGTACGGCTCGTACAAGAAGCCGCGCGAGCTGGTGTGGTTGCTGGGCATGCTGATCTTCCTGGTGCTGATGGCCGAGGCCTTCATGGGCTACGTGCTGCCGTGGGGCAACATGTCGTTCTGGGGCGCCAAGGTGATCATTTCGCTGTTCGGCACGATCCCGGTCATCGGCGGCACGCTGGTGGAATGGATCATGGGCGACTACCTGCCCGCCGACGCCACCCTCAACCGCTTCTTCGCGCTGCACGTGATCGCGCTGCCGCTGGTGCTGTTGTTGCTGGTGGTGCTGCACATCGCCGCGCTGCACGAAGTGGGTTCGAACAACCCCGATGGCGTGGAGATCAAGAAGGGTCCGAAGGGCAACCGCTGGGACGCGCTCAAGCCGGCCGACGGCATCCCGTTCCATCCGTACTACACGGTCAAGGACCTGGTCGGCGTCGGCTTCTTCCTGCTGATCGCCGCGTTCATCATCTTCTTCGCGCCGACCATGGGCGGCTGGTTCCTGGAGCACGACAACTTCATCCCGGCGAACAACCTGGCCACGCCCGCGCACATCAAGCCGGTGTGGTACTTCACTCCGTTCTACGCGATCCTGCGCATGATCCCGTCGTTCCTCGGCCAGGCCTTCTGGGGCGTGCTGGCGATGTTCGGCGCGATTGCCCTGCTGTTCGCGCTGCCGTGGATCGACGTGGGCAAGGTCAAGTCGATCCGCTACCGCGGTACCGGTTACAAGGTCGGCCTTGGCCTGTTCGTGCTGTCGTTCATCCTGCTCGGCGCGGTCGGCGCGGGCGTCACCGCCGAGGTGATCCCGGAGTGGTTCGGCGACGTCGACGTGACCTTCTGGGAGAACCTTTTCGGTCGCTTCTGGACGCTGGTCTACTTCGGCTATTTCGTGTTCCTGTGGCTGTACACGCGCCTCGGCTGGGAAACCACCAAGCCGGTTCCGGAACGGGTGACCACGCATGACTAAGCGGCAGCTACTGATGAAGCACATTCTCCTTTCGATGACGCTCGCCCTGGGCCTGCTGATGGGCAGCACCCAGGTCCTGGCCTCCGAGGGCGGCGCGGAGCTGCCGTCCGCCGGCGTGAACCTGCGCGACCAGGCTTCGCTGCAGCGTGGCGCGCGCCTGTTCTTCAACTACTGCGTGGGTTGCCACTCGCTCCAGTACCAGCGTTATTCGCGCATCGCCGAAGACCTGGGCCTGACCGAGAAAGAGGTGATGGAAAACCTCAATTTCACCGGCGCCAAGTTCGGCGAGCCGGTGATCTCGCACATGCCCGAAGATCAGGCCAAGCAGTGGTTCGGCAAGGCTCCGCCGGACCTGTCGCTGGAAGTGCGCGCCAAGACGGCGGACTGGGTGTACGGCTACCTCAACAGTTTCTATGTCGACCCGAGCCGCCCGGTAGGCTGGAACAACACCGTGTTCCCGAACGCCTCCATGCCGTTCCCGCTGTGGGAGCTGCAGGGCGTGCAGACCGCGGTGAAGAAGCCCGGCAGCGAAGAGGTGGAGAAGCTGGAGCTGTCCCAGCCTGGCCGCATGACGCCCGAGCAGTACAAGCAGGCCTCACGCGACCTGACCAACTTCCTGGCCTACGTCGCCGAGCCGGCCGCGCTGCAGCGCCACGCCTACGGCATCTGGGTGATCCTGTTCCTGGCGCTGTTCACCCTGCTGGCCTATGCACTGAAGAAGGAATACTGGAAGGACGTCCACTAAGCCGGACGCCTGCCAGCATCGGATGCGGCGGCCTTCAAGCGCCGCCGCATCGCTTATACAAGGGGAGAAAAAGCGCATGGTGCAAAGCGCTCGTTCGCGTACCGTACTGACCCTGTATACCACCGCCGACGACATCCAGTGCCATCGCGCGCGTCTGGTGCTTGCGGCCAAGGGCGTCAGCTACGAGCGTGTGCTGGTCGATCCGGCCAAGCCACCGGAAGACCTGCTCGACCTCAATCCCTACGGCAGCACGCCGACCCTGGTCGATCGCGACCTCACGCTCTATGACACCGCGGTCGTCTGCGAATACCTGGACGAGCGCTATCCGCATCCGCCGCTGATGCCGATCGATCCGCTGTCGCGTGCGCGCTTGCGCCTGGCGACCGTGCGCATCGAGCGCGACTGGCTGCCCGAAGTGGACACCATCCGTGCCGGTGGCCGTCCCGCCGACGCCGCGCGCAAGCGCCTGCGCGAGCATTTGCTCGCCTCGCTGCCCCTGTTCAAGGCGGCCAAGTTCTTCCTGAATCCCGAAATGAGCCTGGTCGATTGCCTGGTTGCCCCCGTGGTCTGGCGCCTGCCGTGGCTGGGCGTGGATCTGGGTCGCGAGGGCAAGCCGATCGTCGACTACGGCGAGCGCCTTTTCCACAGCCAGGGTTACGCGCGCAGCCTGACCAGCGAAGAACGGGCCATGCGGCCATGACCGGCATGGGCCAATGACCGATCGCTCGCCACCGATGAGCTCCAACCGCCCGTACCTCTTGCGGGCGATCTACGACTGGATCACCGACAACCAGTTGACGCCATACGTGCTGGTGGATGCCACCGTCGAGGGCGTGCGTGTGCCGCCGCAGGTGGTCAAGAACGGCCAGGTCGTGCTGAACCTCGCCATGCGTGCGGTGGCCAATCTGGAGCTTGGCAACGACTACATCGGTTTTCAGGCGCGCTTTTCCGGTGTCAGCCAGGCCATCCGCATCCCGGTGCAGGCCGTGCTCGCGCTTTACGCGCAGGAAAACGGGCAGGGCATGATGTTCCCCACCGAGGATGGCGACCCACCGCCGCCGGCACCTGGTCCGGACGATTCCGGCCCGTCGGGCGAAGGCACGGAAAAGCCCCGGCGTTCACCCCATTTGCGCGTAGTGAAGTAAACCTGCCACCGCTGTTTTCCTTTGCGGGAACGGGTTTCCTGCAGGTGAGCTGCTACAGGGTCCATGCCGTGTCGGGGACAGGTTGGCGCGTTATTGCCCGATCCGCGGTCGCCGCGCCCGGAGCGGGATGACGTTGTCCGGCTGAGCCATGGAGTGTGATCCCGCCTCGGGCAAAGGTATCTCCACCTTGGGCAGGCTCACCCCCGCAAGCCGTTCGCCGTGCATCCACAGACGCCCGTCCAGGCGGTCGTCGCCATGCGCGCTTACCTCGAATACGTAACCGAGTTCGAGCTGGCGCCGGCCGTCGACCCGGCGCCAGCGGAGGCTTCTCAGGCCTACCGTCTCATCAAGCAGCTGCAGGCCGTGTTGCGCACATTGCCGGCGCGCTTCGTCCACCGCCCGTTCGCGGGAGCGGGTGAACTTGAGCCACGCGCCCGTCAGGGCGGCAAGCGTCGTCAGGGCAATCAGGTCGGAAACTTGGCTCATGGGTGGAGTGTGTGGGTGCCGCTGGCCAAGGGCAAGGTACGGCCCATGACAGGCGCTCGCCCATGCGCGATCGCGGGTTGCCACATACCCACGCACAAGCAGTGCCCTGCATGCGCGGGCGTGGGCCCTCAGCTATCCAGTTGCAGGCGCAGCGACAGATCGATCGCGCGCACGTGCTTGGTCAGCGCGCCGACTGAAATGAAGTCCACGCCAGTGCGTGCATAGTTGCCGATGGTGTCCAGATCCACGTTGCCGGAGATCTCCAGAGGAACACGGCCCGAGGCGGTGGCGACCGCTTCGCTCATCATCGCCGGTGTGAAATTGTCGAGCATGATGCGATCCACGCCCGCGTCGATGGCGCGCCGCAGTTCGTCCAGGGTTTCGACCTCGACTTCCAGCAGCAGCGAGGGATGCAGGCGGCGCGCCTCGGCCACTGCGGGCTCGATCCCGCCGGCGGCAGCGATGTGGTTTTCCTTCACCAGAATGGCGTCGAACAGACCGATCCGGTGATTGTGCCCACCGCCGCACCGCACCGCATACTTTTGCGCCAGCCGCAGGCCCGGTACGGTCTTGCGCGTATCAAGCACGCGTACGGCGGTGCCGGCGACGGCCGCCACGTAGGCGGACGTGATGGTGGCCGTTCCCGAGAGTAACTGCAGGAAGTTGAGCGCCGAGCGTTCGGCGCTGACCAGCGCGCGTGCGCGTCCGCGCAGATGGCAGATCACGCTGCCCGCGGCCACGCGCTCGCCGTCGCGGACCTTCCAATCGATCGCTACGTCTGGATCGAGCTTGCGGAAGCAGGCATCGAACCACGGAATCCCTGCCATCACTGCCTCTTCGCGACAGGTCAGCGCAGCGCTGGCGTTGGCCTCGGGGGGCAGCAGATCCGCAGTGGCGTCACCGGTGCCGAGGTCTTCGGCAAAGGCACGATCGACATCCGCGTCGATCAGTCGGATATCGGGCGGATCGAGGGCGAGCACGTCAGGCATGCGGCATCCATTCGGTGGTGGGAGTGACGACGGGGCAGACGATTTTCAGTCGACCGGGCCAGCCAGCAAGGATAACCGAGGCGAGCATTGGCCATCCCCATGCGCCGGACCGTCGCCCACGCAAGGCGCCTGCATGCAGGGGTGCTCGGCCGACGAACGCGACAGGCCATACCCATTGCTCGCCCGCTGACAGGAGTCGAAGACACGCCTCCGGCCAGGCAGCGCCAGCCTGTTCCGGCAACATGACGGCCGGGTCCGGGAAACCGGGGACCTCCGGCGTGTTCAGGCCAGGTCGTCAGTGCCTGCCGCGGCCGCCTGGCTCAGGCGATCGACGATGGCACCCATCGCACGATCGAACAGGGGTTCGGACGGCAGGATGCGTGCGCTGCCGGCGGCCAGCGCCGCGGCGAGCTCCTGCGGCGCATAGTCGCCGACCTTCAGGCCACGCCGGTTGACGAACAGGTAGCGCCCGCTCATCGGGCTGATCCACGACAGCTTGGCGCGGGTGACCGCATCGCCAGTGGGGCAGAACTCCAGCCACGTGCCCGGCTTGAGTTGCTCGACCTCGATCAGCTCGCCGTTGTCCAGGGCAACCGCCGTCGGCTGGTCTTCTGTCGGCTCGGGTTCGGCCGTGTCGGCGTCCAGTATCGGCTGGATGCTGTCGGGTATCGGCAACGCCACGTCTTCGGCGGTGCTCTCGGGCGTCATCTCGCCCAACTGCTGCCGATAGTAGGCATGCAGTTGGCCGAGCAACCGCTCGATGTCGCTTTCCTGGAACGCCACATTGGCCAGGCCGCGCCGCAACGCCCGCTCGATACCGGGCAGCATGCGCAGAAGGGCGCGGCGGTCATCGGTGGTGTGTACCGGACGGGCGCTGGCGATGAACTCGTTGACGAAGCGCAACGCGTCGGCAAAGGCCGGCGAATCGTCGCCCTGGCGCAGGATGGTCAGCACCAGGTGGTTGGCCCATGCACGGGCCAGCACGCCGTGGATCAGTGGCGGCAACGTCTGGCCGCCGATGCGGTCGAGGATCTCGCGGGCGGCGCGGCGGCGGGCCAGTTCCAGCTTCTCGCGGCCACGTGCCGATTCGGCCACGCGCTGCTCGGCCAGTTCCGCACGCTTGCGGCTCTGGTCCTGGAATGCCTGCAGTTCGTCGCCCAGGCGCTCGAACAGGCCCATGTCGTCGTCGAAGTCGTGCAACAGCCGTTCAACGATGGACTTGATCTTGTCGTGCACGCGGTGGTCGCGGTCGGACTCCTCCGACCAGCCCTTGGCCAGTTCGGCAAGGCCATCGAGCAGGCGACGCGCCGGATGATGGCGGTGGGCGAACAGCTTGCGGTCGAGGATCGCCGCCTTGAGATAGGGGATCTGCAAGCGTGCCAGCAGCACCTGCATCTCGGCCGGCAGGGTGTTGTCGGCCAGGATGAACTCGAACAACATCCCGACCAGGTCGATGGTGTCCTCATCGATCGCGGCGACCTGGCCTGGGCGTTCGCCCCGCAGGGCACCGATCTGGCCCAGCAGTTGCTCTTTCAGCTGGACGACCTCGCGGCCGACCACCGCCGGGTCCACCGACTGCGCAGTCGGCATGGGGCCGGCCGCGAGCTGGCTTTGCAGCACGCTGAGTGCGCCGAGCAGTTCGTTCGCCGTGGGGATGGCGAGGGACGCGCCCCGGGCGCCGGCCCCGATGCCGCCGACAGCGGCCACACCACCGGCGGCTTGAGCCCTGCGTGCACTGAACAGGGCACGCACGGTATGCAGCAGTTCGCTGGCCAGCTCGGCTTCCGTGTCGCTGGCGCCGTCGGTGCCGGGGGCGACGCCCCGCGCAGCCGCCGGGGCCGCCGTGGCTGCCGGGCCATCGCCGCGCAATACCTCGTGGCGAAGCTGCGGCAACACGCCCGCGCGCACCAGCTCGGTGTTGATTTCCTGATACAGCTCTTCGAGCGCGGAAAGCACGTAGCGGTCGAACAGCTTGTAGATGATGAGCTTGACGCGCATCTCCGCGGCCAGCTCGCGCATGGCCTGGCGGAACGCCTGCGCCAAGGCGGCGGGGGCCACCGGGTTGGTGCCGTCCTCGATCTTGATGCCGCCGCAGATGACCGACAAACGCTGGTTCACTGCGAACAGGTCGCGCGCCAGGCGCGACTCGTTCTTGGCCGTCATGCTGGTGATGGCAAGCGATTCTTCCAGCTCGTTTTCGGCCACCAGCGACAGCTCTACGGGAGCGAGCGAGGGACTGGTCGAGGGCGCGGGAGCAGGGCGCGTGGTGATGCTGGTCAATTCACGGCTGACCTGGGCCAGAAAGCTGCGTTCGACCATCGGGCGGCGCTTGCGCACTTCGCGCATGCCGTCGAAGTAATGCATCTGGGCGGCGTTGTTCTCGGCCTTCTCGGCCAGGTCGAACAGGGCGTCGTCGACGTGCTCGAACATGTTGCCCAGGAGAAGCTGGAGGCGGCGGCCGGCGATCGTGCGCACGGCGCCAAGCAGGTCGCCCACGCGCTCGGCCGACTCCTGCCGCTGGCTCAGGCTGACGACCTTGTTAGTCTCATTGGCTTCTTTCATCGCCACACCCCTGAAGCATCCCTTGCCGACGACCATGGCTGCCCGGCCACATGAAATTGGACCTTAAGCGAGGAAACGTGAACGACTCATGCACTGGCGTACACATTAGTCCACGCCATGTGTAAAAGGATGGCGCCGTTCACTTTTTCGAAAGGTCGTTTCAGGCAGTTGCCGGAAAGTCCTTCAATTGCACCGTTCCGATGCCTTCCTCTGGGAGCATGACCGGGATGCCGTCGTCGACCCGGTAGACCACCTTGCGGTCCACGGTGATGAGGCCTTCCCCGAGTCGCTGCTGGACGCGGGCACCTGCGACCGTGTCGACCTCGCCGCGCTCGATGGCGGTGTTGATCGCCTCCAGCTCCCCGCGCGCGAGCAGGCGGACGGGCGTCTTGCTTACCGGGCAGCACAGGATGTCGAGCAGGCGCTTGTCCATGGCGGTGGGGTGTCGTGCGGAAAGCCCGTACAATAGCCCTTTTGGGATGGCAGAACCATGACTTCGACCGCCAAGCCGGCCCGCGTGGGCGTGGTGATGGGTTCCCGATCGGACTGGGAAACCATGGAGCACGCCGCCACCGTTCTTGACCAGTTGGGCGTGCCCCACGAGGTGCGCGTGGTGTCCGCCCACCGCACTCCCGACCTGCTGTTCCGCTATGCCGAAGAGGCCGTCGGCCGCGGCATCGAGGTGATCGTTGCCGGCGCCGGCGGAGCCGCCCATCTGCCCGGCATGCTGGCGGCCAAGACGCGGCTGCCGGTGCTTGGCGTGCCGGTCCAGTCCAAGGCGCTCAACGGCATGGACTCGCTGCTCTCGATCGCCCAGATGCCGGCCGGCATCCCGGTCGGTACATTGGCGATCGGCCGCGCCGGCGCGGTGAACGCGGGCCTGCTGGCCGCCTCCGTGCTCGCGCTGCATGACCCGGTCATCGCGCAGGCGCTGGACGCCTACCGTGCGAAGCAGACGCAAAGCGTGCTCGACCAGCCGGATCCGCGCGCATGAGCCCGCGTCGCCAACCCGTGCTGGGCATCCTGGGCGGCGGACAGCTGGCGCGCATGCTGGCGCTCGCCGCCGCGCCGCTGGGCGTCAAGACGCTGGTAGTCGACAGCGTCGCCGACGCCTGCGCCGGGCAGGTCGCGCCGCTGGTGGTCGCCGACTGGAAGGACTACGAGGCGCTGGAGCGCTTCGCCGCCATGGTCGACGTGGTGACTTTCGATTTCGAGAACGTCCCGGCCGAGACCGCGCACTGGCTGGCCGGGCGCGTGGCCGTGTCGCCGGTGCCTGGCGCGTTGGCCGTGGCGCAGGACCGGCTTGCCGAGAAGACGTTATTCCGCGAATGCGGGCTCGATACGCCTGCGTTCGTGGCCGTGGACACACGCGAGGACCTTGACCGTGCCATCGTCGAGGTCGGCGCGCCCGCCATCCTCAAGACCCGCCGCCTGGGTTACGACGGCAAGGGCCAGTTCCGCCTGAAGACGGCCGCCGACGCCGATGCCGCCTGGGCTGCCCTGGGCGCGCAGGGCGCGGTCCATGGGCTGATTCTGGAAGCGTTCGTGCCGTTCGAGCGCGAGCTTTCCGTGATCGCCGTGCGCAACCGCGAGGGCGATTTCCGTACCTGGCCGCTGACTCGTAACTGGCACACCGACGGCGTGCTGAGCCTGAGCCTGGCGCCGGCCCCGGACATCGACGAGCTGCAGCGCCGCGCCACCGACCTGGCCCGCACTCTGGCCGAGCGGCTGGACTACGTGGGTGTGTTCGCGCTGGAGTTGTTCGTCAAGGACGGCCAACTGCTGGGCAACGAGATGGCCCCGCGCGTGCATAACTCGGGCCATTGGACCATCGAGGGTGCGCACACCAGCCAGTTCGAAAACCACGTGCGCGCAGTGCTCGGCATGCCGCTGGGCGACACCGGCGCGCGCGGGTTGTCGTGCATGTTCAACTGGATCGGCGATCTGCCCGACCCGGCGCCGGTGCTCACCACGGCCGACGCGCACTGGCACGACTACGGCAAGCAGGCGCGCCCCGGTCGCAAAGTGGGGCATGCCACCATATGCGCGCCTGACGAAGACACGCTGGCCGGGCGCGTTGGCCATGTCGCCCGTTCGCTGGATCGTGAGGAACAGGCCAATCCGGTGCTGCAGGTGCTCGCACAACCGGTTTGAAGCGTCCTGCAGGCGCGTGCCTGCGTGCGACGTGTGTCATGGCGCTGGCGACGCCGTGCCCGGATCGCGGTGGTCGAGTATGCGCGTTTGCCGGGAGTGGTTGGTCGGCTGAAGCCTACCCCTGCGAAAAAGCGGAGCCGGAGCTCCGCTTTTTTATTTACGCCATGTTGCTGGCGGCAAATTCCCAGTTCACTACGTTCCAGAAATTTTCCAGATACTTCGGACGGGCGTTGCGGTAGTCGATGTAGTAGGCGTGCTCCCACACGTCGCAGGTGAACAGCGGCTTGTCGCTGCCGGTGATCGGCGTGCCCGCGTTCGACGTGTTGACGATGCCCAGCGAACCGTCCGGACGCTGCACCAGCCAGGTCCAGCCCGAGCCGAAGTTGCCCGCGCCCATCTTGGCGAATTCCTCCTTGAACTTCTCGACCGAGCCAAACGCCTTAGTGATCGCGTCGGCCAGCTTGCCGGTCGGCTCGCCGCCGCCGTTGGGCTTCATCGAGTTCCAGTAGAAGGTGTGGTTCCAGGTCTGCGCGGCGTTGTTGAACACGCCGCCGGAGGACTTGCGGACAATCTCCTCAAGTTCCATCCCTTCGAACTCGGTGCCCGCGATCAGCTTGTTGAGGTTGGTCACGTAAGCGGCGTGGTGCTTGTCGTGATGGAACTCCAGCGTCTCGGCGGAGATGTGCGGCTCCAGCGCATTCTTTTCGTACGGAAGGGGGGGAAGTTCGATCGCCATGAGGGGCTCCTTGGACTTGCGGCTAAGGGGAAGCCGGGCGGGCCTGCCGGGCGGCGGGCCGTGCACGGCTGGTACACTTGTGGTCCTGCACGCATTGTAGAACCCCCGAGCTATGGACGTTAACGAGCGAATCAAGGCGGTGCTCGCCGAGCACCCCATGGTGCTTTTCATGAAGGGCACGCCGCAGTTCCCGATGTGCGGCTTTTCCGCCCGCGCCGCGCAGGCGCTGAAGGACTCCGGGGCAAGCGTCCATGCCGTGAACGTACTGGCCGATCCGGAGGTGCGTGCCGCACTGCCGCACTTCGCCAATTGGCCGACGTTCCCGCAGCTGTTCATCCAGGGAGAGCTGATCGGCGGCTGCGACATCGTCGAGGACCTCAAGTCCTCCGGCGAACTGGCCCGCATGGCCCTCGACGTCAGTGGCGCGGTGCGCGCATGACCCTGCCGATCGCACGCCTCCCGCAGGACATCGCGCCCGCGGCCGGCAGTCTGTCCGGCCGCGTGGTGCTGGTCACCGGCGCCTACGGTGGCCTCGGTCGCGCCATCTCGCTGGCCGCGGCGCGCGCGGGCGCGACCGTGGTGATCACCGGCAAGCGCAAGCGCCAGCTCGAACAGCTTTATGACCTGATCGTGGCCGAGCAACTGCCCGAGCCGGTGATCCACCCGCTGGACATGGAAGCCGCCACGCCGCGCGACTACGAGGCGCTGGCCGATGGACTCGAGCGCGACCTCGGCCGCCTGGACGGCATCGTGCACTGCGCCGCCAGCTTCGGCGGCCTTACCCCGATCAACATGCACAAGCCGGACGAGTGGCTGCGCACGATGCACATCAACGTGTCCGCGCCGTTCGCCCTGACCCAGGCCTGCCTGCCACTGCTGGCCAGGGCGCCCGATGCATCGGTGGTGTTCGTGCTGGACAACCCGGAGCTGGTCAATCGTGCGCACTGGGGCGCCTACGGCGTGTCCAAGGCGGCGCTGGAGCGTTTCGTCGAGATCCTGCACCAGGAGACCGACACCACCGCGATCCGCACGCATGCGCTGTTGCCGGCGCCAATGCGAACGGCGCTGCGGCACCTGGCGTATTTCGGCGAGGACCCGAATACCCAGCCGCTGCCCGATGCGGCGGCCGACGCGGCGGTGTGGCTGCTTGGGCCGCAAGGCATCGCCGCACGCGGTGCGATGCTGGACCTGCGCCAGCGCTGATCCCGATCCCTGCAGGAGCCCGCTTGCGGGCGATGTCTTTGCCGGCCGTGCAGACAGGCATCGCCCGCAAGCGGGCTCCTACAATGCCGTTCCAGACCCGACAGAAGGAAACGCGCCATGGAAACGCAGATGACCACCCTCTCGGCGGGCATCCTGCTGTTCCTGATCATGGATCCGCTGGGCAACATCCCCTTCTTCCTGAGTCTGCTCAAGCACGTGCCGCCCAAGCGCCGGCGGGTGGTGATGATCCGTGAGCTGCTGATCGCGCTGGGTGTGCTGCTGGGTTTTTTGATCGGTGGCCAGCACATCCTCAAGCTGCTGCAATTGCGCCAGGAGTCGATCAGCATCGCCGGCGGCATCGTGCTGTTCCTGATCGGCATCCGCATGGTGTTCCCGCCGCCGGAGGGCGGCATTTTCGGCAAGCCGGGCGAAGGCGAGCCTTTCATCGTGCCGATGGCGATCCCTGGCGTGGCCGGCCCTTCGGCGATGGCCGCGCTGCTGCTGCTGACCAATACCTCGCCAGGCCGCACCGCGGACTGGGCCACGGCGCTGCTGCTGGCGTGGCTGGCGACCTCGGCGATTTTGCTGTCTTCGACTTATTTGTTCCGCTGGCTCGGCGAGAGCGTGCTGACCGCGCTGGAACGGGTGATGGGCATGCTGCTGATCGCGCTGTCGGTGCAGATGTTCATGGGGGGCGTGGCGGCGTTCCTGCACATGCAGGTGTGACGCACGCTGCTTTGGCAGGGTGGACCCAGTCCACCGATCCCGGTTTTGCAAAGGACGGTGGGCTGAAACTCGCGCTGCGGACGACCGCGATCCTGCGAACCGTGCGCATGCGCATGTTTATGCGCCGAGGGTGCTCTGGCGCCGTCGCCCAACTGTCATACTTGGCGTCCAGCATGGGCGAAAACACCAGGAGGCGGTCATGCTCAGCGTCGAACGGAACCTAGTCGAACGCCTGCCATGGCTGGCGCAACATCCGCGGCTTCGCCGGCCCGTGGCCGGGTTGCTCGGGCGCCTGGCGGACGAATCAGGCTTCAACCGCGTGCTTGATGCGGTGGGCGAGGTCGAGGGTTTCGATTTCGTCGAGCGTGCGCTGGAGGTGCTCGGCGCGAGCTATCACGTCAGCCCGCGCGAGCGAGAGCACATCCCGACCGAGGGCCCCGTGCTGGTGGTCGCCAACCATCCGCTGGGCATGGTCGATGCGCTGGCGCTGCTGCAGCTGGTCGGCTCGGTGCGTCCCGACGTGCGGATCCTGGGCAACGACTGGCTCGCCGCCATCGAGCCGCTGCGCCGGCTGTTGCTTCCGGTGGATGTGTTCGGCAAGGGCGCGGCCTCCCGGTTGCGGGGTGTCTATCGCGCGCTGGATCAGGGCACCGCATTGATCGTGTTTCCCGCGGGGGAGGTCTCCCGCATGGGACCGGGCGGCGTGCGCGACGGCAAGTGGTCGGACGGCTTTGCTCGGCTGGCCAGGCACAGCGGGGCACCGGTCTTGCCGGTGCACGTGGCCGCACGCAATTCGGCCGCTTTCTACGGATTGTCGATGCTGGCCAAGCCGCTCAGCACGGCCATGCTGCCGCGCGAGGCGGTAGCGCCGATCAAGCGGCGGATCGGCCTGAGCGTCGGTGCGCTGATCGGTGCGCAGGAATTGTTCGAACGCAGCGGGGATTCGCCTGAGCGGGCCGCCCGGTTGATGCGCCGCCACGTCTACCGCATCGGTCGCCGGCGCGGGCTGATCTTCGGCGGGCAGGTGCCACTGGCGCATCCGGAGCCGGCCGAGCGGGTGGCTGCGGAGTTGCAGGGGCAGGGCGAGAAGCTCGCCGACCTCAGCGACGGCAAACAGGCGTGGCTGTTCAAGGGCACCGCCGACAGCGCCGTGTTGCGCGAGATCGGTCGGCTGCGTGAACTGACCTTCCGCAAGGTTGGCGAGGGCACCAACGCGCGGCGCGACCTGGACGCGTTCGACCCACATTACGAACACCTGCTGTTGTGGGACCCCGCCGCGCTGCGCATCGTCGGTTCCTATCGTTTCGGCCATGGCGGGCGGCTGATCGCCGAGCGCGGGCTGGGCGGGCTATACACCGCCAGTCTCTTCAACTATTCACCGGCGCTGGAGTCGCGCCTGGCGCAGGGGCTGGAACTGGGCCGCAGCTTCATCGCGCCGGCGTACTGGCGCTCGCGTGCGCTCGACCAGCTTTGGCAGGGCATCGGCCTGTACCTTCAGCGCCATCCGGAACTGCGCTACCTGTTCGGTCCGGTGAGCATGTCGGTAAACCTGCCGCGCGAGGCGCGCGAGTGGATCGCCGCCGCGCACCAACACTATTTCGGCAAGCCCGGCCTGGCCTCCGCGCGGCAGCCGTTCGTGATCTCGCCCAGCGTGATCGGGCTGGTGCGCCAGGCCCTCGAAGGCCTGGGCGCGCAGGAGGGGCTGGGCAAGCTCAAGCACCACCTGGATGCGCTGGGCGTGAGCCTGCCGGTGCTCTATCGGCAGTACGTCGACCTGGTCGAGCCCGAGGGCGTGCAGTTTCTGGACTTTGGCGAAGACCCGGGCTTTTCCGGTTGCGTCGACGGCCTGGTGATGCTCGACCTGGCCAATCTCAAGCCCGCCAAGCGGGCGCGCTACCTCGGCAGGACCGGCGCCTGAACCACCTCAGCGAAAACAGGTGAATCAGTCTCGGTCTTGTCATAAACTATCGTTAAGTTTGCTTAACAACTGGTTGGTAGATGGGGTGGCCCCATCGCTGCTGGACGATAGCTGCGCCAAGAAGTTAGGGGAAACACAAGCATGCGACGCATGCCTGGCCTGAGGCCCGGCATCGGCATGTTTTTGTTCCGACATCGAATTTTTCCGTTGCAAACCAATACAGGTCGATATAACGATGAACAGTCCAATTCGTGCCAAGGCCCTGCCGTTTGCCATCGCCACGCTGCTGGCGGTCGGTGCGGCGCCTGCGATTGCGCAGAACGTCACCTCCTCGGCGGTTGGTGGCCAGGTGGTCGACGCCTCGGGCCAGCCGGTTGCCAATGCCACGGTCACGATCGTGCATGAGCCCTCGGGCACCACCAAGGTGGTGACCACCGATGCCTCCGGCCGCTACACCGCGCAGGGCCTGCGCGTAGGTGGTCCGTTCGACATCACCGTGACGAAGTCCGGCCTGACCCAGGGCGAGCAGAACAACGTCTACCTGCAGCTGGGCCAGACCTCCGCGGTCAACCTGAAGATGGCCACCGTCGAGGCACAGAACCTCGGCGCCGTGACCGTCAACGCCTCGGCACTGATGAACACCTTCACGGCCGACAACAAGGGCATGGGCACCAGCGTCTCGCACCGCGAGCTGGTGGCAACGCCGTCGGCCAGCCGCTCGATCACGGACATCGCGCGCCTCGATCCGCGCGTCTCCATCACCGATCCGGGCGACAGCTCGATCTCGATGATGGGCATGAACAGCCGCTATAACTCGATCAGCGTCGACGGTGTGGGCCAGGGCGACCCCTTCGGTCTGAACTCCAACGGTCTGCCTTACGTGGGCTCGCCGATCTCGGTCGACACCATCGACGAGTACAACATCTCCACCGCCAACTACGACGTCACCTCCGACGCCGTCGGTGCGAGCATCGATGCGGTGACCAAGTCCGGCACGAACGACTTCCACGGTTCGGTCTACTACGCCTACCGCAACGCCAACAAGCTGGTTGGCGATCTGGAAGACGAGCCATACAACGGCTACAAGCGCGACTGGACCGCGGGCTTCACGCTGGGCGGCCCGATCGTCAAGGACAAGCTGTTCTTCTTCGTCAACTACGAGAAGGAGAAGACCGTCGGCCTGGGCGCCGATTCGGCCAATGGCCTGGATGCAAGCCTGGGCGATGGCCCGTCGACCTCCAACAAGGTCTCCCCGGGTGACCTGCAGCGCGTCATTGACGCCGCCAACGCGCTGGGCCTGAGCCCGGGCACCTTCAGCGGTGGCAACGTCGACCTGGAAGACAAGCGCTACCTGGCCAAGCTGGATTGGAACATCTCCAACAACCACCGCGCCAGCCTGACCTACCAGCGCACCAAGGAAACCCAGCCGATCGTGCAGGGGAATAGCTCGACCGCCATCGGCCTGACCAGCTACTGGTACACCAAGAACAGCGACACCAAGAACACCGTGCTGCAGTTCTTCGACGACTGGACCGAGAACTTCTCCACCGAGGCCAAGATCGGCTACCAGCGCTTCCAGCAGGTGCGTTCGGTCGAAACCCAGCAGCCGCAGGTGTTCGTCGACGTTACGCGCATCGACAACGCCAACGGTACGCAGCGCGGCACCACGCCGTTCGTTGATCTGGGCGAAGACCAGTACAGCCACTACAACGTGCTGGACGTCAAGACCTGGCGTGGCTACATGGCCGGCACCTACTACCTGGGCGACCACACCCTCAAGGGCGGCGTCGACTTCCAGCAGAACGAGATCTACAACCTGTTCGGCCGTACCCAGTTCGGTGCCTACACCTTCTACGGTATCGACAACTTCGAAAACGGCATCTACGGCTCGTACAACATCTACCAGCCGGCACCGGGTTACACGCTGGACGACGTCGCCGCCCAGTGGACGCTGCGTCAGTACGCGTTCTTCCTGCAGGACACCTGGCAGGCGACCGACAACCTGTCGCTGCAGTACGGCGTGCGCGTGAACCTCGCCAAGACGGGTGACAAGCCGGTCTACAACCCGACCTTCGAGCAGGCCTTCGGCTACCGCAACGACAACACCATCGACGGCATGCGCGTCGTCGAACCGCGCCTGTCGTTCAACTACACCTTCGACACCGAGCGCATGACCCAGCTGCGTGGCGGCGTGGGCCTGTTCCAGTCGAACCCGCCGACCGTGTGGGCGACCAACCCGTACCAGAACAACGGTATGACCACGGCCACCTACCAGGTCTTCAACGACTGCGGCTTCCTGCCGACCGGCACCAACCAGGGCCAGGTCTGCAACGGCCGCCCGGTCGGCGCCCTGCCGGTGTTCAGTGCCGACCCGTTCAATCAGAACCTCCCGCCGCCGGCTGGTTCGCAAATGAACGTCGACACGGTCGACCCGAACTTCAAGCTGCCGTCCGTGTGGAAGTTCAGCCTGGCGCTGGACCGCGAACTCCCGTGGCTCGGCATCATCGGTTCGGCCGAGTACCAGCACATCGACGTGCGCAACGGCATCCTGTACCAGAACATCAATATCGGTGAGCGTACCGGCGTGCTGCCGGATGGCCGCAACCAGTACTGGGCGACGCCCGGCGAGGCAGGCAGCTCGCGTGACGCGCGTGCCAACCAGAACCGCGCGTTCTCCGGCAGCTCGACCCTGCTGACCAACACCCACAAGGGTTCGGCCGACAGCCTGACGCTCTCGCTGAAGAAGCCGTTCTCCGAGTCGTGGTTCGGCAGCGTGGGCGTGACCCTGGGCCACTCCACCGAAGTGAACCCGGGCACCTCCAGCCAGGCCAGCTCCAACTACAGCAACAGCGCCTGGGTGAACCCGAACGAGGACGTCGCTTCGACCTCGAACTACAACGTCGGCCGTCGCGTCACCGCCGCCCTGACCTGGCAGCACCGCTTCTTTGGTGACTACACCACGGCCATCAGCGCGTTCTACGACGGTCACGAAGGCCAGCCGTACAGCTGGGTGTTCGGCAACGACGCCAACGGCGACTCCTACAGCGCCTCCGACCTGGTCTATATCCCGACCGCCGGCGGCGACTCGAAGGTCACCTTCGCCAACGGTACGGATCCGGCCGTCATCGCGCAGTTCTGGGATTTCATCCGCAGCGACAGCTACCTGAACAAGCATCAGGGCGAGATCGCCAAGCGCAACGCTACGCGCTCGGCGTGGGTGAACCAGGTCGACCTGAGCTTCCGTCAGGAGATCCCGGGCATCTTCAAGGGCAACAAGGGCGAGCTGCGTCTGGACGTGTACAACTTCCTGAACCTGCTCAACAGCGACTGGGGCCAGACGCACTACGTCGGCTTCCCGTATACCCGTAACCTCGCCGACTATGCCGGTGTGAACGCCCAGGGTCAGTACGTCTATGACCTGCCGACCGACGAGAACGGCAACTACGAGCCGGAACAGAAGATCGTTTACGACGCCGGTCGCAACACCAAGACCAACGTGGTTTCGCGCTGGTCCGCGATGCTGACGGTGCGTTACAGCTTCTGACCCATTGAAGTTGCATTGTCTGGAGCCGGCGCCCGCAAGGGCGCCGGCTTTTTTTTATGCTTGACCCTTCACGCCCGCGCGCGGGAAGCTACACGGTCCGCCACGGTCCAGGCATCAAGCCGGACACCGTCAGCGGCAGGAGAAGGCAAGCATGAACGACACCCACGCCGGCCGCGCCGGCAAGCCCGTCACCGTCAGCGCACGGATCTCGCCGGCGGGCGGACTGGACATCCTTTCGCGCAACGAGGTCGCGCGCCTGCGCGACGCCAGCGGCTCGGGCCTGCACGCGCTGTTGCGCCGCTGCGCCCTGGCCGTGCTCACTTCCGGCAACATCAGCGACGACCCGCGCTCGATGTTCGAGCAATACCCCGACTTCGACGTGCAGGTGCTGCAGCAGGATCGCGGCATCAAGATCGAACTCACCCACGCACCCGCACAGGCGTTCGTCGACGGCCAGATCATCCGCGGCATCAACGAACTGTTGGTCGCGGTGGTGCGTGACATCGTCTATGTGTCCACGCAGCTGGAGCAGGGCGGTTTCGATCTCGACGACACCGTGGGCATCACCCACGCCGTGTTCGAGATTCTGCGCAACGCGCGCATCCTCAAGCCGCACATCGACCCGAATCTGGTCGTCTGCTGGGGCGGACACTCGATCTCGCGCGACGAATACGAATACACCAAGTCGGTCGGCTACCAGTTCGGGTTGCGCGGCTTGGACATCTGCACCGGCTGCGGCCCGGGCGCCATGAAGGGCCCGATGAAGGGCGCCACCATCGCCCACGCCAAGCAGCGCCGGCGAAACAACCGTTACATCGGCATCACCGAGCCGGGCATCATCGCCGCGGAGTCGCCCAACCCGATCGTCAACCAGCTGGTGATCATGCCGGACATCGAGAAGCGCCTGGAGGCCTTCGTCCGGATGGCGCACGGCATCGTGGTGTTCCCCGGCGGCGTCGGCACCGCCGAGGAGATCCTTTACCTCCTGGGCATTCTGCTGCACCCGTCCAACGCCGGCATTCCGTTCCCGCTGATCTTCACCGGTCCGAAGCAGTCGGCGGCATACTTCGAGCAGATCGACCGCTTCCTCAAGCTCTCGTTGGGCGAGGAAGTGGCGCAGCATTACCAGATCATCGTCGACGATCCCGCCGCGGTGGCGCGCGCGATGATCAAGGGCATCGACAAGGTGCGCAACCATCGCCTGGACACCAAGGACGCGTTCTTCTTCAACTGGGCGCTGGACATCCCGTTCGCCTTCCAGCTGCCGTTCCGCCCGACCCACGAGGCGATGCGCTCGCTGGCCCTGCATCGCGGCCGCCCGCGGCACGAGCTGGCCGCGGATCTGCGTCGCGCGTTTTCCGGCATCGTGGCCGGCAACGTAAAGGAAGAGGGCGTGCGTGCGATCGAGCAAAACGGCCCGTTCGACATCGACGGTGAAGCGGACATCATGCGGGCACTGGATGCCCTGCTGCAGGCCTTCGTCAGCCAGCACCGCATGAAGCTCCCCGGTGGCTCGGCCTACGTGCCCTGCTACCGCGTGCGTGCCGAGGGCGCGGAGACCGTGCCGGCCGCTTGACAGCCCGCACGGCCCTATTCAAACTACGCAGCTCGCCCCGCCCGAATAGCTCAGCTGGTTAGAGCACTTGACTGTTAATCAGGGGGTCGTTGGTTCGAGTCCAACTTCGGGCGCCATATTGAAAGGCCTTGCAGCGATGCAAGGCCTTTTTTTTGTCCGGACACGGGACATCCCGACATCCTGTAAGAGCGCGCTTGTGCGCGACCGCCATGCACGGCGATGCGGGAAAACAACCGGTCAGGCGCAGCGTGCACTCCCCCCAGAAGGCATGCCATCGCACGCGGCCTCGTGTGACAGAGAGAATGGTCGACAGGCGCAGCCGGCCCGGTCAATCGCCAGATGTGTCAGGCAAAGGTGACGCCTGTTGCGCCAGCATTGTGAACAGCCGATCCGACGGCGATCCCACGGCCACCAGAAGGTCGCCGTCCGGGCTGCGCACCACGCAGGCCGAGACGCCTGCGCTGTCCAGGTGACGCTGCGCTGCGGCGAGCAAGGGCGCGGCGTCCGGGGGTGGTGTCGGCGGTGATGGTCGGCGGTCCGACGGTTCTCCGTAAGCCATGGCGCACCTCGGGAAGAAGTCCGCAGCGGTTGTTGCACCGACGCCGTGAACAGCCGGTATAGCCCGTAGGGCTCGGCCCCCCCAGCCTATGGCCGCCCTCTCTGGCGGGCTGAAGCCCACCCTACGAGCAGCTCTCGCCCCTCGGCCGGCTGCCACGCACCCGTCCGGAGTTCGATACCACCACTCCAAGCGGCTCCCCGCCGCCGCCCGGATTGCAGAAACGCAGGGTGAGGTTGCTTCCGCTAGCGCTGCCGTCGGAAAGGAACGTCACATGCCGGCGCGACTCGCTGCTCTGGATCACCAGCCGCGTGTGGCTGTCGCCCACGCGCAAGGGCGCGGCATCTGGCTGGTTGTCATGGTTGCGGTCGACGCCGACCAGCCAGCCACCGTCCCAGCGGCTCTCGTCACTGCAATGCACCCGGTCGCGGGTCGGGCAGAACAGCACCCGCGTGCGGCGCAGTACCGCCTCGCCGCGCGCATAGCCCAGCGCCTCGATGAAATCCATCTGTGCCGACTGCGTTCGCCCGCGACGGACCAGTCCGGCCAGCGATGGGCTGGCGATGCCGGCCAGGATGGCCAGGATCGTCACCACCATTACCTGTTCGACCAGCGTGACGCCGCGCATACGGCAGCGTCCGCTTTTCTGCATCCGTGCCATGCCGTCGCTCCCTGCGAGGAACGCGCATCATCCTTGGGGCTCCGCTCGCCGGAAAGCAGCCTGAACGCCGCCATCCGGTGGGCCTGTACTGACAGAGTCTGTCAGCAGGGCGCCTTTAAGATCGGCCCATCCGCCCGCATATCCGTCAGCCATGACCGACCGTTTCCAGCTCGTCTCCCCGTACAAGCCCTCCGGCGACCAGCCGCAAGCCATCGCGAAACTCAGCGAGGGCTTCGAGGCCGGCCTGGCCGCCCAGACGCTGTTGGGCGTCACCGGCTCGGGCAAAACCTACACGATCGCCAACGTGATCGAAAAAGTGCAGCGCCCGGCGGTGATCCTGGCGCCGAACAAGACGCTCGCCGCGCAGCTCTACGGCGAGTTCAAGGAGTTCTTCCCCAACAACGCGGTGGAGTACTTCGTCAGCTATTACGACTACTACCAGCCCGAGGCCTACGTGGTCGCCTCGGACACCTTCATCGAGAAGGATTCCTCGATCAACGACCACATCGAGCAGATGCGCCTGGCCGCGACCAAGGCGCTGCTCTCGCGGCGCGACGCGATCATCGTCGCCACCGTCTCGGCGATCTACGGCCTGGGCGATCCGGAAGACTACCTCTCGCTGCGCCTGATCCTCTCCACCGGCGAGCGCATCGACCAGCGCAAGCTGATCCATCAGCTCACCGAGCTGCAGTACACCCGCAACGAGATGGAACTGCGCCGCGGCACCTACCGGGTGCGCGGCGAGAACATCGACGTCTTTCCGGCCGAATCGGAAACCGAGGCGCTGCGCATCGAGCTGTTCGACGGCGACGTGGAAAGCCTGTCGCTGTTCGACCCGCTCACCGGCGAAACCATCCGCAAGGTCCAGCGCTACACCGTCTACCCGCGCACCCACTACGCCAGCACCCGCGAGAGCGTGCTCAACGCCATCGAGACGATCAAGGTCGAGCTCAAGGAACGTCTTGATCAGCTCTACCGCGACAACAAGCTGGTCGAGGCGCAGCGGCTGGACCAGCGCACCCGCTTCGACATCGAGATGATGGCCGAGGTCGGCTTCTGCCAGGGCATCGAGAACTACTCGCGCCACATGACCCGCCGCGGCCCCGGCGAGCCGCCGCCGACGCTGTTTGACTACCTGCCTCCGGATGCGCTGCTGGTGGTGGACGAATCGCACGTCACCGTCCCGCAGCTGGGCGCCATGTACAAGGGCGACCGCTCGCGCAAGGAGACGCTGGTCGAATTCGGCTTCCGCCTGCCCTCGGCGATGGACAACCGCCCGCTGCGCTTCGAGGAATGGGAGCAGCGAGCGCCGCGCACGATCTACGTCTCGGCCACCCCGCGCGACTACGAGCTGCAGAAATCCGGCGACGCCGTGGTCGAGCTGGTAGTGCGCCCCACCGGCCTGGTCGACCCGGAGGTGGAAGTGCGCCCGGTGCGCACCCAGGTCGACGACCTGCTCGGCGAGGCCAGGAAGCGTATCGCGATGGGCGACCGCATCCTGGTCACCACGCTAACCAAGCGCATGGCCGAGAACCTCACCGAATACCTCTCCGAGCACGACGTGAAGGTGCGTTACCTGCACTCGGATATCGAGACCGTCGAGCGCACCGAAATCATCCGCGACCTGCGCCTGGGCGAGTTCGACGTACTGGTCGGCATCAACCTGCTGCGCGAGGGCCTGGACATGCCCGAGGTCTCGCTGGTGGCGATCCTGGACGCCGACAAGGAAGGCTTCCTGCGCTCCACCGGTTCGCTGATCCAGACGATCGGCCGCGCCGCCCGCAACGTGCGCGGCAAGGCCATCCTCTACGCCGACCAGGTCACCCGTTCCATGCAGGCCGCGATGGACGAGACCAGCCGCCGCCGCGAGAAGCAGATCGCCTACAACGAGGCCAACGGCATCACACCGCAGACCGTCGTGCGCCGTATCGCCGACATCATGGAAGGTGCCCGCGCCGAGCCGTCCGCGCGCGGCAAGGGCAAGGCCGCCAAGGGCGCGCGCGGCAAGGCCGTGGCCGAAGGGGCAGGGGAATACGCCAACCTCAGCGCCACCCAGGCCGCCGCAGCGATCCGCAAGCTCGAGGGCCAGATGTACAAGCACGCCCAGAACCTGGAGTTCGAGGAAGCTGCACGCCTCCGCGACCAGATCCACAAGCTGCGCGAACAGGTGATGCAGAGCTGACGCCGCTCCCTGTAGCTCCATCTCTCCCCGGGAGAGGGGCCACTCTTGCGCGGAACCACCATCGGGCCTAAAAGGCTTGGCACGGCTCCCCACCCTTGCTAAACTTCGCGGCTCTTGGGCGGTTAGCTCAGCGGTAGAGCACTACCTTGACATGGTAGGGGTCACAAGTTCGATCCTTGTACCGCCCACCAAGAGTTGAAGCAAAGAGGCCGGCGTATTTCGCCGGCCTCATTTGTTTCGGGCCTTGGCCAGTGTACGCATCATACGCGCTCGCCCACTATGAGTAGCATGAAAGCTGACCAAAGCGCCCTGGAGCGCACCCTTCTCCAGTGCCTGGGCAAACCGGACGTCCACCGCCCGGGCGTGTTGATTTACAACCGCGACTGCGTGGATGCGCTCTCCAGCCTGCCCGGCGAAATCGTCGATCTCACGGTCACGTCTCCGCCGTACAACATCGGCAAGGAGTACGAGGAGCAGCGCGACGTTTCCGATTATCTGGACTGGTGCGCCGCGTGGATCAGCCAGATCCATCGAGTGACAGCCGGAAATGGCGCGTTTTGGCTGAACCTCGGCTATTTCGCCCTTCCTGGCCGCGCCAAGGCCATTCCCATCTCCTATCTGCTTTGGGATCGCATCCCGTTTTTTTTGCAGCAGGAAATCGTCTGGCATTACGGTGCGGGCGTAGCGTCCCGGAAGTCGTTCTCGCCACGCAATGAAAAATTCCTGTGGTATCTGAAAAATCCGGATTCCTATGTGTTCAATCTCGACGACGTCAGGGACCCCAACGTCCGGTATCCGAACCAGAAAAAAAACGGCAAGTTGAAATGCAACCCGCTGGGCAAAAATCCGACCGACGTGTGGGAGTTTCCCAAGGTTACCTCCGGCAAGGACCGCGCCTCTGCAGAGCGGACCGCTCATCCGGCACAGTTTCCGCTGGCCTTGATCAATCGGATCATTCGAGCATGTAGCAACGAAGGGGGGTTGGTCGTCGACCCGTTCCTCGGATCGGGGACCACGGCTGAAGCCGCCCTCGGCAACGGGCGCCTGGTTCTCGGATTCGAGCTGGACCCGCGCTACGTTGCGATCGCGGAAAAGCGCGTGGACCAATACCTGGAGTGGCGAAGGAACGCCGATTCCCGGGCAAAGCTTTCGTTTTCGGAGCAGGGAGATCAGCTTTCCCCGATCGACATCGGCTGAAAGTCGCGCCTGCCGGCCGGTCGCTGAGGCTTGGCCAATCCGGTCGGAATGGTCCAACCATCCGAACCGGATGCGACGTAACCGAGGCGCGGTGACCAGTGGGTCGATTCTGTCGAAGTTAACCGCCAGATAACAGCCAGACTTGCTCTTTTTCGCTACCTCAGTCTTCTGGGCCTTCGCTGTCAGGCTTTACTGCATTCGTGTGCGCGGTATCGCTTTCGACATAGCGTACCCATCAGGCGCCCATTGGAGCCATCGTGGATTCCTTCCCCAAGTACGCACGCGCGGAATGCGAACGTCGCTGGCGTGTCGACCCGCAGGCGGTGGATTCGGTGGCGTTGTTGCCTTTCCGCCAGATCGACGACCTGTACCTGCGTGACACGCGCTTGCGGCTGCGCCGGGTGCGTTCGGCAGAGGGCGTGGTGTTAAAGCTCGGCAAGAAGTACGGCAAGCGGTCCGATGGAGCCGAGCCCATCACCACTATCTACCTGACCGAAGTGGAATACGCGGCGCTGTCGCAGTTGCCGGGTTACGCTGTGAGCAAGCGGCGCTACTCCATGGGCGAGGGGGCGCTGGATGTCTACGAACTCCCAGTGTCGCTGGTGATCTTCGAGCAGGAGTTTGCTTCAGCCGCAGACGCGGCTGCCTTTGCGCCGCCGTCGTTCGCCATCGAGGAAGTCACGGATCGACCGGAGTACAGCGGCTTTTCCCTGGCGGTGGCGGCCCTCCGGAGCGAACGCTGACTCCCGAGTGCGCTGCACAGATGGCGATACGCACGCGCCGTAGACGAGCACGGCCGTATCGTGAGCTCTGCCCCGGGGTTCGGACGGCCGGTCGCTCGTCACGCTGGTGTCAGTCGATCACCGGGGCACCACTTCTTTCAGTGCCGGTGCCGGCGCGCACGGCTCGAGGCTGTGACAGGGCGTGAGGCCTCCGCGGCTGCTTCCCGGCCGCAGGGATCGCCCGCCACCTAACCGGCCCGGACGCACCGTTGCGCCGTTTCCAGCAGGTCGGCGACGGTGCCGACAAGCTCCGCCTGGCGAAAGGGCTTGGCCAGGCGAGGCAGGCCGCCGGCCTCGCGTTCGGTAAGGGTGGCGAAGCCGGTAATCATCAGGGCGGGAATGTCCGGTCGCAGCACGCGGACCTGGTGCGCCAGCTCGGCTCCGCTCATGCCGGGCATAGCGTAATCGGTGACCAGCGCATCGAACGCCAGGCCGGCGTGGATCTTCTGCAGCGCCTCGTGGCCGGAGCCGACAGAGACCACGGTGTACCCCGCGTCGGCCAGCATTTCGGCCGTCCCGCCGCGTACCAGATCCTCGTCATCGACCAATAGTACGGTCGCGACGGGAACCTCGGGGATCGCTGCATCGTTCGCGGCCGTGTGCTGGGTGGCAGGCACCTCCGTGGATACCGGCAACCACAACGTCGCCGTGGTGCCGCGTCCGGGCAGGCTGTCCAGCGCGAAACCGCCGCCGGACTGGGCGGCCAGTCCATGCACCGAGGACAGGCCAAGCCCCGTGCCGCGACCGACGCCCTTGGTCGTGAAGAACGGATCGATCGCGCGCTTGACTGTTTCCGGATCCATGCCGATGCCGGTGTCGGTCACGGAGAAGCGGATGTAGCGTCCCTCGGCCAGGCGGGGATGGTCGCCTGCCGCCGTCACGGTGACGCGCACGGCCAGATCGCCGCCGGTGGGCATCGCATCGCGAGCGTTGACGACGAGGTTCAGCAGCGCAAGCTCCAACTGGTTGGGATCGACCTGCGCCGGTGGCAGGCCATCGTCGCAGGAAATCGCCAGACGAATGCCCGGTCCGATCGACCGCGAGACCATATCGCCAAGGCCGGACAGGAGCCGCGCGACATCGACGGGTCGGGGCGCCAGGTGTTGCCGCCGGGAAAAGGCGAGCAGCCGCTGGATCAGCGTCCGCGCGCGCTCGGCCGCCTGCAGGCCGCCGGCGGTCATGCGGCGGGCGCGTTCGTCGCCGTCCAGCCGCCGCGACAGGGTGTCGAGCGCGCCGAGGATCGGCGTCAGCAGGTTGTTGAAGTCGTGCGCGACACCGCCGGTGAGCTGGCCGATGGTTTCCATCTTCTGCATCTCGTGCACCTGCGCGAGCGCCGCCTGGCGCTCCTCCACGGCAACCGCGATGCGCTCTTCCAGCTCGGCCGTGAGCTGGCGCAGCTCCTCTTCGCCACGCTTGCGTGCCGTGGTGTCGCTGGCCGCGCCGAACCATTCGATCACCCGGCCTTCGCCGTCGAGCATCGGCACCGCGCGGGCGTAGGTCCAGCCCAGGCTTCCGTCGGCCTGGCGGATGCGATGCTCGGACTCGAACATGCTGCGGCTTGCGATCGCCTCCTGCACGGCCGCGATGACACGCGGCTGGTCGTCGGGATGCACATAGGTCTGGAGCCAGTTCTCGCTCGGCTCGGTGGTGTCGGCCAGGAAGCCCTGGCCTTCGAGCGTGCGCAGTTCGCGCCAGTCCGCGCTCATCCGGAACACCGAGTACGCGCCCGTGGTGAGCAGGGCACGGAAGCGGGCCTCGCTCTCGCGCAGAGCGTTCTCCGCGGTGGCCTGCTCGATCGCAGCCCAGGTGCGCGTCGCAACGTCCTCGATGAGCGCGACTTCCTGCCCGGTCCAGCGACGCGGCTCGCGGAAGTTGACGTAGAGGGAGGCGACCAGCCGCCCCTCACGCACCAGTGGTACCGACACGACCGATCGCGTCTGAATCGCGCGCCAGACACCCGGATCCTCGCCCCCGGCCTCGACATCGTCGCAGACCTCGGTTTGGCCGTTCCTGTGGCGTGCCACCCGTTTCGCGCCGAAGCGGGCCAGCGGAACGCTGCCGGTCAGCGGTTCGACGCCGTCGGCGAAGCAGGCGTCGTAGAGAAGGGTCTCCCCGTCCGGCTGCAACCGGGCGTAGCCGGCGCGCTGGGCGCCGAGATGGCGGCCCAGCGCCGTGACCGCGCGCTCGACCAGCACACGCGGATCGCCCACCCCGTTGAGCGCTTCTTCCAGTTCGATGCGAAAGCGTTGGCGGCGCACGGCCAGCACCTGGTCGGTGGTTTCGGCGACGGCGCAGAACATGCCGCCGACAGAGCCGCTTTCGTCCCATACCGGCGAATACGAAAAGGTAAACCAGGTCTGCTCGTCGAAACCCTTGCGGTTCATCAGCAGTGGCAGGTTTTCGCGGTAGACGCCTTCTCCGGACATGGCCGCATCGATCAGCGGCGCGATGTCTGGCCAGATTTCACGCCAGATGTCTTCGAAGCGTGCGCCGAGTGCGGTCGGGTGCTTGGCGCCGAGGATTTCAGCGTAGGGATCGTTGTAGAGGAAGCCCAGTTGCGGCCCCCATGCGACGAACATGGGGAACTTCGAATTCAGCAGCAGGCTCACCACCGAGCGCAGCGATTGGGGCCAGCGGTCGGGCGCGCCCAGTGGCGAACGGGACCAGTCGTGGCCGCGCATCAGGGCGGCAACCTTTCCTCCGCCGGCGAGGAAACTCTCCTCCGGCGACGTGGCATCAGGCAGGGGCACGGGCTCTTCCTCATGGGGGTGGGCAGCCGACCCGTTCTTGGCTGACTGCTCACCTGGATGGTTAGAGCGCGGGGCTCGCGTCGCGACCGCAAGGCGACGGCACGGCAATCGTGTCGCCGCGATGCCCGGTCGAAGATAGAGCCTAGCAATAACACACTCCATGTGATGCTGCGCCAGGACACGAAACGCGGACGTGGTCGGCCGCTACTGTGCGCAGGCCAGTTGCCCGGCTGCGTCCGATGCCGGCCTCAGCCGGGTGCGTGGCGGGGCAAGCTGTCGACTGGGGGTTCGGAAAGGTGTCCGCGTTGGCGCCTGCTGCGAGCCCGGTCCCCGAGGCCGGTGCGCACGACCTGGCGGTTGCGCCGACTGTGCTAGCTAAACCCCCCATGAAGCATCTTCTGACGCCCGACGGGCGCTATCTCGTGGTGCGTGGCCGGCTGTGGCGCGCCGCCAACCCCGGCCTGCCGCGCACGCTGCGGGAGGCGTGGGTGCGCCGGCTGATGGCAGCGCGCCGGGCGGTGGGAGCGGCGCGCAGATCGGACGACGCCGAAGCGCTCGCGCTGGCCGGAAAGGCGGTGGATGAAGCGAAGGTGGCGCTTGGCGAGCGGGGTCCGGTGTGGTGGAGCGACGGCGCGCCCGACCTCAATCGCCACCTGGTGAAGAACACGCCTTACGCGGCGTGGTTCGAGAGCGTGGAAAGGGGTGCCTGAGCCGCCTCGCAACCGGGCCTTTCTCGCTTACCCTACGCGCCATGTCGGTCGACCAGAGGCCCGCCATGGAGATCTCGGCCCGTATCCGTAACACCCTCGACGATCACTCGTTGAGTGTGTCCACCGCCGGCCATGCGCAGTCGCTGCGCGTATCCGCCAAGCCCGGCGGGCGCGGCAGTGCGGTCAATGGCGGAGAATTGCTCGCCGCCGCGCTGGCCACCTGCTACTGCAACGACCTGTACCGGGAAGCGGATCGGCTCGGTGTCGGGATCAGCGCGTGCGAGGTGATCGCGACGGTGCAGTTCGGAGCCGTCGGACAGGCGGCCACGGTGGTCACGTATGCCGCGAGAGTCGAATCCCGGGCGCCGGCGGACGAGGTCGAACGGCTGCTTTGCGAAACGGACCGCCTGGCCGAAGTGCACAACACGTTGCGCAGCGGCTGCGCCGTCGAGCGCGTCGCATGGCCGCGGTCGGGGAATTGATGCCCGGATTGGGCGCGCGCGACATGCCAGTGCGCGGGTGGGACCTATCCCCGTGGCCCGGGCCAGGGCAGGGTCGAGCGCCCGCTGAGGATGCGAAGGACCATAGGGGCGAGGTTGAGCCCATCGTCCTGCCCTCAGGCTGACAACCCGCCCGCGTCAACGCGCTCGGCAACTTCCTTCCGACGCGCGATCTGCACTTAGAATCGCGTGCAATCCAGCCCGGGGGCACCTGTATGCGCTTGCTCCGCCGTATCCTGCTCGTGCTGGCCGGTCTGGCTCTCGCCGCGGCCGCCTTCGACGTGGCCACCTACGACGCACGCGCCTGGCAGACCGACTACAGCCGGCTAAAACAGGATATGGCGCAGGGTTATGCCAACCTGGACTGGATCGCCGAGCACCGCCATCTGGACCTGGCGGCGCTCGATCGCCGGACCACCGCGGACATCGATGGCGCGCATTCCCGCGTGCGTGCGTTCCTGGCGCTACGCCGCTTCGTCGAGGCGTTCCACGACCCGCACCTGAAACTGGTGCCGGGGCAGCGGGAGCTCACCGAGCGGCACCCGCCGTCGGCCGCCGCAGCGACACCGGCCGAGGTCGACGCGGGGCCGGTCGATGACGATCCGGCTGCCGGCGAGGATTGCGCGGCGGCCGGTTACGAGGAGGGTGATCACGCCTTCCGGTTCCCGTTCGCGCGGGCACGCGGCTGGAAGGCGGTGGGTGCCGGCGATTTTCCGACCGGAGTGATCGGCGACCTCGGGGTGCTCCGCATCGCGCAGTTCGGCGAGGACCGCTATGCCGCCGCCTGCCAGCAGGTGTTCCATCCGGGGATCGGCCGGCGCGCACTCAAGCTGGCGGTGCGCGACCTGCAACAGCACCGGCTTGTGGCGGCCATCCGCACGCTGCAGGCGCACGGCGCCCGGCGCCTGCTGGTGGATGTCACCGGCAACGGCGGCGGTACCGAATGGGTGACCGAGGTGGTGGCCCTGCTGACAGACCGCTCACTGTCGCGCGCCCAGGCCCGGCAGGTGCTCGCGGGCTGCGACCGCACAGTCGTCTGGAGCGGTGCCGCAGCGCCCTGCGCCATCCTCGAGCCCGAGGGCGAACGGGCCACATTGCAGGGCGCCGGCGTCTGGACCGGGCCCGTGCTGATCCTGGTCGACCACCGGACCGGCTCGGCTTCCGAGGACTTCGTCGCCTGGCTGAAACAGAACCGGGTCGCTCGCGTGTTCGGCGAGACCACCGCCGGCGCCGGCTGCGGCTACGTGAACGGCGGCAACCGCACGCCGTTCCACGCCAGCCCGTTCGATGTGCGCATGCCCAATTGCGCCCGCTTCCTGGACGATGGCACCAATGAAATCGAGGGTATCGCGCCCGACGTGCCGCTGGCGATGTCCGCTGGCGCCGCCGCGCAGGCGGATGCCCTGCTTGCGGCGGTGAGCGCGGAGCCAGTCAACTGAGGCCTGAGGGAGCGGTGGTCAGGCAGTGGAAAAAAAGGAACGGAGGCGAATCAATCCCACGCGCAGCGGAGACGCTCGCAAGGGAGAGAACTACCGCAATCCGCACTCGAAGCATCGGACGACCTCTCCTCAAAAGGGAGAATCTCTGCGCTGCCTGGGCCGTGCCGCGGCGCTTCCACTTTCCGGCGGACTCGACATCAGGGCATCGGTGATCCGGGCAGGCGGCATCGCGGCCGCGTAGAACCATCCCTGCGCAAGCTCGCAGCCGATCCTTTCGAGAAGATTGGCCTGACCTTCGGTTTCCACCCCTTCGGCCACGACGGTCAGGTTCAGGGCGTGCGCCATGGCGACGATGGCGCCGATGACTTCGACCGCGGTCGGGTCCTCGGGCGCGCCCTCCAGGAAGCTCTTGTCGATCTTGACCCCCGTGACGGGCAGGTGGCGCAGGTAGGCGAGCGAGGAATAGCCCGTGCCGAAGTCGTCGATGGCAATGCGCACGCCCAGGGCCCGGATGGCCTCCAGCGTCGTGGCGACCTCGGCTTCGGTACCCACCAGGGCGCTTTCGGTGATTTCCAGTTCAAGCAGTTCGCCGGGCAGCTGCGTGTGTGCAAGTGCGGATTCCACTGCCGCCACGAGACCCGGGCTGGCCAGTTGCCGGGCGAAAAGGTTGACGGCCATCCGCAGCGTCGATCCGCCAGCCCGCCACAGCGCCAGTTGGCGGCAAGCGGTCCTGATCACCCACTCGCCCAGTTCTTCGATGAGGCCGAGTTCTTCCGCGCAGGGAATGAACTCGCATGGCGATACCAGCTCGGTACCGCGACGCCATCGCAGCAGTGCCTCGACCCCCATGATCCTGCCCGAGCGCAGGCAGTGCTGCGGCTGGTAATGCAGTTCGAACTCGTCGCGCTGCAGGGCGTGGCGGATGGCGGTGCCCATGGTGACGAAGTAGCTGGCCTGCGCGCTCTGGCTGGCGCGGTAGAAGCTGATGGTGTTGCGCCCGTGCTGCTTGGCGCGCGACATCGCCGTGTCCGCGTTCTTCAGCAGGGCGACCCCGGTTCGCCCGTCATCCGGATGCAGGCTCACGCCCACGCTCGCGCTGAGGAACACCTCCTCGCCACCGATGAGCAGGCCGCGGGCAACCGTCTGTCGCGCCTGTTCGGCCAGGGCCGTGACCTGGCCGACATCGGCCGAACGCAAGGTCAGCACGAAGTCGTCCCCGCCGAGCCGGGCCACGGTGTCGATCGGGCCGACAAGCGCCTTGAGCCGGTCGGCGATCTGCTTCAGGAGCTCATCCGCGAGTGGATGGCCGAAGCGGTCATTGATCCGCTTGAAGTTGTCCAGGTTGACGAGCAGTACGGATAGCGCGAAATCCGGCTGGTCGAGAGTGTGGTCGATCCGGTCCAGCAGCAGGTGGCGGTTCGGCAGGCTGGTGAGCGGGTCGTAGTGTGCGAGGAAGCGCAGGTCGCGCGTGCGCTTCCTGACCGCCCGTCGCAGCGAATAGACCCACGCCAGCAGCAGGACACCCACCAGCGCCAGCGCCGAGGCCACGGCCTTGAAGCGTTGCGCGTAACCGGTCAGGTCGACGCGCTGGCCCATCCATTTGTCGTGCAGCCGTTCCCGCTCCTGCGGGGTGATCCACTTCGTGCCCTGCTCGACCAGCGCGAGGGTCGCGGCGTCGCGCTTGCGCACGCCCCGGCGGAAGCGGTCGCTGTAGAAGTCGAACGCCTTGACGAAATCGTCCTGCGCGTGCAGACGGTAGAGGTAGTACTCGGCGGGCGAGCGATCCATGCAGAAGATGCGGACGTCGCCGCGGCGCGCGGCGTCGATGATCTCGCTGTAGCTGGTGTACTCCCGCATGTTCGACACGCCCGCGCGGCGCAGCCGTTCGACGCACGCATCGCCGCGCTGGACGCCGACCACGAAGCCCCTGAGGCCGGAGGCGTCGGCGATGCCAGTCAGGTTGCGATCGGCGTAAATGCCTGTCTCCACGGTCGCGAAGGGCCGTGTGAAGTCCAGTGTGGCGGCGCGCTCTGGCGTGCGAAAGATCATGTCGATGACGTCGGCCTGGCCAGACCGCAGGCGCCGCTGGGCGTCGGCCCAGTTGGTCGCCGTCAGTTGCACCCTGATGCCGGTCTTGCTCTCCCAGAGCTTCCACGCGTCGGCGGCATAGCCTTGTGGCTTGCCATCGGGGCCAATGAACAGATAGGGCGGGTAGTTGTTGTCGCCGACGACCCGTAGCGTCCTTGGGGTGCCAGTGGCGGCGAGCGGCAGGCAAAGCACCAGCAGGCAGGCTGCAAACGTGGACCATTTCGTCACGCTTTCCCCTCGTCCTTGATCACGGGGACAGTTAACCCACGAATGGCCACGGGTCAACAAGGCTTTTTTTGGGGTACGCCCTCAAGGATCGAAACGCACGCACAAAGGGGGCCGCGCAACCACGCGACTCATCCGGGGCGCGACCGGTACCGCGCAGTGACCGCAGAGCTTGCCCCCGGACCGCGCGTGGGTCCGGAGGGCGCACCCTTTCCCGGCAAGAGCACGCCGAGGGACCCATCGGTTGTCAGATCGTTTTTGCCGCTGGCGTGTGGCGCGCGACGAAATCGTCGGCCGGCTCCGGGCGGCCCAGGTGGTAGCCCTGGCCGTAGTCACAGCCCATCGACATCAGCAAGTCCTGGGTGGCCCGGTCTTCCACGCCTTCGGCGACCGTGGCCATGTCCATGTGGTGCGCCATCTGGATGATCGACTGCACAAGCTTGGCGGTACGCGGGTCGTGGGCCACGTCGCACACCAGCGAGCGGTCGATCTTCAACTCGGAGGCGGGGAAGCGGCGCAGGTAGGCGATGGACGCGTAGCCGGTGCCGAAGTCGTCGATGGCGATGCGGGCACCGCGCTCGCGCATCCGCCACATCGCTTGCGTGATCGCGTCCAGGTCGTTCACCAGCGCCGTCTCGGTGATCTCGGCCACCACCACGCTGGGGGGCAGGCCCCAGATTTCCAGCAGGTCCATCAACTGTTCCACCAGGCCGGTTTTGGCGAACACCCGAGGCGAGAAATTGATGGCGAAGGTGAGCGGCGGCGCGTCACGCAGCATCGCCGCATGGCGCAATGTGGTGCCGATGCTCCAGCGGGTCAGTGCCTGGATCAGGTCGCTCTTTTCGGCGAACCCGACGAAGCTGGACGGCGGGATCAGGCCATGCCGCGGGCTGGTCCAGCGCGCCAGCGATTCCACACCGGCGATGGCGCCCCGCTGCAGGTCCCACACCGGCTGGAAGTACGTGCTCAGGCGGTTGGCTTCGATTGCTTCGCGCAGTTCCTCGTAGACGATCTCGACCTGCGTTTCGCATGGCTCGTGAAGCACACACGATTCGCCGCGCGCGTGGGCGGCGGACAGCGCCAGCTCTGCACGGCGGCACAACAGGTCCGGCGTGTCGGCGTGGTCGGGACAGAGCGCCACGCCCATTTCCGGGCGGCCCTGCAGGGGATAGGGCAGGTCGAGCAGCGGCCGCTCGAAGGTCTGCACCAGTCGCGCCGCGGCCAGCAATACATGGTTGTGGCTGTGCAGCCCGGGGAGCACCAGGGCAAAGCGGTCGTCGCCGGCACAGAAGACGCGGTCGATCGGTCGCAACGCGGCGCGAATACGCTCCCAGGCGTGCCGATGCGCTTCTTCGCCGATCGCGTAGCCCAGGCGCAGGCTTACTTCGTGCAGGCCTTCCACGCGCAGCATCATGACCGCCAGGTGGCCGTCGCCGGCCGACTGCGGCAGTCGGGCTTCGATGGCCCCGAAGATGTCAGCGCGGTTGAGCATCGCGCGCCGGGCTCATGCCGCCACGAACAGGTCGGAGGTGTCGATCGGACAATCGCCGGGCGCCAGGCTGCGCACGATGTTGATCGCGCCGGAGGCCTCGTGATGCATCAGGTCGATCACCTGGAAATCGTTGACGCGCTGCTTCTGCGGCGTGCTCAGCAGCACCACCCGCGGGCGAAGCCGGCGCGCCTGGTTCTGTGCCATGACCACGGCGATCTCGCCCGTGCTCAGTTCCACCAGCGATCCGGTGGGGTAGACGCCCATGCAGACCTGGAATTGTTCGACCAGCTCGTCCTGGAACAGCCGGTCGCGCTCGGCATAGATGCGGCGCAACGCCGTATGCCGCGAAACAGCCGCACGGTAGGGACGCGGGCTGACCATCGCATCGTAGGAGTCGACGATGCCCAGCATGCGACCGGGCAACGGGATGTGGGAGCCCATCAGGCGCGCCGGGTAGCCACTGCCGTCGTAGCGCTCGTGGTGGTGGCGCACGATGTCGAGCACGTCCGGATCGACAATGCGTGAGTCCGCGAGGATGGCGATGCCTTCGAGCACGTGCGCGCGCACCGTCTCCATTTCCTGCAGCGACAGCGCACCGGGATGCTCCAGCAGTTCGCGCGGCAGGCGCGCCTTGCCGACGTCCATCAGCAGGCCGCCGGCGGCCATGCTGATGATGGTCTCTTCGGCAAAGCCCATGTGCCGGCCAAATGCAGCGGCCAGCGCGCTGCAGCTGATGGCGTGCCGGTAGCTGTAACTGTCGTGGCCGCGAAGGCCTTCGACCCAGAAGAACGCATCGGCGTTGCGCAGCACGCTGGCCACGAGCGGGCGGACCGCCCGTTCCACGTGCTCGGCCGATAGTTCGCGGCCTGAGGTCACGTCTTCGAAGATCCGGTCGAGCATCGCCGTGGCGTTGTCCAGCGCCTCCTGCGCATGCGGCAGCTCGGTGTCCATCGATACGGCGCTGGCATAGCGGGTCGATGCGGTGAAGCGCTGGGTGGACACCTGCGAGCGGGTGATCACTGACGCCTGCGTGGCCGGGTCGGTCACCAGCCGCCTGGCGTCGATGTAGACGCGCTCGCAGTACGCGCGCAGCGCCTGGATACTTTCCATGCTGGTCAGGGCGAGCCCCTGCAGCGGAAACGGGGTTTCCTCCCACGGCCGGTCGAGCCGGCACACGTACATGCCGACCTGCAGGTCGGACACGTCCATGCAACGTTCCTCCAGCTCATAGGTCATAAGGCGTACCGCGCGTGGCTGGCGATCGACATGGTTCGGGAGTACTGGCGGGCAGCGAGGAAAAACGACCCGGGTCTGGCGTCATGGGCCGCACCTGTTGCATCGGCGCCGCCGCCGGTTTCTTTAGGTGGAGCACCGGGGCAGGCGCCGGAGCCGGGGAGGCGGCAGGGGCCGGCGGGCGCGCTCCCCACCGAGGTGGGGAG
>NZ_JAGJRS010000002.1 GCF_017837635.1 Frateuria flava
GGTGTGGCCGAGCAGATCCACGCCGTGGCGATCGACATGACGACGGCCTATGAGCTGGAGATCAAGGTTCACTGCCCCAACGCCGAGGTGGTCTTCGATCTCTTTCACGTCGTCGCTAAGTACGGCCGCGAAGTCATCGACCGCGTCCGCGTCGACCAAGCGAACAAGCTCCGTCATGACCGACCGGCGCGTCATGTCATCAAATCCAGCCGTTGGCTGCTGCTGCGTAATCGGGACAACTTGGAGCCTTCCCAGGAGGTGCAGCTCAAGGAGCTGCTGCAGGCCAACCAACCCCTGCTTACCGCCTATCTCATGCAGGACGAGCTGAAACGGCTGTGGTTTCACCGCCGGCCCGGCGGGGCCAAGCGTGCGTGGGAGCACTGGCTGGAGCAGGCCCAAACCAGCGGTATCGCCGCCCTGGCGCTCTTCGCGCAACGGCTCAAGGCCTATCTGCACGGCATCCTTTCCCGATGCCGGCACCCGCTCAACACTAGCGTCGTCGAAGGGATCAACAACACCATCAAGGTCATCAAGCGCAGGGCTTACGGCTACCGGGATCAGGAATATTTCTTCCTGAAGATCCGTGCCGCGTTCCCCGGCATTCCGCGATGAACCAAAAAAAGGGGCAGCCGGAAGGCTGCCCCGCGGAGTACCCAGCCGATGAGGCTTAGCGGGTGTAGGTGTTGTACTTGGCGTTGGAGAAGATGTTGTTCGACACCTTGATGTTGTAGGTGTTCGCGCCGAACTGCAGGTCGCGGCTAAGCGCACCGCCGTTCTTGGTTGCGGACATGTAGCGGGTGCTGTTGTACTTGAGCGTGTTGCCGGTGATCGACCAGTCATGCGACTTGCCGCTGGGGCGCACGCCCGCCAGGCCGTTCTCGGTCATGGTGTTGCCGGTGACGACGACGCCCGGCGCGGACACGCCCAGCACGCCGAACCCACGGTTGCCCTGCATCGTGTTGCCGACGATGGCGATGTCGGAGATGTGGGCGTGCATCTCGATGCCGTTGCCGTTGTTGCCGATGAACTTGTTGTTTTCCAGGCGGATGGTGTTGGTCAGGCCTTCGCTCATCGGCTCGATGTCGACGCCCGCCTCCGGAAGCGTGCCGTTGGTGTTCTGGAAGGTGCTGTTGACGATGTAGACGTGCTGGGCCGGGCCGATCGACATGCCCTGGCGGCGGTTGTTGCTGGACACGATGCCGTTGATGGTCACGTAGTCCGAACGCACGTGCTCGCGACCGACGTCCTTGGCGCCAACCCAGATGCCGTCGCCCCAGAAGTTGGACAGGTTGATGTTCTTCAGCACGACGTTCTTCGACGCCGTGACGTTGATGCCGTAGCCCCACTCGCCGGTGGTGCCCTTGTGCTTGGCGCGGTCACCGACCAGGTTGCCGCCGACCACGCGCACGTCGGTGGCGTTGTAGATCTGGATGACCATGTAGCGGCCGGCGCTGGTCGGGATCACTTCCAGGGTGGCGGCCGGGTCGAGCTTCAGGCGGGTGTGCGAACGCAGCTTGATCGGCTTGGTGGCGTTGACCATGTAGTGGCCAGCCGGAATGAAGACGGTACCGCCGGAGGTCGGCAGCGAGTCGACCGCGGCCTGGATGGCGGCGGTGTCGTCATGCACGCCGTTGCCCAGCGCACCCTTCTGGTGCACGTTCACATAGGCGCCGCCGATGACGGTGCGCGGCTTGGGGTTCCACCAGTTGGCGGCAACCGAGGGGGCTGCGACGGCAGACAGGGCCAGGGCAGTGAACGCCAGCATCAACGGCTTCTTCACAAAGCGCTTTGCAGAGACGGACGTCCGAGAAACGGTCGCAAGCTTTTGGTTCTTAACAAAAAAAGTCATTTTAGGCAGGTCTCAGGTCGTTTTGTCGGGCAAACTTCGTCACGCGAAGCTCACGACAAAAATGCACATCCTTCACGTGTCTGAGCAAGCTCGACAGGAACGCCTGAACCGCAGATTTATGACCACGTTGGCAGAAAGGGCCCGATGGCCCGACGCACTTGACGAGTGCAATGCGAACCACGTCACACTAAAAACCGGCGCGCTTGGGCAGGAGAACGCGGCAGCGATCACATCTTCCGCGGAACGGGAAGTTCCCTACACGGTTGATGGAACGTGTCTGATGCTGTCGGCCAGCATTTCCGTAGCTGAAGACGCGTCGATCCGCGGGTGGCCCGGCCGGGGGTTGGGGCGGTTGCGCTGGGCGGCGGATGGGCCAGTCACCGGAGTGGACTGCGCCGAAACTTAGGTATTGACCTAAGTAAAGCCGACTGCCAGACTGCGGCCGTCGGATCCGATCCGATCCTCCATTGCCGGCATCCACATGTCTCAAGCAGCCACGGTCGACGACGTCTTTTACGCCCTCTCCAACGCGACCCGACGAAAGGTCCTGGAGCAGTTGTCCAGCGGCCCGGCCACGGTTAGCGAGCTGGCCGCGCCCTTCGACATGAAGCTCCCTTCGTTCGTGCAGCACTTGTCCGTGCTCGAACGCAGCCGCCTGGTGAAATCCAGCAAGCAGGGGAGGGTGCGGACCTACGAGATCGCACCGGAGAAGTTCAAGGCCGCCGAAGACTGGTTCGCCGAGAGGCGAAAGTTGTGGGAGTCAAGGCTCGACCGGTTCGACGAATACGTCAGACAACTCAAGGAAAAGGAATCGCAAGCATGAGCAAGCCATCTGCGTTCGATCCCAGGCTCGACATCGTTTTCGAACGGTTCGTCGACGCACCGCCGCGACTGGTGTGGGAAGCCTTGACCCAGCCCGAGCACGTCAAGGAGTGGTACATGCCCAAGGCGTGGGGGCGCGTCGCGCGCTGCGAGATGGACCTGCGTCCAGGCGGCGTCTTCGGCATCGACATCGCAGTCGGGGATGGCCGGGAGGTGCCCAACCTCGGCTGCTTCCTGGACGTCGTGCCGATGGAACGGCTGGTCTGGACGTCCATGTTGTTTCCCGGCTATCGCCCGGCCGTCTTCGACGATGTTCCGATCACCGCGATCATGACGCTCGAACCGCAGGGAGCGGGAACGCGCTACGTCTTCACCGCGCTCCACCGGAACGAGGCCGACGTTGCCGCCAACAAGGAATCGGGTTGGAAAGAGGGCACCGACATCGCCCTGGATCAATTGGTCGAGCACGTGGCCTCGATCAAGTGATTTGGGGATTGAAGACGAACCTCCAATGAACCCGCACGCCCGGATTTTGGGAGCGTCATTCCCGCGAAAGCGGGCATCCATCGCGCTCCAGGACGTGGCCAGGTCGATTCGCTGGAACGTCGAGGCTCACGCCTGCGGCTTGCGGCGGGCGCGCTTTCTGGTCGTCGCCGCGCTGGCGGTGGTGGCCGCACCCGTGCCACCGAGGTTTTCCAGCCACGACAGTTCATCCACGTAGGCGAGGAACGACCTCAGGTAGGTCGGCGACAGCTCGCGCATCAGCGCGATGGCGCGACTGGCGAGGGCGGTGGAGTTGAGCGGGCCGGCGTCGGTGGGGACGTGCGCCACCGACTGCTGCAGCTGGTTTTCGGCGCGGAGCGTGGCCCAGAGCTGGCGAAAGTCGGCCAGCGCGGGGATGTCCGGATAGGCGGCGCGGCCGGGGACGACCCCGTCGGCAAGGTGGTCGAGCAGTTCGCGCAGCGGGCCCGCGGGAGACGGGGCCGCGTGGGTGTCGGACACCACGGTGGATGCAACACGCAGCTCGGCCAGCCGCGCCTCCAGGGTGCGCCGCGCCTCGCCGTCGAGAGCGGCCGCGCGCCTTTCCATCGCCGCGATCAACTGCGCGCGGATGGCTGAGGTCGCGTCAGCGGCCATCGGTGGTCGGCGTGGCGTTCGCGGCCGAGGAACGCGGGATCGGGGCGATCTCGACGCGGCGGTTCTTCGCCCGTCCGGTGTCGTCGGTGTTGGGGCTGACCGGCTGTTGCGCGCCGAAAGCGGCGGCGAACACCGCGTTGGCTGGCACGCCGGCGCCGATCAGCGCGCGGGTGACGGTCAGCGCGCGCTGGGCGGAGAGCTCCCAGTTGTCGGCGAACTGGCGGTTGTCGCCGTGCACGGGCTGGTCGTCGGTGAAACCGCTGACCATCAGCAGTTCGTCGCGCGATTGCAGGTACTGCGCCAGCGGTGCGGCAAGGCTCTGGATGAGCTCGCGCCCCTCGGGCTGCAGCTGGTCGGAGTTGAGCGCGAACAGCAGGTTGCCGCGGATGCCGATGCGGCCGTTGACCAGGGTCACGCGGCCCTGCGCCAGCGGCGTGGCGAGCGCCTGTTCCAGCGTGGTGCGCCGCTGTTGCTCGGCCAGGCGCTGCTTTTCGGCCACTTCGAGCTTGTGCGAGAGCTGCAGCTGCACGCCGATGACGCCGACCAGGATCAGCACGAACGCGCCCAGCAGCACCGACATCAGGTCGCCGAAGGCCCAGATGGGGGCGGTCGATTCACCCTCGAACTCGACTTCGTGGCTCATGGCCTGCCGCCGGACGACCGCGCCGTGGATGCTTGTGGGAGCCCGTTTGCGGGCGGTGTCTGGTGCAGCTTTTTGAAAGGAGCATCGCCCGTAAGCGGACTCCTGCCGGGGTGGGAAAGGGCGTTCATGCCTGGCTCGCCTTGCCGGGTGAACGGCGGCCGGCGAGCTGCTGCATGTCGGCCATGATCTGCTGCTGCGAGAGCACGCTGAGCTCGACTACTTCCTTTGCCTGCGCCACGTAGTAGGCAAGCTGCTCGTCGCTGCGGGCGAGCGAGGCGTCGAGCGCGCCGGCGATCCGTTGCAGGCGCTCCATCAACGCGTCGTTGGCCGCGCCGAACTGCGCCACGCCGGCGCCGAAGGCTTCGCCCAGGCTGGCCACTTCCACCGCGCTGGCGGTGACCTGCGCGGCCGCGGTGTCGAGCTTGCCGGTCTCGGTTTCGATCTGCGCGGCGAAGCGGTTGCCGACGCGGTCGAGCACCTCGGCGGAGGTGCTGACCAGTGCATCGACCGCGCTGCGTTGCTCGGTGGAGGCATGGTTGACCGCATCGAGCAGGGTTTCCAGTGTGGCCAGCAGGCGGCTGCGTTCGTCCAGCATGGCGGTGTCGCGGACCATGCTGTCGGAAAGTTTCTGGCGCAGCTCGCCGACCACTTCGGCCGCCACGCGCGGCGCTTCGGACGCCGCTTCGACCAGACGGGCGATCTCGGCCAGGGTCTGACTGGCGGCGGCCTGGGTTTGCGTGGCGATGGCGCCGGCGGTCTCTTCGAGCGTGTCGCAGATGGCTTGCTGGCGGCTGGCGGTGGCGTCGCCGGTCGCTTGCCACTGGGCGCCGAGTTCCGCGGTGAGCGCGTCGAGTTTCTGCGCCCAGGTGGCCAGGCGTTCCTCGTCGCGCGCTTGCAGCGCCGACTGCAATTCCAGGTGCGAACGGTTGACCGCCTGCACCAGCGCGGTCGCGTGCGATTGCAAGGTTTCGCTGGCGGCGGCCAGCGCGTGCCGGTGGCGCTCGGCCAGTTCCGCATGGACCGCGTCCTGCTTCGACAGTGCGCCTTGCCAGGCTTCGGCAGTGCGTTCGGCGCTTTCGTCCAGGCGTGCGGCGACGCCATCGAGCAGGGTGGATGAGCGCTGCTCGAAGGTGTCGGCGAAGCGGGCGAGCGCGTCGCCCAGTGCCTGTGCATGGGCTTCGTTGGCCTGACGGTGCTGCACGAGCGCGTCGTTCCAGATGCCGGTGACGGTGCGGGCCGTGGTGTCGAAGCCGCTCGCGAGGCCCTCGAGCTGGCGCTGCACGGCGTCGCCTACGCTGGCCTGGATGGCCGCGCTCTCGCGGGCCAGGCTGGCCAGGGTGGATTCGACCACCGGCTGCAGCACGCTGCCGGCGGTGCGCGCGCTATCGGTCACGCTCGCCTGCAGCGACTGTTCGACCGAACGCGCCAGGCGCGTGTACGCCTCTTCGGTGTGGCGGTGAAACGCCTCGCGATCGGCGTGCTGGCGCTCGTGGGCGGCAGCGCCTTGCTGCTCCAGTGCCGTGGCCATCGCCTGCAGGCGATCGATCAGCGCGGGCATCGCGGCGGCCTGTTGCTGCAACAGGCGAAAGGCTTCCTCGCGCTGGTGCGCCTGCGAGTGGACCCGCAGGGTGCTGGCGATCTTCCCGTCCAGCGCGTGCACCGCCTGCAGCCGTTCGCGGCGCACCAGTGCGGAGAGCAGGCCGAGCATGGCGGAGCTTGCGACACCGGCGATCGAGGTGCCGAAGGCGAAGGCCAGGCCGTTGACCGGCGCGGCCAGCGAGCCGCGGATCGCCTGCAGGTCGCTGGCGCTGCCGAGCGCCGTGCCGGTGCCGCGCAGCGTGGCCATCATGCCCAGCAGGGTGCCTAGCATGCCCAGCAGCACCAGCAGGCCGACCAGGTACGGCGTCATAGCCGGTGCCGGCAGCGCGGCGCGCTCGCCTTCGACGCGCAGGCGCACCGCGTGGCGCAGGCCCGGGGCCAGGCGCTCGACCCAGCGGCCGAGATCGGCGGGCGACTCGGTCAGGTCATCGACCGCCTGGCGCAGCGTCGCGGTCGCCTGCCGGTAGCGGAACAGCTCGAATGCGCCGGCGAGGTAGCAGGCGCCGATCAGCAAGGCGACGGCCATGCCGAGCGGATTGTTGCCGACGTAGCCGAGGAGGATCCAGCCGATCGCGGCCAGGCCCAGGGCAAATACGGAAAGAAGAAGCAGACGTTTGAACATGGAGAACCGTGTCAGGAGGTGCGAAGCGTCGCGAGCAGCGCGTCGACCGGTTGAAAACGAAGATCGAGCTCGGCCAGCAACACGCTTTGCATGTCGCGGCGGAAGCCATCGAGCCAGGTAGGAGAGGCGTGCCCGGCGGCGCGCAGGCGTTCGAAGCGGTGGTGCAGCAGGTCGGGCACCTTGGCCAGCAGCGTGTGCTCGCGCGAGGTGAGTGTCGCTTCCATCACCGCGTCCACCTCGGCCAGCCGCACCAGCTCGGGCGAGGCCTGCATGAGCGCGTCGCGCAGCTTGCCGCGCAGGCGACCGGTGGTCGCTTGCAGGGCGCGTTGGCGAGCGAGGCAAAGCTGGCGATAGGCGACAAAGTCGTGGCCGGTATCGGCCGACGCAGGCGCCAGCAGTGGATCGCCTTGGATCGCCGTCGCCAGCGCCTCGCGTGCCCGCATGCACTCGGCGTGCAGGTCCGCGGCGGGCGGTGAGTCGGCCGGCGGTGATGCGGGCTTGCCATCGAGCGCTGCCGCCAGCGACAGCGCGTGGTTCCAGTCCAGCCACTGGCCCAGCCGGTCGGGCAACGACGGGCCGGGCGCGGCCACGTCGACCTCTGCCAGGCGCGCCAGCAGACGGATGAACGTGGGCCCGCGAACCGTCGGGCGGAGTGCAGCTTGCGCCATGCTTTTCGGGGCAAAACCAATAGTTTAGCGCGGGAGCGCGCGCCGGTGTGGACAGGCCGGTCGTGCTTCTGGCGCGCATGCCTGCGGACGGTGGCACCTGCCGGACACCCTTGCCGCAGCGCGTACGCCGGGCGGGACGGTTGCGGGTAATCTTCCCTGCGCTCCCGCCGCACCGGCGATGGCGCACAGCAGCTTTTCAAGCAAAGGGGAAACGATGGCATTGAAGTATCGCAAGGACGAGGGTCTGGCGGTGTTGGCCCTGTCCGGTCATGACGACCTGCAACGGCTGGTTCGCGTCCTTACCCATGACGAGTCCGACGGAGAAAAGCGTCGCACGCAACAGCTGCTGGACGATCCGTCCTACCGGGCGGCAGCCGGGCAGGGGGACCTGCGGCCGGCCTGGAAAGCCATTGCGGCCGAACTGCAGGCGTATGGCGGCGACTCCATCGCCAACGCCTGGCGCAGCCTCACCCAGGATCACACCGGGGTGGCCTACCGCGAGATCGTCATCGACATTTGCGACCATCTGAAACTCGGCGTCAAACCGTCAACCGACATCAAGGAGTTGGAGGACCAGTTGCTGGTCGCCTTGATCTGCGGCGGGAAGGACAAGTTCGAGCCGGAAAACCTGGCCCGGATCATGGAGGAGGTGGCTGACGGCGCCGGCTTGAAGGAATGCCTGCAGGGAAACGTGGCGCTCGACGACCTGCTCCAGCGCATCGCCATCGATGCAAAGGTTTCGTACCTGGCGGCACTCGCCGCACCGGCCATAGCCTCCACCACGCTTCCCTTCCTGGCACGTCTGACCTTGCCGACCGTACTGGCGGTGGTGGCGCCCCGCATGGGCGCGGCGCTGGTGCCGGGATTGAATGTTGCCGCGGCGACCTCGGCGCTGATGTTGCTCACCAGCCCGGCCTACCGGGTGACCCTGCCGGCCGTGCTCGAAGTGATCCGTATCCGACGTCGGGTTCTGCTGTCGCCCATGGACGCGAGGGAGGTCGCATGAGCGCCGTCCTTGATTCGTTGTTGCGCGTGGATTTGTCGCGCGTCTCGGCCCACGTTTTGGAGGGCCTGAAAGCCAAGACGATGACGTTGTCCGCCTCGAACGGCAACGTCTATTGGGCAGCAGATTCCGGCAAGACGGGCATCGTGGCGCAGCTGCCCCTGGTTCCGGTGAGCGCACAGGAGCTGGAATCTGCCGAGCAACTGCTGCAGATCGGCCGGGCCGTCCAAGGGGCGCAGGCGGCAGCGGTCACGGCGACGGCGGTGAGCACGGCGGTCGTCGTGGGCGCGATCGTGGTGGCCACGGCCTATCTCGCGCGCAAGATCGACACGGTGGAGCGCGCGGTGAAGGGCGTCGCGCTGACCGTCGATCAGCAGGATCGTCGCGAGTATCTCGATCGCATGAGCGACTACACCGGCGCCATCCAGGCCGCCTCCGAATTGCTGCAATCGCGTGCGCCGCAAGGCGAGATGGCCAGCCAGGCCGAGCTGCGCCTGGACGATCTGGCCAGGTCGCGACACCAGTTGCTCGTGTTTATCCGGGGGTTGCCGCAGCTGGTCGAATCGCCGGAGCAGACGACCCAGGCGCAATACGAACTGGCCCTTCAGTTCATGCTGGGCATGCTGGATCTGATTCCTGCGGCGCTGGCCGTGGAGCGCGAACTGTGTCTGGCCGCGAACAAGCCTGCGCTGGCCAGGAGTCGCATCAACGATGCCGGCCCCCAGTTCCGTGACGTGCTGGAGTCGTTCCGGCAGTGGTGCGAAGGGCAATATCGACGGCTGGCGCTGGGCCAGGGCGGCTTTGCCGACGTACTGCTGGCGCAGCGGCCGGCGTTGAACCGCTTGTTCAACGTGGCCACGCATGACCTGCTGCTCGGTGGTTTCGATGCCGTACTGGCCACAGAGATCACCAACGCTGCGGTTCAAATTGTCGAAAGTCCTCCCTCCACGACGGAACCGGACCGGGTGATCCCGTAGGCGCATGGCGGGGGGCGAAGTCCCTTGGGCTTCGCTCTCCGCTTGCGGCAAACCGCCACTCCACGGTTTCACGCATGACCTTGCTGCGCGCAAGGTTGCCCTCCCCCTTTTTCGGAAGCAATTCATGGCTCGTCTGGCAACTTCTCTCCGCGTCACGCTGCTGTCGGCGGTGCTCGTGTTCCATGCCGCCGGCGCTTGTGCCGCGGATCGCGCGTCCTCCGGCGATTTCCTGGCGTCGCACATCGACACCTCGGTCGACCCGGGCGTGGATTTCTTCCAGTACGCCAACGGTGCCTGGCTGAAGGCGCATCCGATTCCGGCGTCCGAGGCGGCGTGGGGGATCGGCAACGAGGTCGACGACGCGTTGTATGCGCGGCTGCGCGGGATCAGCGAGTCCGCAACCAGGCAGAAGGCGGCGCCCGGGAGCGACCAGCAGAAGATCGGCGACTTCTGGGCCACCGCGATGGACGTGGCCAGGGCCGACCGCCTGGGGCTGCAGCCGCTGCATGCGGAGCTGGCGCGCATCGACGCCATCAGCTCACCCGCGGGCGTGCTCGATACGGTGTTCGCGCTCAAGCCGATCGGCGATCGCGCGCTGTTCCGCATCGGCGTCGCGCAGGATGACAAGGACAGCGCGACCATGGCGGTGCAGATCTACCAAGGCGGTTTGGGCCTGCCCGAGCGCGACTTCTACTTCAACCCCGAAGCGGGCGTGGCGAAAATCCGCGCCGCCTACGTCCAGCACATGGCGCGCACCTTCGAACTGCTCGGTCGCGACCGCGCCGCGGCAAACGCGGCCGCCACGCAGGTGATGGCCTTCGAGACGGCGCTGGCGAAGGCCTCGCGCAGGCTCGAGGACCTGCGCGATCCGGAGAAGAACTACAACAAGTTGGCGCCGGCGGACTTCACCGCGAAATACACGCCCTTGATCGACTGGAACGCGCGGCTGGCAGGGTGGGCCATCCATCCGACCTACGTGATTGTCGGCCAGCCGGAGTTCTTTGCCGCCGAGGACCGCCTGCTGCGCGAGACGCCGCTGCCGGTGCTCAAGGACTACCTGCGCTATCACCTGGTGGACGGCTACGCGCCGTTCCTGTCCACCGCGCTGGACGAGGAACACTTCCACTTCCACGGCCGCGCGATGTCCGGCCAGCAGGAACAGCGCCCGCGCTGGAAGCGTGTACTGGATGAAGAGAACGACGCGATGGGCATGGTGCTCGGGCGCATCTTCGTCAAGCAGTACTTTCCTGTTGCGTCCAAGCAGCGCTACGAGGCGATGGTCGAGGCGATCCGCGCCACCTTCCACGACCGCATCGAGCGTCTGGACTGGATGAGCCCGCAGACCAAGGCCAAGGCGCTGGCCAAGCTCGCGGCGGTCACGCCCAAGGTCGGCTACCCCGACAAGTGGAAGGACTATTCGGCGCTGGTGGTGGGCCGCCAGTCCTATGCCGCGAACGTCATGGCGGCACGCCGCTGGCAGTTCCAGGACAACCTGGCCAAGTTCGGCAAGCCGGTCGACCGCACCGAATGGGACATGACCCCGCAGACCTACAACGCCTACTACAACCCGTCCAACAACGAGATCGTGCTGCCGGCGGCGATCTTCATGGTGCCGGGCGTACCCGACGATCAGGTGGACGATGCGGTCGCCTACGGCTACGTCGCCGCCAGCACGATCGGCCACGAGATCACCCACGGCTTCGACGACCAGGGCCGCCAGTACGACGCGCAGGGCAACCTGTCGGGCTGGTGGACGACGCAGGACGCGGAGCGCTTCAATACGGCCGCGCAGAAGATGGTCGACCAGTTCAACAGCTACGAACCGCTGCCCGGCCTGCACATCAACGGCAAGGCCAGCCTGGGCGAGAACATCGCCGATTACGGCGGCGTGCTGCTGGGGCTCGAAGCCTTCGAGAAGACGGCGCAGTTCAAGCAAGGCAAAAGGATCGGCGGGCTGACGCCGACGCAGCGCTACTTCCTGGGCTACGCGCTGGGCTGGATGAGCCAGCAGCGCGAGCAGCGGCTGCGCCAGCGGCTGCTGTCGGACGTGCATGCCCCGGCCAAGTGGCGCGTGCTCGGGCCGATGTCGAACATCCCCGCGTTCTACCAGGCGTTCGACGTGAAGCCCGGGCAGCCGATGTGGCGTGCGCCGCAGGATCGCGTGCGCATCTGGTGACCGACGCGCGGGGCGGCCTTTCAGGTAATTCGCCGCCGCACGCCGGCAGGAGTGCGCTTTGGCCTCCTGCCGGCAACTGGACCTGCTGGTGGAGCGCACGCGAGAGGAATGGCACCTCTTGGCAAGGCTTCCCCCATCCGCCCTTGCGGGCACCTTCCCCCGCGCGCGGGGGAAGGATCGGTGCGAGCCTCTCGGGACGACGGGGTTTACGAACCATCCAGCGAAGGGTCTGATTCGCCTTCAGGGAAGAGGGCTTGGCGCCTCTGCGGTGGGCGAAGGCTCGCGCCCGAGGCGATTGATCGCATCGTTCTCCACCACCGGCGGCGGCGACGGATCACGCGCCAGGGCGAGCATCGCCCTGCCGACGCGGGCGGTCGTGGTCATCTGGCCGGGCAGCAGATGCACCGCCAGGGCCAGCGCGGGCGAGCCGAGCCGATACAAAAGGTCCAGCGGCTTGTGCGAGGAGCGGATGCCTTCCACCGGGCGGATGCCGCCGGGCCGCAGCATGACCGTGGTGATCGGCAAGGCCTCCAGGGCACGCTCGGTCTCGCCCTTGGCCCTTGCCACCATCATCCGGCTGCCCGGGTCCGAATAGGCGCCGGAGATGTAGAGGAAGCGCCCCTCCGGATTGTGCCTGGCGAAGGCCTCGGCCACCTTCAGGGTCAGCGTCAGCGTGACATGGCGATAGGCCTCCGCGGTGATCCCCACCAGCGGTGCGCCGGCGCAGTAGAGGCAGGCGTCGAAACCCGCCAGCCGATCACCCAGCATTTCCACCTTGGCGAAGTCCGGGCAGAGCAGTTCCTCCAGCCGGGCGTCCTGGATGCCGGTGGCGTGTCGCACCAACGCGACCACCTGCGCCACGTCCGGGGCACGCAGGCACTCGCGCAGCACCCCCTGGCCGACCAGGCCGGTTGCGCCGGTGATGAGTATGCGCATGGGTCGTCTCCACTCGTGACCATATCCGCGAGCATAGTCCGCCTTGGGGAGGTCGATGCGAAGACGCCACGCGCCTGCCTGGCCGTGCCGTCGGGCTGCGCTCGCTGGGTTCGCGTTGGTGTGTCGGCAGCGACCCTCTCCGGCGGACCGGAGCGCTTTGGCAAGTCGCCGCAGTGCGGCGGGACGCCTGCCTTGCGATTTCCTGCGCAGCGCATTCACGGGACCGCCCGTAGGTTGGCCGCTTGCCGTCGCTGTTTCCTTTCACCGTGCAATGACCGCTGTCCTGCACACGCATACCCGAGGAGAAAAGCCTGTGCTGACCTGGGCCATCATTCTTGCCATCGTTTCGCTCATCGCCGGCTGGCTGGGCTTTGGCACGCTGTCCGGTATCGCCGGCACCATCGCGAAAATCCTGTTCTGGGTCTTCGTCATCCTCTTCGTGCTGGCGTTGCTCGGCATGCTCGGGGTGCTCAGCATTTTCTGACCGGCTGCGAGGCAGGGGACCCGTTTCCGTCGAGCGAACGCACCCGGCAATGGCGCCTCCTGATGCGCATGTCGCGCGGATGCGCCGTGTCGCCGGCGCTCGCGTGTGGAGCGCCGCTGACGCAGCGGTGGATTGTGCCGAGGGGCTTCAAAGCGCCTGTTGTCGGTGAACGTTCCATCATCGCCGGTAGTGGGGTTGCCCGACGATGGGCGATCTCGATGCGGAACACGCCAGCACGTCGGCGGTTGTCCTCGTACGAGGGGATCCTCCTTGCTTTCTGATTTGGGTGAAAGGCGTTCGCGGATGTCCGGCAACAGCCCCGCTTCGATTCCCCATCGGGGGCCTGGCAGCCCGGACTGCGCCTGTCCGAGGCATCCCGCAGCCGCCGGTGCGAAGCAGGCGGCTCTGCCGTGGATTGCGCTGGCGACGTAACCTAGCGGGCCGGGAGCCATTCCCTTCCCAACCGGAGTCGACATGCCAGCTTCCCAAGCATCCTCCCACCGTCGATCTTTACGATGGCGGGTGCTGCTGCGGCGACATCCTTCGGCGTTGCTGCTGCTGGCACAACTGGCCTGCGTGCTGCTCTATCCGTTCGTGGAACAGACGCATGCCGCACGCATCCTGGTTGGCGCTTTCGGGGTACTGATCCTGCTGCTGGCGCTGCGCATGATCGGCCACACCTCGGCGCGCCTGTGGCCGGGTCTGTGCCTGGCGGCCGCCGCGGTGGTGCTGAACGCGCTGTACATCGGCCTGGGAATCGAGCAGTTGCTGCCCTGGCAGGCCGCGCTCGAGGCGGCGTTCTATTTCTATGCGGCCGGTAGCCTGGTGTCGTACATGCTGGCCGACCGGCGCGCCACCACCGATGAGCTCTACGCCGCCGGCGCCACGCTGACCCTGCTGGTGTGGGCCTTCAGCTACCTGCTGGTGCTGTGCCAGGCATGGCAGCCCGGCGCGTTCGGCGGTGCGGTGGACGTCGGCGCGCCGCGGGCCTGGACCGACCTGGTGTTCCTGAGCTTCGCGCTGTTCACCAGCACGGGGATTGGCGACGTGATCCCACTCAGCCCGCTGGCGCGCGCCATCGCCAGCCTGGAGATGTTCACCGGAGTGATGTACCTGGCGCTGGTGGTCTCGCGGCTGATTGGCCTGTCGGTGGCGCAGCGGCGCGATTGACGGGCGGGTTGACGCGTCCCGCGCACACCGTTCCGTAGCCGTCGTGGCTTGTGCTGCGCGCGATCGGCGTTGACGTGCATCGATACTCACCCGGGCCGGATCGGTACCAAGGCGGCGCAGGCAGGCTTCCACGCGAATATCGGATTCGGCCCGCCGGGTCCGGCTGGAACGCGGAGAGGCGCCGTAGCGCCTCTCGATGCGACATCGTTGCGTGGGATGGATCAGTCGTTCTTGTGGCTCTGCTGGCCGGCCTTCACGTGTTGCTCGTGGGTGCCGCCCTGGCTGCCGTGATTGCCGGACGAGCTGCCTGCCGACTTCGACCTGTCGTCGTTCTTGTGGCTCTGCTCGCCTGCCTTGACGTGCTGCTCGTGCGAGCCGCCACGGGTGTTGTCGCTGTTGGCCATATCCGAACTCCGGAATGAGGGAAGGCACGGGCTTTCTGCCGCGCCGGGCGCATCGTCGGACAGCCCGCCTTATGACGCGGTGAGGAGACGGTCAAGCGCCTTGGCGTTCCTTCAGCTCCGGCCTGCTCAGTCCCCGGCCAGCGCCGCCTCGCGCCCCTGCTGGCGGATGATCGCTTCTTCGCGGGCGTCGATGATCGATTGCATCACGCTGTCCACGTCGACCTCGCTTTCGTCGAATGCGAAGCGGCCGCTCAGCTCGCTGTCCGGCCGCAGTTCGCCTTGCTCGAACAGCGCCCACATTTCCTCGGCGTAATACGTGTCCAGCAGTTCCGGCGCGAAACGCGCGAGGCTGATGGTGATGTTGCCCACGTCCCTGCGCAGCATCGTGCGGGCGGCGTTGTTGCCCGAGGCGCTGACCACCTGGGGCAGGTCGATGATCACCGGACCGTCGGGCGCCACCAGCACGTTGTAGGGGGAAAGGTCGCCGTGGATCAGGCCGGCGCAGAGCATGCGCACGACCTGGCGGACCAGGGTGCGGTGGTAGTCGCGGGCGGTGTCGGCCGACAGCTCCACCTCGCCCAGCCGCGGCGCCGACTGGCCATCGGCGTCGGTGACCAGGTCCATCACCAGCACGCCGTTGAAGTAGCCATGGGGCCTGGGCACGCGCACGCCGGCGTCGGCCAGCAGGTAGAGCGCGTCCACCTCGGCGTTCTTCCAGGCGGCCTCGGCCTCCTTGCGACCGAACTTGCTGGCCTTGCCGATGGCCCGCGCCTGCCGGCTGCCGCGCACCTTGCGGCCTTCCTGGTACTGCACGCGCTGCTGGAAGCTGCGCTGTGCCATGTCCTTGTAGACCTTGGCGCAGCGCACCTGTTCGCCCGAGCGCACGACGTAGACGGACGCTTCCTTGCCGCTCTTGAGCGGGCGCAGGACCTCGTCGATGACGCCGTCGTCAATCAGCTCCTGCAGGCCGGTGGGAGTTTTTATGCGTGGGTATGGGTGCTCATGGAAGGGCGGATTATGACCGCTGGGGCATGACTGCCAGCTGGGCCTTGCGACCAGCCGTGACCTGCCGCACGGCCTTGCTCAGCCCAGCGGACGCACCCGGAAGTTGCGCCCCTTGATGCGACCGGCGCGCAAGCGTTCGAGCGCCTTGTTCGCCAGTGCGCGGGTGATCGCGACGTAGGCGCGGGTGGCGTAGACGTCGATCTTGCCGATGTCCCCGGCCTCGAGGCCGGCCTCACCGGTGAGCGCGCCCAGGATGTCGCCGGGGCGCAGCTTGTCCTGCCGCCCGGCGTCGATCACCAGGGTCTTCATTGGCGCCAGGTGCAGCGTCTTGCCGCGTGGCGGCGCGAGCTTGAACGCGCGCCAGGGCAGCGGTTCGCCCAGGGCTTCTTCGATGTTCTGGGCCTTGGGCCGCTCGCGCGGCGTGCACAGCGTGATCGCCACGCCCGACTGGCCGGCGCGGCCGGTGCGGCCGATACGGTGGGTGTGCGTGTCCGGGTCGTGCGCGATGTCGTAGCTGACCACCAGCGGCAGCGCGGCGATGTCCAGGCCGCGCGCGGCCACGTCGGTGGCTACCAGCACGCTGCAACTGCGGTTGGCGAAGCGCACCAGCACCTCGTCGCGGTCGCGCTGCTCCATGTCGCCGTGCAGGGCGAGGGCGGAAAAGCCACGGCGGTCCAGATCCTGCGCCACCGCGTCCACGTCACGGCGCATGTTGCAGAACACCAGCGCGTGCTGGTCGTGGTCGCGGGCCAGCAGCTGGGCCAGCGCGTCGATCTTCTGCACCGGCTCCACCTCGATGAACTGCTGCTCGATCGCCGGCGTAGCCTCGGCCGGCGTCTCCACGGTGATCTCGATCGGGTCGTTCTGCAGTCGACGGCTGGCCGTGCGGATCGCTTCGGGGTAAGTGGCCGAGAACAGCAGCGTCTGGTGATGCTTGGCGATGCGCCCGACGATGTCGTCGATGGCCTCGCCGAAGCCCATGTCGAGCATGCGGTCGGCCTCGTCCAGTACCAGCACCTTGATGCCGCCACCGTGCAGGCTGCCGCGCTTGAGGTGTTCCTGCACGCGGCCGGGCGTGCCCACCACGATGTGCGGATCGTGCGTGAGCGAGGCCAGCTGCGGTCCCAGCGGCATGCCGCCGCACAGGGTCAGCAGCTTGACGTTGGGCAGGCCGGCGGCGAGCCGGCGGATCGCCTTGCTCACCTGGTCGGCCAGTTCGCGGGTGGGGCACAGCACCAGCGCCTGCAGCCGGATGGTGTCGACGTCCAGCGCCTGCAGCAGGCCCAGGCCGAAAGCGGCGGTCTTGCCGCTGCCGGTGCGCGCCTGGGCGATCACGTCGCGTCCGGCGAGGATCGGCGGCAGGCTCTGCGCCTGCACCGGGGTCATGGCGGCGTAGCCGTGGGTTTCGAGGCTGACGAGCAGGGCGGGCTTGAGGGGAAGGGAGGAGAAATCAGTCATTCGTCATGATCGCATCAAATGGCAGGGCAGCCGGCGCGAAGATCGTCTGCAAGGCGCCCTCGCGGGCGACGGTGTAGGATGCCTTGTCGCCATCCGCATCCCCCGTGCGCCCTTCGTGGCCGCTGGCGGCCTGTCGCAAACGCACTCATCCGCACATGCCGGACCCCGCCGCCCACCGCGGCGCTCGTTGCACACGACGGCCGCCCGCGGCGATGGCAGCCTTCACCACAGCCGAGAGGACTCCCGATTGCCCAAGATCAACTATGCGTTCGAAAAGCGCCAGCGCGAACTGGCCAAGAAAAAGCAGCAGGATGCCAAGCAGGCGAAAAAGCGTCCCGTGCGCGAAGGCGACAGGCAGGAAGATGGGCCGGGCACCAGCCCGACTGAGCCGTCGCGGTCGCCCTGAAGACGTCGGGAACGCACGCAAAAGAAAAGCCCGGCACCAGGCCGGGCTTTTCTCGGAACAGGCGTAAGCCTTAGAGCGGCTGGACCTGGTCGGCCTGCAGGCCCTTCGGGCCCTGGGTCACGACGAAGGACACCTTCTGGCCTTCCTGCAGGCTCTTGAAGCCCGAGGACACGATCGAGCGGAAGTGCACGAACACGTCATCGCCGCTGGCGCGGCTGATGAAGCCAAAGCCCTTGGCATCGTTGAACCACTTGACGGTACCGGTTTCAGGTTGCGACATCGTTGTATCTCCTTGGAGCGGATGGATGAGCCGCATGGATGCGGCGGTTTGCTGGTCACAAGGAGGAAACGGGTGCAACGGTGTAGGTGAAACTGCCTCTACAGCACGGGCCACAGTTCACGTGACCCTTGAAACCCAGCCTGTGCACAGTAATAACTGTGCGGCCGGGAATCAAATACTTTCGTGAACGGGCATTTACCTGTCGCGGGCAGGTTTACAGCGCGGGACACGCTTTTTGCCACCGCGTTCCGCAGTTGTCGCGACAGCCGGGCCGTTCAGCCTCGTCGCGCGGCCTCGATGGCCGCGATGTCGATCCGCGTCATTTCCATCATGGCGTCGAATGCGCGCTTGGCCGCCGCCCGATCCGGATCGGTGATCGCAGCGGTAAGGGCGCGTGGCGTGATCTGCCAGGACAGGCCCCATTTGTCCTTGCACCAGCCACAGGCGCTCGGCTGGCCGCCGTTGTCGACGATGGCGTTCCACAGGCGGTCGGTTTCGGCCTGGTCCTCGGTGGCCACTTGGAAGGAGAACGCCTCGGTCTGCGGGAACGCCGGTCCGCCGTTCAAGCCCAGGCAGGGAATGCCCATCACCGTGAACTCCACCGTCAGCACGTCGCCGTGCTTGCCGGCCGGGAAGTCGCCGGGCGCGCGGTGGACGTTGCCCACGGTGCTGTCGGGAAAGGTCTCGGCGTAGAACGTGGCGGCGTCCAGGGCAGTGCCGTCGTACCACAGGCAGATGGTGTTCTTGGCGGGCATGTTCCTTCTCCAGGTTCGGACAGCGAGGGGGCTTTCAGTCTGTCGACGGATGAAGGGCGGGCCGATCGACACGCGTGTGAGCAATCGTGCCCGATGCCGACCGTGCCAGTGGCTCAGTCCGGTGCGAAGCGCCAGGTGTTGTCGAGAAACTCGTCCAGCTCCCACCGTTTGAACGGCGCCCGCCCCCTGAACTTGCCGAGGGCCGCGGATACCACGTTGCGGTTCCAGTGCGTGACCGGTCGGTTGTGCGACTGCAGGTAGTGATCGATGTAGTACTCCGGCGTCCACGCTTGGGTCGAGGATGCCTGTACCCGGTCGATCTTCCCGACGTATGCCTTGTTGGGGTGGCCCGACCAGTCGCCCAGGGTCTGGCCGAGTAGTTCAGCGCTATCAAGCATGACGTGTCCCGTTGAGCTTTCAGACAGTGGGTGATTAGTCCTGCGGGCCGGTCCAGCAGCTGTCAAAAGGCCGTCCCGCAACGGCTGATTATGGCTAACGGGCGCCAAATGACAGCGCCGGTTAAGTCCTGCGTTGCGGGCAGTTCAGGCAACCGGAGTCGTGTATGGGCGTCAGCGGCGGGTTCTTGCGGTCGGGGCAGGCCGGATCGTGGATTCCGGCGATGCGGCCGAAGGATCTTGTCCGTAGCGCGCCAGCAGGAAGTCGATCGCGCTGCGCAGCTTGGCCGTGGGATGACGGTCCTGCGCGTAGATCAGATGCATCGGGGAGGGCGTGAGCGACCAGCCCGGCAGGACGCGCAGCAGTCGCCCCGCGGCCAGGTCCTCGGCCAGCAACGGTTCGGGCTGCAGCGCGATGCCGATGCCGCCGAGCGCGGCAAGGCGAAGCGCGTTGCCCTGGTTGGCGGTGAAGCGCCCACCCACGGTGACGGCGCAGGTGATGCCATCCGGCCCGACCAGCCGCCACACGTCGGATCGCCGCCAGTACGACATGCCCAGGCATTCGTGATGGGCCAGGTCGTCCGGTCGCGCGGGGTGGCCGTGGCGGGCCAGGTACGCGGGCGAGGCGGCCAGGATGCGCCGGTAGTGACGCAACGGCCGTGCGACCACGCCCGGCTCGGTGACGTCGCCGACCAGGATGCCCAGTTCGAAGCCACCGTCGGCGAGGTTCGGCGGACGGTTGTCCAGCGTCAGCTCGACGCTCACCTCGGGATGGCATGCCATGTACTCGGCCAGCGCGGGCACCATGTGGCTGCCGAAACCTACCGGCGCCACCAGTCGCAGTCGCCCCTTCGGTGCGGCCTGCAGTTCCAGCGCGCTTGCCTCGGCAAGTGCGACTTCGAGCAGAGCCTGCTTGCAGCGCTCGTAGTAGAGCCGCCCCACATCCGAAAGCTGCTGTTTGCGCGTGGTGCGGTGGAGCAGGCGGGCGCCCAGCCGTTGCTCGATCGCCGCGACGTGCTTGGCGACCATGGTCGCGGAGACGCCGCTGGCTTCGGCGGCGGCGGCGAAGCTTCCGCAGTCCACCACGCGCACGAACATTTCCATGCCAGCCAGCTTGTTCATGATTCAAAACCATGGGGTTGGTTATCAAGCAAAGTCTGGCACGTTTATCTCGTCCTGGTGCGGCCTCAACATGCCGGTTACCCTTCCGCAGCGAGGAGCGTCGCCATGCCGAGCCTTCATCTGGACATCCCCAGCATCGACTGGATCGCGCGTCCTACGCGCGGCGAAAAGCCCGGCAGCGGCAAGGGGCGCCCCGCCGAACACGCGCAGATTCCCCCCACGCCTGCGGTGGTACCGCGCGACCGCTCGGCGTGTGAGGTCCAGCCGCCGATCCTGCGGCCTGGCGGGCTTGCCGGAGCCATGGCATGAGGTGGACCCGTGCCGGTGCGGATATAAAAGACGCTCGGGTCCACGCGCCGGGGAGGCGTCCGGCCATATCGGCGAGTCTTTCCCCAGGGGCGAACACCATGAGCGATGCGCACGCGCCGTACCACGCGCACATCTACTACGAAGCAGCCAGCCGCCCGCTCGCCGAGACCATGCGCTGCGTGCTGAGCCATCGGATGGCCGCCGGCGAACTCGCGCCGTTGCGCTTTGTCGGCAGCCTCAGGGATGGCAAGGCCGGGCCGCATCCCCTGCCGCAGTTCGAGATCCACTTCACTGCCGAGGGCCTGGCGGTAATACGCGAGATCATCCGGGCGTCCGGACTGACCGCATTGATCCATCCGCTGACCGACGACGACCTCGCCGATCACACGCGCCTGGCCGAATGGATCGGCACGCCGTTGGCATTGGCACTGGACACGCTCGATCCGCCAGGCCGCAACAAAGGCGTTGCGCGTTTCGGGTTGTCGGATTTCTAGTCACCCGGGGGCGTGACTACACGACCCGGCGGTGACGATCCCGGATGCGATCGCAGGGGCCGCTGATCAGCGTGGGTCCGCGGTGTCGTGCTGTCGTGCGAAAACCATGTCCTCGAGCCGGACTGCGACCACCTCGCCGTGGTCCGGCTCGAAGGTCAGCACGTTGCCGCTGTTGGGGACCAGTTCCACGCGGACCTGGTCGTCCTTGGGATAGCCGGTGGCGATGGCGTGCAGGCGGCCCCAGTGGACCGCCATGGTGCCGTGGCGGTCGACGTCGATCCGCATGGTGCCGAGCAAGGGGTTCGCGTAGGTGCCGGCGTATGCCGCGCGCGGTAGCGTGAGGTGCCAGGGACGGGCGTCGATCGCGTCACGCTGCGCGCGTACCTGCCGGCGCAACTCGGCGGCTTCGCCCGGCAGCGCGGCGAAGCGCTTTGCGACCGTCGCTTCGTTGCCGGTGTGCAGCAGCACGCCGTACACGTAATCGGCGATCAGATTGGACACGCGGGGACAGAGCATGTCCTCGTTGCACAGGATGACCAGGCCGGCGTGCTCGTCCGGCATGAACGACAGGTGGGCATGGAAGCCTGCGAAGCCGCCGAAGTGGTGAAGCATGCGGTGGCCCTTGTACTTGCCCGTGTACCAGCCCCACGCATAGCCGGTGCGCTCGAAGTCGAGGTAGTGCGCCTGGAGGCTTGCCTGGGTTTCATGCGATCGCCCGATGGCGCGGGCCAGCAACGGGTGGTTCCGGCCGGGTGGATCCAGTTGCGCGATCAGGAAACGCGCCAGGTCCGGCGCGGTGGATACCATGCCGCCGGCTGCCTGCATGGTGTCGTCGGCCTTGGTGAGGTACAGCGGCGCCTGCGGATCGGCGGAGGCCAGCGAATAGGGCAAAGCCATCGTCCAGCCGCGCGCCCGCGCCTGGCTGATGTAGGCGGAGGTCTGCTGCATGCCCAGCGTCTCGAAGAGATCGTGCTGCAACTGTTGCTGCCAGGGACGCTTGAACCGCGCGTCCAGCCAGACGCTGGCGATGTTGTAGCCCACGTTCGTGTACTTGAACGTGCCGTGCGCGGCCTCGGCGTCGGTGCCCGACCGTCCCACCAGCGCGCGCAGCGTGTGCGGATCATGCAAGCCGCTGAACGCAGTGGCCCAGACCAGCGGCTCGTTGTCGATGCCGGAGGTGTGCACGAGCAGATCGCGCAGGGTGACGGTGCCGGCGTCGATGCCCGCGACATGCAGCCCGGGGAACATGTCCTGCATGGGCATCGCCAGGTTCGCCTGTCCCTGCTGCGCCTTGAGCAAGACGTCCAGGGCGGTGAACGGCTTGGTGGCCGAGGCGATGTAGAAATCGGTGCGCGCGGTGACCGGCGTGCGGCGCGCGATATCGGCCAACCCGAAGTAGCCTTGGTAGACGACCTTGCCATCGTGCACTACCGCGATCGCCATGCCGGTCGGGTGGCCGATGGACGCGTCGGTCGCCGCCACGAGCTTCGCGAGCGGGCTGAAATCGGGCGGGGGACGGTCGGCGCGTGCCGGCTGGGTCAACGCCAAGGCGACGGCGGCGAGGATGGGCGCGAGTGGTTTCATGAGTGTTCGTCTGCGGCAATGGATGCCTGTCAGAGAGACGTTTCGCGCCGGTCTGGTTGCGACCGATGGATCAATAGTGTGTCGCAAACCGTTGCGTGGCCCGGGCCCCGACGCCGGCATAACCGCCTTCCCGAAGCAGGCGAGCCCGCCGGAGGTAAGCGGGCCGCCTCGGGCTTCGCTGCCTCCGAGCGTTGACCGATAGGCGACCAGACCGCTTCTGCCTAAGCTACGCAGGCCGGGCTTCAGCTTGGCCGTGGGGTAGGTGGGCCGGGTTTCCGGCTGTCTGCGCGCAGAGAGGGATACCGATGCATGGGGAGATCGAAAGCGTGGCCTTGTCTGATGCTGGCGGAAAAGAAGAAGCGCCGGTTCGACGCGAGCCAATGCCCCGCGCGCGATGGCTGTCCCTGATGCAGGCCTGGGATCTGCCGCCGAACGAGGACACGTGGTGCGAGCTGGTGGCCGCATACGGGCAGACGCACCGGCACTACCACACCGGTGCGCACATCGACGCCTGCCTGCGTCATCTGGATGCGTGCGTGCAGGCGCTCGACCATCCGCGCGAGGTCGAACTGGCGCTGTGGTTTCACGACGCGGTCTACAACCCGCTGTCGTCGAAGAACGAACGGAAGAGCGCCGGCTGGGCGGAGGATTTCCTCGCACGTCGCCAGGTGCCGGCCGAGGCCATCGCGCGGGTCGGGAAGCTGGTGATGGTCACGCGGCACGACGCGCCTGCGCGCACGAACGACGAGTCCTTCGTGGTCGACATCGACCTGTCGATCCTCGGCGCCGAGCCGGTCGTGTACGACGCCTTCGAACAAGCCATCCGGCGCGAATACCGCCACGTGCCGGGCCCGCTCTATCGGGCCGGCAGGTCGCGCCTGCTGGAACAATTCCTGACGCGCCCGCGAATCTACGCCAATGCGCCATTCGCGCTGCGGGAAGGGCAGGCGAGGGCGAACCTGGCCCGTGCCATCGAACAGCTGCGCGCCTGATCAACGACCAACCCACCCTGTGGAGCCCATGGAATGAACGCTGCACGTACGTCTTCCCTCATCACGACCTTCAGTGCCGTTGTCCTGGCCGCCGGAGGTCTGGCCCTGTTGTTCGCCTCCGACGAACTGCTTCCGCGGTTCATGCCCGGGACACCGGCCAGCCTGACGGTGCTAGGCCAGCTGACCTCGGCGGGCTGGCTGGCCATGGCCTGGCTCAACTGGAACCAGCGCCGGATGCTCGTCGGCGGCATCTATGGACGTCCGACCGTGCTGGCCAACTTCATGCTTTACCTGGTGAGCGCGTCCAGCCTGCGTCATCCGGCGATGGCCGGTGGCGCGTCGCCCGTGCTGCTGTCGGTCGCCGTGTTGTTCGGGGCGCTGACGCTGGTCTACGGCGCGCTGCTCCTGCGCGGGCCGTTCGGAGCGGACACGCCGGCGGGGTCCGGCGCCAAGGGCTGACTTTCGCGTGCCGTTGCCACGGCCTCGCGCAGCATCGCTCGTCTCGGATCCACTCATTCCAGGAAGCGGTCGTGGCACGGCTACTGAAACTTGCCGCTGCGTTTGCGGCGGGCGCGGCGGCGATGTATCTGCTCGACCCGGTGGCAGGGCGCCGCCGCCGGGCCATGGCGCGCGACAGGGTGCGTGCCACGGGCCAGGACATCCAGGACTTCGCCCAGGACAAGGTCCGGCATGCGGCCGATCGGCTGCACGGGGCGGCGTCGCATCTGCAGGGACACGCACCCTCGGACGACCGGCAACTGCATGACCGCATCCGCTCGAAGCTGGGACACCTGGTAGCCCAGCCCGGCAGGGTCGAGGTTCACGTGGAGGATGGCCTGGTGACCCTCGGCGGTTCGGTAGGTCGCGCCGAAGTCGATGGCCTGGTCGCGGCGCTGACCGACATGCCTGGCGTCGCGCACGTGGACAACCGGCTGGACGCGTCGGAGCCGTCGCCTTCGAGCGAACGCAGGCACTGAGCGCCGACAGGCCGGCCATGCGCCTGTGTAGGGCCCCGCTTGCGGGCGGTGTTTCTGTTGCATCGGCGAGAACGCGCACCGCCCGCAAGCGGGCTCCTGCAAAAAGGCGGCGTTGCTCAGCTGCCTTCGCGGGGCACGATGGAAATCGTGCCGTCGTTTTCGATCGCGGCGTGCTTGACCTCGTCCAGCCGCTCCAGCCCCTGCTTTGAACGTGCCGCCGCGACGACTTCGGACGGGTCCACGCGCGTGTTGTCGCCGGCTTCCTTGTCCCACGCGCCATTGCGCAGCACCAGTACCGGTAGCCCTTCGAGCCAGCGGCTGGCGGTCTTCGAGTGGTGCTTGATGACGGACAGGATGATGCTCAGCCCGACCAGCGTCATGATCAGCAGGAAGGCGTTGGTGATCGAATGATCGCTGTCGACCATGGCCTGCTGGGTGGTCTCCGAGATGATCAGCAGCAGGATCAGCTCGAACGGCGAGGTCTGCGCGAGCGTGCGCTAGCCGGCGATGCGGAAGATCAGGAACAGGAAGGTGTAGACGATAAAGCCGCGAATGACCGATTCCATGGGCCGTCCTCAGGGAAGGATGAACTGGTCGATGACCAGGGGAGCGGCGCCGTCGGCAGTGACGTTGCCGCGCACGTGGCCGAACGTGGCCTGTTCGAACTGGAACTGGATGCGCGCGGGCGAGCCTTCGGCGGCTTCCATGGCGAAGACGTACTCGGTGTAGCCGGGGCCTGCGCGCACGTGTTCAGGCTCGGGGATGATCGACTGGAGCTCGACTTCGTCCAGGAGGGCATTGTCGAAGCGCAACCGGAACACGCCGTCGCGCGCCAGCGAGGGCGCGACCGTGAAGTGGTATTCGCTCGGCGCGCTGGCGCGCTGCAGGCGGTCGTAGGCAAGCGTGAGCTTGCCCGGCTCGCCGGCATTCGCCTGACTCAGCGGACCGTAACCGAGCAGTCCGAGCAGCCCCGCGGCGAGCAGGATCGCCATGACTGCCCAGCCGACGCGCTCGATGCGCCACTCGCGCCGGGAGTGGGTGCGATCCTGTTCGATCTGGAGGCCGTCGTCTCTCGTCTGCGCCATGGGGTTGCCGTCAGTCCAACAAACCCGTGATACGACGCGTGCCGCCTGTTGGGCGTGAACAGCCTGTGGTGCAGGCACCCGGGCGCCTGACGGCAGCTAGAACGGTATGCGCAAGGCGGGCGTTGGCGGGCGCAGGACGAACTCCTGGTGCACGTGCGCATAGAGCGTACGCTGGCCGCCGAACGGAAGGCGCGCGATGGCGTCGGGGAAGGGCAGCCAGGCATGGTCGTCATGCTCGGCGTCCAGACGCACGGCGGCATCGGTGTCGACGTAGGCGACGAACGCGGGCACCACCGCAATGCATTCCTCGCGCAAGTCGTAGTAGGTCTCGCACTGGTCGGCCGAGTAGAGCGCCGTCGGACGCAGGCCGGTCTCTTCGGCCAGCTCGCGCACGGCTGCCTGCCATGCTTTTTCGCCTGCTTCCAAATGCCCGGCGGCGTAGGTCCACAGCCCGTGCAGGTGGGCTTTTGCGCGGTGCAGGAGCAGGGTGCGTGCGTGGTCGCCCTCGCCGCGAACGGGAATCACCGAAACGAGCGTGCAGCGCATGGGAATGCCGTGCATTGGGTTCTCTCCGTAGCGAAAGCGAAAAAGATGCGGCCGAGTCGCGTGCAATAGCCGTGCTTGCTTGGGGTTCATCGGCACAACCTCATGATTCGATGACAGTTTGGCCAGAAAACCCGCATGCAGTCATTCCCCAGCGCGCGCTCGGCCGCCAGCCGGTCTTCCGCGTGTGCATCAAACGACCTGCGCGACTCGCGCACGCGCCATGGCCCCGGCTACTTCAGCGCCCCCGAACCGACCGGCAACGCCTCCGGCCGGTGGGGCGTGCGGCGGGTCGGCGCGCATCTGTGCCGGACCTGGCGCAGGGTCGGGCTCTTGCTGGTCGCTGCCGGCTCGGTCGGCCTGGCCGGCCTGACCGCGGCCAACGTGCTGCCCGAGGGACCGGGGCTGGCGCAGGCGCCGGCGCACGTCGCGCCGGTCGACAGCGCGGCGTTCCGGCAACAGGCCGAAGCCCTGCTCGGTAGCCCCATCACGCAGGGCAACGCGGCGGTGGACCTGCAGAACGGCGATGTCTACTTCCCGGCGATGCTGGCCGACATCCGCTCGGCGCGGAAAAGCATCGAGCTGGAGAGTTACATCCTGCGCCGGGGCCACATCGCGGACGTCTTCGTCGACGCACTGTCCGAGCGCGCACGCGCGGGTGTGAAGGTGCGCGTGGTGATCGACTGGATGGGCTCGCGCGGCAACGTCGCCGATGCCGAGCGGCTGCGCGACGCGGGCGTCGATTTCCACTTCTACCGGCCGGTCCGGCTGGGCCAGCTGGCGAGCCTCAACAAGCGGACCCATCGCAAGCTGATGGTGGTCGACGACCGCGTGGCCTGGACCGGCGGCATGGGCATCGACGACGCCTGGCTGGGCAATGCCCGCAACGGCCGGCAGAAGCGCGACATGATGTTCCGCCTGCAGGGCCCGGCCGTGGCGCAGATGCGTGGCGTGTTCGAGGAACACTGGCTGGCCACGGGCGGCCAGCGTCTGCCGCCGCCTGAAGCGTCGCCCTCCGTGGCGCCGGGCTCGCTGCCGGTGCAGGTGATCGCCAGCACCGACCGCGTGGGTAAGTACAACTCGCAGCGGATGTTCCTGCTGGCGATTGCCGGGGCACGGCGCTCGATCGACCTGGAGGCGTCCTACTTCGTGCCGGACGCGGCGGTCCGCCAGGCGCTGCTCGATGCGCTGGCACGCGGGGTGCGCGTGCGCATCATCGTGGAAGGCGACCATGTCGACGGCCACATGGTCGGCGATGCCTCGCGCACCTATTGGGCCGACTTCCTCGCTGCGGGTGCACAGATCGCGCGCTACGCGCCGTCGCTGTTCCACAACAAACTGATGGTGGTGGACGACTACCTGACCCTTGCCGGCTCGGCCAACTTCGACAGCCGCTCGTTCCACCTCAACGACGAAGCCAACATCGCGATCTACGACGGCGCCTTCGCGCGGCGGATGGTGGATGTGTTCGATCGCGACCTGGGCGTGTCGACGCCGGTGACGATCGCCAAGTTGCAACAGCGGCCGTGGACCCAACAGGTCACCGACCGCTTCTGGGCCGAATTCGCCTCTCAGTTGTAACGGCGCCCGTCCGTGCTGCATGCCGTGGCGGGCTGAAGCCCACCCTGCGACGATCCCGCGCCTCAGCGGATCGGCGCCATCAGGTGCCGGTAGGGCGTGTCGGCCCACATCACGTAGGGCGCGTCCGTTCTGGGATCGGCGGCTTTCGGGTACTGGTCGTAGAAGGCCGGGTCGGCGCCGACCACCATCACGTGCGGGCCGGTCTTGATCCAGTGGTTGCCCTGCGGCTTGCTCGCGTAGGGGTCGGTGTTGCTGGCGTCGGTGCCGCCTTCGAGCATGTACATCAGGCCGACCTTGCCGGCCGGCGGCGCGGCGTGGGTCAGCCAGGCCTGCACCCAGCCCATCGCGGCCTTGTCCGCGCACATCGGGTCCGGCCCGGGCGTGGCGGGCGCATCGGGAATGCAGGTGAAGCCGTTGCTGCCCTGGCGCAGGGTGCGCATGGAACCATCCGGCTGCATCGCCATGATGGTGGCGTGGCGCCCTACGCCGGCGGGCGCCGCGCGCATGGCGCTGGCGATGAGCTGGGCATCGGACGGTTGCTTGGGATTGTCGGCCTGCGCCATAGGCAGGACGAACAGGGTCGCGACAAGAACAAGTGGAGCGATCGAGGCAGGCATGAGAGGCCTCCCGCAGGTGACAGCGCGGCCAGCCCGGGTTTCCCGGCGGCATCCTGTGCCCGCGCGTGTTACCGGCCGATCAAGCGCGCGTCACTGGCGCGGTGGCGTCTTGCGGCGAGGCGATGCCTTGGTCGGATGGCGCACCTGGTTCGCCGTGGCGACGCGCAGCAGGCGCTGGAACCTGGGGCATTCGAGATGGCTCGGCGCGGGGCAGGTCGACGCATGGCGAAGGCCCTCGCGCACCGCGGCCAGCCGGCGGATCGTCCGGTCCAGTTCGTCGGCCTTGGCCGCGAGCTGCTCGCGGTCGATGCGCGGCTTGCCCCCGGACTTGAACAGCCCGGCCAGGTCGTCCAGCGCAAAGCCGGCGCTGCGCCCCAACGTGACCAGCGCCAGCCGCTCCAGCACGTCGGGCCCGAACATCCGCCGCAGGCCGTGGCGGCCGACCGAGGTGATCAGCCCCTTTGCTTCGTAGAAGCGCAACGTGGAAGGCGGCAGGCCGGTGCGCCGGGCGACCTCCGCGATATCGAGCCATTTCATGCTTGACCTCAAGTGGACTTGAATTCGTAGGCTCCCCCCATCGCGATCGGGAGACAAGCCTTATGACGACGCAACACCAGACGACGCAACACCTGTCGGAGCACGACCATGGCTGAGCTTGCGCACTTCCTTTTCCACGCTGCCGTGGTCGGCATGGGCGCCACGCTGGTCATGGATGCCTGGTGGCTGTGCCAGAAGCACCTGTTCGGCGTGCCGGTGCTGGACTATGCGATGGTCGGTCGCTGGCTCGGTCATCTGGTCCGCGGACGCCTGCGCCATGACGCGATCAAGGACGCACCACGCGTGGCCGGCGAGCGTGCGATCGGCTGGATGGCGCATTACGCGATCGGCGTCGGCATCGCCGCCATGCTGCTCGCGGTGGCCGGCGTGGAGTGGGCGCATGCGCCGTCACCCGGTCCCGCCCTGGCAATGGGACTGGTCAGCGTGCTGGCGCCGTTCCTGGTGCTGCAGCCGGCGCTCGGCGCGGGCATCGCCGCGTCGCGGACGCCGCGCCCGGGCGTGGCACGGCGGCGCAGCCTGGTTACCCATTTGGTGTTTGGTCTGGGCCTTTATCTGGCCGGCGAGGGCTGGATGCTGCTGTTCCGCTTGGCGGGCTAGGCAGGATTTCAGGGGCCCACCGGGCCTCGCGGCGCATCGCGTCCGCTGCCATGCTGGGCGAATGACGACCGACCGTATCCATGACCGGCTCGACGATCTGGCCTGCGATGCCTCGCTTGAGTCCGCGGATCGCTGGCGCTGGCGCGCCGATGTCCTGGACTGGCTCGACAGCCTCTCGCCCGTGCTCGCAGGTGGCGTCGCCGATCGCGCGCAGGCGCTGCGCACGCGACTGGAACGGGCCGACGCGGCGCTGTACGGGCGCCTGCGTGCGGCGATCCGCCGTGGGCTCGGGCCCGGGCTCTTCGGGCGCTGGCAGCAGCAACGCCGGGACCCCATCGAGGGCGAGGGCTACGACGCACTCGACGAACTGCTGGCCGGCGTCCTGCGGCTGGCGGACCCGGGCGCCGGATCGCGCCCGCTGGAACCGGAGATGGTGTTCTATCAGCCGACCCCCGCGCGCCACGTGCTGGACATGCTCGCGCGCAGCCGCCTCGGCCCGCGCGACGTTCTGGTCGACCTTGGTTCCGGGCTCGGACACGTGCCGATGCTGGCGTCGATCTGCACCGGTGCCCGCACCGTGGGGGTGGAGTGGCAACCTTCGCATGTCCAGGTCGCCCGGCATGCGGCGCGCGCGCTGGGACTGCACGATGTCGAGTTCCGCGCGCAGGACGCGCGCGATGCGGACCTCGCCCTCGGCACCGTGTTTTTTCTCTACACCCCGTTCGTGGGCTCGGTGCTTCGCACCATGCTCGAGGCGCTGCGTGAGGAAGGCAGGCGACGTCCGATCCAGGTGTGTACCTTCGGCCCCTGCACGGGCGTCATCGCCGGTGAGGCCTGGCTGCGCACGGACGAGCCGACGAGGGCAGACCGGGTCGCCGTCTTCCAGGTCGCCAGGCCCAGCAACCATTAAGCTGCAAGGATCTTGGCCACCACGGAGCACGCGATGAAACTGTCACGCTGGGTCGTCCTGTGCTCGTTGATCCTCGCCGTGCCCGCGATGGCCGCGACCGACGATGCCGCCGCCATCCGCCAGGTGCTGGCCGACCAGCAGGCGGCGTGGAACCGCGGCGACGTGGAAGCCTTCATGCAAGGCTACAAGGACGCCCCCGACACCACCTTCGTGGGCAGCACGATGCGCAAGGGTTACCAGGCAATCCTGGCGAGCTACCGCAAGCACTACGCGAACAAGGCGCAGATGGGCCGGCTCACATTCTCGGATGTGGATGTGCGGCTTCTGCCCTGCGCGGAGGGCGACGTGCGCCACGCCGTGGTCACCGGGCGTTTCCACCTCGACCGCAGGGCGCATGGCGAGGTCGCGCAGGACGATGGCGTCTATTCGCTGCTGTGGGAGAAGACCGCCGCGGGCTGGAAGATCATCCTCGACCATTCCAGCTAGGTTTCATGCGTTGGCCCACGACCTCGCCAGTGGCTTGTCCACGTTCTCCCGGAGACCCGTATTCATGTGCCTGCGCTCATCGAGGTTCGTCCCCATCGTGTTGGCCTGTGCGCTGGCGATATTGGCCGGCATGGCACAGGCGACCGGTTACCGCGTGGTCGGCTATGCCACCGACTGGAACGCCACGCAGGCGCGCACGCTCGAGCGCATCGATACGCTGATCTTCGCCTTCGCCCACGTCGAACACGGGCGCGTGGTGCTCGATGGCGACGCGCCCGAGCGCCTGCGGCGGTTGCTTGCGCTCAAGCGCATCAAGCCATCGCTCAAGGTGAACATCGCCGTGGGCGGCTGGGGCGCGGGCGGCTTCTCCGAGGCGGCCGCCACGGCCGAAGGTCGGCAGGCGTTCGCGCAGAGCGCGGCGGCACTGGTCGCAGCGCAGGGAGCCGACGGGCTGGACGTGGACTGGGAGTACCCCGGCCATGGCGAATCAGGCATCGCATCCAGCCCTGACGACCGTGCCCACTTCACCCTGCTGCTGAAAGCGTTGCGCCAGGCGCTCGACCGCCAGGCGGGCAAGGGCCGGCATTACGCCCTCAGCATCGCGGTCGCGGACGGGCCGTTTGTCGATGGCATCGACATCGCCGCGGTCGCGCCCGTGGTCGACTGGTTCAACCTGATGACCTACGACTTCGTCAACCGGATGACGCCGACCACCGGCCATCACGCGGGGCTGTACCGCTCTCGCCTGGCGCCGGCCGACGCCCGTACGGCCGACGGTGCGGTGCGCCAGTTCCTCGCTGCCGGCGCGCCGCCGGAAAAGCTGCTGCTCGGTGTCGCCTTCTATGGGCGCAAGTTCGGCGACGTGCAAGCTGACCACGACGGGCTCTACCAGCCCTACGGCCACTACCAGGGCGAGCACCCGTGGCCGGAGCTCAAGCGCGATTTCATCGATCGCAACGGTTTCGCGCGCCAGTGGGACGCGAAGGCCAGGGCGCCGTGGCTGTGGAATGCGCGCACGCGTGAGTTCATCACCTACGACGATCCACGGTCGATCGCCGCCAAGGCCGGTTACGTCAAGGCCGGACGGCTGGGCGGGATGATGTACTGGGAGCAGATGCACGATCCGGAAGGCGAACTGGTGGATGCCATCTGGCAGGGGCTGCACTGACGCCCAACCCGCACGGTTCCCGGCAGGCGCGCCCTCGGGCACGGCGAGATCTGACCGCGCGTGCGGCGGGTGCGGCGGATGGAGAGGCGCAGGGGGCTCCGTCGCTCATCGCCTCCCGCGCAGCGACTGGTGGCGATCGCCGGGTATCGGGTTCGTTCCAGGCGAGCCGCTGCCCTGCGGTCGCGCCCAAGGGCGCTCCTACGGGAGGCAGCGGCTCTTTGGCGTGATCGCGTTGACCGGCCTCAGTGCCGCACGTTGTCCTTCGGCTCACCCATGTCGTGCATGACGTCGCGCGCCTTGTCGGCGCCGGTCTGCACGGCTTCCTTTGCCTTGTCGGCAAGCTGATCGCTGGCCTCGCCCATGAGCCGGTTCTCCGGTTCGGTCGTGGGCAGGGCCGCGCCAAGCAGCGCGCCGACGGCGATGCCGATGGCACCCAGCGCCAGCGGATTGTCGCGCAGCAGGGTGTTGTAGCCCTGCACGGCGCGGTCCTTCTGGTGCATCAGCGTTTCGCGCGCGTCATGGGCCGTGTCGGCCATGCGTGCGGTGGTGTCGGCCACGCGCGACCTGGCCTGGTTCCATGTGCTCGACACCGTCTCGGACACCTCGCTGCCCATCTCCCGCGCGCGGTCCATCACGCCGGTGCCGTCGTCGGCGCCCGTGGCCGCATAGGGGCTGCGCAGCGGCGCCGGCTCGTTGCGGCTGGCATACAGCCACACCAGTCCGACCGTGGTCAGCAGCGCGGGCACCGGGTTGGCCTTCACCGCATTGCCGATGTTCTGCGCGAACTCGCTGCCGGTGCCCTTGCCGAAGTGGACCATGCGATCGAACAGCTGGCCCGGCGAGAGTTTGTTCTCCAGCGCATCGACGATGTGGTTGATGTCCGCGCGCTGCTGGTCGATCTCGCGCTCCAGGCGGGCGGGATCCTTGTGCGATTCGGCATCGATCCGTTCTGCGGTGCTCATGGCGTCCTCCCACGGATGGCATCGGCATCCTTCTGCAACGAGTGGATGGTGTGATCGGGCTTGAGCGCGCCGGGCTCGAACTGCTTCTTGCCGGCCGTGACCATGATCCAGCCCACCACCAGTGCCGCCGCGCCGACGATCAGCGCGGACAGCCACGGCGCCAGCACGGTGCTCAGTCCGTACACGCCGGCCATCAGCAGGATGATCAGCCCGGCCAGCATCACCGCGCCGCCAGTCGCCACCGCTGCCACGCCCGCTTTGGTCGCGCGCAGGTTCTCGCGCATCTCGGCCTTGGCCAGCGCCAGCTCCTTGGTGAACAGCGCCGGGATCTCGCGCGCGAGTTGCTTGAGCAGGCCGCCGATGGAGTTGTCGTCCTCGCGCGAGGGGACCGCGCGAAGCGCCGGCCGGTTCTCGAAGGTCTGCGGTTGTTCGAAAGACTTGCTCATGGCTGGTTCCTCCCGCGCAAAGTGTCGGTGGACGACAGGCCGTCTTGCCTGCCGTCGATGTCGTCGCTTGCGGCCGCGCCGGCCCGGGCCGAGATGGCATCGGCCGTGGAAGCCGACGGGCCGGGTACCGCGGGGATGGCGCCGGTCAGGCCGCCGGGTGCGGCGGTGTCGATCGTGTCGTTGCCGGTCGCCGGGCGCGCGGTGGTGCCGGGGACGGCCGCGTCGGCGTCGGTCCAGCGGGTGGTGCCCGCGCGTTCGCTGGTCGCCGGGTACGAACGTGGTTCGCGATCCGCGGTGTTGTGGGCCGATGCACGTGCGAAGCGGGTCAGGCCGAAACCGATCGCGATGCTGCCGGCGATGAACAGCGTGGGGTTCTCGCGTGCGATCCGGCGGACGTCGTGCAGGATCTCGTCCGCGCTCTTCTCACGCAGTCCGTCGGCCATGCGCCCGAGGCTCCCGGCCATGTCCGAGACGTGCTGCGACAGATGGGCGACGTCGTCGTCGTGCATCTGGGCCGCGGCGGCCTTGACGCTGTCGGCGAGTGTGTCGACCTTGTCGGCGGCCGCGTTGCGGTAGTGCTGCACCTGCTCCTGGCCTTCGGCCCGCACTTTGTCGGCCATGTCTTCGGCACCATCGCCGAGGCCGGGATCCGGGCCGACGCCAGGGCCCGTGGCCTGCCCGCGGGCGGACGGGCGGTTGCTGTCCTGGGGTGTGTTCATCTGCGCCTCCTCGATATGGACCGGCGGCGCCCGTGCGCGGACCCTCCCTGCGTCCCTGCCGCGCCACGGGTGTCGGTGGTGTCCATGGGTTTGTCTATGGCGGTCTCCGCCGCCTGCGGCCGGTGGCGAGGCGTGGTGCCGTCACCCGTTTGGCCGTCTATTCCGTCATGTGCCATGACGTGGAAAGGATGAAGCACGCGCGATGACAGGCCCGTCTAAATGCGCTTCATCCCGCGTCACGGGAGGGCCCAGGCAGACGCAGGGAAAGAGCAGGCGCAGGACAGGCAAGCAGGCGCCTGACTGGCGTGGCCGGAAGTCGCGCGGTGGCGAGCTTCTGCGCAGCGGTGGCGCTGTTTGCGAGCATCGAGGCCGGCCATCGGGCCCATCGGGAAACTGAAGCGGACGTAAGCGTCGATGCCCGATATGCACGAAGCGGCCCGCCCGGCGGACCGCTTCCGGAGGTGAGGTCAGTGCTTGAGGCTGTCCGGCACCTTGCCGCCGTTTTCGGCGAGTTTCTTCATCACCGCCTTGTGCAGGGCGATGTTCTCCTCCGCGCTGCCGTCGGCGCCCACGTGCACGTTGAGCTCGTTGGCCAGCTCCTTGCGCGCGGCAAGGCTGGAGTCCATGTCCAGCAGCTTGAGCAGGTCGACAATGGATTGCCGCCAGTTGCCCGCGTTGCCCTTGGATGCCGCCATCTTCGTCAGCACGGCTTCCACGTCGACTGGCTGCTGGGGTGTCGGCGCCGGGGCGGGAGCAGGAGCAGGGGCTGGCGCCGGCGCCGTGGCATGGCCCGCCGTCGGTGCGGGAGCGGGGGCAGGCGCAGGCGCCGGGGCGCGGTGGAAGATCTTGTCGAGGATGGTGCCGAAGATGCTCACGGGGTGTCCTTCAGTCGGGTGGGGGTTCAGAGCAGGCCGCCGAGCTGGGAAGCGAGGCCACCGAGGCCTCCCTGCGCGTGCGCGTTCGAGGTGGCCTTCGCGGCGAGGCTGGCGAACTGCGGGAGCAGCTTCTTGAGCGTGTCCACGTTGATGCCGGTCTGCGTGCTGGCTTCCTGCGCCAGCGACCGGCTTGCATCCCTGGAACCGAGGACCGCGCCCAGCACATCGTTGCCGTGGGCCCGCGCCGCGTCGCTGCCGGGTGGCGCCTCGGCCGGTGGCGCGGCGGGCAGGGAGCCGGCCTGCGCATGCGTCATGAGCCCGCCGGCCAGGGCCGGCAGCAGCGCCTGCGCGGCGCGTTCGACCATCGCCGGCGAAAGGTCGAAACGTGCGGCGATTTTTTCCAGCGCCGGCGTGCCGACGTACTGCATGACAAGATCGATGAGCGACATGGCGGCGGCATCCTCGCGGTGGTGGACGCCGGCAGTCCGGCGTGGCGAACGAGGGTCCCGCGCCGGGGCTGAAAAGGCCGTGAGGGGCGCGTCACATGCGGGCCATGCCGCAGGCTTCTTCTTGATAGAGTCCGCGAGCATCCGGCGCCGCGCTCGTGGCAGCCCGACCAGACCACGAGGGGATCGGATGGAAGCCAGCAAACACCACGGTCGCCGGCCTGGCATGGGCAAAGGCCGACTGGAAGCCTTCAGCGACGGCGTGATCGCGATCATCATCACGATCATGGTGCTGGAGCTGAAGGTCCCGCACGGCAGCTCGCCCGAGGCCCTGGCGCCGCTGCTGCCGGTGCTGCTGAGCTACGTGCTGAGCTTCGTGTACGTGGGCATCTACTGGAACAACCACCACCACATGCTGGCGGTGTCCGGGCGCGTGTCCGGCGGCGCGCTGTGGGCCAACCTGCACCTGCTGTTCTGGCTGTCGCTGTTCCCCTTCGCCACCGCCTGGATGGGCGAGAACCACTTCGCTGCCGCGCCCACGGCTGCCTACGGCGTGGTGCTGTTGATGGCGGCGATCGCGTACTGGCTGCTGCAGCGGACGCTCATCGGCGTGCAGGGCGCCGATTCGGTGCTGCTGCGTGCGATCGGCAGCGACTGGAAGGGCAAGCTTTCCCCGGTGCTTTACGCGCTCGGCATCGTATCCACCCTGTGGGCAGCCTGGATCGCGCAGGCGCTGTACGCGGCGGTGGCCGTGATGTGGCTGGTGCCCGACCGGCGGATCGAGGGCATCGTCGGCGACGACCAGAACGCCTAGCCGATGGCCGCGTCTGCTTGACGCATAATCGCGGCCGGTGGGAACGAATGGCGCGATGGTCGCGCTGTAAACCACGCAGGCCCGCCTGGGCCACAGGGGAACCAATGAATCGTCATTTCGTCAAGGCGTTGGCCGTGGGCGTGGGTCTGATGGCCAGCCAGGCCAGCCACGCGGGCGTCTACACCGACGACCTCGGGCGCTGCCTGGTGGCACATACCTCCGAGCAGGACCGTATCCAGCTCGTGCGCTGGATCTTCCTGGTCGCTGCGCTGCATCCGGCGGTCAGCGACATCTCGCAGGTCAGCAGCGCCGAGCGCGACACCGCCGACCGCGGCATGGCCGAGCTGCTGGTGCGCCTGATGACCGACAGCTGCGGCAAGCAGACCCACGACGCCGTGCAGTACGAAGGCCCGCAGGCGATCGAAACCAGCTTCGGCACGCTGGGTCAGGTGGCGATGCGTGGCCTGATGTCCGATCCGCACGTGACGGCCGGCTTCGCCGGTTTCAGCAAGTACCTGGACAACGACAAGCTCAAGGCCGTGATGGCGCCAGGCAAGTAAGCCGCGCCCGCGTCCCGGGTGCCGGCAGACGGCGCCCGGGACGCCGGAGCTTCTTGCTACAGTCGGGCGCTGGGGAGGCGCCGGCGGCGGCCCTCCCGCACCACGGGAGTCCGGATGACCACCACCACCCACGAACCGTGCGGCCGCCTGCCGCGGCAGATCGGCTACATCATCGGCAACGAGGGTTGCGAGCGCTTCTCCTTCTACGGGATGCGCAACATCCTCACGCCATTCCTGATCAGCAGCCTGCTGGCCTACATGCCCGAGGCCGAGCGCACGCTGGCGGCCAAGGACGTATTCCACAGCTTCGTCATCGGCGTGTACTTCTTCCCGCTGCTGGGCGGCTGGATCGCCGACCGCTTCTTCGGCAAGTACCACACGGTGTTGTGGATGAGCCTGGTGTATTGCCTGGGCCACGCCTGCCTGGCGATGTTCGAGGACCACCGCGTGGGCTTCTTCATCGGGCTGGGCCTGATCGCGCTGGGCGCCGGGGGAATCAAGCCGCTGGTGGCGTCGTTCGTGGGCGACCAGTTCGACCAGTCGAACAAGCACCTGGCCAAGGTGGTGTTCGACGCCTTCTACTGGATCATCAACTTCGGCTCGTTCTTCGCCTCGCTGCTGATGCCGATCTTCCTGCGGCAGTTCGGCGCGGCGGTGGCATTCGGCATTCCCGGCGCGCTCATGTTCGTCGCCACGGTCGTGTTCTGGCTCGGGCGCCACCAGTACGTGATGGTGCCGCCCGCGCCGCCGGACCGGGATGCGTTCTCGCGGGTGGTGCGAACGGCGCTGCTCAGCCGGCAGCCGGGGCAGGCGCGGCCCGGTCTGTGGGTGGCGGGCGCCGGCGTGGTCGCGGCGCTGGCTTCCTTTGCGTTGATCCCGGCGCTGGGCTTCGTCATTGCCGCCTGCATCGCGCTGGTCGCGGCGATCGCGGGCATCGGCGGCGGGGCCTGGATGCAGATGGACCGCGCCCGTGGCGCCCATCCGGACGCGGCGGTGGACGGCGCGCGCAACGTGCTGCGCGTGCTGGTGATCTTCGCGCTGACGACCCCGTTCTTTTCGCTGTTCGACCAGAAGGCGTCGACCTGGGTGGTGCAGGGCGGGCGCATGAGCATGCCCGACTGGTTCCACCCGGCGCAGATGCAGGCGCTGAACCCGATGCTGGTGATGCTGCTGATCCCGTTCAACAACCTGGTGCTCTACCCGTTGCTGCGGCGATGGGGGTATGCGCCGACCGCGCTACGCCGGATGACGGCGGGGATTGCCTTCAGCGGACTGGCGTGGATCGTGGTGGGCGGATTGCAGCTGGCGATCGACGGCGGCGATGCACTGTCGATCGTATGGCAGGTGTTGCCGTATGCCTTGCTTACCTTCGGCGAGGTGCTGGTTTCGGCGACCGGCCTGGAGTTCGCCTACAGCCAGGCGCCGGCATCGATGAAGGGCGTGGTGATGAGCTTCTGGAACCTCACCACCACCGTTGGCAACCTGTGGGTGCTGCTGGCGAACGCGGCCGTGCGCAACGATGCGGTGACCGATTCGATCGCGCGCACCGGGATGAGCACGGTGGCGTTCCAGATGTTTTTCTTTGCCGCGTTTGCGCTGGTGGCAGCGCTGGCGTTCGGCCTGTACGCGCGCAGCTACCGGGAGCGGGACTACTACCGCGCGGGGTGATGGCCTGAGGCACGGCTACCCCACCGCTCTGGGGCAACTTCCCCGCCAGGCGGGGGAAGGGTCATGAGCCATATCGATCCTTCCCCCATCACGGGGAGTGCCCGCAGGGTGGATAGGGCGCCCGGAGCGAGCGCCCGTGCTTATTTGCCCACTTCCACCACGGGCAGGAACCCACCGAAGATCATGCGCTTGCCGTCGAACGGCATCGGGGTCTTCTCCGGGCTCAGGCGCGGGTCGTTCATGATCTTTTCCATGCCGGCATCGCGGGTGGTTTTGTCGGGCCATTCGATCCAGGAGAACACCACCGCTTCCTCCGACGTCGCCTGCACGGCGCGACGGAAGTCGGTGACCTTGCCCTCGGGCACATCCTCGCCCCAGCACTCGACCACGCGCGTGGCGCCGTGTTCGAGGAAATAGGGATCGAGCGTGCGGGCGTGTTCGATGAACTTGTCCCGGTTGGCCGTGGGCACGGCGATCACGAAACCGTCGATGTAGGACATGGCATGGACTCCTCTGGCCGGTTGCCTCTTGTAGACGATCGAGGCCGTGGAAAATCGACACGCGCGCACGAGGGGAGTTCGAGGCGAGCCCGGCCCCTCACCCCAACCCTCTCCCCGGAGGGGACAGGGAGCTCGGTGTGCGCGTCCGCACGAGGGGAGTTCGAGGCGAGCCCCGCCCCCTCACCCCAACCCTCTCCCCGCAGGGGAGAGGGAGCTTGTTGCGAGCTTCTGCGCCCGCGGGGGGGGGGCAGAAGCGTGCCCCTGCTCCCTCTCCCCTGCGGGGAGAGGGTTGGGGTGAGGGGCCAAGGCTTGCGGGGAGTGGCGGCTGTGCCGGGTGTCCCGCTCCGTCACCCGCAGAGCTCGACCCACAAGGGCGCGTGGTCGCTGCCAGGGCGCAGGGCCGGGTCGTCATCAATACCGGCGCCGGCGAGGCGCGGCAGCAGCCCCTCGCCCAGCAGCGCGAAATCCACCCGCGCCGCATCCAGCCGATGCCGGCTGCGCGGGTGGAACCAGGTGTACGCGCGGGTGTCCGGATGCAGCTCGCGAAAGGCATCGATCAGTCCCAGGCCGACGACGAACTCCTCGTTGAAGCGCCGCCGCGCGGTCGCATGCGGCTCCTCCGTGCGCAGCCGTGGCGTGGTGTCCTGGCGCGTGCGCGAGACATTCCAGTCGCCGATCAGCACCAGCTCCATGCCGCCGGCCTGCAGCACCCGCATCTCTTCGCCCAGGCGCTCGATGAAGCGTTGCTTGAACTGGTGGCGGTCGCCGTGCGGCGCGTCGCGCTCGGTGTCCCAGTGCGGGCGGGCGGTGCCGTTGACCGCGTAGACGTTGGCGATCGCCATGCCCAGCGCGGGCAGGCCCGAGACGATCACGCGCCCTTCGGTATCCCAGGGGAAACGCAGGGGCGTCGCCTCGAGCCCGTCGCGTAGCCAGGTCGCCACGCCGTAGGCACGACCGCCCCGGAAACGGCCGTTGTGCGGATCGCGGTTGAGCGAGGCGTGGCAGGTGAAGCCGGGCAGGGCGGCCTGCATCCGAGCGACCAGTGCCTGGTCCTGCGGGCGGATGCGCACTTCCTGCAGGCACAGCACGTCAGGCGAGCCCAGCCGGGCATGCAGGTCCGGCAAGCCGGAGGTGCCTTCCGCCAGCCAGGGCGCGAGGTTCTCGACGTTCCAGGAAACGATGCGCATCGGCTGCCGGGGTGCGTGGACTCAGGCCGCCGCGTGCTGCCTCCAGAGGTTCTCCCAGCCCAGGCCGCGGAAGCAGGGGCCGCGGGTGGCCTCGGAGAACTTGATGTCGTTGTAGCGCGCGTTCCACTCCATCAGCCGCGGCTGGTCGTCCTCGTCGATGCACAGGTCCCAGCCCAGGCACGGCATGTGCGGGCAACCCTGGTGCAGCGAGCGGCACAGCTGCGTGGCGGTGGCGAAGTGCGGGATGACCCGGCCGGCGAAGCGCAGGCCGGTATCCGGGTGCGCGTCGATGGTGCGCCAGTCGTGCAGGAAGCCGGTCTCGTCCAGCGCACCGATGGCCGGATCGACCGCCACGCGCACGTGACTGCGGCTGCGCACGATGTCGTCATCGACGCGACCCAGGCGCAGGTAGGCGGCCTTCACCGCGATGCTGCCGTCGAGCTCGCGGGCGGTGGTGATGCGCAACGTGGCGGTGGCGCTCGGGCTCAGCGCGGCGAAGAAGCCGTGCTGGCGGATCGGTGCCTGGAACACGCCGTCGGGCAGTGGCAGATGGCCCTCCGCGGGGAAGTCCTCGCGCGTCATGAAGCTCACGCTGCGGCCCTGGTAGGAGTTGTCGGCCTTGAACACGGCGCGGTCGTCGCGCGCGAAGAGAATGTCGGCCAGTTCGCGCTGCGACACCGGGCGGTAGTCGCGCGCGTAGCAGAGGCCGTCGATGACGTAGGCGAGGTCCGGCAGCGCCTCGGTGTTGAGGATGCGGTTGGTGAAGGACTTGATCAGTGCGACCTTGGCCACTTCGCCGCTCTTGTGCGGATCGACTACCAGCCCGTAGTAGTTGTCGGGAATCCAGCCTTCGCGGAAGCTGCCGCTCACCGCAGCGTAGACGTGCAGCCAGGGCGCGTAGCGGGTGCTGCCCAGCACCTCCCGCGCGTACTCGTCCGCCTGCCGCACGGCCGAGCGGTCCGTGGGCCCGCGCTGGCTTTCCACCGCGCGCAGCACCGCTTGCGCCTGCTGGTTGTAGTGCGCCTGGCGCTGCGTCTGCTGCAGCTCGGTGTACAGGCGCCTGGCGGCGGCCAGGCTGGTCTTCTTCAGTGACTTGGGGAACAGGGACATCGGCGTTCGGTTCCTCGGCGGGGAACGACGAAAGGCGCTGCAGCAGAGGCCGCAGCGGTGTCGGTAACGGAAGTGGCCGTGTCCGGTCGAGCGCTCGGGGCAGGCGGCAGATGCTTGCTGGTGACGCGCCAGGCCGCGGCGTGGATGGCTTCCTCGATCGTCAGGCGGGGCCCGGTTCGGTTCCGGGGTTCTTGGCTGCCCTTGCGTGCGGGAAGGGCCTGCGCGTGATACCGGGCGCGAGTTCAAGGCGTTGTGAATGGGCAGTGCGGGGCGACCCGGGGTCGCGCACAGGGGGCGCTCCTACAGGCGACCTCGCCCTCCCTTGTAGGAGCGCACCCTGTGCGCGACCGCCATGCCTCCGTATCGTCAGCGGGCCTCGGCGCGCCGCGGCAGTTTCCAGTCCGGCCGCACGAAGTGGCAGGTATAGCCGGTGGGGTAATGCTGCAGGTAGTCCTGGTGCTCCGGCTCGGCCTCCCAGAAATCGCCGGCCGGCTCGATCTCGGTCACCGCCTTGCCCGGCCACAGGCCGGAGGCGTTGACGTCGGCCAGGGTCTCCTCGGCCACGCGCTCCTGCTCCTCGGTGGTGTAGTAGATCGCCGAGCGGTAGCTGGTGCCGCGGTCGTTGCCCTGGCGGTTGGGCGTGGTCGGGTCGTGGATCTGAAAGAAGAACTCCAGCAGGCGGCGGAAGCTGATCTTCTGCGGGTCGAACAGGATCTCTACCGCCTCGGCGTGGCTGCCGTGGTTGCGGTAAGTGGCGTTGGCCACGTCGCCGCCGGCATAACCCACGCGGGTGGAAATCACGCCCGGTTGGTGGCGCAGCAGTTCCTGCATGCCCCAGAAGCAGCCGCCGGCGAGGACGGCACGTTCGGTACTCATCGGTGGGCCTCCTTCGTCGTGTCGAACAGCTTGCAGTAGTCGCCATACCCCTCGCGCTCGAGCGCGTCGAGCGGGACGAAACGCAGCGAGGCGGAGTTGATGCAATAGCGCAGGCCGCCGGTTTCGCGCGGGCCATCCGGGAAGACGTGGCCCAGGTGACTGTCGCCGTGGCTGGAGCGCACCTCGGTGCGGATCATGCCGTGGCTCATGTCGCGCTTCTCCAGCACATGCGCCGGCTCGGCAGGGCGGCTGAAGCTCGGCCAGCCGCAGTGGCCGTCAAACTTGTCCAGCGAGGTGAACAGCGGCTCGCCCGAGACCACGTCGACGTAGAGGCCAGGCTCGTGGTGGTCGTTGAAGGCGTTGTCGAACGGCCGCTCGGTGCCGTTCTGCTGGGTCACGCGGAACTGCTCGGGGGTGAGGCGGGCGAGCGCCTCGGGCGTCTTGCGGTAGTCGGGCATGGCGGCCTCCGGGAGTCCGATGTGTGGGTCCAGGGAAGGACATGGGGGCGAGCCGATTCGGTCCAAGCGTCGGCGGCTGGGAAAAAGGCGGCCCGCCGCCGGGCGGGCCGCCAAGGTTCACCGCAGTCGCCGGGCTCCGGCGCGTCCGGAGCCGGACGGAGGTCAGGCAGCCTGCGCCTCGAGCTGACGCTGGCCGCTCGATTCGAGCGCGGCGTCCGCACCCGCGTTGCCAATGGCAATGCGGCGCGGTCGCATGGCCTCGGGGATCTCGCGTTCCAACTCGATGGTAAGCAGACCGTCGGCGAGGTTGGCGCCGGTCACCTTTACGTGGTCGGCAAGCTCGAAGCGCCGCGAGAACGAGCGACTGGCGATGCCCCGGTACAGGTAGTCGCCCTGCTGCTCGCTGTTCCTGCGCTCGCCCGTGACCACCAGCAGGTTGGGCTGCAACGCAATGTCCAGTTCGTCGCGACGGAAGCCCGCGACCGCCATGGTGATGCGATAGCGGTCCTCGCTCAGTTTGACGGTGTCGTAGGGCGGCCAGTTATCCGCCGCCTGGACGCGGGTGGCGTTTTCGAGCATGTCGAAAATGCGGTCGAACCCGATGCTGGACCGATGCAGCGGGGCCAGATCGAACATCGTGCGCATGACCATATCCTCCTCAAGAGCAACATGGAGTGGACCACCGGCCGAAGGCCCGGTGGTGCCAGCTACGAGCTGGCGATCGGCACTTGGGTGCGTCGCGTCGACTTTCAAGTTCACCGTTTCAGCGGACGTTTAGGTGGCCAAACGTGGTAGCGGATGCCAGTGGTTTCGCCCGCGGCGCGACCTCGCGGACGCGCGCCAGCAGCTGCCGGTAGCAGCCGGACTGTTTGGCGCCTCACGAAGGGCGCCGGCAGGCCCTCCTGCCACTGGATGAGCAGGCCCTGGCGGCTGCAGGAACCGGCTAGAGAGAGCCATAGGCGCATGTGAAGAGCCTTCGACAAAACCGGTGGCATGATGTGCCGCCCGACCGCACATCCGGACGGGAACATACGATGCTTCGCCGACCCCCCGGTTCCGGTTACGCATGCCCTCGGGCCGACGCACCCACCACCGCCAGCGCGGTTACGGACGGAGCGAGCCCATGCAAGCGCAACCTTCTCCCGATGCCATCCTGCAGACCGGCCTGGCGTTCTGGGCTTCCAAGACCCTGCTGAGCGCGATCGAGCTCGGCGTGTTCACCCAGCTCGCGCGCGGGCCAGCCGATCTGGTGGGGCTGCGGGACGCGCTGGGCCTGCACCCGCGCTCGGCGCGCGACTTCTTCGACGCACTGGTTGCGCTCGGGTTCCTCGTGCGCACCGATGGCGTGTACGCGAACACCGCCGAAACCGACCTGTTCCTCGATCGCGCCAAGCCGTCGTACGTGGGCGGCATCCTGGAGATGGCCAACACCCGCCTGTATCCGTTCTGGCGCGGCCTGACCCTGGCGCTGCGCACCGGCCTGCCGCAGAACGAGGTCGCGCACGGCGGCCCCAACCTGTTCGACACGCTGTATGCCGATCCCGCCCGGCTGGAACAGTTCCTGGCCGCAATGACCGGCATCAGCCGCGGCGCAAACCTGGCGATCGCCCGGAAGTTCCCGTGGAAGGACCATCGAAGTTTCGTGGACGTGGGGACCGCGCAGGGCGACCTGGCCGCGCAGATCGCGCTCGCCAACCCGCACTTGCGCGGGACCGGCTTCGACCTGCCGGGGGTACGTCCGATCTTCGAGAACTACATCCGCGCAATCGGCGTCGACGACCGCGTGGCGTTCGCCCAGGGCAGCTTCTTCGACCAGGAGTTGCCGAAGGCGGATGTCGTGCTGATGGGCCACATCCTGCACGACTGGGACCTGCCGACCAAACGCATGCTGATCGGCAAGGCCTACGACGCGTTGCCCGAGGGCGGCGCACTGGTGGTGTACGAGTCGATCATCGACGACGAGCGCAGGGAAAACGCGTTTGGCCTGCTGATGAGCCTCAACATGCTGATCGAGACGCCCGGCGGGTTCGACTACACCGGGGCCGACTGCGCGGGGTGGATGGAAGAGGCGGGCTTTCGCCAGACGCGCGTCGAACATCTGGTGGGGCCTGACTCGATGGTGGTGGGAATACGGTAGCTGTGGCGCGACGATCCGGGCGGAAACTCCAGGGCTGGTGCGATCTCGCACCCGGCAAGGTCGCCGTCGCTTGGTTCATGGTCTGGGCGGGAGTCAGACCCAACCCACACGTTTGCGCCAAGCCAGCTCTTCGGCTTCGCGGGTGGCTGGATCCCCTCGAACCGGCGATGGATTCTTGCCGGCCCGAGCAACGATTTCCGTGAGAGGTGGCAGGCCCAGCGCTTGCCGCCGCGCTTCGATGTTCTCGGGGTCTTCCATGGGAAATGGCTCGGGGCCGTGGTCACCATCGCGAAACTGCGTCCCATATCGCTGGGGCAGACCCTCCAATACCCTGATCCGGTCGTCCATGTATGCGTGCTGCCAGGCATGCGCGTCATGGTTTGCGCTTGCCTGGCGTAGGAGATCGCGGCATTGACGCATGAAAGCCGGTTCGCCGATCGAGTGCTGTGCAATGCGCCAGGCCGCCTGGGCGCCGCGCTCTCCGACCAGCGAGAATCCAGGCCATCCGTGATCCGCGATGATCGCCCGAAGCCGAGCGGCATTGGCGCGATGGACCGCTTCCATCCGCGAATGGTAGCCATCGAACAAGGAACCATCCGCCGCGAGCTCTGCCCGGATCCGTTGGTCGTGATCGTCGAGGTCGATCAGCTGCTTTTCCAGCGCTTTGTCCACGATGGGTTCCTTCGAAGTGAACGGTCAGCGCGGCTTTTCCGTCGCGCCTTGTTTGTAGACCACCCCGTCTTTCATCACGAACGACACGTGCCGTAACACGCCGATGTCGCCGGTGGGATTCCCTTCCACGGCGATGATGTCGGCTTCCAGTCCTGGCTTGAGCTGCCCGAACCGGTCCTGCTGCCGCAGGATCTTCGCGTCGACCGCGGTGGCGGCAAGCAGCGCCTGCGCCGGGCGCATGCCGTCGCGGACCATCCACTCCAGCTCCTTGTAGTTCTGGCCGTGGGTGAACACGCCCACGTCGCTGCCGTTGCCGATGGTGACGCCGGCGTCCAGCGCCAGCCTGAAGGCACGGGCCGATTGCTGCATGTCGGCATCCAGCGGCTGGCCGGGCTTCCAGCCGCGGAAGTACTGGGCGTAGGCCGCTTCGGCTTCCAGCGTGGGCAGGTAGGCCACGCCATGCTGCTTCATCAGCTCGAACACCTCGCGGGTGCCGCCGTAGCCGTGCTCGATGGTGTCGACGCCGGCCAGCACGGCGCGGCGCATGCCTTCGGCGGTCGTGGCGTGCACCGAAACCGGTAGCCCGAGCGAGTGGGCGGTCTCCACACCGGCCTTGAGTTCTTCCTCGCTGAAGGTGGGGACCGAGCCGTGGCTCTTGCCGCAGTGGTAGTCGGCGTAGATCTTGATCCAGTCGGCGCCGTGGCCGGCCTGGTCGCGCACCGCGTCGATCATCTGCGGCACGCCGCTGACCGGTATGCCACCCTGCGGCAGGTCCAGGTCGCTGCGAAAACCCGTCGGGCCGGGGCCATAACAGTGCGCGGCGATGGTCGCGCGCGTGGCGACGAACAGGTGCGGGCCGGGGATCAATCCCTGGTCGATGGCGCGCTGGACGTCCACGTCGGCGTAGCCGGCACCTTCGGTGCCCAGGTCGCGCAGCGTGGTGAAGCCGGCCATCAGCGTGTCGTGTGCATGTTGCACGGCTTGGATGGTGCGGTAGGGCAGCGTTTCCTTGAGCACCTGGTCGTTCCACAGGGTCTCGTTGTACGGGTGCAGGAAGATGTGCGAGTGGGCGTCGATCAGTCCGGGCAGCAGCGTGGTGCCGGGCAGGTCGATGGTCTGCGTGCCGGGCGGCAGCTTCACCTGCGATGCCGGACCGACCGCCGCGATCCTGTCCCCCTGGACCAGCACCACCCAGCCTGCGTGTACCTGTTCGCTGCGGGCGTCGAACACGCGGTCGGCCTTGAGCAGCCAGGGGTGGTCGGCGGCCTTGGGCGTGGTAGCGCTGGCGGCGCCTGCGAGCAGGAGACCGCCGAGCAGCGCGGGAAGGGAGCGGTGGAGGCACGGCAATGGCATGGGCGTGTTCCTTTCCCGTGGAAGCAGGCCGACTGTTGTATCACCGACCTGGCTGCTTCCGAAGGGCCTGTGCCGACCACCTTGCGGGCGACCGATCCGGATCGCGCGCAGGCGTGCTGCTACACGGGGCTGCCGGTTTTCCAGGCACGCGTGTCGTTGCAGGATGCGGGCGACGGCACGCGCATCCATGGGACGGGTTGGTGCTCCCGGCCTGGCTGGGCTACGCGTGTCGGTAGCATCGGGTGAGGCCTCACTCGGGCGCCCTGACCCTGAGCTTCTGCCCGATGCGGATCGCGTTGCCGCGCAGGTGGTTCCAGCGCTTCAGCTGAGCGATCTGCACGTGATAGCGGTGGGCGAGGTCGAACAGCGTGTCGCCGCGATGGACCACGTGGACCGCCGGCGGATCCGCCGCTCCGGCCGCGGGCGTGGCCGGGATGTGCTCCGCCTTGCGGGTGGCGGGAACATCGTCGTCGCCCAGCTCCGGTAGCGCAGGCCGCGCACTCACGCTGGCGACCCGATCGTCGGAGTCACCGACCGCCTGCGCCAGCAACGTCGTGCGCAGCCGGTCGGCATGCCGGCGCGGCAACAGCACGCGACCGCCGTGCCGGGTGTCGATGATGCCGTTGCGGTAGCCAGCGTTGATGACGGTCAGCGCCTCCAGCGGCAGGCCCACCTGGCGGGCCACGGTTTTCAGCGAAATGCGCCGGTTCACTTCGACGGCAACCAGTTGCTGGTCGGTATCGAGCGTGGGCAGGGTGACGTGGAAACGCTCCGGCTGCTGGACCACGCAGGCGATCGCCATCAGCTTGACCAGGTGCGCGCGGGTGCTCGCGCGAACCGGCAGCGTGGGCACCGCGGGCTCGGCCGCCGGTGCTCCTTCGCGGTTGACCAGGCGGTCGATGCCGTAACGACCGGCGTTGTAGGCATAGTCGGCCAGGCGCCAGTCCTGGAAGTAGTCGTGGTAGTGGCTCAGCAGCGCCATCACCTTGTCGGTCGACTCGGTCAGATCGAGCCGTGCGTCGTAGCTGGGTTCGACGCTCAGACCCATGTGGCGCGCCGTGCCGGGCATGATCTGCCACATGCCGGCAGCGCGCTTGTGCTGCGGCGCGACCGGGTTGAAGTGACTCTCCACCCACGGCAGCAGGGCGAACTCACCCGGTACGCCATGGCGCATGGCGCTCGCCTCCACGTACACCAGCCGGGGCAGGATGCGCTGCATCTGCGCCTCGAAGTGCCTGGGCGAGCGGGTGTAGCGGCGGGCCCAGGTGTCGATCGCCGGATCGGCCGCGCAATCGGTCATCGCGAAGCTGTCGCGCAGGCGTTCCCAGACGTTGGTGGTGGTCACCGGCAGTTGCGCCGCGCCGGGCGCGGCGGTCACCTCGGGCACCGTGGCCGTGGGTGCTTCCACACGGGGCGGCTCGGCCTGCGGCAGCGGCGCGGTGGCACACGCGGCCAGCAGCAGCGGCAGGAGGAGCGGCAGGGGTCGCAGTACATGTTTCATCCTTGGAAGGCGTCCTTTGCGGCGCGCAGCGCAGCGAAGCGTTCGACCCGGCTGCCACCGGCGTGGCCGCGGCTGGCCCAGTCGGTCAGCGGCTCGCTGTCGATGCGCAGGAAGGGGTTGCAGGCCAGCTCGCTGGCCAGCGGCACGGGAAGGGTGGGGCGGCCGTGCGCGCGTGCCTCGGCGGCCTCCTCGCAGCGGGCGGCCAACGCGGGATTGGCCGGATCGACCTCACGCGCGAAGCGGCCGTTGGCCTGGGTGTACTCATGGCCGCAGCAGACCTTCAGGTCGCCCGGCAGCGCGGCAAGCCGTTCGAGCGAGGCAAGCATCTGCGCCGGCGTGCCTTCGAACAGGCGCCCGCAGCCGAGGCTGAACAGGGTGTCGCCGCAGAACAGCAGGCCTTCGCCGGCGTAGGCGATGTGGCTGCGGGTGTGGCCGGGAACGTCGATGACCTCGAAGCGCGCCCGCGGACGGTCCAGCGAGACCACATCGCCCTGACCGACGCGGCGGTCGACCGCGCCGATGCGTTCGTCGCGGGGGCCGTAGACGGTCGCGCCGTGGCGCTCGCGCAATGCGGCGGCACCGGCGACGTGATCGCCGTGATGATGGGTGAGCAGGATCGCCCGCAACTGCAGCGCTCGCCCGGACAGGGCGGCCTCGACAGGGCCCGCGTCGCCCGGGTCGACCACGATCGCCTGGCCGGCATCGTCGTGCAGCAACCAGATGTAATTGTCGGCAAGCGCCGGTAACGGTACGACGTGCAAGGAGGGTCTCCGCAGTCTTCGTATCGACTGGCGCAGGCATCCGGCTTGCGCGAACCGGCCGACTATAAGTGCCGTATGCCGGTGGCTCGTTAGTGAGCCGTTAAATGTGTGACCTGTGTTCAGGCAGGCGGCCGGTTCCGCGACCTGTGACGCGCTTGCGACCGCCAGCGGCTACACTTCGCTTTTGCGGCAAAACGGGCGCGATATGGCCGAGCGCAATCAAGATGTCTACGACAGCAAGCCGATGCGCGGCCTGCTCGCCGCAGAAGCGCAGGCGCTCGCTCCGGAGCTGCAACGCTGTGCCGGCGCGTATGCGCTGCAGGTATCGGCGATCGCGCGCGCCCGGCCGCCGGCCTTGCCGATGCTGGACCGCTGGGTTCATCTGCACCTGGACGGCAACCAGGGCGCGGGCGACCTGCGCATGCGCCTGGACGAGCCGCTGCCCTTCCTCGACGACGCCTTCGGCCTGGTGCTGCTCAGCCATGCCCTGGAGGTGGCGTCCGACCCGCCGTTCCTGCTGCGCGAGGCGGCCCGCGTGCTTGCTCCGGGCGGAATACTCGCGCTCACCGGCATGCATCCGGCCAGCGGCTGGTTGCCCTGGCTGCTCTGGCGCCGCCAGCGCGGCGTGAATCTGGAATCCCCGCTGCGCATCGGCCACTGGCTGCGCGGGGTCGAACTCAATGTCGAGCGCGTGCAACGGGTCGGTCCGATGTGGCCGAGCTCGGCCGTGGTGCCCCACCACGGCGGTCCGCTCGGCGGCGGTTATCTGTTGATCGCGCGCAAGCGTCGACTGGCCGCCGCGCCGATCCGGCTGCGCCCGCGGGCCATTGCCGCGACGCCGGTCGCCGGTCTGGCGCCGGGTGCGCGCCGCAGCGCCGCCGCCTGATTTTCTTCGCGAGGAATGATGACTGAAGTCGAAGCGTTTACCGACGGCGCGTGCCTGGGCAACCCCGGGCCGGGCGGATGGGCCGCACTGCTGCGTGCCAAGGGTGTCGAGCGTGTGCTTTCCGGCGGCGAGGCGGACACCACCAACAACCGCATGGAGCTGATGGCCGCGATCGGCGCACTGGAGGCGCTCACGCGTCCATGCAAGGTCGTGCTGACCACCGACTCGCGCTACGTGATGCAGGGCATCGAGCAGTGGCTGCCGAAGTGGGTCGCCAACGGCTGGCGCACGTCCGACAAGAAGCCGGTGAAGAACCAGGATCTGTGGGAGCGGTTGGCAGCGGCCAAGGCGCCGCATCAGGTACGCTGGGCGTGGGTGCGCGGCCACACGGGCCACGTGGAAAACGAGCGCGTCGATACCGCCGCGCGCGAGCAGGCCGAGCGCCACAGGGGCAGGGCATGAGACAGATCGTTCTGGATACCGAGACCACGGGCCTGGAAGTGCGCCAGGGTCACCGGCTGATCGAAATCGCCTGCGTGGAGCTCATCGAGCGCCGACCGAGCGGTCGGCACTGGCAGACCTATCTCAACCCCGAGCGCGCGATCGACGAGGGCGCGCGGCAGGTTACCGGCATCGAGGACGCGTTCCTGCTGGACAAGCCGCGCTTTGCCGAGGTCGCCGCGGAGTTCCTCGAGTTCATCGGCGACGCCGAACTGATCATTCACAACGCAAGCTTCGACGTCGGTTTCCTCGACGCGGAGCTGGCGCGCGTGGGTGCACACCTGGGCTGCATTGCCGATCGCTGCCGCGTGATCGACACGCTGGCGATGGCGCGCGAGCGCTACCCCGGCCAGCGCAACAGCCTGGACGCATTGTGCAAGCGCCTGGGCGTGGACAACTCCGCGCGCGACCTGCACGGGGGACTGATCGACGCCCAGCTGCTGGCTGACGTCTACCTCTACATGACCTCCGGCCAGGTCGCGTTGGACCTGGCCTTCGAGGGCGCCCACGAGGAATCCGGCGCAGCCGTGCTGGCCCCGGTCACCCTGCTGCGCCGCCCGCGCGTGCTGCGCGCAGACGCGAGCGAAATCGCCGCGCACGAAAGCCGGTTGGATGCGCTGGACAAGGCCGCCCAGGGCGGCAGCGTGTGGCGTCGCCTGGAACAACCCGAGCCGGCGCTGGCCGAGGCCTGATCGCCGCCGAATACGCCGCTTTTTGCAGGAGCGCCCTTGGGCGCGATCGCGGCGTCCGATGTGGCATGGCGGTCGCGCCCAGGGGCGCTCCTACATGGCGCGTCGGGCGCGTTGAGCTGTGCGGTTTTTGACGGCTGTGGGGCGCGCGATACTCACTTCCCCGGCTTACAGGAAATGGGACGCGCAAGCGCTAGCTGACGCGCGCCAGGATCACCGTGATGTTGTCGTCCGCGCTGCCGTCCAGTGCGGCCAACAGCAGGTGATCGACGCATTCCTGCGCAGCAAGGTCGGTGCGCCCGACGATGCGCGCGATGGCGGCGTCGGACAGGCTTTCGGTCAAGCCGTCGCTGCAAAGCATGAAGCGGCTGCCTGGCTCGGCCGGTCCTCTGGCCATGCCGATATGGAGTTGTTCGGTCGCGGTCACCCCCAGCGCCTGGGTCAGCACGTTGCGCTGTGGATGCCTGTCGGCCAGCGCCGGATCGAGCTGGCCGGCCGCGACCAATTCCTGCACGAGCGAATGGTCATGACTGACCTGGCGCAGCGCGCCGCCCTGCCACAGGTAGATGCGGCTGTCGCCGACCCAGGCCACCTCGTAGCGGTCGCCACCCAGCCGCAGAGCCGCCACCGTCGTGCCCATCGGGAACTGGTCCGCCGTGGCGCTGGAGTGCCGGAACAACCGCTCGCCGGCGCCACGCACCGCCTCCACCAGCCCACGCCCGCGCGCGACCTGCTCGACGATGGCATCGCGCACGAGCGCCGAGGCGACCTCGCCATGCTGGTGCCCACCCATGCCGTCGGCGACCAGGAACAGGCCCAACGCCGGATCGGCGTAATAGGTGTCCTCGTTGCGCGCGCGGCGCAGGCCGACGTGGGTACCGTGTCCGAACTCGATCATGGGGTGCCTGAAGGTGCGAGCGCCACGCAGCATGCCATGGCCCCGCGCTCCGCAAAAGCAACGGCGGAAAAACAAAACGCCCCACGAGGGGGCGTTTGTCTTCACTGGCGGAGAGGGTGGGATTCGAACCCACGGTACGCTTACACGTACGCCTGATTTCGAGTCAGGTACATTCGACCACTCTGCCACCTCTCCGAAAAGGTCGCGGGTCGACGCGAGCCGGCGATTTTACGTGGAGCCGGGAGTCCTGACAAGCGCTCCCGGCACCCCCGCGCCGACCTCAACCGGCCTTCTTCTTGGCCAGCCGCAGCCAGGTGTCGACCACCGTGTCGGGGTTGAGCGAGACCGACTCGATGCCCTGGTCCATCAGCCACTCGGCCAGGTCCGGATGGTCGCTCGGGCCCTGGCCGCAGATGCCGACGTATTTGCCCTTCTCGCGCGCGGTCTTGATGGCCATCGCGAGCAGCTTCTTCACCGCCGGGTCGCGCTCGTCGAACAGGCTGGCGACGATGCCCGAGTCGCGGTCCAGGCCCAGGGTGAGCTGGGTGAGGTCGTTGGAGCCGATCGAGAAGCCGTCGAAGATCTCCAGGAACTCGTCGGCGAGCAGGGCGTTGGAGGGCACCTCGCACATCATGATGACCTTGAGGTCCGGCTCTCCATCAAAACTTTGGCCCTGCTTGAGGCCGTTCTTCTGAAGCACCTCGATCACCTTGCGACCTTCGCCCAGGGTACGCACGAACGGGATCATCACCCACACGTTGGACAGACCCATCGTCTCGCGGACCTTCTTGACCGCCTTGCATTCCAGCGCGAAGGACTCGGCGAAGCCCGCATCGACGTAGCGGCTGGCGCCGCGGTAGCCGATCATCGGGTTCTCCTCGTGGGGCTCGTAGCGCGAGCCGCCGATGAGGCCGGCGTATTCGTTCGACTTGAAATCGGACAGGCGCACGATCACCGGCTTCGGGTACACCGAGGCGGCGATGGTGGCGATGCCTTCGGCCAGGCGGTCGACGTAGAAGCTCACCGGATCGGCATAGCCGGCCATGCGCTCGTCAATTCTGGCCTTGGTCTCGGCGTCCTGGCGGTTGTATTCGAGCAGGGCCTTCGGGTGCACGCCGATGTGGCTGGCGATGATCATCTCCAGCCGTGCCAGACCGATACCGGCGTTGGGCAGCATGCCGAAGTCGAACGCGCGTTCCGGGTTGGCCACGTTCATCATGATCTTGAGCGGCGCCTCGGGCATGGCGCCCAGGTCGGCGGTGATGCGGTCGAAGGCGAGCTTGCCTTCGTAGATCGTGCCGGTGTCGCCCTCGGCGCAAGACACGGTCACTTCCGCGCCGTCGGGAATCGTCTGCAACGCGTTGCCGGTGCCGACCACTGCCGGCACGCCCAGCTCGCGCGCAATGATTGCGGCGTGGCAGGTGCGGCCGCCGCGGTTGGTCACGATCGCGGCGGCGCGCTTCATGATCGGCTCCCAGTCGGGGTCGGTCATGTCGGCGACCAGCACGTCGCCGTTCTGGAACTCGTGCATCTGGCTGATCGACTTGACCACGCGCGCCTTGCCCGAGCCGATCTTCTGGCCGATGGCACGGCCCTCGGCGAGCACCTTGCCCTTCTCGTTGAGCTGGAAGCGCTCCAGCTGCGTGGCGTGGGCGCGCGACTTCACCGTCTCCGGGCGCGCTTGCACGATGTAGAGCTTGCCGGTGTTGCCGTCCTTCGCCCACTCGATGTCCATCGGGCGGCCGTAGTGCTGTTCGATCACCAGCGCCTGCTTGGCCAGCTCCTGCACGTCCTCGTCGGAAATGCAGAACTTGTTGCGCAGCTCGGTCGGCGTGTCCTCGATGCGCACGCGCTCGCCGGGCTTGTCCGAATAGACCATGCGCTGCTGCTTGGCGCCCAGGCTGCGACGGAGCAGGGCGGGCTTGCCCGCCTTGAGCGTCGGCTTGAAGACGTAGAACTCGTCGGGGTTGACCGCACCTTGCACGACCATCTCGCCGAGGCCGTAGGATCCGGTGACGAACACCACGTCGCGGAAGCCCGACTCGGTGTCCAGGGTGAACAGCACGCCGGAGGCGCCGATGTCCGAGCGCACCATCAGCTGCACGCCGGCGGAGAGGAACACGTCCTCGTGCTTGAAGCCCTGGTGCACGCGGTAGGCGATCGCGCGGTCGTTGTAGAGCGAGGCGAAGACTTCCTTGACCTTGTGCAGCACGTCGTCGATGCCGACCACGTTGAGGAAGGTTTCCTGCTGGCCGGCGAAGGAGGCGTCCGGCAGGTCCTCGGCGGTGGCCGAGGAACGCACGGCGACAGCGATGTTCTCGGCGCCGGCGTCCTTGCACAGCTTGGCGTAGGCGTCGCGGATTGCCTGGTCCAGTTCCTGCGGCAGCGGCGTTTCGGTGACCCAGCTGCGGATCTCCTTGCCGGCGGTGGTCAGCGCCTCGACGTCTTCCACGTCCAGGCCGTCCAGCCGCGCACGGATGCGCTTGGCGACGCCGCTCTTGTCCAGATATTGCTGGAACGCATCGGCCGTGGTGGCGAAGCCGCCGGGCACCGAGACGCCGAGCTTGGCGAGGTTGCCGATCATCTCGCCGAGGGAGGCGTTCTTGCCGCCGACCTTGCCCAGGTCGGTCATGCGCAGGTTGTCCAGCCAAAGCACCAGGTCGTTCAAGGGAATCTCCTTAGTAAAGCTTGGGTAATACGCTGCGCCGCGCCGGAATTCGGGCCGCAAAGGACTGGTATTGTCCGCTTTCGATGGTGCATGGCACAAGAAGACCATTTGTTCACGATGCCGCGCCAACTGCATACCAGTCAGCGCGGAGTCAAGCGGGGACAGGCTTTGGCGCTTGCGCTAAGGTGCCAGACCAGGCTCCGGGCACAAATGGAAGGCAGGCATGCAACGTACGGTTTTCTTCATCTCCGACTCCACTGGTATTACGGCGGAGACGATCGGCAACTCCATCCTCGCGCAGTTCGAAGGTATCCAGTTCGACAAGCATCGCCTGCCGTTCGTGGACGATTCGCATAAAGCCGAGGCTGCTGCGCTGCGGATCAAGACGCGCTACGCGCAGACCGGCGAACGTCCCATCGTGGTCAACACCATGGCCGACCGGGGGTTGTGCGAGATCGTGGCGGCCAGCGGCGCGCTGATGCTGGACGTGTTCGCGCCCTTCATCGGACCGCTGGAAGAAGAGCTGGGGACCAAGCGCTCGGGCGCAGTCAACCGCTCACATGGCCTGGTCGACTTCGACAAGTACGAGGCGCGCATCAACGCCACCAACTATGCGCTGGCGCACGACGATGGCGTGGACGTGGACTACGCGCAGGCCGATCTGATCCTGATCGGCGTATCGCGCTCGGGCAAGACGCCGACCTGCCTGTACATGGCCTTGCATTACGGCGTCAAAGCCGCCAACTACCCCCTGACCGACGACGACCTGGACAAGCTCGAACTCCCCAAACGGCTCAGGCCGTACAAGGATCGCCTGTTCGGTCTCACCATCGACCCGCAGCGGCTGGCGCAGATCCGCGAACAGCGCCGGCCAGGAAGCCGCTATGCCACCGTGCAGCAATGCCGCTGGGAGCTGGAACAGGCAGATCGGCTGATGCGCCAGGCGGGCATTTCCTCGCTCAACACCACCCACGTATCGATCGAGGAGATCGCCAGCAAGATCTTCGAGCGCTTCGGTATCGAGCGCACCATGTTTTGAGGTATATCCAAGTTTGATGAGTGCCGTACTGGACAACCGCTCCGCCTTGCTCCCGGGACGCTTCGAGTTCCTGATGGGGCTTTACGCGGAGAACTATCACCGCCTGGCGCACCTGTTCGCGCCGCAGACGCTGGCGCCCGGACGTTACCGCTCCAGCGTGGACGACGGCCTGGACGTGCACATGCATGTGCAGGAGCGCCATCCCTACACGCTGGAGCTGGAACTGACCTACGGCTTCGTCGATGCGAACACCGGCCATCCGACGCCGTCGGCGCAGCTGCGCATGTACACCGACGCGCACGTGGCCGAGGCATTGCACTGCCATCCGGGCCGGCACCTGTGGCAAGTGCTGGGGCCGTTTCCGGAAGCGCATACCGTGCTGCAGCACCGGCTGCGCATGAACGGGTTTCTTTCGCGTTGGCTGGAGTACCTGGCCGAGCAGGGGCATTCGGTGGGGACGCTCGAACGGCTGGATGACTCGCCCGTTCACCCCGGCCGTTCGCCCTGAGCGTAGGCCGCAGGCCGAAGTCGAAGGGTGAGTTGTCGCGCGACGCTTCGACTCCGCTCGCTGCGCGAGCTACGCTCAGCGCGAACGGTGCGAGCAAACAGACGGCGTCGAGGCAACAAAAAACCCGCACTGGGCGGGCTTCTCGTAAGTGGCGGAGCGGACGGGACTCGAACCCGCGACCTCCGGCGTGACAGGCCAGCATTCTAACCAGCTGAACTACCGCTCCGCGTTGTTTTCCAGCTACACAAAGTGCGAGACCAACCTTGGCGTCCCCACGGGGATTCGAACCCCGGTCGCCACCGTGAAAGGGTGATGTCCTAGGCCTCTAGACGATGGGGACGGATTAGGTTGGTGGAGCCAGGCGGGATCGAACCGCCGACCTCCTGCATGCCATGCAGGCGCTCTCCCAGCTGAGCTATGGCCCCGCCGCTGGAAGCCCGAAAGAATAGGCAGGGTTCGCGATTCCGTCAAGCTTTTTTTAGAAAAATTTTGCGCGTGTCCGTCGCGCGCAAGACGTCGCATCAACACCTTCATCGGGTGACGTAAGCTGGACGGCCATACGCGCCGGAGCATGCATGCACGAGATTGGTTTCATCCGCGACCTGGCGATGGTGATGATCGTGGCGGGCGCCACCACGGTGTTGTTCCAGCGCCTGCGCCAGCCCGTGCTGCTGGGCTACATCCTGGCCGGCGTCCTGATCGGCCCGCACACGCCCGGCGTGCTGGTGGGCGACCCGCGCGCGATCGACGACATCTCCAATCTCGGCGTCGTGCTGCTGATGTTCACGCTGGGCCTGGAGTTCAGCGTGCGCAAGCTGCGCGAGGTCGGCCTGGGTGTGCTGATGGTCGCGGTGATCGAGGTCGGCCTGATGTTCTGGATCGGCACCGGTCTGGGCGAGGCGCTGGGGTGGAACCGGATGGATGCGCTGTTCCTCGGCGCACTGATCTCCCTGTCTTCGACCATGGTTGCCACGCGCACCCTGGCCGAGGGCGGCTTGCGGCATATGCCGTTCGCCCAACGGGTAGTCGGGATCCTGGTGGCCGAGGACGTGCTGGCGATCGTGATCCTCACGGTGCTCAGCGCGGTGGCGATCGGCGGGGCCATGGAAGCCGGGACGGCACTGACGGTGGTGGGACATGTCGGGCTGTTCGTGGTCGCGGGGATGATCCTGGGCTTGTTGCTATTGCCCCGACTCATCGATTACGTGGCCGGTTTCGGCCGCGACGAAACGCTGCTGGTGAGTGCGCTGGGCGTGTGCTTTGGTGCAAGCCTGTTTGCCGCATGGTTGGGCTTCAGCGTGGCCCTCGGCGCGTTCCTGGCCGGCGCGGTGATCGCCGAGGCGCGCAATGCGCACCGCGTGATGCGGCTGGTCGAGCCACTGCGCGACATGTTTGCAGCCCTGTTCTTCGTGGCCATCGGTTTGAAGATCGACCCGGCGCTGCTGTGGCAGTACGTGTTGCCCGCGCTCGGGATCGCCGCGGTGGTGATGATCGGCAAGACCCTGGCGGTCGGCATGGGCATGGTCGCGGTGGGGCAGGAGGTGCGCTCTTCGATACGCACTGGCCTGAGCATGGCGCAGATCGGCGAGTTCTCGTTCGTGATTGCCGCCCTGGGCGCCTCGCTTGGCGTGGTCAGCGATTTCATCTACCCGATTGCCGTGGCGGTTTCGGTGGTGTGCATGGCCGCGTCGCCGTACCTGGTGGGCCATGCCAACGGCATTGTCGACGGCATGCGGCGGGTCACGCCCGGGCCCGTGCGGTTGCTGCTGACCAGCTACGCGAACTGGCTGGGCAGCCTGCGGCCGGTCGAGCAGAACGCGATGATCGCCGCCATGCTGCGCCGGCTGCTCTGGCATATCGGGATCAACGTGGTGCTGGTGGTGACCCTGTTCGTGATCGGCGCTTACGTCAATGCGCACAACTGGGCGTGGTTCTCGACTTTCGGCGTGGGGCGCGAGACGCGGCATTCGCTGATCTTCGCCGCGGCCTTGTTCCTGTCGTTGCCGATGCTGATCGCCATCTACCGCAAGGCCGAAGCGTTGGGCATGCTGCTGGCGGAGCTGGGTATCCGCGAGCAATTCGCTGGCGGCTACACGCACACTATCCGCAACTTGCTGGCGCGGCTCATCCCGCTGGGCGCGCTGCTGGCGCTCGGGTTGCTGGTGAGCGTGCTCGGATCGGCGATCCTGCCGCCACGCGGCGTGGCGATCGTTCTGCTGGTGGCCGGGGTGCTGTTGTCGGCGGTGCTGTGGCGTGCGCTGGTGAAGATGCACGCCAGGCTGCAGGCGGCCCTGCGCGACACCCTGGAGCGGCCGTCGCCGGACGAGTGAAGGGAACCTTTCCAAACCATGACGGTCGACAGCCGGTGTCGTTGCCAAGACCGCTCGACGCGCCTCACAATGCCCCGCCTGCCTCCATCGGGGAGGCCCGGCCGCATTGCCGGCATATCCAAACACGAGGGAGTTTCTTCGATGAAGCATTTTCTGCGTCCCACGCTGACGGCGGCCACCCTGGCCGTTGCGCTGGGCATGACCGCGGGGGTCCACGCTCAGTCCGCCAAGTCGGGCGCTACCGGCACGGTCGACAAGACCAAGGCCAGCTACGTGGTTGGCTGGGACCTGGCCAGCCAGCTGCCGCCGCTGGTGCGCGAGGAGGTCGACCCGGCGACGGTCGCCCGCGCCGTGCAGTCGGCGCTGTCGGGCCAGAAGCCGACCATGAGCGAAGCCGAGGCCAAGAGCGTGCGCGACGCGTTCGTCGCCAAGCTGCAGGCCAAGGCCAAGGCCCAGTACGAAAAGGTCGCCTCCGAGAACAAGACCAAGGGTGAAGCCTTCCTCGCCAAGAACAAGACCGCTCCTGGCGTGAAGACCACCGCGTCGGGGCTGCAGTACAAGGTGATCAGCGAAGGGACCGGCGCGCGTCCGGGCCCGAACGACACCGTGCAGGTGAACTACGTGGGCACCTTCGTTGACGGCGAGAAGTTCGACGCATCGGCCGACCACAACAAGGGCCCGGCTTCGATTCCGCTGCAGGGCGTGATCCCGGGCTTCCGCGAGGGCCTGGAGTTGATGAAGACCGGCGCACACTACATGCTCTACATCCCGTCGAACCTGGCCTACGGTGCACAGCCGCAGAACGGCTTTCCGCCGAACGCCGCGATCATCTTCGACGTGACCCTGGTGAAGACCGGCCCGACCCCGGCCGGCGGTCAGGATCAGGCGGGCAAGTAATTCCCCGTCGCATGGATCAAGCGAGGGCGCGGAGCGATCCGCGCCCTTTCTTTTTGCGATCGCCACGGGTGGCGCCTGTTAGAATCCGCGATCGTTTTGTTCTGGAGCGCTTGCCCGGATGATGAATGTCACCCTGTTCGGCACCGGCTACGTAGGCCTGGTCACCGGCACCTGCCTGGCGGAAATGGGCAACCGCGTGCTTTGCGTGGACGTGGACGCGGGCAAGGTCGCGCGCCTGAAGAACGGCGAGGTGCCGATCTTCGAGCCAGGCCTGTCGCCGATGGTCAAGCGCAACTTTGAGAGCGGCCGGCTGGATTTCACCACTCAGGCGGAGCCTGCGGTGCACCACGGCGAGGTGATCTTCATCGCGGTGGGCACGCCGC
>NZ_JAGJRS010000020.1 GCF_017837635.1 Frateuria flava
AGGGCTACCGTCCGCAGTTCTACTTCCGCACCACCGACGTGACCGGCGCGGTCACGCTGCCGGAGGGCGTGGAGATGGTCATGCCGGGCGACAACATCAAGATGGTGGTGAGCCTGATCCACCCGATCGCGATGGACGAGGGCCTGCGCTTCGCCATCCGCGAAGGCGGCCGCACCGTCGGCGCCGGCGTGGTGGCCAAGGTCATCAAGTAAGGCGTAAATAGGGAATCGGGAATAGGGAATCGGAAGGGCAGGCGATCCACGCTCTTCCGGTTCTCCGATTCCCGATTCACCATTTCCGATTGACGTTTTTCCATACGCCAGTAGCTCAATTGGCAGAGCAGCGGTCTCCAAAACCGCAGGTTGGGGGTTCGAGTCCCTCCTGGCGTGCCATCTTTCGAGGACCGATGACGGGTGCGGGTAGTGTCGGCGACCGATCCGGTCCCGATGGTCCCTTTCCCGGTCACTGCGATGAATACCAAGGCAGAACAGCCCCGCGGCACGAGTGCTGCGGATATCGGGAAGCTGGTGCTGGCGGTGCTGGTGCTGGCGGCGGGCATCTTTGCCTATTCCTGGTTCGATAACACCGTTCCCGGCTCCGTTCGCCTGGCCGGCGTGCTGGTCGCGCTGGTGGTTGCGCTGGCAATCGGTGCCTTCACCGGCCCGGGCCGCAAGGCGCGCAATTTCATCGCCGAGTCGCAGTTCGAGATGCGCAAGGTGGTCTGGCCGACGCGCGACGAAACTCTCAAGACGACCCTCGTGATCATTGCGGTCGTGATCGTGCTTTCGTTGCTGCTGGGCCTGATCGACCTGATCCTGAAGTCGGTCGTGCTCGACTGGCTGCTCAAACTCGGTTCGTAAGGAGTAGCCCATGACCAAGCGTTGGTACGTCGTTCACGCCTATTCGGGCTTCGAGAACCAGGTCCGCAAGTCGTTGTCCGAGCGCATTGCGCGCGCCGGCATGGAAGAGAAGTTCGGCGAAGTGCTGGTGCCGACCGAGGAAGTGATCGAGATGCGCGGCGGCCAGAAGCGCCGCAGCGAGCGCAAGTTCTTTCCGGGCTACGTGCTGGTGCAGATCGAAACCGATACCGAGGGCAAGTCGCCCCGCATCGACGACGAGTGCTGGCACCTGGTCAAGGAAACGCCCAAGGTGATGGGCTTCATCGGCGGCACCGCCGACCGTCCGCTGCCGATCCGCGACAGCGAAGCCGACGCGATCCTCAGCCGCGTGCGCGAGGGCGTTGAAAAGCCCAAGCCCAAGGTGCTGTTCGAACCGGGCGAGATGGTCCGCGTCACCGAAGGTCCGTTCAACGACTTCAACGGCGTGGTCGAAGAAGTCAATTATGAGAAGAGCCGCCTGCGCGTCGCGGTGCTGATCTTCGGTCGTTCGACGCCAGTCGAGCTTGAGTTCGGGCAGGTCGAGAAGGCCTGAGCCTCGCTTCAATGAGGCAACGCACTCTTCGCGTTCGCTTCCTCTCCCCTTGGGGAGAGGATCGAGGTGAGGGGGCGGGGCTCGCGGGGAACTCCCTCAGGGCCCGCTTGGATCCGCCCCTCGCGCAAGAGCGGCCCCTCACCCCGGCCCTCTCCCCGGAGGGGAGAGGGAGTCAGCCCGTCGCTGGCCCGTCACTTGCTTAAAACTTGATCACTCCCTAAACTACGCGGTTCCACGCCGAGGTCTTTCGACTCGGCGTGTTCGCTTTTCGACGGCCTGCACGGAAGCAGGCCCTCCACTGCCTGGAAGGCAAGCACGCGAGGAGCCGCAAGGCGCCAGCACTCGCAAGGAAAATCCCCATGGCAAAGAAAGTCGTCGGTTACATCAAGCTGCAGGTCAAGGCCGGCCAGGCCAACCCGTCGCCGCCGGTGGGCCCCGCCCTCGGTCAGCGCGGCCTCAACATCATGGAATTCTGCAAGGCGTTCAACGCCGCTACGCAGAAGATGGAGCCGGGCCTGCCGATCCCCGTGATCATCACGGCCTACTCGGATCGCAGCTTCACCTTCATCACCAAGACCCCGCCCGCCACCGTGCTGATCAAGAAGGTCACCGGCGTCGCCAAGGGTTCGTCCAAGCCCAACACCGACAAGGTGGGCAAGATCACCCGCAAGCAGCTCGAAGACGTTGCGAAGCAGAAGGAGCCGGATCTGACGGCTGCGGATCTGGACGCTGCGGTGCGCACCATTGCCGGTAGCGCGCGCAGCATGGGCCTGGTGGTGGAGGGTTAAGACATGGCAAAGATCACCAAGCGTATGAAGGCCGCCCAGGCCGCTGTGCAGCCGGGCAAGGTCTATGGGCTGGAAGACGCCCTGAACATCGTCAAGAACAACGCCAAGGCCAAGTTCGTCGAGTCCGTCGACGTGGCCGTGCGCTTAGGGATAGACGCGAAGAAGTCGGACCAGGGCGTGCGTGGCTCCTCGCTGCTGCCGCACGGCACCGGCAAGACCATCAAGGTCGCCGTGTTCTGCCCGCCGGGCGAGAAGGCCGAGGCCGCCAAGGCCGCCGGTGCCGACGCGGTCGGCATGGATGACCTGGCCGAGCGCATGCAGGGCGGCGACCTCGACTTCGGTCGCGTGATCGCCACCCCGGACGCGATGCGCGTGGTCGGCAAGCTCGGCCAGCTGCTCGGCCCGCGCGGCCTGATGCCGAACCCGAAGGACGGTTCGGTCACCGCCGACGTGGTCACCGCGGTGAAGAACGCCAAGGCCGGTCAGGTGAAGTTCCGCAACGACAAGGCGGGCATCATCCACGCCACCATCGGCAAGGCCAGCTTCGAGGCTTCGCAACTCGCCGACAACCTCAACGCGCTGATCGGCGACCTGCTCAAGGCCAAGCCGGCCGCGGCCAAGGGCCAGTACCTGCAGAAGGTCGCCCTGTCCAGCACGATGGGCGTGGGCGTGCCGGTCGACACTTCGTCGCTGAGCGCCGCTACCGCAAAGTAAGGCAAGTTCAAGTCCTTCGTGCCTGGTGTGGGCACGAAGGGAAGTTTTTGAAGGCAGCCCTGGCTCCGGCCGGGGCAGCCGTCAAAGACCGCAGGCGCGATCGATGCGCGACGACGACGGGCAGGGAGCTCGTTACTGGCAGGGAATCGCCGTCGCCGCTTCACCTTGATCGCTTAATCGGCCGCAAGGCCAGCCGGCGTAGATGGTGCAGCCCTTCTCTGGAATGCATGTTCTGGAAAGGCCACCACCCGGGATGCTCCGCATCCCCGACGTCACGGACGGCGTCGCCCAGGACCGCAAGCGGCAGGAGCCGTGAGCGGAGTTCTAAGTGGAGGAGTGCAATGGCTCTCAATCTGTCCCAGAAGCAAGAAGTAGTCGCCGAGCTGGCAGACGTCGCCGCCAAGGCCCACTCCTTGGTCGCCGCCGAGTACGCGGGCACCACGGTCGAGCAGATGACCGCGATGCGCAAGAAGGCCCGCGAGTCGGGCGTGTTCCTGAAGGTTGTCAAGAACACGCTGGTGTCGCGCGCCGTGGCCGGTACCGAGTTCGAGGTCGTCAAGGACGCCCTGACCGGTCCGCTGCTGTACGCGTTCTCGACCGAGGAGCCCGGTGCCGCCGGGCGTCTGATCAAGGAATTCGCCAAGACCAACGACAAGCTCAAGCCTCGGCTGGTCGCGGTGGAAGGCAAGCTGCTGCCTGCCGCGCACGTCGACGTGCTGGCCGCGCTGCCGACCCGCGAACAGGCGCTGGCCATGCTGGCCCGCGTGCTGGCCGAGCCGGCGACGATGTTCGCCCGCGTGGTCAAGGCCGTCGCCGACCAGCAGGGCGGTGGCGAAGCCACCGCCGAAGCCCCGGCCGAAGCCTGATTCGACGATCTTTTCCAAACGACTTTATTTCCAGAGGTAAAAACAAATGTCCCTGACCAACGAACAGATCGTTGAAGCCGTCGCCGCCAAGTCGCTGATGGAAGTGATGGACCTGGTGAAGGCCATCGAAGAGAAGTTCGGCGTCACCGCCGCCGCCCCGGTCATGATGGCCGCTGGCCCGGCCGCCGCCGGCCCGGCTGCCGAAGAGCAGACCGAGTTCGACGTGATCCTGAAGTCCGCCGGCGACAAGAAGGTCGACGTGATCAAGGCCGTCCGCGCCATCACCGGCCTGGGCCTGAAGGAAGCGAAGGACCTGACCGAGGCCGGTGGCGTCGTGAAGGAAGCCGCTTCGAAGGAAGACGCTGCCAAGTTCAAGAAGGACCTGGAAGCTGCCGGCGCCACGGTCGAACTGAAGTAATCGGCGCCTTGCGCGCCGTCAGTTTGGCTTAGCGTCAAGCGAGCCTGGGGGCGAAAGCCCCCGGGCTTTGCCCGTTGAACGGGAATGGGGAATGGAGAATCGGGATTCGTTAAAGAGCAAGCGTGCGCGGCTCTGACGATTCCCGATTCTCGATTCCCGAATCCCGATCTTTTCCATTTAGCCGGTGTGTGCACCACCGGCGCCACTGCGAACCGAGGCGTCACCCCATGACCTACTCGTTTACCGAGAAGAAGCGCATCCGCAAGGATTTCGGCAAGCGCCCGCCCGTGCTGGGCGTGCCCAACCTGCTGACCATCCAGACCGATTCCTACCGTGAGTTCCTGCAGGAGCACGTCGCGCCGAAGAAGCGCGAGGACAAGGGTCTGCACGCCGCGCTCAAGTCGGTGTTCCCGATTGCCAGCTATTCGGGCAACGCCGCCCTCGAGTACGTGGACTACCGCCTGGGCGAGCCGGCGTTCGACGAGCGCGAGTGCCGCAACCGCGGCATGACCTACGGCGCGCCGCTGCGCACCACCGTGCGCTTGGTGATCTACGACAAGGACAGCCCGGCGTCCAAGAAGGCCGTCAAGTACGTCAAGGAGCAGGAGGTCTACATGGGCGAGATCCCGCTCATGACGGACACCGGTACCTTCATCATCAATGGCACCGAGCGCGTCATTGTCTCGCAGCTGCATCGCTCACCGGGTGTGTTCTTCGACCACGACCGTGGCAAGACGCACAGCTCGGGCAAGCTGCTGTTCTCGGCCCGCGTGATTCCTTACCGCGGTTCGTGGCTGGACTTCGAGTTCGACCCGAAGGACGCGCTGTTCACCCGTATCGACCGCCGCCGCAAGCTGCCGGTGACGGTGCTGCTGCGCGCGCTCGGCTACAACAACGAAGAGATGCTGGGCATCTTCTTCGAACACAACGTCTTCCACCTGGGCAAGAAGGGCGGCACCACGCTGGAGCTGGTCGCCGAGCGCCTGCGCGGCGAGACGCTGACCTTCGACCTGATGATCGGCGACAAGGTGCTGGTGGAAGCCGGCAAGCGCATCACCGCGCGCCACGTGCGCCAGCTGGCGGCCGAAAACATCACCGCGCTCGAGGTTCCGGACGACTACCTGATCGGCCGCATCGTGGCCATCGACGTGGTCGATTCCAAGACCGGCGAACTGCTGGCTTCGGCCAATGACGAGATCACCGCCGAGCAGCTCGAAGCCTTCCGCAAGGCCGGCATCGAGACGGTGCCGACGCTGTACGTCAACGACCTGGATCGCGGCGCGTACATCTCGCACACCCTGCGGATCGACAACACCAAGACGCAGCTCGAGGCGCTGGTGGAGATCTACCGCATGATGCGTCCGGGCGAGCCGCCGACCAAGGACGCCGCGCAGAACCTGTTCTTCAACCTGTTCTTCACCTTCGACCGCTACGACCTGTCGGCGGTCGGCCGCATGAAGTTCAACCGCCGAGTGGGCCGCCAGGAGATCCTGGGCCCGGGCGTGCTGTACGACCACAAGTACTTCGCCGAGCGCAAGGAAGAGGCCGCGCAGACGCTGGTGCAGCAGCTGGGCGACCAGTCCGACGTGCTCGACGTGCTCAAGGTCCTGATCGACATCAAGAACGGCCACGGCACGGTCGACGACATCGACCACCTGGGCAACCGCCGCGTGCGATCGGTCGGCGAGATGGCCGAGAACACCTTCCGCATCGGCCTGGTGCGCGTCGAGCGCGCCGTGCGCGAGCGTCTGTCGCTGGCCGAGTCCGAGGGCCTGACCCCGCAGGAGCTGATCAACGCCAAGCCGGTCGCGGCGGCGGTGAAGGAGTTCTTCGGCTCCTCGCAGCTGTCGCAGTTCATGGACCAGAACAACCCGCTGTCGGAAGTGACCCACAAGCGCCGCGTCTCGGCGCTGGGCCCGGGTGGCCTGACCCGCGAGCGTGCCGGCTTCGAAGTGCGTGACGTGCATCCGACCCACTACGGCCGCGTCTGCACCATCGAGACGCCGGAAGGCCCGAACATCGGCCTGATCAACTCGCTGGCCGTGTACGCCCGCACCAACGCCTACGGCTTCCTGGAGACGCCGTACCGCAAGGTCGCCAACGGCAAGGTCACCGACACCGTCGACTACCTGTCGGCGATCGAGGAAGGCGACCACGTCATCGCGCAGGCGAACTCGCCGCTGGACAAGCACGGTGCGTTCCTGGAGGACTTCGTGTCCTGCCGTTTCCGCGGTGAATCCGAGTTGCGCCCGGCGGCCGAAGTCGACTACATGGACGTCTCGCCGATGCAGACCGTGTCGGTCGCGGCGGCGCTGGTGCCGTTCCTGGAGCACGATGACGCGAACCGCGCACTGATGGGCGCGAACATGCAGCGCCAGGCCGTGCCGACGCTGCGCTCGCAGACCCCGCTGGTTGGTACCGGCATCGAGCGCGCCGTGGCGCGCGACTCGGGTGTGATCGTATCCGCCAAGCGCGGCGGCGTGATCGACCAGGTCGACGCCGGCCGTATCGTCGTGCGTGTGAACGAGGAAGAGGTCGGCGACAACGACGCCGGCGTCGACATCTACACGCTGACCAAGTACACCCGCTCCAACCAGAACACCAACCTCAACCAGCGTCCGCTGGTGAACGTCGGTGACATCGTGGCCAAGGGTGACACGCTGGCGGACGGCTCGTCCACCGACCTGGGCGAGCTCGCGCTCGGCCAGAACATGCTGATCGCCTTCATGCCGTGGAACGGCTACAACTTCGAAGACTCGATCCTGCTCTCCGAGCGCGTCGTGCAGGAGGACCGCTACACCTCGATCCACATCGAGGAGCTGTCCTGCATCGCGCGCGACACCAAGCTGGGCGCTGAGGAAATCACCGCCGACATCCCGAACGTGGGCGAGCAGGCGCTGGCGCGTCTGGACGAGTCCGGCATCGTCTACATCGGTGCCGAGGTCAAGGCCGGCGACATCATGGTCGGCAAGGTCACCCCGAAGGGCGAGAGCCAGCTGACCCCGGAAGAGAAGCTGCTGCGCGCGATCTTCGGCGAGAAGGCGTCCGACGTGAAGGACAGCTCGCTGCGCGTGCCGCCGGGCATGGACGGCACCGTCATCGACGTGCAGGTGTTCACCCGCGACGGCATCGAGAAGGACAAGCGCGCCAAGCAGATCGAGGAAATGGAGATCAAGCGGATCCGCAAGGATTTCGACGATCAGTTCCGCATCCTCGAGGGCGCGATCTACAACCGTATGCGCGCGCAGTTGGTCGGCCAGTCCGCGATGAGCGGCCCCGGCGGCCTGAAGCGTGGCACCGAGATCACCGACGCCTACCTGGACGGGCTGAAGAAGGACGACTGGTTCAAGATCAACGTCAAGGACGAGTCCGTCACCGAGTTCCTCGAGCGCGCGGCCGAGCAGGTCAAGCGTCACAAGGAGGAATTCGACCGCCGCTTCAAGGAGAAGCAGGCCAAGATCACCCAGGGTGACGACCTCGCCCCGGGCGTCCTCAAGATGGTCAAGGTTTTCCTGGCCGTGAAGCGCCGCATCCAGCCGGGCGACAAGATGGCCGGTCGCCACGGCAACAAGGGCGTGGTGTCCAACGTGGTGCCGGTCGAGGACATGCCTTTCATGGCCAACGGCGAGCCGGTCGACATCGTGCTCAACCCGCTGGGCGTGCCTTCGCGTATGAACATCGGCCAGGTGCTGGAAATGCATCTGGGCTGGGCCGCCAAGGGCCTGGGTCGCAAGATCCAGCGCATGCTGGAGGCTCAGGACAAGGTGACCAAGGTCCGCGAATTCCTCGACCAGATCTACAACACCCACGCCGCCGGCGCGGTGCAGCACGTCGATCTGAAGACGCTGTCCGACCAGGAGATCCTGACCCTGGCGAACAACCTGCAGGAAGGCGTGCCGATGGCCACGCCGGTGTTCGACGGTGCCGAGGAAACCGAGATCAAGGCGATGCTGAAGCTGGCGGATCTGCCCGAGTCGGGCCAGACCACGCTGTTCGACGGCCGCACCGGCGAGGCGTTCGATCGCCCGGTGACCGTGGGCTACATGCATTACCTGAAGCTCAACCACCTGGTCGACGACAAGATGCACGCGCGTTCCACCGGCCCGTACTCGCTGGTCACCCAGCAGCCGCTGGGCGGCAAGGCCCAGTTCGGCGGCCAGCGCTTCGGCGAAATGGAAGTCTGGGCGCTGGAAGCCTACGGCGCGGCCTACACCCTGCAGGAAATGCTGACGGTGAAGTCCGACGACGTGCAGGGCCGCAACCAGATGTACAAGAACATCGTCGACGGCAACCACGAGATGGCGGCCGGCATGCCGGAGTCCTTCAATGTGCTGGTCAAGGAAATCCGCTCGCTCGGCATCGATATCGATCTGGAGGAAGTGAAGTAATTGGCTGGAGGGCAGGGATTTGGGATTGGGAATTCGGGATTCGCAAGGGCGCTAGTGCGCTGCAGTAACTCCCGATCTCCCACCCGCCTGCTCTATCGATTCCCGATTCTCCATTCCCGATTCCCGATCTTCCGGAGACACCCATGAAAGACCTGCTCAACCTTTTCAACCAGCAGCGCACCACGCCCGATTTCGACGCGATCAAGATCGCGCTGGCGTCGCCCGAGCTGATCCGCTCGTGGTCGTACGGCGAGGTGAAGAAGCCCGAGACGATCAACTACCGTACCTTCAAGCCGGAGCGTGACGGCCTGTTCTGCGCCGCCATCTTCGGCCCGGTGAAGGACTACGAGTGCCTGTGCGGCAAGTACAAGCGCATGAAGCACCGCGGCGTGGTCTGCGAGAAGTGCGGCACGGAAGTGACGCTGGCCAAGGTGCGCCGCGAGCGCATGGGCCACATCGAGCTGGCCAGCCCGACCGCGCACATCTGGTTCCTCAAGTCGCTGCCCTCGCGCATCGGCCTGATGCTGGACATGACCCTGCGCGACATCGAGCGCATCCTGTATTTCGAGGCCTTCGTGGTCATCGACGCGGGGCTGACCGCGCTGGAGAAGGGTCAGCTGCTGAGCGAGGACCAGTATCTCGAAGCGACCGAGGAGCACGGCGACGAGTTCGACGCCCGCATGGGCGCCGAGGCGGTCTACGAGCTGCTGAAGTCGATCGACCTGCAGGGCGAAGTCATCCGCCTGAAGGAAGAGATCGCCTCGACCAACTCCGAGACCAAGCTCAAGCGCCTCACCAAGCGCGTCAAGCTGATCGAGGCCTTCCTGGAATCGGGCAACAAGCCCGAGTGGATGGTCCTGACCGTGCTGCCGGTACTGCCGCCGGACCTGCGTCCGCTGGTGCCGCTGGACGGTGGCCGCTTCGCGACCTCCGACCTCAATGACCTGTACCGCCGCGTCATCAACCGCAACAACCGCCTCAAGCGCCTGCTCGAGCTCAATGCGCCCGACATCATCGTGCGCAACGAGAAGCGCATGCTGCAGGAGTCGGTCGATGCGCTGCTGGACAACGGCCGTCGTGGCCGTGCCATCACCGGCACCAACAAGCGTGCGCTGAAGTCGCTCGCCGACATGATCAAGGGCAAGCAGGGCCGGTTCCGCCAGAACCTGCTCGGCAAGCGCGTGGACTACTCCGGCCGTTCGGTGATCGTGGTCGGTCCGACGCTGCGCCTGCACCAGTGCGGCCTGCCCAAGAAGATGGCGCTGGAGCTGTTCAAGCCCTTCATCTTCGCCAAGCTGCAGGCCCGCGGCGAGGCCACCACCATCAAGGCGGCCAAGAAGCTGGTCGAGCGCGAAGAACCGATGGTGTGGGACATCCTCGAAGAGGTGATCCGCGAGCATCCGGTGCTGCTCAACCGTGCGCCGACGCTGCATCGTCTGGGCATCCAGGCGTTCGAGCCGAAGCTGATCGAAGGCAAGGCGATTCAGCTGCATCCGCTGGTCTGTACCGCGTTCAACGCCGACTTCGACGGCGACCAGATGGCCGTGCACGTGCCGCTCTCGATCGAGGCGCAGCTGGAAGCGCGCGCCCTGATGATGGCGACCAACAACATCCTGTCGCCCGCCAACGGCGAGCCGATCATCGTGCCGACCCAGGACGTGGTGCTGGGCCTGTACTACATGACCCGCGAGCTGGTGAACGCCAAGGGCACCGGCATGGTGTTCTCGGGCATCTCCGAGGTGCGTCGCGCCTATGAGAACCGTGCCGTGCAGCTGCATGCCAAGGTCAAGGTGCGCCTGAAGCAGGTCACCATCGCCGACGACGGCGAGCGCACCAGCAAGATGTCGCTGGTCGACACCACCGTGGGCCGCGCGCTGCTGGCCGAGATCATGCCCGAAGGCCTGCCCTTCGAGCTGGCCAACACCGAGCTGACCAAGAAGAACATCTCGCGCCTGATCAACGCCTGCTACCGTCGCCTGGGCCTGAAGGAGACGGTGATCTTCGCGGACCAGCTGATGTACACCGGCTTCCGCTTCGCCACCCGCGCGGGCATCTCGATCGGCATCGATGACATGATCATCCCCGACGAGAAGAAGCCGATCCTGGAAGAGGCCGAGAAGGAAGTGGTCGAGATCCAGGAGCAGTACCAGTCGGGCCTGGTCACCGCCGGCGAGCGCTACAACAAGGTGGTCGACATCTGGTCGCGCACCAACGAGCTGGTCGCCAAGGCAATGATCGACGGCATCGGTACCGAGAAGGTCACCGACGCCGAGGGCAAGACGGTCAACCAGAAGTCGATGAACTCGCTGTACATCATGGCCGACTCCGGCGCGCGCGGTAGCGTGGCCCAGATTCGCCAGCTGGCCGGCATGCGCGGCCTTATGGCCCGTCCGGACGGCTCGATCATCGAGACCCCGATCAAGGCCAACTTCCGCGAAGGCCTGAACGTGCTGCAGTACTTCAACTCGACCCACGGTGCCCGTAAGGGCCTGGCGGATACCGCGTTGAAGACCGCCAACTCCGGTTATCTGACCCGTCGACTCGTCGACGTGGCGCAGGACGTGGTCATCACCATGGATGACTGCGGCACCGAGGACGGCGTGCTGATGCAGCCGATCGTCGAAGGCGGTGATGTCGTCGAGCCGTTGCGCGAGCGCGTGCTCGGCCGCGTGGTGGTCGAGGATGTGTACGGCCCGGGCAACGACGACGACGCGATCGTCACTCGTGACACGCTGCTGGACGAAGCGCTGGTCGAGAAGCTGGACAAGGCCGGCGTGCAGTCGATCAAGGTCCGCTCGCCGATCACCTGCGAAGCCAGTCATGGCGTTTGCGCGCTGTGCTACGGCCGCGACCTGGCCCGTGGCCATCTGGTCAACATGGGCGAGGCGGTCGGCGTGGTTGCCGCGCAGTCGATCGGTGAGCCCGGCACGCAGCTGACCATGCGTACCTTCCACATCGGTGGCGCGGCTTCCCGTGCCGCCGCCGTGGACAACGTTTCGGTCAAGACCACCGGCACGCTGAAGTTCAACAACCTCAAGACCGTGCAGCACGCGCAGGGTCACCTGGTGGCGGTGTCGCGATCGGGCGAAGTGTCGGTCATCGACGCCAACGGTCGCGAGCGCGAGCGCTACAAGGTGCCTTACGGCGCAACCATCGCGGTCAAGGATGGCGATGCGGTCAAGGCTGGCCAGACCGTCGCCAACTGGGATCCGCACACCCATCCGATCGTCTCGGAAGTGGCCGGTACCGTGCGCTTCATCGACTTCATCGATGGCGTCACCGTGCAGAGCCAGACCGACGAGCTGACCGGTCTGGAGTCGGCGGTGGTGACCGATCCGAAGCGTCGCGGTACCGCGGCCAAGGACCTGCGTCCGATCGTGCGCCTGGAAGACGCCAAGGGTCGCGAGCTGAAGCTGCCGGGTACCGACGTGCCGGCGCAGTACATGCTGCCGGCCGGTGCGATCGTGTCGATCCAGAATGGCGTGGAAGTGGGCGTGGGCGACGTGGTTGCCCGTATCCCGCAGGAAACCTCCAAGACCCGCGACATCACCGGCGGTCTGCCGCGCGTGGCTGATCTGTTCGAGGCGCGCAAGCCGAAGGAGCCGGCGATCCTGGCCGAGCGCTCCGGCGTGGTCAGCTTCGGCAAGGACACCAAGGGCAAGCAGCGCCTGATCATCAAGGACGCCGACGGCAACGAGCACGAGGAGCTGATTCCCAAGTGGCGTCAGGTCATCGTGTTCGAAGGCGAGCACGTGGAGAAGGGCGAGACCGTCGTGGACGGCGAGCCCAATCCGCATGACATCCTGCGCCTGCTGGGCGTGGAGCCGCTGGCGGCGTACCTGGTCAAGGAAATCCAGGACGTCTATCGCCTGCAGGGCGTGAAGATCAACGACAAGCACATCGAAGCGATCATTCGCCAGATGCTGCGCAAGGTCGAGATTACCGAGCCGGGCGAGAGCCACTACCTGCGCGGCGAACAGGTCGAGCGCGTGCGGATCAACGAGGAGAACGAGCGCGCCGAGGGCAAGGGTGAGCGTCCGGCCGAGTACCAGTCGGTGCTGCTGGGCATCACCAAGGCGTCGCTGGCGACCGAGTCGTTCATCTCGGCGGCTTCCTTCCAGGAAACCACCCGTGTGCTGACCGAAGCGGCCGTCCGCGGCACCCGCGATACCTTGCGGGGCCTCAAGGAAAATGTTATTGTCGGCCGTCTGATTCCGGCAGGTACGGGTCTGGCGTACCACGCGCAGCGTCGTCGCCAGGGCGGGTTGACCGCCTCGGAACTGGAGGCCCTTTCCGGTTCCTCCTCCGCAGCGAGTTTCGCGGAAGCCACTGCCGGTAGCGATGAAGGTGCCGAGTAAGCCCTGAGGGCTTGCTCGCCGACATACGAAATGAGGTGCACGGATGCACCTCGTGTTCGGGTCATGGAGGACAGGGTGTTGCCTTGCCTGGTGCAAGGCGCCCATGTTAAATTCCCGCTTCTTGGCAGACCGAGTTTCGGTCTGCCTTTATGTTTCTCAGGAAAAGCTTCGCATGACGACAGTCAACCAGTTGGTGCGCAAGAACCGCAGCCCGAAGACCTACAAGAGCGCTTCGCCGGCCCTGCAGAGCAGTCCGCAGCGCCGTGGCGTCTGCACTCGCGTGTACACGACCACCCCGAAGAAGCCGAACTCGGCGTTGCGCAAGGTCGCCAAGGTGCGCCTGACCAATGGCTACGAGGTCATCAGCTACATCGGCGGTGAGGGCCATAACCTGCAGGAGCACTCGGTCGTGCTGATCCGCGGCGGCCGCGTGAAGGACCTGCCGGGCGTGCGCTACCACACCGTGCGCGGCAGCCTCGACTGCGCCGGCGTGACCAAGCGCCGCCAGGCCCGTTCGAAGTACGGCGCCAAGCGCCCGAAGAAGTAATCGCCTGCCGGACCTGGTCCGGCGGCTCGCATCGAAAATGCAGCCATGGACGGTTGGCTTCTGGCGAACCGGACGCTGCAAAAGGTAACGAACAGATGCGGCCACGATGGCCGCTTTCGCGCGGACAGGATTGCCCGCAAATAAACAACGGACTCCAAACATGTCGCGTAAAGGTTCCCATCCCGCCCGCCTGGTCCTGCCGGACCCCAAGCACGGCAGCCAGCTGATCGCCCGCTTCATCAACATGGTGATGAAGAGCGGAAAGAAGTCGGTCGCCGAGAGCATCGTCTACGGCGCGCTGACCCATCTGGGTGAAAAGAACGCCGAGCCGGTGGCTCTGGTCGAGAAGGCGCTGGGCAACGTTGCTCCGGCGGTCGAGGTGAAGTCCCGTCGCGTCGGCGGCGCCACCTACCAGGTGCCGGTCGAAGTGCGCCCGGGCCGCCGCATGGCGCTGGCGATGCGCTGGGTGATCGATGCCGCCCGCAAGCGTGGCGAGACCTCGATGCCGCGCAAGCTGGCGGCTGAGCTGCTGGAAGCCTCGGAGAACCGCGGCGGCGCGATCAAGAAGCGCGAAGAGACCCACCGCATGGCGGAAGCCAACAAGGCCTTCTCGCACTACCGCTGGTAAGCGGTATGCCTTGCCGCCGCCTGCGGTGGCGGCAAGGAGTCAATCCGCCACTTGCGGCGGATTTCTCATTGAAACCGTGGTCCGGACGGCCGCGACGAATCGAGGGCAGGGTTGCCCTGTATAGGTAAACATCCATGGCACGCACCACTCCCATCGAGCGCTACCGCAACTTCGGCATCATGGCTCACATCGATGCCGGCAAGACCACGACCACGGAGCGCATCCTGTTCTACACCGGTGTCAGTCACAAGATTGGCGAGGTGCATGACGGTGCGGCCACCATGGACTGGATGGAGCAGGAGCAGGAGCGCGGCATCACCATCACTTCCGCGGCCACCACGGCGTTCTGGAAGGGCATGGATCGCTCGCTGCCGGAACACCGCTTCAACATCATCGACACCCCCGGACACGTCGACTTCACCATCGAAGTCGAGCGTTCGCTGCGCGTGCTCGACGGTGCGGTGTTCGTGCTGTGCGCGGTCGGTGGCGTGCAGCCGCAGTCCGAGACCGTGTGGCGCCAGGCCAACAAGTACAAGGTGCCGCGCCTTGCGTTCGTCAATAAGATGGACCGCACCGGTGCGAACTTCTACAAGGTCGTCGACCAGCTGAAGGCGCGCCTGGGTGCCAACCCGGTGCCGATGCAGGTGCCGATCGGCGCCGAAGACAACTTCGACGGCGTGGTCGACCTGCTCAAGATGAAGGCGATCATCTGGGACATGGAGTCCCAGGGCATGAAATTCGAGTACCAGGACATTCCGGCCAGCCTCGCGGACAAGGCTGCCGAGGCGCGCAGCTACATGGTGGAGTCGGCCGCCGAGGCGTCCGAGGACCTGATGAACAAGTACCTCGAGGGCGGTGAGCTCACCGAGGCCGAGATCATCGAGGGCCTGCGCCAGCGCACGCTGTCCAGCGAAATCATCCCGGTCTACTGCGGCACGGCGTTCAAGAACAAGGGCGTCCAGGCGATGCTTGACGCGGTGGTGAACCTGCTGCCGTCGCCCGCCGATCGTCCGCCGGTGTCGGGCGTGGACGACGACGACAATGACGCGACCCGCACGGCGGACGACAATGCGCCGTTCTCCGCGCTTGCCTTCAAAATCATGACCGACCCGTTCGTCGGCTCGCTGACCTTCTTCCGTGTCTATTCGGGCACGCTGAACGCCGGCGACCAGGTCTACAACCCGGTCAAGTCGAAGAAGGAGCGCATCGGCCGCATCCTGCAGATGCACGCGAACGAGCGCCACGAACTGAAGGAAGTCCGCGCGGGCGACATCGCCGCGGCGGTTGGCCTGAAGGACGTGACGACCGGTGACACGCTGTGCGCGCAGGATCACATCATCACCCTGGAACGGATGACGTTCCCGGAGCCGGTGATCTCGATGGCGGTCGAGCCGAAGACCAAGTCCGACCAGGAAAAGATGGGCATCGCGCTCGGTCGTCTGGCCGCGGAGGATCCGTCTTTCCGCGTGCGTACGGACGAGGAGTCGGGCCAGACCATCATCTCGGGCATGGGCGAGCTCCACCTGGACATCCTGGTGGACCGCATGAAGCGCGAGTTCAACGTCGAGGCCAACGTCGGCAAGCCGCAGGTCGCCTATCGCGAGACCATCCGCGCGTCGGACGTCAAGTCGGACTACAAGCACGCCAAGCAGTCCGGTGGTAAGGGTCAGTACGGTCACGTGGTGATCGAGCTGTCGCCGATGACGGAGGAAGAGCGCAAGAGTCCGGACGTCAAGGACGATTTCCTGTTCGTCAACGAGATCACCGGTGGCGTGATTCCGAAGGAATTCATTCCGTCGGTGGAGAAGGGCCTGCGCGAAACCATCACCAGTGGTCCGCTGGCCGGCTTCCCGGTGGTCGGCGTCAAGACCAAGCTCGTCTTTGGCTCGTATCACGACGTCGACTCGTCGGAAATGGCCTTCAAGCTTGCCGCATCGATGGCCTTCAAGCAGGGCTTCGCGAAAGCGAATCCGGTCCTGCTCGAGCCCATGATGAAGGTCGAGGTGGTCACGCCCGAGGAATACGTCGGTGACGTGATGGGCGACCTGAGTCGTCGTCGCGGCCTGCTGCAGGGCCAGGACGACACGCCGTCGGGCAAGACCATCAACGCGATGGTGCCGCTGGGCGAGATGTTCGGTTATGCGACCACCATCCGCTCGCTGACCCAGGGCCGCGCCACGTTCACGATGGAGTTCGATCACTACGCAGAAGCGCCGAACAACATCGCCGAGCAGGTCATCAAGAAGGCCTGAGTTTTCATTAGCTTTACTTAATTAGTGCGATCGATCCATGGTCGCGAAGAACGGAAAGCGGCCTCGCGGCCGCACTAATTAACCAGCTCTTTTCAGAGGTTTGAAGTCATGGCAAAGGGTAAATTCGAGCGCACCAAGCCGCACGTGAACGTCGGCACGATCGGCCACGTGGACCACGGCAAGACGACGCTGACGG
>NZ_JAGJRS010000021.1 GCF_017837635.1 Frateuria flava
ACCCGCCATCGTTGATGCAATGGCGGCTTAGCTCCTATCCGGTGTCCAAAAAGACTTGACCACTTCAATGTACGGGCCTGCCAGGAGAGAAGGCGCAGCGCGATCCCGCCTATCGATCCTTCGCCCGTTTACGGGGGAAGGTGCCGACAGGCGGATGGGGGTTGCCCTGCGGGGAAACTACTTCCCGCCCGCCATGCACTGCGCGACCCATTTGCGCGCCGTGTCCACGCCCTCGGTATCACCCAGGTGGGTACGCACGCTGGCGATGATCTGCCAGTTGCGCGCGCAAAGCTCGCCGTGCTGTGGGCCATCGCGCCAGGACTGCAGCGCCAGCCGCTGCGCCGCCTCGTAGTCGGTCTGCTTGAGCGCCGCCTCGGCCTGCTGGTTGAGCTGCTCGGGCGAGGCCGGCGGCGTGGGCAGGGGCACGTCGGCCGGCGAGGCGGCCGGCGGCGGCGGCTCCTTCGCCCGCTCCGCCTGCAGCGGCGCCAGCGACTCGAACTTGGTCTGGTACTCGTCGGTGATGCGCTTGGCGTCGTCGCTGGAGCCAATCACCCGCGGCGTGATCAGCACGATCAGCTCGGAGCGGTTGCGATGGCGGTCGGTGCTGCCGAACAGGCGGCCGATCAGCGGAATGCGGTTCAGGCCAGGGATGCCGGTGTCGGTGTTGCCCTCGTCCTGGCGGATCAGGCCGCCCAGGAGCACGGTCTGGCCGCTCTGCACGCCGACCTGGGTGGCGATTTCGCGCTGCTGGATGGTGTAGTTGCCGTTGGTGTCCTTGGTACCCGGCACGCTCACCTGCTGCTTGATGTTGAGGTAGACCAGGCCACCTGGATTGATGCGCGGCTGCACGTCCAGGATCACGCCGGTGCTGATGTACTGCACTTGTCCGACGGTGGTCGGATTGTTGTCGGTGTTGGTTCCCAGGCCGGTGGTGAAGAAGGTCTGGTTGACCGGGATCTCGTCGCCCGCCTGGATGTGCGCCACCTGGTTGTTCATCACCACCAGCGAGGGCGCCGAGAGCGTCTTGACGTTGCCATTGGTCTCCTGCGCGTGCAGGGCGACCTGCAGATTGTTGTTGAGGAACGAGTAGAAGAACGAATCACCGGTCGGGTTGTAGGTCATGCCACCCTTGCCGAACGCCCACTGCTGCTGGTTGCCCGGCTGGCCCGGGGTGACCCCGCCGCTGCTGTTGGGGGTGCCGCCAACGAGGCCTTCCAGGTACCACTGCACGCCAAACTGGAATGCGCCGGTGAGCTGCACTTCCAGAATGCGCGTCTCGATCTGCACCTGCAGCGGCACGGTGTCCAGGCGCTGGATCGCGCCCTCGATCTCCGCCCACTGGGACGGTCGCGCGCGCACCAGCAGCTGGTTGTTGGAATCGACCGAGGAAATCTTGATCGAGCCATCCGAGGAGCTGTACTGCTGGTCGTTCGCCGAGCTGCTGGCATTGGCCAGGCCACCGCTGTTGCCGAAGCCGCCGCTGCCGCCGAAGCCGTTGCCCTGGCCGCCCATGCTGCTGTCGTTGCCGTTGAGGCCCGACAGGCCACTGCTGCCGCCGGTGTCGTTGCCGCCCTTGAAGCTGCCCGAACCACCGGCGATGCCACCACTGTTGCCGAAGCTGCCGGCGGTGCTGCCCATCGCGGTGCCGTTGGCGTTGTCGGCGTTGCCCAGCGTGCCGGAGTTGAGACCCGGACCGACTTCACCGCCGCTGCTGCCGCCGGCCGAGGCGTTGGTGTAGATCTGCGCCAGGTACTTGGCCAGGTCCGAGGCCTTGATGTTGCGCACGTCGTAGACATAGAGCTGTGGCTCGTTGCCACCGCCGCGGTCGATGCGGGCGATCCAGTCGCCCACTTCCTGCAGGTAGTCCGGCTGCGTGCTGATCACCACCAGCGCATTGGTGCGCTCGATCGGGATGAAGCGCAGCATGCCCGCCAGCGGGCTGTCGCCCTGCTTGCCGAAGATCGCATCGAGCTTGGGCATCAGCTCGGACACGTTGGCCCGTTGCAGGCTGAACACGCCCACCGACATGCCCTTGAGCCAGTCGACGTCGAAGGTGCGGATGGTGCGCGCGTAGTTGTCCAGTTCCTGCGGCGAGCCGGCGAGCACCAGCACGTTGCGTGCCGGATCGGCCAGCAGGATCGAATCCGGTCGCGCGAACGGCTTGATCAGCTTCTGCATCTGCGCCGCGGAGATGTAGTGCAGCGGGAACAGCCGCGCCTGCATGCCGCCCTGCGGCGCCACCGCGCCGAGGCTCGGCGACACGCTGCCGGCGATCGCGTTCTTGGCCGGCATCACCACATAGCTGTTGCCCTGGCGCACCAGCGCGTTGCCGGTCCAGGACAACAGCGTCTCCAGCACCGGAAGTGCCTGGCTGGCGTCGATCGGCTCGGAGGTGGAGAAGGAAATGTTGCCCTGCACGCCGGGCACGATGGTGTAGTTCTTCTTCAGGAAGTCGCCGAGGATGGCCTTGACCACGGCCTGCACCGGCTGGTTCTCGAAGTTGAAGGTCACCGCGCCTTCGCCATGCGCGGCCGGCCGTGGCTTGGCCAGCGCCTGCGGGTGGATGAACTGTCCGGTGCCGGTGTCGATCTGCGGTTGCGCGCTGGTCGCTCCGGCCGGGCCGACGTTGTTGTTGAGTGGCAGCGGCGCGGGCGCGGGCTTCTCGGTACCGGCGACGGCCTCGCGCTGCAGCGCGTAGTCGTCGCGCGGCTGCGGCATGCTGGAGCAGCCGACAAGCCAGACCGTCAGCGCAATGGCGCCGATCCGGGACATCCGGTGCAGGGCGTTGGGGAACATGGTTCAGCGATCTCCTTCGTGAGCCTTCGCGGCTGCCTGTTCGGCGCGGCGTTTCTGGATGGCTGCCTTGAGCTGGCGCAGGCGATCGGCCTGGCGCTCCTCGTTGGTCATTTGCATGCGGGCCGGCGCACCGCCGCGAAGGCCCTGGCCGGCCGTGCCACCGCTGGGCGGGGCATTGTCGTCATCGTCGCCGTTGTCCTGCGGCGCACCGGTGTCGGGCTGGCCTTGCGGGTTGCCGTCCTGGTCGTCCTCGGGCGCCTGCAGGTGATGCGAGCGGTCGATGACTTCGTCCGGCAGCTCAGGGACGGACGAGGCTTCGGCCGGGTTGGCGCGTACCTGGTCGATCGGCACGCCGGCCGGCAGTTGCAGCTCGACGCGGCCACTGGAGGAATCGAACACCGCCGAGCGGGGTTTGACCTCGACCAGGGTCCAGCTGCCGTCGGGCAGGCTGGCGCCCTCTTTTATGCGCAACTCCTGGTTTTTCTCCGCCGCGCGCTTGTTGCGCAGCAGCGCCATGCGCAAGGTCGGCGTGAGGATGATGCCGGTCAGCTGCATGTCGCCGAGTTGGCTGCTGCCGCTGGCAGCGTGCGCCACCGGCTTGCGGTCGGGGTTGAACAGCGGCTGCTGCCACACCGGCGCGTAGTGATCCAGCGGCACCGGTGGCGGCAGCGTGGCGGCATGCTGGGCCGGCAGCGGCGCCGCCGCGTGCGGCGGCGCCCAGCGCACGCCACGGCCGACGCCGGCCAGCAGCGCCAGGAACAGCACGCCCAGCACCACCGTGGCGGCGACCAGCGGCACGGTCAGGCGACGTTGCGCGGCGGCATTCATGGCTCCTCTCCGCTGTCAGCGCCGACCGTGTCATCGGCAGGTACCGGCGCGGCAACCGCCTGCCCGTGCGACGGGCGCACGTAGCCGGACAGGGTGAACTGGATCTCCAGCACCGGCTGGTTGCCCTGCTGCGCGGCGACCGGATTGCGGTAGATGCTCAGGTCGTCGACGAACAGGTAGGGCGTGCCCTGCTCCAGCGCATTGAGCACCGCCACCAGCGGTTCCATGTCGCAGCGCAGACTGATGCTCACTGCCGCCTTGCGATAAGGGCTGGCGTCGTCGTCCGGCGGGTTGGGCAAGGGCATCTTCTGGGTGACTTCGCAGGCGCCGCCGGCCGTGTGCGCGCCCACGGCGTCGACCACCCGCTGCATCAGCCCGGCGGAGGCGGCGTTGGGGTCGCTCTCGGGCAGGAACGCGGCACTGGCGGCCTGGCCGGCACCCAGTTCGGCGATGCGCTTTTCCAGCGCCGGCTTCTCGGCAATGGCCGCCGCGTAACGGCTCTGGGTGTCGCGCAGGTCGCCCATCTGCGCATCGACCGCGCGCAGCGGTGCGACGAACCACCAGTGGATCAACAGGAAATACACCAGCACCAGTGCCAGCACCAGCAGCAGCACGGCGGCGATGCGGCTGTCGCGCGGCTTCAGTTCCAGCTGCCTCATGGCTGCGCCTCCGAGGCGGCGCTGGCCGGCGTCGCGGGCGCGGCGCTGCCGGCCTGGCGCAACTGCGCCACCATGTAGAAGCGCTCCTTGCCGCTGGCCGGATCAGGCTGGATGCTGCCCTGGAAGTTCGGGTCTCGCACGATCTTCGAATCCTTCAGCGCATCGATCAGCGCCGCGGCCTGGGGCGCCTGGCCCTGGAAACCCACCTGCCCGCTCGGGTCGACGCTGAGCCGCTCCAACCAGGCGCTCTGTGGCATCCGGCGGGTGAGGTCGAGCAGCAGGTCGAGCATGGTCACGCGGTTCTGCTTGCGCCGGACCAGGAAGCTGGCCGCGCCGGCGTTGTCCTGCAGTTCCTGGCGCAGCGCGGCGACCTGTTGCGCCTCGGCCTGCATGTCCTGCACCTGCACCTGCATGGCGGCGAGGGCCTGTTCGCGGTTGTTGAGCCATTGCGCCAGTGCCAGCACCAGCAGCAGCACCGCCGCGGCGGCGAGCGCGAGGTTCAGGCGCTGGCGCGGGTTGGTGCGATACGGCACGCGTGCCGGCGGCAGCAGGTTCACCCCAAGCCGGCCGGTGCCCTCGGCCACGTCCACCGCATCGACGCGGATGCCGGCGCCTTCGAGCTCGGTCAGCAGCGGGTCGAGCGTGTCGCGCGGCACCGCCACCAGTTCGGCGAAAAAGCGACCGGCCGGGGCCGGCGTGTCCAGTTCGAGCACGGCGTAGTGGACCTGCTCGACGCGGAAAGGCGTCTGCCGGTCCATCTCGAACGCGCCGACCTGCTGCAGGTTGTCGGCCGCCGCGCGGGGAAGCAGCAGGCGCCGGCGCAGGACCGCGCTGGCCGGCAGCAGCAGCGCCAGACGCAGGTCTTCACGGTCGGTTTCGCGCACGGCCGCCGACAGGGCAGCCTGCTCGATCGCCGCCTCGGTGCCGCGCGGCCATTGCGCGCGCACTTCCGATTCGCCGGTGCGGCGCAGCTCCCAGCGCCCGTCGGTGCGCTGCAGCAGGTACCACTGCGCGCCGCCGCCGAACAGCCGGCCCCACGAAGCCGGCAGCAGCGCGCCGAGTTCGGCGAACCACCAGGCGAAGAAGCGCGGCAGCGGCGAGGCGCGCCAGGCACGGCGCGCGCGGTCCAGCTGCGGTCGCAGCGATTGCGTTGCGTTGGTCATTCGCGGTCACCCTCCCGCCAGTGCAACACCGCGTAAGGCTGCGCCCCCGGACGAACGCCCTGCAGGCGTACGGTGGCATGCAGCACGGCGCGCGTGCCGTCGGCCATCGTGGCCTCCGAGCGAATACTATGCGTCACTCCATTGCCCGCGAACAGGGCGGCCACGCCCGGCCGCGTGTTCTTTCGGGCAGCCAGCACCTGCGCGACCCGCTCGGGCGTCATGCCCGGGATCGCGCCCAGCGCCAGCGGCTGGGCGGTGTTCGGATCGGGGCTCTCGCGGCCGGACCAGATGGTGATCGCACCGGCGATGGTGCGATAGAGCGCGGGTGTCATGCCGGCCACCTGCTGCAGTTCCTCGATGCTCAGGAACGGCGAGTGGCGCGGCTGGTAGCCGTTGGCCGCATACACCTGCGCGCCCACTTTCTGGCCGGCGCTGAACTCGCGCCAGTCGACGACCGCGCCAGCCATCTTCTGCGCCTGGTCCGGACGCAGGCCGGCGGCGCGGAACAGACCCTGCAGCACGATCGGCGAGGCACTGTTCAAATCCACCTTGCCGCCCTCGTCGACTGCGCTGACCTGTACGGTGGCACCGTCGAAACGGAACGTGTACGGCCGGCCATCGGCCTGCCAGCGCTCGGCCAGGCGCGGGTCCTGCAGGCTATAGACGGCGCGGGAGAGGCCGGCCTCGGCCGCGTAGTGCGCTTGGGCCTGGGCGAACTGGAAGCGCGCCTGCAAGCCCTCGGTACGCGCGGTCATCGCGTAGCCGCCCAGCATGATCGCCAGCAGCGTGCAGGCCCACAGCACCAGCAACAGCGCGACGCCGCGCTGGCCACGACGCGCGCTCATGGCTGCCTCCAGGCGAGGTGGGGGCCGGCAACCTCCAGCATCGCGAACTGGCGCTGGTTGGCCGAGGCGTCCACGCGCAGCGGTACGGTCAGTTGCGGCCAGTAACCGACCCCGGGCAGCTTCAGATCGATGCGCACCAGCTGCGGCAGGCGGTCGCCCTGGCGCCAGTCGTTGCGCCACGCACCGGGGCGGCCCCGCTCATCCACCCCGCGGTAGTGGAAGGCGGCATCGCGCACGTCCTCCAGAAGCACCTGCGGCGGGCCGGGCTTGAGCGGTTCGCCGGTGGGCGGCAGCAACGCAAAACGGACCTGCAGGCGTTGGCCGCCCTTGCCGTTGTCGACCAGTTCGAGCGTCTGCACCTGCGGCCCGAGCTTGCCCAGGTAGCCGGGCAACGGGGCGACGAAGCTCATCGTGTCGGGCTCGCCGCGGAAGAAGATCGCCTCGTCGTTGTCGGGGTTCTTGCCCAGCTGCTGGGTCATCGCCTGCGCCAGTTCACTGCGCAGGAACTGCTGCGCCGAGCGCACTGCGTCCAGCCGCTCCACCGCCGCAGTCCCCGATTGCACGCTGTGGGAGGCGGTGCGGATACCGGAGTAGACGCCGACCAGCAGCAGCGCAAGCAGCGCCAGTGCGGCGAGTGTTTCGAGCAGGGTGAAGCCGCTGGCGCGCGTTGCTTGCCCGGCATGCGGGATTCGGGATTCGGGATTCGGGAAGGCGGCCCGTGGTGGGCGCCGGGCATTCGGGACTCGGGATTCGGGATCCACCGGGGTGACCGGCCGCATGCGCATGCGCGCCCTATCAAGTCCCGAATCCCGCGTGCCGGATACCGTCCTCACGACCCCGCCCCCTGCGGCTGCGGGCCGCCGACACGCAAGGTGCTGAAGCGCGCGCTGTAATCATGCCCGGCGCTCTTCCACATGACGTTCAGCTCGAGCCGGTAGAGCTTGAGCGGCGAGGCCGGCGCGCGCGGCTGTGGGCCGTTCGCCTGCGCAGTGGTCGGCGGCTGGAACGGTTGCACGTCGAGCTGCCAGCGATAGCGCTCATCGAAACGACCGCTGCTGCGGCCGACCCGGATCGGCTCCAGCACGAACGCACTGTCGAGCAGGCTGCGCGCCCACATCGCCGCCTCGCTGCGTTCGGCCGAGCGCGCGGTGAGGTTGAGCGAGCTGCCGGCCACGCGCATGAGCGAGGCGAAGGTGATCGCCAGCAGCAGTACGGCGGCGATCACTTCGAGGAGGGTGAAGCCCCTGGCGCGCTTCGCGCGGCGGGGGATGGGGAATGGGGAATGGGGAATGGAAAAGGCATGCGGCTGGCGCTTGCGCGCCCTGGCGATTCCCCATTCCCCATTTACGATTCCCGTGGTCACGACGTCACCACGCTCACCGCGCCGGTCAGCCAGGCCACGTTGACCTGCCAGCGGCGCTCGCCGCGCTGCAGGGTGATGTGGCCGCCGGTGGAGCTGCCGTCGGGAAAGAAGCGGATGCGGCCAGTGTGGTTGTCGGGCTGGTCCTCGCGTGCGCTGGTGATGGACAGGCGCATGCCCCTGGGCAAGGCCACTTCCCTGCCACCGGCCGCCTGGTAGCTGGCTGCTTTCGTGTCCAGCTCGAAGGTCTGTTCCTTGCCCTTGACGATCGCCTGCGCGCGCGTGGCACGCAGCGCGGCAGCCAGTTCCACGCTGGCCGCACGCGTGCGTGCGCTGGCCAGCCCCTGCGTCACCGACACGGCAGCCGCCGCCGCGGCGATGCCGATCAGCAGGATCACCGCCAACATTTCGAGCAGGGTGAAGCCTCTGGCGCGCGCGCGCCGGCGACCGGGGATTAAAGATTCGGGATTCGCAAACGCGGGCGGCCGGCGCTTGCGCGCCTTCCCGAATCCCGAATCCCGAATGCCGAATCCCGACATCATTGCCAGCTACCGATGTCCTTGCTGTAGCCGTCGCCGCCGGGCTTGCCATCCTGGCCGAAGAACACCAGGTCGTAGCTCCCATGCTCGCCGGGCGCCTTGTAGCCGAACGCATGGCCGAACGGATCGACCAGATCCGACGGCTTGGCGTACGGGCCCTGCCAGTTCGGTGCGTTCGGCGGCTTCTTGACCAGCGCGTCGAGGCCGGCCGGCGGCGAGCCGTTGTCGAGCGAGTAGTTTTCGATCTTCTGGCCGAGCGTCATCAGCTGCGCCTTGCCCGCGCCGTACTTGCCCTTGTCGACGCTGCTGCCGACCTGGCGTACCACGATCGCGCCGATGATGCCGATCAGCACGATCACGGCGAGCATTTCGAGCAGGGTGAAGCCGCGGGCGTGCGCGGCGCGGCGCTTGGGATTCGAGATTCGGGATTTCGGATTCGCAAGAGCGGGTGGTTGGCGCTTGCACGCCTTAACGAATCCCGGATCCCGATTCCCGAATCCCCGTGCCTGGTCAAGCATAAGTGTCTCCAATTACTGAATGTTCGAGGTCAAACTCAAAAGCGGCAGCAGAATCGCCGCCATGATGATCGCCACCAGCACCGTCATCACGATCGTCAGTGCCGGCACCAGTGCGGCCAGCAGGCGGTCGATCGCGCGCTTGGATTCGAGATCGAAGGTGTCGGCGACCTTCAGCAGCATGCTGTCGAGCTGGCCGGCTTCCTCGCCGACCTGCACCATTTGCAGCGACAGTCGCGGAAAGCGCTGCGAACGCGCCAGCGCAGCGCTCAGGCCGCCGCCGCCCTTGACCTGTTCGGACGCCTGCGCGAGCGCGTCGTCGAGCGCGGTATTGCCGGTGACCTGGCGCGCGATGCCGATCGCGGTCAGCAGCGGCACGCCGTTCTTGAGCAAGGTGCCCAGCGTGCGGGCGATGCGCGCGGTCTCCACTTTCAGCAGCAGCGGGCCGATCACGCGCAGGGTCAGCAGCCTCGCATGCCAGGCCATGCGCAGCGCCGGATCGCGCAGGCGTGCGCGCCACACGGTGACGCCGACGATCAGCACGATCAGCAGCAGCCACCACCAGGTCTGCAGCACCTGGCCGATGAACAGCACCACCCGCGTGATCAGCGGGATCGGCACCTGCATGTCCTGGAAGATCGGCACGAACTGCGGCACGACGTAGGCCAGCAACAGCACCAGCGAGCCGAGCACGCCGATCATCAGGAACGCCGGATAGATCAGCGCGTTGATGATGCTGCCGCGCAGTTGCTGGGCGCGTTCGAGGTACTCGGCCAGGCGGCGCAGGGTGTCCTCCAGCGAACCGCCGGCCTCGCCCGCGCGTACCAGCGAGATGTACAGCCTGGGGAACACCCCGTGCTCCTCTTCCAGCGCCTGCGACAGCGTGGTGCCGCCGCGCACGCGGTCGCGCACGCGCTCGACCAGCCGCTTGGCGCGCTCGGCCTCGGGCAGTTCCATCAGGATGCCCAGCGCCCGGTCCAGCGGCTGGCCCGCACCGAGCAGCGTGGCCAGCTGATGGGTGAACTGCGCCAGCTGGTCGCCGGTGAACGGGCCGCGTTTGAGCAGTGCGGCGAACGCCGAGCCTTCGCCCATGGCGTCGGCGGGCCGGGCTTCCAGCGGCGTATGGCCCTGGTCCTGCAGGCGCCCGATCGCCTCCTCCAGGCTGGGAGCCTCGATCTGGCCGTCCAGCATTTCGCCGGCGGCACTGATGGCGCGGTAGCGGAACTGCGCCATCTCAGAGCCCTTGCCGATACGGCTCCCTCTCCCCGGCGGGGAGAGGGCTGGGGTGAGGGGCCACGGCTTGCGGGAAAGGATGAGTGAAACCCGGTGCGCCCTCAAATGCAAAAGCTGCAGGCGTACTGATCAGGATCCGGGCGAGCCCCGGTCCCTCACCCCAGCCCTCTCCCCGGTGGGGAGAGGGAGCAAGGGTGCCGGTCCGCATGGCATCAGCCTTCCTGCGTGACACGCAGCACCTCCTCCAGGGTGGTGACGCCGGCGACCGCCTTGGCGATGCCGTCTTCGTACATCGTGCGCATGCCCTCGGCGCGCGCGACGCGCTCGATCTCGCTGGCGTCGGCGCGCTGCATCACCAGTCGGCGCAGCGGTTCGCTCATCACCAGGAATTCGACGATGGCGCGGCGGCCGCGGTAGCCGGTGGGGTTGGCGGCGCTGCTGCCGGGCTTCCATAGCCGGATCGGCCGTTCGTCGGTGTATTTCTCCAGCTCGAACTCGGCGATCACTTCGGGCGTGGGCTCATAGGGAACCGCGGTCTCCGGATCGAGCCGGCGCACCAGGCGCTGCGCCAGGATCGCGTTGACGGTCGAGCCGAGCAGGTAATCCTCGACCCCCATATCGAGCAGGCGGGTGACGCCGCCGGCGGCCGAATTGGTGTGCAGCGTGGACAGCACCAGGTGGCCGGTGAGTGCGGACTGGATCGCGATGCGGCAGGTTTCCAGATCGCGCATTTCGCCGATCATGATCACGTCCGGGTCCTGGCGCATGATCGAGCGCAAGGCATTGGCGAAATCCAGTCCGATCTGCGGCTTGACCTGGATCTGGTTGATGCCTTCGAGCTGGTATTCGACCGGATCTTCGACGGTGATGATCTTCACGTCCGGCGTGTTGATCCGCGACAGCGCCGTGTACAGCGTGGTGGTCTTGCCCGAGCCGGTCGGGCCGGTCACCAGCAGGATGCCATTGGGGCGCTCGAGCACTTCCACGAAGCGCTTCTCGAACGCGGGCGTGAAGCCCAGCGACTCAAAGTCGAACTCCACCGACTCGCGGTCCAGGATACGCATCACCACCGACTCGCCATAGGCCGTTGGCACGGTGGACACGCGCAGATCCAGCTCCTTGCCCTGCACGCGCAACTGGATGCGCCCGTCCTGCGGCAGCCGGCGCTCGGCGATGTTGAGCTTGGCCATGATCTTGACGCGGCTGATCACCGCTGCGGTCGAGGACGATGGCGGCGCCTCCACTTCGTGCAGCACGCCATCGATGCGATAACGCACCTTCAGGCGGTTCTCGAACGGCTCGATGTGCACGTCGGAGGCGCGCTGCTCGACCGCGCGCTGCAGGATCAGGTTGACCAGGCGGATCACCGGCGCCTCCGAGGCGAGGTCGCGCAGATGCTCGACGTCGTCCTCCTCGCTGGCCTCGCCGCCGAGGTTCTCCACGATCGTGCCCATCGCCGAACGACCGCTGCCGTAGTAGCGCTCGATCAGATCGTCGATTTCCGAACGCAGACCGATGCGCAGCGCGACCGGCCGGCCGGCGGCCAGTTCGACCGCCTGCAGCGGGTAGGGATCGGCCGGGTCGGCCACGACCAGCGCCAGGTCGTCTTCGCCCTCGCGCACCGGCACCACGTGCTGCTGCTTGAGGAAGCGCAGGGAAAGCTCGGGCTCGGCCGGCGGCATTTCCGGCGCGTCGCGCGCAGCCAGCAGCGGCACGCCGAGCAGCTCAGACCAGCCTTCGGCCAGGTCGCGCTCGGACACCAGACCCAGCCGCGCCAGCAGCGCGGTCAGGGTGCCCTCCGGCGCCTCCTCGTGGAGGCGGCGCGCGCGATGGAGGTCGCTGTCCTTGAGGTTGCCGCGCGACACCAGGAGTGCGCAGACCGCCGCTTCACGGTCGTCCACGGAGAGCGCCCAGGTGGCCGCGGGCGTTGGAACTGCCGACATGCAGTGTCTCCCGCCAGTCACGTCAACCCGTCAACACCCCCCGCGTCGACGAGAAAAAACCATTGGTAGCACATCCCCCGGCCCGGGCGCGAGCGCGCGGCGGGAGATGCCGTGGAACTTCCGACTAACATCACGCGCACAAGTTCAGCGCAACGTGAAACGGCCGGCGCCTGCATGTGCGCCGGCCGTTCCTGGTCTTGCCGGGTGCTTACCAGCCCACACCCAGGCCCACGCCGCCGGAGGTTTCGTCGCCGCTGACCGCGGCGCCGAAGGTCAGGCTGGCATGGGAGGACAACTGGCGCGAATAGCCCACCGCCAGCGCACCCCGGTCGTGGTAGCCGCCCACGCCCACGCCCAGCCGGTTCGGGGTGTCGATCCCCTGCGTGCTGAACGCCATCTGCGCCATCGCCGAACCCATCGCACCGACCTGGTCCAGGCGGGTGTTCACGCTGCGGAAGCGGTCATCGACCTCGCGACGGAAGTTGCCCAGGTCCAGCGCCACGTTGGCCAGCTTCTGGTCCGCATAAGCCTGCGCGCGGGCCAGTGTCTGGCGGTCGCCGGCGTCGGCGTAGGTCTTGGCCGTGGCGATCGCCTGGTCGACCTGTCCGGTGTTGGCGGCGTCCGTGGCTTGCGTGCCCGCCGCGACGTTGACGATCTGCCGTTGCTGGCTGGCCGTGCCCACCGAGACGGTGTTGGCGCGGTCGGCCACCGCGCCCTGGCCGAGGGCGACTGCCCCGCTGGCGCTGACGCTCGCGCTTTCGCCCACGGCCACCGCGTTGGTCGCGCTGGCCGCGATGGTGGTGTTGGCGCCGACCGCCGTACTGCCGTCGGCATTGACGTGGGCATTGCCGCCGATGGCCGTATCGTTCGGGCCGGCCGCATAGCTGTCGCCGCCGATCGCGGTACCGTGGTCGCCCTGCGCCGACGCGGCCGAGCCCAGCGCCACGGCCTTGCTGCCGGTCTGGGTGTTGGCCGCCGTGTCACCGTCCACGCTCAGGTAGGCCATGCCGGCGGTGCTCGACTGAAGGCTGCCCAGTTGCCCCTCGATAGTGGTCACGCGGCCGTCGATGTTGGTCACCTGGTCACCCAGGTCGCTGAGCGCCTGGTCGTTGGCGCCCACGAGATCGGCGACCGCGTCGAGCTGACCCTTGTTCACCGCGTCGGTTGCGTAGACGCCATCGCCCACGTTGGTGATGCGCCGCTCGGCCCCCGCGGCACCGACCGACACCGTGTTGTCCTGGTCGGCGTACGAACCGGCGCCCAGCGCGACGCTGTTGTCGGCCGGTGCATACGCACCCGCGCCCAGCGCCACCGCGGCCGCGCCATCGGATTCGCTGCCGTCGCCGACGGCGACGCTGTCGGCATTCGACGCGATCGAACCGACGCCCAGCGCCACCGAGAAGTCGCCCGAAGCCTCGCTCTGCACACCCGACGCGAGACTCGCGTAACCGAGGGCGCTGGCGCCATAACCGTAGGCGCTGGCGAACTTGGCGGCCACGCTGAAGCTGCCCAGCGCGTTGGCGTAGCTGTCGGCGGCAAAGCTGTCCAGGCCGATGGCGATCGACTGGCTGCCGAAGGCGCCGGTGTTCGGGTCGCCCTGGGAGCCGATGGCGATGCTGTAGGTGCCCTGCGCGAAGGCATCCGCACCGACAGCGGTAGCCGTACCGGCGAGCGCCTGCGCGTTGTTGCCCACGGCGGTGGCCTTGTCGGCGGCGGCAAGCGCGCTGCTGCCCAGGGCCGACGCGGCCGTGCCCTGTGCCCAGGCGCCATTGCCGCTGGCCATGGCGAAGTTGCCCAGCGCAGTGGCCTGGTAGCCGTTGGCCATGGCGCCGGTGCCGGAGGCGTAGGCCAGCGAACCCAGTGCGATGGCGCCCTCGCCCGTGGCAGTGGTGGCTTCGCCGGACATCAGGTCCGGATCGCCGCCGCCGATCGCGATGGTGCCGCGGTCGGTGGCTTGCGCATTGGCGCCCAGCGCCACGCTCTGGTAGCCGTCGGCCCCGGCATTGGTGCCGCCGGCGAACGAACCCTGACCGGTGGCGTAGGCGAGCGAACCGACCGCCGTGCTGTCGACGCCATCGGCGCCCGCGCCGGCGCCCAGCGCCGTGGCACCGAAGGCACTTGCCTCGGTGCTGTACTCGGTGCCGTCGTAATCGGTGTAAGTGCCACCCACTGCCGTGGCGCTTTCGTCCGTGGCCATGCTGTCGGTGCCGACGGCCACGCCATAGAGCGCAGACGCATAGGAACGGGCGCCCATCGCCAGCGACCACGACCCATCGGAATAGGCATTCTCGCCGACGGCGACCGAACCGTGCCCGGCCGCGTTCGCATAGAGACCCAGCGCGGTCGCATAGAAGCCCGCACTGGCGTTGTGGCCGCCAGCGGTGCCGCCTTCGAGCACGGACGGGTCGATCAATACTGCGTCGGTACCCGGATCGGCGGCGAAGACCGCCGTTTGCGCCGGGCTCGCCACGGCGACCATCGTCATGGCTGCGCCCAGCACCAGTGCGCGAGCGCGTCCGCCGGAACTCCGCTTGCCCTGGCTACGCGCCAACTCCGAGGCGACCACGACCATGCGGCGCGCCCGATTCCAGACCTTGCTGTGGATTTTGTTCACAAGCCTCTCCCTGTCCGCCGGGCACCGCAGTGCCTGGCGGAGGTTCATTCGTTGAAAGGGGCACCGGACGCATGCGCCGGCCGCCCGGTCGCCCGCGAGCCGCGTGGCTCGCGGGCCAGTCCGCTCAGCGGCAGGTGACGCCGACCGCGCTGAAAGCGGCCGCGACGTCCGCGGTCGCATACCCACGGTCGGTCGCCGCCTGCTCGACGCCGCAGGCGCCGCTGTCGAAGGACTCGGTCGGCCCCCAGTACAGCGCGTTGGCGTCGTGGAACACTTCGAACGCGGTGCGCGTGTTCCAGCCGGCGGTCTTGGCCAGCGTGCAGAACGCCCGGTTGTAGACGCCGCTGGAGTAATGGACGTTGAGCCCGTCGTAATACTGCGACGCGTTGTCGATCGAGATGCCGTCGTTGCTCGGCGTGCACATGTCGCGCAGCGCTGCCATGCCAAGCAGCGGCACGGTGGCCGGCTTGACGATCTCCGCGCCGGTCATGAAGTCGTTGCTGCCGCGGTCGAAATACTTCACCGCTTCGCCCGCCATGTCCGAGAACGCCTCGTTCATGCCGCCGGACTGGCCGTCGTATTCCAGGCCCGAATGCTGCTCGGTGAAGCCGTGGCTGATTTCATGGCCGGTGATGTCGAGCACCACGAACGGATAGAAATACTGGTCGCCATCGCCGAACACCATCTCGGAGCCGTCCCAGAAGGCGTTTTCGTAGTTGGCGCCGTAATGCACCCACATGTGCAGCTGCATCGGGCTGCCGTCACCATTTTTCAGCGGCGGCGCGCCAAACCAGCTGTTGTACATGTCATAGACCACGCCGCCGAAGTGGTGCGCGTCGTTGATCGCAGAATAGGCGCCGTTGATCGCGTCGCCCATGCTGGTCCAGCCGGCCGGATTGGTGCCCGCGCAACCGAACGACCACAAGGTCACGCGCTGGCCGCCGGCCACGTTGTAAGTGGCGACCTTGTCGTCCTGCAGGTAGCAGGTGCTGCCGATGCGCGTGGCGCTGAGCAGCTCCAGACCGGCCCCCGAACCGTCGTAGTGGTACAGGCCGGTCAGTTCGTTGCCGCCCGGGCCATTGGCGTCGACCGGCGTCGGCGTGCCGGTGCCCGGCGGGCGGCGGCCGGTGGTCAGGCCATCCCAATGACGCAGGACCTCGCCGGTGTTGGCGTCCACGATCGCCGTCGGACGCGAGATGCGACCGTTGGACGTCACCAGGTAAGAGGTACGGTACGCCAGCCGGGCGTTGCCCTTGGCCTGCGGATAGACGAACAGCTCGCTGCGCACATTGCTCGCGGCCAGGCCCTGCTGGCCCAGCTTGGCCTGCAGGGCGGCCTGGGCCTGCGTGCCGTCGAGGTGCGGGCGCACCGACTGCAACTGGCCCGACAGGCTGGCCTCGGCCTCGCCGTGGGCGCTCACCACGTTGCCGCGGGCGTCACGTTCGATGACCAGGCTGCGCCCGTACACCGGTACGCCCTGAAAAGTCTGCCATTCACGCGTCTTGACGGTGCCGCGCACCGTTCTGGCGTGCGCACCGGCAGTGAAGGTGCTGCCCTGCCCCAGACCCAGGCGACTGGCCAGCGTGGCCGGCGCGAGTTGGCCGAGGCGACCGGCATGAATATGCACCGGCGTGGCGGCACACAGCGAAGCCGACGCGCACCCCAGCGCGGCGAGCATGGCGCCGACGAGCTTCTTCTGGAACATGTTTTTTCCCCTTGCGGACGGTAGCCCCGGCGTGGCGCAGCGGGACTCGATTAACGTCGTCATATCGCGAAAATGACGACCGCGTCACAGTAGGAAGGGTTGACGGGAGCGTCAACCACGAAATTTTCCAAGAGTCGCCGCTGTCGGCCTGTGCTATCACTCAAGGGTTTGGCCGGATTTTGCCTCCGGGGAGGCAGACGTGCGCATCGCCTTTCAGTGGCGTACCGCGCAGCGTGCCTTGCAGACCACGAATGCCATGGCCGGCGACATGCGCCGCCGGCCATTGTCCCCGATCAGCGGGAGGCGAGGTACTTCCCAACCAGGCTCACGCCGCGGTAGCCGGTGCGGCCCACCACGGTGACGAACCAGCTGCCGGCTGCCGGGTGATCGAGCACCACCGATTCGCTGGTGCCGGCGTGGGCCGAGCGGCAGTGGTAATCCTCCGCCGTGGCGGGAGTGCCCCGGTTCACGTAGAGGGTGACGTCGCCGCTGCCGCCGCTGGTACGCAGGCTCAGCTTGCCGGCGCCTTCGGGCACGTCGATGCGATACACCGTGCGGCTACCCTTGGCCCCCGACAGGTCCGAAAGCGCCACGCCGTTGCCCAGCAGCGTCGCCTGGCTGGTCGTCCCACCGGAGTTGATGGCCATGTTCACTGCCGCGTAGGCGTCCAGGATGCCTGCGCCGATGCGATGGTCGGGCGCGACCTTGGGCGTGGCGGCGGTGCGCTGGAGGATGTCCAGCACCGCAGCGGGGGTCAGCGGCTTGAGGCCGCGGGCCAGTCGCGCGGCCTGCATCAGCGCCACGGTGCCGCTGACGTGCGGCGTCGCCTGCGAGGTACCAGCGTAGCCGGCGTAGTTGGAGTCGTCCGCGACCGGCTTGGTGGCGCCGCTGTTGATCGCCTGCCAGACGAAGCCGTCGGACACCTGCTCGCCGCTGCTGCGGTCGCCCGCGTAGATGCCGCCGCCCGGCGCGGCCAGGTCGACCGTGCGCCCGTAATTGGAGTAGTAGGCACGCCGGCTGGTGATGCCCGTGGCAGCCACCGTGACGGTGCCCGGGCAGCTGGCGGGCGAGAAGTATTTGGCGTTGTCGTTGTCGTTGCCTGCCGCGACCACCACCACCGCGCCACGCTTGTTGGCCAGGGCGATCGCCTGTCCCATCGGATCGTCCGCGGTGCACTGGCCGTAACCGCCCAGGCTGAGGTTGATCACCTGCGCCGGATGGGTGTTGTCCGGCACGCCATCGACGTGGCCGCCGGCGGCCCAGATGATCGCGTCGCTGATGTCGCTGTCGTAGCCGCCGCAGTGGCCGAGCACGCGGATCGGCAGCACCCGCGCACGGTAGGCGATGCCGGCCAGGCCGATGCCGTTGTTGGTGCGCTCGGCGCCGACCGTGCTGGCCACGTGGGTACCGTGCCAGGAGCTGGGCTGCGGTGGGTTGAACTCATCCGTGCACATCGACTGCCACGGCCTGCCCGTCGTCCAGTCGCCCGGATCCCAACCGCCGGGGATGCGGCCGTCGTTCTTGCGGCCGGAAAGAAACGCGTCGGTGATGAAGTCATAGCCGGCGCCGGCGAGCTTGGTGTTGACGTCCACGTGGGTGGTGATGCCGGTATCGAGCACGGCGATCACGATGCCCTTGCCGTCGGCCAGGTCCCACGCGGCGTTGACGTGCGCGCCGCCGTAGTTGCGGTCGCCGAATGCGGTGGCCCGACCACTGGGTGCCTTGAGGTCCCACTGGTACTGGCGGAATTCGGTGTCGCTGGGCTTGAACGCGCTGGGGCGCAGCGAGGCCGGCGCGGCGATGTCGCGCACGGCGTGGCGCAGCACGTCCGGCGCCACGTGCAACACGGCCGGGTCGCTGGCAATCTGCGCCATCAGCGCGGCCGCCTCATTGCGATCGAGCTTGCGCGAGGTACGCAGTACGTCGGCGCCAATCGCCAGTCGCCGTCCGTAGCTCGCCTGCACCGGCGCCTGCATCATGCCCTGCGCACTGAGCGTGGCGCGCACCAGGCCGGCGCGCGAGAGCGCCGCGCCCATGCTCTGGCGCATCAGCGAAGGATTGGCCCGCTCGGCGCTGCCTGGCCGCCAGGTAACGATGAAGCGGTCGTAATGGCCGTCGCTTTTGAGCGAACTGAGGTTGTAGTGGGTGGCGCCCAATCCCCCGGCAGGAGCGGCGGCGTGCGCCGCCATGGAGAAGGCAAAGGCCATGGAAGCGCCGAGCAGCGCCCCGATCCGCATACGATTTGACATGAAGTGATTCCCCGGTCTTGAGCACCCGCCGCCTTGCACGGCGGGCAGTACTGCACGAAGTCCTGAAACTCCGCTTCCGTCGACGACGGTCGCCCTGGACGCATCCTGCCGGCTGTCGCGTGACTGCATCACCCACGCCCCACTGCTTCCCTGCCGTCGTCGATTGGCAAGCTAGGGGGTCGTTTGTCGCCTCGATGTGACAGCGGGCTGGACGGCTGCGCGCCTTGCCAATCCGGCCTGCTCTGCAACAATGCGCGCTTTTGCGGACAAGCCATGCAGCTGGTCGACATCGGCGCCAATCTCACGCACGAATCCTTCCGCCACGACTTCGCCGAGGTACTCGCGCGGGCCGCTGCAGAGGGGGTCACGCGAATGGTCGTGACCGGCGCTTCGCGCGAAGGCAGCGAGCAGGCGTTGGCATTGGCGCACGAACACCCTGGTGTGCTGTGGGCGACCGCGGGCGTGCATCCACACCACGCGATCGACTACGACGAGGCCACCGACGCGCGCCTGCGCGAGCTGGCCGGCCTGCCCGCGGTGCGCGCGGTCGGCGAGACGGGGCTGGACTACCACCGCAACTACTCCCCGCGCGACGTGCAGCTGCGCGTGTTCGAGCAGCAACTGGCGATCGCGGCGGAACGGGGCAAGCCGCTGTTCCTGCACCAGCGCGACGCGCACACCGATTTTCTGGCCTTGCTCAAGCGCTACCGCGACCGCGTACCGGCGGCGGTGGTGCACTGCTTCACCGACACCCGCGAGGCGCTGCACGACTACCTCGCGCTGGACTGCCACATCGGCATCACCGGCTGGATCTGCGACGAACGCCGCGGCACGCACCTGCGCCAATTCGTGCGCGAGATTCCCGCCGAACGCCTGATGCTGGAAACCGACGCGCCTTACCTGCTGCCCCGCACGGTGCGCCCGCAACCGAGCCATCGGCGCAACGAGCCGATGTACCTCAGGCACATCTGCGAGGAAGTGGCGCGCGATCGCGGCGAGCCGGTCGAGCTGACGGCAGCGAACAGCACCGCCGCGGCGATGGCGTTCTTCGGACTGTAGCGGGCGTCTTGCCCTACGGCGGTACAGGGCTGCGCTTTATCCGGGCTCTCCCGCGTTCAGGGCAGAGGCGTTGAAGCGGCGGCGTGGGAGGACTTGCGGCGCGAGCGCCGCACTTGGCTTGCTCTCCCCTCCGGGGAGAGGGCTGGAGTGAGGGGCCGGGGCTCGCCGTGATGCTTCCCGCATGAGTGGCTTTGGTTGTGGTTCTTGCGTGGGTGTTCCACGACCTGGCTCGCGTGCCGAAGGCTTCCGATCGCCTGTCGGCACCCGGACTGGTTCAAAGAGAATCAGGCGATGCGGCCGACGCGGGTGAAGAAAGGCCAACGCACGGTCCGCACCAGGCCCACGTCGCCCCAGGCGTGCGCCAGGTCGGCTGCAGCCGCCGCCACCGGATCGACACCCGTGCGCCTGACGTAACGCTGTGTCGCGGACCAGGAGCGCAGATAAGCAAGGAACTGCGCAAGGTTCCAGCGCGCCTGCATGGCAAAGCTTGGCGCCGCGACCGGCTCGAAGGGAAACGGCAACCCACGATAACCCTCATCCACCAGCGCGCGTTCGGGCGGCCAGTCGCCGCCGAGCGTGTCGGCGTACAGCCTCCACTCGACCGCATCCACCGCCCGGTCCACGCTGCAGTTGCCATAGCCGGAAACCGCCAGCAGCGCCCCCGGCCTGGCGACCCGGCGCACTTCCGCATGGAACGCTTCCAGGTCGAACCAGTGCAATGCCTGCGACACGCTGACCAGACTTACGCTGCCCGTCGCCAGGCTGCTGTGCTCGGCCGGTTCCACGCGGTAGTCGATGGCCGGGTGCGCGCTGGCCTGGGCGATCTGTGTCGCGCTCGGGTCGGTTGCCACCACATGCTCGAAGTGCACCGCCAGCCCCAGGCTGGCCTGGCCATTGCCACAACCGGCATCCCAGGCCAGCGCATGGTCCGGCGCCTGGCCGGCGAGCCAGTCGAACCAGTCGGCGGGCGGCAGCGGTCGTGCATCCCGGTAGAGCGTGGCGTGCGCGGAGAAGTGGTCTTTGAAGGTCGGCATGAGCGCATTGTCCCGCGGAGCGGCCCTCCTACAGGAGCCGGCGGGTCTGGCCCGGGGGCAGGCCATCCAGCGCCCAGTCGCCGATGCGCACACGGATCAGCCGCAGGGTGGGAAAGCCCACCGCGGCCGTCATCCGCCGCACCTGCCGATTGCGCCCCTCGCGCAGCGTGACGGTGAGCCAGCTGGTGGGGATCGCCTTGCGGAAGCGCACCGGCGGGTCACGCGGCCATAGCCAGTCCGGCTCGACCGCGTGCTCGGCGCCCGTCGGGAGCGTGGGACCGTCGTTGAGCGCGACGCCACGCCGCAATGCAATGAGCGCCTCGTCGGTCATGGCGCCATCGACCTGCACCAGATAGGTCTTCGGTTGCTTGTGGCGCGGATCGGTGAGGCGGTGCGCGAGGCGGCCGTCGTCGGTCAGCAACAGCAGGCCTTCGCTGTCGTGATCCAGCCGTCCGGCCGGATAGACGTCCTTCTCGCGCACGTAGCCGGCCAGCGTCGGCCGGCTGCCATCGCCGGAGAACTGGCACAACACGCCATAGGGCTTGTTGAGCGCGATCAGCACGTCACGGCGAGGAGGCCGCGTGGGCCGGCGCCTCCGGCTTCACGAAACGCAGGGTCATGCGGTCGGACTCGCCGATCGCCAGGTACTTGTCCTTGTCCTTGTCACCCAGCGCCAGCGTGGGCGGCAGCGTCCACACACCTTCGGGATGATCGTGGTCATCCTTCGGGTTGGCGTTGATCTCGCTGCGGCCGTCCAGCACGAACCCGGCGTCGGTCGCCAGCTTGATGACGTAATCGACCGGCAGGTAGCCGCTGCGCTTGACCTCGTCCAGCGTGGCGCCGGCGTCGGCGCGATGGTCGACCACGCCAAGCACGCCACCGGGCTTGAGCACCGTGTAGAAGGCCTTGAACATCGCCGGCGCGGTGCCGTCCATCGCCCAGTTGTGGACGTTGCGGAAAGTCAGCACGCGGTCGGCCGAGCCGGCCGGGCCGAGCACCGGCGCCTTCGGATCGAAGGCCACGATGGCGGCCTTGCCGAACTGCGCCGGGTGCGCGAGGAAGAGCTTGCGCAGGGCACTGTCGTCGTCGCGCGCTTCACTGTCGGCCGAGGGCTGCTTTTCGGCGGCGATGTAATGGCCGTTGTCGCGCAGCAGGGGTGCCAGGATCTGTGCGTACCAACCGCCGCCGGGGGTGATCTCGATCACCGTCTGGTCCGGGCGCAGCTCGAAGAAGGTCAGCGTTTCCTTCGGGTGACGGTAGGTGTCGCGCGCGCGCTGGTCGGTCGGGCGCCAGTCGCCCCCGATGACCTGGGCAAGCTGGGTGGCGGTGTAGTCGCTGGCCGAGGTCGGCGGCACCAGCGCATCGGTGGGCTGGTCCTGTGCGATGGCCGGCAGGGCCAGCAGGGCGGTGGTGCAGAAAGCGGTAAGCAACAAGGTCTTCATGGTGTCTCCTTACGACCACGCGGGACGAATGTTTCAGAAAGGACGCGGGCAAACCGACTGCAGGCCGTCGATATGCTCGTGCAGGTCCGGGGCTATACCCTGCCACATCGGATCGAGGATGAAGTCGATCCCCTCGTAGCGAGCCAGTTTTGCCGCCGGGATGAAATCCGCATCGCCGGCGACCAGGATGATCTGGTCGACCAGCTTCTTGTAGGTCAGCGCCGCGATGTCGATGCCGATCTTCATGTCCACCTGGGTCTGGCGCATGTCCGGCTCGAAATGCTCGTCGCCCAGATCCTCCCACGCCAGGGTGCCCTCGCGCAGCTGCTGGTAGGCGTTGTGGCGGAGCTTCCATTCGCCGCGCTCGGCCAGCCGGCCAAGCCGCAGCGCCATCTTGCGCTGGCGCCGCAGCTGGTCGTGCAGCTCGCGACGGAAGGCGGCCGCGCCGGTGCGCGAGAAGTCCACCGCCTCGCCGCTGAGCGGACGCACCAGCACCTTGTCCAGCGGCGGGCAGTCGTAGAAGAAGATCCGGTACAGCTGCTCGCGCGGACGGTCCAGCGCCTTGAGGTGCTCCAGCGCCATGCCGAACACGGTCTTGGCCACGGTACGCGCGTCGTTGGCGTCACGCTCGCCCCACACCTTGCGGTAACGGGCAAGGAAGAAAGCGCCGTCGACGAGGATGGCGGTGCGTTGCATGGGGGTCCTTTGGGGAGTGCCGGGAAGGCGCGCGCATTCTAGCCGAGCGCCGGCGCCGCCGCAGGAGCCCGCTTGTGAGCGATGCTTTTGTTCCTGGCGCAAAGGCATCGCCCACAAGTGGGCTCCTACGAAGAGCGGGGCTGGCTCAGTAGCGGATCACCGAGCGGATCACGCGCCCTTCGTGCATCGCGTCGAACGCCTCGTTGATGCGCTCCAGCGGCAGCTCCTGGCTGACCATCTCGTCGATCCTGATTTCGCCGGCCATGTAGCGGTCGACGTAGCCGGGCAACTGCGAGCGGCCCTTGACGCCACCAAACGCCGAGCCGCGCCACACCCGTCCAGTCACCAGCTGGAATGGCCGCGTGCGGATCTCCTGGCCCGCACCGGCGACGCCGATGATCACCGACTCGCCCCAGCCCTTGTGGCAGCACTCCAGCGCCGCGCGCATCACATCGACATTGCCGATGCACTCGAACGAGTAATCCACGCCGCCACCGGTGAGCTCGACGATCACCTGCTGGATCGGCGTATCGGGGTAGTCCTTCGGATTGACGCAATCGGTGGCGCCCAGCAGCTTGGCCATTTCGAACTTGGACGGGTTGGTATCGACCACCACGATGCGCCCGGCCTTGGCCATCACCGCGCCCTGCACCACCGACAGGCCGATGCCGCCCAGCCCGAACACCGCCACACTGGCGCCCGGCTCGACCTTGGCCGTATTGAGCACCGCGCCGATGCCGGTGGTGATGCCGCAGCCGAGCAGACAGACCTTTTCCAGCGGCGCGGCCTGGTTGATCTTGGCCACCGCGATCTCGGGCAGCACCGTGTATTCGCTGAAGGTGCTGGTGCCCATGTAGTGGTGGATCATCCGGCCGTCTTTCGAAAACCGCGAGGTGCCGTCGGGCATCAGTCCTTGTCCCTGGGTGGCGCGGATGCGCTGGCACAGGTTGGTCTTGCCCGAACGGCAGTATTCGCAGGTGCCGCATTCGGGCGTGTACAGCGGAATGACGTGATCACCCACGGCAAGCGTGGTCACGCCCTCGCCCACCTCCTCGACGATGCCGCCGCCCTCGTGGCCGAGGATCGCGGGGAACAAGCCTTCCGGATCGGCGCCGGAGAGCGTGAAAGCGTCGGTGTGGCAGACGCCGGTGGCGACGATGCGCACCAGCACCTCGCCGGCCTTCGGCCCGGCGACGTCCACATCCTCGATCGATAACGGTTTGCCTGCTTCCCAGGCGACGGCGGCACGCGATTTCATGGGGAGTTCCTGGCGAGGGGAAGGTCCGATGATGCCGCGCGCAGGGATTCGAAGAAACCTCCAGGAGCGCACCGGTACGCGACCGTGAACATCGCGTCGCGCCCAGGTGCGCTGCTGCAGGATCAGGCGCTGACGGGCTCGACCTCGCGCAACCGCGGCATCTGTGTGCAGTACGCCTGCGCCTCGCCCAGCAGCCATTGGCGGAACACCTGCAGGCCCCGGTGTTCCTGCGAGCGCGGCGGGTAGACCAGCCAATAGGCCTCCTGGATCGGCAGGTAGCGCTGGCCCAGCACCACCAGCCGACCGGCCTCGATCAGCGAGCGTGAGCTGACCATGCGGCCCAGTCCCACGCCCAGACCCTCCAGAGCCGCGTGGCGCAGCGCGTCGGTGCTGTCGAAGTGCGCCACGTAGCGCTTCGGCGGCGTGCCGCCCACCTGGGCGAACCACTCGCGCCAGCGATCGCCCGGGTCGCCCAGCAGCGGCCAGTCGCCGAGCTGGCCCGGATCGGCGCCGTCCATGCGTGCGATCAGCGCCGGCGTGGCCACCGGCGCCAGCCACTCGCCAAACAGCCGTTCGCTGGTGAGCCCCGGCCACTGGCCGCGGCCATAGCGCAGCGCGGCATCGACCGGTTCGCGCTCGAAATCCACCAGCGTGGTGGCCGTCTGCAGGTTGAGCTCCAGCTCCGGGTGCGCGGCCACCAGTCCCGGCAGCCGCGGTACCAGCCAGCTGGACATGATCCCGGAGCTTGCGCTCAGGGTGAGCGAATCGTGCCGCCGCTCACGGTAGCGCGCGAGCGCGTGGTCGATGCCGTCGAAGTGCTCGCCGACCGCTTCGAGCAGGCCGCATCCTTCGGTGGTGAGCGTGACGCCGCGCGGACCGCGTTCGAACAGGCGACGGCCCAGGCGCTCCTCCAGCTGGCGGATCTGGTGGCTCAACGCGCTGACGGTGAGGTTGGCCTGCACCGCCGCGCGCGACAGGTTGCCGACGCGCGCGACCCGCACGAACTGTTGCAACAGACCCAGCGGAACATGGCTCACGAGGTCGGCCTCCGAGGCGTTGGCGACTTGAAGTCCACTCAAGGCTGGCTTGCGAATATATCGCTTTTGGGCGCCCCGCATGCGGCGTACCTTGAGCGCTCCCCAAGGCAACACCCCACACCGGAGGTTCTCGTGAAACCGTTCTGGAAACAGTTGCTTTACCTGCATGGCCACGCCCTGCCCACCGGGCTGAGCTGGCGTGAGGACGCGCCGGAGCGCGGTGGCCGTACCGTGGCGACCGGCAAGCCGGCGCCACCGATGCTGCGCTGGCGCGAGGTGCTACGCGCGGCGCTGGTCAGCTAGGACGCCGGCGCAGGGTGGGCTTCAGTCCACCCTCGCGATGCGGCGGATGGGCTGAAGCCCGCCCGCCCTGCGCAATGGGTCCGCCCGGACAACACCCGCACGCCGGGACTGCCGTCGTGCAGAGGCGTGCTCCTGCCGTTGATTCCTTGGAAAAGGCGCTCCATCTGTTGAGGATTCCCAGCCCGGAGGATCCCCATGCATCTGCGCCCCCTCGGCCGCTCGCCGCTTGCCATCGCCCCGCTTGTCTTTGGCGGCAACGTGTTTGGATGGAGTGCGGACGAGAAACGCTCCTTCGAGCTGCTGGACGCCTTCGTCGACGCCGGCTTCAACCTGGTCGATACGGCGGACGTCTATCCGGCCTGGGTGCCGGGCAACCGCGGCGGCGAATCGGAGACCATCATCGGCCGCTGGCTGAAGGCCACCGGCAAGCGCGACAAAGTGCTGATCGCGACCAAGGTGGCCAAGTGGGCCGAACAGCCGGGCCTGTCACCGGTCAATATCCAGCAGGCGGTGGAAGGTTCGCTCAGGCGATTGCAGATCGATTGCATCGACCTGTACCAGGCGCACGAGGACGACGCCTCGGTTCCGCTGGCCGACACGCTCGGCGCGTTTGGACGGCTGATCGAGCAGGGCAAGGTACGCGCGATCGGGGCCTCCAACTACACCGCCGACCGCTTCGCCGAGACGCTGAAGATGTCGGCCGACCATGGCCTGCCGCGCTACGAATCACTGCAGCCGGAATACAACCTGCTGCGCCGCACCGGCTACGAGCGCGAGCTGGAACCGCTGATCCGGCGCGAGCAGGTCGGCGTGATCAGCTATTACGCGCTGGCCAGCGGCTTCCTGACCGGCAAGTACCGCAGCGAGGCGGATCTGGCCAAGAGCCGCGCGCGCGGCGCCGGCGTGCGCAAATACCTGGACGCACGCGGACTGGACATCCTCCACGCGCTCGACCGCGTCGCCGCCAACCACCAGGCCACCCCCGCGCAGATCGCGCTGGCCTGGCTGATCGCCCGCCCGGGCCTCACCGCGCCGATCGCCAGCGCGACCAGCCTGGAACAACTGCATGAGCTGCTGGATGCGGTGAAACTTGCGCTGGCGCCGGATGAAATCGCCCTGCTCGACCAGGCCAGCGCCAAGCCGTCCTGATGCAGGCCTCCGACGGTTGCTCACGGATCACCGTGCGCAGCCCTGCCTGGAGGCACGCCTCGCGAAAGGCGCACCGGCCGGGCCTGCGCTACGGTGCCGTCTCGCCGGTGTCGTCCGGCGACTCGACCACGTAGCCTTCCGCCGCCAGCGCCGCGAGGTAGCCATCGTGGCGCAAGGCCTGGTCGATCGGCAGCAGCGCGAAGCTGCTCGCGTGGGCCGCCAGCGCCTTGCGCGCCGCCGCGAGCCAGGCCTGGCGCATCTTGCCCTCGACATCCTGCAGGCCCAGCTTGCGGGCGAAGCCTGCGCCGCTCAGCGCATCGGCGCACGGCGCCCGCGCCGCATCGCCGGGAAGCCGGCGCAGGGTCGCCAGGTCACCGCTGGCCCAGGCGTTGGCGCGCTGGCCCATCTGTGTCAGGTCCACCTCCACCTGGGCAAGCATGGCGTCGAAGCAGGTCAGGTCGTCCAGGCGTTCGCGCTTGAAGTCCTTCACCAGCGCCCTGGGGTCTTCGATGGTGGCCACGTAGGCGGTCGACGTGCGCGGGATGCCGGCCTGCCTGGCCGCATCCAGCAGGCCGGGCACCACGCCCTTGCGATCCAGGCCGGCCCGGTCCATCGCCGCCTGGTACAAACGGAATCCGGCAAACAGCGGCCGCCATTTCTCCACCTTGCCATCGCGACCGATGTAGCGCGCCTTGAGCGCCAGCCAGCGCGCATAGCTGGCCGCGGGCACGACCTCGGCCAGCCGTGCGTGGTCGGGGTTGTTGCGGATGCCGATCAGCCGCGGCAGCAGCGCCAGCTTGCCGAAGAAGCCCAGGTTCGACTTCAGGTGGATGCCCGGTTCACGCAGCAGTTCCTGCGCGCCGCGCAGCCGGTCGAGCACCTCGCGCGACTGCCATTGCATGTCGCGCGGCAGCGGCTCGAGCGTGCCCAGCACCCACATCACGTGGCCCTGGGGCGAGCTCACTTTCCACAGACCCGGACCGGGCTGCTCGCCGCGCACCAGTACCGGCGCCAGGGTGGTGACCGAGGCGGCCGGCACGGGTGTGGCCTGCCGGCCGGCGGCGGCCGTGGCTAGCAACATCAGCAGCGACAGAAGGATCGTGCGCATGGGGTCCGTCCCTGTCTACGTATAAAAAAAGGCGCGCCGTAGCGCGCCTTCCGGTTCAATCCTTCAGCGTTGCCAGCGCGTCGTTGAAGGTCTTGCTCGGCCGCATCGCCGCGCGGGTGCGGGCGAGATCCGGGTGGTAGTAGCCGCCGATGTCGACACGCTTGCCCTGGGCACCATTCAGTTCGGCGACGATGGCCGCCTCGTTGTCGGCCAGTGCCTTGGCCAGCGGCGCGAAGGTGGCCTTCAGGCCCGCGTCTTCGTCCTGCGCGGCCAGCGCCTGCGCCCAGTACAGCGCCAGGTAGAAATGGCTGCCGCGGTTGTCCAGCTCACCGACCTTGCGCGCGGGCGACTTGTTGTTGTCCAGGATCCGGCCGTTGGCCTCGTCCAGCGCCTTGGCCAGCACGGCGGCGCGCTTGTTGCCGTAGCGCTCGGCCAGGTGTTCGAAGGACGCGGCCAGCGCCAGGAACTCGCCCAGCGAATCCCAGCGCAGGTAGTCCTCCTCGACGAACTGCTGCACGTGCTTGGGCGCCGAGCCGCCGGCGCCGGTCTCGAACAGGCCGCCGCCGGCCATCAGCGGCACGATCGAGAGCATCTTGGCGCTGGTACCCAGCTCCATGATCGGGAACAGGTCGGTGAGGTAGTCGCGCAGCACGTTGCCGGTCACCGAGATGGTGTCCTGGCCTTTGCGGATGCGCTCCAGCGAGACGCGCATGGCCTCGACCGGCGACAGGATGCGGATGTCCAGGCCGGCGGTGTCGTGGTCCTTGAGGTAGCGCTCGACCTTGGCGATCAGCTGCGCGTCGTGTGCGCGCTGCGGATCCAGCCAGAACACCGCCGGCGTGCCGGAAAGGCGTGCGCGGGTGACGGCGAGCTTGACCCAGTCCTGGATCGGCGCGTCGCGTGTTTCGCACATGCGCCAGATGTCGCCGGCCTCGACCGCGTGCTCGAACACGGTGCGCCCGTCCTGGTCGGTCACCCGCACGGTGCCGTCGGCGGCGATCTGGAAGGTCTTGTCGTGCGAGCCGTATTCCTCGGCCTTCTGCGCCATCAGGCCGACGTTGGGCACCGAGCCCATGGTCGCCGGATCGAAGGCGCCGTGCGCCTTGCAGTCCTCGACCACCGCCTGGTAGATGCCGGCGTAGCTGCGGTCAGGGATCAGCGCGAGGGTGTCCTGCAGCTCGCCCTTGGCGTTCCACATCTTGCCCGAGTCGCGGATCATCGCCGGCATCGAGGCGTCGACGATCACGTCGGACGGCACGTGCAGGTTGGTGATGCCCTTGTCGGAATTGACCATCGCCAGCGCCGGACGCTTCGCGTACTCGGCGTCGATGTCGGCCTTGATCGCCGCCTGCCTGTCTTCCGGAAGCTGCGAAAGGCGCGCGTAGAGATCGCCGATGCCGTTGTTGGCATCGAAGCCGATCTGCTTCAGTTCGGTCGCGTACTTGCCGAGCACGTCCTTGTAGAACTCGCGCACCACCACGCCGAACATGATCGGGTCGGAGACCTTCATCATGGTGGCCTTCAGGTGCAGCGAGAACAGCACGCCGGCCGCCTTGGCGTCGGCGATCGCCGCGTCGACGAAGCGCGCCAGCGCCGCGCGACTCATCACCGCCGCGTCGACCACTTCGCCGGCCTGCACGGCCACCTTTTCCTTCAGCACCGTGGCGCTGCCGTCCTTGCCGAGCAGCTCGATCTTCAGGCTACCGGCCTTGTCCATCGTGGCCGACTGCTCGGAGCCGTAGAAATCACCGGCGTCCATGTGCGCCACGCGGGTCTTCGAATCGGCGCTCCACTTGCCCATCCGGTGCGGATGCTTGCGTGCGTAGTTCTTCACCGAGGCTGGCGCGCGGCGGTCGGAGTTGCCCTCGCGCAGCACCGGGTTGACCGCGCTGCCTTTGACCTTGTCGTAGCGCGCCTTGATGTTGTACTGCTCGACGTCGCCATGGACCTCGTCGGGGTAGTCCGGCAGCGCGTAGCCCTGCGCCTGCAGTTCCTTGATCGCGGCCTTCATCTGCGGCACCGAGGCGCTGATGTTGGGCAGCTTGATGATGTTGGCGTCCGGCGTGGTGGCGAGCTGGCCCAGCTCGGCCAGGTCGTCGGCGATGCGCTGGTCTTCCTTCAGGCACTCGGGGAACTGCGAGAGGATGCGCCCGGCCAGCGAAATGTCGCGCGTCTCCACGTCGATGCCCGCGGTGTGGGCGAAGGCTTTCACGATCGGCAGCAGCGACTGGGTGGCGAGGAAGGGCGCTTCGTCGGTCAGCGTGTAGAGAATCTTCGGAGCCTGGGACATCGTCTGCATGACCTCTCGTGCAAAGGCGTACGGGGAGCGCGACAAGCAGCCGCGCCGCGAGGAAAAGACGGCCATTTTCGCCCGAATGGCCCGCGCTGGCTATCGCACACGCATACGCGGGCGCACGGGGGACTGGCGCACGCACGTCAACGCGCGGACGGAAACGGCCGACGCCATGAAGTGCCCCGAGGCGTCAGCGGAGCACGCAAGCCAGGGAAAAGAAGCGCTCAGCCGCCGCTGATCGGATAGGTCTGCACGCCGCCGCTGGCGGCCGGTGCCGGCTGGGTGGTCGGGCGGCTGGTCGAGGCCGGACGTGCGCTGCCGCACTGGTAGGCGCCCCAGGCCTGCTCGCCATCGACCGGCTCGGCCAGCGGCTTGACCGTGTCGGCGCCCATCTTGGCCGCCTCGTTGCGCGCCATCACTTCCAACTCGTCGCGCACCTTGATGTCGTTGCGGTCGACCGGGCCGACCCGCTCCATCACCGACACGGTGACCTTGCCCAGGTCGCGGCATTGCGAGACGTCGCCGTTCCAGGCCGTGCGCACCTGCTTGCCCGCATCGTTGAGGGTGATGCCCCAGGTGCAGGCGCCGAGGAGCAGGACGGGGACGAGCAGCAGCAGGGTCTTGCGCATGGGTGGGGCTCCGAAAGGGCGATCGGGAAGAGGCTCATCGTACCGTGGCGGCACGGGAGTGGGCTGAAGGGCAGGCGAAAACCCACGGTCCTCGCCTGCCCTGCGGCTCTCCCCCGGCTGCGCCGGGAGAGAGCGGGCCTGTCACTTCACCGGCTTGCCGTCGGCGTCGAGCACCTGCACCTTGCCCAGGTTCAACGCACGCACCGGCGCCTCGATCTTCTTGAGGTCACCGACGATCACCCAGGTCAGGTGGTCCGGATGGATCACCTCGTCGGCGGCCGCCTGCACCTGCGGATCCTTCAGCGCCTGGATGCGCGCCTTCTCGGTCTGGATCCAGTTGTCGGGGCGGTCGTACTGGGCGATGTCCGCCAGCGCACCCATCACCGAGGAGGTGGTCTGGTATTCGCCGGGCAGGCTGCGCACGTCGCCTTCCTTGATCTTGGCGATTTCCTGCGCGGTCAGCGGATGCTTGCCGACCACGCCGCGGGCCTCGGCCAGGATCTGTTCGGCCGAGGGTGCGGTCTTGTCGGTCTGCACCGGCGCGTACATCAGGAACGGGCGCTGCCCCAGCGCATCGGGCATGAAGCTGTAGGCGCCGTAGGCCCAGTGCTTGTCCTCGCGCAGGTTCATGTTCAGGCGCGAAGTGAAGGTGCCGCCGAAGGCGCCGTTCATGGTTTCGATCGCCAGGTTGTTGTCGACCTTGGTCGAGGGCGCCAGGCTGCCGGCCAGGATCAGGCTCTGCTGCGCGCCGGGGCGGTCGATCAGGTAGACGCGCGACGACTCGGGCGCCGCCACGTGGCCCACGTTCTTGGCCGGCACCTTGCCCGCGCCCGGCTTCCAGTCGCCGAACACCTTGTCCAGCTGCGGAATGATCGTCTCCAGCGTGGTATCGCCGGCGACCAGGATCTGCACGTTGTCCGGGCGGATGAAATCGCCCATGAAGCGGCGCATGTCGTTGACGTCGAGCGCGGTGATCGATTCGGCGGTGCCCGATCCGGTGAACGGGATCGCATAGGCATGGCCCGGGCCATACAGCAGCGGCGGCAGCGTGCGCAGCGCGATGCCGATCGGCTGGCTCTTCTCCTGCGCGATGCGCGCCAGCCACTGGCCACGCAGGCGGTTGACGTCATCGGTACGGAAGGCCGGGTTGCGCACGATGTCGGCGAACAGCGTGAGCGACGGTCCGAGCTTGTCGTTCAGCGCGTTGAGCGAGGCGTTGCAGAAATCCAGGCTGCAGCCGCTGCCGATGACCGCGCCCAGGCGCTGTTCGCGCTTGGCGATCTCGACCGAGTCCAGCGCCTTCGTGCCCTCGTCCAGCATCGCCATGGTGAAGCTGGAGGTGCCAAGCTTGCGGCCCTGGTCGGCGGCGTAGCCGGCGTCGAACAGCAGCTGCACCTGCACCGCCGGCACCTCGTGGCGCTCGGCCAGGGTGACTTCGATGCCGTTGGCGAGCTTGCCATGCTGCAGGGTCGGGAAGGTCAGGCCCGGGAACTGGGTCACCTCCGGCACGCCCTTGCTGCGGTCGACCGGGCTGGGCGTGGTGTGGAAGTCGCCCTTGGCAGCAAGTCTGGGTTCGGGCTTGCCGGGCAGCGCGGGACGGCCGCCGTAGGTGGCGAAGTCCGTTTCCTCGACCTTGCCCGGCGTGACGGTGACGGTGTAGTCGCCCTTGGCGATCCACTGGTTGGCGGCAGCCTTGACGCTGGCCGGGGTGGCCGCCATCAGCGTGGCGAAGTCCTTCTGGTACGCGCTGGGGTCCTGCTGATAGAGCTGTCCCTCGGCGAGGATCATCGCCTGCGTGTTGACCCGCTCCAGGCCACGCACGAACGACGCGCGGATGCCGGTCTTGACGCGCTCGAGCTCGTCGGCGGTGGGGCCGTCCTTGAGGAACTTCGCCCACTCGTCGGCCACCGCGGCCTCGACCTTGGCCGGGTCGGCGCCCTTCTTCACGTCCACCTGCAATTCGAACAGGCTGGCCAGCACGTGCTGCTCGATGTCGACCGAGACGTCGTCGGCGAGCTTGTCCTTGTAGACCAGACGCTGGTACAGGCGAGAGGTCTTGCCGCCGCCCAGCACTGCCGCCGCAAGCTGCAGCTGGTTGAGTTCCTGGTCGTTGCGCGAGGGCACGTTCCATTCGCGGTAGATGCGTGTCTGCGCGACGTTGTCGGTCATCGCGCCGCGGGTGGACTTGTCGCGCGGGGTGATCCACACCTGCGGGCGCGGCACGGCCGGGCCGGAACCGATGTCGCCGAAATACTTGAGCATCTTCTGCTTCGCCTGCGCCGGCGTGATGTCGCCGGCCAGCACCACCACCGTGTTGGCGGCGCCGTAGTAATCCTTGAACCACTGCTTGACGTCGGCGAGCGAGGCGGCGTTCAAGTCGGCCATCGAGCCGATCGTGTCGTGGTGGTAGGGATGATTGGCCGGGAAGGCCTCGGCCTGGATCAGCTCGCTGACGCGGCCGTAGGGCTGGTTCTCGCCCTGGCGCTTCTCGTTCTGCACCACACCGCGCTGCTCGTCCAGCTCTTTCTGGCCGATCGCGCCGAGCAGGTGGCCCATGCGGTCGGACTCCATCCACAGCGCCATGTCCAGCGCGGTGGTGGGAACGGTTTCGAAGTAATTGGTGCGGTCCAGCCAGGTGGTGCCGTTCATGTCGGTGGCGCCGGCCAGCTCGAACGGCTTGAAGTATTCGTCCTTGTGGTTCTCCGAGCCCTGGAACATCAGGTGCTCGAACAGATGCGCGAAGCCCGTCTTGCCCTTCGGCTCATAGGAGGAGCCCACGTGGTACCACACGCTCACGGCCACCACCGGCGCCTTGTGATCCTCGTGCACCACGACCGTCAGGCCGTTGGGCAGGGTGAAGCGCTCGTACTTCAGCTCGGGGATCTTCGACGCCTGCGCCGCCGGCGCGTCGGCGGCCTGCGCCACCGGCAGCAGGGCCGGTCCGGCGAGCAGGCTGGCGGCGATCAGCGCCAGCGCGGTCTTGGGTGGGAAACGCTTTGCCACGGTGCAACCTCCTGTCTCACGAAAGAGGTCCGAGGCTATCGGTCCGGGACAAGCAAGCACAAGCGCCAGAGGTCGCGGCGCTGTCCGGACGGTGTCCGCCCGCGGACCGCACACTGTCCGCGGACAACCCACGCGCATGGCGCAAGGTCTGACAAACGTCAGTAGATCAACGGGTTTGCTGCCACTGCATGGCTGGCACGGGGCTTGCCACACTGGCTACAGGAACCCCCCCTGCCCCAAGGAACCGAAGCCATGAAACTTGAAACCTATTTGCTGCGCAGCCTGTTCGCCGCCTGCCTGCTGGTATGCGGATGCATCATGGCCTCGATGGTGTTCACGCCCGGCCCGGTGCAGCTGGCCGGCAGCGGCGATGGCGCCCAGCTCGGCGTGATGCTGGCCGTGCCCGGCGCATGCATGCTGCCGCCCGATGGCGTGGTCTGCCCGCGGCAGGAAAGCTGACCCGCGTGCGCCTGACCCCTGCCCGAGCCATCGACGGCCCGCGCAGCGGATAATGGCCGGATGCTGCATGTCATCCTCTTCCGCCCGGAAATCCCGCCGAACACCGGCAACGCCATCCGCCTGTGCGCCAACACCGGCGCCTCACTGCACCTGATCCGCCCGCTCGGCTTCGAACTGGACGACGCCCGTCTGCGCCGTGCGGGCCTGGACTACCACGAGTACGCCCGCGTCAGGGTGCATGACGATCTGGCCGCGTGCCTGGCAGCGCTGGGCCAGCCGCGCGTATTCGCCTTCTCCACCCGCGGCCGCGTTGCCCATGTCGATGCCCGCTACACCGAGGGCGACGCCCTGCTGTTCGGCTGCGAGACCGCCGGCCTGCCGGGCGATGTGCTGGACGCCATCCCGCCGGACCAGCGCCTGCGCCTGCCGATGCGGCCCGAGAGCCGCAGCCTCAACCTGTCCAACAGCGTGGCGGTGGCCGTCTACGAAGCCTGGCGCCAGCTGGGGTTTGCCGGCGCCGTGTCGTAGGCGCCCGCTTGCGGGCGATGCTCGTGATCCGGTGGCAGCAAGGCAGGGCCTCGCCCGCAAGCGGGTTCCTTCAAAGGCACGAAGGCCGATGTGGCGCTGGTGGCCGCTACAATCGCCGGATGAACGCCCCCACCCCGAACGCATGGCTCCCGCAGCCGCTGCGCAAGCTCGCCGGTCGCGCGCTGGAAACCGCGCTCAACCACACGCTCTCGCTCGATCCGGACACGCGGCAGAAACTGGCTGCGCTCGCCGGTCGCAGCATTCAGTTGCACCTGCGCGGGCCGGAGCTGGCGCTCTGCGTGACGGTGGAGGGCGAGCGCCTGCACGTCGGCCCGCCGCAGGACACCAGCCAGTTGCGCGTGGCGGCCAGCCCCGGCAGCCTGCTGGCGATGGCATTGCGCCGCGGCGACGAGGGCGTCTCGCCAGGCAAGGTCGAGATCGCCGGTGACGCCGACCTGGCGCGCCGGCTGGAGAAACTGGCCAGCACCTTCCAGCCGGATTTCGAGGAAGCCTTCGCGCGCAGCTTCGGCGACGTGCTCGGCGTGCCGCTGGCGCAGGCGATCACCAAAGGCCTGCGCCATGCGCGCGAAAGTGCACAGCATCTCGGCCAGGACAGCGCCGACTGGCTGCGCGACGAGGCCCGGCTGACTCCGGCGATGGGCGAAGTGGACGATTTTCTCGACGGCGTGGACGCGCTGCGCGAGCGCAGCGAACGCCTCGAAGCCCGCCTGGTGCGCCTGCGCCAGCGCATGGGGCCGCGCGCATGACGCCGCTGAAGGTGGTGCCTGGCGTGCTGCGAGTGGCCTCGGTACTGCTCGCCTGGCGGCTGGACGAGCTGGTCGACGCGGCGCACCTGTATCGGCCGCTGAAGCTGCTGAGGCCGCTGCTCGCCCGCTCGCGCCCGGGCGCCCGCGAACTTCCGCGCGGCGCGCGGCTGGCGATGGCGCTGACGGAGCTGGGGCCGATCTTCGTCAAGGCCGGGCAGGTGCTGTCGACCCGGCGAGACCTGATCCCGGCCGACATCGCCGACGAGCTGGCGCAGCTGCAGGACCAGGTGCCGCCGTTTCCCGGCAGCGAAGCCCGCGTCATCGTGGAAAACGAGCTCAAGGCACGCATCGGACGGCTATACGCCCAATTCGACGAAACGCCGCTGGCCTCCGCGTCGATCGCCCAGGTCCACGCCGCCACCCTGCACGACGGCAGCGCCGTGGTGGTGAAGGTGCTGCGTCCGGGCATCGAACAGAAGATCGCGCGCGACATCGCGCTGATGCGTTCGCTGGGCGAGCTGGCGCAACGCTGGCATCCCAACGCGGACAAGATCCGTCCACTCGACGTCGTCGCCGAAGTGGAAAAGATGCTCGAGAACGAGCTGGACCTGCAGCGCGAAGGCGCCAGCGCCAGCCTGCTCAAGCGCAACTTCGAAAGCGGCGTGGATCTCTACGTGCCGGCGGTGCACTGGGACTTCACTTCCGAGCGGGTGCTCACGCTCGAGCGCGTGCACGGCGTGAGCGCGGACGACATCGCCGCCATCGACGCGGCCGGCATCGACCGCAAGGCACTGGCCGCCAAGGGCGTGCGGGTGTTCTACGAGCAGGTCTTCCGCGACAACTTCTTCCACGCCGATGCGCACCCGGGCAACATCTGGGTGGATCTCGAGCGGCGCGCGGAACCGCGCTTCGTCGCGCTCGACTTCGGCATCATGGGTTCATTGCCCGAGGCCGACCAGTACTGGCTGGCACAGAACTTCATCGCCCTGTTCGAGCGCGACTACGCGCGCATCGCGCAACTGCACGTGGCGGCCGGCTGGATGCCCGCGACGGTGCGCCTGGACGAGCTGGAGGCGGCCATCCGCACGGTGTGCGAGCCCTACTTCACCCGTCCGTTGTCGCAGATCTCGCTGGCCGAGGTGGTGGTCAAGCTGTTCCAGACCGCGCGGCGCTTCGAGCTGACCCTGCAGCCGCAGCTGATCCTGCTGCAGAAGACGCTGCTCAACATCGAGGGCGTCGGGCGCATGCTCGATCCGGATATCGATATCTGGGCAGTGGCCCACCCGGTGCTCAAGCGCATCCTGCGCGAGCGCTACAGCGCCCGGCGCACCCTGCGTGCGGTGCGCCAACGGCTGCCCGAGTGGCTGCACGCCGCACCGCAGCTGCCCGAGCTGGTGCGCGATGCACTGCGCCAGACGGCCAGTGGTGAGCAGCGGCAGCTGGCCGACCCGGCGCAGTTGGCGCTGCATGCGGAGCTTGCGCTGCGCCGGCGGCGCGCGCTGCTCGGCGGACTGTTCGGTACGGCCTTGCTCGGCTGCGCCACGCTGTTGTGGATTGCGGGCGGACCGGCCGGCTCGGACTGGGTGGCACTGGGCTGCCTGGCCGTCGCCCTGCTCGCCTTCCTGACCAGCGCCCGCCGCTGATCCGGCGCTGCAGAACCTCCAATCGCCGCGCAGTGCCCCTGTAGGAGCGCACCCTGTGCGCGACCACGCGCCTGCCAGTCCGGTGAGGCCGCGCACGGGGTGCGCTCCCACAAGGGTTCATCAAGTTGTTGAGCTCCTGAAGAAATGATGCTCGATATCCTCCATCAGGACGACGCCCTGCTCGCGGTCAACAAGCCCGCGGGCCTGCCCGTGCATCGCTCGAAGCTGATCGGGCCGGCCGAGGCCTTCCTGATCGACCTGCTGCGCGAACAGATCGGTGGCGAGCTGTTCCTGGCCCACCGCCTCGACCGCGCCACCAGTGGCGTGCTGCTGGTCGCCCGCTCGACTGCGGTGGCCGCCGCACTGGGCGAGCAGTTCATGGCCCGCCAGGTGCACAAGCAGTACCTGGCCGTGGTGCGCGGCTGGCCTGAACCGGCCGAGGACCTGGTCGACTATCCGCTGCCCGGCTCGCGCGAAACCGGCCCGCGCCGCGAGGCACGCACGCACTACCGGCGCCTGGCCACGGTCGAGGTGCCGATCGCGCTGGGCCGCTATCCGCAGCAACGCTACGCACTGGTGCTGGCCGAGCCGGAGACCGGCCGCTTCCGCCAGATCCGCAAGCACATGGCGCACATTCATCATCCGGTGATCGGCGATTGCCAGCACGGACGCGGCGACCACAACCGCCTGTACAAGCAGCACTTCGGATGCCACCGCATGCTGCTGCACGCCTGGCATCTGCAGTTCGCGCATCCGGTCAGCGGCGCGCCCGTAAGGTTGGAGGCGCCGCTGGATGAGGCGTTCCAGGCTGTGCTGGGGCGTTTTGGCTGGGGGTTGGTGGGCTGAAGCCCACCCTACTGGCGCACGGCATGGCCGTAGGGTGGGCTTCAGCCTACCAACCGCGATCCCCTAAACTGCGCCGATGCTGCAGATCAGCCGCACCCTCACGCTCCCCGACACCGAACTGACCGAACGCTTCCTGCGCGCGGACGGCCCCGGCGGGCAACACGTCAACCGCACCGAGAGTGCGGTGGAGCTGCGTTTCGACGTCGCCTCCTCGCCGTCGTTGCCCGAGCCGGTGCGTGCGCGCCTGCTCTCGCGGCGCGACCGGCGCATGACCGACGAAGGCGTGCTGGTGATCCAGGCACGCCGCTTCCGCGAGCAGGCGCGCAACCGCGACGACGCGCGCGAGCGCCTCGCCGATATCGTGCGCGGCGCATTGGCCGCGCCGAAGAAGCGCCTGGCCACGCGCCCCACGCGCGCCTCGAAGGAGCGCCGCCTGGCTGGCAAGCAGCAACGCGGCAAGCTCAAGCAGGGCCGCTCGCGTGACTGGAGCGGCGAATGAGCGGTGCCATCCTGCCGCCGCTGCCGCCACAGGCGCCGCGGATCGACAGCCGCTTCTGGCCCTGGCTGATGCGCGGCCTGCTGCGCCTGTCCGGCTGGCGCCTGCTCGGCGAACTGCCGGACGTTCCGAAGCTGATCATCATCGGCGCACCCCACTCCTCCTACTGGGACGGCGTATGGGGCCTGATGATGAAGATCGCGCTGGGCGCGGACATCAAGGTGATGATCAAGCGCGAGGTGCTGGACAGCCCGCTGGGCCTGGTCCTGCGGCCACTGGGCATGATCGGCATCAACCGCAAGGCCGCGCTGAACGTGGTCGGCCAGATGGTGCGCCGCTTCGGCGACCATCCGCGCATGTGGCTGGGCATCACCCCCGAGGGCACGCGCAAGCACGTCACGCAATGGAAGAGCGGCTTCCTGCGCATCGCGCGCGAGGCCCAGGTGCCGATCCTGCCGGTGTTCCTGGACTACCCGACCAGAACCTTCACGCTGGGCACGCCGCAGTACGCAACGGACGATCCGGACGCCGACATGGCGCGCATCCGCGCGCTGTTCCGCGGCTATCGCGGCAAGCATCGGGATTCCGAGTAGGGATGTGCCACGCGTGGGGCAAACCCTACGCGACCCGTTCGCCCAGCCCTACGGCAAGCGTGCAGGCCCGCAGCCGTCCGGCCCGTTGCCGCGTGATAACGTCCCCGGGGTCACTGGACTGCGTCAAACGGACATGACCCCAAGCCCTACGCGCCCCCGAATCGGCCCCCGGCCGCCCGCCACCGCGTACCTGTGCGGAATGGCCCTTCTTCTCGCAGGATGCTCGCCAATGGGACAGTCACCTGCGTCGTCGCGCGCACCCTCGCCATCGGGCGTGATCCCCGCGCACATCCCGCTGGACGCCCATCACATCGTCCACATCGATACCAGCAAGCCGATCCCGTTCGACGAGCACAGCTTTGGCTCGTACTGTTTCGATACCTACGGTTGCAAGGTTCTTTATAACGGGCGCTACGACAGCCATGACCCCGAAGACGTCAAGCAGGCTTCGTCGGCGTCACTGGGCGCCAAGTACCCGGACGACATGTATGCCAGCTGGATCGGGATTCGGAACTTCCCTCGTCCGGCACATGTGACATGGCGATCCAAGGACGGCCAACCGCACGAGGCCGAAGTAGATATTGCCAAGATCTTTGCAGATCAAACGGTTCGCCATCGCGTACCACAAGCTGATCTGCCAGCAATACTCAAAGCCCCTGTCTACCCGGGCATTATCCTTGAGGTCAACGATCGGACGATCAACGTCTATATGCGTGCGTTCGTTACGACCAACAAACTCCAGATTGCCGGAAACCCGTATAGCAGTTTCCGTGACGACCTGATTCTTGTTCACAGCAAGACGTACTGACTGGCTTCAAGGACGAACTCATGACCGACGACGAGTTACGGCGCTGGCCGGATGGTGTCGAAACACGTCCAGCCGGTGAAGAAGCCCTGGAAGGCTACCGTGAGCAACGCAAGGCGCTGGCACAGCTTGCCGTCCCGGTGCTCGTCGGCCCGCAAATGCCGCACGCTCGACTTTATATCGCCGGGTTTGATGGCACAGGCAACGACAAGTACGCGGATCCGGAACACGCTACTAATGTTGCTAATGTGGTTGACCAAATCCGGCGAGGTGGCCACAAGCGCGCAGTGCAGGCAGGTTATGTCACAGGAGTTGGTACCCAGACGGAGGATTTCTCCAAGGCGGTGGACGGCGCGCTCGGTTACAGCTACGGCCCGCGCATGAACGATATGTACCTCCAGTTCATCGAACAGGCTGCGCGCTGGAAAAGGGAGGACCCCAACGCCGAGATTAGCGTGGCATCGATCGGTTTCAGCCGCGGTGGCGTCACTACCGCCATATTCGCCCGCATGGTCCAGGAACGCGGTATCCAGGATCCGGCGGGCATGATCATCGAACGCGACGAGAAAGGCCGCATCCTGAGCCTCACGCCCACCCGCCCGCCGCTGGTCCCGCCGGGACAGACCGCGCAGGTGGTGGGCTTGTTTGATCCGGTCGCCACTGGCGTGATGAACGAGGCGGACGTGCGTCTGCCGCCGTCTGTAATTTCCGGCTTCCAGATCACGGCTCTGGACGAACGGCGCGACGAATTTGCCTCCAAGCAGATCATCGATCCGGGCATCTCGCCCGATGGCCGGTTCTTCAACGCACAGGTGCACGGCGCGCACTGCGACGTCGGCGGGTCCTATCTGCTCAACGGATTGTCCGTGCGCAGCGGCAACCTGATGACCGCGTACCTCAACGCGCTCAGCGGTGTGCCCTTCCTTGAGGAAAAGACAGTGCCGAGCGCGCCGGCGATGAATGTCATCCATCGCAGCGAGCAGCACCAATGGTTCTACACAACGGCCTTGGACTCCTCGCTGGGGCACCGTATGACGGTCGACCGGCTGGTGGGACCCATTTCTCCCTATCGGGCGATAAACGAGCTGCAGAGCCTGTTCTCCAACACCCGCGACGCCGAGCCCATGAACAAGGCGCTGGACGCGCGCTTTCGCCACCAGCTCGTTCCGGTCCCGCCTGAGCGAGAAGACTCGGCACTCCCGGCCTTCTTTGAAACCCGGCCACACGTCGCGCCCGCACCACCGATCAGGGTGGACTGGAACCAGATGTTCCTGCAGATGAGCGATGCGGCCCTCGATCGCAACGCCCGCGGCATCCTCGACGCCGGTCGGCAGTTCGCCCAGACCGGGGACGGCCAGATCTGGCTGCAACAAGGCCAGCTGGCCCATCAGGCCGCGCGGATGGGGGAGGATCAACCGTCCATGGTGCTGACGCCGGACGTCGCAACACAAAGCCCGGGTATGCGCGTGTGACCAGTGATGTGAAAGAGCGCGTCGCGCCCGAGGACCTGCAGCAACTGGCGCTGCGTCTGAGCGCCTTCGCCAACGTCCTGGGCGAGCATGCCGAACGTCTGGTCGAGGAAACCGGGCGCGGCACGCAAGCCCTGAAGGAAACGGCGCAGGGACTGGGCCTGCAAGCCGGAGAGCTTGCACGGGAGCTGGCCGCGAGCGTTGGCCAGGAAGTCCGCACGGGGATCGAACGGAACGTGACAGCGGGCATGCGCCAGGGTGGCGAACGACTGCAGGCGGCCTGCGATGCGGCCACGCGCGCCGCCGGCGCCATGGAACGCGAACTGGAGCGGATGCGCCGGCTGTCGCGTTCGGTTCTCTGGAAGGGTGGCCTTGCCCTGCTGACAGGCGCCGTCCTCGCCGCGGGCGGCAGCGGCTACCTGGCCTGGCGCAACCATCAGGCGATCGAGCGGGCCCACTTCTCCGCGGACCTGCTGGAGGCCACTCGCTCGGGTGCCTTGCGGCCCTGCGGCGACGGCTTGTGCGCGCGCATCGCGGCCCATGCGCCTCGTTACGGCACACACGGCGAGTATCGGCCCATCCATTGAACATCTCCCCCGGTCATCGCCGATCGGGCGCGTGCTTGGCAGTGGGCGGGGCGGGCGGGAATCCGCCCTGCCGGCATGGCCTTCTGTGCGAGCGCACCGGCGCGCGACCGCCCAGCCTCCCGGTCGCGCACTGGGCGCGCGCCGCACCAAGCGTCAGCGGCCGGAGTGGCCTGGCTCGTCGTGCTCGCGATGGGTCAGCAGGCCGGGCTTGATCATGTCGACGAAGGCGCGCGCCTCGGGGCTCAGGAACTTGCCCTTGCGCATCACCACACCGTAGCTGCGCTGGGGAAAGAAACGCTTCATGTTGCGCACCGCCAGGCGGGCGCGGTCGGCCTCGGTGATGCAGATGCCGGTGACGATCGAAATGCCCAGCCCTGAAGCGACATACTCCTTGATCACTTCCCACCCGCCGACCTCGATCGCCACCCGGTAAGGTACCTGGCGCTGCTGGAACACCAGGTCGACCAGCCGGTAGGTCGACAGCCGATGCGGCGGCAGGATCAGGCCGTAGGGGGAGAGGTCCTCCAGCGCGATATCCGCCTTGTGCGCCAGCGGGTGGTTGCGCGGGGTGATCAGCATCGGGTCGTACTGGCGCAGCGGCGCCCAGGCGATGTCGTTGGGTACGTCCAGCATGGAGCCCACCGCGAAGTCGGCCTCGTCCGCGCGCAGCAGCGCCAGGCCGTCGCGGCCGGTGACGTTGGCCAGCTGCAGGTGCACCGCGGGGTAAGCCTCGCGGTAGCGTCGCACCAGATCGGGCAGCAGGTACTGGATGGTCGAAGCGCCGGCGGCAATGGTCAACCGGCCCGCGGTAAGACCCTTGATGCGTGCCTGGAAGTCGCGGTCGAGGTTTTCCCATCCCTCGATCAGCGGACGCGCCAGCTCGTACAGCGCCTCGCCGGCATCGGTGAGGTTGATGCGTCGGCGCCGCCGTTCCAGCAACGGCACGCCGAGTTCACGCTCCAGGGCCTGCAATTGCAGGGTGACGGTCGGCTGGGAGAGGAACAGCGCCTCAGCCGCACGGGTGAGCGTGCCCAGCTTGACGATGCTCACGAAGGCGCGCAGCTGCTTGTGGCGGTTGCCCTTGTAGTAGTAACGCTCTGCAACCTCGACCGCTTCCCGGGCCCTCGCGGCCGCTTTTGCAGGCTTCGCCCGCCGCCCCTGTCTTGTTCCGTTCACTGCCGTTGCCTCCCTTTCGGCTCGGTAAGGCGCGATTTTGCCTGCTACTTTGAATTTCTCAATAAGAAAGATTGAAACATTCGCTTTGTCAAAGCCTGGCATGCAGGCCTAGCGTGGATGGCACCCCTCCAAGGAGCTGCATCCATGGCCGTCCCACAGGAACGACTCGATCCCGGCCCGCTGACCGTCCACGGCAACACCGCCGCCTACGCCAGCCTGCTCACCGCCGACGCGCTGGCCTTCCTGGCCGACCTGCACCACCGTTTCGATGCCCGTCGACGGGAACTGCTGGCCGCCCGCGACGAGCGGCAGGCGCGATGGGACGCCGGGGCCCTGCCCGACTTCCGCGCCGACACCCGCGCCATCCGCGAGGGCGCCTGGCAGGTTGCACCGGTCCCCCCCGCGCTGCGCGACCGCCGCGTGGAGATCACCGGGCCTGTCGAGCGCAAGATGATCATCAACGCGCTCAATTCCGGCGCGAAGGTGTTCATGGCCGACTTCGAGGATTCCTCGACGCCGACCCTGGCCAACCAGCTCGACGGCCAAGAGAACCTGATCGACGCCGTGGCCGGCACCATTTCGTACCGCTCGCCCGACGGTCGCGACTACAAGCTCGGCGCGAATCCGGCGGTGCTCATCGTGCGCCCGCGCGGCTGGCACCTGCCCGAGCGGCACTTCTTGGTCGACGGCGAGCCGATGGCCGGCGCGCTGGTGGATTTCGGCCTGTTCGTCTTCCACAACGCCCGCGCACTGCAGGCGCGCGACCGCGGCCCGTATTTCTACCTGCCCAAGCTGGAAGCGATGGAAGAGGCCGCACTGTGGGACGCGGTGATGGCGCATGCCGAGCACCAGCTCGATCTCCCGCGCGGCTGCATGAAGGCGACGGTGCTGATCGAGACGCTGCCGGCCGCCTTCGAAATGGACGAGATCCTGCATGCGCTGCGCGAGCGCGTGGTCGGCCTCAACTGCGGCCGCTGGGACTACATCTTCTCCTACCTCAAGACCTTGCGCGGCCACCACGACCGCCTGCTGCCCGAGCGCGGCCAGGTGCAGATGACCGTGCCGTTCCTCAAGGCCTATTCCGAACTGCTGATCAAGACCTGCCATCGCCGCGGCGCCTTCGCCATGGGCGGCATGGCCGCGCAGATCCCGATCAAGGGCGATGACGCCGCGAACGAAGCGGCGCTGGAGAAGGTTCGCGCGGACAAGCTGCGCGAGGTGCACGCCGGCCATGACGGCACCTGGGTTGCGCATCCGGCACTGGTGCCGGTGGCGCAGGCGATCTTCGACCGCTACATGCCCGAGCCCAACCAGTTGCACGTGCTGCGCGAGGACGTCCACGTCACCCGCGACCAGCTGCTGGCGCCGGCCTGCGGCACGATCACCCGCGCCGGCTTCGACAACAACGTCGAGGTCGCGTTGCGCTACACGGCCGCCTGGCTCGACGGCCTGGGCTGCGTGCCGATCCACCACCTGATGGAAGACGCCGCCACCGCCGAGATCGCCCGCGCGCAGCTGTGGCAATGGCTGCACTACGCCGGTGACGTCATTTCCGACTGCGTGCCGCTGGAGTTCCCCGATGGCGCGCCGATCGACATGGCGCTGTTCGACCAGGCGCTGGCCGCGCACACCCATCGCCTGCGCGAAAGCACGCATCCGGGCGCCCGCCGCGCCGAGGACGCCGCGCATCTGCTCAGCGAACTGACCCACGCCGAACAGCTCGGCGCCTTCCTCACCCTGCCCGCCTACCAGCAACTGGCCTGACCGCCCGCCTTTGTAGGAGCGCACCCTGTGCGCGACCGCCATGCATCCCGGTCGCGCTCAAGGTGCGCTCCTGCAGGACACCCTCACGGAGCCTAGAGACCGATGAAAACCACCCTGCCGACCGCCGAACAGATCACCCTGGACTGGACCAACAACCCGCGCTGGGCCGGCGTGCGCCGCAACTACAGCGCCGAGGACGTCGCGCGCCTGCGCGGCACCGTGCCGATCGAGCATTCGCTGGCCCGCCACGGTGCCGAGAAGCTGTGGCACCTGCTGCACAAGGAGGATTTCGTCAACGCGCTCGGCGCGCTGACCGGCAACCAGGCCATGCAGCAGGTGAAGGCGGGCCTGAAGGCCATCTACCTCTCCGGCTGGCAGGTCGCCGCCGACGCCAACGTGGCCGGCGAGATGTATCCGGACCAGTCGCTCTACCCGGCCAACTCGGTGCCGCAGGTGGTCAAGCGCATCAACAACGCATTGCTGCGCGCCGACCAGCTGCACCACGCCGAGGGCAGCGACGAGATCGACTGGCTGGCGCCGATCGTGGCGGACGCCGAGGCCGGTTTCGGCGGCGTGCTCAACGCTTTCGAACTGATGAAGGCGATGATCGAGGCCGGCGCTGCCGGCGTGCATTTCGAAGACCAGCTCGCCGCGGTGAAGAAATGCGGCCACATGGGCGGCAAGGTGCTGGTGCCGACCCGCGAGGCGATCGACAAGCTTACCGCCGCGCGTCTGGCCGCCGACGTCTGCGGCGTGCCGACGCTGCTGGTCGCCCGCACGGACGCCGACGCGGCCGACCTGCTCACCTCCGACGTGGACGACAACGACAAGCCGTTCCTTACCGGCGAACGCACGGTCGAGGGCTTCTTCCGCGTCAGGCCTGGCCTGGACCAGGCGATCAGCCGCGGCCTGGCCTACGCGCCCTACGCGGACCTGGTGTGGTGCGAGACCAGCAAGCCGAATCTCGATGACGCGCGCCGCTTCGCCGAGGCCGTCCGCGGCAAGTACCCGGACAAGCTGCTGGCCTACAACTGCTCGCCGAGCTTCAACTGGCGCAAGAACCTCGACGACGCGACCATCGCGAAGTTCCAGCGCGAGCTGGGCGCGATGGGCTACAAGTTCCAGTTCATCACGCTGGCCGGTTTCCACAGCCTCAACTACGGCATGTTCGAGCTGGCACACGGCTACGCGCGCCGGCAGATGAGCGCGTTCGTGGACCTGCAGGAGAAGGAGTTCGCCGCCGCCGAGCGTGGCTTCACCGCGGTCAAGCACCAGCGCGAGGTCGGCACCGGCTACTTCGACCAGGTCACCCAGGCGATCCAGCAAGGCCAGTCCTCGACCGTCGCCCTTAAGGGTTCGACCGAGGAAGCGCAGTTCCAGCGCGCCTCGGCCGCCTGAGGCAAGGCCTCCATCGGCCTTTGGGCACCTTCCCCCGTGGGACGGGGGAAGGGCCTGCAGGTCAGTCGGCATTTCGCAGATCGGATGGGAGGAGCATCGGTCCCTATCGAGCCTTCCCTCGCTCCACAGGGGAAGGCGCCCTAAGGGCGGATGGGGCACCCTGCCTCAGCTCGCCGGCTCCGCCGGCGGGGTCAGCGCAATCGCCAGCCACCCCGCCTTTGGCTCCAGCAGCCGCTTGGCCGACGCCACCCGCAGGTTGCCCTTTTCATCGACGCCGAACAGCAGCACTGACTGGGCGCCGTTGCGCTCGGTGAAGTCGCTCCAGCCAAACGCCGGCGTCAGGCGCGTCGACTTGATGCGCCATCCGGTCGCCAGCAACTCGCCAAAGCGCGCATGCGTCATGTCCTCGCCGAACAGCGGCGGCGCCAGGAGGTTGCCGGCGATGGCCGCGCGATCGGTCGCCTCATGCGGCGCGAGATTGCGCAGTCGATACACCTTCTCGCGGCCGAACTCGCGCCGGTAGTGCACGCAGGCCAGCGAGTTGCGTTCCCGATGAGTCGACATGGCAAGCAGCCGGCCCAGGCCGGTCAGATCCAGGTTGCGCTCGGCATGCGGCGAGGCCGGGTTGCCGAAGAAGGTCGCCAGCCCTTCCATGCGCGCATGGCGGATGCCGTCCCAGGAATCGTCCGCCAGCACCACGCGGAAACCGGCGTCGGCCAGCGCCTTCCCCACCGCGCGCGCCACCTCGTCCGAACCGTAGATGAGCACGCCGCGCGGCTCGGGCTCGGCCACACCCAGCCAACGCGCCAGCGGCCGTGCCGTCGCGCTCTGCAGCACCACCGTGCCGATGATCAGGATGAACACCAGCGGCACCATCGCATCCGCGCCGGCCACCCCCAGCTCCTGCAGGCGCAGGGCGAACAGCGCCGACACCGAGGCGGCCACGATGCCGCGCGGCGCCACCCAGGCAATCAGCGCGCGCTCGCGCCAGCTGAGCGAACTACCCACGCTGGCGAAGACCACCGTGAGCGGCCGGACGAGGAATTGCGCGACCAGGAACACCGCGATGCCGGCCCACAGCATGCCGTCCGGCAGCGGCCACTTCAGCCGCGCCGCCAGCAGGATGAACAGGCTGGAAACCAGCAGCGTGGTCAGGTTTTCCTTGAAGTCCAGGATGTCATCGATGTGCACGTTGCGGATGTTGCCCAGCGCGATACCCATGATGGTCACGGCGAGCAGGCCCGATTCGTGCGCGAACGTATTGGAAAGGCTGAAAGCCAGCAGCACCGTCGCCAGCACGCCGAAGTTCTGCAGGTATTCGGGAATCAGCTGGCGCCGCAGCAGCCAGGCCAGCGCCCAAGCCGCCAGCGCGCCGATGATCGCGCCGCAGCCGATCGTGCCCAGGAACACGCCGACCGTGTGGCCTTCCTTGTGCGAGACGATCGCCTCGTAGATCAGCACCGCAAACAGCGCGCCGAGGGGGTCGATCACGATGCCCTCCCAGCGCAGCGTGTTGGCGATGCGCGCATTCGGACGCAGCGTGCGCAGCATCGGCGCGATCACCGTCGGCCCGGTCACGCAGGTAAGCGCGCCGAACAACAGCGCCACGTCCCAGCCCAGTCCCGCGATCAGTCGCGCGGACAGCGCCAGCAGCAGCAGCGCCGCGATCGCCCCGTAGCTGACCAGCCCACGCACGGCGCGACCGATACCGGGCAGCTCGTGGAAGCGCAGCGTCATGCTGCCTTCGAACAGGATCAGCGCGACCGCCAGCGAAACCAGCGGGAACAGCAGGTCGCCCAGCATCGCATCCGGCCGGAACACGCCGGTTGCCGGTCCCAGCACGATGCCGGCCAGCAGCAGGAACAGGATCGCCGGCAGCTTCACCCGCCAGGCAAGCCACTGGGCGAGGAAGCCGATACCCAGCATGCACGCCAGCATCAGCCCGGGTTGTAGCGTCATCGGCCGTCCTTCGCTTTCCGGGGCGCCCATTCTGCCCGAGAGCTATCGCCGAATCGAAACCGCATGCCGCTGGCGTCCGCAAGGGACCCGATCAGCGTCGGGCGTCAGCTGAACGAACCCTGCGCTGCTCGATTTTCTCGGCGTCTATGTCCGTCAAAACGGGTCCATCTCGCCTTAGGGAGCCCAGGCCTGCATGGATGTGCCGCATTCGCTGTTGAACAGCGCCTTCCGCTTTCGCGGGCATACCCGATCGAGGCCGAGTCTCCTCTGGGGTAGAGGCTTGGCTTGGTGAGCGCCTGGGACGGCACCCGTGGGGCGTCTTCTGCAAGCCAGTCGCGGGCCAGGCTCTCGAAGAGCGTCCCGCACAGGGTTCCTGCAAGCGACTGTCGGCCTTCGGAACAGGTTGCCGGGGAGGGAAGAGGCCAACCCCGGTATCGGGCGGGGGGGAGGAGGGGGACCGATACCGGGGCGGCAGGCCGGAAGCATTTAAGAACCGGCGAGTGCAGATATTAGATGCAGCGCAGGGGAAGTCAATACCCGTGAGTTCAGAAAATCTCAGAAACGGCGGTATTGCAGGGCCTCGGCCAAGTGTGTGCGGTCCAGCAAGGCCGCCCCACCGTCGAGGTCGGCGATCGACCGGGCCACCCGCAGGATGCGGTGATACGCCCGGGCCGACAGCCCCAACCGCTCAAGCGCCGCCTCGAACCAACGTCGCTCGGCCTCGCCCAGCGCGCAGTCTCGCTCCAGTTCACGCGTGTTGATTTCGGCGTTGGCCCGACCTGCGCGGGCCAGCGCGCGCTCCCGTGCCTGCACCACGCGCGCACGCACGGTGGCCGAATCCTCGTCGTACACGCTGCGCGGCGCGCCCAGTTCGGCCAGAGGGACGCGCGGCACCTCCACGCACAGGTCGATGCGATCCAGCAGGGGGCCGGAGATACGTCCCCGGTATCGCTGGATCTGGTCGGGCGTGCAGCGGCAACGTTCGCGGGCATCACCGGCGTAGCCGCAAGGGCACGGGTTCATCGCCGCGATCAACTGGAACTGGGCCGGAAAGGTCGACTGGCGCGCAGCCCGCGACACCAGGATCTGCCCGGACTCCAGCGGTTCGCGCAGCACTTCGAGCACGTGACGGCTGAATTCGGGCAGCTCATCGAGAAACAGCACGCCGTTGTGCGCCAGAGAAATCTCGCCCGGTCGCGGATGCGAGCCTCCCCCGACCAGCGCCACCGCCGAGGCGGTATGGTGCGGTGCGCGGAACGGCCGCTGGCGCCAGCGCGCCGGATCAACGCGCTGGCCGGCGACCGACAGCACGGCGCAGGTTTCCAGTGCCTCGATCTCACCCAGCGGCGGCAGGATGCCGGGCAGCCGCTCGGCCAGCATGGTCTTGCCGGTGCCCGGCGGACCGATCAGCAGCAGGTGGTGGCCGCCCGCGGCGGCGATTTCCAGCGCGCGTCGGGCCTGCAACTGGCCACGCACGTCGACCAGGTCGGGCACGCTCGGATCGACCGTCTGCCCCGTGTCGGCCTGGCCCGGCAGGGCCAGTTCCTGCGCGTCGCGGAGCCAACCGCAGACATCGGCCAAGGTGTCGGCGACCAGCACGTCGGCGTCCGGCACCAACGCGGCCTCCGCGGCGTTGTCGCGCGGGACCACCACGCGCCGGCCGCGCGCCCGCGCCCGCAGCAGCGCCGGCAATACGCCGGAAACGCCACGAAGGTCGCCCGAAAGCGCCAGTTCGCCCAGGAACTCGCATTCATTGAGCTTTTCGCGCGGCACCTGCCCACCGGCGGCCAGGATGCCCAGCGCGATGGCCAAGTCGAAACGCCCGCCGTCCTTGGGCAACTCGGCCGGCGCCAGGTTCACGGTTACCTTACGGTTGGGATATTCGAACGCGGCGTTCTGGATCGCTACCCGGACGCGATCGCGCGCCTCACGCACCGCCGCTTCCGGCAGGCCAACGATGTGCGTGCCCGGAAGACCGCCGGAAAGGTGTACCTCGACCATCACCTGCGGCGCGCTGACACCTTCCTGGGCACGGCTCAGGGTGACCGCCAGGCTCACGGAACCATCCGCCCGGGCCAGGACGCGGTCATCCCTGACCGCAACGGCTGGAGAAACACGGTTGTGGGATTCGCCCTTGCGACCGGCCACGCGCTCACGCGTGACGCGCGCGAATCGCGCTGGCCGTGAGCGATGGCGTCGCGAGAATGCATGGTGGAACGCGACCCCATCGACGTCAGAAAAAAATAACCGCCCCCGATCGCTCTCGGGGTGAGGGTGACGGATCGGGGGCGGCTCCCGGGAGCTGGCAGCTAGAGTCCGCGGGCCGTCGCATCGGCCTCCAGTTCGGCGATGCGCTTTTCCAGTTCGTCGACCTTGGCGCGGGTGCGCGCCAACAGTTGGCTCTGGGCTTCGAACTCCTCGCGGGTGACCAGTTCGAGGCGACGCAATCCTTGCATCAGGACATCGTGGAAGTTGGTTCGCAAATCCTGCTGCGCCTGTGCCAACCCTGGCGGTACCAGCGACACAAGTCGCAGGGCAATTCGGTCGATTTCCTGCCGATCCATCATGGACGGCGCCTCGAACGGGTCGGAAGGAAGTCTAAGTAACGTGAACACTGGTGCACCATCGGCCGGCTCCGTCAGAGAATGTAGGAATTGTCTTACACGCCCCGCCGGGGCGACAGGCCGCGAGGCGGCAGGCACAATGGTACGGACGAAGGGAAGAGCGAGCGAGGAGCATCCATGAAGCTGGTTGTGGCGGTCATCAAGCCGTTCAAGCTGGACGACGTGCGCGAGGCGCTGGCCGAAGTAGGCGTCCAGGGCATCACGGTGACCGAGGTCAAGGGCTTCGGCCGCCAGAAGGGCCATACCGAGCTTTATCGTGGTGCCGAATACGTGGTCGATTTCCTGCCCAAGATCAAGCTGGAAGTGGCGGTGGCCGACGACCAGCTCGAGCGGGTGATCGAGGCGATCCAGCAGTCGGCGCGTACCGGCAAGATCGGCGACGGCAAGATCTTCGTCAGTCCGCTCGAACAGGTCATCCGCATCCGTACCGGCGAGCTGGACAACGACGCGCTCTAGCCCGGCTTCGCACCCATCCCAAGGTGGGCTGAGCCCACCTGCGGCTTCTTCAGCCTTGTGCGCGCACGAATCGCCGGTGGTGCACCAGCAGGCCGGCGTAGTAGCTGACGTAGTAGCCAATCATCAGACCGACCACCAGCAGGGTCAGCGGGCTGTTACCTAGTTGCGGCACGGCCGGGACCGCCATCGCGCCGGCGTGACCTGCATCCGGCGCCAGCACCAGGAAGCGCCAGGCCAGCCGTCCGACCAGCAGGGCCGTGACGGCAGCGCCGATCCAGGCGTTGGGAAGATACAGATCGCGGCCATCGGCGCCGCGTTCGAACCGGGTCAGGCGCAGGCCGACCAGGCCCAGCGCGATGCCACCGAGCAGGCCGCCGGCGAGGCCTTCGAGCACCTGCGGATCGTGCACGCCGGCGAGCGACAGCAGGCCGGTTACCGCAAGAAGGATCACCACGCGGGTAATCATCGCGCCGCGTCGCACGGGCTGGCGCCCGAACTGCCGGCGCACCCGACGCCAGACCATGAAGGCCAGCAGCGGCGACATCAGCGCGGGCATGAGGAGATTGGGCGCCATGTCCAGGTTCTCGGGATGGGATATCGAGCAAGCCTAACCCCGGCGGGCGGGCGAGGCGAGAGTGGCTGGAAGGTGGGCGCCGGCCCGGATCACCCCCATCCGCCGGTCGCACCTTCCCCATGGAAGGTGGAGGCATCCGCGACCGAATGCGTGGCGGCAGGCTTATCCCGACCCTTCCTCACTCGAAGCGTCCTTCCGTTGGCGGAAAAAGCGACCGACGGAGGGCCGGGGGCAAACTGCCCTACTTCGCCTTCCCCTGGTTCGCCACCGCGGCCATCTTCGCGGCGATCGCGTCCGCGTCGCCCAGGTAGTAGCTGCGCAGGGGCTTCATCTGGTCATCGAACTCGTACACCAGCGGCACGCCGTTGGGCACGTTCATCTCGACGATGGCCTCGTCCGAGATGTTGTCCAGGTACTTGATCAGCGCGCGCAGCGAATTGCCGTGCGCGGCCACCAGCACGCGCTGGCCGGAGGCCACCGCCGGCGCCAGCACGTCGTGCCAGTAGGGCAGCACGCGGGCGACGGTGTCCTTCAGGCACTCGGTGTCGGGGACCATCGACGGATCGAGCAGGGCGTAGCGCGGATCGCGTAGCGACGGGTTGTCGGCCCGCTCCAGCGGCGGCGGCGGGATGTCGTAGCTGCGGCGCCAGATCTTGACCTGCTCCTCGCCGTACTTGGCGGCCGTCTCGGCCTTGTTGAGGCCGGTCAACCCGCCATAGTGGCGTTCGTTCAAGCGCCAGTCGGTGATCACCGGGATCCACATCAGGTCCATCGCATCGAGCACGCCCCACAACGTGCGCACCGCGCGCTTGAGCACCGAGGTGTGCGCCACATCGAAGGTGTAGCCTCCCTCCGCCAGCAAGCGGCCGGCTTCCTTCGCCTCGGCCATGCCCTGCGCAGTCAGGTCGACGTCGGCCCAGCCGCTGAAGCGGTTGTCGAGGTTCCACTGGGACTGGCCGTGGCGGATCAGGACGAGCTTGTGCATGGCGGTAACCTGGCGGAAAACGCGAAATGGTGGGGCGGCCCCGCGACGGCGTCAAATCGGCCCCTGCCGAAGGTCACGCTAAACCGCGGCGGCCGGCCGCGCATCTGACGTCCATTCCCACGAAGGAGCACCACCATGCGCCATCTGATCATCGCCCTCGCCCTGGCCCTGCCGCTGGCGGCGGTCGCTTCCGACAACGACGTCGACAAGGTCAACGGTGACATCCGCATCGACGCCGGCCAGAGCGCCGGCGAGCTCAGCACCGTCAATGGCGACATCACGCTCGCCGACGGCGCCAGCGCGCGCAAGGCCGATACGGTCAACGGCGGTGTCACGCTCGGCGCGCGCGCCACCATCGGTTCGGTCAACACGGTCAACGGCGGCATCGAATTGCAGGCCGGCGCGAAGGTCAGCGGCGAGATCGAGGCGGTCAATGGCCATATCGAGCTGGCCAGGGGCGCCGACGTGAGCGGGCGCGTTTCCAACGTCAACGGTCGCATCGAGCTGGATGCGGCGCACGTCGGCGGCGGGGTGGAAACCGTCGATGGCGACATCGACATCGGCGCCAACTCGCGCGTCGAGGGCGGCATCCTGGTCGACAAGCCCAACGGCGGCTGGTTCCACCACAACCGCACGCCGCACATCGTGATCGGCCCGCACGCCGTCGTGCAGGGCACGCTGGAGTTCCGCCACGAAGTGGTGCTCGAAGTCAGCGACAGCGCGCAGATCGGCGCGGTGAAGGGTGCCACGCCAGTGAAGTTCAGCGGCTCGCAGCCGTAAGGTTCGCGTAGGGTGGCCTTCGGTCCACCGGCAGCTCGCCGCGAGGTTGCGGTGGGCTGGAGCCCACCCTACGAGTCGGTTGCCGGCAACCAGTCGCGCGGCGTGAGGTAGTCCTGCAACCGCGACTCTGGCGAGCCCGGCTCGGGCACGTAGCCGTACTCGTAACGCACCCGCGGCGGCAGGCTCATCAGGATCGACTCGGTACGCCCGCCCGACTGCAGGCCAAACAGCGTGCCGCGATCCCACACCAGGTTGAACTCGACGTAGCGGCCGCGTCGGTATAACTGGAACTCACGCTCGCGCTCGCCGTACGGCATGTCGCGCCGGCGTTCGGCGATCGGCAGGTAGGCATCCAGGAAGCCCTGCGCCACGTCGCGGGTGAAGGCGAAGCAGCGCTCGAAGCTGCCCTCGTTGAGGTCGTCGTAGAACAGCCCGCCCACGCCGCGCGTCTCGTCGCGGTGCTTGAGGTAGAAGTAGTCGTCGCACCAGCGCTTGTAGCGCGGGTAGACGTCCGCGCCGTAGGGCGCGCACAGGTTGCGTGCGACCGTATGCCAGTGCCGCACATCCTCGTCGAACGGATAGAACGGGGTCAGGTCGAAGCCGCCACCGAACCACCACACCGGTTCGACGCCCGGCTTGCTGGCCTCGAAATAGCGCACGTTGGCGTGCGTGGTCGGCACGTAGGGGTTCTTCGGGTGCAGCACCAGCGACACGCCGGTGGCGATGAAGCTGCCGCCAGCCAGTTCCGGCCGGTGCGCGGTGGCACTGGGCGGCAGGGTGTGGCCGTGCACGCGGGAGAAATTCACCCCCGCCTGCTCGAACATCGCGCCGTCGCGCAGCACGCGGGTGCGCCCGCCGCCGCCCGCTTCGCGGGTCCAGCGGTCCTCGACGAAGCGCGCGCCGCCGTCGAGTCGTTCGATCGCGCTGCAGATGCGGTCCTGCACGTCCTGCAGGAAGGTTTCGGCCTGGTCGGCTTGCTGGCTCATCGTAAGGATCGCGCGGTCGTGACTGCCGCAGAGCTTAGCAAGCGGGCCCGCGCCCACGCTGTGGCGCGTCGACGCGGGCGCTTGAGCGATCAGCCTGCCGCGGCCGAAATGAGCCGAGGTTGCGACCGATGTCGCCGCAAACCATGGCATCGAGCCCATGTCGCTGGCGGGGATCCTGCGCATGCACGCCAGAGCGCTATTTGAGGTTTTTGCTGTCGACGTGGCGCATCCGCACGAGCCGTGTGTCGAAATCGATCCTGGCGCCCGATCGTTGCGCCGAGCTGGCGCTGGTGTTGCCGACCCGCGCGCCGGTGACGGTCCAGCCGCGGCGGCAGCGCCTTGCCGACCTGCATGTCGTTCATGCCCGTGGGTACGGCGATCGGCACGGGTCTGTCGCGGGGTACGCCTCGGAGCGCGGCGCGAGCCAGCCGCGCACGCGGCGTCGGCCCAGGGCACATCAACGGATCCGCGCGGCCATGCGGCGGTGTCCGATCAGCTGCGCCCAGCGCATGCCCAGATCGATCCACATCAGATAGGTTGCCTCCATCAACAGCAGCGTCAGGTAGCGCGGCGTGTGCGGCAAGGTGTCTTCCGCGGCCAGGGCGTGGCCGTCGAAGCCGAGTCGTTGTGCCAGCAGGAGGCAACGCGCAAGGTGATAGCGGCTGGTCAGCAGCGCGACCGGTGGCAGCACCTCGGACCGGTCGCCACCCTGCAGCAGGCCGCGCGCATGGCGCAGGTTCTCCAGCGAGTCCACCGATTCCTGCTCCAGCTCGACCTGGGCACCGGCCGGCAACCCCTGCCCGCGCAGCCAGGCATGGCCGGCGGCGGCCTCGCTGCGCGTGCCGCCGCTGCGACCGCCGAGCAGCAACATCCGGCCGGCCACGCCTTCGCGGAGCAACACGCGTGCCCGAGCCAGTCGGCTGCGGTAGTCGTGCCCGGGTTCATCGGCGATCAGCCGCTGCCCGAACACCAGCACCACCCAGCGCCCCGGCAGCGTGGTCGGCGCCCGCCGCGCGATCCGCCATACGTGCACCACGCAACCCAGCCAGGCGATGCCCGCACTCAGCCCCACCGCAAGCAGGGTCACCACGGCCGCATGCAGCACGTCGGCATCGCGCAGGTATCGCCATGGGTTGCGTTGTGAGAGGGACGGCGGCACGGCGGGTCGGCGAAGCATAAACAACCAGTGTGCGCAGCCGGCTGTGTCGCTGCAATCGCGCCGTGCCCGAACGCCGGCCGAACCGCTTCGCCCGCCAAAGCATGAACCGTGGCCAGGCCGCCCGGAGGCGAGGCTAGGCAAGCCCGCGGGCCGCCGTTAGGCTGGTTCGATGTTGCAACCCATCAACCCCCTGGCGGTCAGCGCCTACACCGCCACTTCCGCCCTCGGCCGCGGTCGCGAAGCGCACCGTCGCGCCCTCGAGGCGGCCCGCACCGGCCTGCGCGCCAACGATTTCAGCCTGGCCCCGCTGGCCTGCTGGGTCGGGCGCGTCGACGGCGTCGAACAGGCCCCCTTGCCCGCACCGCTGGCGGTGTGGGAATGCCGCAACAACCGGCTGGCCTGGCTGGGTCTCCATCAGGACGGCGTGCTCGACGCCGTTCACGCCGCGCGCGAGCGTTATGGCGCGACGCGCGTGGCGCTCCTGGTGGGCACGTCCACGGCCAGCATCGGCGCGACCGAAGAGGCCTATCGCCGCCTGGGTCCCGACGGCGGCTTCCCCGAGGACATGCTGCGCCCGCCGATCCACGCACCGCACTCGCTGGCCGGCTTCCTGGCCGAGGCGCTGGGACTGGAAGGGCCGTGCCTGACCATCTCCACCGCCTGTTCCTCCAGCGCGAAGGTGTTTGCCAGCGCCGAACGGCTGATCCGGCTGGGCGTGGTCGATGCCGCGCTGGTCGGCGGCGTCGATACGCTGTGCGAGAGCGTGCTGTTCGGGTTCAATGCGCTGGGGCTGGTCTCCCCCGCGCCGTGTCGCCCGTTCGACCAGGCCCGCAGCGGCATCTCGATCGGCGAGGCGGCCGGCTTCGCGCTGCTCGAACGCGCCGGCGCCGCGCCGGATGCGCCACGGCTGCTCGGCTACGGCGAGGCAAGCGACGCCCACCACATGTCCACGCCACACCCGGAAGGGCTGGGCGCGGAACTGGCTTTGCGTGACGCGCTTGCGCGCGCGGGGCTCGAACCGGCGCAGGTCGACTACATCAACCTGCATGGCACCGCGAGCCTCAAGAACGACGAGGTGGAGGCCGCGCTGATCGCCCGCGCTTTCCCGCCAGCGACCCGGGCCAGCAGCACCAAGGGTTTCACCGGCCACACGCTCGGTGCCGCCGGGATCCTGGAAGCGGTTGTCGCTTTGCTGGCGATCGAACACGGCCTGGTGCCGGGCAACCTCGGCGCCGAACAACCCGACCCGGCCTGTGGCCCGCAGTTCGCCTGGTCGAACGAAGCGCGCCCGGTCCACGTGGCGCTCAGCAACTCGTTCGGCTTCGGCGGCAATAACGCCTGCCTTGCCTTCGCCCGTGCGGAGCGTGGTGCATGAGCGCGCTGACGGTCTACGTCGAAGGCGCCGGCGTGTGGTCGCCGCAGCTGGCCGACTTCGACGCCTTGCGTGCCGCCGTGCAGGGTCAGGTGCCCACGCCCCCTTCCACGCGCCCGGCAGCCACCGTGCTGCCGGCGGGCGAGCGTCGCCGGGCACCGGAGAGCGTGCTGCTGGCGGTGGAGGTGGCCGCCCAGGCGGTTGCGATGAGCGGGCGCGAGGCGGCCACGTTGCCCTGCGTCTTCACCTCGTCGCACGGCGACCAGGCGATCATGGACTACATGTGCACGGTGCTGGCCAGTGCGCCGTCCGAACTCTCGCCCACGCGCTTCCATAACTCCGTGCACAACGCGCCGGCCGGCTACTGGACCATGGCCACCGGCTGCCACGCGCCATCCAATGCGGTCTGCGCGCAGCGCGCCAGCGTCGGTGCCGGCCTGCTCGAGGCGGCCAGCCTCGCATTGGCCGACGCACGCCCGGTACTGCTGGTATGCAGCGACGTCGCCGGCAATGGCCCGCTGGCCGAGGTGACCGACAGCCCGGCGCCGTTCGGCTGCGCGCTGGTGCTGAGCCCACAACCCGGTCCCTCTACGCTGGGGCGACTTGTTCTGCACCTTTGCCCCGGTAGCATCGCCGACGTACCGGCCTCATCGCCGGTGCCGGCGGAATGGATCGCCAGCAGCCCCTCGGCCGTGGCGCTGCCGCTGCTGGCATTGCTCGCACAGGGCGGGGGTCGCTGCCGGCTGATGGCGGCCGGCTCGCTCGCCATGGATGTGGACCTGGAGGAATGCGCGTGAAACCCAACCCGCCGCGCTGGTGCGTGCTGATCCCCTGCCTCAACGAGGAGGCGGCGATCCAGCAGGTGGTCGAATCGGCCCTGGCGCTCAATGTGCCGGTGATCGTGGTGGACGATGGCTCGGACGACCGCACCCCGCAGATCGTCGGCGCATTGCCGGTCACCCTGTTGCGCCACGCGCAGCGGCGCGGCAAGGGCGAAGCGCTGCGGCACGGCTTCCGCGAGGCGCTCAAACAGGGGTTCGATGCCGTGGTCACGATGGACGGCGACGGCCAGCACCTGGCCAGCGACGTCCCGCGCATCGTCGCGGCGGCGCAACGGTATCCGGAGCACATCGTGATCGGTGCGCGCCTGCTCGAGCGCGAGCAGCAACCCAAGGGTCGTCGCCGCGCCAACGCGGTCGCCGACTGGGGCATCTCCTGGGGCTGCGGCCTGCCGGTCGCCGACACGCAGAGCGGCCAGCGCTGGTATCCGCGCGCGGCGCTGGAGCTGGTCGATCTGCCGGCGGAAAATTTCGTGTTCGAAGCGGCGATCCTCATCGCGGCCTGTCGCGAGAAAAGGCTCGGCGTGGTGTCGGTGCCGATCGCCTCGCGCTACCACGGCAGCTTCCGCCTGAGCCATTTCAGCCCGGTCCGCGACGTGGTACGAATCACCACCTACACGTTCGGCCGCGTCGTCCACTATGGGCGCATCGTGGACAGCTATCGCCGCTCGCACGACACGCCTCCCATCGTCATCGACGACGATGGATTGCTCGCGATCGAGGCGGGCGAGCCGGCGCGGGCGACGCGCTGAACGGCTTGCCCGGGCGATCCAGCGGCCAGGCGGGATGCATGCGGGCCGCATCCGGTGCACCATCGACCGATCAGCCGGGGGAGCGGCATGGCGGACGACCACACAACGCATGATGCGGTGATCCTCGGCGGAGGCCTGGCGGGGTTGTGCCTGGCCCTGCAACTGCGCGGCGAGTTCCCCGACATGGACATTGTGGTGCTCGAACGCCAGCGGCACCCGCTGCCGCTGGCCGCGCACAAGGTGGGCGAGTCGACCGTGGAGATCGCCGCGCACTACTTCGAACAGGTGCTGGGCCTGCACGCGCACCTGCAGCAGGCGCAGTTGCGCAAGTTCGGGCTGCGCATGTTCTTCAGCGAGGGCCAGGACCGTCTGGACCAGTGCACGGAGCTGGGCGTGAGCCACGTACTGCCCACGCCCAGCTATCAGATCGACCGCGGCCTGTTCGAGAACTTCCTGGGCGAGGAAGCCCGCCGGCGCGGCATCGATTTTCGCGATGGCGCGCGCGTGCGCGGTTTCGAGCTCGGCCACGGCGGCGAACGCCACGGTGTCCGCTACAGCGACCAGGCCGGCGAGCACGCCCTCGCGTGCCGCTGGCTGCTCGATGCTTCCGGCCGTGCGGGCCTGCTGCGCCATCGCCTCGACCTGACCCGGGACAACGGCCACCACGTCAATGCCGCCTGGTTCCGGCTGGACGAGCGCCTGGTGCTGGACGACTGGTGTCGCGACAACGCCGCCTGGCACGAGCGCTGCGAACCGCCCGAGCGCTGGCGCTCGACCAACCACCTGTGCGGCGAGGGTTATTGGGTGTGGATGATCCCGCTGTCCAGCGGCGCCCACTCGATCGGCATCGTGGCCGACGAGGCCATCCATCCGCTGGAGTCATTCCAGGATTTCGCCCGCGCCCGGGCCTGGCTCGCGCGCCATCAGCCGGCGCTCTCGCGGGCCATCGAGCGTTGCGCCGATAGCCTGATGGATTTCCGCTTCCTGCGCGGCTGTTCCTACGGTTGCGCCCAGGTGTTCAGCGCCGACCGCTGGGCGCTGACCGGCGAGGCCGGCCTGTTCCTCGATCCCTTCTACTCGCCTGGCGGCGACTTCATCGCGATCGCCAACACCTACATCTGCATGCTGGTCGCACAGGATCGCGCCGACAAGCCACTGGCGCCTTACGCGCGGCTCTATCAACGGCTCTACTTCTCTTTCTACGAAAGCACCCTCGCCCTCTATCGCGGCCAGTACCCGCTGTTCGGCGATCCTGCGGTGATGCCCGCCAAGGTCGCCTGGGACTACAGCTATTACTGGGGCGTGCTGTGCCAGTTGTTCTTCCAGAAACGGCTCGGCGACGCGACGCTTTTTGCCGAGCTGGCCCCGCAACTGACTGCCGCACAGCAATTGAACGAACAGATGCAGGCGTTCTTCGGGCGCTGGCACGCGTGCTCTTCCCGGGGCAACCCACCCGGGCTGCTCGACCAGTGCCGGGCGCCCTGGCTGGTGGAGATCAACCGCGGCCTGCGCGACCGGCTGGACGATGCCGGCATCCGGTCGCGGCTGAACGCCAACCTTGCGCTGCTGCGCGAAGTGGCCGGTGCGATCGCCGCGATGGCCGCGCGCGACGGCATGGCGGTGGACGACCTGCCCGCCTGCACCGGACCGGCGCCGGCGCTGTTCGACGTGGCGCCCGTGCGAGCCGCGGCCCCGGTCGTCTGAAACCCGAAAACGATGCAGGAGCGCACCTGTGCGCGACCGGCATGGATGGCGGTCGCGCACAGGTGTGCTCCTGCAGCATACGCGCGATCCACGGGCGGGGCCGGAACTGCGGCCGCGCCCGTGGATCGGTGCCTCAGTCCTTCGGCAGCGTGATCGCGTATTCCTTCGGCGGCGTGTTACCGGCGAGGTGGGTCACGAAGTAGTCCCAGCGGCGGCGCATGGCGTAGGAGCCTTTTTCCTTGCCGTAGCCGTGGTGCACGTTGGGGATCATCAACAGGTCGAAGTCCTTGTTCGCCTTGATCAGCGCATCGGCGACCAGCAACGTCTGGGACGGCGGCACGTTGTCGTCCAGCGTGCCGTGCACCAGCATCAGCTTGCCCTTGAGCTTGTCGGCGTGGTTCTGGTTGGCCTGGTCGTCGTAGTTGGTGGTGCCGTCCTTGTTCACCACCAGCGGGCCCTGGTACTTCTCGGCCCAGTCGTCCTCGTAGTTGCGGTTGTCGTGGTTGCCGCTCTCGGCCCAACCGACCTTGAAGAAATCGGGATAACGGAACATCGCGTCCGCGCTGGCGTTGCCGCCGCCGGAGTGGCCCCAGATGCCGACGCGGCCGAGGTCGATCCACGCGTAGCGCTTGCCCAGTTCCTTCAGGCCGGCGACCTGGTCGGGCAACGTGTTGTCGCCCATGTTGCCGTACCAGGTGTCGTGGAAGGATTTGGAACGCCACGGCGTGCCCATGCCGTCGAGCGCCACCACGATGAAGCCCAGCTCCGCCAGCGCCTGGTTGTCACCGCGCGCGGACAGGAAGTTGCGCCCGCGCACCGAACCGGTCTGCGGACCGGGGTAGATGTAGTCGATGACCGGATACTTCTTGTGCGGATCGAAGTGGGTCGGCTTGAACAGCATGCCGTACAGATCGGTTTTGCCATCGCGGCCCTTCACCGTGATCGGGGTCGGCGCCACCCAGCCGGCCGCACGCAGGCGGCTGATGTCAGCCTTGGCGACGGTGGCGAGCGTGTGACCGTCGCCGCTGTCGCGCAGGACGGTCACCGGCGGCGTGGTCGGCGTCGAATACGTGTCGACGAAGGCATGGCCGTCGGGCGAGAGCGTGATCTCGTGGTTGGCCGCTTCCGGCGTCAGCAGCACCGGCTTGCCGCCGTCCAGGCTGACCTTGAAGAACTGCTGGTAGTACGGGTTCACACCCGGCGTGCGGCCGACACCCCGGAACCACGCGGTGCGGGTCTTCGGATCGACCTTGAGCACCTCGGTGACGTTGCCCTCGCCCGTGGTGATGGCGTGCTTGAGCTTGCCGGTCTGAAGGTCGTAGAGGTACAGGTTGCCCCAGTCGTTGCGCTCGGAGAACCAGATCGCCTCGTGGCTTTCGGGCAGGTAGAACCAGTTGACCTGGCCGTTGCCGCTCTCGTAGTAGGTCGGCACGTGCTCCTCGAACACCGTGCGCACCGCGCCGGTCTTCGGATCGGCGATGCGGAACCATTCGTCCTTGTGGTAGCGCGAGGTGGAGACGAAGGCCAGCGACTTGCCGTCCGGCGCCCACTTGACGTCGTCCCAGCCGCCCTCGGGGCCGCAGCTGATGTCGTCGCACAGGGTCGAGCGGTGCTGGTCCGCAGGCATCTTCAGGCGCACGACCTTCTTCGACGGCACGTCGATCACGACGCGCTCGATCATCGTCACGTCCTTGTCGCCGGCGAGCGGCCCCTTCCACTTGAGCAGTTCGGAATGGCCGACCTGCGTCTTGAGCAGGTACATCTCGCCGGTCTTGCGCTCGTCCTGCTGGAACGTGGCGATCTGCCTCGAATCGGGCGACCACACCAGGATCGCGTTGTCGGTGTGCTTCCAGCCGGCGTTGTCGGTGGCGTAGCCGAAGTTCTCCACGCCATCGGTGGTGAGCTGGGTCTCCTTGCCGCTGGCGACGTCGCGCAGCCACAGGTTCCAGTCGCGGATGAAGGCTTCGGTCTTCTTGTCGGGCGAGAGCACGCCCGGTTCCTTGCCGGCCTTCTTGACCACACACTCGCCCTGCGCGGGCTTGAGGTCGCACAGGTAGTGCTTGCCGTTGAGCTGGACGTCCAGACGGCCGTCGGCGGCCACCACGTACTCGCGGATACCGAGCTTGTCGGCCTTCACCGGCCTGGCCAGCGCCTTGCCCAGCGCAGCGGCGAGGCGCGGCTGGTCGAAGGCGTCGGAGGTCTTGCCGGTGGCCACGTCCATCACGCGGTAGTGGTCACCCTTGGCATCGTGGTCGACGTACCAGAAGTGGCCATCGTCCAGCCAGGTCACGCGTCCGATCGCGTGGTCGACCAGCGGTGCGGTGTTGTTGCCCAGAAAGCGCTCCGCGCGTGCATAGTCGTCCTTGGTCAGCGTGTGACCCTGCGCCATTGCGCCGGTGGCCACCAGGGCCAGTGCCAGCGCGCCTGCCAGGCGCGAGCTGCCGATCATCGATGCCATCGTGTTTCCCCTTCTTCAGGACTTGCGAACCGGATCGATCCTACCCTGCCTAAAGTCATGGGACCCATGCCATTAGTGGGGGGCGTTGACGGCGCGCGGATGCCCCCGGCACGCTCGCGCTTCCCTTTCCGGAGCGTGCGCCATGGCCCTGACCGTGATCGGCAACTACGTCTCGCCCTACGTGCGCAAGGTGCTGGTGTGCATGGAGCTGAAAGGGCTGGGCTACGCCATCGACCCGATCGCGCCGTTCGTGGGCAACGAGGCGTTCGAGCGCATGAGCCCCTTGCGGCGCATCCCGGTGTTGATCGAGGACGGGCGCGTGTTCAACGACTCGTCGGTGATCTGCCAGTACCTGGAGGACACCCGTCCGCAACCATCGCTTTACCCGGCCGACCCGGCCGATCGCGCACGCGCGCGCTGGCTGGAGGAATACGCCGATACCGCGCTGGCCGATGCGCTGATCTGGCGGCTGTTCTACCAGAAGGCGATCCGCCGCTACGTGTTCGGCGAGGCCACCGACGAGGCGGTGGTGCAGGAAACGCTGGAGCGGCACGTCCCGCGCGCGCTGGATTATCTGGAGACGCAGTTGCCGGCCGAGGGTTTCCTGTTCGGCGCGGTATCGATCGCCGACATCGCGATCGCCTGCATGTTCAGGACGGCGGCGTTCGTGCGCTTCACGGTCGATGCGGCGCGTTGGCCGAAATGTGCGGCGTTCGTCGAACGCGTGCTGGCGCTGGAGCCGTTCCGCAAGCTGGCCCGGCTGGAGGACGCCATGCTGCGCCAGCCGCTCGCGGAGCAGCGCGCCGCGCTCGCAGCGGCGGGTGCGCCGTTGACGGCGGAGACGTTCGGCACCTTCGCGCCACGGCACGGCCTGCCACGCATGTGAACTGCCGGCTTCTGTCCTTCAGGCGGCAGCGTTCTGGGCCGCGCGCCCGAACCGCAGCGCCGCACGCTCCACCAGCCAGTCGATGAACACCCGCAGGCGCGCCGGCATCTGCCGCTGCGGTGGATAGAGCACCGTCATCGGCAGTGCCGGCGGCCGGACATCCGGCAACAACTCGCACATGCGCCCGTCGGCCAGCTCGGCGGCGACGCGGTAATGCGAGAACTGCGCGATCCCCAGGCCCGCACGGCAGCACGCGAGATAGGCATCGGCGCCGTTCACGGTGATCCGCCCGGGCAACTGGATCTGGCGCCGACGCCGCCCCACCACGAACTCCAGCGGCTCGGGCCGGCGCGTGGTCGGCGAGGCCCAGTGCACGGCATAGTGCCCCTCCTGCAGATCGGCCAGCGTCTCCGGCTTGCCGTGCCGGCGCACGTAATCCGCGCTCGCCACGGTGATCTGTGGCAGCGTCGCGATGCGCCGGCCGACCATGCCGGTGTCGCCCGGATCGCCCACGCGCAGCGCGCAGTCCACGCCCTCGCGTACCAGGTCGACGTAGCGGTCGCCGGTGCCCACGTCCAGTTCGATCTGCGGAAAGCGCGCCAGGAACTCCGGCAAGGCGGGGATCACCAGCAGCCGCGCCAGCGCCGCCGACATATCCACGCGCAGCCGCCCGCGCGGCACGAGCATCGCCTCGCGGAAGTTCGTCTCCACCTCGTCCACATCGGCCAGCAGGCGCACGCAGTGCTGGTAGTAGGTCTTGCCCTCGCTGGTGACCCGCACGCGGCGGGTGGTCCGCTGCAGCAGCTGCGCGCCCAGCCGCGCTTCCAGCGCCTTGATGGTATGGGTGACGGTGGCGCGCGGCAGGCCCAGGTCATCGGCGGCGGCGGTGAAACTGCCCAGCTCCACGATGCGGGCGTAAAGCCGCATGGCATGCAGGCGATCCATTGTTGTTCCAGATGGAAAGGTGTTGCCGATTATTGGGTATTTATCGGAGCACTGCCCGAACGCACGATGCGCACACCTTCCACGGCGTAGCTTCGCCATCCCACCAGGAGTAGTCCCATGGAAATGCGCACGCTCGGCCGCAACGGCCCCCAGGTTTCCGCCCTCGGCCTCGGCTGCATGGGCATGAGCGACTTCTACGGCGCGCACGACGACGCCGAGTCGATCGCCACCATCGTGCACGCACTCGACCGCGGCCTCACGCTGCTGGACACCGCCGACATGTACGGCCCGCACACCAACGAGGTGCTGGTCGGCCGCGCGATCAAGGGTCGCCGCGAGCAGGCCTTCATCGCCACCAAGTTCGGCATCGTGCGCGATCCGGCGAACCCTTCCGCGCGCGGCGTCAATGGCCGCCCGGACTACGTGCGCGCGTCCTGCGAGGGCAGCTTGAAACGCCTTGGCACCGAGACGATCGACCTCTACTACCAGCACCGTGTCGATCCCAGCGTGCCGATCGAGGAGACCGTCGGCGCGATGGCCGACCTGGTGAAAGCGGGCAAGGTGCGCTACCTGGGCCTGTCCGAGGCCTCCGGCCAGACCCTGACGCGCGCCTGCACGGTGCACCCGATCGCCGCGCTGCAGAGCGAGTTCTCGCTGTGGACGCGCGACCCGGAGCAGAACGGCATGCTGGCCGCCTGCCGCCGGCTCGGTGTCAGCCTGGTCGCCTACTCGCCGCTGGGGCGCGGCTTCCTCACCGGTGCGATCCGCTCGCCGGACGACTTCGAGGCCGACGACTTCCGCCGCCACAACCCGCGTTTCCAGGGCGAGAACTTCGCCCGCAACCTGGCGCTGGTGGACGAGGTCAGGAAGCTGGCCGCGGACAAGGGCTGCTCGCCGGCGCAACTGGCGCTGGCCTGGGTCCTGGCGCAGGGCGAGGACGTGTTGGCCATCCCCGGCACCCGCCATCGCTCGCGGCTGGACGAGAACCTGGGCGCGCTGGACGTGAAGCTCTCCACCACCGAGCGTGCGGCGATCGATGCGGTGTTTCCGCCTCACGCCGCCGCCGGCGACCGCTATGCCGGCCCGTCGATGCAGATGGTCAACGCCTGACGATGTTTTGAAGCCCTCTCCCCTCCGGGGAGAGGGTTTGGGTGAGGGGCTGGGGCTCGCGGGGAAGCTTCCCCAAGGATCGGGTAGTAAAGAGGCAGCCTTCCCCGCAAGATCGCCCCCTCACCCCAGCCCTCTCCCCGGAGGGGAGAAGGAGCTAAAAGCTACACTTGCCGCCATGAGCACCCCCGAACACTCCCCCCTCGGCAAAACCACCGTCTACGCCGACCGCTACGACCCGTCCCTGTTGTTCCCGATCCCGCGCGAACAGAAGCGCATCGAGATCGGGGTGATCGAGCCGCTGCCCTTCGGCGGCGTGGACATCTGGAATGCCTATGAACTGTCCTGGCTCGACGCCCGCGGCAAACCGCAAGTGGCATTGGCCGAATTCCGCGTGCCGGCCGCCTCGCCCCACATCATCGAGTCCAAATCCTTCAAGCTGTATTTGAACGGCTTTTCGCAGGAAAAGATCGGCACTCCCGCCCTGCACGACACGCTGGTGCGTGATCTTTCCGCCGCCGCCGGCGCACCTGTCTCGGTCACGCTGAGCGCGCCGACCGCAGGCGGCCACGCGATCACCGACCTCTCCGGCGCACTCCTGGACGACCTGCCGCTCGACATCGACGACTACGGCCCGCCGAACGCTGGCTACCTGAGCGCCAACCACAACGCCACGCCGGTGGAAGAGACCCTGCTCTCGCACCTGCTGCGTTCGAACTGCCCGGTCACCGGGCAGCCGGATTGGGGCAGCGTGCAAATCGCCTACCGCGGCGCGCCGATCGACCACGCCGGGTTGCTGCGTTACCTGGTCTCCTTCCGCACGCACAACGAATTCCACGAGCAGTGCGTGGAGCGCATCTTCGTCGACCTGATGGCGCGTTGCGCGCCCGAACGGCTGGCCGTCTACGCGCGCTACACCCGACGCGGCGGGCTGGACATCAACCCGTTCCGCAGTACCGACCCGGCAGCAGAGCCAGCCAACCTGCGGGGCGCGCGCCAGTAGCACACAGGCGCGCGCCCGGTAATCGGCGCTTCAGATCGGCAGCGCTAGCCTTTTTCGAAAGGCCGCCCCTGCGGCCGACGAAGACCACGGGATACCCGCCATGAAGATCCAGACCCGCTCGCTCGCCCTGCACGGCATGGCCGTGGCCGGCCTGCTGTTGCTTGCCGCCTGCGGCAAGCACGAGAACGAAACGGCGACCACGCCGCCGGCCGCCAGCACCGTTCCTGCGCCGGCCGTGGCGCATACCGCGCCGGCGCCCGCCGCCTCGGCACCGCTCCCGGCCACCACGGGCACGGCTGCCGCGGCGGCGGCGTCCGGCACCAGCGCTGCCGTCACGCCGGCGACCACCGATGTGTTCAAGGTTGACCAGGTGCAGATGGGCGAGGCCGTCACCGCCGGCTACAAGATCGCCAAGCCGATGACTTCCTTCGACGCCTCGCAGAACACCATCTACGCCAGCGTCGCAACCACCGGCACGACGACCGGCGCCACCCTGAGCGCGCACTTCAGCTATCTGGAAGGCAAGGGCCAGGATGTGACGACGATCAGCCAGACGATCGCCACCGATGGGCCGGCGACCACCACCTTCAAGCTGCGCAACCCAAACGACTGGCCGGCCGGCAAGTACAAGGTGGAGATCGCCATCGACGGCAAGCCGGTGACAAGCGAGACGTTCGAGGTCAAAGCCGCCTGAGGCCGACAGATACGGCTCCTTGCATTCGCTCCCTCTCCCCGGTGGGGAGAGGAAGCAGATCGCCAGCCCGCTCAAGCCTCGCCGTAAGAGCGACCCTCACCCAGGCCGGCTCAGCGAAGCGCGAAGCCAACCCTCAGTGCGTGTTGTGCGCGGCCCGCTTCAGACCGCTCATCTGATCGTGGCCCGAGCGGACCGAGCGGAACGTGTCGGCGATCAGCGCTCGGATGGGCGGACTGACGTCACCGTCCTCCAGCGCATCCTCGAACTTGTGCTTGATGTGATCCTCGCCGCGTTCGACCTCGTCGATCACCGCGGTCTCGTCGTGCAGGCTTTTGCGCAGGTTGGTGAACATGCGGTGCGCGGACGCAAGCACGCTGCCGTCGTCCTCGGGCGTCCCGCCCAGCTCCTCGACCTTCTGCTGCAGGCGCGTCGCCACCAGGCGGCGTTCGCTGGCCCGTTCGCGGAAAGTGACGCTGAAACGCGGGCTCGGGGTTTCGCGCGCCGCCTCGGCATAACCTTCGGCGCTGTCGATGGTGGTTTCGATCAGGTCATTGAGTACGCGGATGTCGTGGTTCTGCATGGGAACAACTCCCGTCATCGAGTGGGGGGGGCGGCGGTCGATCAACGACGGGGACGCCGCAGGATCATCGTAAGTATTCGCGGCGATGGCCCCGTGAAGCGCGGCACCGTCGCGCGACAGCCACACGCGCGGGTGCATGCTTGGCCCATGCAGACGCCTGAATCGCTCCCGCCGGTCTTCGGCATCGGCCATTCCACGCATTCGCTGGAGGCGTTCGTCGCATTGCTGCAGGCGAACGCGATCGACTGCGTCGTCGACGTGCGGCGCCTGCCCGGCTCACGGCGATTCCCGCAGTTCGACGGGCCCGAACTGGCCGAATCGCTGCGGCCGCTGGGCATCGACTACCTGCACCTGACCCCGCTCGGCGGCCGGCGCGGCCGCAGCCTGCCGGCCGGGACCTCGCCCAACGGCTTCTGGCAGAACGCGAGCTTCCGCCGCTATGCCGACTACGCCATGGGCGAGGACTTCCACGCCGGTTTCGCGCAGCTGCTCGAGCTGTCCTCGCAGAAGCGCTGCACGCTGATGTGTGCCGAGGTGCTGTGGTGGCGCTGCCACCGCCGCATCATCATCGATTACCTGCTCGATGCCGGCCGCACCGCGTGTCACATCGACGGCCACGGCCGGGCCGACGCGGCGAAGATGACGCCGGCGGCCAGGCGCGCCGGCGATCACCTGGTCTATCCGCCCGAGCCCTAGCGCCGCCCGTTGAGCCGCCGCGCCACCACCGGATCGAGCGTGGCGAGGAAGGTCTCCACCTGCGCGGTGTAGTCGCCCGGCGCGCCCAACTGCTCGTTGATCTGCCGATGGGTAAGGTCCTCGCCCAGTACCTGCGTGCGCATGTGCAGGCCATTGGCCTTCGTCGCGAACTGACGCGCCTGCGGGCAGGACGCCTGCCGCCGCGTCGAACACACCGCCAGGAACGGCACACCGCGGGCCTTCAGCTGCTGCAGCGGCGAGGCCGCTCGCCAGTACGCCGGGTCGTCGCCGAACGCGGCGGCGTACAGCGGCAGGTGCGGGCCCTGCATGATCGCCACCACGTTCAGCGCGGCGCTGTCGAGCGACACGGTACCGAGCCACGGCAACGCGCCGCGGTCGTAGGCCAGCGCCGGCTCGGCCGCCAGCAATCCGACCAGGTGCGCACCGGCCGAGTGGCCCATCAGGATGAAACGGTCGCGGTCGGCGCCCCAGCCGGCGGCGCGTCCTTGCGCCATCGCCATCGCGCGCGCCACGTCGCGCGCCTGTTCGATCGGACGCGTGCCCGGCAGCATGCGGTAGTTGGCCGAGATCAGCACGAAACCGCGCGGCACCCAGCGGGCGACCTTGTTCTCGACCACGCTGCGCATCGCCTTGTCGCCGCGCGCCCAGCCACCGCCGTGCACCATGAAGATCACCGGCGCGCGGGTGGTGCCCTGCGCCGGCAGATAGACGTCCATCCGCTGCGCCGGGTCGCCGCCATAGGGCACGTCGCGCAGCACGCGCACGCCGGGCGGGATGGTCGCGGGAGTGGTATCCACGGCATCCAGGCCGGCCGCGGCGCGGCGCTGGGACAGGCGCTCGCGCAGGCTGCCGGCCGTTGCGGGCAGGCAGAGGGAGGCCAGCAACACCACCAGCAGGCCCGTGCGCAACGTCGCTTTCGTCGGTTTCATCGCGTTCGCTCCCTCAGGTCACTTGCAATCGAAGGTCTGGCCCTGCGCGTTGGTGCAGGTGCCGGTGTGACTGAGGCCTTCGCCGCGCGTAAGGCTGGTCTGGCCTTGGTAGCTGTTGCCGTTGGCGCCGGTGATCGTGCTGGCGTGGTCGAGCGTGCCGTCGGCACCGGTGGTGCTGCCCTGGAAGCTTCCCCGCGCGCCGCTGGCCAGGGTCTGCCGGCTCGCCATGCGCTCGCCGTCCGCGCTGCGCGTACGGCTGGCGCTCTGGCTGAAGCTGCCACCGGCCGCGCCCTGCCCGTTCACCGTGTAGCCGGCCTGCACCGCGCCATCCGGGCTTCGCTGCACGCTGCGCCCGCCCCGCACCGTTCCCCCGTCGGCCCCCTCGGCCACGACACCGCCCTGGCGGGTGATCGTACCGTCGCTGCTTTTCGTGGTGCGGTGGCCGCCCGCGATACGGCCGCCGGGTCCGGCCACGCCGCTGGCGCGCGTGTGGCCGAGGTTGCCCTCACCATCACGCGCGCTGCCGCCAACATGCCAGGCCTGCCGGGCTTCCGGGCCGTGGGCCAGGGTGCCGTGCACGCGGGCGGCGCCGCTGCCCGTGCGGCGGGCCGCCGCTCGGTGATGCACGCTGGCCGGGGATGGCGGGGCGACAAGCAGGCAGGCCAGACCGAGCGACACGATCGACAGGCGCATGGCGGATTCCTTTTCGTTCGAAGCGTCCGGGCTGGACGTGGGGCGATCCTCCACCCACCACGCGCCGCAGGTGTGTCCCGCATGCGCGCCGATGTGAACGGGTGTTGCCCCTGCCCGCTCCGGAAACATCCATTTACACATCCATCCGCCGCCCGCTTGCCGCCCGGGCAGCGCCACGCGATAGTCCGCGCCCATGGACCCGGCCCACATCCTGGTTGTCGACGACGATCTGCGCCTGCGCGACCTGCTGGAGCGCTACCTCGAGCAGCAGGGCCTGCGCGCGTCCGGCGCCGCCAACGCCGCCGGCATGCGTCGGGCGCTGGCGGCGCACCACGTCGACCTGATCGTGCTGGACCTGATGCTGCCCGACGCCGACGGACTGGAGCTGTGCCGCGTCCTTCGCGCCGAAGGCGTGGATACGCCGGTGATCATGCTCACCGCCAAGGGCGATGACGTCGACCGCATCGTCGGCCTGGAGCTGGGCGCGGACGATTACCTGCCCAAGCCATGCAACCCGCGCGAGCTGGTCGCGCGCATCCGCGCCGTATTGCGCCGGCGCCCGCGCGAGGCGATCGGCGCGCCGCAGGCCGAGCAGGCGGCGGTGTCGTTCGGGCGCTTCGTGTTTGATCCGGCCACGCGCCAGCTGCTCGACGGCCCGACGCCGGTGAAGCTCACCAGCGGCGAGTTCGCCGTGCTCGCCGCGCTGGTGGCCCACCCGTTCCGGACCTTGAGCCGCGAGCGCCTGATCGCGCTGGCGCGCGGGCGCGGCCACGAGGCGTTCGATCGCAGCATCGACGTGATGGTCTCGCGCCTGCGCCGCTGCCTGGAGGACGATCCGCGCCAGCCGCGCTGGCTGCAGACGGTGTGGGGCGAGGGCTACGTGTTCGTGCCCGACGGCGGCCGTGCATGAGGCGGGCGCCGTCGACCTTCGCCCTCGTGCTGGTACTGGTGGCCGCGGCGCTGCTGCTGGCGCTGGCGCTGTCGGGCGCCTTGCAGCGTCGGTTCGGGCGGCAGGTTGTCAGCGACAGCTATGGACGCCTGGCACTGGCCACTACGCTGGCCACCGACGAACTGGCCTCGCGCCGGCAGGATCCGGCCGCACGCCAGGTACTCGGCTCGCTGCGCCTGCTCGGCGTGCACGTGAGAGACGCCCAGCCGCCCGCGCCGAGCGTGCGCCGCATCGCACCGGCGCTGACCGCCGTGGCACGCACGGTCGGGACCGGGCTGGGCGATCCCTCGCGCGTGGTCGCCACGCAGACGCCCGATTCGCAGCTGTGGGTGCGCAGCGCGCACGACCCCTCACGCTGGATCGTCTTGCGCACGCCCAGCTACCGCCCTCGCCTGCTCGATTCCGCACTGCTGCTGAGCGTGCTCGCCGGCCTGATCGCGCTTGCTGCCGCCGGCCTGGCTGCCCGCCTGCTGACCCGTCCGCTCGAACGCCTCGCCACGCAGGCGCCGGCCCTGCTTGCGGGCGCCCCCACCGATGCCAGCCTCGACGGCAGCCCGCGCGAGGTGCGCCGCCTGGCCGATGCCATCGGCGATGCCGGCGAGCGCCTGCGTGCCGCCGCGCGCGAGCGCGAACTGATGCTCGCCGGGATCTCGCACGACCTGCGCACGCCGCTGGCGCGCCTGCGCCTGGCGTTGGAACTGGGCGACGCCGGCGACCCGGACCGCCGCGCTGCCATGGTCGCCGACCTGGAGGAACTCGACCGCGCCCTCGAACAGTGCCTGGCCTTCGTGCGTGAAGGCCGCGACGAAGCCGTGCAACCGACCGACCTCGCCACGCTCGCCGGCCAATTGCTTGCCCTGCGGCTGCACCCGGACGACTGGCAACTGGAAGGCCCGGCCGAACTCGTCGCCCCGGTGCGCGCCACCCTGTTGCGCCGTGCGCTGGGCAACCTGATGGACAACGCCGAGCGCTACGGCGCGCCGCCGTTTTCGGTGACGCTTGTCCGCGAGCGAAAAAGCCTGCACCTGCGCGTGGCCGACCACGGCGCAGGCGCACCGCCCGACCTGCTTGCGCGACTCGGCCAGCCGTTCGTGCGCGGCGATGCGGCCCGTGGCGGCGGCGGCAGCGGCCTGGGCCTTTCCATCGCCGCCCGCGCGGCCCGTTTGCACGGCGGCGAACTGGCACTGGCCAATCGCCCCGGCGGCGGCTTCGAGGCCATCGTGCGCCTGCCCGCGCCAGCGCGCTGATGCGCCCTGCGCCCTCTGACTGGTCGCGCCGGGGCATGGCTTCGGCACCTCGGAGCAGCGCCCCGCCTCTCCCGGACGCCATTCCCGCGAAAGCGGAAATCCATCACGCATTGGCAGGCCGAAGCCGACATGGGTTCCCGCTTTCGCGGGAATGACGCCCGCTGCATCGGGCGGCCCGTTTCGATCCGGTTCGACGCCAATCAGCGGCAAGGGAAGCCTTTGCCATCATGGCGATACTCGCCGCAAACCCCGGGCCCTAGGAAACATTCCGGGGTCCGCCATTGCCCGCAACGCGTACAATGCGGCCAGCGGCATCGGCGCGCCGACGCCCGCCAAGCAGGGGGAACCACCTATGAATCCCGGGACCGCGGAAGCGCCTCCCAGCTCGCTGCGCGTTATCGCCCAGCGTTTGCGCGATGGCCGCCTGGCGCGGCTGGTCGCCAGTTATGGCGAATATCACGTCTCGGTACGCCGGGCCTTGCTGCTGGCCCTGACCCTCCTGTGGTGCCTGTATTGGCAATACCTGGCCGGCCCGTCCCACTCGAAAACCGTGCTGGCCGGCGAGGCCCTGCTACTGCGCCCGTGGGCCGGGCTGTTCTTCGCGCTCAGCCTGGCCTGGATGGGCGCGGTGCGGATGCGCGTGCTGCGCACCACCGAGCTGGTCGACGGCATCGGCGCGGCGATGAACGTGCTGGGCATCGGCGTGCTGCTCAGCCTGGCCTGGAACCTGTGCATCTCGATGATCACGCTGCTGCCGCTGGCGACCATCATGGTCGGCACGCGTTTCGGCCGGCGCATGTTCTTCGGCTTCATGGCCGGCTCGGTGCTGGTACTGGGCATCGCCGCGCCGCCGCACTATTGGATCGACCGCCCGGCCTTCATCCCGTTCGCGCTGGTGCTGCTGATCGGCCTGCCGCTGACGGTCTATCGCCTGCTCGGCACCATCTCGGCCATCTCGCAGTCGGCGCTGCGTTCGCGTGACGCGCAGAGCCGCTTCATCGCCACCATGAGCCACGAGTTGCGCACGCCGCTCAACACCGTGGTGCATGCCGCCTCGCTGATCGATACCGCCACGCTGGAGGCGTCCGACCGCCAGCTGATGCACGCCCTGCGCGCCAACGCCAGCGCGCTGTTGCAGCGGGTCAACGACGTGCTCGACGTGGCGGCGATCGACGCCGGCCGTCTGCACTTCGCGCGCGAGCCGTTCCTGGTCGCCAACGTGCTCGGCCAGGTGCGCGACGTGGTCGGCCCGCTCGCGCACCAACGTGGCGTGCGCCTGCGCACCGTGCAGGGCCGCGGCCTGGACGACGCCATGCTGGGCGATCCGGGCCGCATCGCGCAGGTGCTGATCAACCTGGGCACCAACGCGGTGAAGTTCACGCCGGCCGGCGGCGACGTCGCGATCGAACTTCGCCTGGCGGACAACGGCCTGATCCAGCCGCGCCTGCTGTGCACCGTCACCGATACCGGCAACGGCGTGCCGGACGAGATGAAGACGCGCATCTTCGAGCCGTTCTACCAGACCAGCGACGGCCTGGTGCGCCGCCACGACGGCACCGGCCTGGGGCTGCACATCGTGCGCAGCATCTGCCAGCAGATGGGTGGCCGCGTGGCAGTCGGCGACAATCCCGGCGGCGGCAGCATCTTCACCGCCGCCATGCCACTGGAGCGCGCCGCACCCGAGCAGGCCATCACCGAACCGCTGGACACCGTCACCGCACTGGACGCCCATCGCGCCCGTGTTCCGGCGCTCACCTGCCTGGTGGTCGACGACAACCGTTCCAGCCGCGATACCCTCGGCCACCTGCTGCGCCGCGCCGGCCACCGGGTGATCTTCGCCGGCAGCGGCGAGGAAGGCCTGCAGGCGATGGACGGTCCGCACCGCCCGCAACTGGTGCTGCTGGACATGCACATGCCCGACCTCTCCGGCCTGGACGTGCTTGCCCGCCATCGCCAGCGCCATCCGCACGACACCATGACCATCGCGGTGCTGAGCGCCGACTCCGACCCGGAAGCGATCGAGCAGGCCCTCGCCACCGGCGCCAACGCCTACCTCACCAAACCCGTCTCGATCGAACGCCTGCTCGGCTTGCTGCGTCAGGCCGGCAGCAGCGCACCGGCCGGCGCACCGGCGAGCGTCGCGCCCGTCCCATCCACCGCAGCCTACCCCGCCCCGCGCGCCGCCGAGAGCTCACTCGCCCTGATCTGCCGTATCGCTACCCCCGAGCAGCGCCGCACTTACCTGCAGAGCTGGCAGAGCGAACTGCAGAACGACAACGACGAACTGCTCGCCGCGTTGCGTGCACACGACCGCGGCGCTGTCGCCACGCGTCTGCATCGCATCCAGAACGCGTTCCTGGTCATGGGGCGCAGCGACGGCGCCCGCCTGTGTACACAGCTGCGCGAGGCGATGCGCCAGGATCGCGGCATCGCACCGGCACTGGGCGCGCTGCAAGCCGAACTGCAGGCCACCGCCAGGATGTTGCGCGAGCGGCTGGCCGATGCCGGGCCCGGCCGGCTGCATGCCACCGCCACGGTCCAGTCGGGCTAAGGCGGGCACTCACGCGGGGCGCCCTACGCGCGATGTCGCGGCCCGCGGCCCTGGATTTCAGCGCAACAGCAACGCCTCCAGGCTGGCCGCCAGGTCCGCCTTGCGGAACGGCTTGGTCAGCCGCGCCAGCTCGGGCGCCACATCGGCCACGTCGGTATAGCCGGAGATCACCAGCACCGGCAGAGCGGGCAACAGCGCCCGCAACTCATGTGCCAGCTCGGTCCCGCTGGTGCCGGGCATCAGGTGATCGGTGACCAGCAGGTCGGGACGCAGGCCGGCGTGGACGCTACGCAGGGCTTCCTCGGCGGAACCGGCCTGGACCACGGTGTAGCCGAGTTCGGCCAGCATCGCTGCAGTGCTGGCCCGTACCAGGTCCTCGTCGTCGACCAGCAGCGCCGTGTCGCTGGTCGACACGGGCTCCGCGGTCTCAGGCATGGCCTGCGACACGCCCGGCGGTTCACTGCTGATCGGCAACAACATCTGGACCTTGGTGCCCAGCCCGGGCGTGCTTTGCAGCAGCAGCGCGCCACCCAACTGGGAGGCCAGGCCATGTGCCATCGACAGGCCCAGGCCAGTGCCCTTGCCGAGCCCCTTGGTGGAGAAGAACGGCTCGATCGCGCGGGTCATCGTGGCCTCGTCCATGCCGGTGCCGGTGTCGGCCACCGACAGGCAGACGTAGGTAGCCAGCGGCAGGCGGGAGCGATGGCCCGGACCGATCTCCACGACGCTGGCGGCAAGCCGCAACGTGCCGCCTTCGGGCATCGCATCGCGTGCGTTGACGGCGAGGTTCAACAACGCCATTTCCAGCTGGTTGGGATCGGCGCGCGCAGCCGGCAGCGGTTCGTCCACTTGTACGGCGACATGGATCTGCGGTCCCAGCGTGCTGGCGATCAGGTCGGCCATGCCATGCAGCAGCTTGCCGATGTCGACCGCACAGGCCTTGAGTGGCTGGCGGCGGGCGAAGGCGAGCAGACGCTGCACCAGCATGCGGGCGCGCTCGGCGGACTTCAGCGCGCCGTCGATGAGGCGCTGTTCTCGCGGGCCACCGAGGCCGCGCTGCTGCAGCATGTCCAGCCCACCCAGGATGGGCGTGAGCAGGTTGTTGAAGTCGTGGGCGACGCCGCCGGTAAGCTGGCCCATCGCCTCGAGCTTCTGGCTTTGCCGCAGCGCTTCCTCGGCTTGCCGGCGCTCGGTCGTCTCCACCGCCTCAGGCATGATCCCGGTGACGACGCCGTTGGCATCGACCAGCGGCCGCATGGAGAAATCGAACCAGCGCCAGCCGTCGGCCAGATTCAGTCGCGCCTCACGACGGAGCCGATGCCCTTGCGCCGCAAGCGCGACCCATTCGCGCACCACCTCGGGCATGCCGGGCGTGCCGGTGAACCACGCGGTCTCCCACAGCGGCCGCCCAAGCACCTGCTCGCGCCGACAACCGATCGCCAACAACGCGGTGCGGTTGGCATCCATCACGATCCCCTCGGGCGACACCAGCCCCTGCAGCACATAGCTGGTCTCGAACGCCCCTCGCATGCGTGCCTGGTTGACGCGTAGCTCGTTCGTGCGTTCAGCGACCTGGTACTCGAGCGTGTCGTTGAGATCGCGCAAGGCCAGCTCCGCGCGCTTGCGCTCGGAGTCGTCCAGGAAGACGGCGGTCAGCTCGCTCGGACGGCCGTCGGCATCCCGGCTGAGCCGACCGCGGCCGTACAGCCAGCGGATCCGCCCATCAGGCAGCACGATGCGCTGTTCGGACTGGTAATACTCCTCGCCGCTGACCAGGAAAGCCTCGCGCTCGGCGATCAGCCGATCGAAATCGTCGGGATGACACTGCTCGCGAAAATCGTCCGCGGTCAGCTGCGTGGAGGGCGGGTGGCCCATCAACTGCGCGAATGCCGGCGAGTGGCTGACGATCGCCAGCGGTTTCACTCGCAGGGTGACTTCGGCCAACCGGCCGGCATCCATCGCCAGACGCAGCCGCTGCGCACTGGCACGCAGCGCGTCTTCGGCGGCCTTGCGTTCGGTGACGTCGCGCAACAGCACCTCGGTGGCAGGTTGCCCCTCCCAGGTGACCAGGCTGGCACTGCCCTCGACCGGCACCCGGGTGCCGTCGGCGCGCACCAGCACCAGCGTGGCTCGTTCGAGCCGCTGGCCGGACAGGATGCGGTCCATGTTCTGGAGCACCACCGGGCGGGCCTCCGGTTCGCAGAAGTCCAGCGGCGAGCGGCCGATCAGCTGCTGCGGACTGTCCATGCCATGCAACCGGGCGGCCGCCGCGTTGGCCCAGGCAAAGACATGGTTGCGGGTGATCAGGATCGCGTCGGGACTGAGCTCGGCGACCACGCGGAAGCGTGCGTCGCTTTCGCGCAGGGCACGCTCGGCGATCGCCCGCTGCACGGCATTCCAGGAACGCACGGCGGTGGCCTCGACCAGCGCGATCTCCGCTGACGACCAGTGTCGCGGCTGCCGCGCATTGACGTACAGCGACGCCTGCAATCGCCCGTCACGCACCAGCGGCACCGAGATGAAGGCGCGCGCGTCGATCGCGGCCCAGGTGGCCTGCTGCTGGGCCGAATCGCTGGCAATGTCATCGACGATCTCGGTGGCGCCACCACGCTGCCGCGCCACACTGGCGGCGCCGAAATCCTCCAGATGGAACGTGCCCAGAAGCGGCGCGACGCCGTCGGCGTAACAGGACTCGCAGACGATCGTCCGATCGTCGTCCTGCACCTCGCTGTAGCCGGCTCGTGAGGCGCCCAGCTGGCGGCCCAGCACGTCAACCGTCGCGTCCATGATCGCGCGCGGTTCGGCCAGCCCGCGCAGGGCCTCCTCCAGCCTCAGCAGAATGGCGTTGTGGCGTTCGGAGACCACTCGTCCGGTAGTTTCCAGTGCCACGCAGAGCACGCCTGCCGGGCGCCCCATTTCGTCGTACACCGGCGAGTAATCGACGTGGAAAAGCGCCTGCCGCGGGGGCCCACCGCGCGCAAGCGTCATCTCCATGTCGCGGTAGCTCAACGTCCCACCCGCCAGCACAGTGGCCTGCACACGAGCGTTGAGCTCGGCAGCCTCGGGCCAGACATCGAACGTACTCGCGCCGAGCGCCGCCGGGTGCCGGCTGCCGGCCAGCGCCGCGTAACCGTCGTTATAGAGCAGAATTCCCTGCTCGCCCCAGGACAACGCCATCGGCGAGGGCGCGCGCAACACGATGCCCAGCGCCACCCGCAGACTCGACGGCCAGCTCTCCAGTGGCCCCAGCGGCGACTGCGACCAGTCGCGCGCAGCGATCAGCGCACCGGTCTCACCGGCACCTGCCAGCTCGGCTGCAAGGGTTGCACAAGAATGTGGCTCGGGCACGCGCAGGCCTCCTGTCTGCCCGCCCGGTGGCATCGGCACGTCGGCACCCCAAGTTCCGGTCCGGCGCGACACAGATGGCCGCGGGCGCACCACCAGCATGGGACGCCGAACGTGCGTGCGCCGTTCACGCGCGGAGGCGTGAAAAACACAGGTGCGCGAGATTCGCCGGCAACGTGTCCTCTGCGGCTACCGGTCCAGCCCCCGCCAAACCGGCCAGGGCGCTCTTGCCGGTGACGTGGCTACCAACGGCGGCCTCCGCCTTTACCAGGATGGGCCGAAGTAATCGAGGACAAGCGGACGACGCGCAGCGGGTGCGATCAGGCGTCGGGCTTCGCTATCGAGGCGCCGCCGTCGTGGCCGCTGGCGATACGAATCGATTTCGCTGGCGCAAAGGTGTGTCGACGCAGGGAAAATGGCGCGCCCGGAGGGATTCGAACCCCCGACCAATGGCTTCGGAAGCCACTACTCTATCCGGCTGAGCTACGGGCGCGTGGTGTTTGCGAGGCCGCGCGGGATCAGGTGGATCCTCGGCGGACGGGCAGTATAGCGGAGTTGGGTGGGGAGGTTCATGGGGGGCCTCTTCCGTCGGGAGAGGAGCCCGAAGGGTGGGTTGGGTTCGGGCGAGGCGCGACATGTGCGCGCTGGCCGGACCCTCACCCCCACCCCTCTCCCGGAGGGAGAGGGGCTTTTGGTTTCTGGCATGGGTGAGGCCTGGGGCAAGCCTTGGCCCCTCACCCCAACCCTCTCCCCGGAGGGGAGAGGGAGCTGGCAGGCGTTACAGCGGCTTGATGAGGTCGGACAGGGTGTCCGGCTTGCTGTTGTCGCGGACCAGGTGCGGGTACTTCAGGCCGTCGTGGTAGTCGATGCGGACGGTCTTGTACTCGTCGAAGTTTTTCACCAGCAGTTCGACCGGCTGGCTCTTGTTCTTCGCCGCGGCCGTGACCGCATCCTTGACCGCGTCGGCCGAGTATTCCTTGCCGTTGACCGCGACGATGGTCATGGCGGGGGCGAGGCCGGCCTTGAAGGCGGGGCTGTCCCACAGCACGTCGCCGATGCCGCCGTCCTTGCCGATCGACAGGCCCAGCGAGTAGGTCAGGTCGGCCGCGTGGCGACGGGACTCCATCGCCTTGACGGCCTTGGACGGCTTGTCGGTGTAGACCAGCTTCCAGCCGTGCGAGGCGATGCCGCCGATCAGCGGGCCGTGGTCGTCAAGGCGCTTGCGCAGGTAGCTGGACCAGTCGAATGGCGCGATGTCGTTGAGCGTCTTGACCACGTCCTCGAAGGTGTAGGTGTTGACGCTCCAGTCGCCGTTGTTCATGCCGAAGAAGGCGCGCGCGAAATCGTCGATCTTCTTCTTGCCGCGGGTGAGCTCGCGCAGCTTGCCGTCGACGTCCAGCCAGATCATGGCACCGGCGGAGTAGTAGTCCTCGCTGGACTGGTAGTTGCGGTACGGCAGCGGGCTGCGCTGGGCGATGGTCGGGTCGTTGGTGGTGTCCTGCACGTTGCGCCAGCTGGCCAGGCCCGGACGGCCCTTGTCGTAGGTGGCGGCGACCAGGGCGAACATGTCCAGCGTCTCGTCCTTGTTCCACAGGCCCGCGCGCGCGGCAATGACATTGCCCCAGAACTGGGTCTGGCCCTCGTACACCCACAGCAGCGTGTCGCTCATCGGCACGTTGTAGTTGGGCGTGGTCAGGTCGGCGCCGCGGCGGTATTTGCCGTCCCAGGAGTGGTTGTACTCGTGCGAGAACAGGTCACGTGCGTAGACGTTCTTGTCCCACTCGGTGAAGTAGTCGGCCGGCAGGCCGTCCTCGCTGGAGCGGTGGTGCTCCAGGCCGATGCCGCTCATCTTTTCGGTGAGCGAGACCAGGAAGTCGTAGTGGTCGTAGTGGTGCGCGCCGTAAAGCTTGTACATCTGCTGGATCAGCTCGCGGTGCGGCTTGAGCTGCTCGGGCTTGATCTCCAGGTACTTCGGATCATCCGCCACCAGGTTCATGAACACCGGCACCTTGGCGCCCGGATCCAGGTCCACGCGCTTGAAGTACTTGCCGGCGAATACCGGCGAGTCGACCAGGTTGGTGTAGTCGATCGGCTTGTAGGTGACGGTGTTGCCGTCGGTGGAGGCCACCTCGAGCGCGGTGGCGGCCTTCCAGCCGTCCGGATAGGTGGCGGTGGCCTGCGACATGATGCGGTCGGTGTTGTAGCCGGCCGGGTACAGGCTCATCGCATCCCACTGCAGGTTGAGCATCTCGGGCGTCATCACGATGCGCCCCTGGCTCCTGTCCTGCGGCGAGAGGAACTGGAACGAGGCTTCGACTTCGGTCGCGCCCTGCGGCACGTCGACGTGGAAGGCATAGACGTTGAGCGGATCGCGTACCCACGGCAGCACCTTGCCGTTGGCCTTGACCACCAGACCGGCGAACTTGTCGATCGGCCCGGTCGGCGAGTGGTGACCGGGGATCCACTGCGGATAGAGCAGCGTCAGCGGGCCGGGCTGGGCCGGGATGGTCTCGTGCACCCGGAATACGCGGTGGGCGATGTCGGTCGCGTCGACGTTGATCTTGATCGTGCCGTTGAAGGGCACGTCGCGCGGCGGCGGCACGTCGGCGAAGGCGGGCACGGCTACCAGCGCGAAGGTGGCGGCCAGCAGGGCGGAAGTGAGGGGCTTGTTTTTCACGGAAGGAGCTCTCCGGTGGTGGTGCTCGAACTCACCGTTCGTCCTGGGCGTAGCGCAGCCAGAGACATGTGCCGCGCGCCGGTCCTTCGACTTCGGCCCTGCGGGCCTGCGCTCGGGACGAACGGTGAGGGTGGGATGGTTATCTGGCTGGTTTACTTGCGAGGAGCGGTGATCACGGTCAGCAGATCCTTGCCGTCGGCACGGACCAGGTGCGGGTATTTCAGGCCACCGTGGTAGTCCACCTTGATGGTGGTATAGACGTCCACGTTCTTGACCAGCAGCTCGACCGGCGCCTTGCTGGTCTGCGCGGCCTTGACGGCGTCCTTCAGCGCGTCGGGCGAGTAGTCCTTGCCGTTGACCGCGACGATGTCCAGGCCCGGCACCAGGCCGGCCTTGAACGCCGGGCCGTCCCACTGCACGTCGTAGATGTTGCCGCTCTTGGAGGCGGACAGGCCCAGCGACCAGGCCAGGTTGACGTTGTGGCGCATCGCTTCGCTGGCTTTGGTCTCGGCGTTGGGGGTGTCGGTGTAGACCAGCTTCCAGCCGCCGCGCTCGATGCCGTGTTCAGGGAGCTCGTCGCCGGTGTAATCGAGGCGCGTGCGCAGGAAGGTCTTCCAGTCGTACGGCTGCACCTGGTTGAGCGTGTCGACCACGTCCTCGAAGGTGTAGGTCTTGGTCACGTAGCTGCCGTCGTCCATGCCGAAGAAGTCACGGGCGAAGTCGTCCAGCGAGTGCTTGCCGTGGGAGAGCTGGCGGATCTGCGTGTCCACGTCCAGCCACAGCAGCTGGCCTTCTGGGTAGAAATCGGTACCGCGGCGATAGTTGCCCCAGCCACCGCCGCCGTAATAGGTCAGCGGCGCGGCGTCGGCGGTGTCCTGCAGCGAGCGCCAGGCACGGCCGGTACGCGCCGACATGGCCGCGGCGATGTTGGCCATCGCGTCGCGGTACTGCTCGGCCGTCCACATGCCCGAACGGGTGGTGAGCACACCGGCCCAGTAGTCGGTCAGGCCTTCGTAGACCCACAGCAGGTCGTCTTCCTCCACCGTGTTGAAGTCCGGCGCCCACAGCTTGGCCGGGCGGCGGAACTTGCCGCACCAGGAGTGCACGTACTCGTGCGGCATCAGGCTGGCCATCAGCGCGTAGGAGCTGTCGTCGGTCAACATGTCGGCCGGCAGGCGGTCGTCGCTGGACTGGTGGTGTTCCAGACCGAAGTGGCCGGTATGGTCGGACAGCGTGAGCAGGAAGTCGTAGTGCTCGTAGTGGTGCGCGCCGAACAGTTTGTCGGCCTGGTCGACCAGGTTGCGGTGCTGCTTGAGCTGGTCGGCGGAGAGCTTCACCTGATCGGCTTCGTCGGCCACCACGTTCAGATGCACCGGCACGTCGCCCTTGGGGTTCAGGTCCACACGATTGAAATGTTCGCCGGCGATCAGCGGCGAATCGACGAAATTATTGAAGCTGATCGGCTTGAACGTGGTGCTGGCACCGTTGCGCGCCTGCACTTCCATCGCGGTGGCGAACTGCCAGCCGGCGGGGAGCGTCACGGTTGGCTGGATCTGGATCTGCCGCGTGTAGTAGCCGGCCGGGTAGAAGGCGACCTGGTTGAACTCCACATCCACCAGGTTGGGCGTTGAGGAGGCGCTGGCGCCGAACATGCCGCCCTCGCCGGGCGAAAGGAACTGGAACTGGAGCTGCAGCGCGCTGGCGCCCTCGGGCACGGTCATGTGCAGCGTGTACATGTCGCGCAGGTCGCGGCGCCACGGCACGCGCTTGCCGTTGGCGGTGATGATCAGGCCGGCGAGATTGTCGATCGGGCCGGAGGGCGAGTGCTCGCCCGGAATCCATTGCGGGTAGTACAGCGTGAACGCGCCGGGCTTGGCCGGGATGGTCTCGTGCACGCGGAAAATCTTCTTCGGCGCGTCGGAGAGGTCCACCTTCAGCGTCAGCATGCCCGGATAGGGCTGGTCCACCGGCGGCGCCTTCTCCGCCAGCGCACCGGACGACAATGCCGCGCCCAGCGCGACCACCAACAGCTTCGAACGAACATTCTTCACGGACACTTCCCCTGACGGACAACGGCCACGCCAGGGGCGCGGATGGCGTCCCGATAACCAACGTGACAGCCATCCGATGGTAGGACGAAGGTCACGCCCCTCCCCCTGCCAGAGGTCACGGCGGACGCCGGCTTCTCGCCCCTAAATGCGGCACATACGCGAAGGCCCCCGCGTGCGCGGAGGCCTTCGGCAGCATCGGCGTTGGCGCGGCGTCAGCCGTTGGCCTTCTCGCGCCCCAGCTGGCTGTGGCGCATGCCATAGGCGAAGTAGATCACCAGGCCGATGCCCATCCAGATCAGGAAGCGCCAGATGGTGACCATGTCCAGGCCGCCGATCATGTGGAAGCGGCCGTCGGTGACCCAGGGCCAGCCGATGATCAGGAACAGCGAGAACACGATGCCCAGCGGAGCGAGCAGCCACAGCGCCGGGGTACGGAAGCGACGTTCCAGGTTGGGCTGGGTAATGCGAAGGATCAGCACCGAGGCGCAGATCACGATGAACGCCGACAGCGTACCGATGTTCACCAGTTCGGCCAGCTCGCGGATCGGCAGCAGGCCGGCGGCCAGCGCGGTGAAGATGCCCAGCAGCAGGGTCGGGCGGTACGGCGTGCCATATTTCGGATGCACCTTGGCGAACCAGCGCGGCAGCAGGCCGTCGCGGGCGAGCGCGAACCAGATGCGCGCGGCACCGAGCATGAAGGCGAACACCACCGAGGCGATGCCGCACACCGCGGCCAGGTCGATGATGCCGCTGACCCAGTGCAGGCCCCGCGCCTCGAACACGGCGCTGACCGGCGCCTGGCTGGCGAGGATCATCCCGGTGGTGCACTGGCCGGCTGCCTGCGTGGCATCCACGCAGCCGTTGTAGGGCACCATGCCGGTGAGGATCAGCGAGATCGCCAGGTACATCACCATCGAGATGCCCAGCGAGGCGATCACTGCCAGCGGCAGGTCGCGCTGCGGGTTCTTCGACTCCTCCGCCGCAGTGGTCAGCGTGTCGTAGCCGAACACGGCGAAGAACACGATGCTCGCCGCGGCCAGCACGCCGTCCCAGCCGTAGCGGGTGCCGCCGGTCGCGAGCGGATCGTGGATGAGGTCGGGGATGAAAGGGGTCCAGTTGGACGCATGCACGAAGAACGCGCCCACCACGATGACCACCAATACGCCGATCACCTTCATGGTCACCACGACGGTGTTGAAGCGCGCGCCGATCTCGGTGCGCATGATCTGGATCCAGGAAATGCCCAGCGCCACGATCACCGCGATGAGGTTGACCACCTTGCCGCTGTCCGGCTGTGCCGGGTCGTAGGCGCCCTGCAGCCAGACCGGCAGGTGCAAACCGGTGACCTGGATGATCAGCGATTGCAGGTAGTTGGATGTACCGGCCGCCACCACGCCGACGATCAGCGCGTATTCGACCAGCAGGTCCCAGCCGATGATCCATGCTGGCAACTCACCCAGCACGGCATAGCCGTAGGTGTAGGCGCTGCCGGTGACCGGGATCATGCCGGCGAACTCGGCGTAGGCCAGCGCGGCGCATGCGCTGCCGATGCCGGCGACCAGGAAGCTCAGGATGATCGCGGGGCCGGCATTGAGCGCCGCTTCATTGGGCGCCAGCACGAAGACGCCGACGCCGACGATGGCGCCCACGCCAATGGCGGTGAGCTGCCATACACCCATGGTGCGGCGGAAATCCTTCGATCCGCCAGCCTCGGACTGCAGTTGTTGAACCGACTTGCGGCGTACCAGCCTGGAAAGAAATCCCATCGGGTATCCCCTTGAAAACAAGCGCCGATCATAACGTGGAGCTTGCAAGTGGCTGCAACCCGTGGTTGGGTGGTGGCGTCCGTCGGGCCGTTCCGCACGCGCATCGACGGCATCGGCGGCGCCCCTTCCAACGCGGCAGCGGGGCCACGGCGACCTGCCAGGAATTCCGGAAAAGGTCGGCTTCCGGCGCCCCGAACGGGGGTTATCCGGGTTGCCTGCAAGTCCGGGGTCAGTGCCCCATGGTGCCAGCCGTATGGTCTTTCGCGCTCACCTCCGGCACCGAGGCAGACCGGCGCGCCGGCGCGACCCAGGGCAACGCCAGCGCGCAGATGCCGAAGACCACCAGCATCGCAACAACGACCCGGGGGTCGAGCTCGACCACGCCGAACCAGCGGCCGCTCGCCCATGGCACCAGCGCCGTGGCGAGCACGCGGAGCGCCTCGAACCAGCGCGCCGCGCGCCGCCCTTCCATCAGCGCACCGAGCACGGTGAGGCTGACGACCAGGTAGGCCGCGTAAGCCAGCAGCGTCGACAGGCTGGCCGTGGCACTGAGGGCGAGGAACTGCGTGGCCATACCCAGCAGCAGCGCGAACTGCAGCAGGCAGTAGAAGGTGAGCGCGCGGGACATGGCCGGGTCGAAGCGCTCGCGAGAGATGTCAAAGGCGGGCCTGGGGAAGCGCGCCGCCACGTCCGCCGGGCGCCAGCCAGGCGGCCTGAGCCAGACCTGCAGCTTGTCGCGCCAGCGCCGTGCGTGCCAGGCGTCTTTCGCCGCCGCCCAGTAGACCTCGACATTCGCCCACAACGGGTTCCAGCTGCGCAGCGGGGCGCGCGTGCCGTAGACCGGCGGGTCGCTGTCGTCCTCCTCCACGAACGTGCCGAACAGCCGGTCCCAGACGATCAGGATGCCGCCGTAGTTGCGATCGAGGTAGCGGTCGTTCACCGCATGATGCGCGCGATGGTTGGAGGGCGAGCAGAACACGCGGTCGAACCAGCCCAGTCGGCCGATCTGCTCGGTATGCACCCAGAACTGGTAGAGCAAGTCGATCAGCGCGACCACCACGAACACTTCGGTCGGAATGCCGGCCAGCGCCATCGGCAGGTAGAACAGCCAGCCCAGCAGTACACCGCTGCCGGTCTGGCGCAGTGCGGTGGAGAGGTTGTAGTGCTCGCTCTGGTGGTGCACCACATGCGCGGCCCAGAGGATGTTCACCTCGTGCCCCGCACGGTGCAGCCAGTAATAAAGGAAATCGTAGGCGAGCAGCGCGAGCACCCATACGACGATGCTGTCGGCCGGAAGCGTCAGCGGCGCCAGGTGCACGGCGACCCAAGCGTAGATGCCGATCGACAGCAACTTGCCGAATACGCCGGCGACCTGCGAGATCACGCCCAGCCCGATGCTGCTGATCGCGTCGTTCGTGCGGTAGGTCGGCCGGCCGCGCCAGCGCGCCACCAGCAGCTCCAGGCCGATCAGGGCGAAGAACACCGGTGTGGCCCAGGTGATGATCAGTTCCTGCACGTGCATGGCATTGGCGGCCGATACCGCTTTCGATGACGGTCCAGGACCGCATCCTACCGCTTGCCGCCGGCCGGTCGCAGGTGGCCACGACCGACAACGACCCTTGCGGGCAACACGCCGCGGCCGTGGCTGCGATGCCGAGATCCTGGTGCGGCTTTACCACCCGTTCCCTCGCCGCGGTTGCAGTGGACCACAGCCACCCTACGCGAGCGATGGTCGCCACTGCCGAGAGCTCTCGTGACCCGGGCGGCCGTCGTGACCATCCCATCCGCCGGTGAGCGCGGTGAACCAAAAAAAAGGGCCGCAGGTAAACCTGCGGCCCCGGGGTGATACCCCGGGCTGCGAACAGCCCGGGTGTTGCTTGCGACCTTAGAAGTCGTACGACACGCCGAAGCGGACGTAACGCGGGGTCTGCGAGCTGTACGGACGGTTGTAGCTCGGGTTCGGATTGGCGGTGAAGCCGCTCAGCGGGTAGGTCTGCGTCGTGGTCTGCTTGTTGAACACGTTGTAGACCATCACGTTGAACGCAAGCTTCTTGCCAGCCCACTCCGGACGGTATTCCGCGCTCAGGTCGAAGCGGTAGGTCCACGGCTGACGCTCGTCGCCCGGGGAGTACGGCTGGCCCTTGCAGAAGTGGTAGTAACCACCGCCGTAACCCAGGCCCGGGTTCGACTCTTCGGCACCGTAGTAGCCCAGGCAGGTCTTCGGCATGCCGGACATGACCACCAGGTTACCCGAGAGCATCCACTCCGGGGTCAGCTGGTAGGCGCCGTACGCCTTGAGCTGGTGACGGCGATCGTTGGACAGGGCGCCATTGGCGTAGTCCATCAGCTCGGCGTAATCCCAGTCCACCGTGGCCGAGACGTCGGTCTGGCCGATGTCCGAACGCACCTGGCCTTCGCTGTTGCCGAAGCTGTGCGACCACAGGTAGTCGATCTTGCCGTACCACTTGCCGTCGAACGGATGCTCCAGGTACAGGTTCAGGCCGTAGTACTTGCGCTTGAGCGTGGTGTTGAAGCCGAAGTCGTCCATGGTCATCGGGACGGTGTAGTAACCATTGCCCGCCGCGTTCGGGATCATCAGGACGTTGGTGCGGCCCGGGTTGACCAGGTAGCTGCCCTGGATCGTGCCGACGTCGTCCATGTCGATGCCCATCGCTTCCATCTTCGTGCGGATCGCGAAGGAATCGCCGATGTCGTCGATGGCGTTGCGCAGGTTGCGGAACGTGGCCTTGGCGCCGTAGGTCCAGGACTCGTTGAACTGCTTGTCGAAGCCGAGGATGTACTCATCCTGGTACTCGGACTTCAGGTTGCGCGAGGTCGCGGTCAGCGGGTCGCGCGGCTGGCCGTATTCGCCGTTGGACGAGATCGGGCCGCCGGTGCTGGTCGGGATCGGGGTCAGGCCGGTGGGGACGCCGTTCGCATCGATGCCGGTGTAGGTGAAGTACTCGTCCACCAGCAGCGAGGAACCGGCCGCACGCAGCGCGACGCTCGCGGGCATGGCGAGGTAGTAGCGACCGGCATTGCCGTACACCTTGAAGGTGGAGTCGCCATTGACGTCCCACGAGAAGCCCACGCGCGGTGCCCACTGCGGCGAGGTCAGGCGCAGGTACGGCACGCCGTCACCATTGTTGTTGGTGAACTGGTCGTTACGCAGGCCGATCTTGACCAGCCAGCGGTCGTTCACCTGCCAGCTGTCCTCGATGTACTGCGCGCGCTGCTCGGTGGTCACCGTGGCGCCGTTGGCCTGACGGTAACGCGAGACGAAGTAGCCGCTCTGGCCGTTGGCCACCGCACCGGGGTTGACCACCCACGGCTGCGTCTGCCAGGTCGGGCCATTGGCGTCCGGACCGCCGACGATGTACTTGCTCGGATCGCCCGCGTCGTAGGACCACGAGTAGCCCTGACCGGAGGAGATCGTCCGGTCGTTCTCGTCGGTGATCTTCTGGTTGTCGATACCGGCGGTGATGGTGTGGTCACCGATGTGGTAGCTGACGTCGATGCGCAGGTTGGTGTTCTTCGAGCTGTGCGCCGGGTCGGTGATGTAGCTGGCCGTCTGCGGACCGGTGATCGGGTTGCCGCCGGTGATGGCCGGGTTCTGCTTGTCGCCGCCGAACACGTAGGCGTTGTTTGCGTCGTAGCCCGGCACGGTCTCGTAGAACGTGCCCTTCATTTCGCCGTACAGCGCGCTGACCGTCAGGTCATCGGTGATGTAGCTGGTGAACTTGGCCGAGTACAGGTCCGAGCCGTACTTGTGCGACGTGTCGTAGCTGTTGAACGCGCCGGTGCTGAGCGTGGCGTAGTCGAAGTCGTACAGGGTGCCCGCATAGGACTCCTTGCTCGACGCGCCGGTCAGCTCCAGGATGTTGCTGTCGTTGATGTTCCAGTCGAGCTTGCCGTACCACTTCGGGTTGTCGTAGCGGTACTGGGTGGTCTGCGGCGCAGCGTTCGAACCGACGCTAGTGCCCTCACGACGCTCGGCCTCGGCGGCGCCGAAGAAGAACAGCTTGTCCTTGATCAGCGGACCGCCGGCATAACCGGAAACGGTGGTGACCCAGGACTTGCTCTCGTTGCGGTACTGACGCATCTTGCCGGCCGAAGCGCCCGTCACGTAGTAGTAGTTCTTCGGATCGGACTTGAGCGACTTGGGCGTCCACTGGATCTGGCCACCGAAGTGCCACTCGTTGGTGCCGCGCTTGCCGACCTGGCTGATCACGCCGCCGTCGGAACGACCGTAGGCCGCACCGTAACCGCCGCTGAGGATTTCCTGCTGGTCGATGGCGCCGTACGGCAGGGTCAGGCCACCGAGGCCGCTGAGCGGATCGGTCGTGTTGAAGCCGTTGATGTAGTAGGCGTTCTCGGTCACCGACGAACCGCCGAAGGACACCACGTTGCCACCGGCGGTGCCAGTGAACAGGGCGCTGCCTTCCACCACGCCCGGAGCCAGCAGGGCGATCGCCTCGGCGCTGCGGGCCAGCGGCAACTTGGCCAGCTGTTCGGCGGTGATGACGGTGCGCGAGTCCACGCCGGTCACGTCGATCGTCGGCAGCGCGTTGGCGCTGACGGTGATGGCGGACAGGTTCTGGGCGTCAGCCGCGCCCGCCGCTGCGAACGAGACCTGCGTACCGGCACCCACGCGCAGGGTGACGTTCTTGCGGGAATCGACGTCCTGGCCGTTCTGGCGCAGGGTGACGGTGTAGTCGCCCAGCGGCAGCTGGTTGGCGACGAAGTGACCGGAAGCGTCGACCGCGACTTCGCGCGTGAAGCCGGTGCTGCTCTGGATCAGGACGGTTTCGCCCTGGGCGGCCGGTGCATCACCGAAGATGCTGCCGGTGGTCGCCTGTGCAAAGGCAACGCCAGCGAAGCCCACGCTCAGGGCGACGGCGAGGGCCGTCCGGCGGATGGCCGGGCGATTGGCAACTTGCAAGCTCATGCAAAACTCCCCAAAACCTGTTTTGGAATAGAAGGACTGAGGCCATCGTTATGCCTCGTGGCAACGAGCACGATCGTCCATCCGCGTCCAGAAACGGTTTCACAAGGAGTGCCTGAGAGAAGCCAGCAACCGCATAGGGGGATCGGTGCTGGCGAGACAGGCTTTGTGGGGAAGCGGGGCTCGTTTGACTGAACCTTAAGATGCCCACAGCAAAAATTCAATATTTGTTGTATGGGCGTTTTTGTTGCGTTGCGCTAGATCCGGCGCAGGTCGTCGGTGAAATGGCATCGATGCCGGCATCCGGATGCATACGATCTGCGCGAACGAAACTCCGGGGATCACGCTTGGCAGGGACGGCGCCCCGCCCAGGCACGAACGGCAGCCACAGTTTTTGCCGACGATCGGTGTTGCCATCCCGGCGTGTCGCGGGAGCGCCGCATCCGGCGTTCGGCGACGTCTTCGGTGAGCCCGCTTCGGCCGCCACGCCTCCATGTGCCTGCGCGGCGGAAAGTGGGGATGTTGCCGCCACGTTGGTTGTCGCGCTGATTTCGTTCTCGCGGCGTGCCAGGGGCGCGGGTCACCGCCAGATCCGGTTCAATCGTCGGCGACGGCGGACGCGGGACGAGCGGACGGCCACTCATGCGGGCGACGGTAGGGTGGGCTTGAGCCCACCGCTCCGATGCCGACGGTCGGCTCAAGCCCGCCCGCGCGATGGCTCACAACTTCAGATAGAGGCGATGCCTGTCCATCGCCCAGACGATCAGCCACCAAAGCGTCACGAACGCGATCGCCCAGGCCAGCGAGGCCACGTATGGCCCCGCCAGCGGCGTGATCCAGCCGGCAAACAGGTGACGGTACAGCCCTTCCTGCCAGCCCAGCGCGGGCAGCGCGATCTGCATCAGTTCGGAGCCCGCGTAGGCGGCGATCGCGTTCATGCCGAACCGGCGGCCCAACGCGGGCCAGCCTTGTCGGTCGACCAGCCAGTGGCAGGCCAGCAGCGCCAGGATCGCCCAGCCTGCGCTCCACAGGGCGAACGAGGGCGTCCACAGGTTCTTGTTCAATGGCATCCACTGCGCCCCCAGCGCGCCGAGCACCAGCACCACCACGCCGGCAGTGAACAGTCGCCCGGTCTGCCGCGCACGCAGCCACACGCCCGCGCACAGGCCGAACAGGCTGGTGGCGATCGCCGGCAGGGTGGCGGGCAGGCCTTCCGGATCGTGCACCTGGCCGGTGGCGGGGTTGTGGTCCCACACGTAGCGGCCGAACACCGCGCCATCGATCCGGTCGACGATGTTGTTCCAAGGGTCGAGCGTGCCACTGCACAGCAACAACGCGGTGTAGCCGGCCAGCAGCGCCGCGATGACAAGCCACCACACGCGGCGCGGCGTGTAGATGGCGAACGCGGCGACCACCGCGAAACACACGCCGATCCGTTGCAGTACACCCGGCCAGCGCATCTCGCGCCCCGGCAGCCACCACGCCGCCAGCGCGTTGATCGCCAGGCCCAGCGCGAGGATGCGCAAGGCTCGCCACAGCGCCACGTCGCGCAGCCGATCGGGCGCCACGCCCTGCTCCAGCCGCGGCAGGATCGCCAGTGCCACGGACACGCCCATCACGAACAGAAAGAAAGGAAACACCAGGTCGGTCGGCGTGCAGCCGTGCCAGGTGGCATGCTCCAGCGGCCCGTAGACGTGATCCCAGTCGCCCGGATCGTTGACCAGCAGCATCGCCGCCACGGTGCAGCCGCGCAGGGCGTCGAGCGAAGCCAGGCGACCGTCCGGCGCGCTCATGCCGCTGTCCCGGGGCGGCGTGGACGTGGCCTGCCAGTCATCCCGCGGTCGTGGCCGCTCAGGGCTTTGCTTCCAGCGACACGCGACCGAGCGCATACAGCGGCCCATCGATCGGCGCGGTGTAGATCAGGCACAGGCCGTGTTCGCCGACCTGCACGGGCAGCACGGCGTCGAGCTCGAACCGGCGCTGGCTGCGCGCGGGATCAGGCAACGGCATGCTGGCCAGGACCGGGCCGTCACAGCGGTCGGCGTGGACCACGAGCTCGCCGAATGGCGTCGCGTGGGGACGCGACACGACCAGCTTCTGCTCGTGCGCCAGCGCAAAGTTGCGCGGCAGCCGCACCGCCTCGACGCGGATCGCCCCGATACCTTCCATCAGCGTCGGCGGAAATTGCTGGCAACTGTCGAACAGGTTGACCGCATAGACCGGCTGGGTGCTCGTCGCGTCGGGCGCCGGCTGCAGCAGCAGGCGGAAATCGCTGCCCGGGCAGTTCGCCAGCGCGGTGCCGGGCAGCGAGAGCAGGCTGGCGCGGTCCAGCTTTCGCTCGCGTGGTTCGGCCAATGCGATGCCATCGGCGAAGCTGGTGGCGCGCACGCTCGTCGGCAGGGTGACGTTGAGCGGCCCCTGGTAGCGCGGCGAGGCCCGCGTCGGCGTGCTGCCGTCCAGGGTGTAGTGGATCGCGCCGAAGTCGGCCTGGTTGGAGAGCCTGACGGTCGCCTTGCCGGTCGCCAGCGCCACGTTGCGGTCGGTGTCGATGGCCACCGCGAACGCGCTGTCGGCCACGTTGATGTGCTGCACCCGGTAGCGTGCCAGCTGCGCGGGCAGGCGCGCCAGGAAGCCCGGCCAGTCGCCGCTGCCGGCAGGCGACCACGCCACCTCGCTGAGCGCATCGAGCCGCGGGAAGACCTGGTGCTCCACGTGCGCCGTGGTCGGCATGTGCTCGGTCCAGGCGTTGGCCTGCACGCCCAGCACGTGCCTCGCCTGCGCCGCATCGAGCACGCCGGGCACGACCTGCAGCCCGTAAACGTCATGGAGCGACTCCACGCCGTAGCGGCTGGCGTATTCGCCGGGCAGGTCGCTCTGCACGTGGTCGAGGTAGAGATCCGGCGAGGGCGACATCACCACGTCGTGGCCGAGCAATGCGGCCTTGATCGCGCCATCGGTGCCGCGCCAGGACATCACCGTGGCGCCCGCCGGCAGGTTGTCGCCTTCGAGGATCTCGTCCCAGCCGATCAGCTTGCGGCCGTGCTTTTGCAGATACCGGCCGATGCGCCCGATGAACCAGCCCTGCAGCGCGTCCTCGCTGGTGATGCCCAGCTCGCGCATCTTCGCCTGCACCGCGGGCGAGGCCTGCCACTGGTCCTTGATCGCCTCGTCGCCGCCGACATGGATGTACGTCGACGGGAACAGCGCCAGCACCTCGTCGAGCACGTTGTCGATGAAGGTGAAGGTGTCCTCGTCGACGTTGTACAGCCACGGGTTGACGCCGGAGTCCACCGACACGGCCGGGCGCCTGCCGGTGACGCCGATCCGCGGATACGACGCCACCGCCGCCTGCGCGTGGCCGGGCATGTCCAGCTCCGGCACGATCGTGACGTGGCGCGCGGCGGCGTAGGCCACTACCCGGCGGATCTCGTCCTGGGTATAGAAGCCGCCATAGCGCTTTGGCTCGCCATCCTGTCCGGCGTGTGGCGGCGTGCGCCATGCGCCGATCCGGGTCAGCTCGGGATAACGCTTGATCTGGATGCGCCAGCCCTGGTCGTCGGTGAGATGCCAGTGCAGCACGTCGAGCTTGTGCTGGGCCATCTGGTCGATCAGGCGCTCGACCTCGGCCACGCTCTGGAAGTGGCGCGCCGAATCGAGCATCAGCCCGCGCCAGGCGAAGCGCGGCCAGTCCTTGATGGCGAGTGCAGGCACCTGCACCGCGCCCTGCCCGGCATCGGGCGTCAGCAGCTGGTAGAGGGTGACCACGCCATGGAACAGTCCCGCGTCGTCGCGCGCGGCGACTTCAATGCCCGCGGAAGAGACCGTAAGCGCATAGCCCTCCGCCTGCGTCACCGCGGCACGCGGGTCACGCCGCAGCACGATCGCCGGACCGCCCTGCCCACGGGCAGCAACGGACAAATGCAGGCCGCGCGTGCGCGCCAGCAGTTCGATGAGGTACTGCGCGCTCTGCCGCGTGCCAGCATCGTCGCTGCCAAGCACCAACGGTGTACGGGCATCCACCGTGAAGCGGCCCGGCTGCCATTGCAGCTGCGCGGGCAAGGGAATCAGGGAGGGAAGCCTGGCGGCTTCGGCAAACGCCGCGCCCGGAGGCAGCAGGCTGATCGCAAACAGAAGGCACGCGCAACGGAAGGGAAAAGATCGTCGCAACATCGGCAAGCTCCGTGGATGGCCCCAGCATGCCATCGCCGCGGCCTGCGCAAAAAAAAGGGCCCGAAATGTGCAAACCGGGCCCGGCGGGGAGTACAGGCCGTCCGTGGCCTGCGTGAAGCGGGGGATCAGAAGTTCAGGTGCGCGCTCAGGTAATACTGGCGGCCGTTCTCGTAGAACGAGGTCGGGATCGCCGCGCTTTGGTAGTACTTGATCGTCGGGTTGTTGAGGTTCAGCACATCCAGGCTGAAGCTCAGCCAGTCGGTCGCCTTGTAGCTGAGCGAGGCCGACAGCGTGCCGAAGCTGTCCTGGTAGTAGGGGTGGGTGCCGGAGAGGCCGATCAGGAACGACGAGCGGCGGGTGTAACTGACCCGGGCGCCGAACGTGTCGTTTTCGAAGTACGCACCCACGTTGTAGGTGTTCTTCGAAGTGCCCAGCAGATGGTTGCTGCCATCGGCCCAGGTGTAGTCCGAACTGCCGTCGGCGTAGGTGTAGTTGGTGTTGATGCCGAAGTACTCGCCGATCGGCTGGTCGTACGCCAGTTCCACGCCCGTGACCTTGGCGTCGGCATTGATCGGCATGGACACCTGGTAGGCCTCCAGCTGATGGGTCAGCTCGCTGAACAGCATCTGCGTCTGCACGCCGTAGGCGACGTAATCCTTCATGTTCATCGAATACGCGGTGGCCGACAGCAGCCCGCGCGGCATGAAGTACCACTCCAGGCCGGCATCCAGGTTGGTCGAGATCACCGGCTTGAGCTTCGGATTGCCGCCACCGCCGGTCCGGTTGAGGTCCGAACCATAGGACGACGCGCCCAGCGCGGAGTAATCGGGCAGGGTCTGCGTCTGCGAGGCGGCGAAGCGGAACACCACGTTCTCCGCCATGTTGAACTTCAGGTTGGCGCTGGGCAGCACGCGGCTGTAGCTGTTGTCGTAGTGGCGGCGGTCCCAGGCGCCGAACAGGCTGCTCACATCGGGCGTGACCGTGTCGGCGAAGTAGGTGTCGATGCCCTGCTTGATGTGGACATAGCGCAGGCCGGCATTACCGCTCCAGTTCTCGCCCTCGAAGTTCAGCTGAAAGTAGGCCGCGAGGTTCTTCTCGTCCACGCTCCACTCGGCACCGTAATTGTGACGACCGGTCGGGCCGTCGTTGTTCGACAGCCAGGTCGAGTTGGCGATGATCGCCTGCTTGAGCGCGTCCGGGGTGAAATACCACAGGTCGCGCGGGAAGGAGCCGCCGATGCCTTCGGCGAAATTGCCTGGGTAGTTGGCGGTCGCCCCATTCTGCAGCGCCGGCCAGATGTCGCCCGGCGAGGCGCCCTCGGGCGACTGCGCTTCGCGGTCATGCTTGGCGTAGCGCACGCCGTAATCGAACGACTGCACCACGCCGGCGTTGAAGTACTGGCTGAAGTCGGCGGTGAACCAGTTCTCCTTGTCGACCGCGCGGACCTCCTGGTTGCCCCAGGTGCCGAAGCTGGTGACGCCCGCGGGGCTGATGTCGCCACCCACGCTCCAGTCCACCGGCGCACTGTTGCCGTGCGTGGTCCAGCTCGCGCCGCCGCCGTTGGCCGCGGTTACCTCGGCGATGAACTGCCGCGGCGTCTCGCCCACGCCCTTGGTCGTGCCGGCCTGGAACTTGGCCGACAGGTTGTCGGAAATGTTCCACTCCGCGTCCAGCGTGTAGTACTGGGTCTTGGACGACGCCTCGCGGTAGATCATGTCGTACACGACATAGTTGGTGCCGGGCACGCCCGCGTAGGTGGCGTTGGTGAGCACGCCGTCCCGGACGGTGTAGCCGGGCTCGGGCGCCTGGCTGGTAGCGAAGTTGCCGCCCCACAACATGAAGTTGCGGTTGTAGTTGTTCGCTTCCATCTTCGAGTAGAAGCCGCTCGCGCTCACGGTCAGGTCGTCGCTGGGACGGAACTGCACCTCGACCAGGCCGCCCTTGCGGTCGCGCACCTGCTCGAACAGGGTCGAGCCGAGCAGGCCGGGCACGGACACGCCGGCCAGGTCGGGGTTGCTCTGCGCCAGCGGCGAGGTCGGATCGATCACGGCAAAGCCGCCAGGGACCTCCTGCGCCTCGCGGCGCAGATGGCGCTTCTGCTTGAACGCCTGCACCATCACGCCGAAATTGTTCTGGTCGTTCTTGTAGTTGAACAGTCCGGAGAATTGCGGATCGGTCTTGCCCGGGCCGTCGGCGTAGACGCCGCCGAGGCTCAAGGCACCGGAAACCTGCTTTTCGAAGTCCAGCGGCTTGCGCGTGATGATGTTGACGTTGCCGGTGGTGCCGCCGTCCTGGAAGCGCGCTTCGGAAGACTTGTGCACTTCCACCCGGCTGACCAGCTCGGACGGCAGCAGCGTGTAGCTCACGCTGCGACCGACGTTGTTGCCCTGGCTGAGCACGAACCAGTCGGCCGAACCAACGCCGTGGCCGTTGATCAGGGTCTGGGTCAGGCTCGGGCTGGTGCCGCGCAGGCTGACGCGGTCGGCTTCGTCGAAGCCGCCCTCGTCAGCGCTGGAGGAGCTGATGTTCACGCCCGGCAGGCGCTGCAGGGTGTCGGCCACGTTGTGCGCCGGCAGCTTGCCGACGTCCTCGGCGGTGACCACCTCCATGGTCGAGTTGGAGTCGCGCTTGATATCCAGCGCCTTCTCCACCGACCCGCGGATACCGGTGACGGTGACGGTGGACAGCTGTTTGATCCTGTCCTTTTCGGACTGGGCCTTCGAGGTTTGCGTGGTGGCGTCGGCGCCAGTGGTGGCCTGGTCGGCGTCCTGGGCGTGCAGTGCGCCGGCCAGGCAGAGGCTGGCGACGATGCTTGCGGCTAACAGCGTCTTGCGGTGTGACATGGTGCTCCCCTCCAGTCGGATCAGCAGCACGCGCGTCGCGGTGATGCTGGTTGGTTGCAAGGGCTTGCGCCCGTTTGTTATGCGGTCATCGAAGCTCACCCGGGCACGACGTGCCCGGCGAGGGCCAGGCCGGCCGCGCCGATCACGCCGTGCTGGCCGTGCTCCATCAGTCGTACGGGAACCTGCTGCAGGAACGGGCGCATCACGCCCTTGTTGAAGAAGCGCTCGCGGAAGCGGCTGGCCAGCAGCAACTGGCGGATCTGCGGCAGGATGCCGCCGGCGAGGAACACCCCGCCGCGGGCGCCGTAGAGCAGCACCAGGTCGCCCACGAAGCTGCCCAGCAGCGCGCAAAACACCTCCATGGCCTCGACCGCCGCCGCGTCGCTTTGCATCAGCGCCGCGTGGGTGATCGCACTCGGCTCGGAAAGCACGGCCGGCGTGCCGCGCAGCGTGCTGATCGCGCGGTAGAGGTTGCGCAGGCCGGGGCCCGACAGCGCGTGTTCGAAGGCGACGTGCGAGCGCTCGCGCGCCAACAGGCGCAGGATCTCGATCTCGCGTTCGTTGCCGGGCGCCAGCGCGATCTGCCCCGCCTCGGTGGCCAGCACCGTCGCGTGCGGCTGGCCGGGCAGCAGCACCGCCGAACCCAGCCCGGTGCCAGGGCCCATCACCAGCACCGGGCCGCGCTGCGCCGGTGCGCTGGTCTCGATCACCGGCAGCGTGTCGGCATCGGTCAGGAACTGGGTTGCCCAGGCGACCGCCTCGAAATCGTTGATCACCGCCAGGTGGTCGAGCGCCAGGGTGTCGCGGATGTCGCTGATCGACACCGGCCAGGCAAGGTTGTCGTTGACGATGGCGTCCTCGAGCACGTAGCCGGCGCTGGCCACGACGCACTGGCCGATCGGCGCGGGGGCGTCCAGGTAGGTGACGAAGTGCTGCAACACCGCGGTGAGGCTGGGCCACTCGGCACAAGCGTAGCGCTGGTAGCGCAGCACGGTGACCGGGCTGGCGCCCTGGGGCTGGCGACTGAGCAGGCCCACGCGCGCATGCGTGCCGCCGACGTCGGCGGCCAGCAGCAGGGTTTCCTGCGGCAGGCGCTGCGGGCTCCTCGAGTTGGCAACCTCGGCCACGACTCCTCCCTTTGCACTCGGCCCGGCGTCGCTTGACGTCGGCGGGGGCGGAGTCTGGACAGCGATGACAACGTTGTCAACGCGTCTTGGCCGCATTTTCCGCAAGGCGATTCACGCGCCGCAACATGCGCCATTGAATGGTCATCAACATCCCGTGAAAACATGCCGCTAGATCGGCTTTGGCGCGGGATTTCCGAGATCGCCCGCTGGTGTTCTGCACCATGTCGCACTGCCGCACGGCGCACACGATAAGGCTATGGTTCCGCGCCACCCGCTGGCCGCGCGAGGGCGGTTTGAAAGACATAAATTGACAACGTTGTTCCGCAAGGCCATAAAGCCGGCCGGGGGGAGCGCCCGTTGGCGGCGCTCGCATCGCATGCGTTTGCCTGACAGGAGCCGTCCATGTCGTCCACCACGCTCGCGACCGATCAACCCAGGCCGTCTTCCGCCCTGGGGCCGATGCTGGTGATCGGGCTGCTGTTCTTCATCTTCGGCTTCGTCACCTGGCTCAACGGGCCGCTGATCGCCTTCGTCAAACTGGCCTTCCAGGTGGAGGACGTCTACGCCTTCCTGGTGCCGTTCGCCTTCTACATCTCCTATTTCGTGTTCTCGCTGCCCGCGTCGATGGTGCTGCGGCGTACCGGCATGAAAAAGGGCATGGCGCTGGGCCTGTTCGTGATGGCGATCGGCGCCATGGCGTTCGGCCAGTTCGCCACCATGCGCATGTTCGCCGGCGCACTGGTCGGGCTGTTCGTGATCGGCGCGGGCCTGTCGCTGCTGCAGACCGCCTCCAACCCGTACATCAGCATCCTCGGCCCGATCGAGAGCGCGGCACAGCGCATCGCGGTGATGGGCATCTGCAACAAGGTCGCCGGCATCCTGGCGCCGATCGTGATCGGCTCGCTGGTGCTCAGCGGCATCGGCGACATCGACGCCCAGGTTCATGCGGCGGCCACGCCGCAGGCACGCGAAGCGTTGCTGGATGCGTTTGCCGCGAAGATCCACGCGCCATACCTGGGCATGGCCGTGCTGCTGGCGCTGCTGGCGGTCTGGATCGTGCGCTCGTCACTGCCGGAGATCCGCCCGGCCAAGGCCAACAGCGAGCAGGCGGGCGAGGCCGACACCAGCATCCTCGGCTTTGCGCACCTGTGGCTGGGCGCGCTGTGCCTGTTCCTGTACGTGGGCGTGGAGGTGATGGCGGGCGACGCGATCGGCACCTATGGCGCCGGCTTCGACCTGCCGCTGGACCAGACCAAGTTCTTCACCGCCTTCACCCTGGGCGGCATGTTGCTCGGCTACGTGGCGGGGTTGGTGCTGATCCCGCGCGTCATCTCGCAGCAGCGTTACCTCGCCGTCTCGGCGGTGCTCGGCGTGCTGTTCAGCGTGTGCGCCTATCTCACGCGCGGCTACGTCTCGGTCGGCTTCGTGGCGGCGCTCGGTTTCGCCAACGCGATGATGTGGCCGGCGATCTTCCCGCTGGCGATCAACCGGCTGGGCCGCCATACCGAGGCCGGCTCCGCGCTGCTGATCATGGGCATCGCCGGCGGCGCGGTGGTGCCGCAGCTGTTCGCGCACCTGAAGACGCACTACGACTTCCAACTGGTGTTCGCGGCGCTGATGGTGCCCTGCTACCTGTACATCCTGTTCTACGGTCTGCGCGGCTACCGCGTGGGCCTGCGTGACGGCGATGGCTCGCGTTCGCGGTGAAGGGACCGCCACGCCGGCACGCCGGTGGGCTAGGATGGCGCGCCGATCCGCAGGAGAACCCGTCGTTGCGTCACGCCACCATCAAGGACGTCGCCAAGCGCGCCGGCGTGTCGCTGAAGACCGTATCGCGGGTGATCAACCGCGAAGCATCGGTGCGCGAGGACACGCGCGAGAAGGTCGAGCGGGCGATCGAGGCGTTGGGCTACCGACCGAATCTGTCCGCGCGCAGTCTGCGGGCGGCGCACTCGTACGCGATTGGGCTGGTCTACGACAACCCGAACGCGCACTACGTGATCAGCATGCAGAACGGCGTGCTGTCGGCCTGTCGCGAACGCGGCTTCGGCCTGCAGATCCATCCCTGCGATTCGTCCTCGCCGCACCTGGCGGAAGAATTGTGCGCGCTGGTGCGCCGATCGCGCCTGGCCGGGCTGGTGCTGGCGCCGCCGATGTCCGAGCAACCGCAACTGATCGCCACGCTGAAGGCGCACGACATTCCGTTCGTGCGCATCCTGGCCGCCCGCGAGGACCCGTGCGATGGCTCCCCGTGCGTGTGGGTGGACGACCGCGACGCGGCCTATGCGATTACCGAGCATCTGATCCAGCTCGGGCATACGCGGATCGGCTTCCTGTGGGGCGAGCCGCATCACCGCTCCAGCCCCGAACGCTACCAGGGCTATGCCGACGCGCTGAAGGACTATGGACTGCCGCTCAACAAGAAGCTGATCCTGCCCGGACGCTACGCGTTCGACGATGGCTTCCGCGGCGCGCGCAAGCTGCTCGCGCTGAAGGAGCCGCCGACGGCGATCTTTGGCAGCAACGACGAGATCGCCGCCGGCGTGCTGGCCGCGGCCCGCTCGGCCGGGCTGGACGTGCCATGGGATCTTTCGATCGCCGGCTTCGAGGACAACCCGTTTTCCAAGCAGGCCTGGCCGGCGTTGACCACGGCGCGGCAGTCGACTGCCGAGATCGGCCGGCATGCCGCCTTGCGCCTGATGGCCGAGCTGCAGCAGGGCGGATCGGCACCCGAGACGGCCAACGAAGGCTTTGTGCCGGAGCTGGTCGTGCGCGGTTCGACGGCGCCGCCGCGGAAGAGCTGATTCCCGCTTCGGGCAGCCAACCTGCCCTTCGACTTCGGCCCTGCGGACCTACGCTCAGGGCGAACGGTGGAGCGTGTGCCGTTCGCCCCTCTCCCGCCCGTGCTCGTAGCAAAAAGACCGTTCGCCCTGAGCGTAGCGCAGCGACGTCGAAGGACCTCCTCGAACCTCAACGCCTGAGCCCCTCTCCCACCGGTAGAGGGGTTGGGGAGAGGGTGCGGCGTCGCCACGCACCCCGCTCCGCCCGAACTCTCACCCGCCCTGCGGGCACCCTCTCCCGGCGGGGGAGGAAAGACACGCCCGCCCGTCCCCGGAACACCCATGAAATCACCGCATGACACCCTGATGTACCAGGAGGCGCAGTCGACTGCCGACGTGATCGCGCACCAGCTCGACGCCAATGCCGGGCTGCTGGCCGAGCTGGGCGAACGGCTGCGCGCCCATCCGCCGCGTTGCATCGTCACCTGCGCGCGCGGCAGCTCCGACCACGCCGCCGCCTATGCCAAGTACGTGTTCGAGACCCGCCTGGGCGTGGTCACCGCCTCCGCTTCACCGGCGGTTAGCTCGATCTACGACGCGCCGCTGCAGCTGGAAGGCGCCCTGTTCCTGGCCATCTCCCAGTCGGGCAGGAGCCCGGACCTGCTGCTCAGCGCGCAGGCCGCCAGCAAGGCCGGCGCGCAGGTGGTGGCACTGGTCAACGACGCCGACTCCCCGCTCGCGCACCAGGCCGATGCGGTCTTGCCGCTGCATGCCGGCCCCGAGCGCAGCGTGGCGGCGACCAAGAGCTACCTGGCCGCGCTCTCGGCCGTCCTGCAGCTGACCGCCTGCTGGAGCGGCGACCAAGCGCTGCATGCCGCGCTCGATCGCCTGCCCGACGACCTGCGTGCCAGCTGGAATGCCGACTGGTCCGCGCTCGGCGAGGGCCTGCTCGGGGTGCGCAACCTGTTCGTGGTCGGTCGCGGCTACGGCTTCGGCGCGGCGCTGGAAGCAGCGCTCAAGTTCAAGGAAACCTGCGGCCTGCACGCCGAGGCGTTCAGCGCGGCGGAGGTGAAGCACGGTCCGATGGCGCTGGTCGGCGAGGGCTTCCCGGTGCTGGTATTCGCGCAGGAAGATGGCTCGCTGGAGAGCACGCTGGCCGTCGCCAGCGAGTTCCGCGCGCGCGGCGCGCGGGTGTGGGTCGCGGCACCGGGCGCCCGCGGGCCGGACGCCCTGCCGCTGCCCGCCGGGGTGCCGGCGATCACCACCCCGCTGCTCGCCGTGCAGAGCTTCTACCGCGCAGCCAGCGCGCTTTCACTGGCGCGCGGCTACGATCCGGATGTTCCGCCGCACCTGCGCAAAGTCACCGAGACGCTGTGATGCTTCAGTCCCTGCTCGCCCTGGTCCACGGTCGCGTGCTGACCGACGAGGGCCTGCGCGAGGACGTCGCGGTGCTGGTGCACGACGGCCACGTGCTCGCGCTGGCCGCGGCCGACGACCCGCGCGTGGCACAGGCGCAGCGGCACGACCTGGCCGGCGCGCTGCTGCTGCCCGGCTTCATCGACGTGCAGGTCAACGGCGGCGGCGGACTGCTGTTCAACGACGCGCCTACGGTGGACACGCTGCGCGGCATCGCGCAGGCGCACCGGCGCTTCGGTACCACCGGCCTGCTGCCGACGCTGATCACCGACACCGCGGACACGATGCGCGCGGCGCTGGACGCGGTGGATGCGGCGATCGCGCAGAGCGTTCCGGGCATCCTGGGCATCCACCTGGAGGGACCCTTCCTGGCGCCCGCGCGCAAGGGCATCCATGACGCCTCGCTGTTCCGCACGCCCGTCGCGGACGACCTGCTCGCGCTCACCGCACAACGGCGCGGCGTCGTGATGCTGACGCTGGCGCCCGAGCAGGTGGAACCGTCGGTGATTGCGCGGCTGGCTGCGGCGGGCGTGCGCGTGGTCGCCGGCCACACGGCGGCCGACTACGCCACCGCGCGCGCCGCGCTCGACGCCGGCGTGTGCGGCTTCACCCACCTCTACAACGCAATGACGCCGCTCACCAGCCGCGAGCCGGGCGTGGTCGGCGCCGCGCTGGACGATCCGGCGAGCTGGTGCGGGTTGATCGTGGACGGCCACCACGTGCATCCGGCCTCGCTGCGCATCGCGATCAACGCCAAGCCGCCGGGCAAGTGCGTGCTGGTCACCGACGCGATGCCGCCGGTCGGCAGCGCACGCCCGGACTACGTGCTCAACGGCCAGACCATCGTGGCGCGCGAGGGCGTCTGCATGAACGACGCCGGCGTGCTTGCCGGCAGCGCGCTGGACATGGCCAGCGCCGTGCGCAACACCGTCAACCTGCTCGGCCTGCCGCTGGCCGAAGCCTCGCGCATGGCCAGCGCCTATCCGGCCGAATGGCTCGGACTGGACCAGACCCACGGCCGCATCGCGCCCGGCCAGCGCGCCGACTTCGCCGTGCTGGACGACACCCTGCATGTACGCGAAACCTGGATCGGTGGAGAGCGCCAGGCGGTGTGAGGCGCAACTTCCCGGCCGGCAGGCGCCGACCGGGAAGGCGACTCGTCAGTGCTTCCTGATGGCGCCGAGCAACGGGTCGATTGCATTGGGCGGGATCGCTCCCCCGCTGCACTGTTCGAATGCCCGATTGCAGATCACCCGGTCCCTCAGCGAGGCCGCTTGCGCCATGCAGGCTTCCCAGGCGGAATCGCACGAGGCCGGGTAGGCCTGCGCGGTCCGGGCGGGAAAGAAGGTGAAAGCGGCTGCCGCAGCCGCCACCGGCAAAGCGATCGTCACGATCTTGCGAAGCATGCTTGAACTCCTTTCAGCCAGTGTCCCCCTGCATGCCCGGAGTTGCACGCGCCCCGACCTGCGGCAACCGCCAGCCCGGCAAACGCGGAACCCCGCCTCAGTCCGGGCCCCGCCGCCAGGTGGTTCCAGCCATCGCTCCGGGCATTCGGGTCGATGGCTGGAACCGATGCCGCATCCGGCCTGTCAGGGCTGGCGCAGGGCCATGCCGCGAGCGCGCGGCGGCGGGGGCGGCGGGTACACAACGCCGCTGCAGGCCTGGAAGTCCAGCACGCATTGCTTCAGTCCGTCGATCGATTTGGCGCTGTACATGCAGGTCCAGTAGGTGCTGTCGCAGACCGCCGGATAGGCCTGCACCGGCTTGGCGGGGAAGAAGGTGAAGACGGCCGCGGCGGCCAGGGTGGGCAACGCGAAGGTGACAATCCTGCGAAGCATGCTCGAACTCCTTTTAGGCAAGTTTCCCCTGCGCCGTCCGGGGTAACACGCGCCGAGCTTCATCAACAACGGCCAAGCGCCCAAACGGAGAACGGTGCCGCAGTCCCCCCGACGCGGGCCGAAGGTGCCGCGCGTTGCAGTCGGCGGCTCGGCCTAGGGCGAGTGCGTCAGGCCGGCCGCGCGCAGGTCACTGCCGGCCACACGCAGGCTGCGCGCGAGGTAGGCGCGGACGGTCGCGTCGGGAGCCGCCGGCGCGGCGCCGCCAAGGTGGCGATGGAGCATCCACTCCAGGAGGTAGAGATAGGCCTCATGGGCGACCGGCTTGTCGTTCCGGTGGCCGGCCAGGGGGTCGACGAACAGGCTGAAGTCCTTGCCCAGCGCCTTCAGGCGGGCGGCATAGCCGAGCACGCCGCGCAGCGCCACGCGGCGGTCTTCGCCGCCGGCGAAGATCAGCAGCGGGCGGTCCATGTGACTGGCGTGGGCCAGCGGCGACTGCTCGTGCAGGCGCGCCATCGTGGCAGCGTCGCGCGGATCGAGCGACAGCATCGCCAGCCATTCGTCGAACGGGATGTAGCGTGAGAGCGACAGCGCTTCGGTGGTGCGTCCGATCCAGCGGATGTCCCAACCGAAGTCCGGGGGCGGCACCACCGCAACGCCGACCTTGAAGAGGTCCGGCTGGAAGGTCACGCCAAGCAGCGTGGCATAGCCCCCGAAGGAAGCCCCGGCGATGCCGACGCGTTCGGCGTCCCCGATACCCCGGGCGAGCAGTGCGCGGGTACCTTCGACGATGTCCTGCTGCACGCGGCCATGGCCGAAATCCCCGTGGGCGGACATCAGGTAATGCCGGCCCAGTCCATTGGAGGCGCGGAAGTTGGGCTCGAACACGACGTAGCCGCGGTTGGCCAGCGCCTGGCTGTAGCCGTTGCCGAACTCGTCCGGACGGGCGGCGCTCCACGGCCCGCCATGCGCCAGCACCACCAGCGGCAGGTGGGCGGGGTCGGCTCCAGGTGGCAGCCAGACGAAGCCGTGCAGGCGCATGCCGTCCGAAGCGCGCCAGTCGAACGGCAGCTTGCGCGCCATCGCCGCTTCCGGGAGCCACTGCGCAGGACGGCCGTCGCGATCGCCCAGCGGCGGGAAATCCAGGATCTCCCGCGCGGCGCCGGTGCGCGGATCCACCAGGTGCCAGCGCGCGCCCTGCAGGGTGCTGGCCTGCGCGCTGACCAGCCAGTGCGCCTCGCCCACGGCGATGTCCAGGTTGCGACCGGGCAGGCGCGCCTTCAGGTCCGCCAGCAGGCCGCGTGTCGCCGGATCCAGCCCCTGGTTCGCGGCCACCGTGCCGCGGTAGCTGGCGATGCGCGGCGTGCCGTCGACCGGATCGAGCGCCAGCGCGTCGAGGTCGGCTTCTCCGCGCGGATCGGTGGCGAGGGTGTCGAGCGTGCCGTCGGACTGCAGGCGGCGCAGGCCTTCGAGGTCGGCGTCCACGTCGCTGAGCAGCAGCAAGCGGCCCTGCGCGTCGGTCACCGGCAACAGCGAACAGCGATGCAGTTGCGCGCAGCGCAGCACCGGATGCAAGCGACCGTGCACGTCGACCCGATGGACCGCCAGCGCCGTGTCCTCGACACGCTTGAGGAAGGCCAGCCGTCCGCTGCGGTCGAAGGCCACCTCGACCAGCCGGTGCGCGTCCTCGTGCAACAGCGTGCGCCGCCCCTGCATGTCGACGCGCAAGACGCGCCAGCGCTCCGGTGCCTCCGGCGTAGCCGGCGCGCGCTCGCGCAGCAGCACGGCGGCCGGCTGCAATGGGTCGATGTCGATCAGCTCGCGCTGCTGGCGGCCGCCCAGCGTGACCATCAGATGCGAGCCGCCCTGGCCCGCCGCCGCCACCGCGAACAGCTGGCGCCCGGACTCCAGCACGAGCCAACGCCCGTCGTGCGACCAGGCGATGCGCCGGGCGTCGGTACCGCCGAGCACGCGGCGCGCCTGTCCACCCTCAGCGGGGAGCAGCCAGAGACTGCGCCGGCCGGCCTGCTCGCGCAGGTAGGCGACCTGGTTGCCGTCGGGGGAAAGCGCCGCTGCAACCACGGCCGGACGCAGCAGGAAAGCGGCACGCGGGAACGTCGGCGCCGGTGGCCGCGCGCGTTCGTGGGCGACGTCCGCCTGGAACGCGTCGACTGGCGCGTGGGCCAGCGCAGGCCTGGCCAGCAGGAGGGCACACAGGGCGAGCAGGGGGCGTGCGAACGGGTACATGGCGCGTTTTCCGTGCTGTCGTCGGGAGTGGCGTCCCCTGCAGCGCAGGGGAGGATTGCGGTGGCGGGCGCTTGGTTCCCTGCGGGTGCCCGCTCCCGGCCTACCCGCTTCAGAAAGGAGCAAGCTCGGCCTTCGGGCAGGTATCGGTCAGCCGTCTAGATGGCTGGCTGGGCGTGCATCGTCAGCCGCCCCGCCTCGCAGGCCGGGTACAACAGCCACAGGCTCGCCAGCGCCGGCAGGCCGATGACGCCACAAACGATCACCCAGGCCGCCTTTGCCGGCAGCGACAGCTCGCGCCGGCGCACCAGCCACAGCGCGGCCAGCAGTGAGGCCAGCATCAAGCCGCCCGCCAGCCACCGGATCCCGCGCGGCAGCGGCGCCGGCGTGGTCGCCTGCAACGGATCGGGCCTGGCGAACAGGCCGGTCACGGCATGTCGCAGCGCGTACAGCGCCGGCGAGGGCCACCATGCCTGGTACCGGAACCAGGCCGGGTAGTCGAACGCGATGGCGCGTCGCGCCACTTCCTCCACGCGACCGTCGTCGTGCACCCAGGTCAGCGTCTGGTAGGGCGCCGTGCCGTCCATGACCCAGGCGTAGGTGGTGAACGAGGCCGACACCAGGTATCCGTCGACCAGCTCGATCAGGTCCAGGTCGCGCAGGTCGCCCACCGCGCCCGGGAGCGGCATGCGCTCGCGCGGCCGCAGCGGCGCTTCGCTGGCGACGATGTCGCGGCCGTCGTAGAAGTACAGCGCCCGATCGCTCTGTACCGCCAGGTTCTCGCCCACCGGTGTGGTGCCGAGCAGCCACTCGCCCGGCGGCAGCTGGATGCGCGGCAGGATCTGACGGCTTTCGCTGATGTAGTGGTACAGCCTGTTGCCGGCGATCAGGCCGCGGTCGTCCTTTGGCTGACCGGGCAGGGCGGCGATGGCGACGGCCGGCGCCGGGAACGCTCCGTTGGTCGTGCCCACGCCCAGCGTGCCGACGCCACGGCCGCCGGCGATGCGGTAACCGACCAGGCGCATGCGGTCGTGGCTGAAGGTCCAGCGCACGTTTTGCGCCGTGTCGTCGAAGTCGACGGGCGCGGCATTGGTCAGCGCGCCGCGCACGGGTAGACCGGACAGCGCCGGCTCGATCGAAACCACCTCCGACAATGCCACCTGCTCGCGCCAGGTCGGCGCCTGCGGCGCGCGGCTGACCGCCAGACCCGCCAGCATGCGTTGTTGCGGCGTCATGCGCTCGGTTTCGTTCTGGCCACCGGGCGGCGGGGTTTCGGTGTTGTTGGGATGGCTGCCCTGCATGATCCACACCATCTGGCCACCGAACTCCAGCAACAGGATCAACAGGTACACGCCCGCCTGCAGCGGCACCGCCAGCAGCACCGTGGCCAACGGCGAGCGCGGCGCCGCCGACAGATCGGGCTTGAACGATGCCAGCAGCATCGCGGCCAGCCAGGCTAGCGCCAGCGTCTGCACCAGCAACGCCCACACTCCGCTGGCCTGGTTGGTCGCCAGCGCCACCAGCAGCACCAGTGCGGCTATCGCGCGGCGCGCCGGGCCGAGCATGCAACAGGCGCCGGCGACGTAGCCGCACGCGGCCAGCAGCCACGCCGCCAGCGGCAGCAGCCAGTGGCGCAGGTCGACTACGCGCGCGGTGAGGCCGGCCTGATAGGCGCCGATCAGCAGTACCGGCAAGGCCACCGCCACCGCGAGCCAGGCCAGGCCCGCGCCCAGCAGCGCAGCGGCGATGCGCGCGGGCGCCAGCGGTCGATGCAGCAGGTTGAGCCAGGTATTGGGGCGGCGATAGCTGCCCATCTGGTAAAGGCCCAGCAGCAGCCCGGCCAGCACGTCAACGCCGCCGAACACGCGGTAAACCAGCACCGGCTGCTGCGCCAGATCCACCACGCGGGCGAGGAAGGCGAGCACCAGCAGGTGCACCGCAAGGGCACCGAGCGCCCATCCGCGGAAGCGCAGCAGTTCGGCCTTGAACAAGTCACGCATGTCGCCGCTCCTCATGCTGCCGCCGGCATGGCGTGGTTCTTGGCCAGGAAGCCGTTGACCGCGCGGTCCAGGCTCACCGGCATGCTCTGCACCGTGCGCGCGCCCGCGCCACGCAGGAATTGTGCAAAGTCATCGTGCTGGTCGAGCACCAGGTAGTGGTGCAGGCCATCGATGCGCTGCACCTGCAACAGCCCGGGCACGCTCGCCGGTGGCGGGCCAGCAAACGGGATGTCGGCGACCCAGTGAGTCACGCGCGCGCAGAACTCCTCCGGCGCGGACATGTGCGCCAACCGGCCGCGCTCCAGGATGATCAGGTTCTCGGCGACGCGCTCGATCTCTTCCATCTGGTGCGAGCAGTAGATCACCGTGCACGACTCGGCCGCGCTCGAATACATCAGCGATTCGAGGAACGCGCGCTTGGCCACCACGTCCAGGCCCAGCGTGGGCTCGTCCAGCACCAGCAGTTCCGGTCCCTGGGCCAGGGTCAGCGCAAGGTTGAAGCCGGCGCGCTCGCCGCGCGAGAGCTGGCCGACCTTCTGTTCCGGCAGCACGTGGTAGTGCCCGATCACCTCCTCGTACGCGCGCGGGTTCCAGCGCGGATACTGGCGGCGCTGCATGGCGGCCACCGCCGAGACGCGCATCCAGCCGGGCAGCGTGTGTTCCTCGTTGACGAAGCCGATACGGCCGCGGTCTGCGGGCGTGAGCTGCTGGCTGTCCCGGCCGAGGATGCGCGCGCTGCCGCTGGTCGGCGGCAGGAAGCCGAGCAGAATGCGGAACAGCGTGGACTTGCCGGCACCGTTGGCACCGACGATGGCGTGGATACGGCCGGCGGCGATGGACAGATCCAGCGCGTCGAGCGCCAGCTTGGCGCCGTAGCGCTTGGTCAGCGCGCGGGTTTCGATGACGTGGTCGGTCATGATTGACGGTTCCCGGGCAGGTCAGGCGCTTTTGCGGGACAACACCTGGAGCGCGCGATCCAGCCGCGCCAGCGCACGCTCGGGCGGGTAATCGAGCGCGGCCACTTCGTGCACGAAGACCTGGATGGCATCGTCCATGCGCCGGTCGCGCTCGCTGTTGGAAAGCCGCTGGCGCGGCGTGGCGACGAACAGCCCCAGGCCCTGGCGCGACTCCAGCCAGCCTTCGGCGGTGAGCTCGGCGTAGGCCTTGGCCACTGTGTTGGGGTTGATCGTCAGCTGCTGGGCCAGGCCGCGGACGCTGGGCAGCTGGTCCCCGGGAGCGAGTTCGGCGGTGGCGATCTTCATGCGCACGCCGTCGACGATCTGCTTGCTGATCGGACGGGGATCGCCGGTGGCGATCTGGATCATCAAAGCCTGGGTACGGGGCATGGTTGCTCGTCCTGTCTGTACTGTGCGTAGTAGTACAGTCGGGATTGCCGGGCGTCAAGTGACTCCCTCACCGGAGCCGTGCTGCGCGCTTATGTGAGCTCCGCGCTCTGCTCCCTCTCCCCTCCGGGGAGAGGGTTGGGGTGAGGGGCCGGGGTTCGCGGGGATGCCGGCAGGAGCGCTGTTGCTTGTCCTTCTTGCGTGGTCTTCCCGCGACTGGGCTCGCCTGCCGCGGGCTTCCGATCGCCTGCCGGCGCTCGGGTCACTTTCTTTGCTGGCCCAAAGAAAGTAACCAAAGAAATGGCCTGCTAAGCACGGGGTGACTAAAAAGCTAGGTGCCTTTGCGCTTTGCTTGGTCAGTCGCCTGCTCTTAGAGGAGCTGCCGCCGCTTTACCGCGGGCGCTCGGGAGCTGAGGCAAGAGGATTTGCGCGCTTGTGTGCGCGAGCTCCGCACTTTGCTCCCTCTCCCCTCCGGGGAGAGGGCTGGGGTGAGGGGCCGGGGCTCGCGGGGCTGTCTGCAGGAGCGCTGTGTTGCTTGTCGTTCTTGCGTGGCCTCCCCGCGACTGGGCTCGCCTGCCGCGGGCTTCCGATCGCCTGCCGCCGCTCAGCGGACTGGAGGCACGGGCCTGCTCACGACGTCAGGCAAACCCGCCACGGCGAAGCCAACGCTCGCCCAGGCGCCATCCTGCGACAGCGCGGTGAGGGCGTGGTGACCGGGTCGCGTCAATGTCAGAGCGATGGTCCCGCCGGCCGACGTGCTGCCCTGCAGGCGGCCGTCGAGCAGCCATTGGACGGTGCCCGGGGCACCGAGTGCGTGCACCGTGACACGCAATGGTCCATTGCCGTTGGGCGCCTGGCGCAGCAGGCTGCCTTCGCGCAGGCCGCTGATGCGGATCGGCACGGCGATGGCGAGCGAGTCCGGCGCGCAGCCGGGCGCCAGCGCGGGCAGGGCGGAGGCGGCGCGGTCGGCGGCGTCGAGCCAGGGTGTGGCGAGCGCCGGCCAGCGGGCGAGGGTGAGGCGATGTTCGTGTGGGGCGTGGCAGCCGGCACTCAGGCGGCGGTTTTTTTCGTCTACGCGCAGTTCGACGCGACCGCTCATCCAGGCGCCCGGGTCGCGTTCGGCGAAGGTGGGTGGAAGCGCACCGTCGAGGCTCCAGGCGGTGCGGCGTTGGCGGCAGAGGCTGGTGTCGGTGGCTGCGGCCGATTGGCCGAGCGGCCAGCAGATGTCGACCGCACGGACGCTGGCCGGACGCGGCGCGTGCACGCCGCCGCGCGCGGGCAGCATGTCGGTGAGCTGGAACAACAGCGGCAGCGCGGTGACGGCGCCGTACTGGCCCGGCGAGGGCGTGCCATCCGGGCGGCCAATCCAGACGCCGACGGTCCAGCGGTCGGTGACGCCGATCGCCCAGGCGTCGCGGTAGCCGTAGCTGGTGCCGGTCTTCCAGGCGACGGCGACGTGCCGGTTGATGGTGCCTTCCAGCGGCGCGCCTTCGACGTCGGCCGGGTTGCTGGCGAGGATGTCGCGGATGATCCAGGCGGCGCCTGGCGAGAGCAGGCGCCGCGGGCGGGCGGGCTGGTCCGGCGTGTAGCGCGGTGCGCCGGCGATGCCGCCGTTGGCGAAGGTGCTGTAGCCGCCGACCAGGTCTTCCAGTTTCGTCGCGGTGCCGCCCAGGATGATCGACAGATTGGGTCGCGCGCCGTCGGGCAGCTGCAGGTCGACGCCACCGCTGGCCAGACGCGCGACGAAGCGGTTCGGGCCGACGCGGTCGAGCATGTCGACCGCCGGCACGTTGAGCGAGCGTTGCAACGCTTCGCTCACGCTCACCGGGCCGCTGAAGGCCTCGTCGAAGTTGCCCGGGTGGTAGCCGCCGAAGTCCTGCGGCGCGTCGACCAGCAGGCTTTCGGAGGTGACCAGTCCGTCGTCCAGCGCCAGGCCGTAGAGGAAGGGCTTGAGCGTGGAGCCCGGCGAGCGCGGCGCGCGCACCATGTCCACGTGGCCGGCGCGTTCGGGGTCGGCGAACTCGCCGGTGCCGATATAGACGCTTGCCTCGAGCGTGCTGTTCTCCACCGCGAGCACCGCGACCGAACTGCGGGGCGGCAGGCGGGCGAGGTAGCTGGCGACGTGGTCCTCGGCGGCGCGTTGCAGGTTGGCGTCGATGGTGGTGACGATGCGCCGGGCGCGCGGATGCTGCTGATGCAGGCGTTCGGCCAGCAAGGCGGCGGCGAGCGGTGCGCGCAGGGAGCGAGCGACGACTGGTTCGATCGCCGCGTCGTCCACTTGCCTGGGCGTCCAGACGCCTTCGTCGCGCAGCCGGTGCAGCACCTTGTCGCGTGCGGCGCGGGCCGCCTCCGGATGACGGTCGGGTCGCAGACGGCTGGGCGCCTGCGGCAACACCGCGAGCAGGGCCGCCTCGGCGCGCGACAGGCGGCTGGCGCTCTTGCCCAGGTACGCCCATGAGGCGGCTTCGACCCCCTCGATGGTGCCGCCGAAGGGGGCGTGGTTGAGGTAGAGGTCGAGGATCTGCGTCTTGTCCAGGTGCGCTTCCAGTTGCAGCGCGCGGAAGATCTGGCGGAACTTGCCGCCGAACGTGTGCGGGATCGGCTCGATGATGCGCGCGACCTGCATGGTCAGCGTGGATCCGCCGGAGATCACGTGACCATGCAGCGCGCCCTGCACCGCGCCGCGCAGCAATGCGTAGGGATTCACGCCGGGGTGGCGGTAGAACCAGCGGTCTTCGTAGGCCAGCAGCGCCTGGCGGTAGAGCGGTGAAACCCTGGTCGTGGTGGTGGGATAGCGCCATACGCCATCGCGGTCGGCGAAGGCGCGAAGTGGCGTGCCGTCGCGGGCGAGTACGACGGTGCTGCCGGTGTCAGGGACAGGTAGCGGGAGGGGGAACAGGCGGTCGAGGATGAGCGCGGCTAGCGAGAGCGCGACGAGGATGGCTGCCGTGGTGCGCAGCCAGCGTTTGAACGTGGATGGGCGGGGTTTCGGGGTTATGTCGGTCATGGCGACTGCCCTTCGACTTCGGCCTGCGGCCTACGCTCAGGGCGAACGGTTTTTCTTGCGGATACCAAACCCATTCGCGCCAGATGTTGCGACGCGGGGTGCCGGGTGGTGCCCGGTATCGGAGTGAGTGACGCCGAGGCGAACGCCTCCCCCTCTCCTCCGGCGGAGCCGGGGGAGAGGGGCTCGGTTCGATGCGGTGCGCACATTTCGCGGTGAGTTCTATGGTTCGACTACCGTGATCCTTGCAGGCACCGATTTACCGATGCCGCGTAGCGCCGGGCGATACATGTCCTCCGCCAGCGGCGGCGGGACGGTGTACGTGCCGGGCGTGACCGCGCGGACCAGGTAGAACACGTGGGCAGCGTTACCCCGGCGCAGGTGCAGGGCGGCGGCGTAGCGGTCGTCGCGGTACTCCTCGTGCACCAGGTCGGCGGCGCCGGTGTGCTGCTGCATGTCGATGCCATCGACGACGACGCCCTCCCACTGCTGCGCGCCGCCGAGGTTGAGGTTCTCCACTTCCAGCCCGCCGGGCAGCAGGTCGGTGACCAGCGCGTCAGGCATGTCGGTGCGCGCCTCCAGGGTGAGCTCGGCGATCAGTGTGTCGCCCTCCTTCAGCGTGTCGCCGGTCCACGGCTGGCCGTCGGTGGTGAAGTAGCTGCGGCGCACATCGACCTGGCGATCGTCGGCGGCGGGCGGTTGTTGCGGGATGCCAGCGACGTCCAGCGTGGCAAACACAGTGCCCGTCCCGGCCGGCTGCACGCTGATGCCTTCCTTCAGCTCGGCCAGCGTGAGTTCGCGCGTCCACAGGCGCTTGTCGGCGGGTGCGGCCTCGCGCTTGCCGCCGATGGCGAGGGTGACCGCCAGCGGCGCGCCGCTGCCGGCGTCGAAGGCGCGCGCCACGCGCGCGATCGCCACCTGCTCCTGGGTGGAGAGGTAGGACCACGACCAGTGGTAATAGGGCACTTCCTGCTTGTTGGCGTGGTCGCGCGCGGTGGCGTTGCGCGCCCAGTCGATCAGCTTGCCGTCGTAGGCCGGTTTGGCCAGGCCGTAGCGATGGGTGAGCGCGACCATCAGCGCCAGGTCGCGCAGGTCCGAGCCGTAGTCGCCGACGTACCAGGGACGCTCCTTGTCCCAGGCGAAGGCTTCGTCGACGGCCTTCTGCGCGCGGTCGGTGTCGCCCATCAGCTTGAGCGCGACACCCAGGTGCACCAGCGGCAGCGGGCCGACCAGCTTGTCGCGGTCGTGGTCGAAGATCGCGCGCAGCGTGCCCAGCGGCGCGCGGTTGACGCGGGCCAGCACGAAGCCGGAGTAGGCCTCGTCGGCGATACGCAGATGATCGTGGTGCTCGTAGCTGTAATACGCGTGGCCGCCGCCGAGCAGGTCGTCGCTCAACCGCTGCAGGGATTTCTGCAGTACCTCCTGCGGCACGGCGAAGCCTTCCTCGCGCGCGTCGAGCATGAAGTCGACCACGTAGGGCGTCATGAAGGTCTCGATCGGGCTGGTACCCCAGAAGCTGAAGTGGCCGTTGCTTGCCTGGAACGAGGCGATGCGCGCCAGTGCGCTGTCGACCGCGGCGCGACGGGCCGCCTCGCTGGTGGACAGCCCCAGCGCCGTCGCGGTGGCCGGGTCGAGCACCAGCGCGGCGTAGCCCTTGCTGGTGGTCTGCTCGATGCAGCCGTAGGGGTAGCGCAGCAGGTCGCGCAGCGCCGAGCCGTAGGGCAGCGGCGGCAGCGTGCTCAGGGTGAGCTGGGCGCGCACGGTAGGCGCGAGCAGCCCGGCGGCGGCACCGGCATCCAGCTGCGCCGGTTTGCCGGCCTCGATCGCCAGCGGCACGGTCGTCTGCTGCTCGGGCCAGGCCGGGCGTACGGCGAACTCGAAGTGGCGGTCGACCGTGAAGTCGCCCAGCGTGGCATGGATGTCGAGCTTGGCCACGGCCGCACCTGCGCTCGCCGTGACCGGCATCGTGAGGGTGGTGCCGGCGCCGTCCTTGAGGGCCACCTCGCGGCTGGCATTGGCGATGCTGATCGGGCCGGTGGCCTTGACCACCACCTTCGCCGTGCCGTCATGCCCGGAGAGGTTCTTCAGATCCAGGCTGATGCGCGCCTTGTCGCCGGCGGCCATCACGCGCGGCGTGCTCGGCTCGACCACCAGCGGCGCACGCACGGTGACTGCGCCGTCGGCGTTGCCGAAGCGGTCGGCGCTCCAGGCCAGCGCGGCCAGGCGCAGGCTGCCGTTGAAGTCAGGCACCTGCACGCGCAGCGTGGCTTTGCCCTGCGCGTCGAAGGCGACCGGTGCGGCGAACAGGTCGACGATCTGCACCTTGGGATTGAGGCGTGCCGCATGCGGCAGCGCCGGGCCGCTCATGTCGCCGCCGTAGCGCAGCCTGGCCTCGGCGCCGTCCATCGCCTCGATGATGCGGCTGTAGAGGTCGTAGGCATCCACGCTCAGCGCGCGCTTGGCGAACATCCAGGCCCAGACGTCGGGCACCGGGTAGTGGGTGATGTTGATGACGCCCTGGTCCACCGCCGCCAGCGTGACGTAGGCGCGCGTGTTGGCCAGGCCCTTGGCCTGCACGGTCACCTCGAGCGGGTTGCCCGGGCGCATCAGCGCCGGCGCGCTCAGCGTGAGCGGGATGCGCCGGTCGTTGCGCTCCATCGCGACATGCTCGACGCCGAGTGCGCGGGCCGGCGTGGTGTGCTCCTGCGCCTCGCCGCCACGGAACACCAGGGCGGAGACGTAGACGTCGTGGCGCTCCCACTCTTTGGTGACCGGAATCTCGAAGGTGCTGCCGGCCCTGGCGTCGATGTCGCACACGTAGAGCAGGTGGTCGGACTCGACCAGCAGCAGGCCGGGGCCGTCATGCGGCGGCGTCACCGTCACCTTCATGGTGTCGCCGGCGCGGTAGCGCGCCTTGTCCAGTTGCAGCTTGACCTTGTCCGGGCGCGCCTCCTTGCCGAGGTTCTCGTCCTCCCAGCTCCAGCCGGCGAAGAACGGGAACACGGTCGTCAGCCGGGTTTCCGGGTCGTACACCTCCAGCCGGTAGCCGCCCCACTCCACCGGGAAGTCGACGTGCACGCGCTGTCCCGCGGCCAGGTCGACGTCCTTCTCTTCGATCAGCTGCAGCTGCTGGTGCGCATCGGACTTCCAGCCGTCGCCGTGCTCGTACAGCCAGTAGAAGTCGCGCAGCTCGCGCTGCAGCCGCACCTTCAGGTGATGGCCGGCGACCAGCTTGCCGTCGACGTCGGCACGCAGGATCTCGAAGCCGGCCTGGCCTTCGCTCTCGGCGCCCTGCTTCGGATCGAACAGCGGACGCACGCCGACCAGCTGCGGCGCCGGCCAGTACACGCGCTTGAGCAGGCGGGTGACGGCGCGACCACCGGTTTCGTAGACGCTGCCCGATAGCGTGACGGCGAGTGGTGCGACCGGCTTGACGTCATCCGGCAGCGCGATCGGCTGGGCGAGCTTGCCCTGCGCGTCGAGTTTCGCGTCGAGTACGTCGTTGGCGCTCCTGGGCAGGTCGAGCGTGGGATCGCCGAAGAAGGTGTCCTTGAGGCTGTCCAGCGGGTGCACTTCGGGCGCCACCAGCAGCTTGGCGGTCACGCGGTTGCCGTCGGCGGGCGCGCCGTAGAGGTAACTGGAGGCGACTTCGAGCTTGAGCGGCTCGTCAGGGACCAGACGCGCCTGCGGGCTGTCCAGGCTGAGCTTGAGGCGCTCGGGCAGGAACTCCTCGACGTGGAACGGAAAGGCTTCGACCGCCTCCTTCGCCGCCGGGTCCAGGCGGAACTCGAGCTGCCACAGGCCGGTCGGCGCGTCGGCCGGGATCGCCTGGGACAGCGCGTAGTAGTTGAGGTCCGACGGCGCCAGCTGCTGGTCGGCGAGGGTGCGGCCGTCGGGCTGCTTCAGGCGCACGAACAGCGACTGCGCCTTCATCGGCTTGCCGTCGTCGTCGCGCAGCAGCGCCGACACGCGCAGCGTTTCACCCGGCCGGTAGAGGTCGCGGCCGGACCAGGCGTAGACCTCGAACGGCGCCTGCTTGCGGCCGGTCACGTCGAAGTTGGAGATGTCCAGCGCGGGGCGGTTGAACGGCAGCACCGAGACATCGTCGCCGTGGCGCGCGATCAGCACGTCGGACGGATCGAGCTTGTAGGCGATCAAGGCATTGCCGTCGCCATCGGTGGTCGCCTTGAGCCTGGCCGAACCGTCCGGTCCGTCGATCTCCACCGCCACGCCCGCCACCGGGGAGCCGTCACGCAGCGAGGCCACGTGCAGCAGTGCGTTGTCGCGGTACATGCGCAGGTGCAGTCCCAGGTCGCTGACGAAGAAGATCGCGCTGTCGTAGCTGCCCTTGAAGGTGCCACCCTGCTTGACCACCGCCATGTACACGCCCGGCCGCTGCAGTTCGCGCACGCGCTGGATGGGCAGGTAGGTCACGGTCCGTTCGTTGGCGTCGCCACCCAGGGTGTAGTGAGTGGCGTAGACCGAATCGGCCATGTCGGTGATCGGCCGCTTGACGCGGTCACCGTGCTCACAGGTGTCCCAGCGGTTGATCTCGTGGTCGAGTTCGTAGGTGTCGCGGTGCTTGTTGGCCGGGTAGGCGCAGTAGAGGTCGGACAACGCGTCGTCGTGCACGCGGAAGAACTCCACGTCGGCGTCGTGCACGTTGACCGAGACCAGCGGCAGGCCGCGGCTGCCGCGCGCCGGCAGCACGCTGCCGTGCGAGGCGAAGCCGACCGCGGGCGGCACGCTGCCGGAATAGATCTCGCGCTTGAGCTCGCGTCCGAGCGTGCGGCCATCGGCGGCGAGCAGGCCGGCACGCAGCACCACGGCGTAGTGGGTGTTGGGCTGCACGAAGGGGAAGCGCAGCGTCTTGCCGTCGTCATCCAGGTTCCAGCTGCCGCTGATCGGCTCGCCGTTGCTGCCGGTGACCGCCAGCTCGCGGTCGAACGGCTGCGCCGCCGCCAGCGGGACGTTGAAGCGCAGCACCAGCGCGGTGCGCGTATCGCGCAGGTCGGCGCCGGCCGAGGCCAGGGCGAAGGCGGCCTTGCCCGCCGGTGCGTGCGCACTGGCGCCCGCGGCGGGCACGCCCTGCAGCGCGGGCCTGTCCTGCGAGGAACGGTTGCAGCCGGCCAGCATCGCCAGCCCCAGCAAACCCAGACAAAACCCGACCTGGCGCGACCTGCGCGCCACCGACACGTGCCACATGACGATTCCCCTTTCCTTGAGGTGCGGCGCGCATTATCGCCGGGTTTTGTGGCGCGCCGGGGGCTGCCGGAGGACAGGAAACGGACCGTTCGTGTCGTCCTTGTCCGCAGCGAGAGGGCGGATCAGGCCGATGCACGCCGTGGCGATCGCGTGCGTGCCGCGGCGGCGGAAGGCGTGGGTACGGCAAACCTGGGGCACTCGCCGCCACGCCGCAGGGGGGGTTGGGCCCACGCTGCCGGATTGAGGCGGTGGGCTGAAGCTCCCCCTACGGCCTCATGCCCCCGCTCAGATCAGCGGCTGCAGCGCGCGCGCGGCAACCTGCGCGTCGCTGCCCGCGGCGCGGCTGACCATCGCGTAGTTATAGCCATTGCCTGAGCCGTACTGCGCCAGCAGGCCATCGTCGACGCGCTGGCCGTGCGGCAGCAGGTAGCGCCGTGGGCCGGGCGGGCGCACGTAGAAGCTGATCGCATGGCCGGCGGCGTCCTGGTAGAGCACCATCGCCGCCGTTCCCTGCTCGGTGGCGAACAGCCGGCCGCCGACCGGCCGGAAGCCGGCCGCGTCCAGGTCCGGCAACGGCACGCCGCGGGCGAAGTGGTGGTCGAGCCAGGCCTGCAGGTCCCCACGGTGTTGCGGCACCAGGTCCGGGCGGGCGCCGGGATCGAGCGCGAGCAGGCGATAGGCCGCCAGCGCGTCGCCCATCGGCGGCATCGCGCGCGCGACCTGCCAGCCGCGCATCTGCCAGCCGCCCAGGCCGCCAAGGCCCACGCACAACACCAGCGCCGCGGCCATCGCCAGGCGCGACGCCCGGCGGCGCTGTCGGCGCATGCGGATCGCAGACGGATCCAGTGCCGGGTTGGGCGGCAGCGACTGCGCCCCGACCAGCGCGGCGCGCAGTTGCTGGGCATCGTGCTGCCAGGCCTGCACTTGCGCGGCGCGCTCCGGATGCCGGGCGAGGTAGAGCTCCACCGCGGCGCGGCGTTCGCCCTCCAGGCGGCCGTCGACGTAGGCGTGGATGTCGTGTTCGCTGGGTTCGTTCATTTGAGCACCCGCAGGGGGACAATGGTGGTTTCGCCGTCGCCGAGGCGGCGCAGCGCGGCGCGTGCACGCGACAGGCGGGACATCACGGTGCCGATCGGCACGTCGAGGATCTGCGCGACTTCCTGGTAGCTGAGGCCTTCCACGGTGACCCACAACAGCAGGCTGCGCTGCTCCGCGCTCAGCCGTCCAAACGCCTGCAGCATGGAGTGCGCCATGGCCTCGCGCTCGGCCGAGGGCGCCTGTGGCTCCTCTTCCGCGCGCAGCCGGCCGAGCAACCAGGCATGGCGCTGTGCGCGACGGCGGCCGTCGAGGAACTGCCGGTACAGGATCGCGAACAGCCAACTGCGCAGCGAGGCGTCCTCGCGGCGGCTGGACCAGCGCGACAGCGCGCGCTCGAGCGTGGCCTGCACCAGGTCGTCGGCGCTGGACGTCTCGCGCGTCAGCCACAGTGCGAAGCGCCGCAATCGCGGCAGCCATTCGCGCAGGGCATCGTCGAGCGGGTGGTCGGGCATGGCCGGACTCCGGCGTGGGGCTTGGTCGATAGACGCGGCGGCGTAGCGATTATTCCATCGCGCGGGAATAAACCGTCCGGTCGCGCGTCCTCCGTGCCATCACCACACGGCCGCAGGCCGGGAGCACTCCATGACGATTCGTTTCGGACATGCGGCGCGATGGGCGCTGATCGGCGGCCTCGCCTGCGTCACCGTAGCTGCCTTCGGCTACGTCGGCGGCTGGCTGGCACCGCACCGGCTGACCCCGCAACGCCTGGTCGATACCTTCGAGGACAACGCCGGCCTGCATCCGGGCTACCGCCGCAACCATGCCAAGGGCGTGTGCGTGGCCGGGTGGTTCGAAGGCAACGGCGCGGCCGGCGCGTATTCGACCGCGGCGGTGTTCGCGCGCGGCCGCACGCCGGTGGTCGGGCGGTTCGCCCTGCCCGGTGGCAACCCTTACGCGGCCGACGGCAGCGTGCCGATCCGCAGCATGGCGCTACGCTTCAACCTGCCGGATGGCGGGCAATGGCGCACCGGCATGAACGCGATGCCGGTGTTTCCGGTCTCCACGCCGCAGGCGTTCTACGAACAGGCGCGGGCGGCGCGACCCGATCCGGCCACCGGCAAGCCGGATCCGGCAAGGCTCGCCGCCTTCTTCGCCGCGCATCCGGAAACCGCCGCATTCCGCGCCTGGGTGAAGCAGGCCAGGCCGTCGGCGAGCTATGCCACCGAGCGCTACGACAGCATCAACGCGTTTTACCTGGTGGATGCTCAAGGACAGCAACGCGCCGTGCGCTGGGCGATGGTGCCGCAGGCCGCCGATGCCGGCCCCGGCCCGGCCGGCGATCCGGACTATCTCGCCCGGGATCTGCAGCAGCGCCTGGCCGTGGGGCCGCAGCGCTGGAACCTGCGCATCACCTTCGCCGCCCCCGGCGATCCAGTCGACGACGCCGCACGCCCCTGGCCATCCGACCGCCGCACGGTGGACGCCGGCACGCTGGTGATCGACCGCATGCAGCCGCAGGACAGCGGCCCCTGCCGGGACATCAACTACGACCCGACCGTGCTGCCGGAGGGCATCGCGCCCTCGGCCGATCCGCTGCTGGCCGCCCGCTCGGCTGCCTACGCCGACTCCTACCTGCGTCGCACCGCCGAGGAAGCGCACCTGCCCGGCGCCGCGCGCCCCGTCCCGGAGGCCACCCGATGAACACCCCGACCACCTTCCATCCGCTCGCGCGACTGCTGCACTGGGCCATGGCCGGGATGATCGTGGCGATGCTGTTCATCGGCGCCGGCATGGTCGCCACCGTATCCGAACGGCACAGCGGGTTGCTGGCGATCCACAAACCGCTGGGCATCGCGATCCTGCTGCTGGCGATCGCGCGCCTGGCGCTGCGGCTGCGCCACCGCCCGCCATCGCTGCCGGCCGACCTGCCGCTCTGGCAACGACTCGCCGCCACGGCCTCGCACTGGCTGCTCTACGCGCTGATGCTGGCGCTGCCGCTGCTCGGCTGGGGGATGCTGTCGGCCGGCGGCTACCCGGTCATACTGGGCGACACGATGCGGCTGCCGGCGATCCTGCCGGAGAACGCGCTGCTGTTCGCCTGGCTGCGCGAGGCGCACCGCTACCTGGCCTGGCTGCTGTTCCTTACCTTCGTGGCGCACATGAGCGCGGGGCTGTACCACGGGCTGGTCCGCCGCGATGGCGTTTTGGCGTCGATGCTGCCAAGCCGTCGTCGCCGGGAGCCGGTGGTGACGGACGGCTGACGCTTCGAGAGGAACCCGTAGGGTGGGCTTCAGCCCACCAACGCGCCATCCGGAGCGGTGGGCTGAAGCCCACCCTACGAAGCGCGCGAACGTCCGCGCTTGGCGTCGAGCATCAGCAGATCCGCCTCACGGTAGGCCTCGCCCAGGTCGCGGTCGGGGCCACGCCAGCTGTAGCCGAGTGTGGCGGCGACGCCGGCGGCGCGCAGGGCCTGTTCGATGCGGGCGGCCTGGCGCGCCAGTTCGGTGGGGCCGACGTCGAGGATCAGCACCACGAACTCGTCACCACCCAGCCGCGCGACCACGTCGGCGGCGCGGACCGTGCGCGACAGTTCCCGCGCGGCGCGCTGGATGAGCGCGTCGCCGGCGGCATGGCCCTGGCTGTCGTTGGTCTGCTTGAGGCGGTCCAGGTCCACTACCACCACGCCGGCGGTGGTGTGTTCGTCGCGGCAGTGCTGCTCTTCCAGTGCGAGCAGCTCGCGCCAGCCCCGGCGGTTGAAGATGCCGGTCATCGGGTCGGTCATCGCCTCCAGCTCGGCGCGTTCGGCGCGGCGGCGGGTTTCCTTGAGGTCGACGTCGTGGCACCACAGCGTGGCGAGCATCTGCGCGCACAGCTGCACGATCGGCAGCCAGCGTTCGAGATCCACCGGCACCGGCTGCGGGTCGATCCCGCACAGCGTGCCGACCGAGCCGTGGTCGAGCTGCACCGGCACGCCCAGGTACGCGCCGATGCCGCGCTGGACGATCGGCGCGGCGGCATATGGCGCATGGGCGCTGACATCGGCCACCACGCACGGCCCGCCCCGCACCATGCGCGAGCAGATCGAGTCGGCCCAGCGCAGGGCGTCGCCGTTGCGCACGCCGAAGAACTCGTCGGCCGCAGCCAGCACCAGCCAGTCCTCGCCGTGGACGCGGGTGAAGTACCAGGCGCCCACGCCGGTGCGCTCGCGCAGCATCGACAGGCACGCCTGGGCCGCCTCGCGGAAGCCGCTGAATGCGGGCAGCGGCGGCAGGTTCAGCGTTTCCTGGGGCGGGCTCATGGGCGGGACGAAGACCGGGTCAGTCACGGAGGCGGGCGTCACGATACCTGCCACGATGGTGCCAGCGTGCCAATGAATCGCCCCTGCCCGTGGCGAAGCAGAATCCATGCCACCTCCTCACCAGGGCGGCAGCAGCGGCGTGCGGGTCAGCACGTCGGCCAGCCCCAGCGCGATCATCACCGCCAGCCAGGCAAAGCCCACGCTGGCGACGATGCGCAGCAGCGCGTTGTCGGTCTTCAGGCGCATGAAGATGGTCAGTACCAGCAGCGCCTTGATCACCGCGATGCCCAGGTTGGCCACCGTGTTGAACGGCCCGAGCCTGAGCAGCGCGCTGCCGGCGCTCAGCCCCAGCAGCACCAGCAGGGCGAGCAGCGTCCACAGGTTGCTGCCCAGCGACGGCGGCCGCGGGCCGCTCTTGTGGGTGCGTTGCGGGCGCGCGTTCATCCGGCCCTCCCGACCAGGTAGATCACCGGGTAGACGAAGATCCACACGATGTCGACCAGGTGCCAGTACAGCGCGGTCAGCTCCAGCGGCGTGTGGTAGTCCTGGTCGAAGGCGCCATGCCAGGTGCGCCAGCCCATCACTCCCATCAGCACCACGCCGATGGTGACGTGGATGCTGTGGAAGCCGGTGATGAAGTAGTACAGGCAATAGAAGATCGCCATGCCGTGCGCGTATACGCCCTGCTGGGTGTAATGAATCGATGGGATCAGGCCCTCCTGGTACTCGGCGTAGTACTCGAAGCCGTGCATCACCAGGAAGCTGATGCCCAGCAGCGCGGTGACCCCCAGCAGCGCGGTGGCCAGCCGTCGACCGCCGAGCTGCACCTCGCGCACCGACAGCGCCACCGCGCAGCTGCTGGTCAGCAGCACGGCGGTCTCGATCGTGCCCAGCAGCATGTCGGTGTGCCGGCTGGCTTCGGCGAACGCCTCCGGAAAGCGCACGCGGCACAACGTGTAGCCGGCGAACAGCACGCCGAAGAACAGGATCTCGGTGGCCAGGAACGCCCACATGCCCAGCGTCGCGGCCTCGCGCTGCTGCACGGGGTCGTCGAACTGCTCGGGCACGGGGTGGGTTCGGGCGTTCATCGGCGGTAGGCGTAGGGGCCTTCGGTGACGGTCGGAGTGACGTCGAAGTTGTGCGGCGGCGGCGGCGAGGCGGTCTGCCATTCCAGCCCGGTCGCGTCCCACGGGTTGGGGCCGGCGCGCGCGCCGTGGCGCAGCGACCAGGCCAGGTAAAGCAGCGGCAGCAGGTAGGCCACGCCCAGGATCGTCGCGCCGGCGGAGGACAGCACGTTCCACACCTGGAACTGCGGCAGGTACTCGTGATAGCGCCGCGGCATGCCCTCGACGCCCAGGATGTACTGCGGGAAGAAGGTCAGGTTGAAGCCGAAGAACATCAGGATCGCGGCGAAGCGCGCCCACGCTTCGGAGTACATCCGCCCGGTGATCTTCGGCCACCAGTAGTGGATCCCGCCCAGGTAGGCCATCACCGCGCCGCCGACCATGATGTAGTGGAAGTGCGCCACCACGAAGTAGGTGTCGGTGAGGTTCACGTCCAGCGCGGTGGCGGCCAGGAACAGGCCGGTGAGGCCGCCGAGCATGAACAGCCCGACGAAACCCAGCGCGTAGAGCATCGGCGCGTCGAAGCTGATGTCGCCCTTGTACAGCGTGGCGGTCCAGTTGAAGACCTTGATCGCCGAAGGCACCGCGATGATGAAGGACAGGATCGAGAACACGATGCTCGCGTACATCGACTGCCCCGCCACGAACATGTGGTGGCCCCAGACCAGGAAGCCGACCACCGCGATGCCGATGATCGCGTAGACCATGAACTTGTAGCCGAAGATGCGCCGGCGCGCGCCGTGGGTAATCAGCTCGCTGACCAGCCCCATCGCCGGCAGGATCATGATGTACACCGCCGGGTGCGAGTAGAACCAGAAGAAGTGCTGGAACAGCACCGGATCGCCGCCCAGCGCCGGGTCGAAGATGCCCACGCCGAACAGCCGCTCCAGCCCGATCAGCGACAGCGTCATCGCCAGCACCGGCGTGGCCAGGACCATCACCAGCGCCACCGCGTACATCGCCCACACGAACAGCGGCAGGCGCATCCAGGTCATGCCCGGCGCGCGCAGGGTGTGGATGGTGACGATGAAGTTCAGCCCGGTGAAAATCGACGAGAAGCCGACGATGAACACGCCGACCACCGCCATCAGCACGTGCGAGTTGGAGAACATCGTCGAGAACGGCGTGTAGAAGGTCCAGCCGGTATCGACGCCGCCCAGCAGCAGGCAGGCCAGGGTGAAGATGCCGCCGACCATGTACAGGTACCAGCTGAACAGGTTCAACCGCGGGAACGCCACGTCGCGCGCGCCGATCATCAGCGGCAACAGGAAATTGCCCAGCGTGGAAGGGATCGAGGGGATCAGGAAGAACCACACCATCACCACGCCGTGGAAGGTGAAGGCCTTGTTGTAGGTCTCGGCGCTGAGCAGGTCGCCGGCGGGCGTGACCAGCTCCCAGCGGATCAGCGCCGCCGCCAGGCCGCCGAGGAAGAAGAAGAAGGTGATGCCCAGGCCGTACAGCACGCCGATGCGCTTGTGGTCGTGCGTCAGCAGCCACGAGCGCAGGCCGAAGCCCTCTTCCAGGTAGCTGCGCGGGAGCGGCAGCTCAACGGTGCTCATCGGTGTCCTCCGCCGCGTGGGTTCGGGTCTTCAGGTACGCCACCAGGGCCAGCACGTCCTCCTCCCCGATGCGGCCCTCGAAGCTGGGCATGATCGGCGCGTAGCCGGCCGCGACCTGTTTCTTCGGCAGCAGGATCGAGTCGTGCAGGTAGCGCTCGTCGGCCAGCACCTGCGAGCCGTCGGCCAGCGGCACGGTCCGGCCATAGAGGTCGTAGAGATTCGGCGCGTGCACGCCCGATTGCGGATCGTGGCAGCCGCTGCAGCCGAGCTGGCGGAACAGGTCCGCGCCCTGCGCGGCCAGGCCGGTGCCCTGGTGCGCGTGCAGCCAGCGCGCGTAGTCGGCTGGCGGCATCACCACCACGCGGCCACGCATGCGCGCGTGGTCGGTGCCGCAGAACTCGGCGCAGAACAGGTCGTAGGTACCCGCCTGCGTGGCGGTGAACCAAAGTTGCGTGTAGCGGTCCGGCAGCACGTCCTGCTTCACGCGGAAGGCCGGCACGTAGAAGCTGTGGATCACGTCCTGCGAGGTCATCACCAGGCGGATCGGCTGGCCCGCCGGCACGTGCAGCTGGTCGATCTCGCGCTGGCCGCCCGGGTGCTGCACCTTCCACATCCACTGCTTGGCCACCACGTAGACCGGCTGCGCGTCCTTCGGCGGCGTGCGCAGCTTGATCCACAGGTGCACGCTCCACCCGAAGATGCCCATGAACAGGAAGAACGGGATCAGCGTCCACGCCAGCTCCACGCCCAGGTGCGAGTGCGCCGGCGTGCGCTCGGCATCGGTGCCGTGGCGGTATTTCACGCAGAACACGATCATCACCGTGAACACGCCGATGACCACCAGCGCGCACAGTGCGAGCAGCGTGTCGAACAGGTGGTCGACGTTGGGCGCGAAGGAGGAGGCCTGCGGCAGCATCATGCGCGCGCCCTCGCCTTGAGCCAGGCCAGCCAGCCGCCGAGAACCAGCACGAAGGCCACGCCCAGCACTTGCATGGTGCGCCCGATCGCCAGGCTGTAGCGGCCGGTGGTGGGGTCGTAGCCGCAGCACAGCAGCACCAGGCGGTCGATCACGTTGCCGAGCTCGCCCTGCGAGGCATGCACCAGCGCCAACCGCAACGAGGCCGGCGGCCAGGACACGCCGAAGAAGTATTGCGCCACCTTGCCGTCGGGGGTGATCGCCACCAGGCCGGCGGCGTGCGCGTACTGGTGCAGGTTCTCATCGTAGAAGTAGCGGAAGCCCACGGCGCTGGCCAGCGCGCCGATCGAGGCCGCATCGCCGCTGAGGAAATGCCATCGCGGCACGTGCGCCTTCGGGTCCATGCGCGCCAGCATGGCCTGTGTGTGGCGTGCGTCCGCCGGCGTCTCGGCCGGGTCGATGCTGACGAAGGCCACTTCGAAGTCGCGGCCAGGCATCAGGTCGAGTCCTTCCAGGGTGTGCGCCATGCCGTTGAGCACCACGTCGCAGAGGTTGGGGCAGCGGTAGTAGCCCAGCGCGAGCAGCAGCGGCTTGCCATCGGCCAGGGTGCGCAGGTCGATGGGCCGGCCGTTGGCGTCCAGGAAGCGCACGTCGCGCGGGACGCGTGCGCCGAGGCGCTGGTCGAAGCCGGCGCGCTGGGTGAGGTCGGGGGGCGGTGGCGGTGCGTGCGTGGCCCAGGCGCGCGCGCCTGCCACCGACATCCACGCGAAGAACAGCCAGGCCATTTGTAGGAGCGCACCCTGTGCGCGACCGCGCGGCATGGTCGGGCATGGCGGTCGCGCACAGGGTGCGCTCCTACACGGAAAGGCGGTCATCGCGGCTGCTCCGCGGACGCCGCGGACGCCGGCGCGCCCTGCCCCGCGGCGACCAGCGCCATCGCTCGCGTGATCGGAATCCGCGCCACCGTATGCGCCGGGTCGATCCATTGGTAAGCGTCCAGACGCGAACGCTGCAGCGCGCGCTCCGCGGCGATGTCGGTCGCCGGGTCGGGCTGCAGCCGCGGTTGCGGCGGGATCGGCCGGGGCGGTTGCTCGCCCGCGGTCAGTACCGGCCGCGCCCAGACGTACACCAGCAGCACGATCGCCAGCAGGCTGAGCGCCAGGATGGCCGCGGCCCAGTGCAGCACGCCGGCCGCGATCGTATAGGACGCGTGCGAATCGGGCTGCCGGCTCATGGTCCGAGCTCCAGCGCGGCGCGCCGCCGCGCGCCGTAGCCCAGCCACCACAGCCCGCCGAGGCCGATCCACGCCAGCGGATCGCTCCAGGCCAGGGCGTGCGCGCGCAGCCCCGGCAGCACCAGCCAGGCGACATAGCCGATCTGCGCGACGAACAGCCACAGCGCCACGCCGGCCAGCCAGGCGACGCGCTGCTTGGCCTGGCGCGAGAGCAGCACGGCGAACGGCAGCGCCAGGTGGAACAGCACCAGGAACGCGCCCAGCCAGCGCCAGGCGCTCTTCACCCGCGGCAGGTACCACACCGTCTCCGATGGCAGGTCGGCGATCCATACGGTCAGGTAGTCCATGAAGGCGAGGTAGCCCCAGGCGAGCACCAGCACCATCAGAATGCTGCCCAGGTCGTTCAGCCGTCTGGACGTCCAGAGGACCGATCCACTGTCGGGTCGCGTGACGCTGATCCACACGGCCAGGCCCGCGGCGGCCAGCATTTGCGCCGTGCCGACCAGGATGCCGAGGGTCGTGGAGTGCCAACGCGGCACCAGCGAGGCGACCCAGTCGATCGCCGCCACCGACACGGTCAGGGTGTAGAGGATCAGGCCGCCCGCCGCGAAGCGCCCGGCGGCGGGCGTGGCCAGCCGCCGGCGGATGCCGTGCGCGAGCCACAGCCACAGCGCGAACACGACCACCGCGCGCACGAGGAAGAACGGCAGGTTGAGCCACCAGCGCTGGTGCGCGAGGTTGGGATCGGCCGCCTGCGGGTCCGCCCAGGGGAACAGCACCGCCGCGCCGATCAGCACCGGCAGCAGCAGCAGCGCCATCAGCGGCAGCCGCCGGCTGGCGGCCAGCAGCGCCGGACGCAGGGCGAAGCCCCAGTCGCCGCCGGTCAGCGCGTGGACCAGCAACAGGCCCACGCTGCCCAGCGCCGGCGCCAGCCAGAACAGCCAGGCGAACAGGTAGGACAACAGCACCGTGCGCGGCGCGTGCAGCCCGAGCAGCAGGCAGCCGGCCAGCGCGAGCACGCCGATCACCGCGGCGATGCCTTCGCCGCGCGACACCCGGGGCCAGCGCCGGCTCATCGGCGCACCTCCGTCGGCAGGCGCGCCAGGTCCTGCGGCGTCAGCCGGTCGCGCGGGGCGTGCTGGGAGAGCTGCAGCGCACGGATGTAGGCCACGATGGCCCAGCGGTCGTGTGGGCTGATGCGGTCGGCGTACGGGTACATCACGCCGTAGCCGTCGCTGATCACCTGGTAGAAATGGCTGTCCGGCGCGTTGCGCAGGCGGTCGGTGTGGTAGCTCGGCGGTGCCGGGAAGCCGCGCCGGGCGATCATGCCGTCGCCGTTGCCAGCGCGGCCGTGGCAGGGCGCGCAGTAGATGTCGAAGCGCTGCCGCCCACGCTGCAGCAGCGCCATGGTCACCGGCAGCGGATTGGCATAGCGGCGCTCGCCGACGTCGGCCTGGGCCAGGCTTCGACCCTGCGCATCCAGCGGCAACGCCGGGCCGGGATCGGGTGGCAACGTCATGTGTCCGCGGCGGCCGCTGGCCGTGTCGGCTGCCGCGCCCTGCGCCATCGGCACGCTGCCCGGTGGCGGCGTGCGCGCGCTGTTGCCGTCGGCGAACAGCGGGCTGGGCTCGAGCGGCTTGTACTTGGGCTGGGAGTACATGTCGTGCATGGCCTGCTCGCAGCCGGTGAGCGCGAACAGCGCCGCCAGCATGAACACGTACCTTGCAGGTGCTAACCCTGTGCGCGACCGCCATCGCTCCGGCGCGGTCCCCGGTCGCGCACAGGGTGCGCTCCTACAGAGGAAGGCCGGGCGCTTCATGGCCCCACCCGGTCGATCGCCAGTGGCGCCAGCCGCGCGAGGTCGTCGTGGGCCAGCGCCGGGTCGAAGCAGGGATCGTCGGCGCGCAGCCAGACGAAGAAGCCGTCGCGGCTGGCCGCCTCGAAGCACGGCACGTCGAACAGCGGATGGTGCAGCCGGGGCAGGCCGTTGGCGAAGAACATGCCGACGATGCCGAACACGGCGGCGAACAGGATCGTCATCTCCAGCGCCGCCGGGATGAACGCCGGCCAGCTCGCGTTTGGCCGACCGCCGACGTTGATCGGATAGTCGATCACCGAGGCGTACCACTCCAGCAACAGCGTGCCGAAGCCGCCGGCCAGGCCGCCCAGCAACACCAGCAGCGGGATGCGGTTGCGCATCGGCCCCAGCGCCTGGGCCAGGCCCTCGACCGGATAGGGCGTATAGGCTTCCAGTTGCGTGTAGCCGCGCCCGCGCAGCTCGCGCACCGCCATCAGCAGCGCCCCCGCATCCTCGAAGCGGGCCAGCCAGCCCTGCTCGTGCAACCGGTTCATGCGCCCTCCCTTTCGAGCCGTGCGCGCAATTTGCGCAGCTCGAACATCGGCAGCAGCGGCAGCAGCCGCACGAACAGCAGGAACAGCAGGAAGAACAGCCCGATCGACCCGGCCAGGAAGGCGATGTCCCAGACCGTCGGATAGAACATGCCCCAGCTCGAGGGCAGGAAATCGTGGTACAGGCTGCTGATGATCAGCTCGAAGCGCTCGAACCACATGCCGACCAGTACCAGCAGCGCGATCACGAACAGCGCCGCGTGGCTCCTGCGCACGCGCTCGAACCAGATCGCCTGGATCGCCACCACGTTGCAGCCGATGATCGTCCAGTACACCCAGGCGTAGGCGCCGGTCAGCTCCTGCATGGCGTGTGCGATCTCGTAGCGGTCGCCGCTGTAGAAGGCGTTGAACAGTTCCGAGGCGTAGCTGTAGTCGACGAACAGGCCGGCGGCGAGCATCAGCTTGGCCAGGTTGGCGATGTGCCGCTCGGTGATGAAGTCGCCCAGCCCGAAGAAGCGCCGCAACGGGATGCCCAGCACCAGCACCATGCCAAAGCCGGAGAACAGCGCGCCGGCGACGAAGAACGGCGGGAAGATGGTCGAGTGCCAGCCCGGCAGCAGGCCCTCGGAGAAATCCAGCGCCACCATCGAGTGCACCGAGAACACCAGCGGCACGGCCATCGCCGCAAGCAGCAGGTTGAGCGTCTCGAAGCGCTGCCAGTGCCGCGCCTCGCCGCGCCAGCCGGCGGCGAGCAGGCCGTAGAACACCTGCTTGCCACGGGTGGCGGCGCGGTCGCGCAGGGTGGCCAGGTCGGGGATCAGGCCGACGTAGAAGTACAGCACCGAGACGATCAGGTAGGCGACGATGGCCGAGAAGTCCCAGAACAGCGAGCTGCGCCACTGCGGCCACACGCCCATGCGATCCGGATAGGGCGCCAGCCAGTAGAAGAACCACGGCCGGCCCAGGTGCAGGATCGGGAAAATGCCCGAGACCGAGACGGCGAACACGGTCATCGCCTCGGCGTAGCGGTTGAGCGCGTTGCGCCAGCCCTGCCGCGCCAGGTACAGGCCGCCGGAAATGAAGGTGCCGGCCATGCCGATGGCGATCCACCAGACGTAGTCCGCGATGGCGAAGGCCCACGCCACCGGGATGTCCAGGCCCCAGATGCCCACGCCCTTGGCCAGCAGCCACACGATGCCGGCGCCCAGCCAGGCGGTGAGCACGAAGGAGAGCGCGAAGGCGACCATCCACAGGCGACCGGTGGGTCGCTCGAGCACGATGGCGCTCACCTTGTCGGTAATCGAGGCGTCGGTTTCGCGTAGGGCCAGCAGCCGGGCGTTCATGTCGCGGTGCCCATGCATGCCACTCCCGCTTCCTCTCCTGTGCGGGGAGAGGGGGCGGGTTTGCGGCAGGTGCGGGACAGGGGCGCGATGGATAGCGCGAGAGCATGCGATGGTCTCGCCCCCCCATCCGCCAATACGGCTCCCTCTCCCCTGCGGGGAGCGGGCTGGGGTGAGGGGTCATGGCCTGCGGTGAGGCCTGGCCGTAGCCGGGTGCCTGGCAAAAAGCCACGCGGAGGATGGAAATTCCGGGCGAGCCCCGGCCCCTCACCCCAACCCTCTCCCCGCAGGGGAGAGGGAGCGGGTCTGCGGCGGGTGCGGGACAGCAGCGCGGTGGATAGGGCGAGAACATGCGATGGCCCCGACCACCGATCCGCCAATACGGCTCCCTCTCCCCTGCGGGGAGAGGGAGCGGGTCTGCGGCAAGTGCGAGACAGGGGCGCGGTGGATAGGGCGAGGGCATGCGATGGCCTCGCCCTCCCATCCGCCGATACGGCCCCCTCTCCCCTCCGGGGAGAGGGCTGGGGTGAGGGGTCAAGGCTTGCGGGGACGCTTGGCCGCAGCCGGGCGCCTGGCGAAAGGCCACGCGGTAGATGGAAGTTCGGGGCGAGCCCCGGCCCCTCACCCCAACCCTCTCCCCGGAGGGGAGAGGGAGCCTGATCATGGCAAGCATGAGGGAACCCGCTCATGCGTCGTCCTCCAGCGCGGGGTGCGGGTTGCGGATGGCGGCGAGATACGTGGTGCGGGGACGGGTGTTGAGTTCCTCCAGCAAGGTGTAATGGCGCGGCGAGGCCTTCTGCCGGCTGACCGCGCTGGCCGGGTCCTGCTGGTCGCCGAACACGATCGCCTGGGTTGGGCACACCGCCTGGCAGGCGGTCAGCACCTCGCCGTCGGCGATGCGCCGGCCTTCGCGGTCGGCGGCAATGTGCGCGGTCTGGATGCGCTGGATGCAGTAGGTGCACTTCTCCATGACGCCGCGGTTGCGCACGGAAACGTCCGGGTTGCGCTGCGCCTTCAACGTCTCGGTATGCAGGTCGCTGTACTGCAGGAAGTTGAAGCGGCGCACCTTGTACGGGCAGTTGTTGGAGCAGAAGCGCGTGCCCACGCAGCGGTTGTAGACCTGCACGTTGAGCCCCTCGGCATCGTGCACGGTGGCGCCGACCGGGCAGACCACCTCGCACGGCGCGTGCTCGCAGTGCATGCACGGCACCGGCTGGTGGTGGATGCGCGGGGCGCGGGCATCACCCTCGTAGTAGCGGTCGATGCGGATCCAGTGCATCTCGCGGCCGCGCTCGACTTCCTCGGCGCCCACCACGGGGATGTTGTTCTCCGCCTGGCAGGCGACGGTGCACGCGCCGCAGCCGATGCAGGCGTTCAGATCCACGCTCATGCCCCAGGCGTATTCGCCGTGCAGGCGGTCGGGATAGAGGCTCGGCGGCGGCTGTGCGTGCTCCTGCGCAAACGCGGGATCGGCGCGGAAGGCCTCCAGGGTGCTGGTGCGCACCGGCTCGCGCCCCTCCATGGCGTGGTGGCGCTGGGTGGTGGCCAGTGCAAGCTGCGCGCCGGTGCGGTTGATGCGCAAGCCGTCGCTGCGCCAGGGCGCGTCCGTGCTGCGCAGCGCGTAGGCGTCGAAGCCCAGCTGCCCGCCCACGCGCCCTGCATGCCGACGACCGTAGCCGAGGTAGACGGTGACGCTGCGCGCGGCCTGCCCCGGCATCACCCACACCGGCGCCTGGGTGTGGCGGCCGTCGATGCGCAATTCCAGGGCGTCACCGTTCTTCAGCTCGTGGGCGAGTGCCAGCTCGGGGCTGACCAGCGCCACGTTGCTCCAGGTCAGCGTGGTCAGCGGCTTGGGGCACTCCTGCAGCCAGCCGTTGTTGGCATAGCGGCCGTCCCACACGGTCGGGTCGGGGGCGAACAGCAGTTCCAGGCCAGGCGCGTCTTCCGGCATGGTCACCTGTTCGAGAAAGCCGCGGTCCACGCGCGGCGGTTGCGCCGGCGGTGCACTGTGCGGGATCACGCCGTTCTGCAGGATCGCGCGCCAGGCCGCCTCGTCGACCTGCCAGGTGCCCTGCACGCGCGCCCGCGGGCTTTGCAGGTCGCCCAGGAACAGCGCCAGCAGTTCGTGTTCGCTGCGGCAGTCGTACAGCGGCGCGATCACCGGTTGCACCGCGCTGGCGGTGCCGTCGGCCGCGCGCAGGTCGGACCAGGCTTCCAGCGCATGCGTGCGCGGCAGGTGCCACTGGCAGGCGCGTGCGGTCTCGTCGCGGTACAGCCCCAGGTGAATGCGGCGGGGCACCTTCGCCAGGTGCGCGGCGAACTGCGCGTCGGCTGGCGTGGCGTAGACGGGATTGCCGTCGAGGATCAGCAGCGTGTCGACCTGGCCGTCGGCCATCGCCGCGGTGAGTTCGCGCAGGCCCTGCGCCGAGGACGTCCACGGCTCGGGCGGCGCGTAGTACTCGACCGTGTGTCCGACGTTGCCCAGCGCTTCGTTGAGCAGGTGCGCGAGCGCGTGCACCCATGCCGGCTGCGTGCGTCCGGCGAGCACCAGCGAGCTGCCGTGCTGCGCGTCCAGGTCCTGCGCCAGTGCACGCAGGCGGCGGGTCGACAGGCCGCTGGACTGGGTCGCGTGCACGCCGGGGACGCCGAGCAGTTCGCCCAGTTCCAGCGCCGCCATGCCGATGTGCGCCGAACCCAGCGCCCAGCGGTGGTCCGCCTTGGCGCCGGTGAGCGTGGGCGAGGCTTCCATCACGTACAGGCGGCTGAACGCCCCGGCCTGCGGATCACGCCCGCCGATGAAGTCGCGGCCGTGCCGCAGCGCACCGAGCATGGCCCCGAGGAAGTCGGCCTCGAGCGCGAGCACCACCTGCGCGCGGTCGAAGCGGTAACGCGCGCGCAGCGGCTCGCCGAAGGCCAGCCGGGCGCCGGCCAGCGCGTTGTCCTCGTCGACCGCCTCGTACGCGTGCCAGCGCGCGCCGGGGAAGCGCTTGAGCCACGCCTCGCGCTGGACCGCCAGCGTGGGCGAGTCGAGCCGGCCGCTGAGCACGTGCAGGCCGCGGCCGTCGGCGGCGAAGCGCGTGGCGAGCGTGCGCACCTCGTCGCCGAACGCATCCCAGCTCGACGCTACGCCCTTGTGCACCGGCGCCTGCGAGCGGTCGGGATCCCACAGCTCCAGCACCGCGGCCTGCATCGCGGGCGTGGTGGCCCCCAGGCTCGTCGGGTGCGCGGGATTGCCTTCGATCTTGGTCGGCCGGCCCTGGTGGGTTTCCACCAGCACGCCCGCCACGTCGCCCGCACAGGCCAGCGTGCTGGCATAGAAGCGCGGCAGTGCCGGCGGCAACTGGTCGGGACGGCGTACCCACGGCACGATCTCTTCCTGCGGCGGGCGGCTGCAGGCGCCCAGCCCGGCCAGCGCGAGCGAGGCGCCGAGCAGTTTGAGGAAGCCGCGGCGGCCCAGTTGCGGTTCGAGCTGGGAGAGCTGCGGGAAGGCTTCGCTCAGGCGGGCGCACCAGGCCGGTTGCTCGACCAGCTCCTCCAGCGCGCGCCAGTAGTGCGGGCCGCGGGCGTCGGCCAGGCGGGTGCGCAGGGCGTCCAGCGGGCCGCTCATGCCGTCGCTCTCCCGATGGTGGCGCTGGCGCTCAGCGGTGGCATACCGAGCAATCCGTGAGCCGGCGGGTGTCGATGTGGTAGCGCTTGATCAGCGCCAGGCCGAGTTTCTGCTGGTCGTCGGCCTGCCATCCCATGGCGAATTCCTGCTCGCGCGGGCGCAGGTACTTCTGTGGCGCGCGATGGCAGTCCAGGCACCATTCCATCGACAGCGACTTGGTGCGCATGGTCAGCGGCATGCGGTCGACGCGGCCATGGCAGCTTTCGCAGCCGACGCCCTTGGCCACGTGGATGGAGTGGTTGAAGTAGACGAAGTCGGGCAGCTGGTGGACGCGCTGCCAGTGCAGCGCCACGCCGCGCTCCCAGCTTTCGACCACGGGCTTCAGCACGGCCTGGTCGGTGTACAGCTGCGAGTGGCAGGTCATGCAGGTGGAGATCGGCGGCATGCCGGCGAAGGCGGACGTTTCCACCGTGTCGTGGCAGTAGCGGCAGTCGATGCCGTCGTCGCCGACGTGGTGCTTGTGGCTGAACGGGACGGGTTGTTCCACGGCCTCGCCGATGCGGTGCGGTTCGTTGGTCAGGCCGCGCCAGGCCAGCACCGCGGCGCTCGCGAGCACCAGCACGGCCAGCAGGGCGAGCTTGACGAACAGGCCGAAGCGCGGATGGAAGATCTGGGTCATCGCCCTCTCGTGTGGGTCCTTTCAGGCGAGCGTTCGACGGCAACCATCGCAGGGATGGCGTGAAGCCCGGTTTTATTTAGTTGGCGCGGCGCGAAGCGCCTCGTTCGCTTCCTCTCCCCCAGGTTTTCCAAAAGATGGGGGAGAGGATTGAGGTGAGGGGTCGCTCTTGCGGGGAACCCCAGAAGGAAGCCTCCGCGCGAGCCCCGACCCCTCACCCCGGCCCTCTCCCCGGAGGGGAGAGGGAGCAGAGCGATCGACCATCCCCGCGAACCCCGGCCCCTCACCCCAGCCCTCTCCCCGGAGGGGAGAGGGAGCAGAGCGATCGACCTTCCCCGCGAGCCCCGGCCCCTCACCCCAGCCCTCTCCCCGGAGGGGAGAGGGAGCAGAGCGATCGACCTTGCCGCGCGCACCCCGGCCCCTCACCCCAACCCTCTCCCCGGAGGGGAGAGGGAGCAGAGCGATCGACCTTGCCGCGCGCACCGGCCCCTCACCCCGGCCCTCTCCCCGGCGCGAAGCGTCATGGCGACTTGCGCAGCGTTTCGCGCAGGTCGGCCACGTGGTCGGCCTCCACCGCCTCCGCGTGGTTGCCCCAGGCGTTGCGGATGTACGTGTTCAGGTCGGCGATCTGCGCATCGCTCAGGTGATCGGCAAACCCCTGCATCGCCAGTCCCGTCGGTTCGGCGGTGGTTTGGGGAATGCGCGCGCCGTCCAGGATCACGCCGATCAGCGTGTCGGCGCTGTTCGCCTGCACGGCGGAACTCTGCCGCAGCGGCGGGAACGCGCCGATCTCGCCCTGGCCCTGCTTGAGGTGGCAGGCCTCGCAGTTGTCCACGTAGAGCGCGGCGCCGCGGTCGAGGGTGTCCTTGTCGACCGTGGCCACCGACGCGTCCTTCGGCGCCGGCAGGCTCTTGAGGTAGACCGCGATGGCTTCCAGGTCCGGCTTGCTCAGGTACTGGGTGGACTGCTCGACGACCTCGGCCATCGGGCCGGCGGCGGAGGTGCGGCTGTTACGGCCGGTGCCCAGGTATTGCACGATGTCCTGTTCGGTCCAGCTGCCCAGGCCGTCGCGGACGCCGCCGGCCAGGCTTGGCGCGTAGGCGTTTTCGGCGTAGCCGCCGGTGGGCGGATCGTCCATGTCGGTGGCGCCGGCGAAGTTCTTGTCGCCGTGGCAGGCGCTGCAGTGGCCCAGGCCCTTGACCAGGTAGGCGCCGCGGTTCCACTGCGCCGAGCGCTTCGGATCCGGCTGGTAGGTACCGTCCTGGAAGTACATGCCGTCCCACATCGCCATCAGGCCGCGCTGGTCGAGCGGCCAGGGCAGCTCGTTGTGGCGGTGTACCTGGCGCACGGGCGTGAGCGTGTCGAGGTAGGCCTTGATCGACAGCACGTCGTCGCGGCTGAGCTTGGTGTACCAGGGGTAGGGGAAGGCGGGGTAGAGATGGTCGCCCTCGCGGTCGATGCCCTCGTGCATGGCGCGGTAGAAGTCCTCATCGGTCCAGTTGCCGATGCCGGTTTCCGGGTCCGGCGTGATGTTGCTTGAGTAGATCGTGCCGAACGGCGTGGGGATGGCGCGGTCGCCGGCAAACGGCGCGCCGTTGGGCGCGGTGTGGCAGGCCTCGCAGTCGCCCGCGCGCACCAGGTAGCGGCCACGCGAGATTTGTCCCCACGGGCCCGGGCTCATGCGTTCGCCGAGCTTGACGGCCGAGGGCGCGGCGGGGTCGCGGTCGTGGCTGCAGGCGGTGCAGAGCAGGGCGAGCAGGAGCAGGGATGCGAGGGCCAGGGCTTTGCGCAAGGCCGCCCCCATCCGCCTGTCGGCACCTTCCCCCGTGGAACGGGGGAAGGCTCGGTGGGCCACATCTCGAATCCTTCCCCCGTCCCGCGGGGGAAGGTGCGCGGAGGGCGGATGGGGGAAGCCTTGCGCAGAACGGGCAAACCGCGCGCTCATGTCGTCACCAGCGGGCCGGGGTTCTTCAGGTACCGCTTCATCGCCTCGGCCGACCAGTAGGTCAGCGCGCCGACCGTGCCGGTCGGGTTGTAGCCGGCGTTCTGCGGGAACACGCTCGCGCCCATCACCCACAGGTTGGGTACGTCCCAGCTCTGCAGGTAGCGGTTGACCACCGAGGTCTTCGGGTCGTCGCCCATCACCGCGCCGCCGGTGTTGTGCGTGGTCTGGTAGGGCACGATCGAGTAGGGGCCCTGGCGCTTCTTCTCATGGATGCTGGCGCCGGGGATCGCGCGGCCGATCTGCGCGGCCTTGTCGGTGAGGAAGCCGGACATCTTCAGCTCGTTGGGCTGGAAGTCGAAGGTCAGGCGCAGCAGCGGGTTGCCGTAGACGTCGCGCCAGGTCGGGTCCAGGTCGAGGTAGCTGGTGCGATAGCTCATCACGCTGCCGTGCGTGGCGATCGAGCAGGCGGTGAGGTAGTTCTCGTGCATCGCCTTCTTCCAGCCGGCGCCCCACTTGGGCGCATCCTGCGGCAGGTAGTGCTGCAGGATCGGCCGCCCGCCGGTGTTCCACAGCGCGATGTAGCCCCCGCCGACGAAGCCGTGCGGGCCATGGTCGAAGTTGTCGCCGTTGAACTCGTCGATCGCCTGGCCGAGCGCGCCGGCGCCCATGAACGGGTTCAGCCGCTCCTTCTGGAAGACGTCGACCGAGGAGGTGATCTGGTAGGCGTAGTTGCGCCCGACCACGCCGGTGTTCGACACCGGGTCGTACGGCTGGCCGATCTTCGACAGCAGCAGCAGGTGAACGTTGTGCTGGGCGAATGCGCACAGCACCACCATCTGCGCCGGCTGCTCGATCTGGTTGCCCTCGACGTCGACATAGGTGACGCCGGTGGCGCGCTTGCCGGTCGAATCGGTGTTGACGCGGGTGACGTTGCAGTGCGTGCGGAAGTGGAAGTTGTCCTTGCGCAGCAGCACCGGAAGGATGGTCGTCTGCGGGCTGGCCTTGGAATAGTTGCCGCAGCCGAACCACTCGCAATAGCCGCAGTAGGTGCACTGCCCCATCTGCACGCCCAGCGGGTTGCGGTACGGCCGCGAGGCGTTCGCGGCCGGACACGGGAACGGGTTGAAGCCGACCTCGCGCGCGGCCTTGTCGAACAGCACGGTGGACGCGCTGCGCTCCAGCGGCGGCAGCGGGTAGCCGCGCTTGCGCGGACCCTCGAACGGGTTGCCGCCGGCGACCAACTGGCCGTTGACGTTGCCGGCCTGGCCGGAGATGCCGCAGAGGTATTCGAAGCGGTCGTAGTGCGGCTCCAGCTCCTCGTAGGTGACGCCCCAGTCCTGCAGGTTCATGTCGGCGGGGATGAAGCCCTTGCCGTAGCGTTGCTCGGTATGCGAGCGGATCACGAAATCCTGCGGCAGGAAGCGCCAGCACTGCCCGTTCCAGTGCACGCCCGCGCCGCCCACGCCCGCTGCCGGCATGAACGACCCCAGGTGGCGCATCGGCAGCGCGGTCTGGCTGGCGTTGTTGCGGAAGGTCAGCGTCTCGCGCTCGGGCGATTCGAAGATCTGCTTGCGCACCGCGTAGCGCAGCTCGTCCTGGATGTGGTCGGTGGCGAAGTCCGGGACGGTGTCGCGCCAGGCGCCGCGCTCCAGTGCCAGCACCTGCACGCCGGCATCGGTCAGCTCCTGCGCGATGATCGAGGCGGTCCAGCCGAAGCCGACCAGCACCACGTCCACGGGCGGCATCCGCCGCGCCATCAGGAAGCCTCCCCGGCATGCGCAAGCGCTGTGCCAGGCGCGCGGCCGATCAGGCTGACGTACGGCTGCTGGTAGGGCTTGCCGTATTCGCCGATCTCGCGCACGTAGTTGTAGCGGGGACCGGGGAAGCCCACCAGCTTCCAGCCGGCGAAGTCGCGGTTGCCGCCGTAGGCGGGGTCGGCGAGGAAGCCTTCCTGGGTGTTCTGCCAGAGCAGGTTGAAGAAGGTCTTGGAAGGCACGTCGCCCAAGTCGACCTTGCCGCCCTCGAGTGCGCGCAGGACCTCATCCTGCTGCTCGCCGGTGAGCCCGACGAAGGGCTGCTGGTACTTCCCGCGGCAATGCTTGTCGATGCCGGCGATGGCCTGGCGATAGAGCTGGGCGGGGGTGAAGCGCAGCTGGTAGCCCTGGCCGTCGATGCCGGTGGGCCACGGGCCCTGCATGTACCAGCGTTCGGCGCGGCCATAGGGGCCGGCGAGCTGCAGGTCGAGGAAGGTGGGAATGCCGGCCTTGTCGCCTCCCGGGCCGAGCGCGTCGGTGGGAATCAGCCGCGCGGTGGCGGCCTGGATGAAATCCATCTCCCCGGGTGCGAAGAAGGCGTTGGCGGTGCCCCCATGCGCATCGGTACCGCTACCGCCGCAGGCGCACAGCACCATGCCGGCCGGCACCGTCACGCCGACGAGCCTGAGGAAGTCCCGGCGTGCCGGATCGTGGTTCACGTTGCCGCTCCTCTCCTTCACTGGAAAAAGAGAGCCTAGGCAGGTGGTGGTGAAGAGCCGGCGTCACCGGGGTGAAGGCCAGGTCGTATTCGTCGCAATATTTTACGTTTTCGTTCAAAGGGCTGCGATATTCCCTTGCTATCGAAGAGCCCGTTGATCCGCGATCCACGGCCGCTTAATGGCCCACAAGCGGGCTCGGCCGCGAGAGCGTTGCACGGGTGGTGAACATTTCTGAACCCGGCAGCGAAGTTCGCATGCTTAATGCTTGACGCAGCAATGCTTTGGCCTGCACGCTTCCCTCACTTCTGTATGGTCAGGATTCACGGTTCGGGCCGCGCGTGCGTGTGTGGGAGGCGTCATGGCGAAGGACAACCTTGTATTGCTGGTGGAAGACGACTCGGACACGCGCGAGGTCATGGCGCTGCTGCTCGATGCCGCCGGCTACCAGGTGCTCTCCGCGCGCGACGCCAGCAGCGGCATCCGCCTGATGGACGAACAACCCGGGATCGACGTGATCGTGACCGACGTGAACATCGGCGGCGGCCAGGACGGCATCAGCATGACCGAGGAGCTGCGTCGGCGTGGATCGAACGCTGCTGTCGTGGTGATTTCCGGCGATCCGGAGGCTTCCAGCGAACGGCTGGGCCCGACCGCCACCTTCCTGCCCAAGCCGTACGACCGCAAGGCGCTGCTGGCAGCCATCAACGATGCACGCGCCAAGAATGCGCGCGCCTGCGCCGTCGCCGATGAGGGCCGGCCGCCGTATCCCGGTTTATCTCATTGATCACTTGAGGTAGGTTCGGTTGAGGCCGGCCAACCGGAACGCGCTCGTACTGCGACCGCAATCTATTTGTCCGGAGAACGAATGCCGATGACACCGTCATGGACGGCCGTGACGCGGTGCTTGCTGTGCAAGGACGGTGGCGTGGAGACGAGCGGTCCCAATTCCTACCAGCTGCTGGTGCAGTCCATCCTGGACTACGCCATCTTCATGGTCGATCCACAGGGCCGCATTCGCAGCTGGAATGCCGGTGCCGAGCAGATCCATGGCTACCGCGGCGCCGACATCGTCGGCCGCGCGTTTGCCCTGCTCCATACCGAGGAAGAACGCGCTGGCGGCAGGCCGGAGCTGATCCTGCACATGGTCGCGGCGCACGGCCGCTTCCAGGAAGAGGCCGAGCGGCTGCGCCGCGATGGCAGCCGCTTCTGGGCGCATGTGGTGTGCGACGCGGTGCGCGACGAACACGGCCACCTGCTCGGTTTCGCCATGGTCACCCGCGACATCACCGAACGTCGCATGACCGAACAACGGCTGCGCGAGGTGGAACGGCGTTTCCGGCTGTTCGTCGACGGCGTGACCGACTGCGCCATCTGCATGCTCGACGCCAGCGGCATCGTCACCGACTGGAACACCGGCGCGGAACGCATCAAGGGCTACACCGCCGCGGAGATCATCGGCCATTCGCTGACGCAGTTCTTCGTCAATCCACTGGTCGCCCAGACGGCCATGACCGTGGCCAGCGAGAACGGCCGCTACGACGTGGTCGACTGGCAGGTGCGCAAGGATGGCTCGCGCTTCATGGCCGAGATCGCGATCGACGCGATCCGCGACAACGATGGCCAATTGCTCGGCTTCGCCAAGATCACCCGCGACATCACCGCGCGGGTGGAGGCCGAGCAGCATCTGGAGGACACCCGCGCGCAGCTGTTCCAGTCGCAGAAGATCGAGGCGCTGGGCCAGCTCACCGGTGGCATGGCACATGACTTCAACAATCTCCTGCAGGGCATCATCGGCTCGCTGGAAGTGGTCGAGATGCGCCTGGCCGCCGGTCGCCAGGATGTCGAGCGCTTTCTCGGCAACGCGCTGGATTCGGCCAAGCGCGCTGCCACGCTGACCCATCGCCTGCTCGCCTTCGCGCGGCGTCAGCCGCTGGCGCCCAAGAGCGTGGTCCTGAACGACCTGGTCGCGCAGATCGCCGAACTGCTGCCGGCCACGCTGGGCGAACGGATCGAGCTCAAGCTCGACCTGGCGCCCGCACTGATGCCGGTATTGTGCGATCCGAACCTGCTCGAAAGCGCGATCCTCAACCTGGCCATCAACGCGCGCGACGCCATGCCCGAGGGTGGCCAGCTGACCATCCGCACCGGCTCGGTGCCGCCGGGCGAAGGGCCGCTGCGCCGGCCGCACAGCCTGCGCGATGCGCCCACCCTGCTGTTGCAGGTGAGCGATAACGGCGTGGGCATGACGCCCGAGGTGCGGGCGCGCGCCTTCGATCCGTTCTTCACCACCAAGCCCAAGGGCCGGGGCACCGGGCTGGGACTGTCGATGATCCACGGCTTCGTGACCCAGTCGCGCGGCGCCATCGAGCTGGAAAGCGAGCCCGGCCATGGCACGACCGTGTCGATCTACCTGCCCAGCGGCGAGCGCCGCAGCGTGCGCGCGCTGGACGACCGCGGCGCCGGCACGCGCTGGGAGCCCGCCGCCGGCGAGACCATCCTGCTGGTGGAAGACGAGGACGTGGTGCGCGACCTCATCGCCGGCAAGCTGCGTGACCTGCGCTATCGCGTGCTGGAGGCGCGCGATGGCCATGCCGGCCTGGCCATCATCGAGTCGACCGAGCGCATCGACCTGGTCGTCTCCGACATCGGGTTGCCCGGCCTGACCGGCATGCACATGGTCGAGATCGGTCGGCGGCGCCGACCCGACATGAAGGTGCTTTTCGTCACCGGCTACGCCGAGACGATGCCGGAAGACTGGACGCTGGATGCCAACACCGACCTGCTGACCAAGCCCTTCGAGTTCGACGCCCTGGTCCAGCGCATGCGCGCTCTGCTGCCCGGCCCGCTGAAGCAGGCAAGCTCCCCTTGAGGGAACCCCTACCCGCGGGTTCGCCTGTAGAGCGCGCACCCTGTGCGCGGCTGCCATGTCGCGCACAGGGTGCGCTCCTGCAAGGGCCCGAACAGGCGGTTGTTGATGGGGAAGACAGGCAGGCGCGCGTCTGTAAAAACTGCCGGGACCGGTAAAACCTGCCAGCGCTATGCGCACGGCCGGGCTCGCCGGCGCTGACGCGCGGGATTGGCACATGGCTTGAATGGCAGGAGATGTCCCTCCTTCACGAGGCATCCCCATGCATCTGTTCCTGCCCTGCCCGCCGCTGGTCAATCCGATCCGCGTGCCGCGCATGCCGCCGCCCGGCAGCATGGTGCCATCCAAGCCGGTCGGCGACCCCGAGTCGCTGCCACCCGATCCCGCGCCGCCGCAGCCTTACGACCCTGGCGACCCGGTGCGCGCGCCCCGACCACGCGAACCGGACATGCCCGCGATCGACCCGCACGAGCCCGGCATCCCGATACCGCGCATCGGCGAACCGGGCACGCCCCTCTGCCGCTGGCTGAACTGACGAAAAAATTGACACGGAAGCTGCAAATTTTTCGCGTCCGACCCTTTCCACAGGAGGCCCCATGAGCCAAGACGACGATCGCTACGACGACGAACGGTCACGCTACCGCACCCGCGCAGATCGCATCCGCGAGCACGACCTGCGCGATCCGTACGAGGCCGGCCGGCAGGTACGCACCTATGGACCGGAGCAGGAGCATCCCTGGCAGGCCGCACACCCGCGCCGCGATGTCGAACGCGGCCAGCGGCCCGACTGGAGTGAACAACCCGCCCGCTACGGCGGCGGCTACAGCGATGATGAGCAGCTGTGGTCGCGTCCGCGCGGCCAACGCGGCGACGCGCGCTATGGCCTGGATACGGATGCCGAACGGCACTTCGTCGAGGGCTACCAGAACCCGGACAACCGCCACCGCGCCCATGGCTACGGTCGCTCCTACGACACCTGGCGCGGGGAGCCCCGCCACGCCCAGAGCAATAGCGGCTACGACACCGCGCGCGCGTATGGCCAGGGCAGCCGGCAGGACGACGCGCGCGGCGATCGCATGCACGCCAGCTGGACCCAGGAACACGACTATGAAGGCCCGCGCTACGGCGCCGGTGACTCGCGCCCTTCGCCCGGCCGCCGCGACATTGGCAGCCAGTACGCCCATACCGATACCTACGGCGGCGCCGGCTTCCGCCAGCAGGGCAAGCGCTACTGGTTCGACGAGGGCGACCAGCGTGGCCAGTTCCGCGGCACCCAGCCGCGCGGCTACGAGCGCAGCGACGAACGCCTGCGCGAGCTGGCCTGCGAACGGCTGACCGACGCGGACCTGGACGCCAGCGATATCGAGGTCAAGGTGGTTCAGGGCACGGTCATGCTCGAAGGCAGCGTGAGCGCGCGCTGGATGAAGCATGCCGCGGAGGACATCGTGGACGACCTCGGTGGCGTAAAGGACATCCAGAACCAGCTGCGCGTGCGTCGCGGCGATAGCGACACCGGGACGCAGTCGGCGCCGGCGAGCGGCAGCAAGGCGGGTGCCGCCACGTCGAATGCCACGCCTGCCACCGGCTCCCCGGGCAGCGCTGCCGGCCAGGGCGGCGACGACATCGGCGGACGCAGCCGGCATTGACGATGCATGGCGCCCGTCTGGATGGCACCCAGGCAGGCGCCACGGACCACTGCCCTCGCATGTACGGCATGCGCCACACGCCTGTCGGGCAACCCTTACAACTAGGAACATCTCTTCGACGCTACTTGCACTTCGCATGCGGCATCGTCGGTTTCGTCCACGCCGACCTGCCAAGCGCTGCACGGTTGTAGCTGCCGCCGTGGATACACGGGCGCACGGACGTCCCGATTCCTCCACGAGACAGCCTGGGGTCACGGACCCCTCCCCGGTGAAATTGTGCCGACGACTGCTTCCATCCTGCTCGTTGACGACGACCTTCAATTCCTAGACGTGGTAACCGCCTTTGCCGAACCGAAAGACTGCACCGTCACAGGTGCCGGAAGCCTGGCGCACGCGCTCAAGCTGACCGCCGAACAACGCTTCGATCTTTTGTTGCTCGACCTGTCGTTGCCCGATGGCAACGGACTGGAACTGATTGGCCGCCTGGACCCGCAACAGACCGGGCAGGTGGTCGTGGTCACTGGACATCCTTCGGTGGAGACCGCCGTGCGTGCGCTGCAACTGCCGGTACTGGATTACCTGATCAAGCCCATTGAAGGCGCACAGCTCAACTGCCTGCTCGACCAGGCGATCGCCGCGGCCAAGCTGCGCGCCGCGTCGCGCGCAGACAGCGAGCGCTGCGGCGAGTTGATCGGCACCAGCGCGGTGATGCAGCGGTTGTTCGACAAGATCCGCCGCGTCGCACCGCTGGACGTGACAGTGCTGATCCACGGCGAAAGCGGGACCGGCAAGGAGCTGGCGGCGCGCGCGCTGCACCAGTACAGCGAACGCAACGGCCGCTTCGTCGCGGTCAACTGCGGCGCGATCGCGCCGGACCTGCTCACCAGTCAGCTGTTCGGTCACGAGCGCGGCAGTTTCACCGGCGCGGTCAAGGACCATGCCGGTTTCTTCGAGCAGGCGCAGGGCGGCACGCTGTTCCTGGACGAATGCACCGAGATGCCGCTGCAGTTGCAGACGCATCTGCTGCGCGTGCTGGAGGAGCGCGACGTCACCCGCGTCGGCGCCAGCGCCAGCAAGCCGGTGGACGTGCGCGTGATCGCCGCGACCAACCGCGATCCGCTGCAGGCGGTGCGCGACGGCGTGCTGCGCGCGGACCTCTACTACCGCCTGATGGATTTCCCGCTGTCGATGCCGCCGCTGCGCGAGCATCCGAGCGACATCCCGCTGCTCGCCCAGCGCTTTCTCGACCGTCTCAACGAGCGCTACGGCACCTCGCGCCGCTTCGCTCCGGACGCGATGCGGCGGCTGCTCACGCACGACTGGCCGGGCAACGCGCGCGAGCTCAAACACGCCGTGCAGCGCGCCTGGGTGATGTCCGGCGAAGAGCTGGACATGCGCATCGCCCAACCCCCACAACACCCCCTGCACCAGGCGCACGACCACGGCAGCATGCCCTTTCGCATCGGCATGACCATCGAAGAAATGGAAAAGCAGATGCTCCTGCGCACGCTTGCGCATTTCGACAACGACAAGACGCGGACGGCCGAGGCGCTGGGGGTCAGCCTCAAGACCATCTACAACAAGCTGTCGCGTTACCAGCACGAAGACCGCGAATGACATGAACGCACGACCGGCCAGCTCAGCTATCACCCCCATCCCCCTGCCGCTGCCGACCACGTTGCAAGCGCTCGATGCCTCCTCCGCGGAGGAGGCGATCACGCGCCTGCTGCAGCACGTCAGCCTGCAATGGCACGCCGAGGTTTGCCTGCTGGTGGCACCGCACCGCCAGAGCGGACAGGGTCGCTATTGCTGGCAACTGCCGCCGCCACCGACCTCGCGTCGCGACGCGCGCGCGCTGGCCGGCCAGGTGGCGGCGCAGTCGCTGCGCTCCGCGCTGACGGTCGAGCGCAGCGATGCGCGCGAGCGCGGCGGCAACGCCCGCCTGCGGGCGATCGGCCTGCCGTGCCGGCGTGCGCGCCGTCCGGCTGCCGCCCTGGGCCTGGCGCTGTATCGCCCGCGCATGCTCGATGCGGAGGAGCGCGCCGCGCTGGGCCACGTCGGCGCCTGGCTGGCGGTGCTGTTGCAGCGCGAGCGGCGCGAGTCGACCGAGCAGGAGCAAGGCACCGATCCGGTGCTGGTCGTCGACGCGATCAACAATGCACTCAACGTGATCCTGATGCGCACCGACCTGGCCGCGTTGATGCTCGAGCGCGAGGACCATGCCAAGGTGCTCACCGTGCTCAACCAGATCGGCAGCGGTTGCCTGCGCTGCGCCGAACTGGCCCGCGGCCTGCTCACCGACCCGCGGCCGCTGCGCCGATCCGAGCTCAACTGACGCTCACCTGATCCTGTCCGAGCCCGCGTGCGGGCGATGGTCTTGCCCTGACGCACCCGAGCAGGAGCATCGCCGGCACGCGCGTTTCTACAAGAAACGCATCGATCCGGACGCAAACGTCTACCCCTGCTCCACACGCCCGTCACCGCCCGTAGCTGCCCGCACCGGCAACTTTTCCAAGCGGCTTTGTAGTTTTGCCGCGACCGCTTGCGAGCAGGCGCGACAGCATCCGGCCTGTCGACGACGTTGGCCGCGAAACGGCGGCGTTCGCCGCACTTCCAGACTGGCATGGATGTTGCCACCACACGGCAGCCGTCGCGCAACGCGGCGCGCCGTCGGGCCCCCACTGCTCGACGTCCCCCCCGAACGCATGAGAGAGCACCCACATGTCCAGCAAGAACCCAGGCAGCAGCACCAGCAAGCGCGGCTTCGCCAGCATGGACGAGGAGCGCCAGCGCGAGATCGCCAGCGAAGGCGGTCGCGCGGCGCACGCCAGCGGCCATGCCCACCAGTTCACGTCCGAGGAAGCGCGCCGTGCCGGCCAGAAGGGCGGCGAAGCGGTGAGCGCCAACCGCGAGCACATGGCGGCGATCGGCCGCAAGGGCGGCGAAGCCAGCCACGGTCGCCGTGGCGACACCAAGTCAGCCCGGTCGGGCGAGAAAAACGAAGAAGGGGACTGATCACGCGCCACGCAAAACCAGGGGCGGCAAACCATCGACGAGGAAAAGCACATGACCGTACGACCCATCAGCCTGGTGCTCGGCACCGTGCTGCTGGCCGGCCTGTGCTGCAGCGCGTTCGCGCAGAGCAGCACCGGCCAGGACAGCGGCGACCGCATGACCCACAGCATGCAGAGCGACGGCAGCCACGACGCGATGTTCATGCGCAAGGCCGCCGCGGCCAACATGGCCGAGATCCAGGCCGGGCGCATCGCGCTGGACAAGTCCAGCAACGCGCAGGTCAAGCAGCTGGCCCAGCGCATCATCGATGACCACACCAAGGCCGGCGACCAGCTGACGAGCATCGCCCAGCGCAAGCAGGTGTCCCTGCCCACCGAGCCGATGCCGATGCAGAAGCAGGAGGCCGACCACCTGAAGTCGCTCAGCGGCTCGGCGTTCGACAAGGCCTATGCGCAGGCGATGGTCAAGGACCACCGCAAGGCGATCAAGCTGTTTGGCATGGAAAGCGCCAGCGGCAGCGATCCGGACCTCAAGCAGTTCGCCAGCACCACGCTGCCGGCGCTGAAGACACACCTGCAGATGGCCGAGCAGCTCCCGGGCGGCAGCGGCATGCACCACGACACGATGGACCACCACGGCGCCACGCCGATGGACGACAGCGGCTCGATGGGCATGCCCGCCTCGGGCAGCAGCACGCACTGAGGCCATGAACGCCACCGCCCACCAGCGCTGCGCCCACCCGGCCTGTCGCTGCAGTGTGCCTGTGGGCGACACCTACTGCTCCGAGCACTGCCGCCAGACGGTCGACGAGCCGGCCGAAGGTCCCTGCGGCTGCGGGCATGCGCCCTGCGCGCCGGGCAACGCGCGCGAGCAACCGGCAGAACCGTAGGGTGGGCATCAGCCCGCCCTACGGGACCTGCGCCAGCCACGACTGCAGCTGGGCGAGGACCCGGCTGCGGCCGGGTTCGGCCTCGTTGAAGAGCTCGTGGAAGAGATCTTCGTACACGTGCGTCGTAAGGTGCCTGCTGGTCTTGGCCGCCGCGGCGAACGCATGGCTGCCGCGCGCATCGACCAGGCGGTCGGCGCCCGCCACCAGCAGCAGCGTGGGGACGGGCAGCGTGGCGGCCAGGGCGATGCAGTGCCGGCCGCTCTCGAAGATGAAGCGGGCCAGCCGCGGCGTGATCCAGCCCGAACGCAGTGGATCGCGCCGGTAGGCGTCGACCACGGGCGATGCGTGCGACAACGCCTCGAACGGCAGGCCGCTGCGCAGGGGTAGGTTCGGCAGCACGCGCGCAAGCCGCGTGGCCAGCGCCTGCTCCCAGGCCGGCGTCCAGGCCCGCAGTGCCGGCGAGGAAAGCACCAGCGCGGGCGGCGCCACGCGCCTGTCGAGTACCGCGCGCAAGGCGACCAGGCCGCCCATGCTGTGGCCCAGCAGCAGCGGCGGTGCAGGCAGGGGGGCGGCGAAGCGGTCGTACACCTCGGCCAGGTCGTCGATCAGCGCCAGCGGCCTCGGCAGCGCGCCACGCCGGCCCGGCGTGCGCCCGTGCCCGCACTGGTCATAGCTGCGCACCGCGTAGCCGCGTGCGTTGAACCAGGCGGCCAGCGGGCCGTAGCGGCCGGCGTGTTCGCCCAGCCCGTGCACGATCAGCACCCCGGCGCGGGCATCCTGCCGCGGCCAGTCATGCATGCACAGCCGCCGGCCATCGGCCAGCGTCAGCCAGTCGAGCGCCTCCCTGTCTGACTGCCGTGCATCCACGCGCCTGCCTCGCTCTCCATCGGTTCCTTAAGCTAGCCCGACGGCCGCATCCTGAACAGGCTCGAAGTGTGAGACAGGCACCCCATATCATCCGGACACGCATCCGCCCTGGCCGCCATGCCGCTCGAACACTTCCATCCCGCCGTCGCGCGCTGGTTCCAGCGCAGCTTCCCGGCGCCCACCGCGGCGCAGGCGGGGGCGTGGCCGAACATCCACGCCGGCCGCCACACCCTGGTCGCCGCGCCGACGGGCTCGGGCAAGACGCTGACCGCCTTCCTCGCCGCCATCGACGCGCTGGTGCGCGAGGGACTGGCCCATGGCGGCGCCTTGCCGGACGAGACACGGGTGGTCTACGTCTCGCCGCTGAAGGCGCTGTCCAACGACATCCACATCAACCTCGAAGCGCCGCTGGAAGGCATCCGCGCCGAACTCGCCGCCGAAGGCCTGCCGGACGTGGCGATCCGCACCGCCGTGCGCACCGGCGACACGCCGCAGGCCGAGCGCGCGCTGATGCGCAAGGTGAGCCCGCACATCCTGGTGACCACGCCCGAGTCGCTGTACGTGCTGCTGGGCTCGGCGTCCGGGCGCGAGATGCTGAAAAGCACGCGCGCGGTGATCGTGGACGAGATCCACGCACTGGCCAATTCCAAGCGCGGCACGCACCTGGCGCTGTCGCTCGAGCGGCTGGAGTCGCTGTGCCAGCGGCCGCTGCAGCGGATCGGCTTGTCGGCGACGCAGAAGCCGATCGAAGAGGTGGCGCGGTTTCTGGTTGGAGCCCGGGACCAGGCTCCCTCTCCCCTTCGGGGAGAGGGCTGGGGTGAGGGGCGGGGCTTGCCTCAGCCCAGCCAAGAGCTCGCTCCTGCAACCTTCCCCGCGAGCCCCGGCCCCTCATCCGGCCCTTCGGGCCACCTTCTCCCCGGAGGGGAGAAGGAACTGGCGAGCTGCGCGATTGTTGATGTCGGCCACGCCCGCCCCCGCGACCTCGCCATCGAAGTGCCGCCGGTCCCGCTCGAAGCGGTGATGTCCAACGACGCCTGGGAAACGGTCTACGACCGCCTCGCCCAGCTCGCCCGCGACCACCGCACCACGCTGGTCTTCGTCAACACCCGCCGCATGGCCGAGCGCGCCGCGCGCCACCTGGCCGAGCGGCTGGGCAAGCGGGCGGTCGCCGCGCACCACGGCAGCCTGGCCAAGGAGCTGCGGCTCGACGCGGAGCAGCGCCTCAAGCGCGGCGAACTGAAGCTGCTCGTCGCGACCGCCTCGCTGGAGCTGGGCATCGACATCGGCGATGTCGACCTGGTCTGCCAGCTTGCCTCGCCACGTTCGATCGCCGCCTTCCTGCAGCGCGCCGGCCGCTCCGGCCACGCGGTCAACGGCACGCCCAAGGCGCGCCTGTTCCCGACCAGCCGCGACGACCTGTTCGAGTGCGCCGCCTTGCTCGACTGCGTGCGACGGGGCGAACTCGATGCGCTGGTGCAACCGGTGCAGCCGCTGGACGTGCTGGCGCAGCAGATCGTCGCCGAGGTCGCATCGCAGGAGTGGCAAGAGGACGCGCTCTACGCGCTGGTGCGCGGCGCGCATCCCTACCGCGAGCTGCCGCGCGAGCAGTTCGACGCCATCGTGCGCATGCTCGCCGAGGGCTTCAGCACCCGCCGCGGCGCGCGCGCGGCCTATATCCATCGCGACGCCGTGCATCGCCAGTTGCGCGCGCGCCGCAACGCGCGGCTGACCGCGGTGACCTCCGGCGGCACCATCCCGGACACCGCCGACTACCGCGTCGTGCTGGAGCCCCAAAACACCGTCATCGGCTCGCTCAACGAGGATTTCGCGATCGAAAGCCTCGCCGGCGACGTGTTCCAGCTGGGCAACACCAGCTACCGCATCCTGCGCGTGGAGCGCGATCGCGTGCGCGTCGAGGACGCCCACGGCGCGCCGCCGAGCCTGCCGTTCTGGCTGGGCGAGGCGCCCGGGCGCAGCGATGAGCTGTCCGTTGGCGTGGCGCGCCTGCGCGAGGAGATCGGCGCCCAGCTCGATGCCGGCGGCGTGACCGCGGCGGTGGCGTGGCTGCGCGAGGTGCTGTCGATGAGCGAGGCGGCGGCGCAACAGCTGGCCGATTACCTGCACCGTGCCAAGGTCGCGCTCGGCGTTCTGCCGACCCAGCACACGATCGTCTTCGAGCGCTTCTTCGACGAATCCGGCGGCACCCAGCTGGTGATTCACACGCCCTTCGGCAGCCGCATCAACCGTGCCTGGGGCCTGGCCCTGCGCAAGCGCTTCTGCCGCCAGTTCAACTTCGAGCTGCAGGCGGCGGCGACCGAGGACGCGATCGTGCTGTCGCTCTCGACCAGCCACAGCTTTCCGCTGGAAGAGGTCGCGCGCTACCTGCATTCGAACTCTGCCGAGCACGTGCTGGTGCAGGCGTTGCTGGACGCGCCGCTGTTCCCCGCGCGCTGGCGCTGGAACGCGGTTACCGCGCTGGCGCTGCCGCGCTATACCGGGGGCAAGAAGACGCCGCCGCAGATCCAGCGCATGAAGAGCGAGGACCTGCTCGCCACCGTGTTCCCCGACCAGGTCGCCTGCCTGGAGAACATCGTCGGCGAGCGGCAGATCCCCGACCATCCGCTGGTCAACCAGACGCTGCACGATTGCCTGCGCGAGGCGATGGACGTCGACGGCCTGTTGCGCATCCTGCGCGGCTTCGAGACGGGCGCGATCACGGTGGTCGCGCGCGACCTCACCGGCCCCAGTCCGCTCGCCTCCGAAGTACTCTCCGCCGCGCCCTACGCCTACCTCGACGACGCGCCACTGGAAGAACGCCGCACCCAGGCGGTGCAGAGCCGGCGCTGGAACGCCGAGGACGCCGACGACCTCGGCCGGCTCGATCCGGAGGCGATCGCCGCGGTGCGCGAGGAGGCCTGGCCGCAGGTGCGCAGCGGTGACGAGATGCACGAGGCGCTGACGTTGCTGGGGTTTGTCACCGCTGATGAGGTGCACGCCAACACCGGCTGGCAGGAGCGTCTGGAGGCGCTCGCCAGGCATCACCGCGCCACGTGTCTCAACCTGGCCGGAAACCAGGCTCTCTCTCCCCCCCTGGGAGAGGGTTGGGGTGAGGGGTCGAGCTTGCGGGGAGCCTCCCAGGAACGAACTGCAAGCGACTTCCCCGCGAGCCCCGCCCCCTCATCCGACCCCTGCGGGGCCACCTTCTCCCCCGGCTCTCATCAAATGCGGGGGAGAAGGACCAGGCGCGTGTGGGTCACGGCCGAGGTATTGCCGCTGTGGCAGACGATCCATGCGGACGCCACGCTGCACCCGCCCATCAGCACCCCACCCGACTACGCCGCGCAGGCCTGGACCCGCGACGAGGCGCTGATCGAACTGGTCCGCCGCCGCCTCGGCGGCCTGGGTCCCACCACGCCCGCCGCACTGGCCGCGTCGCTCGCGGTCGATGCGGCGGACGTCGAACCCGCCCTGCTGCGCCTGCAGTCCGAGGGCTACGTCATGCAGGGCCGCTTCACCCCCGACGCGGCTGGCATCGAGTGGTGCGAACGCCACCTGCTCGCGCGCATCCATCGCTACACCATCGGTCGGCTGCGCCGCGAGATCGAACCGGTCAGCCGGCGGGACCTGATCCGCTTCCTGGCCGATTGGCAGCACCTGACGCCGGACACGCGACTGGAAGGTCCCGACGGCCTGATCGCCACGTTGCACCAGCTCGAAGGCTTCGAGGCGGCCGCCGGCGCCTGGGAAACCGAACTGCTGCCCTCGCGCGTGGGCGACTACACCAGCCGCTGGCTGGACGAACTGTGCCGCGCGGGCCGCTTCGGCTGGAACCGCCTGCGCGCCGGCGGCGGCAGCGCCGGCCCGGTGCGGGCCACGCCCATCGTGCTGCTGCCACGCCGGCAAATGGCCATCTGGACGTCCATCGCCTCGGGTGAGCAGCCGCAGGAGTCCTTGCTTTCCTCGCGCGCGCAGGCCGTGGCCGATGCCCTGGCCAGCCACGGCGCACTGTTCTTCGATGAACTGCTCGATGCCACCCGCTTGCTGCGTACCGAGCTGGAGAATGCGCTCGGCGAACTGGTCGCCGCCGGCCGCGTCACCGCCGACAGCTTTGCCGGCCTGCGTGCGCTTCTGCTGCCCGCCGCCAAGCGAGACTCGCGCCCGCACCGTCGCGCACGGCGGCATGCGTTGAGCGAGATCGAGGATGCCGGGCGCTGGTCGCTGGCACGCACGGTCCTTCTCCCCGCCGGGGAGAAGGTGGCCCCGAAGGGGTCGGATGAGGGGTCGGGGCTCGCGGGGAGCGCCGTTGAGAACTCACCGCAAGGCCGGCCCCTCACCTCAATCCTCTCCCCGGTGGGGAGAGGAGGCAAAGGAGGCGCTTCGCGCCAGCTTGATTCCGATGAAGCAGAACACGTTGCACGTGTCCTGCTTCGCCGCTACGGCGTGGTCTTCTGGAAATTGCTCGAGCGCGAGGCTCCGTGGCTGCCCTCCTGGCGCGAGCTGCTGCGCGTCTACCATCGCCTGGAAGCGCGCGGCGAAATCCGTGGCGGGCGTTTCGTCGAGGGCCTGGTCGGCGAGCAGTTCGCGCTGCCGGAGGCGATCGGCGCGCTGCGCGGCGTGCGCCAGCGCGAGGCCACGCAGCAGCTGGTCTGCGTCAGCGGCAGCGATCCGCTCAACCTGGTCGGCACGGTGCTCGCCGGCGACAAGCTGCCCGCGCTGGCCGGCACCCGCGTGCTGTACGAGGACGGCGTGCCCGTAGCCGCACTGGTGGCCAACAAACCGCAGTTCCTGCTCGAAGCCGACGGCGCCACCCAGCAGCGCTGGCGCAACGCGTTGCTGCGGCGGCCGGGCAGCGAGGCGCACGGGATCGGCCTGGCGGTGTGACGGTGTGGCGGGCTGGAGCCCACCCTGGGATCACTGCGAACGTGTAGGGTGGGCTTCAGCCCACCGCTCGCCTGCCTTCAGTCGCTGACGTCGGCGATGTGGATCAGCAGCCCGTCATGCACGCGGAACTCGCTGCGTCCGTTGAGCGCGATCGCCTGCCCGGCGCGTGCGCCATTGGGCAGGTCCAGCGCAAACACGCCCTCGAACGCGATGCCTGCCTGCGCGACACCGTTGCTCTCGGCGTAACTCGTTACCGTCTGCCGGCGCCGTGCGAACAGCGGCAGTGTGCTCTGCGCCAGCCGGCGGAATTCCTCGATGCCCTGTGTACGCACCGTGGTGACGCCCGCGGTGACGTTCTCGAAGGTCACCTGCGGGTGCAACGTGGCCAGCATGCCGTCCACGTCCAGGCGGTTGTAGGCGTCGATGTAGCGGTCGATGAGTGCGCGCATGGGAGCTTCGTCGGCGTGGATGGGCCGAGCATAGCGCGACCCGCGGGCGTCCTTGCAGGTGCCCTCTCGCGTGCGATGCATTCGCCGCAAGGGTGCGCACGAGCATCGCCCACGAGTGGGGTCCTACAAGAGATGCGGACGTCCGCTTACTTGACGTTGTCGGTTTGCTCGATGAATTGCGCCACGTTGTCGTGCAGCTTCTTCAGCGAGTCCTCGTGCGCATAGACCATGTGTCCGGACGGATACCACGCATAGGAGATGTTCTTGCGCAGCGAATCCGGGATCGGCAGGTGGCTCATTTCGTACTCGGCCGCGAAGTAGGGTGTGGCCAGGTCGTAGTAACCGCCGTTGAGGAACACCTTCAGGTCCGGGTTGGTCTTCATCGCGACCGCCAGGTCCGGCATCACGTTGGTCGACTGCTGCAGTGCCTCGCCGTGCACGCCCGGCGCCTTGTGCGCAAAGTCCCAGTGGTCGATGTCGGCGAACAGCCGGTACTGCAGGCCGTCGCCGAACTTCAGCTGACGGCGCACGTAGTCGTTGAAGGCCGAGACGTAGGCCGAGCTGATCGCCGAGGACTGCGGGTCGTACTCGGAATCCTTTGCCAGCGGGTCGAGCGCGGGGCCGGCAAAGCGGCTGTCCAGGCGGCCGGTGGTGAGCCCGCCGTCGAACTGCAGCTCGTGCTCGAACATGCCGCCGGTGACGCGCAGGTCCGCCTTGACCAGGTAGTCGACCGGCAGGCCGGTGTACTGGTGGAGCTTCTCGGCCACGGCACGCTTGCGCGCCGGGTCCAGGTTCGCGCCCTGCATCAGCGCGCTGGCGTAGTCGCCCAGCGCGTACTGCTCGACCTCGCGCAGGAACGGTTCCAGCTGCGCCGGCGGCTGCGGCAGCTTGTGGTGGTAGTACGCGGTGGCGGCGAAGGTCGGCAACGCTAGTGCATAGGGCAGGTCCACGCCCGGATTGAACTCCGGCCCGTCGATGCTGGTGTCGAAGGAGAGGATCTGCGAAAGCAGGATCACGCCGTTCAGGTCGACGCTATCGTCATTCTCCAGGATGTTCGCCAGCACCGCCGAGCGGGTGGTGCCGTAGCTCTCGCCGAACAGGTACTTGGGCGAGTTCCAGCGGCCGTACTTCGACAGGAACTGGGTGATGAACTGGGCGAAGGCCTGGCCGTCGCCGTCGACGCCGTAGACGGCCTTCTTGCGCTTGTCCATCTGCTCGTCGCGCTTGGCCTTGTCCTTCTCGTCGGCGATCAGCCGCGAGAAGCCGGCGCCGGGCGCGTCGATGAACACAAGGTCGGAGGCGTCCAGCAGGCTGTAGTCGTTGTTGACCAGGCCATAGGGCGCCGCGGGTGTGTGGCTGTCGTCGCTGGTGACCACGCGCTTCGGACCGAACGCGCCCATGTGCAGCCAGACGGTGGCCGAGCCGGGGCCGCCGTTGTAGATGAAGGTGATCGGGCGCCGGGTCGGATCCACGCCCTGCTTGAAGTAGGCGGCGTAGAACATGCTGACGGTCGGATCGTCGCTCCGGTCGCCGTGCTCGTGCAGCACCAGCGTGCCGGCGACCGCCTTGTAGTCGATGCGCTTGCCCTCGACCGTCACCGACCCGGTGGTCTCGGCGCTGTGCGGCTTGGCCAGCGCCGCGTCGGGCCTGGCGTGGTCAGCGGCCTTGTCCTTGTCGGTGGCGAAGGCACCGGGGGCGAGCAGCAGCGCGCTGAGCGCCGCGACGAGGGTGAGCTTGCGCATGGGACGACCTCACGGGGCACACGGAAGCGGCCAGCATAGGCGCGCCCGGCAGCCGCTTCATACCCCGGAAGTCACCCTCAGCCCCGCGCCAGCAGGACGATCGCCAGCACGGCCAGGGCCAGGCCCGCGAGGTTGATGCGGGAAAGCCGCTCGCGAAAGACCACCATGCCCGCCAGCGCGCCCAGCGCCACCACGCCCAGGCTCATCCCCGAAAACACCAGCGCCGGCCGCCCCGGCAAGGCCTGGTGCGCGCGCAGGTAGCACAGGATGTTGCCGAAGTTGAGCAGGCCCAGCAGCAGGCCCGCGGCCAGGCTGCGGGCGCCGAGGCGTGCCGTCCCGCGCGCCAGCCGCCAGCCCTGCAGGACGAGCGAGACCAGCAGCGCCAGCACGAACATCGCCAGCAGCGCCGCCCCAAGGGGCACGCCGGCGGACGCCACGCGCTTGAACAGCACATCGATCACGCCGAACCCCAGGAACACCAGCAGCGGGTAGATCCACCCGGCCGCGCCGCCGGAGATCGCGCCCTTGCTCGGTCGCCACATCAGCCCCGTCAGCGCCGCCAGGCCGGCGGCCATGCCCCAGCCCTTGGCGGCGCTCAGGGGTTCGCCGAACAGGACAAACGCCGCGAGCAGCGAGATCAGCAGCGACAGCCGCTGTGCCACGTCCGAACGCACGATGCCGGCGTGGCGCACCGAGCCGGCGAGCGCCAGGAAGATGGTCGGCAGCAGCAGACCCAGGCCGACCAATGCGGGCCACGCGGCGGTCGCGGCATGCAGCGCCGACGGCGCGGGCGCGAACACCAGCATGCTTGCCGCCGCAGCGACCACGTAGTTCCACGCGATCGCCTGCCCCACGTCGACCTCCAGCCGGCGGGCGAGCTTGAGCAGTACCGAAACCAGCACGCTGCACAGCGCGGCGGCCAACAGGAAGGGCATGGTGGGGATCCGGGAAAAGCCGAAGGATAAGGGACGTGCGTTCACCGGGGCAGACGCGGCGCGCCGGGCGCATGATGTGCACCTTTGAACGGGAGGCTTCCATGCTCGAACTGCGACCGACCTGCGAACACTGCAACAAGCCGTTGCCGCCGGCGTCTGCCGAGGCACGCATCTGCTCGTTCGAATGCACCTTCTGCCACGACTGCGTCGAAGGCTTGCTGCAGGGCGTATGCCCGAACTGCGGCGGCGGCTTCGTGCCGCGGCCGGTGCGGCCGGCGCACGATTGGAAAAACGGCAACTTTCTCGGGCGTTGTCCGGCGACCACCAGGGTGACGTACAAGCCGGTGGATGCGCAGGCGCACCGGGACCTCGTGGCGCGTGTCGCCTCAGTGCCGGCACAGGCGCGGTGAGCCGATGGCGCGCCGACGTCGCGTGACCTGGGTAGGGTGGGCTTCAGCCCACCGTCCACGGATTGGCCTCAGAGGGTGGTGGGCTGAAGCCCACCCTACGCATGGCCGGTAGGCCTTCAGGCTCCCAGACGTGCCGCGGCGCGCGCCAGCGCTTCGATGCCGGCCCAGTCACCAGCCGCGAGCTTGTCGGCGGGGGTGAGCCAGGACCCACCCACGCACAGCACGTTGGGCAGGGCGAGGAAGTCGCCGGCGGTGGCGGCGCTGATGCCGCCGGTTGGACAGAAGCGCAGCTGCGGCAGCGGTCCAGCCCAGGCCGCCAGCAGCTTGGCGCCGCCAGCGGGCACGGCGGGGAAGAACTTCAGGTACCGGTAGCCGCGCTCCAGCAGCGCCATCGCCTCGCTGGCGGTGGCCGCGCCGGGCAGCAGCGGCAGCGGGATGTCCGAGGCGGCATCGAGCAACCGCGAGGTCGCGCCGGGCGAGACGGCGAAGCGCGCACCGGCCTCGTACGCCGCGCGCAGGTCCGCTTCGCTCAGCACCGTGCCCACGCCGACCACCGCGCCCTCGACTTCCGCGGCGATCGCACGGACCGCCTCCAGTGCCGCCGCAGTGCGCAGGGTCACCTCGATCGCCGGCACGCCACCGGCGACCAGCGCGCGCGCCATCGGCACGGCGGCGCGCGCATCCTCGATCACCACCACCGGGATCACCGGCGCCCGGCGCATCGTGCGTTCGATTTCCTGCTGCCTGTCGGCATGGTTCATCAGAGCACTCCGGCGCCGAGGTCGGCGTTCATGGCGTGGTCGCGGAACAGGGCGAAGAGTTCGCGGCCGGTTCCGGCCTGGTGCGCCGCCTGGCTGCCCGCGTCGGGCGCGCGGGTGGCGAACTCGCTCGCATCGACGAGGACGTCCAGACGTCCATTCGCACAGTCCAGCCGGATCATGTCGCCCTCGCGCACGCGCGCCAGTGGCCCACCGGCGGCGGCCTCCGGCGTGACGTGGATCGCCGCCGGCACGCGCCCGGAGGCGCCGGACATGCGCCCGTCGGTGACCAGCGCGATGCGGTGGCCGCGATCCTGCAGCACGGCCAGCGTGGGCGTGAGCTTGTGCAGTTCCGGCATGCCGATCGCCTGCGGGCCCTGGAAGCGCACCACCGCGACGAAATCCCGATTGAGTTCGCCGCGTTCGAAGGCGGCGCGCACCGCGTCCTGGTCGTCGAACACCACGGCCGGGGCTTCGATCAGCAGGCGATCGTCGGGGACGGCCGAGACCTTGATCACCGCCCGTCCCAGGTTGCCGTCGAGCAGGCGCAGGCCGCCGTCGGGGCGGAACGGCTCGCCCGCACTGCGCAGCACGCCGCGGTTGCCGCTCTGCTTGCCGACCGGCTTCCACGCCAACTGGCCGGCCGCGTCGAGCTCCGGCACGACGGTGTAGGCGGCCAGGCCCTTGCCGGCCAGCGTCTTCACGTCGGGGTTGAGCAGCCCGGCGTCGAGCAGCTGGTCGATCAGGAAGGCCATGCCGCCGGCCTCGTGGAACTGGTTCACGTCAGCGTAGCCGTTGGGGTACACGCGCGCCAGCAACGGCACCACCGAAGAAAGCGCGTCGAAGTCGTCCCAACTCAGCATGACGCCGGCCGCGCGCGCCATCGCCACCAGGTGCATCAGGTGGTTGGTCGAGCCGCCGGTGGCGTGCAGGCCGACCACGCCGTTGACGATCGCCCGCTCGTCGACGATGTGGCCCAGCGGCAGGCGCGTGGCCGGCGCCGCGTGCGTGGCCACCGCCTGCACCGCGGCGCGGGTGAGCGCATCGCGCAGCGGCGTGTCGGGGGCGACGAAGCTCGAGCCCGGCAACTGCAGGCCCATGATCTCCATCAGCATCTGGTTGGAGTTGGCGGTGCCGTAGAAGGTGCAGGTGCCGGGGCTGTGGTAGGACGCCGCTTCGGCTTCCAGCAGCTCCTCGCGCGTGGCCTTGCCCTCGGCATAGGCCTGGCGCACCTTGGATTTCTGCTCGTTGGGGATGCCGCTGGGCATCGGTCCCGATGGCACGAACGCGCCCGGCAGGTGGCCGAAGCTGAGCGCGCCGATCAGCAGGCCGGGCACGATCTTGTCGCAGATGCCCAGGTACAGCGCGCCGTCGAACATGTCGTGCGACAACGCCACCGCGGTGGCCATCGCGATCACGTCGCGCGAGAACAGCGACAGCTCCATGCCGGCACGGCCCTGGGTGACGCCGTCGCACATCGCCGGCACGCCGCCGGCCACCTGCGCGGTGGCGCCGAACTGGTGGGCCAGCTCGCGGATCAGCGCCGGGTAGCGCTCGTAGGGCCGGTGCGCCGAGAGCATGTCGTTGTAGGCGGTGACGATGCCGAGGTTCGGGCCCCGCCCTTCGCGCAGCGCGGCCTTGTCGGTGCCGGTGCAGCCGGCGAAGCCATGCGCGAGGTTGCCGCAGGACAACTGCGCACGGTGCGGGCCGTCACCCCCGGCCGCCGCGTCGATGCGCGCGAGGTAGGCCGCGCGACTGTCGCGGCTGCGCTCGATGAGGCGCGCGGTGACTTCGGCGACGACAGGATGCTGCGAACTCATTGCAGGTACTCCATGCCGGTCGATTCGCTCCGGCAGTCAAGGGTCAGGGACACCAGTACACGTCGGCCGGCACGGGCGAGCGCGCCAGCACGACGCGGACCGGATAGTGCGCGGCCTCGCCCAGGCCGAGCCGCGCCTGCGCCAGCACGTCGCGCTTGTCCTCGCCTTCGATGTGCAGGAACAGGTGGCGGGTCTGGAGCAGGGTGGGCAGGGTCAGGGTGATGCGCGGTTCGCCGGCGCCGGGCGCGCGCATCGGCAACACGCCGCTGGGCTGGTTCGGATCGAGCGCGGCGGCAAGCTGGTCGCCCCCGGGGAAGAACGAGGCCGTGTGGCCATCCGGACCCATGCCGAGCACCACCGCGTCGAACGGCAGCGGCAGCGCGTGGATGCGCCGGCCGGCTTCGGCCTGGCCTTCCTCCGGTGTGGCCGCGCCCGTGTACAACGGCACGAACGACGCCGCGGCCGCCTGGTTCTGCAGCAGGTGCCCACGCACCAGGCGCGCGTTGGAGCGCGGATGGCTTTCGTCCACCCAGCGCTCGTCGACCAGGGTGACCTGCACCCGCGACCAGTCCAGCGTCGCCTGCGACAGCAGCTCGAAGAAGCGCAGCGGCGTGCGTCCACCGGAGACGGCCAGCAGGGCGAAGTCGCGCTCGAGCAGGCCCGCGCGCAGGCGGTCGGCGACGCGCTCGGCCAGGGCCAGGGCGAGCGCGTGGCCGTCGGCGAAGCTGTGGGTGGTGACGTTGATCGAGGTCGTCATGGGCGCACGGGCGTGGAAGGGGTCCGACAGTGTCGGCAGCCGGTTGCGGGCATCCGGTGAAGCACCGCGCTACTCGCTGTCCTCGTTCCAGGTACGACCGTCGCGCTCGATCAGCGCGACCGCCGCGCTCGGCCCCCAGCTGCCGGCCGCATAGGGCCGCGGCAGCTCGCCGGCGCCTCCCCAGGCGGCCAGGATCGGGTCGATCCAGCGCCAGGCGGCCTCGACTTCGTCGCGGCGCATGAACAGCGTGGGATTGCCGCGCACCACGTCCAGCAACAGGCGCTCGTAGGCATCGGGCTGCTGCACGCCGAAGGCCTCCGCAAAGCTCATGTCCAGCGGCACGTGGCGCAGGCGCAGGCCGCCCGGGCCCGGGTGCTTGATGGTCAGCCACAGCTTGACGCCCTCGTCCGGCTGCAGCCGCAGCACCAGCCGGTTCTGCGCCAGCGGGCCGGCGGTGGCATCGAAGATCGAGTGCGGCACCGACTTGAACGCGACCACGATCTCCGACAACCGCGCGGACAGCCGCTTGCCGGTGCGCAGGTAGAACGGCACGCCGGCCCAGCGCCAGTTGGCGATTTCCGCCTTCAGCGCGACGAAGGTTTCGGTGCTGGACTGGCCGTCGTCCAGTTCCTCCAGGTAACCGGGTACGCGCTCGCCGTCGATGGCGCCGGCCTTGTACTGGCCGCGCACGGTCAGCTGTGCGCTGTTGCGCATGTCGATCGGTTTGAGCGCATGCAGCACCTTGAGCTTCTCGTCGCGCACGGCATCGGGCGAGAGCGAGGCCGGCGGCTCCATCGCCACCATGCACAGCAGTTGCAGCATGTGGTTCTGCACCATGTCGCGCAGCGCGCCGGCGCGGTCGTAGTAGCCGGCGCGGCGGCCCAAGCCGAGCGTCTCGGCCACGGTGATCTGCACGTGGTCGATGTGGCCGGCGTTCCACAAAGGCTCGAACAGGGCGTTGCCGAAGCGCAGCGCCAGCAGGTTCTGCACCGTTTCCTTGCCCAGGTAGTGGTCGATGCGGAAGGTCTGCGCCTCGGAGAACACGCGCCCGACCGCCTCGATGATGCCCATCGCGCTGGCCAGGTCGCGGCCGATCGGCTTCTCCAGCACCACGCGCGAGTTCGGCCCGTTGAGGCCGTTGGCGCCGAGCCGGTTGCAGATGTCGACGAACAGCTCCGGCGAGGTGGAGAGGTAGAACACGCGGATGTGCTCGGGCTGCTCGTTCACCAGCGCAGCGAACGTGTCCCAGCCCTCGTCCTTGCGTGCATCCAGCGGCAGGTAATAAAGCTGTGGCAGGAACGCGTCGATCTGCTCGCTCGCGCCGCCGCCATCGGCGAGCACGTCGCGTACCAGGCCGCGGTAGCCGGCATCGTCCAGGCCTTCGCGCGCCACGCCGATGATCCGGCTGGCCGCGGGCACCTGGCCGTCGACGAAACGGTGGAACAGCGCCGGCAGCAGTTTGCGCAGGGCCAGGTCGCCGGTGCCGCCGAAAATCACCAGGTCGAACGGGTCGACGTGCGGGGGAGAAACCGTCACGGTTCACCTCGATTGCGTGTTGGGCAGACGGAATGGGCCATCCCGCCTGGGCGCCGAGGATGGTACCAGTGAAATACCAGATTACGCAGCCAGGCGTGCAGGTCATGCATACGTTTTCATGGCGGCTTGCCGCAAATGGTGTGAGATTGGTATGGTTCCGCCATGGAGACCGCGCTCGCCGCCGAATACCGCCGCCTCTGCGAAAGCCCCGATACGCGCCAGCCGCTGGCTTACCTGCGGCTGCGCCGGGCGATCCGCACCGTGGTCGAACACCGCGACATCGAACCGGGCCAGGCACTGCCCAGTGAGCGCGACCTGTCGCACGCGCTGGGCCTTTCGCGCGTGACCGTGCGCAAGGCCATCGCGGGCCTGGTCGAGGAAGGCCTGCTGACCCAGCGCCACGGCGCCGGCACGTTCGTCGCCGAACGCATCGTCAAGCCGATGTCGCGGCTGACCAGCTTCACCGAGGACCTGCGCGCGCGCGGCCTGAACCCCCGCTCGGAATTCTTCGAGCGCGGCATCGGCGAGGTGACGCCGGAAGAGGCGATGGCGATGAACCTCTCGCCCGGCGCGGCCGTGGTACGCCTGCACCGCGTGCGCTACGCCGGCGACGAGCCGCTGGCGATCGAGCGCAGCGTGGTGCCCGCCAGTGTGCTGCCCGATCCGATGGCCGTGCGCGATTCGCTCTACGAGGCGCTGGAACAACGCAACGCCCGCCCGCGCCGCGCACTGCAGCGCCTGCGCGCGGTGTCGCTGAGCGCCCAGCACGCCCGCCTGCTGCACGTGGCCACCGGCAGTGCCGGGCTGAGCATCGAGCGGCGCAGCTTCCTCGACGACGGGCGCGTGGTGGAATTCACAAGCTCGTGGTATCGCGGCGACATCTACGACTTCGTGGCCGAGCTGCATACGGACTAGCGGCATCTGGGCGGTACGCGCAGCCGCTCCAAAGGGTACGATCGAGCCATGACGACCACTGGCCATTCCGTATCGCTCGACACGTTGCGCGAGCGCGTCCGAACCTACCTGGAGCAGGAGCAGTGGCCTGCCGCGCAGGCGACGCTGGAGACGATCCTCGGGCACGCCCCGAATGATCTGGCATGCAGTCTCCAGCTGGCGGACCTGCTCTATCAGCAAGGTCATCTGCAGGCCTCGACCTTGCCCCTGCTACGAGCGCTGAATCGCCTGCCGAAAGATGCACCCTTGATCGTCGCCCTGATCCAGCGACTGGTCGGCCGGGGAGAGATCGTGGCGGCCCGCGCCTGCCTGGATCTGCTGACGCAGGCCCCCGATCCGCCCGCCCACGTCGTGTTGGCGCAAGCGAAGATGCGGTTCATGATCGGCGAGTTCCGGGAGGCACTCCAGCTGGCCGAAAAAGCAGTAAGCGCAGGCGTGGAAACACCCGAAGCGGCGCGTCTGTATGGCATGTTGCTGCAATTCAACGGGCGCATGGCCGAGGCCTGCGACATCCTGGAACAAGCGCTGGAGCGCTGGCCTGATTTCGGCGATGCGGCGCCCGCCCTGGTCGATATGCGCAAGCAGACTCCCGAGGCCAATCACCTGCCCCGGCTGCGCGAGCAACTCGAGCGCCTGCCGGAACAGCCCGCGGACCCGGACCAGGCGTTCGCGCGGGCCGAGTTCGAATATGCCCTCTTCAAGACGCTGGACGATCTGGGCCGTTACGACGAGGCGTGGCTGGCGCTGTCGCGCTGCAACACGCTGATGTCCCACCTGAATCCCTATCGTCCTTCGGTGCAGGAAGCCTTGACGGACGCACTCGTCGACCTGCCGGTGGAACCGGACACGGCAGCCGCTCAAGCCCCGGCTTTCGAGGGGCCCATCCCTATCTTCATCGTCGGCATGCCGCGTTCAGGCACCACGCTGCTCGACCGCATCCTGTCGAGCCATTCCAGGGTGGCGTCGGCAGGCGAGATCGGCGACTTCTGGCGGCAATTGCACTGGATGGCCGATGTCATTCCGGACCAGGCCGACGGGTTGCTCCGCGTCACCGGCCGAGTCCGCCAGATCGACTTCCACCAGTTGGGGCTGCGCTACCTGCGGCAGACGCAGTGGCGAGCGGAAGGCCGACCGTATTATGTCGACAAGCTGCCCGGCAACATCCAGTTGATAGCGTTCATCCGCCGCGCGTTGCCGCATGCGCCGATCCTGCACATGGTCCGCGATCCGATGGACACCTGCTTCTCCAACTTCAAGGCCATGTTCGGCAACATTTCGCCGCACACGTATGAGCTTGGCGCGATGGCGCACTACTACGGGCAATACGCCCGGCTGGTCAGCCATTGGCACAAGGCCTTGCCCGGCGCCATGCTGGATGTCCATTACGACCAACTGGTGCTTGATTCGGCCGCGACCATTCCACGCGTGCTCGCCCATTGCGGGCTTGAGGTCGAAGAAGCCTGCCTGCGTCCGGAAAGCAACGCCGCGCCAGTGGCCACGCGAAGCACACCTCAGGTCCGCGAGTCCATCCATACGCGGGGGCTGGGCGCCTGGCGTCACTATGAAAGCCAGCTGGAGCCGCTGCGCGAGGCGCTTGCCGGGCCGCGCTGACCGTAGGCTCCGGCTCGCCGGCCCTGGCGCGCCGAGCGTGTGCCCTTGCGGTTGCCTACCACCGGCCGTCTACGTTTGGTCGTTCTCCGACGCAGCGAGAGGCACGCCACTGATAGAGCCGGCATGGCTGCGGATGCCGCGCCTGCCTTGAGTTGCGCCAGGCATGTACGGCGGACATCCGTCCGCAAAGGCACCCCTCTTCACCTGCGCTGGCCAGGCACCGAAGCCGCCCGGGCCTTGGACGAAGCGCAAGCACATCGCTGCCAATGGCACGGCAACGCGGCTCGGGGTGAAAAAAAAATGCCACCGGTCTTGCGACCGGTGGCTCTGGGGTTGGATCAACCGCTATCTATCAATAGTCGTAGCTCACCGACAGGCGCACGTAGCGGGGCGGCTCGAACGTCACCGGCGTGTGGAACTGGTTGTCGATGAAGCCCGGATCCGTATCCCGGGTCGGGTAGGTCTGCGTCGCGCGCTGCTCGTTGAGCAGGTTGAAGACGTCCAGTTTGAAGGCAAGCTTGTGATCGGCGAAGGCGGGCATGTACTGCATGCCGACGTTGATCTGCTTGGTCCACGGCGTGTGCGTTTCACCCGGCGGCGACTTGCGGCCACCGCACCAGTGGTAATCCGGACCGTAGGCTGTCGGGTCCTGGTCGGCGGTCGGGCCGTAGTAGCCCAGGCACGACTCGGCCACGCCCGACTGGATCAGGGCGGTTCCGGAGACCAGCCATTCCGGCGTGAACGAGTAGGCGCCACGGATGCGGAGCTGATGCTTGCGCACGTTGAACAGCTCGCCGTTCTGGCCATCCATCAACTGCCAGGCATCCCAGTCCTCGGTCTTGGACACGTCGCCCTGACCGAAGTCCGAACGCACCTGGCCTTCGGTGTTGCCGAAGCCACGCGAGTAGGTGTAGTCGACGCGAGCCTGCCACTTGCCGTCGAACGGATGCTCCAGGTACAGGTTCAACGAACCGGTCTTGCGCTTGACACCCTGGGTGAAGCCCCAGTCCTCCTGGGTCATCGACACCAGCTGGTCGGGCAGGCCGCTGCCTTCGTCCGCCCGGATCAACATGGTGTTGGTCTGGCCCGGGTTGATCAGGCGGCAGTACGCAGGACCGAGCAGCGAGTTGTAGTAGCCGCTGTTCACGATGGCGAGATAGTTGTCGTAGGTGTACTCGCCGCCCGGCGCGATGCCCATCTTTCCGGCAATGCGGTACGGGCTGCACTCGTCGTCGATGGCGGTCTTCAGATCACGCCACATGGCCTTCGCGCCGTAGTTCCAGTTGTCGTTGAGCTGCTTGTCAAAGCCGACGATGAACTCGTCCAGGTACTCGGGCTTGAGGTTGCGCGCAGTGACCTGCTCCGGATCCTTCGGCAGGCCGAACTCGCCATCGGGGGAGACCAGGCCGCCGACGGGGGTCAGGCCCTGCGGAATGCCGTTGGCATCCACACTGGTGTAGTCGTAGGTCTGCCAGGTGTACGTCGATATGTTGGCCGCACGTTCGGCGGCGTTGTCCGGCAGCGCGAGATAGTAGCGGCCCACGTTGCCGTAGACCTTGAACGAGGAGTCGCCGTTGACGTCCCAGCTGACGCCGATGCGCGGCTCCCACTGGTTCTTCATGTCGACGAAGGCATCGCCGCGATCGTTGTAATTGGTGAAGTGGTCGTTGCGCAGACCGACCTTCAGCAGGACGTTGGGCGAGACCTGCCAGGTATCCTGGATGTACCACGCCTTCTGATCCATCGACATGCTGGTCTGCCAGCCGATCTTGTACTGGCGCACCGTGCCATTGGAGCGGTAGGACCAGAAGTAGTCGATCGCCGGATTGAACGGGTTGATCTGCGACTGGCCCTGGTTCGTGGCCTCGTAATGCATGTTGTCGATACCGACGGCCAGGTCGTGGTCACCCAGGCGGTAATCGAAGTCGACGCGCAGACCATGGGTACCGTTGGTGGCGTCACTGGAAAGCCAACTGCTGTTGGTCTGGCTGTTGCTGATGCCGGTCGCCGGGGTACCCGCGGGAACCTTGGTCGGGTCCTGGTACTGCGGGTTGGAGATGAACGGCAGTTCGCTGCGGTTGCCGTAGATGTTCGGATTCTTGAAGTCGGCCTTGCCGTAGACGATGCTCAGCGTCGCATTGTCGGTGATGTAGCTGGTGAAGTGGCCGATGTAGAAGTCGGCATTGTCCTTGGTGATGTCGTTGGGCGCGGCGAACGCACCCGGGCTTAGCGTGGCGTAGTCGAAGTAGTAGGTCGAGCCGGTGCCGGTGGTCTGGTTGTTCTTCAGCGCGGTCAGCTCAAGAACATTGTTGTCGGTAATGTTCCAGTCCAGCTTGCCGTAGAACTTGGTGTTCTTGTCGCGGTTGTAGGAGACGCGCTCGGTGGTGTCGGTACCGACCGTGGTGTAACCGGTCTTGGTGGTTTCGGCGGCCAGGAACATGAACAGCTTGTCCTTGATCAGCGGACCGCCCAAGTAGGCCGAATAGACCGTTTCCCATTGTTTGTTGTCACTGCGGTACTGATGCAGCGCACCCACCAGGTCCGGATCCGCCCACTGGTACTCGAGGGCGCCCGTCGGCGGCGGCAGCGCGCCACTGGCGTAGTAACGGTTGCGCGGGCTGGCCTGCAGGTACTTCGGTTCCCACACGACCTGGCCACCAAAGTGCCATTCGTTGGTGCCTCGCTTGCCGATCTGGTTGATCACGCCGCCGTCGGAACGACCGTACTTGGCGTCGTAGCCGCCGGTGAGGGTTTCCTGCTGGTCGATCGCGCCATAGGGGAGCTGGAAGCCGCCGATGTTGCGGTATGGCTCGCCGGTGTTGTAGCCGTTCACGTAGTAAGCGTTTTCGGAGACGCTCGAACCACCGAAGGCCACGGCGTTGGCAAAGTAGCTGCTGCCCTTCACGGTTCCCGGAGCGAGCAGCGCGATGGCCTCGGCGCTACGGGTCACCGGCAGCTTCTGCAGGTCGGCTGCGGTGATGATCGTGCTGGAGTTGACGCTGGTGACGTCGATGGCGGGCAACGCGCTGGCGACCACCTGCACGGTGCCGAGGTTCTGCGCATTGTCCGCGGTCGCGGCCGCAAACGGCACCTGGGTGCCGGCGCCTGGCGAAACGCCCACGTTTTCCTGCGTAGCGAGTACCTGGCCATCCTTGCGCAGGGTGACCGTGTAGCGACCCACCGGCACGGTGACCGAATAGCGCCCGCTCGCATCCACCGCTACTTCACGGGTAGCGCCTCCGGCGCCTTGGACGACGACGGTCTCGCCGGCGGCGACCGGAGCGGTACCGAAGATGGTGCCGGTAGTGGACTGGCCGTGCGCGAGGCCGGTCAGACCCAATCCCAGGGCCAGGGCCACGGTCAACGCGGTCGGGCGTGGCAATGCCCCATGCAGTTTATGAAGCTTGTTCATTTAGCAATCTCCCCAAAGCGGCAGTCAGCCGGGCCATGAAAGTCCTGGCAGAAGAAAGGCCAAACCCATGCTCCAAACCGACATCGCTGCGACAGGTGTCGGCACCCCAGCGGGTTTTAGGCCGCAGCCAACATTCGGCTGCGGCCTGAAGCTAGCTCTGCCCGAGATGGAGTGTCAACTTTTTTTTAATCATCTCACTGTTCATGAGATGGTTATATTTGTGGAGAGATCGTGAAGTAAGTCCCCGTTGCTAGGGGATTTTTTGATTCGGAAGGGCAATCGCATTTTATAAATGAGTTAAGCGATGCGTAGCCCAACCGTTCTGGCCGGACGTGATCGCCTGTCATTTTTAACGAACGAAGATCTGACCGCATGCGGCAGCGGTTTTTTCTCCGTGTACAAGGGCGGCCAACGGTGGCGTGAGATTGGCCGCGCTGAAAATCGATTGGCTGCGCAACGCGGGACTTTCTTTCCGTTCTTGGCGCCCGGCTCCGGCTGCGTCCGCGGTCTATCCGTCGACCCCGCATGCGCAACCGCCATCGCCCCCACTGGCACGCTTTCAACCCCCGACGCCAAAGCCATTGTCGATGCCGCCGTTGCCTGCGTACTTAAGCAAGCGCCCGCTGCAAAGGCCCCAGATATTTTGCGTAGTGCTGCCACTCTCCCATGGAACGGGAGTGAATGGGCTCGCGTACCTGCGCGCTGCTCTGCGTGGCTACCGGGTCCGTATTGCGCTCCGGATGAAGGCATCCTTCCTCCGGATCCAGACCACAATGGACCAGCACCCGGTCAAGCGTCTTTCGAGGTTCAGTGACGAGTGCGGCGTAGGACACATCGAGCATGACGCCCGGCAATGCAGCGCGCCAATGATCGGTAAGCCGCGAGTACTGTTTGTAGTAATGCGCCAGCGCTTGCTGCTCGTAGCAATAGGCCGACGCATTGCCAAACATGACCTTGAGGTTGGAGAAACACACATCCATGGGGTCACGCACCATGTGCAGGATGGGCGCGTGCGGCAACGCGCGGCGGATGAACGGCACCATGCGCACGTTGATGGGCAGCTTGTCGATGTAGAACTGGCGGCCGCGCGCGCGCCAGGCTGTCTGGCGGATATAGCGCGCACCAAGTTCCGCAAAGTCGATATCGACCGCTCCTTCGATCATCCGCAGGAGACCCTGCACGCCTGCCGGAGGAGCATCGGTCATCCACCGGAGCTGGCTCGGGAAATCGTTGATCTCACCCGCGGAGGTCACCTGCGAATGGGCCGCGAGCATCTGGTTGAGCAGCGTCGTTCCCGATCGCGGCATCCCTACGATGAAAATGGGTGTGGGACCGGCCGGTGGCCGCAGCGCCGCTGGGCGATTCGTCAGTTCGCGCGAAGCCTTGATGAGCGCATCGATCGCCGCCACTTCGCCCGACTCATTGTAGGGATTGAGTTTGTGCATGAGCGCATTGCTGCGCTCCAGCGCAGCCCACGCCTCGTCGTGAGACCCCAGATCGTCAAGCACCTTGAATACGGCTGATTCGAATTGCGCGCGAACGTAACTCGCGCGCGCCCCATCGGGCGCTGGAAGCCGGTCGAGGCAACCACGCAACAGATCCAGGTGATTGGCTGCGGACGTCTGCTTGCGCAGGTTCACCAGCATGACGGCGGCGTCGCCCAGGTCGGGCCAGCGCTGGAGGCAACTGGCCAGAATCCCCTCCGCGTCGACCAACTTTCCCGAGCAACGCAACAGCATGGCATGGAGATACCGGTCGTCAGCCCGGTCCACCCCTGCGGCGACCGCTCTTCCCATCAGGGAGGTTGCGCTCGATACGTCCCCGATCATCCAGTGCAGGTGCGCCTGCTCGGCGAGAACCGACGCCGGCGGATGGGGGGCGCGGGCCAGGTGATCCAGGCAGGCGCGCGCCGCCTCCACTTCGCCAAGCATCAGCAGGCGAACCGTCAATTGCGCGATGAGGGGAACATGGTTGGGCAGCAAGGGCACGGCATCCAGCAGTTGTCGGCTTGCCGCCTGCAACCGGCCCTGCCGAAGCAGAACGCTGGCCATCTGGATACGTGTGGGCACGTCGCCCGGGGTGCGCTGCAGCAAGGATTCCAATGCCGCTCTTGCCGCGTCCCATTGCTCGGCGTCCATGTGGAATTGGGCCTGGCGCCTGAGTTCCGTGATTGCCGCCGTGCTGTTTTCTGTCATGAGGAGAAGGCTACTCAACGCCATGGGGTTCGACAAATGTGTCTGCCGCCTTATCCCAGCATGGCGGCGTGCCGCCGGCTGCGATACGCGGTATGCGCTCTTTCGACGTCGTGGCATGCACGAAGCGCGTGCATGCCATGGGAGGCGCGCCGCATGGGCTCGTTTCGGCTGATGGTTACTTGCGAAACCGCATGGCGTGCAAATGGCGGTCAAGCGCACTCTGCAGACCGGAAAGCTGGGTGGCGTAGTTGCGCCATTGGCCAACCGCGCGAGTGTGGACCGGTTCGCGCACCTGCACGCTGCTGGGCGTTGCAACAGGCGTCGCGTTCCGTTCCGGAGACAAGCAGCCCGGTTCGAGTTCGAGGCCGCAATAGTCAAGAACCTGGCGAAGGATAACCTCCGGCTGCTGCACCAGCGCGGCATACGAAACATCCAGCATGGCTTCGGGCAAGGCCGTCCGCCACCGGTCTGCCTGGCGCGCATACTGGGCGTAGTAGTGGGCCATGGCGTCGATATCGTAGCTATAGGCCGAGACGCTGCCGAACATGGCCTTGAGATTGGAGAAGCAAACATCCATCGGCTCACGCACGATGTGCAGGATGCGCGCATGCGGAAGCGCGCGCCGGATGAAGGGCACCATCTGTATGTTGGACGGCAACTTGTCGGCGTAATACGGGCGTCCCTCCGCTCGCCATTGGGTCTGCTTGAGGTAGCGCGCGCCCAGGTCCGCGAAATCGATCCTGCCCACGCGCTCGACCGCCTTTGCAAGCGCCCGTGCACCTCCCGGCGCGACATCGGCGGCCCAGAGAAACTGACGTTGGAAATCATTGATCTCGCCCGCTGAAGCCACGCGAGAATGATTTGAGAGCATGCGTTCCAGCAACGTCGTGCCCGATCGCGGTAGGCCGACGATAAAAACCGGCATTGGGCCCTCTGCGTGCCCCACGGCGCTCGCGGCCGGCGCAACAGCGGCGGGTGCGCTGATGAGCGCCTGGGTAAGCGCCTCTTCCGCGGCGGCATCGTAGGGATTGAGCGCCTGCATCAACCCATTGCTGCGCGCCAGGGCGGGCCACGCCTCGTCGTAACGTCCCAGATCGTCCAGCTCCTTGAAGAGCGCAGCCTCGAATTCCGCCCTGACAAGATTGTCGCCACGATGACGGCTACCGACGGGGATGCGAGCCAACTGCGCGTGCAGGAAATCGAGATGTTGCGTTTCGGGCGTCTGCTTCTGCACATTCGCCAGCGCCATGGCAGCGCCTCCGAACAGCGGCCATCGGCGCAGGCAAGCCTCCAGCACCTCCCTGGCGGCAACCAGCTCGCCGCTGTACTGCAGCATCATGGCGTGCTGAAGATGGGCGTCCGGCTCGTCCGCGCCCTCGGCGATGGCGCGCTCGATCAGGCTCCTCGCCGGGTCGATTTCGCCAAGCATCCACCAGAGCCTCGATTGCTCCGCGAGCACCTGGGCGGGTTGTTCGCCAATCGCAGTGAAGCGTGAAAGGCAGGCGCGGGCGGCCAGCGTCGCTCCGCCGGTGAACAAGCCACGCACGAGCTCGATCATCGTGCCGACATCATCCGGTGGTGTCTTGGCGACATGCATCAGCTGCTCGGTCGGGGCACGCAGCTGCCCCTGCCTGAACATGACGTTGGCCAGCCCCATGCGCGCCCACGCATCATGCGGTGCCAACTGTACGAGTGACTCCAGCGTCGCCTGCGCGGCAGCCCATTGCTGCGCGTCCATGTACTGCTGGGCACGACGGCGTCGCCGATCCTGTGCCATCGAAAGATTGGGTGTGTTCATCGAAGCGGGATTGTCCATTATCGAAGGCGCCTGCGTCCGGCTCCGGAGCCGTTCCGTTGAGCGCGCGCCGGCCGGGCTGGCGGCTCCGGGCAGTATTGCCCGTCCAAAAAAGGATGGGTCTTTGGGCGAATATCACCCGCGGCAGGGCCTGCCGTCGAAAGCTTCTGTCGGTGCCGACCGCATCGCGTTGCCGAACGCGAAAGGAAAAAAAAGGCGCCACCTTTTCAGGTGGCGCCTTGGCGAATCTAACTGCGGATTCGCTTACTGGCCTGATCAGAAGTCGTAAGACACCGACAGACGCATGTACCGCGGCGGATCGAAGTAGAGGCCCTGACCGTAGGTGTTGGACACCGTGAAGACGGACGAGCGGCTCTCCGAGCGCGGGTCAAGCTGCAACGGCTTCTGCTCGTTCAGCACGTTGTACACCTCCAGCTGCAGAGCGAGCTTGCCGTCTGCGAACGAGGGGGTGTAGCGCACACTGAGGTTCAGCTTCTTGGTCCACGGCGTGAAGCCCGTGTCGCCGAGCCTGGACGGCTGGCCGAAGCAGAAGTGGTAGTCCGAACCGTAACCGGTCGGATCCTCTTCGTTCGGGCCGTAGAAGCCAAGGCACTCCTTCGGCGTACCCGACTGCGCCAGCAGGACGCCCGACACCAGCCACTCAGGCGTGAACTGGTACGCACCGCGGATGCGGATCTGATGGCGACGGTCGTTCGACAGGTAGCCGTTGCCGTACTGCATCAGCTGCCACGAATCCCAGTTCTCGGTCTTGGAGACGTCGCCCTGGCCAAAGTCCGAACGCACCTGGCCTTCCGTGTTGCCTTCGTTCTTCGACCAGGTGTAGTCGATGCGACCCTGCCACTTGCCATCGAACGGATGCTCGAGGTACAGGTTCACGCCCTTGTAGGTGCGCTTGGCCTTGTAGTCGTAGCCCCAATCGGCGCCCGTCATGGTCACATTGGTGTAGGTGCCATCGACGTCGCTCTTGAGCGCGAACGTGTTGGTGCCACCCGGGTTGAACAGACGGCAGTACGGGTTGACCAGCGCACCGTAATAGTCGTCCGGGTTCAGGCCCATCGACTCGAGCTTGGGCACGAGGCTGCCGAACGGATCGCACTCGTCGTCGATCGCGGTCTTCAGTTCGCGGTAGGTCACCTTCGCGCCGTAGACCCAGTCCGCACCCAGCGTCTTGTCGAAGCCCAGGATGTATTCATCCTGGTACTGAGCCTTCAGGTCGAGTGCCGAAACCTGACGGGCGTCCTTGGGATCGCCGGTCTCGAAGTTCGAGGACACGGGGCCCGGGCCGGCCGGATTGCCGTCAGCCGAGGGAACCGGCGTGAGGTTCAGCGGGATACCGTTCGAATCCATACCGCCATAGGTGTAGTACTGGCGGGTGAAGGTCGAGCGGTTGGCCGCGCGCTCGGCGACGTTGTTCGGCAGCGCGAGGTAGTAGCGGCCGGCGTTGCCGTAGACCTTGAAGCTCGAGTCGCCGTTGACGTCCCAGCTGGCGCCCAGACGCGGCTCCCACTGGTTCTTTTCGTCGACGAAGGCAATGCCGAGGTCGTTGTAGTTGGTGAAGTGGTCGTTACGGACGCCGATGTTCAGCTGCAGGTTGTCGGTGACGTTCCACACGTCCTGCAGGTAGTACGCCTTCTGGTCCATCGTCATGCTGGTCTGGACGCTGAAGATGTACCTGGCGACGTAGTAACCCTCACCACCCGGGGCGCCGACGTTCAGCGTCGTGCTGATGTTCCTGGAGGGATTGGCCGCATGCGAGTAGATCCAGGCGTAGCCCGGGCCGGACATGGTCTGGCCCTGGTTCTTGGCCGTGTACTGCATGTTGTCGATACCGACGGACAGGTCGTGGTCACCCAGGCGGTAATCGAAGTCGACGCGCAGGCCGTCGGTGTGATTGGCCGCATCCGGCGAATACACGTAGAAGCCGCTCTGGTCGTTGGTGACGAACGGGCCACCGTACGCCGGGTTCTGGTTGGCCGAGCCCGAAATCGCCGGAAGTTCGCTCTTGTTTCCGTAGACGACCGGGTTCTTGAAGTCGCCCTTACCGTAGGTGACGCTCAGCGTGGCGTTGTCACCGATGTAGCTGGTGTACTTGCCGATCAGGAACTGGGCCTCGTCCTTGTTCACGTCGTTGACGTAGGAGAAGGGCCCGGAGGTCAGCGTGTCGTAGTCGAAATCGTACGCCGCACCGCTGCCCGTGCTCTCCTCGCTCTTCAGACCGGTCAGCTCGAAGACGTTGTTCTCGTCGATGTTCCAGTCCAACTTGCCGTAGAAGTGCGTCTCGTGGTTGCTGTAGTAAACGTCGTTACCACCGATGGACTGGATATTGCGTCCCTTCGTCTTGTTGGTCTCGGCCGACACGAACAAGTACAGCTTGTCCTTGATCAGCGGACCGCCGACGTAAGCGGAGTAGATCGTTTCCCAGCTCTTGTTCTTCTGCTTGTAGCGGTACAGCGTGCCTTCCAGCTCGGGGTTCTCAACCGCATAGCCCGCCGGAAGCTCGCCGAAGGTCGGGTAATAGACGTTCTTGCCACCTTCGGCAAGGAAACGCGGCGCCCAGGCGATCTGGCCACCGAAGTGCCATTCGTTGGTGCCACGCTTACCGATCTGGTTGATCACGCCGCCATCGGAGCGACCGTACTTGGCGTCGTAGCCGCCGGTGAAGGTCTGCTGCTGGTCGATCGAACCGTACGGCAGGGAGAAGCCGCCCGTGTTGCGGTAAGGCTCACCGGTGTTGTAGCCGTTGACGTAGTACGCGTTCTCGGTAACGCCAGCGCCACCGAACGACACGGCATTGCCAAAGAAGCCACTGCCCTTGACCGCGCCAGGAGCAAGCAGCGCGATCGATTCGGCGCTACGGCCCACCGGCAGCTTCTGCAGGTCGGCGGCAGTGATGATGGTGCTGGAGTTGACGCTGGTGACGTCGATGGCGGGCAGCGCGCTGGCGACCACCTGGACCGCGCCCAGGTTCTGCGCGTTTTCTGCATTGGCAGTGCTGAAGGAGACGGACGTACCACCGCCCACGGCGATGCCGACGTTGTCCTGGGTCGCGAGGACCTCACCGTCCTTGCGCAGGGTGACCGTGTAGCGGCCGACCGGGAGGCCGTTGACGACGAAGCGGCCGTCCGCGTCAACCGCGACTTCGCGGGTGGTGCCGTTCGTGCTCTGCACCATGACAGTCTCGCCGGCAGCGGCCGGAGCCGTGCCGAAGATGCTGCCGGTTGTGGCCTGGCCGAAGGCCACACCAGTGAAGCCCAGACCCATGGCCAAAGCCAGCGTCAGGGCAGTGCGACGGGGCTGAGCCCCACGCAGCATGTAACCCTTGTTCATTCAAAAATCTCCCCAGATCGACCCATAGACGAGTCTTGTAAAAAGCCGGGCGCGAGCTTTCGAGGCCAGCGTACCGACACCAACGACAAACGCTTCCTGTCCCGACATACCACTGATCGGACACGCCCCAGCGCTTCTTCGTTTACCTGCAAATCACAGTACCGCGACGATTCGCTTGCCGAACGTAGCGTCGCTACTAACGGAATGTCAACCTTTTGTTAGCACTTTTCGGCAATGACCATTGCGGTTGGGGAGCCTTGGCTTTCCGCGTTAACATTCCGCCCGTTTTGGGTGTCCCTTGGGTCATGCCACGGGATGAAACGGGAAGCCGGTGCGTTGTGCAATCCACAACAAGGCCGGCGCTGCCCCCGCAACGGTAAGCGAGTCGAACGGACGGCCCACGCCACTGTGCTTGAAGCATGGGAAGGCGCCGCCCGGCAGGCCTCTGGCCTGCGCCCGCGAGCCCGGAGACCGGCCCGAAGCGTTGCCTGGTGGACCTGCGGTGGGCGGGCCGGACCTCGTGCGTGGCCCTGTGCCTGCCCGTCGTTCCTCCCCCTGCCGCCGGCCGACCAGCTCATCCACGCTTGAGGCCGTGCGTGGGCGCGCGGCCAAGGACACACACCACACCATGAAGAAGACCCTGCTCGCCGCCGCGTTGTGCGGCAGCTCGTTCGCCGCACTGGCGGCCGACGCCACGGACCCGGCCGCGCTGTCGCCGGTGATCGTCACCGCCACGCGCACGGCGATCACCGTGGACGACGCGCTGTCGTCGGTCAGCGTGATCACTCGCGAAGACATCGACCGGCTGCAGCCGGTCTCGCTGATCGACCTGCTCCAGGGCCTGCCCGGCGTGACCTTCGCCCAGGCCGGCGGGCTGGGCCAGCAAAGCTCGCTGTTCCTGCGCGGCACCAATTCCTCGCACACGCTGCTGCTGATCGACGGCGTGCGCGTCGGCACCGTGAGCGCCGGCATCCCCGCCTTCGACCAGCTGCCGCTGGACCAGATCGAACGCATTGAAGTGGTGCGCGGACCACGCTCGAGCCTTTATGGCGCCGATGCCATCGGCGGTGTGATCCAGATCTTCACCCGGCACGGACCGCGCAACGGCAGCCTGGCGCCGTCCATGCGCCTGGGCACCGGCAGTCGCGGCTACGCGGACGGGCAGTTCGGCCTGGCCGGGGGCGACACGCACGCCTGGTACAACCTGAGCATCGGCGGCCAGTACACCCGCGGCATCAATGCCTGCCGCGTCGGCGCGGGCACCGTCTTCGCCGGCTGCTTCACCGACGAGCCGGATGCCGACGCCTACCGCAACCGCAACGCACTGGCCAACGCCGGTTACCGCTGGGGCAACGGCACCGAGCTGAGCGCGACATGGCTGCGCAGCGACAGCCGCGTGGAGTTCGACGGCGCGCCCTACGGCAACCAGCATCACAACCGCCAGCAGGTCGCCGGCGCGCAGCTGGGCTTCGCTCCGCTGGCGGCCTGGAAAGTCACGCTGGCTGCCGGGCAGAGCCTGGATGAGCAACGTACCGACAACGACGGCGTGTTCGTGCGCTACGGCGATTCGCGCCGCAGCCAGGCCTCCTGGCAGAACGACCTGAGCCTGGCGGACAACCAGTTGCTGACGCTCGGCATCGACTGGCAGCGCGAGCACCTCTCCAGCGACACCGGTTATCTGGACGACAGCCGCAGCGACACCGGCGGCTACGCGCAGTACCAGGGCAGTTTCGGTCGCCACGAAATCCAGCTGTCCGTGCGCCGGGACGACAACCAGCAGTTCGGCGGCCACACCACCGGGGCAGCGGCGTGGGGCTATGCCTTCGACCACGGGCTGAAATTGTCGGCCAGCTGGGGCAGTGCGTTCCACGCGCCGACCTTCAACGACCTGTACTACCCCTACGGCAGCGGCAACCCCGACCTGCAGCCGGAGGCTTCGCGCAGCGCCGAACTGGGGCTGGCGCAGCAGCAGGCCGCCTGGCATTGGGCACTGAACGCCTACCAGACCACCATCGATCAGCTGATCTCGCTGGACGCCAACTACTTCCCGCGCAACGTCAGCCGCGCGCGCATCCGTGGGCTGGAGGCCCAGGCGGGCACCGAGCTGGCGGGCTGGCGGGTGGAGGGCTACCTGACGTTGCAGCGTCCGGAAAATCGCGACGGCGGCGCCAACGATGGCCACCTGCTGCCGCGCCGCCCGGAACGCACCGCGCGGGTGGAGCTCGACCGCCGTTTCGGCGCGTTCGGCGTGGGCGCCACCGTATTGGCTGCCGGCGACCGCTATGACGATCTGGCCAACCTGCACCGGCTGGGCGGCTATACCACCACCGACCTGCGCGCCAGCGTCGCCTTCGCGCGCGGCTGGCAACTGGAGGCGCGGCTGGCGAACGCGTTCGACCGGCGTTACGAGACGGTGTACTACTTCAACCAGCCGGGGCGGAGCTGGTACCTGACGCTGCGGTACACGCCCGGGGGTTGAGCGTTCCCCCAAGGTTGCCCAACCCACGCTTGGGGCACTTTGCCCCGTCGGCGACGCGGAACATCGGGCCTCACAAGCCTCGGGCCGCCTCAACCAGGCGTCATTCCCGCGAAAGCGGGAGTGACGCTCGAAGCGGTTGGGTCCGTGTTCGCTTGCCGGGATTCGACGCGGATCAGGCACCTGCGGAGGCAGGTGCCGGCGGGCGGATGGAGCATGCCGTGACGGAACACACCAGGCCCTGCCTTTCGGCAGGGGCTGGACTTCAGGCACATCCTCCCTCGCCGGCCACGAAGGCATAACGTGCGACATGACCTTGCCCATCCTCTGGCCCACGAACCACACGGCGGCCTCGCGCTACGCTAGCCATCCCGGCGCGGCGTCAGTGACGCGTCTTCCCCGCGGTACGGACACCCCGTGAACATCTTCGCCCCCCTGATTCGCCGCCCGATCGGCACCTCGCTGCTGGCCTTGGGCCTGACCCTCGCCGGCCTGTGGGCCTACCTGCTGCTGGGCGTGGCCGCGTTGCCGTCGCTCGACTTTCCCGGCGTCTACGTGATCGCCAACCAGCCGGGCGCGAGCGCGCAGACCATGGCCAGCACCATCCTGGCGCCGCTCGAACGCCACCTGGGGCGCATTCCCGGCGTGGACGAGATGTACGGCAACGCCACCGAAGGCCAGGCCTCGGTGATGGTGCGCTTCACCTTCGACCGCACCGCCGACAGCGCCGCGCGCGACGTGCAGGCGGCGATCAACGCCGCGGCGCCCGACCTGCCCTCGGGCATGCCCGGGCCGCCGCAATACTTCAAGTTCGACACCGCGCAGATCCCGATCCTGTTCATCACCCTGACCTCCTCGGGGATGCCGCAGGACCAGCTGTTCGATCTTGCCGACACCCTGCTCAAGCCGGCGGTCTCGCAGATCCAGGGCGTGGCGCAGGTGCAGGTATTCGGCGGCACGCCGCACGCGGTGCGCATCGAGCTGGATACCGACGCGCTGGCCGCCAAGGGCCTGACCGCCAACGACGTGGCCAACGCGTTGCGCGCGGCCAACGTCACTTCGCCGCAGGGCACGTTGAGCGACGGCCGCACGCAGATGACCGTCACCGCCAGCGACGGCCTGCAGACACCGGACGAGTTCGCCCATCTGCTGATCGCCATGAAGCATGGCGTACCGGTGCGCCTGTCAGACGTCGCCCGCGTCTACGGCGGCCAGGAAGACAGGTACCAGGCGGCCTGGTTCGCCGACGCCAGCGGCAGCGCGCGCACGGTCGGGCTGCAGATCGCCAAGCGTCCCGAAGCGAACGCGGTGGCCACGGTGGAGGCGATTCGCGCCAAGCTGCCGCAACTGCGCGCCTCGTTGCCGGCCAGCATCCAGATGCACGCCGTGTTCGACCTGACCCAGACCACCAAGTCGGCGCTGCACGAGGTCGAGGTCGCGCTGATGATCTCGATCGTGATGGTGGTGCTGGTGATGCTGGTGTTCCTGCGCCGGCTCAGGCCCACGCTGATCGCCACGCTGAGCGTGCCGCTGTCGCTGGCCGGCGCGTTCGTGGCGATGTGGGCGCTGGGCTACACGCTCAACACGCTGTCGCTGGTGGCGCTGGTGCTGTGCATCGGCTTCGTGGTGGACGATGCGATCGTGGTGATCGAGAACATCGTGCGCCACATGGAACACGGCATGCCGCCGCTGCAGGCGGCGCTGACCGGCGTGCGCGAGATCGGCTTCACGGTGGTGTCGATCACGCTCTCGCTGGTGGCGGTGTTCGCGCCGCTGCTGTTCGGCAACAACATGCTGGTGATGCTGCTGCGCGAGTTCTCCGTGACGCTGACCGCGGCGGTGGTGATCTCGGCGATCGTCTCGCTGACGCTCACGCCCGCGCTGTGCGGGCGCCTACTCACTGCCGAGCCGGCCAACCCGCGCCCGCCCGGTCGCATCGAACGCGCCGTGGAGAACTTCGACCGCGCGCTGCTCCGGCTTTACGAACGTTCGCTGGACTGGGCGATGCACCATCGCCGTCTGATGCGCTGGCAGCCGCTGATCCTGCTGGTGCTGACCGTCGTGCTGGGCATCGCGGTGGGCAAGACCGCCGGCGGAACCTTCATGCCCGACGAGGACACCGGCCAGCTGCAGGCGCAGATCACCGCCGACGCCAACGTGTCGCCGGAGCTGCTGACCGAACGGGTGCAGCAGGTGGCCAGGCTCATCAAGGAAGACCCGGCGGTCGCGGACATGCTCACCATGCTCGGCGGCAACGGCGGCGGTAACGGCGCGGTCGGCAACTCGGCGCAGATGTTCATGGACCTCAAGCCGCGCGGCGACGCCCCGGGCGACCGCCAGGTCGGCGCCAAGGAGGTGGTCGAGCGCCTGTCCAAGCGGCTGGACAAGCTTGCCGGCGTCGAGGTCGAGATCAGCATCGCGCAGTTCCTGGGCGGCGGCGGCAGCGGCGACAAGGGCGGCCAGTACGAGTTCCAGCTGGTCAGCGACAACGGCGGCGACCTGCAGCCGTGGACGCTGAAGATGGTCCGCCGCCTGCGCGACACCAAGGAGTTCCGCGACGTCGGCAGTGACTTCGACCAGGCCGGCAAGCAGCAGATGCTCAAGGTCGACCGCGAAACCGCCGGCCGCCTGCACGTAAGCATGGGCGACATCGATTCGGCGCTGTACAACTCGTTCGGACAAAACCCGGTATCGGTGATCTATTCGGACATCAACCAGTATCGCGTGGTGCTGACCTCGGCCAAGGCCGAGTCGGTCAGCCCGCAGGCACTGCTCAACATCCACGTGCGCAACAGCCGCGGCGAGATGATCCCGCTCTCGGCGCTGGCACGCATCGAGCCCAACATCGCGCCGATGCGCATCCGCCACCACAACCAGCTCGAAGCCGCGACGGTCACCTACAACCTGGACAAGGGCGTGGACCAGCAGCGGGGCGTCAAGCTGGTCGAGCAGGCGGCTTTTGCGGTGCACCTGCCCGACGGCATCCGTGTCGACTTCACTGGCGCCAACCAACGCCTGCAGCAGGCCAAGTCCAACGGCCTGATCCTGTTGCTGGCCTCGATCCTGGCGATGTACATCGTACTGGGCATCCTCTACGAGAGCCTGGGCCATCCGCTGACCATCCTTTCCACGCTGCCGGCCGCGGGCATGGGCGCATTCCTGGCCATGCTGGTGACGCAGACGCAGCTGTCGCTGATGGCGATCATCGCGATCCTGATGCTAATCGGCATCGTCAAGAAGAACGCGATCCTGATGGTCGACTTCGCGCTGGTCGCCCAGCGCGAGCGCAGCCTGTCGCCGCCGGACGCGATCCGTGAGGCCGCGCTGGTGCGCTTCCGCCCGATCACCATGACCACGCTGGTGGCGATGGGCGCGGCGCTGCCGCTGGCGATCGGCTTCGGCATCGGCTCGGAAATGCGCCAGCCGCTGGGCATCGCGATCGTCGGCGGCCTGCTGGTCTCGCAGCTGCTGACGCTGCTGAGCACGCCGGCGATCTACCTTTGGGGTTACGACCGCAAGATTCGCAAGGCCGCCCGACGCCAGCGCCGCGAGGAGAAGAAGCGGCTCAAGGCGCTGGGCCGGCAGCAGGCCGCCAGCTGAGCTTCAGGCCGGTGCGCCCTCCGGGCGCGCCGAGCCGATCCCGCGCAGCGCCGGACTGGTCATGCAACCGAGCGCGATCACGCTGAGCGCAAGACCGGCCCCCGCGAAGAGCGCACCAAGCGAGACCAGCTTGAGCAGGCTGCCTGCCAGCGCGGCGGACACCGGCCCGATGCCCATGAAGGTGAACATCAGCAGGCTCATGGTGCGGCCCATCAGGGCCGGCGGCACGCGCTGCTGGATCCAGCTCACGATCGCGATCTGCGCGACGCCCGCCAGCACACCTACTCCGGCCAGCAGCACCGCGCCATGCACGGTGTCGTGCACCCGCGCGAGCGCGGCAAGCGCGAGGCCAGCCAGCGTGTCCATCCCCAGCACCAGCATGCCCAGGCGACCGCCCACCGCTCGCGCCACCGTCCGTGCCAGGAAGCCGCCCACCAGCATGCCACCGCCGTTGGCGGTCATCAGGATGCCCAGCGATGCGGCGCCGAGGTCCATCCGGCTATTGGCCAGCACCGGCAGGCCCACCTGGATCGGCCCGCCGACGAAGACGGTGACCACCGCCGCGTAAAGCATGAAGGCGCGCAGCGGCAAGTCGCCCCAGACGTGGCGTACGCCAACGGCGATGTCGGCCAGCACGCCCTTGCCGGCCGGCTTCGGCGCGCGCTCGATGGCCGTACGGATCAACCACAGCGAGGCGAGCGAGGCGAGGAAGCTCGCCGCGTCGATGACAAACGCGAGGCCGAGGCCGCGTGCCTCGGCGGCGCCATGGCCGGCATGCACGCCGATCACCACGCCGGCCAGCGCGGGGCCGACGAACAGGCTCAACTGCCGCATCCCCATGAGCAAGGCGTTGGCCGAGGCCAGCTGCGCCGGCGCCACCAGCTGCGGCAGCAAGGCCGAGCCGGCGGGGTAGGCGAACGCCGTCGCCACGCCGATGCCCAGCGCGATCGCGTAGATCGTCGACATGCCGACCGCGCCGGTCAGCACGAGGGCGGCCAGCAGTGCCACCAGCAACGCGTTGACGCTGCGCGCCAGGAGCAGGATGCGCCGGGCGGAGAGCCGATCGACCATGGCGCCGCCGAGCAACATGAAGATCGCCCGCGGCAGCGCCATCGCGGCCAGGACCAGACCGAGCGCCGCCGGGCTGCCGGTCAGGCGCAGGACCAGCCATGGCAGCGCGACCAAGGTGAACTGGTCGCCCAGCGCCGACACCGCGCTGCCGCCGAGCAGCAGGCGAAAGTCGCGATTGGCCAACAGCGGGGACCGGCGGCTTTCCGTCGGGTGATCGTCCATGGGGGCTCCTTGGCGGGTGGCGTGGCGCCGGTGTCTCAGTGGCCGGATGTGCCCGGACTGGCCGTATCGGCTTCGTCCCAGGCGATGGCGGCCAGGCGCCGCAGGTGGTCGCGTACGTCGCGCGGCCAGGGCTGCGTGAGCTGGGTGAAGTGGTCGCGTTCGCCACGCCAGAACGCGCGGCTGGCTTCCTCGTGACCAGGCAGGTTGCCGGTCATGGCGAGCATGAAGCGATCGACCGATTCGGCCGACTCGCGCGCCCGCTGGCGACCGTCGCCCTCGCGGATGGTCTGCTCCACCAGCCGCCGCAGCACCGCCGAGGCGCCGCCCGGCTGGGAGGCCAGCCAATCCCAGTGGCGGGGCAGCAAGGTGACCTCGCGGGCGGTGACGCCCAGACGCGGGCGGCCCGGCCCGCGCGGCGGCGCCGGCGCCGGCTGCAGCCGCGCCAGCACGTCCGCTTCGCTGCCGCGCAGGTCGAATTCGACCGCGCGGCCGTTGCGGTCGTCGAACACCAGCAGGGGATCGGACGCGCCGGCATCGGCGGCGCGCTTGACCGCCAGCGCGACCTCCGCGTACGGGCCGCTGGCCAGCAGGCGGTGACCCTCGAAGGCGGTACAGGTCGTACGCGCGTGGGGTGACATGGATGAGAGCCCTCAGGAAGGGCGCGAAGTTTTACCCGGATTAAATATCACGTCAAGCGGCCACCGGGCCGTCGCATCCGTCCTGCATCCGCAGCCTCGCCCGCTTGCTAAGGTGCGGGCTTTCCAACGGAGGGATCGATCATGCGCAAGCGCCGGGCCAGCTGGCTGGCCTCCATTTCCCTGCTCGCCGCGATGGCGGGCACGCCACTGGCGGCGGCCGAGCTGTCGGTGCCGCCGATCCCGTACCACCAGCGCACGCTGGCCAACGGGCTGGAAGTGCTCAGCATCGAGGACCACGCCAGCCCCACCGTGGCGGTGCAGGTCTGGTACCACGTCGGCTCCAAGGACGATCCGCAGGGCCGCTCCGGCTTCGCGCACCTGTTCGAACACCTGATGTTCAAGAGCACCGCGCACATGCATGCCGAGCAGATGGACCGGCTCACCGAGGACGTTGGCGGTGCCAACAATGCCTCCACCGGCGACGACGTCACCAACTACTTCGAGGTGATTCCCGCCAATTACCTGCAGACGCTGCTGTGGGCCGAAGCGGAGCGGCTGTCCAACCTCAACGTGGACGAGGAGAACTTCACATCCGAGCGCGCGGTGGTGGAAGAGGAATACCGCCAGAGCGTGCTGGCCAATCCCTACGGCAAGCTGTTCAACGCGATCGACCCGCACTCGTTCACCGTGCATCCCTACAAGCGCCCGACCATTGGCAGCATCGAGGACCTGGAAGCGGCCTCGCTGCAGAACGTGATCGACTTCCACCGCACGTTCTACCGCCCGGACAACGCCACGCTCATCGTGGTCGGCGACTTCGACCCCCAGCAACTCGATGCCTGGGTCGACCGCTACTTCGGCTGGATTCCCAAGCCGGCCACACCGATCCCACAGGTGACCGTGCAGGAGCCGGCGCGCACGCAGGACAAGCGCTATACCGAAACCAGCGCCACCGCGCCGCTGCCGGCACTGGCGATCAGCTGGCTGGCCCCGCCGGCACGCCATGCCGACACCATCCCGCTGCAGGTGGCTGCGGCGCTGCTCTCGCAAGGCGAGTCCTCGCGTCTCTACCAGTCACTGGTGTATCGCACCCAGGTGGCGCAGCAGGCCGGTGCCGAGGTCGATGCGCGGGTGGGGCCGGGGTTGTTCGTGGTCTACGCCATCCTCGCCAGCGGCCACTCGCCGGCCGACGCGGAAAAGCTGCTGCGCGCGGAAATCGAAAAGCTGGCCACGCAGCCGATCGCCGCGGCTGAGCTGGACAAGGTCAAGACGCAGCTGCTCACCGCCGAAATCAAGGGACGCCAAACCGCGCAAGGCAAAGCCTTCGGGCTCGGCCAGGCCGCGTTGATCGAGGGCGACCCGGCACGCATCAACACGGATCTGGCGGCGTTGCAGAAGGTCACTGCCACCGATGTGCAGCGCGTGCTCAAGCAGTACGTGACCGGCGCACACAGCGTCACCATCGATTACCTGCCGCAGGCCAAGGCTGCCGGCAAGCACCAGGGAGGTGCCCGATGATCCGCTTGACCCGTACGCGTCTGGCCGTCTTTACGGCCGTCCTGCTGTGCACCACGGCCGCTGCGGCGGTGGACTTTCCGACCACGCCGCCGGCGCCGGGCCCGGCGCCCACGCTGTCGCTGCCTACGCCGTCCAGCCAGGTCCTGTCCAATGGGCTGGAAGTGATCAGCATCCACCGCGACGGCCTGCCACTGGTTACCGCCGAACTGCTGCTGCGCCGGGGCAGCGCGCTGGATCCGGGCGGCAAGGCTGGCCTGGCCCAGCTCACCGCCACGCTGCTGACGCGCGGCGCGGCCGGACGCAGCGCGCCGCAGATCGCCGCCGCGGCCGAGGCGCTGGGCGGTTCACTGGATGCCGGCGCCGGCTGGGACCACAGCAGCGTCGCCATCACCGTGACCACGCCCCGGCTGCCGGCGGCGCTGGCGCTGCTGGCGCAGGTCGCGCGCCAGCCCGACTTCGCGGCGACCGAACTGGAGCGCGCGCGCAGCCAGGCGCTGGACGATCTGCACCTGATCCTCAGCCAGCCGACCCGCCTGGCGGCGCTGGCCGCCGGCCGCGCGGTGTTCGGCGACGGCGCCTACGGCCACGTTTCGATGGGCACGCCCGGCTCGCTCAAGGCGATCACGCGCGCGGACGTGCAGGCCATGCACGCGGCGATCTACCGGCCCGACGATGCGGTGCTGATCCTCACCGGGGATGTCACCCCGGCGCAGGCGCACAAGCTGGCCCAGCAGGGCTTCGGCGACTGGTCGCGTCCGGCCACGTCGCTCGCGGCCGTGCCGGCCGGCATGGGCAAGCGCACGCTGCCGCCGGTGCTGGTGATCGACCAGCCCGGCGCCGGGCAGGCCGGCGTGGTGGCCGCCCACGTCGCGCCGCCGCGCGACGACGCCGATTATTACGTCGGCACGGTGGCCAATGCGGTGCTGGGCGGCTCCTACTCGGCCCGGCTCAATGAGGAAATCCGCATCAAGCGCGGGCTTTCCTACGGCGCCTTCAGCAGCCTGGACGGACGGCACGGCAGCGGGTTGTGGATCGCCTCGGCGCAGACCAAGAACCCATCCGCGCCGAAGGTGGTCGACCTGATGCTCGGCCAGTTCGGCCGGCTCGGCCAGGCGCTGGTAGCCGCCGACGAACTGGCCGCGCGCAAGGCGACCCTGATCGGCAGCTATGGCCGCAGCCTGGAGACCACCGCCGGCCTGGCCGGGCAGCTGGAGGAACTGGCCACGTACGGCGTCGACCTGGCCGAGATCGGCCGCTATGTCGACCGCGTGCAGGCGGTGACACCGACCCAGGTGCAAGCTTATGCCGCAGCGCACCTGGACCCGGCGTCCGCCCACGTGGTGGTGGTGGGCGACGGAGCGCAGTTCGCTGAAGCGGTCCACAAGGCCCACCCGCAGGCGGTGCAACTGGAGGCCGCGGCGCTGGACCTGGACCGGCCTGCGCTGGGTACCAGGGCGACCCGGTCGCACAGCGACTAGGCATCCGGCACACCGGTTGCTGTCTGCGCGAACCCGGCCTCCACGGCCGGGTTCTTTTTGTCGTGCGCGCGACACAGTGTTCGCCAGCATGCACGGCGTACTTCACCCGGTCGCCACGCGATAAAATAAACTATCGGGTACACAAACCTTCCCACCCAAGAAAGGTCCCCCATGTTCCCTGCTTCTTCGCGTCTGCGCGGTGCACTGGCACTGTTCCTGGGGACCGCCGCCCTGCCGGCCGCCGCCGCCCACCTGGAAGTGCAGGGCGGGCGCAGCTACATGGACGACCATGGCGCCCATGCGGCGTTCGTGGAAGCCACGTTCGCGGCGCACGCAGTCGGCAACAGCCGGCTGGACTGGTCGCCGGACGTCTCCGCCGGCTGGATCGACGGTCGCGACGTGCGCCGCTATCGCACGGCCGAGTTCGGCACCCGCCCGTCAGTGGCATTGCTGGCCGCCGGCGCCCGCTTCCACTACGGCGCACCGAACGCCTGGTATCGCCCGCTGTTCTTCAGTTTCCAGCTGGCCGGCATCAATCACACCACCCAGGCGCTGTCGAGCCACTACCAGTTCGTCAGCACGCTGGGCTGGCAGGGCAGGTACCTGAGTTTCCAGTTGCGCCATGTATCCAATGGCGGCCTCAACGGGCCCAATCGCGGCGAGACGATGGCGCTGGTGGGGGTCGGGTTCGATCTTTGAACGCACCGGCGTGGTTGGGCTTCAGCCCGCCCGCGGAATGAAAAAGGCGCCCGCGGGCGCCTTTTTCGTCAGTGCCCGCCGCTGGCCGCGGGCCCCGCCTTGGCCAGGAACGGCGGCCGGGTCAGCCAGATCACCAGCACCAGGCTGATGAAGACCCAGCCCAGCACATGGAAGATCTCGTTGAAGGAGATCTGGTAGCCCTGCTGGGTTGCCATCTGGTTGATCAGGGCGGCAGCGGTCTGCGGATCGCCCATCGATTCCATCGCCGCACGCGTGCCGGGGTCGTAGGCGGTGATGTGGTCGACCAGGTGTTCGTGATGGGCCACCGCGCGGCGCTCCCAGAACAGCGTGGTGATCGAGGCGGAGAAACTGCCGCCCAGCGTGCGCAGGAAGGTCGCCAAGCCCGAGCCCGACGCGATCTCGTTCTGCTGCAGGTCCGACAGCAGGATGGTCAGGATCGGCATGAAGAACAGCGCCACGCCCAGGCCCTGGATCAGCTGCACCAGCGCCACGTGGTAGAAGTCCACGCCGATGTAGAAGTCCGAGCGCATGAAGCAGGTCACGCCCAGCACCACGAAGGCGATCGAGGCGACCATGCGCAGGTCGAACTTGGGCGCGAACTTGCCCACGAAGAAGGTCAGCAGCACCGGCAGCACGCCGATCGGCGCGGTGGCATAGCCGGCCCAGGTCGCGGTGTAGCCGAGGTTGCGCTGCAGCCACAGCGGCATCAGCAGGCTCATCGCGAAGAACGCGGCGTAGGCCAGGATCAGTGCGATGGTGCCGTAGGTGAAGTTGCGGTGGCGGAACAGCTTCAGGTCGACGATCGGATCCTTGTCCGTCAATTCCCAGATCAGGAAGATCGCGATGCTGATCGCCGAGACGATGCTGGTGACGATGATGAAGGTGGAGTTGAACCAGTCCTCGTCGTTGCCCTTGTCCAGCACCACCTGCAGTGCGCCGACGCCAATGATCAGCGTGACCAGGCCGACGTAGTCGATCTTCGGCCGCTCGGTCTTGTCGGTCCGCCCGCGCATCTGGTTGCCCACCACCACGCTGGCGAAGATGCCGATCGGCACGTTGATGAAGAAGATCCACGGCCACGAATAGTTGTCGGTGATCCAGCCACCCAGGATCGGACCGGCGATCGGCGCCACCACGGTGACCATCGCCAGCAGCGCCAGTGCCATGCCGCGCTTGGCCGGTGGATAGATCGAGATCAGCAGGCTCTGCGTGATCGGGTACATCGGACCGGCCACCGCGCCCTGGATGGCGCGGAACAGGATCAGCATCTCCATGTTCTGCGACACGCCGCAGAGGAACGAGGTGAGCGCGAACAGCAGCGTGCACCAGATGAACAGCTTGATCTCGCCGAAACGGCGGGTGAGGAAGCCGGTCAACGGCAGCGAGATCGCCATGCTCACGGCGAACGAGGTGATCACCCAGGTGCTCTGGTTCACGCTCACGCCGAGGTTGCCGGCGATGGTCGGCAACGACACGTTGGCGATGGTGGTGTCCAGCACCTGCATGAAGGTAGCCAGCGAGATGCCCACCGTGGTGAGCGCCATGCTGGGTGGACGGTATTGGGTCGTCATCGCGGAAGATTCGCTTTGATGTAGGAGCCCGCTTGCGCGCGATGCTTTTCGATCCGCACCGGGGCCAAGGCATCGCCCGCAAGCGGGCTCCTACCGGGGAAAGGATTACTTGCCGCTGCCGGCCATGTTCGCGTGGATGATGGTCGCGATCAGGTCGTCGGCCCGGTGCAGCTGCTGCTCGTAGACGTCCGTGCTGAAGGCCGGCTTGGACGGGGGCTGCTGGGACAGCATGGGGCCCTGCTGGTTGTGCAGGTTCACCGTCACGTCGGTGGACAGGCCGATGCGCAGCGGGTGCTTGTCCAACTGGCCCGGATCGGCGAACACCACCCGCACCGGCACGCGCTGCACGATCTTGATCCAGTTGCCGGTGGCGTTCTGCGCCGGCAGCAGCGAGAACGCGCTGCCGGTGCCCACGCCCAGGCTCTGCACCATACCCTTGTAGGTCACGTCGCCGCCGTAGACGTCGGCGTGGATCTCCACCGGCTGGCCGATGCGCATGTCGGTGAGCTGGGTTTCCTTGAAGTTGGCGTCGATCCAGACCCCGTTCAGCGGCACCACCGCCATCAGCGGCGTGCCCGGCGCGACGCGCTGGCCCAGCTGCACCGAACGCTTCGCCACGTAACCATCGACCGGAGCAACAATCGTCGTGCGCATGGCATCGAGATAGGCAGCGCGCAGCCTGGCCGCGGCCGTCTGGACGTCCGGATGCGAGGCGACCACGGTGTCGTCCACCAGCACCTTGCTGGTCTGGTACTGCTGCGTGGCGGCGGTCAGCGCGCTCTGCGCGGCGGTCAGCTCGTCGCGGGCGTGCGCCAGCTCCTCGGCCGAGATCGCGCCGGACTTGGCCAGGTCGCGGCGGCGGTTGTAGTCGGCCTGGGCCTTGGCCACCGCCACCTTGCGCGCGGCCACGTCCGCCTGCGCACCGCTGACGGTGCTGTACAGGCCGCGCACCTTGCGCACGGTGCTGGCGAGGTTGGCCTTCGCTTCGGCGAGCGCGACCTGCGCGTTGCTCGGATCGAGCTTGATCAGTGTCTGGCCGGCCTTGACGCGGTCGCCGTCGTCCGCGCCGATCGACACCACGGTGCCGGGGATCTGCGGGGTGATCTGCACGATGTTGCCACTGACGTAGGCATCGTCGGTGCCTTCGTACCAGCGGCCGTCGAAGTAGTACCACAGGCCCCAGCCGATCAGGGCGAGCAGCACCACCACGCCGAGCGCGCGCAGCAGGAAACCGCGCTTGTTCTTCGCGGCCGGCGCGGGAGCGGCGCCGTTGGGTTGGGAAGCAGGCTGGCTGGACATGGAGAAGCCTTAGGAATGAGCGGGGGTGGAAGGGGTGGAAGCGGTGGTCTGGCCAGCGGCCGGGTCCGGGCGATAGCCGCCACCGAGGGCCTGGATCAGCTGCACCGAAAGGTCGACCTGCTGCGCCTTGAGCGCCGCCATGCGCTGTTCGGCCAGCAGCAGCTGCTGGCGCACGCTGAGCGCTTCGAGGTAGCTGCCGACGCCGGCGCGGTAACGCTGTTCGGCCAGGCGCCAGGCATCGTTGGCGGCATCCAGCGCGCGCTGCTGCGCAGCGACCTGGTCGCTGAGCGACTGCTGTGCGGCGTAGTCGTCGGCGACCTCGTTGAGCGCACCGACCAGGGTCTGGTTGTACTGCGCCACGGCCAGGTCGTACTGGGCGTCCTTCCCGGCCAGGTTGGCGCGCAGCCGGCCGCCGTCGAAGATCGGCAGGCTGAGCGAGGGGCCGACCTGGTAGAACAGCGAGGAGGCGCGCAGCAGCGGGTTGCCGCCCATGGCCAGCAGGCCCGCCATGGCGCCGAGCTTCACGTTGGGCAGGAACCCGGTCCTGGCCGCGGCGATGTCGTGCCCGGCCGCTTCCACGCGCCATCGCGCGGCGACCAGATCGGCGCGATGGCCGATCAACTCCACGGGCAGGTCGACCGGCACCGCCAGCGCGGCGGGCGTCAGCGGCTGCGGGCGGGCGATGTCCAGGCCGCGGTCCGGGCCCTTGCCGAGCAGCACCGACAGCGCCGAGCGGGCGGCGTCGATCGCGCGCTGGGCGACCGCACGCTGCTGCTCGGCGGTGGCCACTTCGGCGTCGCCCTGCTTGAGCTGCAACTGGCTGTCCAGGCCGGCGTGGACGCGCTGCGCGGTCAGTTCGCGCGCCTTGGAGGCGCGCTCGAGTTCGGCCTGCGCCAGGTCGTGCTGGGCAAACGCATAGCCCAGCTGCGCGTAGGCGCGGGCGACGTTGCCGGACAGTTCGATGCGCGCCGCGCGCGCCTCGACTTCTGTCGCGCGGGCCTGGCCCAGCGCGGCCTCCCACGCGGCGCGCTGGCCGCCCCACAGATCCAGGCCCCAGTTGAAACTCAGGTAGCCGTACTTGGCGACCGAGAAACGCGCGTCGTCGCCGAGCAGGCCCGACGGCGGCCTGGCGCCGGCCACGCTCGCACCCAGGCCCAGTTGGGGCTTGCGCGCGGCATCGGCGATGCCGGCGGCGGCCTGCGCGGCGCGGGCGCGCGCGTCGGCCGCGGCGAGGCCCGGGTTGCCAGCCAGCGCCTCGCTGATCAGGGCATCCAGCTGCGGGTCGCCCAGCCCGCTCCACCACGCCTGGTCCGGCCAGGCGGCCGGCGAGAGCGTGGCGTCGCCCAGGCTGCGCTGGGCCTGCAGCGCGGACGGGTCGAGCAGCTTGCCGTCCGGGTGCAGGCCGCCGCTGCTGGCGCAACCGGCCAGAACGAGGGTCAGTGCGGTGGCCGCCGCAAGGAGATGCAGACGCATGGTGTGGGGATTCCGGGTGAGAGTCAGTCTTTGTCGCGCAGTGCGTGCAACACGCGCGTCAGGTAGTCGTGCAGGTGCTTGCGTTCCGTTTCGCTGAGCGAGCGCTGGGCCGCCTCGAGCACGCGCTCGTTGCAGTCGGTCAGCTGCTGCCAGAGCGCGTTGCCTTCGTTCGTCAGCTCGATGCGCAGGGCGCGCCGGTCCTGCTCGTGCGGGCAGCGGCGCAGGTAGCCCTTGCCTTCGAGCTGGTCGAGCTGCCGGGTCATGGCGCCCCCATCGAGCTCGACCGCGCGGGCCAGTTCCGAGGCCGTCATCGGACCCAGCCGGGCCAGCCGCTTGAGGATCAGGAACTGGGTGAAGCGCAGCTCCACGCCCAGCGCCGCCAGTTCGGCCTCCATGGCGCGCACGATCTCCGAACGCACCAGGCCGAGCAGGACGCCGAGGCTTTCTTCGGGGGCGGGATGGACGAGTGATTCATTAACCATGGCCGCGCATTCTATTGCCCGAAGTATATTTGTCAAGGCAAATATCGTGGCGGCGGCTTTTGTTCGGGCAAGGGTCAGGCTGCGCGTGCCTGGCGTGCCGTCAGCTCGTCGCGTACCAGCGTGGCCAGCGCCGGATCGCGGATGGTGAACAGCTCGAACACGCCCAGCGCCTGCAGCGTCGGCAGCAGGGAGAGCAGTCGGGGCTCGGCTTGGCAGCGCACCGGTTCGGGCGTGGCCGGGTCGAGCATGAGTTGGGCATGCACCACGAAATCGACGAGCGCGTCGGTGTCGGGCGCGGCGGGTGGCGGAGTGATGAGCGACATGCCGGTCTCCTCTGGGTGGGGCATTGTCGGGACGGTCTTGGTCGAGCGCTTGAACCGAAGGGCTGACCCTCATGCGCAGGACGCGGCAACAGGCGGCGACGTGACAGCGTCCGGTGCGGTCGGCGGGTGGGGGAGTCCGCGACGGGCCGCGCACGAGGCTCGTGCGCCGGCACGCAACGTTAGCCGGCGACGGTTACCATGGGCAGGCAGTCGATACTGCTGGTACCCCCACTACCACCCGTTTCCTCTCCCGGGGCTCACGATGAGCACGCGCATGCAACGCATCGAGTTGAAGGCCTTCCTGCGCGCGCGCCGCGCGGCGCTGGCGCCGGAGGCGGTCGGTCTGCCGCGCGGGCAGCGCCGGCTGACGCCCGGCCTGCGCCGCGAAGAAGTGGCCGCGCTGGCCGACGTCGGGCTCACCTGGTACACGTGGCTGGAGCAGGGCCGGCAGATCAATGTGTCGGCCGCCGCATTGGCGCGCATCGCGCGTGCGCTGGCGCTGTCGCCCAGCGACGAGGCCTACCTGTTCGCGCTGGCCGGCCTGGCGCGGCCGGAACCGGCGCCCGCGCGGATCCGGGTGCCGGCGCCCATCCTGGGCATGCTCGAGCGCTACCAGGGTCCGGCGTTCGTGCTCGATCCGCTGTTCGACTTGCTCGCCTACAACCGCTATGCCGACTTCCTGTTCGACTTCGAGGCAGTGCGCGGGCCGTTCGCGCGCAACCACGTGTGGAACGCTTTCATGCATCCGCCGCGGCGGGTGCTTTACCAGCCGCACTTCATGCGCAGCGCGGCGAATCTGGTGGCGATCTTCCGCATGAGCCACGCCGCGCATCCGGACGACCCGCGCTTCGACGCACTGGTGGAGGCCCTGGTGCAGACCAGCGCGGAGTTCGCCGGTCTGTGGGAGCAACAGGAAACCGCGCCGCTATCGGCACTGGAACTGCCGCTCTACGACGCGCGGCTGGGCCACTTCTGCGTGCATTCGACGCGCCTGCCGATCCGCGACGGCCAGGCCGACGGCGCCACGGTGTTCTGCTTCGTGCCGGCCGACGCGGCCTCGGACGCCTGCTTCACGCGCATGGTCGAGCAGGTCGACGCAGCGGCGCTGCCGGCCTGAACGGCTGACACCGGCGTCACGCACGCGGATCGACGATTCAGCGCGATCCCCCGCACAGGAGCGTGATCATGGAACCGATGTTGAGCATGCGTACTGCGGCCGTGCTGCTGGCGCTCACCGCCCTGGGTGGCCTGCTGATGGCCGGCATCCGCTTCGCCGGCAAGCCGCACCCACCGACCTGGCTGGCGATGGGGCACGGATTCATCGCCGGCGCTGCCGTCACGTTGCTGGTCTACGACTACTTCACTGTCGGCCTGCCCGGCATGGCGCAGCTCGGCCTGCTGCTGTTCCTGCTGGCGGCCGCCGGCGGCATCGTGATGAACCTGGGTTACCACTGGAAGCAGCTGCCGCTGCCCAAGTGGCTGGTGGTGGTGCACGCCCTGATCGCCGCGATCGGCTTCCTGCTGCTGTTGATCGCGGTCTGGCCGTAGCCGCCCGCGTCGATCCTGCAAGGAGCCCACGGGTGGGCGATGCTCTGCTTTGGTGCCGGCCAAAGGCATCGCCCACAAGGGGCTCCTGCAAGGGCGTCAGTGCTGCTGCTTGACGTAGGTGTCGAACAGCTCGTCGATGCGCCGGTATTCGTCGTACCACGAGTCCGCGTGCACGAAGCCGTGCCGCTCCATCGGGTAGAGCGACATCCAGAAGTTCTTCTTGTGCAGCTCGATGAAGCGCTGGTACAGGCGGATCGAATCGGCCGCCAGCACGTTGTCGTCGATCAGGCCGTGCTCGATCAGCAGCGGGTCGGCCAGCTGGTCGGCGAAATTGATCGGCGAGCTGATCGCGTAGGCATGCGGGTCGAGTTCGGGCGTGTTGAGGATGTTGGCGGTGTACTCGTGGTTGTACAGCCGCCAGTCGCTGACCGGGCGCAAGGCCGCCCCGGCGGCGAACTCGCCCGGCGCGCGCAGCAGCGCCATCTCGGTCATGAAGCCGCCATAGCTGCCGCCGTAGATGCCCACGCGCTTCGGATCCACATGGTGGTGCTTCACCAGCCACGCCTTGCCGTCGAGCAGGTCCTCCAGTTCCGGATGGCCCATCTGGCGGTAGATCGCGTCGCGCCAGGCCCGTCCGTAGCCCTCCGAGGCGCGGTAGTCCATGTCCAGCACCACGTAGCCCTTCTGCACGAGCATGTTGTGGAACATCTGCTCGCGGAAGTAGTAGGGCGAGGACAGGGTGACGTTCTGCGTGTAGCCGGCGCCGTGCACGAAGATCACCGCGGGCCTGGATGCGGCATTCTCGTCCGCCGGTCCGTAGAACTTCGCGTAGATGGTGCCGACGCCATGGCTGGAGGGCACCTGGACGATCTTCGGCGCGATCCAGTCGTGCGCGGTGAAGGCGCTCTTCATCGTGTTCGTCAATTCGCGCGGCGTGCCGCCGGCGGCCGGCTGCACCGCCAGCTGATCGAACATGTACGGCGCCGAATGCAGCACGGCCAGGCGGCTGCCGTCCGGCGACAGCGCGAAGCCGTCCATGCCCTGGTACTGCGTGACGCGGGCCAGCTCGCCGCCCGCGCTCGGCACCCGGTAGACGTCGTAGCTGTAGGGCGCGACCCGGTTGGTGCGCAGGTAGAACCACTGGCCATCCCCGGACAGCTGCGGGTGGCTTACCTCGAACTTGCCGGAGGTCAGCGCCTTGGCCTTGCCGTCCAGCGGCTTGACGTAGAGCTGCGACCAGCCGGTTTCCTCGGACAGGTACCACAGCGTGCGGTTGTCCCTGAGCCAGCCGAAATCGTTGAAGTTCCAGTTGATCCAGGCCTCGTCGTGCAGGCGCTGCTGGCTGACCAGGGCGTGGCGGGTGAAGTCGACGCTGGCGATCCAGCGGTCCTTGTTGTCGATCGCGCGCAGCTGGATGGCGAGGTTGCTGCCATCCGCGCTCCACGCGATGCCGCCGCCACCGCCGTCCTCGGCGCTGGAGACGATGCGCACCGGGCGCACGTCGGGTGCCTTCAGCGCCTCGGCCTCGTCGTCCTTGCCGGCCTTCTTCAACGCCGCGACGGTCTGCGTGCGGATCGCCGCGAGCGGGTCGTCCTTGATGCCGGGCAGGCTGTCGGTCGACAACGTGTAGTGGCGGTGCTCGCGCAGGTCCAGAAGCAAAAGCGACTGCGCCGCGGGCGCGTTGTGGCCGACGTAGACGCGGGTGTCCTCGTCTTCGGCGTAGCCCGAGTCGGTCACGTAGTGGGTGAGCTTGGGCAGGCGCCCCGGCTCGTAGCTCTTCGGCCGCGTGACCACCAGCAGCCAGCGCCCGTCGGGCGAGAGCTCGGTGTCGACCGCCACGATCTTGTCGCCCAGCCAGAACGGCTGCGGCGCGCGGCCCGGGTCCGCGGTTGCCAGCGCCCGGGCGTTGGCCTTTTCGGCGTCCTTATCGGCCTTGAGCTGGCGCAGCGTGGAGAACAGTTCGAGCTGCTCGTCTTCCAGTGCGTCGGTCTTCTTCTGGTCCGGGTCGTCGGCGAACTTCAGCACCGCCACCGGCGCGCTCACGCCGCGGCTGAGGTCGTAGCTGTACCAGTCGTCGCCGGCGCGGTACTGCAGCGCGCGGCTGTCGGCGGAGAACTGCGGCGCCGATTCGTCCTCGACCGTTTGGGTCACCTGCACGGTGCGGCCGTCGGCCAGCGTGCGCAGGAACACGTCGCCGTGGCGCACGAACGCTGCGTAGCGATGCGTGCGGTCGTACACCGACGGGCCGTCCGCACCGGCCACCGCGGCAGGGTCGAGCTTCTCGCTGCGGCCGGTGGCCGGATCGACACGGTACAGGTCGCGCACCGGGCTTCCGTCACGCTTGAGCTGGTAGTAGATCGACTGCCCGTCGGCGCTCCAGTACGGCGACTCCACCGCCTGCCCGATCCAGTCGGGGTTGGCCATGATGGTTTCCAGATCCAGCGGGGCGGCGGGTGCTGCCGCCAGCGCCGGCAGCGCGGTGAAGGCGGCCAGACCCGCCAGGAGAAGTCGACGCATGCAAGCGCTCCGCGTATGGCAAAGCACCCGAGCATAGCCAAGCCTGCCCGGGTCGCAAGCGCCACAAGTCCCGGCGACGGTGCGGCGGGCTGGCGATGGCCGCAGGCATGGGCGAGACTGACCGTTTCGTCCTTGCCGCTGGAGTTCGCATGAACCTGCTTCCGACCGTCGAACGCGAAACCGGCGCCGCTCCCCGCCACAGCATCATCTGGCTGCACGGGCTGGGCGCCGACGGCAACGATTTCGCGCCGATCGTGCCGGAGCTGGTGGATGCGTCCTGGCCGGCGCTGCGCTTCGTGTTCCCGCATGCGCCGGTGCAGCCGGTGAGCATCAACGGCGGCGTGCCGATGCGCGCCTGGTACGACATCCACGGCTTCGACGCACGCGCGCCGCAGGACGAGGCGGGCATCCGCCGCGCGATCGAGGCGGTGGAGGCGCTGATCGCGCGCGAGCACGAGCGCGGCGTGCCCAGCGAGCGGATCGTGCTGGCCGGGTTTTCGCAGGGCGGCGCCATCGCGCTGTCCGCCGGCCTGCGCCATGCGCAGCCGCTAGCCGGCATCGTGGCGCTGTCGACGTATCTGCCGATCAGCGCCACGCTGGCACCCGAGCGCAGCGCCGCCAACGCGCAGGTGCCGATCTTCTGGGGCCATGGCAGCGCCGACCCCATCGTGGTGCTGCAGCGCGGGCTCGACTCGCGGGTGTTGCTAGAAGGCCTGGGTTACACCGTCGACTGGCACACCTACCCGATGCCGCACTCGGTCTGCGCCGAGGAGATCGACGACCTGCGCCGGTGGCTTGGCGCACGCCTCGCCTGATCGCCCTGCCGGACCTTACCTTCGCGAACGCGGGGGCAGCTGCCGACAGGCGGATGGGGGCACTCTCGGGGGCGATGCCCGGGTGGCCTTTCGCAAGACCTCCCCCCATCCGCCCTCCGGGCACCTTCCCCCGTAAACGAGGGAAGGATCGAGGTCGGCACTTACCGGCTTCTGCCGCGTCTCCATGCCGAGCCTTCCCCCGCGAACACGGGGGAAGGTGTCGACAGGCGGATGGGGGCGCTTTTGGGCGCGATGCCCCGGTGGCCTTTCGCAAGACCTCCCCCATCCGCCCTTCTGGCACCTTCCCCCGCGAACGCGGGGGAAGGACCGGAGCCCGGGCCCGAATGCCTACGGCATACTGGCGCGCATGAGCGATCCCCGCCCGGCCCGCGCGCCCAATCCCTTGCCGGACTTCTGCCGCCTGCCGGCGGTTGCCGCGCTGTTCGCGGTGGGCGCGCTCACCGTCACGCTGATGTGGCTGGCGCCAGACAACACGCGCGGCTGGCGCGGCTACAGCATTGGCATGCTGTTCGTGACCTGGCTGTCGATGCTGATCGCGCTGGCGCTTTGCTACGCGCGGCCCTGGCTGCAGCGGCTCGGGGGCTGGATGCCCTATGCCGGCGTGTGGCTGCTGATCGAACTGGTGGTGGCGCTGGCCAGCGCGGTGGCCCGCTGGATGGACGTCGCCCTGCAACTGGACCTGGTGCACATCGCGCCGTCGGCGTTCGTGCGCGACAACCTGCTGATCGCAGCGCTGCTGGGCGCGGCGATGCTGCGCTACTTCTACGTGCTGGCGCAGTGGCAGGCGCGCCTGGCCGCGGTGGCGCACGCGCAGGTCGATGCACTGCAGGCGCGCATCCGTCCGCACTTCCTGTTCAACAGCATGAACACCGTGGCTGCGCTGGTGCGGGTCGACCCGGCCGCCGCCGAGCGCACCATCGAAGACCTGTGCGAGCTGTTCCGCGCGGCGCTGGGCCAGTCGGGCAGCCGCGATGGCACGCTGGGCGAGGAACTGGCCCTGGTCGAACGCTACCTCGCCATCGAACAGTTGCGCCTGGGCGAACGCCTGCGCATACGCCGAGAACTCGACAGCCTGCCGATGGACTACCCACTGCCACGCCTGCTGCTGCAGCCGCTGGTGGAGAACGCCGTGCGCCATGGCATCCAGCCGCGCCGCGAGGGCGGCGAAATCCTCCTGCGCGGCGCACGGGAGGGCCAAGCCTTGCTGATCGAGGTCAGCAACCCGCTGCCCGCCGCGCCGAGCACGCCGGGCCACGGCCACGGGCTCACCAACGTGCGCCAGCGGGTGGCCTATCGCTACGGCGCGCGCGCGGCGGTCGAAGCGGGGCCGCACGAGGATCGCTTCATGGTGCGCCTGCGCCTGCCACTCCAACCTCCGCCCGCGGAGCCGAACTGATGCGCGTGCTGATCGTCGACGACGAACCGCTGGCGCGCGCGCGCCTGGCCGCGCTGCTGGGCGAATGCGACGGCGTGGTGGTCGTCGGCGCCGTGGCGGACGGCGAAGCGGCATTGGCGGCGAGCGGCGAGACGCAGCCGGACCTGCTGCTGCTGGACATCAACATGCCTGGGCTGGACGGCGCGGCGCTCGCCGCGCGGCTGGCCGGGCAGGCGCGTCCGCAGGTGGTGTTCTGCACCGCCTACGAGAACCACGCGCTGACCGCGTTCGAGCTGGGCGCGGTCGACTACCTGCTCAAGCCGGTACGGCTGGAGCGACTGCGCGAGGCCCTGCAGCGCGCGCGCCAGCGCCTGGCCGCCGCGCCGCCCGAACCGGTCGGCTACCTGCGTGGCCGGTTGCGCGGCGAGCAGGTCCGCATCGCGCTGACCGAGGTGGTGTGCCTGCTTGCCGAAGAGAAGTACGTGGTCGTGCGCCACGCCGGTGGCGAGCTGTTGATCGAGGAATCGCTGCGCCAGCTGGAGGAGGCCTATCCCACCCAGCTGGTGCGCCTGCACCGCAATTGCCTGGTGCCGGCGCCGCGCCTGCTGGGCCTGAAGACCCTGGCCGACGGCCGCGTGCTGGCGCGGCTGGCCGGCACCGAGTTCAGTCCCGAGGTGAGCCGGCGCAACCTGCCGGCGGTGCGCAAGCTGCTGCGCGCGGGCTAGGGGGATTGGCCGTCGACGCGTTCCTGAGGAGAGCTCGCCGTGCGGGCGCTCGTGCAGCGCGCTCCCATGGCTTTCCGGCATCGATGCAAAGGGCCGTGGCGGCGCGGCCTTTGCCGTGTTCCCCGCGAGCCCCGGCCCCTCACCCCCACCCTCTCCCCGGTGGGGAGAGGGAGCAGGAGCGAGCTCGCGGGGACGTCTGCATGCTCGCAAGACAGGCGCCCTCCTGGCGAAGCAGCCGGGAAGAGAGGGGAGGCCTTTCTGCACTCCATGAAGAGGCCGCGGCAACGCACGCCGCAGCCCTGAGGCGCCGCGCCGCACGCGCGATCCGGCGAATGCGGCGACAATAGGCGCTCGCTTTATCCCGGAGTCCCCATGCAGCCTTCCACCCTGCGCATCGCCACCCGCAAGAGCGCGCTCGCGCTGTGGCAGGCCGAGCACGTCGCCGCGCGCCTGCGCGCCGTGCATCCAGGCCTGGCCGTCGAGCTGGTGCCGATGACCACCCGCGGCGACGAGATCGCCGACCGCCCGCTCGCCACCATCGGCGGCAAGGGCCTGTTCCTGAAGGAGCTGGAGGTGGCCATGCTGGAAGGCCGCGCGGACCTGGCGGTGCACTCGCTCAAGGACGTGCCGGCCGAACTGGAGCCCGGCTTCGTGCTGCCGGCGATGCTGCCGCGCGCGGACGCGGCCGATGCGTTCGTCAGCAATGAGCACGCCACGCTCGATGCGCTGCCGCAAGGCGCCCGCGTCGGCACGTCGTCGCTGCGCCGGCAGGCGCAATTGCGTGCGGCGCGCCCGGACCTCCAACTGCTGGACCTGCGCGGCAACGTCAACACGCGCCTGGCCAAGCTCGACGCCGGCGACTACGACGCGATCGTGCTCGCCTGCGCGGGCCTGGAGCGGCTGGGCCTGGCCGCGCGCATCCGCCAGCGGCTGGCCGCGCCGGACTGGCTGCCGGCGCCGGGTCAGGCCGCCATCGCGATCGAGGCGCGCGCCGACCAGCCGGCCGTGCTGGCACTGCTGGCGGCGCTGGACGACGCCGACACGCGTGTGACGGTCAACGCCGAGCGTGCGATGAACCACGCGCTCGGCGGCAGCTGCACCGTGCCGGTAGCGGCCTGGTGCGTGCTGGGCGAGCGCAACCTGCACCTGCGCGGGCTGGTCGGCGACGCCGCCAGCGGACGGCTGGTGCGTGCCGAAGCCGGCGGTCCGGTGGAACAGCCGGAAGTGCTCGGCCGCGCCGTGGCCGACGCCTTGCTGTCACAGGGCGCGGCCGAGCTGCTCGGCTAGCGGGTTTTCGCAGCGCGGGCTTCAGCCCACTGCGGTCGCATCGATGGTGGGCTGAAGCCCACCCTACGGCTGCATCTGCGCGGGCTGGCTTCCCGGCCAGCAGGCGCACCGCCGGGCCGCGCGGCGGGATACACGGCCGCACCTGTGTTGGTCCTTCGCCACGTTGGAGAAAGGACCGGAACCCGCGGGAACGAAAGCCCGGAGCCGTGCGCACACACCAACGACGTGAGCGCGTCGCCATCCTCGTCCCTGTCCCATCCGGAGAGGGAAAGCGCAGGCTCTACCGATTCACCATTCCCGATTCACCTTTCCCGATTGACCATTCCCGGCTCTCAGAAGTTATAGACCAGGTTGGTCGTGGTCAGCGTGTCGGTGCTCTGCGTGCCCGGCTGCGTGTCGGAGTTGTAGCGCACCTGGAAGCCGAGCTTCAGCGCCAGCTTCTTGGTCATGCTGACCGACAGGCCCGCGTCATTCTGGTAGTACTTGTTCTTGGAGCCCGCTTCGACCAGCAGCGTGTCCTCGAAGGCGGTGTTGTCGGTCAGGCGGTACTTGAAGTTGACCAGGCCGCGACCGACCACCTCGCTCTCGGTCGGCTGGCGTACCTCGACGGTTTCGCCGTCGACCACCATGGTGGTGTTGGCCGGACGGTAGCGCTTGTAACCGGGACCGATTTCGAAGGAGAGCTCCGTGCGCTCGTTCTTCAGCGCGATGTAGCCATAGCCCAGCGAAACGATGCCCTGCCAGAGGTTGGCGCCGAAGTCGTCGTGCTCGTAACGGCCCGCACCGACGATGTAGCTGCGCGGGTCGAGCTTGTAGCCGACCGAGGCGCCGGCGTCATAGCGGTTGGCGGTGGTGCTGAAGCGGTCCACGGTCTGTCCGGTCTGGGCGTCCACCACGCTGACTTCGCCCTTCGAGCGCATGCCGTTGAGGAAGAAGTTGTTCTTCCAGTACTCGTTTTCCTGGTTCAGGCCGAGCTTGGCGTTGACGTTCTCGGTGCGCGAGTTGCCGCGCGCCGAGGCGAAGCCGAACTCGCCCGAGCCGGTCCAGCCGCCGTTGTCGGTAGCGGTATCGGCGTCCTGCGCCTGCGCCACGCCGGCGAAGGCGAACAGGCACGCGGCAACGATCAAGGTCTTCTTCATCGGGCGATCCAGTGAATGGGGGTCAAAACGGAGAGGCCGCCACCTTAATGCGGCGGATTGAACTAGCAGTGAACACGCACGCCGGTTACAGGCCCCGGGTGGGTGCGTGATCCGCGCGGCACAGCCGCGCCAGCGCCGCCTCGTAGGCACGTTGCTCGATGGTGCGACCCAGCAGGCAGCTGGTTGCCGCCAGCGCCACCAGCCCCACGCCCGCGTCCGACAGGTCCACCACCAGCAAGGCCAGGCTCGGCACCGCGTAGGTGAACAGGGCCGCGACGAAGCGCGCCGTGCGCCCGCGCATGCGCTGCGTCGACGGGCGCCCTTCCGGCGGACTGAGGGCCTGCCAGCGCAGGCCCTCGATCAGGCCCAGCAGCAGCGCGAGCACCAGCAACACCATGATCCACGGACGCGTGCCCGCTGCGTGCGCGGCGCCGTCCTGCGCGGCCAGGCACAACCACAGCCACAGCCCGCCCGTGTACAGGGATGCCACCAACCGGCTCAGCGGCAGCTGCGCCGAACAGCGGGATACGCCGGCCGACAACCGGCGTCGATAGTTGTGCACCGTGTACACCAGGCTGGCCGCGCTGCACAGTGCCAGGGCCGCACCGGCCGCGCGGGTGGCCCAGAAGCCGTTGTCGCCACGAACCAGGCCGGCGACCGCCAGCATCGGCAGGTAGGCCGCCAGCGCCAGCAGCGCCTCGCGCGTGGGCCGGCTGCGGCGTGCCGGGAACCAGCCGTGCCATTCGGACAACCCGCGCAGGTGCAGACAGGCGACCACCAGCCCGGCGCTGACGAACGCCGCGCCCAGCGCCAGCGGCAGCAGGGCCTCGCTGCGACCGCCACGGTAAATACCCAGCGCCAGTGCCAGGCCCAGCAGCATCCACAGTCCGTAGCCGGACAGCGCCAGCGTGCGCAGCAGCGAGGACGGATAGGCCGGCGGCAGCGGATGCTCGCGCATCGCGCCGGAGATACAGGCCTGCATGTCGCTGGATGGGTGCATCACATCGAAGGCTCGGCGGCTGGGGGAAAACCGCGACCCGGCTCTCGTGCCGGGCCGTGCGACGGACTTGCGGCCGCCGCGGGCCGTACCCATGCTACACAAAGCTCCCACCCCAGCGGTATGCCATGGATCGCTACGAACGCATTCTGACCCTGCACCGGGTTCTCAAATCGGCGCATTACCCGGTACCGCTGGCGCGGCTGATGGACGAGCTGGAATGCTCGCGGGCCACGCTCTATCGCGACATCGCCTTCCTGCGCGACGGTCTGGGCGCACCGATCGAGAGCGCCGGCACCGACCAGGCCGCGTTCCGCTACGAGGTGGGCGAGGGCGAGCGCTTCGAGCTGCCGGGTTTGTGGCTGACTTCCGACGAGCTGGCCGCGCTGCTGGCACTCAACGAACTGATCGGCCGCTCCGGCCCCGGCGTCCTGGCCGGTGCGCTGGCGCCGTTCAAGGCGCGCATCGAGCGCCTGCTGACCGGGCAGGAGAAGGACAAGGCGCTGCCGATCGAGCGCATCCGCGTGATCCCCTGGGGCGAGCGCAAGCTCGACCAGCAGGTGTTCCGCGTCACCGCCGGTGCGGTGCTCGAACGCAGCCGCCTGCGGTTTTCCTACCGCGCGCGCACCACCGACTCGGACAGCAAGCGCACGGTGTCGCCGCAGCGGCTGACCCACTACCGCGACAACTGGTACCTGGACGTGTGGGACCACGACCGCGAGGCGCTGCGCAGCTTCGCCGTGGACCGCATCCGCGACGCGCACGCACTGGACGAGCCGGCGATCGACGTGCCGGAAACCGATCTGAACGAACTGCTCGCCTCCAGCTACGGCATCTTCGCCGGCAAGCCCAAGGCGTGGGCCACGATCCGCTTTTCCGCGCATGCGGCCCGCTGGGTCGCCGACGAACACTGGCACTCGCAGCAGAAGGGCGAGTGGCTGCCGGACGGCCGCTACGAGCTGAAAGTGCCCTACTCCAAATCGCGCGAGCTGCTGATGGACGTGCTCAAGTACGGCCCCGATGCCGAAGTGGTGGCGCCGCTGCCACTGCGCGAGGAGATGAAGAGCCTGTTGCACATGGCGCTGGGGGCCTACGGGCAGGCGGCACGTCCGTGACCTGAAGCCCTCTCCCCTCCGGGGAGAGGGTTTGGGTGAGGGGCCGGGGCTCGCGGGAAGATGTCCACTGCGTTCGTACCGTTTGGAAAGTCCCTCGCTAGAGCGACCCCTCACCCCAGCCCTCTCCCCGGAGGGGAGAGGGGGCAGAGCAGATAGCCGCCCTCAAGGACGCCCCGTGACCTGAAGCCCTCTCCCCTCCGGGGAGAGGGTTTGGGTGAGGGGCCGGGGCTCGCGGGGGAGGTGTCCGGTGCGTTCGCACCGTTTTGAAAGTCCCGCGCTAGAGCGACCCCTCACCCCAGCTTTCTCCCCGGAGGGGAAGGGAGCAGGGCGGATAGTCGCCCTCAAGGATGAAACGGCCAGAATTGCGGGATCAGCCACATCGAGAGTGTGCAGAACAACGCGATCAGTGGGATGCCGACTTTCATGAAGTCGGTAAAGCGGTAGCCGCCGGCGTAATACACCATGGTGTTGGTCGGATAGCCCACCGGCGTGGCAAACGAGGTGGCCGCGGCAAAGGCCACCGCCACCACGAACGGACGCGGGTCGGCATGCGCTGCATGCGCCACCGTCACCGCGATGCTCACCATCAGCACCACCGACGGGTTGTGCCCCATCAGCTCGGTGAGCAGGGCGGTCAGCAGGTAGACCATCAGCAGCGCGGCCAGCGGGCCGTGGCTGCCGACCAGCCCCATCGCGCCCTGCACCACCACGGTGGACAGGCCGGTCTTCTCGATCGCCAGGCCCAGCGGCAGGATCGCGCCGAGCAGGATGATGATCTTCCAGTCCATCCCCTCGTAGATGTCCTTGCGACCGAAGCAGCCGGTCAGCGCCATCGCGGTGGCGCCGCACAAGGCGGCGATCGGGATCGGCAGCCAGTGCATGCCCGAGGCGACCACCACCGAGACCATGATGGCGGCGGCGATCCACGCCTTGCGCATGCTGCCGCGCGCGTCGTCGCGCTCGGACAGCACGATGAACGCATCGTCCGTGCGCAGCTTGGGCATGCCGCCTTCGTCGACCAGCGCCAGCAGCACGTCGCCGACCGCCAGGTCGGTGTTGCTCAGCTTGTCGCGCAGCACTTGGCCGCGGCGGTGCACGGCCAGCACGGTGGCGCGGTAGCGCCAGTCCAGTCCCAGCTCGGCCATGCGCCGGCCCTCGGCGGGACTGCCCGGGGCGACCATCAGCTCGGCCAGCACCCGCGGGCGGTCGCCGTCGCGTTCGTAGTGCTGCTCTGGCGCGTTGCGCAGCCGCGCGCGACGCTGGAACTCCTCGATCTTCTCCCAGTCGCCGCGCACCAGCAGGACGTCGCCGGCGGCCAGCTGCTGCTCGCGTGGCGACCACATGCGGCGCTCGCCGCGCAGCAGTTCCAGCGGGTAGACGCCGTACTTGTCGCCCAGCTGGGCGTCGGCAATGCGCGTGCCAAGCAGGGGCGAATCCTCGCCCACGATCAGCTCGGTCACGTACTTGCCGACCTCGCCGCCTTCCGGCAGCGCGGCGTCAATGTGCTTGGGCAGCAACTTGCGGCCGATGAGCATCAGGTAGGCCATGCCGGCCACCGCGAGCAGCGCGCCAAGCTTGGTGAACTCGAACACGCCGAACGGCGGCAGGCCGTGCTTCTGCGCCAGGCTGTCGGTGAGCAGGTTGGAGGAGGTGCCGATCAGCGTGCACACGCCGCCCATCTGCGCGGCATAGGCCATCGGCATCAGCACGCGCGCCGGCGAGGTGCCGGTGCGCTGGCACACGCGCAGCGCCAGCGGCAGGAAGGTGGCGACCAGCGCGATGTTCTTCACGAACGCGCCCAGCGGCGCGATCGCCAGCATCATCGCCAGGGTCAGCAGCCACGGCTTGCGGATGCGCATCAGCAGGCGCGTCAGCGGCTCCAGCGCGCCGGAACGCTCGATGCCCAGGCTCAGCGCGAACATCGCCGCCACCGTCACCGTCGCCTCGTTGCTGAAGCCGGACAGTGCCTCCTCGGGCGTGACGATGTGCAGCACCACCAGCGCTGCCAGCGCCAGCAGCGCGACCAGGTCGATGCGCACCTTCTCGCTGGCGAACAGCGCCATCGCGCCGACGATGATCGCCACCGTGGCCCAGGCCTGCCAGCTCATGCGCGCGCCTCCCAGCGGGGTGAGAGGCTGCCCGGGTCGGGCGGGCGGCGCGGGGCGTTCGGGCGGGTATCGGCTGGCATGGTTCCTTTTGGGCTGCCTGGTCAATGGCGCGGACGCCGACGGAACATCATAACGGTCGTGGCCGCTGGACGCCCGGACGCAGACTTCACCACAGCCCCACGCTAACGTATCGTGAGGACTCGCCCTTCACAGGCTATCGCATGAGCCAGCCCGCACCCGCGGATGAGCCGCGCCCCACGACCGTCGCCCTCGCATTGGGCGCCGGCGGCGCGAAAGGACTGGCCCACATCGGCGTCATCGAGGAGATCGAGCGCCAGGGCTATGTGATCGGCGCCATCGCCGGTTCCTCCATGGGCGCGCTGATCGGCGGCATCTACGCCATGGGCAAGCTCGACGTCTATCGCGACTGGGTTTGCAAGCTGGCGCGCTTCGACGTGCTGCGGCTGGTCGACTGGACGTTCCGCGGCGGCCTGATCAAGGGCGAGAAGATCATCGAGACCCTGCGCGAGCTGATCGGCGACGCGCGCATCGAAGACCTGCCGCTGGCCTATACCGCGGTGGCCACCGACATCGACCGCGAGCGTGAGGTGTGGTTGACCCACGGCCAGCTTTTCGACGCCATCCGCGCCTCGATTGCCATCCCCACCATCTTCCGCCCGCACACCATCGAGGGCCGCCGTCTGGTCGACGGCGCCCTGCTCAACCCGGTGCCGGTGACCCCGCTGATCCGCGAGCGCGCCGAAATCGTGTTCGCGATCAGCCTGGACGGCCCCTCGGGCGTCCTCGCAGCCCCCGAGCGGGATGCCAGGGCCGATCCCGATGTCGAGCCCAGCTGGCTCGACCGCCTGCTCGCGCGCGGCGAGGACAAGCCCGCGCGCGCGACGGAGCCGGGCGCGCTGTCCCTGCTCAACCAGGCGATGGACCTGATGCAATCCAACCTTTCGCGGCTGCGGCTGGCCGCCTACGAGCCGGACCTGCTGATCGAGATCCCGCGTGACGCCGCAGCAACCTACGAGTTCTACCGCGCCACTGAACTGATCGAACTGGGCCGCACGCGCACGCGCGAGGCGCTGGAGCGGTTCGAGGCCGCTCGCAGGGGCTAGTCGCCGCCGTCAGTGCGGGCCGTGCGCGCTGAGGTAGTTTTCCAGGTAGGCCTTCAGCGCCACCGCGTTGTTGTGCTCCTCGTCGCGCGCGCCGAACAGCAGGGTCACATGGTGGTGGCGGGCCTTTTCGGCCAGCGTCTGCCAGGTTTCCGGAACGTTATCGAGCTCGCCCGCGTAGCGATGGCGAAACCCTTCCCAGCGATTGGGCTCGTGGCCGAACCACTGGCGCAGTTCGCGCGAGGGACCGACGTCCTTCATCCACAGGTCGAGCGCGGCGTTGTCTTTTTTCAGCCCACGCGGCCACAGGCGATCGACCAGCACCCGGTAGCCATCGCCGGGCGAGGGCGGGTCATAGACGCGTTTGACAGTCAGGCTCATGGCGTCCCCCTTGGAAGGAAACCTGCGCCAAGCTTACCCCCGCCGGGTGAGCGGTACGCGAAGCGACACGCCCTTGTGGGAGCCCGCCTGCGGGCGATGCTCCTCTGTCCGGCTTTCGAGAAAGAGCCTCGCGGGCTCCCACCCCCGGCAGTGAGGCTCAGAGTTCCTCGACCCGGGTGACCTTGGCGCGGCGCATCAGCCAGGCCACGCCGCGCAGGTCGGCCAGGCCGACCCACAGGCGGTCGAGCATGCCGTACTTGGAGGTGCCGGCGGTGCGCGGGCGATGGCCGACCGGCACGCTGCGGCTCTCGAAGCCGGCGCGGCGCACCAGCGCCGGCAGGTAGCGGTGCATGTGGTCGAAGTAGGGCAGGCGCAGGAAGGTCTCGCGCTCGAACAGCTTCAGGCCGCAGCCGGTGTCGGGCGTGGCGTCCTTGAGCATGCGCGAGCGCACCGCGTTGGCGACCTTGGAGGAAATGCGCTTGTTGAAGCTGTCGCGGCGCGTGGTGCGCCAGCCGGCGAACAGCTTCACTTCGGGCGGCGCGTTGCGGCGTGCGTCGAGCAGGCGCGGGATGTCGGCCGGATCGTTCTGGCCGTCGCCGTCCAGGGTGGCGATCCAGCTGCCGCGCGCGGCGCGCACGCCGTTGGATACCGCGGTGCTCTGGCCGCTGCGGGTGACGTGGTGCAGCACGCGCAGCTCCGGGTACTGGGCCTTCTGCGCGGCCAGCACGGCGCGGCTGTCGTCGGTGGAATCGTCGTCCACGTAGACGATCTCGAAGTCGGCCTTGCCGCGCAGGGCAGTGGCGATTTCGGCGAGCAGCGGCGGGATGTTGTCGCGCTCGTTGAACACGGGCACGACGACGGAAAGCTCGGGCATGGGGCCAGTCCGGAGGAACGATACGGGCGGCGATTATCGCCGATGCGGGCCGATGGCGCAGGTTACGGAACGAGCGCCTGGCAGCCTGCTGTAGGAGCGCACCCTGTGCGCGACCGCCATGCATCCGGGTCGCGCACAGGGTGCGCTCCTACAATGCGCTGCGTTAGCGCAGCTTGCCGAGGATGCCGTCCAGCTCGTCGTTGCTGTGGTAGTGGATCACCAGCTTGCCGCGCCCACCGCGGCCTTGCGCCAGTTCCACCCGCGCACCGAAGCGCTCGCCCAGCTCGCGCTCCAGCGCGTCGACGTTGGGGTCGCGCGAGCCGCCGGCCCTGGCCTTGCCCTTGGGCGCGGCCTGCGCACGGCGCGCGGCGTCCTCCAGTTCGCGCACGCTCCAGCCCAGGGTCGAGGCCTGGCGCGCCAGCGGCAAGGCGATGCCTTCGTCCAGGGTGAGCAGGCAGCGGGCGTGGCCCATCTCCAGCTTGCCCTCGTCGAGCAGTTTCTTGATCGGCGCGGGCAGGTCGATCAGGCGCAGCAGGTTCGACACCGCCGCACGCGAGCGGCCGACCGCGTCGGCGGCCTGCTGGTGGGTCAGGTCGAAGTCGTCGATCAGGCGCTTGAGCGCGTCGGCTTCTTCCAGCGGCGTGAGGTCCTGACGCTGGATGTTCTCGATCAGCGCCATCGCCGGCACGGCGGCCTCGTCGACGGTCTTGACCAGCGCCGGGATCTCGCTCATCTGCGCGCGCTGGGCCGCGCGCCAGCGGCGTTCGCCGGCGATCAGCTCGTAGCGGTTGCTGCCGATGGCGCGCACCACCACCGGCTGGATCAGCCCCTGCGCCTTGATCGAGGCGGCCAGTTCGTCCAGCGCCTCTTCGTTCCAGTGCCGGCGCGGCTGGTACTTGCCCGGCTGGATCTGCTGGATCGGCAGGGTGCGCAGTTCGCCTTCCTGCTCCAGCGGCGATGCGGTGCCGGCGCCGTCGCCGCCGAGCAGCGCGTCCAGCCCGCGGCCGAGTCCCCGTTTCTTCGCGGCGGCCATGGTTACTCCTGGTGGATGTCGGCGGCCGCGTCGAGCGTCGCGCCGGTGTCGTGCATGTCGTTGAGTGCGGCCACGGCCGCCTGCGCGCCGCGTTCGCGACGGATGATCTCGCCGGCCAGGCCGATGTAGGCGATCGCGCCGCGCGAGCTGCGGTCGTACAGATGGATCGGCTGGCCGTGGCTGGGTGCCTCGGCCAGGCGCACGTTGCGCGGGATGATCGAGCGCAGCACCTTGTCGCCGAAATGCTGGGTCAGCTGCGCGGAGACTTCGTTGCCCAGGTTGTTGCGCACGTCGTACATGGTGCGCAGCAGGCCCTCGATCTCCAGCTTGGGGTTCAGCCGCTGGCGCACCGCCTTGACCGTGTCGAGCAGGCTGGAGAGCCCTTCCAGCGCGAAGTATTCGCACTGCACCGGGACCAGCACGCCGTCGGCGGCGGCCAGCGCGTTGAGCGTGAGCAGGTGCAGCGAGGGCGGGCAGTCGATCAGGATGGTCTGGTATTTGTCCGAGATCTTGGCCAGCTGTTCCTTGAGCCGGCTCTCGCGCGCGATCGCGTCCATCAGCTTGAGCTCGGCGGCGGTCAGGTCGCCGTTGCCGGGCAGCAGGTCGTAATGCGCCTCGGTGGCGACGATGGCGCGCTCGATCGGCGCTTCGTCCAGCAGCACCTCGCAGCCGTTGGGCTTGGCCTCGCGCTTGTCCACGCCCGAGGCCATGGTGGCGTTGCCCTGCGGGTCCAGGTCGACCAGCAGCACCTTGCGCTTGGCGGCCGCGAGCGCCGCCGCGAGGTTGACCGCCGTGGTGGTCTTGCCGACGCCGCCTTTCTGGTTGGCGACAGCGATGATGCGGGCCATGGTCATCCGGTCGTGCAACAAAGGACAGCTAGATTAGCAGGGCGCGGCAGCACCGGATTCACCCGCCCCGCGGCCAATGACGACCAGGCTGCGCTCGGCGCCCAGCCCGGGCACATCCAGCGCGTGGACGGCTTGGACCACGAAACCGGACGGCAGGGCGGCGATCTCCTCGGCCGGCGGCTTGCCCTTCATGGCCAGCCAGCGGCCGGCCGGGGCGAGCAGGTGGCCGCCCCAGGCCAGCATGTCGGCCAGGCTGGCGAAGGCGCGGGCGGTGACGCAGTCGAACCGGCCCTCGACCTCCTCCACCCGCGACTGCACCGCGCGCACGCCTTCGAGCTTCAGCGCGCGGATCGCCTCGCGCAGGAAGCGCACCTTCTTGCCGTTGGAATCGACCAGCAGCACCTCGCGCCCGGGCGCGGCGATCGCCAGCGGGATGCCGGGCAGGCCCGGGCCGGTGCCGAGGTCGGCCAGGCGGTCGCCTTCGACGTAGGGCAGGATCGCCAGCGAGTCGAGCAGGTGGCGGGTGACCATCTCGGCGGGGTCGCGCACGGCGGTGAGGTTGTAGGTGCCGTTCCAGCGCTCGAGCAGGGACTGGTAGTCGAGCAGGCGCTCGACCGCGCCGGGTGGCAGCGCCAGGCCCATCGCGGCCAGGCCCTGTTCGAGCTGGTGATGCAGGACGGGACGGGAGCTCATGGGCGGTCCGGGGGCTGGCAGGACCGCCCAGTATCCGCGCGCCGGCGCGGCGAAGCCAGCGCCCTCAGGCCAGCTCCAGCTCGACCCGGGTGACCATCAGGCCGCGCTCGCGCAGCATGCCGTTCAACACGCGCTTGAGCCGGCTGCCCAGCGCGCGCTGGTCGGGTTCGGGCGCCGGTTCGCCGTGCAGGGCCTCCAGCGCGCTGGTGCGGATCAGCTGTGCCGCCTGCTCGATCACCGGATCGACCCGCTCCGGCTCCAGCACCTGCCAGTAGACCCGGCCGCGGACGCCGCGCGCGTCGCCCAGCGCGTCCTGGAACTGCAGGATCTGGCCGGTCAGGTCGATCCGGTGCCCGGCGCGGTCCAGCCCCGGCCACAGCAGGTGCAGGCCCGGCTCGAGCAGGCGCGACCGGCCGCGGCGGTGGACGACCTGCACGTGGCCGGGCGGCACGCGGCGCAGCACAGCCGGAACCAGGCAGACGAGGGCGATGGAGACCAGGAGCGCGATCATGGCGGAGGCCGGTGGGTTGCAGACGACGTGGCAGGGGTCCGATGCTAGGGCGGCCCGTGCCAGGCAGGATTAATGGCTTTTTAACTCCCTTGCCAAGCACATCGGCCGCCCGCTTCCTCCCTTGAGTGCCACGACGTGACCGCATGCACACTTCGCCCGCTTCCCGCCGCCCGGTGCCGATGAGCAACCCGGTGATGCTGGTGGTGATGGGGGTGTCCGGCTCCGGCAAGAGCACCATCGCGCGGCGGCTCGCCGAGGCGCTGGGCTACGCGTTCCTCGACGGCGACGACCTGCACCCGCCCGCCAATATCGCGAAGATGAGCGCGGGCGTGCCGCTGGAGGACGCCGACCGCGCGCCCTGGCTGGACGCGATCGCCGCCTGGATGCAGCAGGAGCTGGCGGCCGGACGCAGCGCCGTGGTCGCCTGTTCGGCGCTCAGGCGGGCGTACCGCGAGCGCCTGCGGGAGGCTGGCCCGGGCGTGCGCTTCGTCTATCTGGAGGTTGACCACGACGAGCTGGCCCGGCGCATGCGCGGGCGCGAGCACTTCATGCCGCCGCGGTTGCTGGGCAGCCAGCTGGCGACGCTGGAGGAGCCGGACCGCGACGAGCCGGCGCTGCAGGTCGATGCCAATGGCAGCATCGAGGCGACCGTGGCACGGGCGCTCGACGGCCTCGCGCAGCAGGGCCTGGCGCGCGAGCCGCGCGCCTAGTGGGCTTCCGCCCAACCGGCCCGGCTGCACGCAAGGCGGTGGCTCAGAACCGTCCGGCGCGGAAATCGGCGATCGCCTCGTGGATCTGCGCGGGCGTGTTCATCACGAACGGGCCGTAGCGCGCGACGGTCTCGTTGAGCGGCCGGCCGGCCACCACCAGCAGCCGCGCGGCGCTCGCGCCGGCGCCCAGGGTCAGGCGGTCGCCTCCGGACAGCACCGCCAGCTCGCCGCGCGGCAGCGGTTCGCCGCCGACCTCGGCCGCCTCGCCTTCGAACACGTAGGCGAAGGCGTGGTGTTCCGCCGGCAGGTCCAGTTCGAAGCGCGCGCCGGCGGCCAGCGTGATGTCCAGGTACAGCGGCTCGGTGGCGACGCCCTGCACCGGCCCGATCGCCTCGCCCAGCCGCCCGGCGATCACCCGCGCCCGCACGCCGGGCGACGGTTCCACCTGCGGGATGCGCTCCGGCGCGATGTCCTGGTAGCGCGGCGCGGTCATCTTGTCCGCGGCCGGCAGGTTCACCCAGAGCTGGAAGCCCCACATCAGGCCGTTTTCCTGCTGCGGCATCTCCGAATGCAGGATGCCGCGCCCGGCGGTCATCCACTGCACGCTGCCAGGACCCAGGTCGCCCTGGTTGCCGTGGTTGTCGCCATGGCGCATGTGCCCGGCGAGCATGTAGGTGACTGTCTCGAAGCCGCGGTGCGGGTGTTCGGGGAAGCCGGCGAGGTAGTCGCCGGCCTGGTCGGAGCGGAATTCGTCCAGCAGCAGGAACGGATCGAGCATGTCCAGGTTGGGCTGGCCGATGATGCGCTTGAGCTTCACGCCGGCGCCGTCGTTGGTGTCGATGCCGCGCACGCGGCGGGTGATGGTGCGTTGGCTCATGGAACAGGCCTCCGGCGCGAATGGATGTCCATCAGCATGGGGCCGGTGGCGGATGGCGCCAAGCGTGGCGGCGTGAACGGATCGTTCGCCGAGAGCCTTTCTGCGGGAGCGCACTCCGGGCGACCGGGTGCAGGGCGGTCGCGCCCGGGGGTGCTCCTACAAGGGGCCCAGCCAGGCGAAGGCGCGACGCAGCTCGGCTTCGCCGTGGTCCAGGAAGCACCGGCCATGCGCCAGCAGGATCCGCTGCGGATGCCAGGCGAGCATGCGTTCGAGGCAGGCACGCGCCTCGGCCTTGTGGCCCAGGTAGGTCAGGCGCATGTCCAGCGGCATTTTGCCTTCGGGCGCGAGCACGCCGCCGACGCGCGCGAGCCAGCGCATCGGTGTATCGAGGCGGTCGGCGTCGAAGTTCTCGATCAGGTCGGCCAGGATCAGCGTGGCGCTCGGGCGGTGCAGGAACACCACTTCCTCGATGGCGCGGCTGCCCTTGAATCGCAGCTGGTCGAGCGTGCCGGCCCAGGCCGCCGGCGCGGTGTCCTCCAGGTCGGCGTCGAAGTGCACCTCGATGCGCTGGCTTGCGGCACGCTCGCGCACGCCCGGCGAAGCCCAGGCGACGGCCTGCGGGTAACGCCGCTTCCAGGCGGCGATGTGCGTGTAATGGATCTTGTTCGGCGAGACCAGGTGACGCACCGGGCCGAGCGCGTCGACAGCCTCGAACAGGGACGCATCCGGCGCGATCGGCGAGTGGCACCACAGCCCGCCATCGGGCAGGCGCACCACCGTCATGCGGGTCGGGAACGGCGCGCTCATGCCCAGCGGCGCGGCCATGCGCACGATCGGGCCATCGGCGATCCAGAGGTCTGGCGCAACCGGCTTGAGCGTGTTGATCGGTGCGTAGAGCGCCGGACCGCTCACGCCGGTCAGTGCACCCAGTGGCCGCTGCGCTGGCGCGGCGGCGGCGGCGCTTCCTCGCCCGGCGGCGGGGGCGTGCGGGCGAGCGCGGCCAGCTCCGCTTCGGTGGCCGGGTGCTCCTGCCAGTAGTGGTCGACCGCGCCCAGCACCGGCGCGACCTGCGCCAGGCACTCGTCGTATTCCTCGTCGGTGAGTTTCTCGAACTCGGCCTCGGCCGAGAGGATGCCCTCGTCCACCGCCAGCGCCATCACCGGACCGAGCATCTCCATCAGCTGCGGGTCCTCGGCCAGGCGCTTCTCCCACAACGCGGCACGTAGATCGATGCCGCGGCTGAAGCCTTCGCACCAGCCGGCCGCCGATAGCGCCGGGCCGGTGTCGGTATCGACTTCGCCCAGGATCGGCTCGTACGCCTCGACGTCCAGCTCGACGCGGATCGAGTCATTCAACTTGGCCAGCAATTCCAGCACGCGGTTGCCTTCGGCCTCGTCGACGAAGGGATCGTGCAGCACCTCGGGCAGCCACTCGTCGGGCAGCACCTCGAGCGGGCCGACGGCGATCGCCGAGAGCATGCCGTGCACGCCATCGAGCAGCAGGCGCCCCTCGTCCGCGTGGCCGCGCAGATAACGGTCAAGCTCGTCCAGTTCCTCGTCGGTGAGGGAGCTGGGCCATTCTTCAGGCGGAGTACTGTTCATCGTTCCTCAGATATCCAGATCGAGCGTCACCGGGGTGTGATCGGACGGCCGTTCCCACTGGCGCGGCACACGGTCGATCGCGGCCGCCCGCGCGGCGCCCTTGAGCGCCTCGCCAAGCAGGATCAGGTCGATGCGCAAACCCAGGTTGCGGCGGAAGGCGGCCTGCCGGTAATCCCACCAGCTGTGGTGGCCGGCGTCCTGTTCGAACAGGCGGAAGCTGTCGTGCAGGCCCAGCCCGGTGATCGCGTTGAGCGCCGCGCGCTCGGGCACCGAACACAGCACCGAGTCGCGCCAGGCGACCGGGTCGTGCACGTCGCGATCGTCCGGCGCGATGTTGAAGTCCCCCAGCACCACCAGGTTGGGATGGCGCTCGTGCTCGCGCGCCAGAAATTCGCGCACCTTGGCCAGCCAGTCCAGCTTGTAGTCGTATTTCGGATCGCCCACGGCCTTGCCGTTGACCACGTACAGGTCGACCACGCGCAGGTCGCCGACGGTGGCGGCAAGGATGCGCCGCTGCGGATCGTCCAGCCCGGGGATGTCGGTGACCACGTCGGTGGGCGCCTGTCCGCGCGTCAGGATCGCCACGCCGTTGTAGGTCTTCTGGCCGGAGAACACCGCGCGGTAGCCGGCCGCGGCCAGCTCGTCGACCGGGAACTTCGCGTCCTCCAGCTTGGTTTCCTGCAGCGCCACGATGTCCGGTTGCGCCTCGGCCATCCACTGGGTCAGTTGCGGCAGCCGCACCTTCAGCGAGTTCACGTTCCAGGAGGCGATCTTCATCGGCCCATTGTAGGGGATGCGCCGGGCGCGGCTATCGGCGCGCGGCCGCCTTGCGCTGCTGGCGTGCCATGCGTCGGCGCCGCCAGCTCAGCAGCGGCTGCGCGCTGAAGCCGTGCACCACCACGCTCAGGGTGATGGTGGTGACCACCACGCCGGCGACCAGCCGCGCCGGCTTGCCGTCCAGCCCGTGCAGCAGCGCATAGGCCAGGTAGTTCAGCCCGCCGATGCCGCGGATGCCGAGCCAGCCCAGCAGCAGGCGGCGGCGCCAGTGCAGCTGCATGCCGATGGTGGTGATCCAGGTGGCGAGCGGCCGCACGAGGAGGAACAGCACGCCGGCCAGCAGCAGCGCCTGCGGCTCCCAGTGGCGCGCCAGCGCGATGCCCAGCAGCAGCACCAGCAGCGGGCCGAGCAGGTGCTCCATGACGTTGCCGAAGGTCAGCGCCTCGGTCACCAGGTGACCGACGATCTCCACCGGCTGGTCGCGGTCGACGCCGCCGTCCAGCACCGGGCGCACCACGAACTCGGCCGGCGGCGTGCGGGTGATGTCGCGCTCGTGCGGCAGGCGCGGATGCGGGTGCTCGCGCATCACGCCGACCTCGACCGCGCGCATGCCCACGCCCGCGGCGAACGCGGCCAGATAGCCGAGCGCGCCGATGCCTTCGGCCACCGCGTAGGTCACCGCGACCAGGCCGGTGATGAGCAGTGCACCCGGTCCGGGGTCGCGCCCGATCCGCATCAACTGCGTGCCGAGGCGGCCGACCAGCCAGCCCAGCCCGAAGCCGAGCGCGAGCCCGGCGCCGATTCCCCACACGAGATTGAGCAGCGCCCACTCGCCGACGGCGCCCCATGAGAGCCCGCCATGCAGCCAGGCAAGCGCCAGCAGCAGGAATGGCATCGCACTGCCGTCGTTCATCCCGGCCTCGCCGGAGAGCGCCACGCGCAGGCCGTCGTGGTCGGCCGCGTTGTCCACCGCGATGGTGCTGGCCAGCACCGGGTCGGTCGGCGCCAGCATGGCGGCCAGCAGCAGCGCGAGCGGCCAGTCCAGATCCAGCAGCAGGTGCGCCGCCAGCGCGGTGCCGGCGATCGACAGCGCCATCGCCGGGAACGCCAGCCGCCGCGCCACCCGCCACGGCCGCGCGCGCCAGGGCATGCGCAGCTTCAGGCCGCCGACGAACAGCGAGATGATCAGTGCCACCTCGGTCAGCCGTTCCAGCCAGCGCGCGTCGGCCAGGAAGTTGACGTCGAGCAGGTACAGGCCCCACGGCCCGATCGCGACGCCGACCACCAGGTACAACGCAAACTGCGTCAGCGGCAACGGCCGGATCCAGCCGGCCGCCAGCGACATGACCATCAGCAGGGCGCCGCTGGCCGCCATCCATCCCAGAAAACCCATCTCGGTTTCCGTCGACCGAACCGGCCCCTAGCCTCGCCGGGGCGGCATCGACAGCGGATGAACAGCGCCGGCCGCGCCGGCCGGTCAGGTCAGCCCGTGGCTGCGCAACAGCGCCTCCGGCTCGGGCTTGCGGCCGCGGAAGGCAATGAAGCTTTCCAATGCGGGACGGCTCGCGCCGACGGCAAGGATCTCGCGGCGGAAGCGCTCGCCGGTGGCCTGGTCGATCACGCTGCCGCCGTGCTCGGTCAGCTCCTCGAAGGCGCCGAAGGCATCGGCGCTGAGCAGCTCGGCCCACAGGTAGCTGTAATAGCCGGCCGCGTAGCCGCCGGAGAAGATGTGCGTGAAGGCATGCGGGAACCGCTGCCACGCCGGCGGGTGCAGCACCGCGACCTGGTGGCGCACCTGCTCGAGCACTTCCATCGTGCGCGCGCCGCGCTCGGCGTCGTATTCCAGGTGCATCAGGAAATCGAACAGCGCGAACTCGAGCTGGCGCACCAGGAACAGCCCGGCGTGGTAGTGCCGCGCGGCGAGCATGCGCTGGTAAAGCTCCTCGGGCAGCGCCTCGCCGGTCTGCCAGTGGCGTGCGAACAGATCCAGTGCCTCGCGGTTCCAGCCGAAGTTCTCCATGAACTGGCTGGGCAGTTCCACCGCGTCCCATTCCACGCCATCGATGCCGCCGATCGAGGGCAATGCGATCTCGGTCAGCAGGTGGTGCAGGCCGTGGCCGAATTCGTGGAAGAGGGTGAGTACATCGTCGTGCTTGAGCAGCGCCGGCTTGCCATCGGTGGGCGGAGCGAAGTTGCAGGTGAGGAAGGCGATCGGCAGCTGGTGTCCGGCGGCATCGTCGAAGCGCGCGCGGCAGACGTCCATCCAGGCGCCGCCGCGCTTGCCGTTGCGCGCGTAGAGATCGACGTAGGCGCCGGCGAACACGCGCCCGTCGGCGTCGCGCACGTCGTAGTAGCGCACGTCCGGATGCCACACGTCGACGTCCTCGCGCGGGCTGAGCGTGATGCCGTAGAGCCTGCCGGTGAGCGCGAACAGGCCGTCGAGCACCGCCGGCAGCGGGAAGTACGGCTTCAGTTGCTCCTCGTCCAGCGCGTAGCGCTGCTGGCGCAGTTTCTCCGAGACGTAGGCGACGTCCCACGGCTCGAGGTTGTCCAGGCCCAGTTCGGCCTGCGCCCAGGCGCGCAGTTCGTCCAGCTCCTGCTGCGCCACCGGTCGGGCGCGGGCGGCCAGGTCGTGCAGGAACTCCAGCACCTCGGTCGGCGAGGCGGCCATCTTGGTGGCCAGCGATTCCTCCGCGGCGTTGGCGAAGCCGAGCAGCCGCGCGGCCTCGTGGCGCAGCTTCATGATGTCCTCGATGCGCGCGCTGTTGTCGAACTTGCCCGCGTCCGGGCCCTGGTCGGAGGCGCGGGTCTGGTAGGCCCAGTAGACGCGCTCGCGCAGGCTGCGATTGTCGGCATGGGTGAGCACCGCCTGCACGCTGGGCTGCTTGAGCGTGACCAGGAAGCCTTCCAGGTCCTGCTCGGCGGCGTAGCGACGCAGCACCGCGCGCGAGGACTCGGGCAAGCCTTCGAGGTCGCGTTCGTCGGTGACGTGCTCATGCCAGGCCTCGGTCGCGTCCAGCACGGCATTGGCGAACTCGGTGGACAGGCGCGAGAGCGTCACGCCGATCTCGCGGTAGCGCGCGCGCGCCGGTTCCTCCAGCGCGACGCCGGAGAGCCTGAAATCGCGCAGCGCGTGTTCGACCAGCGCGCGCTCGGGCCGCGGCAGCGTGGCGAAGGACGGCGCGTCGGCCAGCGCCTGCACTGCCGCATACAGCGCGCGGTTCTGGCCCAGCTCGATGGCATGCTCGGTGAGTTTCTCCTCGGCCGGCCCGTACACCGCGCGCAGCGCCTCGCTGTCGGCCACCGCGTGCAGGTGGCCGACCGGCGCCCAGGCATGCGCCAGGCGCTGTTCCAGTCGCTCCTGGGTGAGCATCACCGTGGCGAAATCCTTCGGCGCGTCCGGCGCGGTCAGCGCGTCGATGCCGGCGCGGTAGTCGGCCAGGATGGCGTCGATCGCGGGTTCCACGTGCTCGGGCGTGATTTTCGAGAAGGCGGGAAGCGGCTGGTCGGCGAGCAGCGGGTTGTGTTGGTCCATGAAGAACTCCTTGGGATCGTTCCAGCGTGGCGACCGGGCTGGGCGAATTCAAGCCGCGCCGCCACCGCCGGTGTGTGCTCACTTACAATCGGGCGGATGAACAATCTGCGCATGTACAAGGGCATCGCGCCCACCCTCGGCCAGCGCGTGTATGTCGATCCGGCTGCCAGCGTGATCGGCGACGTGGTGCTGGGCGACGACGTGTCGGTCTGGCCCGGCGTGGTGCTGCGCGGCGACGTGCACTTCATCCGGGTCGGTGCGCGCACCAATATCCAGGACGGCACCATCGTGCACGTCAGCCACGAGGGGCCGTACGGGCCGGGCTTTCCCTGCCTGATCGGCGAGGGCGTGACGATCGGCCACGCCGCGGTGGTGCACGCCTGCACGCTGGAGGACTATTGCCTGATCGGCATGCACGCGACCGTGCTCGATGGCGCGGTGGTGAAGAAGCACGGCTTCGTCGGCGCCGGCGCGGTGATCCCGCCGGGCAAGGTGGTGGGCGAGCGCGAGCTGTGGCTGGGCAATCCGGCCAGGTGCGTGCGCGTGCTGACCGACAGCCAGGTCGAGCAGCTGCATTACTCGGCCGAACACTACATCCGCCTGAAGGACGCCTACCTGGCCGGCTGAACGGCCCGGCGCGCCCGTGCCTGCAGGATCGCCGCGCGTGCCTCGTGCCGGCGCACTTCCAGGTGGCGCTGCGCGGCGAGCTTGCCGGCCAGCAGCGCCAGCAGGTAGTTGTCCGCATCGAAGTCGCGCAACAGGCGCAGTTCGCGTTCGGCTTCGTCCAGCTCGCCATGGTCGATCGTCTGCTCGACGACCTTCGTGGCCGCGGGGAACAGCCGCTGCAGCGCCTCGCGGGTGGCCGCGTCGTCCGGCTCCAGGCCGAGCACGCTGAGGTAGAACTCGTAGGCGTTGCTGCCGGCCGGGGCCAGCAGGCGGTGCTCGCGTTCGGCGCTCTGCGCCAGTGCCAGCAGGATGGCGCGCCCGCCCGCCTCGTCGTCGGAGACGTGAGCGACGGGTGGTCGCCGCAGCAGGCCCAGCACGGCCACGAGCAGGAGCAAGGCGCCGACGGCCAGCCAGGGGTGGCGAGTGGGGGCGGGAGAAACGGACATGCAGGGGTCGCCAGTGGCCCGCGCAGGGTCGCGGCGGGCGCACGGTAGCGAGGGCGCGTTGCAGTGGCATGACTCGCGCGGCCGGTCGACGCGCCAGGGGCGGCCGTGTTCACGCATGCGCGAGTGCACGCGAGGCGAGCGGCATTCGCGCGCCCGGCAGCGGTCCGCCTGGCGGCCACGCGCGGGACGCCCCTGCAGGAGGCCTTGGCGTGCTGCCGTCCGCGGGAATATCAGGCCAGCGTTGCGCGCAATTGCGCGTACACCGGGTCGGTGTCCGGCCGGCGGCCGTGCCATAGGGCAAAAGCGTCGGCAGCCTGCTCCACCAGCATGCCCAAGCCGTCGCAGGCGGACCTGGCGCCGGCGCTCCTGGCCCACGCCAGGAAGCTCTGGGCGCTGCGGCCATAGGACAGGTCGTAACCGACCGTCTGCGGGTTGGCCAGGCCGGGCGGCAGCGCCAGTGGCTGGCCGAGCACGCCGGCCGAGGTGGCGTGCACGATCAGGTCGAAGCTGCCCAGATCGGCCAGGTCCTGCCAGTAACGCGCACGTGCCCTCGTCACGCCCAGGGCGCCGGCGAGCGCGGCGGCGGCGTCGGCGGTGCGGTTGACGATGGTCAACTCCTCCACGCCCGCGTCCAGCAGCTCCCATGCCACGCCCCGCGCCGCGCCGCCGGCGCCGAGCAGCAGCACGCGGCGGCCCTGCAGCGCGCACTGCTGGCGACCGGCAAGGTCGCGCACCAGCCCGGCGCCGTCGGTGTTGTGTGCGGCCAGGCGCCCGTCCGCCAGGCGGGTCAGCACGTTGGCACTGCCGGCGCGGCTGGCGGCCGGCGTGCGCTCGTCGGCCAGCGCGAAGGCGGCGGCCTTGTGCGGCAGGGTGATGTTGGCGCCGTGGGCGCGCGCCAGGAACCGGCGCACCGCATCGGCGAAAGCGTCGGGCGCCACATCGAACGCGGTGTACTCGAGCGCGATGCCGCATTGCTCGCCGAACAGCCGGTGGATCGCCGGCGACAGCGAGTGGCTGATCGGGTGGCCGAACACCGCATAGCGTGCGGGAGGGTCGATGCCGGGCGGCATGGGCGGTCCGTAGGGGGCGGTTGGTGCGCGCATTCTAGGCACGCGCGCGGTCCGTCGCAGCTGCTGAGATGGGCGGCCCGGAGCATGGCCTTCCACCGTCCTTCGGAGTCTTTCGCCATGCCCGTCACCCGTTCCCAGGCGTTTACCTTCCAGCTGGCCGCCGGCGCCGGCCTCTGGGCGCTGCTCGGCGCCTTCGTGCTCGCGCTGACGCCGGTGCCGGCGCATACCGAGGCGCTGGGCTGGGCGCCGCTGTTCTGGTTGCTGCTCGCGCCGCTGTGCGTACTCGCCGGCCTGCGCCTGCGGCGACTGGGACTGGCCCTGCCCGTCGGCTGAACATTCAGCCAGGGGCAGGGCCGCGCCCGCTCCGGACCGGCCCGTTGTGCTACAACGCGCGATCGATTTCGCGACGCGCTGGCGTCCGGCTGGGGGCCGGCAACACGGGCATGATGGCGGTCAGTTACAACCCGTGGCTGGTGTTGCTTTCGCTCGCGCTCGCCGCGCTGGACGCCTATGTCGCGTTCAGCGTGGTTGGCCGCATCGCCCGCTCGCGCGGACCGGTCGCCGTGCTGTGGACGGCGTTCGGCGCGCTGGCGATGGGCTCGGGCGTGTGGGCCATGCACTTCATCGGCATGCTGGCGCTGCAGGTGCCGATCCCGCTCGGTTACGACAGCCGGCAGACCACGTTGTCGGCCGTGCCGGTGGTGCTGGCCACCGGCGCCACGCTGTGGCTGCTCGCCCGGCACCCGACCCGCACCGGCGCGGTGCTTGCCGGTGGCGTGCTGGGCCTGGGCATGACCGCGATGCACTACCTGGGCGTGGCCGCGCTCGACATGCAGCCGGCGATCGCCTGGCGTGCACCCTGGACGGCCGCCTCCGTGCTGCTTGCGCTGGCCGGCTCGATTGCCGCGATCGCCCTGCACAGCGTCATCTGGCGCAGCGACCGGCGTCGCCGCTGGTGGCTGCGCGTGCTGGCCGCGCTGATGCTGGGCGGCACCGCCACCGGGGTCCACTACCTGGGCATGATCGCGATGCAGTTCGCGCCCGGCGCGGTGAGCCTGCAGGCCCGCGCCGGCCTGCACGGGCTGGGTCTGGGGCTGGCGGTCAGCCTGGTCTCGGGCTTGCTGCTGCTGCTGACGCTGGGGGTGAGCCTGGCGCACCGGCAGCTGCAACGGCACACCGAGGCGATCTCGCGCGAACTGGGTCAGGCACGTGATGCACTCTCCTGGCTGGCCTATCACGACGAACTGACCGCGCTGCCCAACCGCGCCAATGTGCTCGACCTGCTCGACCGCCTGCTGCCGCTGGCCAGCGAAGAGCGCTTCGAAGTGGCGGTGTTGTTTGTCGACCTGGACGGCTTCAAGTCGATCAACGACACGCTCGGCCACGAGGTGGGCGATGAGTTCCTGCGTTCGGTGGCCGACGCACTGCGCGCCAGCGTGCGCAGCCGCGACACCGTCGCGCGCTTCGGCGGCGACGAATTCGTGGTGGTGCTGGAGCGCTTTCGCAGCGAGCAGAACCTGAGCGCGATCTGCCAGAAGATCCTGAGCCTGGTCAGCCACCCGGTAACGGTCGCCGGGCACAGCGTGAGCGCCACGCCCAGCATCGGCGTGGCAATGTTCCCGCGCGACGGCGCGGATGCCGCCAGCCTGCTGCGCCACGCGGACCTGGCGATGTACAGCGCCAAGGAGCACGGCAAGGCCGGCTACTGCTTCTACCAGCCGCGCATGAGCGAGCAGGCGCGCGACCGGCTGCTGCTCTCGGCCGAACTGCGCGAGGCGCTGCAGCGCGAGGAGCTGGTGGTCCATTACCAGCCGAAGGTGGCGCTGGACACGCGGCGCGTGGTCGGGCTCGAAGCGCTGGTGCGCTGGCCACATGCCGAGCGCGGACTGCTGCTGCCGACGCATTTCGTGCCGCTGGCCGAAAGCAGCGGCCTGATCGCCCAGCTCGGCCGCGTGGTGCTGCGCCAGGTGGCGCGCCAGCTGGCGCTGTGGCGCGCGCGCGGACTTCCGCTGGTGCCGGTGGCGATCAACGTGTCCCTGCAGGAGATCCAGGACGGCCAGTTCGTCACCGGCCTGCTCGGCACGTTGCGCGAGTTCGGGTTGCACCCGAGCCTGATCGAGTTCGAGATCACCGAATCGGCGGCGATGAAGAACGCCGAGCACACGCTGCGCCAGTTGCGCCAGCTGGAGGCGCAGGGGTTCCGCATGGCGATCGACGATTTCGGCACCGGCTTTTCCAGCCTCAGCCAGCTGCGCCAGTTGCCCACGCAGACGATCAAGATCGACCAGAGCTTCGTGCAGGGCGCGGAGCGCAACCCGGCCGACCGCGACATCACCGAGGCGATCATCGCGCTGGCACGCAAGCTGCGCCTGGGCACCGTGGCCGAGGGCATCGAGACCGAGGCGCAGGCGGCGTGGCTGCGCGAGGCCGGTTGCGGGACCGGGCAGGGCTTCCTGTTCGTGCCACCGCTGCCGGCCTCGCAGGTGCCGGCGCTGCTGCTGGCGGAGCGTACGCCGGCCTCCAGCATCCCGTAGGCGCGCCCTCGGGCGCGACCGCCATACCGATCGTGCGGCGAGTGTCGACCCCGCGGTCGCGCCCAAGGGCGCTCCTACAGGGATCGAGCAATTACCGACCGATGCCCAGGCGCTTGTGCTCCATGCGGCGCAGGAACTCCTGCATGATGCGCCGGTAGAGGTCCACGCCCAGGTAGGCATCCTCCACGCCGGCATCGATCGACGGGTTGTCGTTGACCTCGATCACCACCGGCTTGCTGCCGACCTGCTTCAGATCCACGCCATACAGGCCATCACCCACCGCCTGGGTGGCCTTGAGCGCCAGCTTGACCACTTCGGCCGGCGCGTCGCGCACCGGCACCGTCTCGAAGCCGCCGGACTTGGCGGTGCCCTTGGCGCCGTGGTTGTAGATCTGCCAGTGCCCGCGCGACATGTAGTACTTGCAGGCGTACAGCGGCTCGCGGTTGAGCACGCCGATGCGCCAGTCGAAGTCGGTATAGACGAACTCCTGCGCCAGCAGCAGCGCGCTGTGCGAGAACAGCTCGCCGGCCGCCTTCTCCAGCGCGTCGGCGTTCTCCACCTTGACCACGCCGCGCGAGAACGAGCCGTCGGGGATCTTGAGCACCAGCGGGAAGCCGAGCTTGGCGGCGGTCTCCTTCCACGCCTTGGCGTTGTCGCGGTAGAGGATCTCGGTACGCGGCACGGCGAGCTTGCGCGAGACCATCAGGTCGTTGAGGAAGATCTTGTTGGTGCAGCGCAGGATCGAGGTCGGATCGTCGATCACCACCATGCCTTCCTTCTCGGCGCGGTGCGCGAAGCGGTAGGTGTGGTTGTCGCTGGCGGTGGTTTCGCGGATGAACAGGCCGTCGTACTCGGCCAGGCGCGGGTAGTCGATCTTGCCGATCGGGTCGACCTCGATGCCCAGCTCCTTGCCGGCCGCGATGAACGTCTTGAGCGCCTTCTTGTTCGACGGCGGCATCGCCTCGTTCGGATCGACCAGCATCGCGATGTCGTAGCGGTAGAGCTTGCGCGTGCGGGGCTTGCGCCAGAGCTTGCGCGAGAAGCGGTCCAGCTCCGCGGCGAAGGCGTCTTCCTGCGCATCGTCCAGCGTGTGCAGGCCGACCGGCTTGATCGAGGCGACCTGCCACACGCGCTCGCGCTCGAACTCGATGCGCAACAGCGGGCAGGGGAACATTTCGAACAGCTGCCGGGCCAGGTCCTGCAACGCCGGGTAGGCGGTCTCGCCGAAGTACACGAGGATGCCGAAGTCGGTGGTGTCGCGCCCGCCGGCCGGCAGGAAATGGGTGAGCTTGCTGTTGAGATCGTCGATGTCCAGGCCGTACAGCGAACGGCGGCGCAGGTCGTTGATGGTGCGCACCGAGGGCAGCACCTTGTGCCCGCGCGCCTCGGCCAGCAACGAGACGTAGTAGCCCGTGCCCAGGTACTTGTAGCTGCGGCACAGGTTGATCACGTGGGTGCGTTCGTCGTCGCCGCCGACCGGTTCGCGCAGGTAGTCCATTGCGCTCATGACGTCCACGGAGGGGTAGTAGGCGCTCCAGTCGGAGGCTTTCTCGACGACGATCACCAGGCGGGTCATGGCACCTCGCTACACGCAAAAGGGAAAGCCGTCGCGTGGCGGAACGAGGCGGCAGGGCGCAAGTGGGGAAGTTTGGCATAGGCGCGAGCGTGCGCAATGGCGCCACCGGCGTATCGTTCAGCGAGCTGCGCGTCGCAGCGCGGGTGGGTTCGACGGCCGCCGGGATGGGTGCTCCACGTCGACCTGCGTCTGCGTAGACTGCGCCGATGACGCATGCGCCAGCCCACGCCCCGACGATTCCCGTGCGCCGTGCCGCGCCGGCGGACCTCGACGCCCTGGTCGCGCTCGAACGGTGCGCCTTCAGTGGCGATCGCATGAGCCGGGCGCAGTACCGTCGCCACCTCGCCAGCCCACGCGCCGCCGTGCTCGTCGCCGACACGCCGGATGAAGGCCTGCTGGGTAGCGCGCTGGTGTTCTTCCGTGCCGGCAGCACGCTGGCGCGGCTGTACTCGATCGCCACTGCCCCGGCCGCGCGCGGCCGCGGGCTCGGCGGGACGCTGCTGGCCGCCGCCGAAGATGCCGCACGGGCGCGCGGTTGCCGCGGCATGCGGCTGGAAGTGCGGATGGACAACACCGCCGCGATGGCGCTGTACGAGCGCGCCGGCTATCGGCGCATCGGCCGCTACGCCGGCTATTACGAGGATGGCGCCGACGCCTGGCGGTACGAGAAGGGCCTCGCCGCTTGCTGAGGCTGGTCGCGGCGATCCTCCCGCCTTCGCGCATCGCGCCTGTGCCCGGAACGAACGATCCGGGCCAATGGTTTCAGACCGTTCGGGCCGAGGGCAGGCCGCAGGCCGGAGCCGAAGCGTGGCGCTCAGAGCGGATGCGCGATCCGGTCCGCGGTTTCCTCGTCCGGCCGCGCCACCAGCGCACCGGTGCGCATCAGGCTTACCGTGTAGTGGCCGCCGTCGACCAGCGGCAGGTAGGCGCCGCTGCCGTAGACGGTGTCGACCATCGGCAACCAGTCCGGATGGGCGCGGGCGAGCGTGACCAGGTCGTGGTCGCCGGCCTCGCGGAAGTCGACCACCGTGCGCATCGCGCTCATCTCGTCGGCCGGATCGTCGTAGCGGCCGGACAGGCGGTCCAGCCGATACAGCGGCGGCAGGCCGGCGAGCACGGCGGGCAGCTTCCACTTCAGCACCAGTGCCTCGATGCGCCAGGCATCGCCGGCCAGCGCCACGTCGCGGCGCTGGCCGTCGGGCCAGGTCAGCGTGAGCGCCCAGCGCTGCGGCGAGAGGATGCGCGCGTCGACGGTCACCACTGGGGCTTCCTCGCCGAGCAGGCGGTAGCCGCGCAGGGTCCAGCCGGCGCCGGCGAGCAGCAGCGCCAGGCCCAGCCCGATCAGCAGGAACAGCGTGCGCAGGATCGCCGCGAACGGACGCCGCGCCCGCAGGCGGCGGCCGAGCGCCGCCAGTTGCACCAGCGCGAACAGCAGCGCCAGCGCGGCGAGGATCCACAGCAGGGTACTCGGCAGCTGCAACAGCGTGGCCCAATCCATCGAAGACGACCCGCGACGTTATGATGCGCGCATCATAGCCGCCGCCTTCGTCGAGGAACCCGATGCGCCGATCCATCCTCTGCACCGTCCTGCTGCTGGCCGCGGGCCTGCTCGCCGGTTGCGGCAACAAGGGCCCGCTGGTGCTGCCGCCCGGATCGTCGGGCAACGCGGTGGCGCCGGCCGCGACCGCGCCGGCACCGGCCACGACCGCGCCGGCACCGGCCACGAGCGCGTCGCTGCCCGACTGACCCTGATGCGCTTTTCCAAGATGCACGGCATCGGCAACGACTTCGTCGTGGTCGACGCACGCCAGGCACCGCTTGCGCTGCCGGCCGCACAGATCCGCGCGCTGGCCGACCGCCACACCGGGATCGGCTGCGACCAGCTGCTCAGCGTCGAAGCGCCGCGGGATCCGACCTGCGCCTTCTACTACGGCATCTGGAACGCCGACGGCACCGCGTCGGGCCAGTGCGGCAACGGTGTGCGCTGCGTGGCGGCCTGGCTGCATCGCGCCGGCGCGTTGGCCCTGGACACGCCCGTGCGCATCGAAAGTCCCTCCGGGCCGGTGCGCGTGCGCCTGCTCGACGCGCACCGCGTGACCGTCGACATGGGCGAGCCGGTGTTCGAGCCGCCGCGCATTCCGTTTGCCGCGGACACGCAGGCCGCGTCGTATCCCCTCGACCTCGCCGAGGGGACGGTGCAGATCGGCGCGGTCTCGATGGGCAATCCTCACGCGGTGGTGGCGGTGGCGGACCTGGCCGACCCCGTCCTCGCGCGCCTCGGGCCGCAACTCACCGCGCATGCGCGGTTTCCTGAAGGCGCCAATGCCGGGTTCGTGCAGATCTTGAACCGCGGCCACCTGCGCCTGCGCGTGCACGAGCGCGGCAGCGGCTGGACCCGCGCCTGCGGCACCGGCGCCTGCGCGGCCATGGCGGTGCTGCGCGCGCGCGGCCAGGTGGACGAAAGCGTGCAGGTCGACCTGCCCGGCGGACGCCTGCAGATCGACTGGCCCGGTCCGGGCCAAACGCTGTGGATGAGCGGTCCGGCCGCCTTCGCCTTCGAGGGCGAATGGCTGAAGCCCTCCGGGCTCGGGAATCGTCAATAGGGAATCGGGAATCGTTTGGAGCAAAAGCGGCGCGCGCTCCAGCGACCTCGTAAGGCGCCTGCTTTTTGCGATTCCTCCACTAACGTTTCCCCATTAACGCAAAGGCATGCCCTCCCGGCGCTACCCACCATTGATGCGCGGGCGCGCGCGTCGCACACTCGGGCCTGGCCGATCCGCTGCCTGACGTTCCCTTTAGGTCGTTCCATGCCCGACACCCTGCTCGACGAGATTCCCGGCGCCACCGCGGTGGCTGCGTACCTCAAGCGCCATCCGCACTTCCTGGCCGATTACCCGGACCTCGCCGCGCAGCTGACGCTGCCGCGCAGCGAGGGGCCGGTCGCGTCGCTGGCGATGTACCAGCTGCAGCAGTTGCGCGAGAAGAACGCCGAGCTGGAGCGCCGGCTGGCCGAGCTGATCGCGATCGCCGCGGAGAACGAGCGCCTGATGCAGCGGGTGCACGACCTCAATGTGACCATGCTGCGCGCGGCCACCCCCGCGCTGGCGGCACGCAGCGTGATCAGCCGGCTGGCCAGCGACTTCCGCATCGAGCAGGTGCGGCTGCTGCTGTTCGGGCAGGCCTACGGCCTGCCGCAGGCCGAGTGGCTGGTGGTCGAGCCGGGCGGCCGTGCCGCGCTGACCGAGTTCGCCGGCTTCCAGGCCAACCACGAGCCGCTGGTCGGGCGGCTGTCGGCCGAACGCCTGTACCGGCTGTTCGGCGACCACGCGCCGGAGGTGCATTCGGCGGCGGTGATGCCGCTGGGCGAACTGGGCCTGCTGGCGCTGGGCAGCGCCGATCCGAACCATTTCCAGCCGGGCATGGGCACGCTGTTCCTGAAGATGCTCGCCGCCACCGTGGGCGCCGCGCTGACCCGCTCGCAGGAGCTCGCCTGAGCACCCACCCGCGCGCGCAGGTCGAGGCCTGGCTGGGCCGACTCGCCGGCGAGCGCCAGGCCTCCGCGAACACGGTCGCGGCCTACCAACGCGACCTGGAGAAATTGCTGGGCTGGATGGAAACCCAGGGCATCGGCGATTTCACCGCCCTGGACGCGCACCGCATGCGTGCGTTCGTGGCCACGCAACACCGCGCGGGCCTGGCGCCCAAGAGCCTGCAGCGGCTGCTTTCCTCCTGCCGCAGCCTGTTCCGCCAGCTCAGCCGCGAGGGCCTGCTGGCGCACGACCCCGCCGCCGGCGTGCGCGGTCCGAAGGTCCACCGCAAGCTGCCGCAGGTGCTGGACGTGGACGAAGCCGGCGCACTGGTGGAACACCCCGGCGAGGGCGCGCTGGCGCTGCGCGACCGGGCGATGCTGGAGCTGTTCTATTCCTCCGGCCTGCGCCTGTCGGAACTGTGCGGGCTGCGCTGGGGCGACCTGAGCCTGGACGAAGGCGAAGTGCGCGTGCTCGGCAAGGGCGCCAAGACGCGGATCGTGCCGGTCGGCAGTCACGCCGTGACCGCACTGCGCGCACTGGCCAGGGCCGAGGGCATGGCGCCGACCGCGCCGGTGTTCCGCGGCCGTGCGGGCGCGCCGATCAGCCCGCGCACGGTGCAGGCGCGCCTGAAACAGCTGGCGCTGGCGCAGGGCTTTGCCAAGCGCGTGCATCCGCACCTGCTGCGCCACACCTTCGCCAGCCACATGCTGGAATCCTCCGGCGACCTGCGCGCCGTGCAGGAGCTGCTCGGGCACGCCGACATCGCCACCACGCAGATCTATACACACCTGGATTTCCAGCACCTGGCCAAGGTCTACGACGCCGCCCACCCGCGCGCGCGCCGGAAAGGCTGACGACTCCTGCTCCCTCTCCCCTCCGGGGAGAGGGTTGGGGTGAGGGGCCGGGGCTCGCGGGACATTTCATTCTGGCCCGCCCTCCAACTGGGTACCCACGTTGAAGGCCACCCCAGCGACCCCATGTATGCCGGCTCAAGCCTTTCGCGGAGCCCCCATGGAATCGTTCCACGCCACCACCATCCTCTCGGTCCGCCGCGGCGGACGCGTCGTGCTGGGCGGCGACGGGCAGGTCACCCTGGGCAACACCGTGATGAAGTCGAACGCGCGCAAGATCCGCCGCCTCGGCAAGGGCGACGTGCTGGCCGGTTTCGCCGGCGCCACCGCGGATGCTTTCACCCTGTTCGAGCTGTTCGAGCAGAAGCTCGACAAGCATGGCAACAACCTGGTCCGCGCCGCCGTCGAGATGGCCAAGGAATGGCGCACCGACCGGCGCTTCGGCAAGCTCGAAGCCATGCTGGCGGTGGCCGACAAGGACGCCTCGCTGCTGATCTCCGGCAACGGCGACGTGCTCGAGCCCGAGCACGGCCTGATCGCGATCGGCTCGGGCGGCCCCTACGCGCAGGCGGCGGCGCTGTCGCTGCTGGAAAACACCGACATGGACGCTCGCCAGATCGTCGAGAAGGCGCTGAAGATCGCCGGCGACATCTGCATCTATACCAATCACAGCACGACCATCGAAGAGCTGGAAATCGTCAATGGCGAATAGGGAATCGTAAAAGCTCCCACGCTCCATCACGCCGCTCCTCACCATTCCCTATTCACGATTCCCCATTCCCATGTCCGAACTCACCCCCCGCGAAATCGTCAACGAACTCGACCGCTTCATCATCGGCCAGAACGACGCCAAGCGCGCCGTCGCCATCGCGCTGCGCAACCGCTGGCGGCGCATGCAGCTGGACCCGGAGATGCGCAACGAGGTCACGCCCAAGAACATCCTGATGATCGGCCCCACCGGCGTGGGCAAGACCGAGATCGCGCGGCGCCTGGCGACGCTGGCCAACGCGCCGTTCGTGAAGGTCGAGGCAACCAAGTTCACCGAGGTCGGCTACGTGGGCAAGGACGTCGAGTCGATCGTGCGCGACCTGGCCGACGTGGCCTACAAGCTCACCCGCGAGCAGGCGACCAAGCGCGTGCGCTCGCAGGCGGAGGACCGCGCCGAGGACCGCATCCTCGACGCGCTGCTGCCGCGCCGGCAGACCGCCAGCGACTGGTCGCACGACCTCACCGTGTCCTCCGCCGACAGCGACACCCGCCAGAAGCTGCGCAAGCAGTTGCGCGAAGGTGCGCTGGACGACCGCGAGATCGAGCTGGATTTCGCCATGAACGTGGGCGTGGAGATCATGTCGCCGCCGGGCATGGAGGAAATGGGCCAGCAGTTGCGCCAGATGTTCCAGAACATCGGCGGCGCGCGCACGCAGTCGCGCAAGCTGCCGATCCGGACCGCCCGCCCGCTGCTGATCGAGGAAGAGGCCGGCAAGCTGGTCAACGAGGAGGAGATCCGTGCGCAGGCGGTCGAGGCCGCCGAGCAGAACGGCATCGTCTTCATCGACGAGATCGACAAGGTGGCACAGCGCTCCGAATGGGGCGGCGCCGGCGTTTCGCGCGAGGGCGTGCAGCGCGACCTGCTGCCGCTGGTGGAAGGCTCGACCGTGTCGACCAAGTACGGCCCGATCAAGACCGACCACATGCTGTTCATCGCCTCGGGTGCGTTCTCGCTGTCCAAGCCCTCGGACCTGATCCCCGAACTGCAGGGCCGCCTGCCGATCCGCGTGGAGCTGTCGGCGCTGTCGATCGACGACTTCAAGCGCATCCTGCGCGAGCCGCACAACGCACTGACCAAGCAGTACGTCGCCCTGCTGGCGACCGAGGGCGTGGCGATCGAGTTCACCGACGAAGGCGTGGACCGCCTGGCCGAGGTCGCCTGCCAGGTGAACGAGCGCACCGAGAACATCGGCGCCCGCCGCCTGCACACCGTGATGGAGCGCCTGCTGGAGAAAATTTCGTTCGAGGCGGCGGACAAGTCCGGCGAAAAATACCTGATCGACGCCGAACAGGTGGACAAGAGCCTGGGATCGCTCGTGAAGGATCAGGACCTGAGCCGTTACATCCTCTAAACAAGCTGCAGAGACCCGTCTGGTAAAATTCCTGTCATGGGCAAGGTCATCGAACTCAAAACCACCGGCCAGCGTGCACAGCTGCGCGAGGCGCAGCAGAACCAGCACCTGATCCGGCTGTGGCGCGCCGAGCTGGAGCACGGCAGCTTCTGCGGCTACGTGGGCGGCGTCGGCCGCGAGTTCTTCCTGTTGTGGGTGGTCGGCGACGGCATCACCTACGACGGCATGTACGTGATGCGCCACCGCGACGTCTCCGAACTGGAGGCGCCGGACAAGCACCACACGTTCATGGAGAAGGCGCTCCAGCTCAAGCAGCTGCTGCCGCGCACGCCGCGCGGGTTCCCGCTCGATTCGATCCGCGAGGTGGTGCAGGCGGCCGGCCGCGTGGCGCCGGTGATCGGCGTGCACGTGGACAGCGAGGACGAGGCCGAGGTCTGCTACATCGGCCGGCTGGTCGGCGTGGAAGAGGACGGCTTCACCCTGCAGGAGATCAGCCCCGACGCCGAGTGGCTGCGCGAGGCCTCGTTCTTCGCCTGGGACGAGGTGTCCACGATCAGCATGGAAGACGGCTACGCGCAGTCGCTGCTCGCCGTGGCCGGCACGCCGCCGCCGCTGGAGCAGGGCGATTCGGGCATCGGCCACGCGCACTGACGCGCTGGCGTAGGGTGGGCTTCAGCCCACCGGGCTTCCCCGCAAGACAGCGGGTGGGCTGAAGCCCACCCTACGAGCGTTCACGCCTTGCCTCGAGATGCTCGCCACGTGCGGCGTCGTACGCTTCGCGCGCGGCGATCGCCGCAGTATCCGTCGCGGAGCGTAGGGTGGGCTTCAACCCACCGGGCTTTCCCGCAAGACAGCGGGTGGGCAGAAGCCCACCCTACGGGTGTTCATGCGTTCGCCTGGCGGTGTTCGCCTCGTGCCGCCTCCCACACTTCGCACGCGGCGTCGGCGTTCATCGCGGCGATCCCCAGACCGACGACCACATCCGGCCAGACCGAGCCGGTCCAGGCGATCACCCCGCCGGCCAGCACGATGGCCACATTGGCGAACGCGTCGTTGCGCGCCGACAGGAACGCCGCCCGGGTGAGGCTGCCGGCGTGATGGCGGAAGCGCGCCAGCACCAGCGCGCAGGCCAGGTTCACCCCCAGCGCGCCCAGGCCGGTGACCGACAACGGCAGCGGGGCCGGCGGCACCGGCAGCTGGAACTTGCGCCACAGCGCCCACAGCAGCGCCAGCGCCGGCACCAGCAGGATCGCGGCCAGGGCCATGCCCACACGCGCCCGCGCTGCGGGTGACCAGCCGAGCGCCAGGAAGATCAGCAGGTTGACCGAGGCGTCCTCGAGGAAGTCGATGCTGTCGGCGAACAGCGAGACCGAGCCGATCGACAACGCCACCGCGAACTCCACGCCGAAGTAGGCGAGATTGAGCAGGGCGACCAGGCGCACGGCACGGTGCAGGGCGGTTCGTGATCCGTCGGTGGCCGGGTCGGGTGAAGGCATGCGCGCATGCTTGCATGCCGGCACCGGGCGGGCCGTCAACGCCTGATCGTGCTTAGACAGCGCGTTCGGCGATCTGCGCGGGCCGCCTTTCCCGGCGCAACGCCCGCTATGCTTCGGGCCTGGTTTCCCAAGGATCCCGCATGGCCCGCCGTATCGTCGTCGTCGGCAGCATCAACATGGACCTGGTCACGCAGGCGCCACGCTTCCCGCAACCGGGCGAAACGCTGCTGGGCGACGGCTTCATCACGGTGCCCGGCGGCAAGGGCGCCAACCAGGCGGTGGCGGCGGCGCGGCTCGGCGCCGAAGTGGCGCTGGTCGGTGCGCTCGGTCGCGACGCCTTCGGTGAGCAGCTGCATGCCGGCCTGCGCGAGGAAGGCGTGGATCTGGCCCACGTACATCGGCTGGACGACCAGGCCAGCGGCACCGCCTCGATCACCGTGGCCGGCGGCGAGAACCAGATCGTGGTAGTGCCGGCTGCCAATGCCGGCGTCATGCCGACACACATCGAGGCCGCGCGCGAGGTCGTCGCGCGCGCGGACGTCGTGCTGGTGCAGATGGAGATCCCACTGGAAGCCATCGAAGCGACCCTGCGCCTGGGCAAGCGCGTGGGCGTGCCGGTCATCCTCAACCCGGCGCCGGCCCGGCCGCTGCCGGCCGAATGGCTCGCGCTGGCCCGCTACGTCACGCCCAACCAGCATGAGCTTGCGGTGCTGCTGGGGGCCGATCCGACCGAGGACTTCCGCGCGCTGATGCGCCGCGCGCCGGGCGCGGTGGTGCTGACCCGCGGCGGCGAGGGTGCCTGGTATCGCGAACAGGGGAATGAACCGGCGCACCAGCCCAGCTTCGATGTCGCAGTGGTCGACAGCACCGGTGCCGGCGACACCTTCAATGCCGCACTGGCGGCGTTCCTGCACGAAGGGTTGCCGCAGGCCGTACGCAAGGCCTGCGCAGCGGCAGCGCTGGCCGTCACCCGGCTGGGCGCGCAGCCGGGCATGCCGCATCGGCAGGAACTGGACGCCTTCCTGGTCCGATAGAAGGCTCCCGTCGTTTTGTGGGAGGGCAGCCGGTGTGCGGACCCGTACGCCCTGTCCGGTGCGCGTGGTCGCGCACTGGCAGGAACCGTCGTCCGGTTCAACTGGCGTCATTGCCGCGAAAGCGGGAATCCAGGGTGCTGTTGCACCAAGGGCGACACGGATTCCCGCCTTCGCGGGGACGCCCGCCTGGTGGTTTTTCGGCGGTTCCCTACAGGCATCGGCCTGCTAGTGACGCACCTCCGACGACGGGGCGTGCTTCTGTCCGCCCTGCTGTGACGCCTGCTGGTTGACGCCGCCCTGCTCGGCCAGCTGGGTCAGTTTCTGGTCGGTCGCCTTTTCTTCCTGCAAGGTCTGGTCGAGCCGCTTGGCCGCATCCTCGTGACCGATCTGCCTGGCCAGCACACAGAGCGTGCCGTAGGAGGCGATCTCATAGTGCTCGGCCTTCTGCGCGCCGGCGATCAGGGCGGCATCGCACAGCGCGCCCCGGGGCACGGTTTCAATGATCTCGCGCGCCTCGTCGACCAGCCCCTCCATGCCCTGGCACTTGATGCGCTTGAGCCGGATGTCCAGGTCCTCGACGATCCCGTCGATCCGCTCGATCTGGCCGCGCGTCTCGTGCAGGTGCTGGTCGAACGCCTTGGACAGGTCCTGGCTTTCGGCGGCGCGCGACAGGCGCGGCAAGGCTTTGGCCAGTTGCTTTTCGGCGCTGTAGATGTCCGAAAGCTCGTGAATGAAAAAGTCCTGCATGGTCTTGATGGTCATGGGCTCCTCCGGGGATGAAGGCATGCGCCGGATGGTTCGTACGGCGCCCGCCCACCGTAGGAACGCGGCCGTCACGCGCGGGTGCAACGGAGGGGAAAGCCAGCGCAAGGCCACGGCCCGGGCTGCCTGCGATTCATGCCGGCGACCGCGCTACTTGCCGATGCAGAAGCTGCCGAAGATCGCGCCGAGCAGGTCGTCGCTGCTGTAGCTGCCGGTGATTTCGCCCAGCGCATGCTGGGCGTGGCGCAGGTCTTCCGCGGCCAGTTCTCCCGCGCGGGTGGCGGCGAGGGCGGCGGCGGCGTGGTCGAGATGGGTTTGCACGCGTTCGAGCGCGGCGACGTGGCGGCGGCGGGCACTGAAGGCGCCTTCGCCGCTGCCCAGGCCGGCGCGGGTCTTCAGTTCCGCGCGCAGCAGGTCGAGGCCTTCGCCAGTGCGCGCCGACAACCAGAGGTGAGGCAGGCCCGCGTGCATTTCCGCGCGCGGCGGCTGTGTCTCCAGGTCGATCTTGTTGACGATGACCAGCCGCGCGACGTGCGTCGGCAGTTCGTCGAGCAGGTCGGGGTCGACATCGGCATGCGCCACGTCGGTGACCAGCAGCACGAGGTCGGCGCGCGCCAGTTCCGCGCGGGCGCGACGCACGCCTTCGCGCTCGACCTCGTCGTGTGTCTCCCGCAACCCCGCGGTGTCGGCGAGCTCCAGCACCGCACCGTCGAGGCTCACCGTTTCTCTGAGCACGTCGCGGGTGGTGCCGGCGATCGCGGTCACGATGGCGCGCTCGCTTTGCGCCAACGCGTTGAGCAGGCTGGACTTGCCCGCATTGGGTCGGCCCACGATCGCGACCTTGAGGCCGTCGGTGAGACGCACGCCGCGGCGGGTTTCGGCCAGCAATGCGGCCAGCTGCGTGCGCAGCGCGTCGAGCTCATGCGCAATGGCCGGGTCTGCCAGGAAGTCGATTTCCTCTTCCGGAAAATCGATCGCGGCCTCCACGTGTACGCGCAACGCGATCATCGCGTCGAGCAATGCATGCACGCGCTGCGAGAACACCCCGTCGAGCGAACGCAACGCGGCGCGTGCGCCGGCTTCCGAACGCGCGGCGATGAGGTCGGCCACCGCCTCGGCCTGGGCGAGGTCCAGCTTGCCGTTGAGGAAGGCCCGCTCGGTGAACTCGCCCGGCCGCGCCAGCCGCGCGCCGAGCGCGCACACGCGCTTCAACAGCAGGTCCAGCAGCACGGTGCTGCCATGACCCTGCAGTTCGAGCACGTGTTCGCCGGTGTAGGAGTGCGGCGCGGGAAAGTGCAGCAGCAGGCCGCGGTCGATCAGCGCGCCGCCGTCGTCAAGGAAAGAGGCCAGGTGCGCATGGCGCGGCTGCGGCGCACGACCGAGCAGTGCCTGCGCGATGGCCGGCACGCGCGCCCCCGATACACGCACCACGCCGATGCCGGCGGCCCCGGGCGCGCTGGCGATCGCGGCGATGGTGTCGGTGTCGGCCATGGGGGAAACCGTAGGGTGGGCTTCAGCCCACCGCAAGCCGCGGGGAGGGTGGGAGTGGATGGGGCGTAACGCCCCACCTGTGCCGTAATCGGACTCAGGCTTTCGCCTTCGCCTCGCCGTGTTCCACCTTGTGCGTGATGTACCACTGCTGGCCCAGGCTCACCAGGCCGTTGACCACGTAGTACAGACACAGGCCGGCGGGGAAGAAGGCGAACAGCACCGCGAAGATCAGCGGCATGAACTTCATCATCTTCGCCTGGGTCGGATCCATCCCGGTAGCCGGCATGAGGTACTGCTGGCCCAGCATCACCAGCGTGTACACCGCCGGCAGCACGAAGAACGGATCGGGTGCCGACAGGTCGTGGATCCAGCCCACGAACGGCGCCTGGCGCAGCTCCACGCTCTCGCGCAGCACCTCGTACAGGCCGTAGAAGATCGGGATGGTGATCAGCACCGGAAGGCAGCCGGTCATCGGGTTGACCTTCTCCTTCTTGTACAGCTCCATCATCGCCATCTGCATCTTCTGCTTGTCGTCGCCGTAGCGCTCCTTCAGCGCGGTCACGCGCGGCTGCAGCTTGCGCATCTTGGCGCTGGAGCGGTACTGCGCGGCGGTGAGCTTCCAGGTCAGGCCCTTGATGATCAGCACCAGCAGGATGATTGCCACGCCCCAGTTGCCGCTGACCTTCTCCAGCCACGACAGCAGCGCGTGCATCGGCTGGGCGATCACGGTGAACACGCCGTAGTTGGTCGCCAGCGCCAGGCCCGGCGCCACCGAGTCGAGCGTGCCCACCAGCTTCGGGCCGATGTACAGGCGTGCGCCGGTGGACTGGCTCTGGCCCGGCGCCACGGTCAGTGCCGGGCTGACCGCGCGGATCAGGTAGGTCGGATGGTCGCTGTCGGGGTTGACCACGTCGGTGCTGTAGCTGGCTTTCTGCTGCGCCGGCGGGATCCACGCGGCGAAGAAGTAGTGCTGCAGCATCGCAGCCCAGCCGCCGGCGAACGACTGCTGCAGCGCGTCTTCCTGGAACTTGTCGAACTTGAGCGACTGGAAGTGATCTTCAGGGCTATACCAGCCGGCGCCGAAGAAGCTGGCGGCCGACGGGTCGGTCATGTTCTGCAGCCAGCCACCGTGTTCCTGGCGCGGTGCGCGCTGCAGCTGCTCGTAGGCGCTGCCCTGCCAGGGCGTGGTGCCGGTGTTGTCGATGCGCTGGTCGAGCCCGACCACGTACTGGCCGCGCTTGAGCGTGTAGCTCTTGGTGACCTTGATGCCGTCCTGCTGCCAGGTCAGGTCGACCTTGAGCTCGGGCAGGCCGTTGGCCAGCTCGTAGTGCGTCTGCGCCGACTGGAACAAGGCGCGATGGTCCGGTGCAGGGCTGCTTGCGCTGACCAGGCCGCTCTGTGCGACGAAATACTTGTCCGGCGTGTCGGCCAGCAGGCGCACCGGCGGTTGCTCCGGATGCTTGCGGGTGATTGGCTCGGCCGGGTAGGCCAGCAGGTCGGCGCGCACCACGCTGCCGCCGCGGGTGTCCACGGTCAGGCGCAGCACGTCGTTGCTGATGGTGATCAGTTGCCCGGCGGCCGTGCTTGCCGGGCCGCCGCTGGCGATCGCTGGCGTCGCGGCGCCGCTGGCGCCCGGCACGGTGTTGTCCGCCGGCGCGTTCGCGCTGGCCGCCGCGACCGGGGCGTTGTGCGCCGGCGCCGGTGCGTAGTCCTTCTCCCAGGCCATCCACAGCAGATAGGCCACGGCCAGCAGGGCAAACAGGAGAAACGTACGCGTCTGGTTCATCGCGGGGCAATTCCGGTGGCACCGCGAGCAGGAGCCGCGGAGGGACAGGAGAAAAGGGAGGTCAACACGCGATTGTGCCGGTGCCTTCGGTGGGCTTCAACGGCGGCAGCCGGCGCCAGAGCGCGTCGAGCTCGGCCAGCAGGGCGGTGCCGGACGTGACCGCGGCGGCTTCGCGCGCCATCACGACCAGGTCGATCGGCGGCAATCCGTGGCGGGCACGGCGGAACGATTCGCGCACCAGGCGCTTGATCCGGTTGCGGTCGACCGCGCGCTTGGAGACGCGTTTGGACACGGCCAGCCCCAGGCGGGCGTGGTCCAGTCCGTTCGGACGCCAGCGCACAGAAAAACAGCGGCCGCCGAGGCGGCCGCTGGCTTGACGCAGGGCGGCGAAGTCGCCGGCGCGGCGGACCCGCGCGTCGCGCGGCAGGCCGGCGGCAGGCATGACTGCTGTGCCGCTTACGGGATCAGGCGCTTGCGACCCTTGGCACGACGGGCGTTGAGGATCTTGCGGCCGTCGGCGGTCGCCATGCGGGCACGGAAGCCGTGGGTGCGGGCGCGCTTGAGCTTGCTCGGCTGGAAAGTCCGCTTCATGGCTTGAGCTCCAGAAGATAAGTCGACAAAAAGGTTGGAAATTATGGAGCCAGCGTGGAGGAGCTGTCAAACCTGCCCTGGTGCGGCCTGTGGACATCGCTGGGGATATGCTGGGGGTTGGCTGCTAGACTTGCCGGTCCACCCTGCGCTTCGGCGCCCCATCGTTGGTCAAGAACTATCCATGAGTGATCTGTGGCGGCGCTGCCTTGAGCGTCTGGAAAGCGAGCTGAGCACGGAAGAGCTGCACACCTGGCTCATGCCGCTGCAGGCGCGCGAGGACGACGCCGGCGTGCACCTGTTCGCGCCCAACCCGTACACGCTGGACACGGTGCGTGAGCGGTACCTGCCGCGGATCGAGGTGGTTCTAGGGCAGCTGGCCGGGCGCGATTGCCCGGTCCGGCTGGAAGTCGGTTCCAGCGCGCCCCGCCCGGCCCGGCCGGCTGCCACGGCCAAGGCCGCCGCCGCGGAACCGGTAGCACCCGCGCAGGTCTTTCCGCACAACCTCGATCCGCACTACACCTTCGAAACCTTCGTCGAGGGCAAGTCCAACCAGTTGGGCAAGGCGGCGGCCATGCAGGTGGCGATGAATCCCGGCCGCGCCTACAACCCGTTGCTGCTCTATGGCGGCACCGGCCTGGGCAAGACCCACCTGATGCATGCGGCCGGCAACCTGATGCGCGAGCGCAACGCCAGTTGCAAAGTGATGTATCTGCGTTCGGAGCAGTTCGTCGGCGCCATGATCGAGGCGTTGCGCACCAAGAACATGGATCAGTTCAAGCAGCGCTTCCGTTCGGTCGACGCGCTGCTGATCGACGACATCCAGTTCTTCGCCGGCAAGGACACCACCCAGGAAGAGTTCTTCCATACCTTCAACGCGCTGTTCGAATCGAAGCAGCAGATCATCCTGACCTGCGACCGCTACCCCAAGGAAGTGGACAAGCTCGAGCCGCGCCTGAAGTCGCGCCTGGGCTGGGGACTGTCGGTGGCGATCGAGCCGCCGGACTTCGAGACGCGCGCGGCGATCCTGCTTTCGAAGGCGCAGGACAAGGGCGTGGCGGTGAGCGAGAACGTGGCGATGCTGCTGGCCAAGCGCATCCGCTCGAACGTGCGCGATCTGGAAGGGGCGCTCAACACGCTCGCGGCGCGGGCCAATTTCTACGGCAAGCCGATCACCACCGATTTCGCCGAGGAGACCCTGCGCGACCTGCTGGCGACCCACGCGCAGGCGGTGACAGTACCCAACATCCAGAAGATCACTGCCGAGTACTTCAACGTGCGGCTGCAGGATCTGCTGTCCAAGCGGCGCGTGCGCTCGCTGGCGCGGCCGCGGCAGATGGCGATGGCGTTGTCCAAGGAACTGACCGAGCACAGCCTGCCCGAGATCGGCGAGGCGTTCGGTGGTCGCGACCACACGACCGTGCTGCATGCCTGCCGCACCATCAGGAAGCTGTGTGAGACCGATGCGCGCATGCGGCAGGACTGGGAGCAGCTGATCCGCGTACTGACGGGCTAACCGCTTGAAAAGGGGGGGTCCAAGCTGTGGATAATAGGTGGATGACTCCGTGCCTGACTTTATCCACAATCGACCCACAGCCGGCCGGTACGATTGGACACAGGCAAGAAGCTGATTAAGCCTCTGATTTGCAAGGGGAAGTTGGCGAAAACGAGATATCCACCGCGCCAACAACAACTACCGTACTTCTTTTAAAAAAACAGAACAGCAGTTAGGGGAAGCCCACACATGCAATTCAGCATCCAACGAGAAGCCTTGCTCAAGCCGCTGCAGCAGGTCGTGGGCGTGGTCGAACGGCGACAAACGCTGCCGGTTCTGGCCAATCTGCTGGTGAAGGTCGGCGACGGCCGGGTGTCGTTGACCGGCACCGATCTGGAAGTGGAGATGGTCGCCACCACCCCCGCGGATCAGCTCGGCGACGGCGAAATCACGATCCCGGCGCGCAAGTTGTTCGACATCGTTCGAGCGTTGCCCGACGGGGTGCGGATCGACCTCAAGCTCAACGGTGACCGCGTGGCGTTGAATGCCGGACGCAGCCGTTTCACGCTGGCCACGTTGCCGGCGAGCGAGTTCCCGACGATCGACGAGATCGAGCTGGTCGAGCGCGTGAGCCTGCCCGAGGAGGTGCTGCGCGACCTGATGGAGCGCACTGCTTTCGCGATGGCCAACCAGGACGTGCGTTACTACCTGAACGGCATGTTGCTTGATCTGCAGGAACATACCCTGCGCTGTGTCGCGACCGATGGCCACCGGCTGGCGCTCAAGGAGACTCAGCTCGATAGCAAGGTGGCCGCACGTCGCCAGATCATCATCCCGCGCAAGGGCGTGAACGAGCTGGTTGGGCTGTTCGAAACCGGTGACGGCCAGGTGGAACTGGAATTTGGTCGCAACCACTTGCGCGTACGCCGCGGCGGTGTGGTGTTCACGTCCAAGCTCATCGATGGCCGTTTTCCGGACTATGAAGCGGTGATCCCGCTGGGTGCCGACAAGCGCGCGACGCTGGACCGCGAGGTGTTGCGCGGGGCGCTTCAGCGCGCGGCGATCCTTTCGAACGAGAAGTATCGTGGCGTGAAACTGGAGCTGTCGCCCGGCAAGTTGCGCATCGTGGCGCACAACCCGGAACAGGAAGAAGCCGTCGAGGAGGTCGAGGCCGACACGGTCGTTTCGGATCTCGCCGTGGGTTTCAATGTGGGCTACCTGCTCGATGCGCTGGCTGCGCTGAAGGGCGAGCGAGCGCGGCTTAACCTGCGCGATGCGCAGTCCAGCTGTCTCGTGCAGGAGGACGACAACGACCAGTCGCGCCACGTGATCATGCCGTTGCGCCTGTGACCGCATGAGGGTCGGTCGACGTAACGTCGCCCTGAAACGCCGGAGTCGTCGCGAGACGCTCCGGCGTTGTTCGTTGGAGAGGAGCGAATGAGGTTCGAGCGCCTGCGTATCCAGGGGCTGCGCTGCCTGACGGACGTCTCGGTCGAACTGGCCGAGGGCATCCACGTCTTTGTTGGCCCCAATGGCGCTGGCAAGACCAGTGTGCTGGAGGCGGCCTATCTGCTGTCGCATGGGCGTTCGTTCCGGAGCGGTGCACGCGAGGCGCTGTTGCAGCGGGGCAGCGCTTCGTTGGCGGTCTTCGCCGAGGCCAGCGGACCCGGAGGGATCGGGCGCCGCTTGGGGCTTGGACGCGAAGGTCAGCGGTGGGAGGCGCGCCTGGATGGGGAAGACGTGCCACTGGGCCTACTTGTCCGGGCCTGTGCCGTGGTGTGTTTCGAACCGGGATCCCACGCGCTGATTGCCGGTGCGGCCGAGGAACGACGTCGCTTTCTCGATTGGGGTGTGTTCCACGTGGAACACGGCTTCCTGGAAGCCTGGCGGCGCTACCAGCGCGCGCTGAAGCAACGCAATGCGCTGCTGCGGACGGGTGCACCCGGTCCCGATGCGCTTTATGCGCCATGGGAGAGGGAGCTGGGGGACATGGCGACCGCCATCGATAGTTACCGGCGGGACTATCTCGACCGCCTTGTTCCAGAACTCGCGACAAGCGCTGGCTCGCTGCTGCCGGAGCTCGGAGTGATGGCGCTGCGGTACCGGCGCGGATGGAACGAGGATTCGGACCTCGCGAGCGTTCTCGCTGACCAGCGGGGCAGGGATCTGGCGCGTGGTCATACAACGGCAGGCCCCCACCGGGCGGACTGGTCGCTGGCATTCGAACACGCTCCCCAGCGTGAGCATCTCTCACGTGGTCAGGAGAAGCTGACGGCCCTTTCCTGCCTGCTGGCCCAGGCTGGCCTTCACGCAACCTGTCGGGGCGAGTGGCCTGTCGTCTGCCTGGATGACCTGGCCTCGGAGCTGGATCTGGCGCACCAGGCTGCGGTTGTCGAGCGCCTCGCCCAGGTGGGCGCCCAGGTGTTGGTCACGGGGACCGAATGCCCCCAGCCGCTGCTGGCCCGTCCGCACCGCATGTTCCACGTGGAACAGGGGCAAATCCGCCCTCTGCTATAATGACCGGATGGCTTTTCCCGCGCCGACGCCGTCGGAAAGTGGGGTAGCGCGGCAACGGGCAGGGCATGAACGCATCCTACGATTCGAGCAACATCAAGGTACTCAAAGGCCTGGAAGCGGTGCGCAAGCGCCCGGGCATGTACATCGGCGACACGGATGACGGCACCGGCCTGCACCACATGGTGTTCGAGGTCGTCGACAACGCGATCGACGAAGCCCTGGCCGGCTACTGCGACCACGTGACGGTCACCATTCTCGACGACGGTTCGGTCAGCGTCAGCGATAACGGCCGCGGTATCCCGGTCGACATTCACCCGGAAGAGGGGCGCTCCACTGCCGAGGTGGTGATGACCGTGCTGCACGCCGGCGGCAAGTTCGATGCGAACTCCTACAAGGTGTCCGGCGGCCTGCACGGCGTGGGCGTCTCGGTGGTCAACGCGCTGTCCTCGCACCTGTGGCTGACCATCTACCGCGATGGCAAGGAATACCAGCAGGAATACTCACTGGGCGAGCCGCTGTACCCGCTGAAGGAAGTGGGCGAGTCCACGCGCCGCGGCACCACCGTGCGCTTCCTGCCGAGCACGGAAACGTTCTCCAACATCGAATTCCATTACGACGTGCTGGCCAAGCGCCTGCGCGAGCTGGCCTTCCTCAACTCCGGCGTCACCATCGACCTGGTCGATGAGCGCGGTGAGGGTCGCCACGACACCTACGCCTACGAGGGCGGCATCCGTTCCTTCGTGCAGCACCTGGCGCAGCTAAAGACCGCGCTGCACCCGAACGTGATCAGCCTGTCCGCCGAGCAGGACGGCATCACGGTGGAACTGGCGATGCAGTGGACCGACTCCTACCAGGAGACGATGTTCTGCTTCACCAACAACATCCCGCAGCGTGACGGCGGCACCCACCTGACCGGTTTCCGCGCCGCGCTGACCCGCTCGCTGCAGAACTACATCGAGAAGGAAGGCCTGGCCAAGAATGCCAAGGTCGCCTTGTCGGGCGACGACATGCGCGAAGGCCTCATCGCGGTGCTGTCGGTGAAGGTGCCCGATCCGAAGTTCTCCTCGCAGACCAAGGACAAGCTGGTTTCGTCCGAGGTCAAGACGGCCGTCGAGCAGGCGGTCAACGAGAAGCTGGGCGAGTTCCTGCTGGAGCACCCCAACGAGGCCAAGTCGATCGCCTCCAAGGTGGTCGACGCCGCCCGCGCCCGCGAGGCTGCGCGCAAGGCGCGCGAGATGACCCGCCGCAAGGGCGCGCTGGATATCGCCGGCCTGCCGGGCAAGCTCGCCGATTGCCAGGAGAAGGACCCGGCGTTGTGCGAACTGTTCCTGGTCGAGGGTGATTCGGCCGGCGGCTCGGCCAAGCAGGGCCGCAACCGCAAGACCCAGGCCGTGCTGCCGCTGAAGGGCAAGATCCTCAACGTCGAGAAGGCGCGCTTCGACAAGATGCTGTCCTCGGCGGAGGTCGGCACCCTGATTACCGCGCTGGGCACCGGCATCGGCAAGGAGGAGTACAACCCGGACAAGCTGCGCTACCACCACATCATCATCATGACCGATGCGGACGTGGACGGCTCGCACATCCGCACGCTGCTGCTGACCTTCTTCTACCGCCAGATGCCCGAGCTCATCGAGCGCGGCCACGTGTATATCGGCCTGCCGCCGCTGTACAAGCTCAAGCAGGGCAAGCAGGAGCTTTACCTGAAGGATGACGCGGCGCTCAACGCCTACCTGATCTCCAGCGCGGTCGACGGCGCCGAGCTGGTGGCCGATCCGCATGCGCCGGGGATCACCGGCGAACGGCTCGAAAAGCTGCTGCGCGATTACCAGACCGCGCTGGACCAGATCGAGCGGCTGGGCCATCGTTTCGACGCGAACGTGCTTACGGCCATGCTCGAGCATCCGCCGATCGGCCCGGCGCTCTGGACCGACGAGTCGGCGATGCAGGGCTGGCTGGACGCGCTGTTCGGACGCCTGGCGGCCAGCGGCCTGGGCAAGCCACGCTACCGGCTGGCCCTGCGCCCGGCCAACGAGCAGCAGCCGGCCGCGATCGAAGTGGTGCGCGAGCAGCACGGCCTTTCGCACACATGGCTGCTGCCGCAGCCGTTTTTTGGCAGCGCGGAGTTCCGCCCGATCCTGACTGTCAGCCAGCAGTTGGCCGGCCTGGTCCAGCCGGAGGCGGTGGTACGCCGGGGCAATGCCTCGCGCGGCATCGTCTCGTTCGCCGAAGCTCGCATCTGGCTGCTGGACGAGGCCAAGAAGGGTCGCAGCATCCAGCGCTTCAAGGGTCTGGGTGAAATGAACCCGGAGCAGCTGTGGGAAACCACGGTCAACCCGGAAACCCGGCGCATGCTGCAGGTGGGGATCGAGGATGCGATCGCCGCCGACCAGATGTTCTCGATGCTGATGGGCGAAGCGGTCGAACCGCGCCGCGACTTCATCGAGGCGAACGCACTGAAGGTCGCCAATCTGGATATCTAGAAGCCGACGTTGCCGCGTACCGCGCGGCAGCGTTTTTCTTTGTCGATCTGTAATAACACATTAATACGGCACCACATTCACGGGAAGCCGCGTTCGTTCCGCCCCGGCGCGTTCCCCGTCATGACACCAAATTGCCGGAAAATTTTCATGCGACATGGCAACGTGACCGCAAGCCTTTGATTTGCAAAAGCCTTACATGCGGCAGTGCGACTTGTTATCGCCTGCCTGCTCGCGGTACGCTCAACGATCCCCCGCACTGCTTGTGCGAAAAACCTTACATGAGGACTGCCATGAAGCATGTTCCCTTCCTCAAGCTGTTGAGCGGCACGGCGCTCGCGCTCGCGCTCATCGGCAGCCCGGCGATCGCCCGTGACCGCCACGGCGACCAGGGTTCCAAGGAAACCAAGCAGGCGCTCTACCCGAATGCCACCCGCAAGGAACCCAAGCTCGACCTCAAGAGCGAGAAGGAGCAGAAGAAGCTCAACGAGGGTCTCGAAGCGGTCAACGCGGGGGACAAGGACAAGGCGATGCAGTTGCTGCAGCCGCTTGCCCAGGACGCGGACAGCAAGTACGCCCAGTCGCTCGCGCTGCAGGGCATCGCCAACCTCAAGTACAACGACGGCGACCTGAAGGGTGCCATCGCTTCGCTGAAGCAGGCGCTGGATATCGGCGTGCTGCCGAACGACACCTTCTTCCAGCTCGAGTACGAACTGGCCCAGTTCTACCTGGCCGACGAGCAGTACCAGCCGGCGATCGACACTGTCGAGAAGTGGCGCGCCGAAGGCAAGCGCGAGACCCCCGAGTCCTACGCGCTGGAAGGCAACGCCTATTACCGCTTGGAGAAATATCCCGAGGCGATCACCGCGCTGAAGAAGGCGATGTCGATGACCGACAAGCCGGAAACCTCGTGGACGCAGGTCCTGATGGCCTCCTACTCGGAGTCCGGTCAGGCCGACCAGGCCGCACAGCTCGCCCAGCAGCAGTTGGCTTCCAACCCCAACGACGCGACCGCGATGAACAATGCGGTGGCGGTCCTGATGCAGGCACAGAAATATCCCGAAGCCATCGACCTGATGGAGAAGGCCCGCGCCAGCGGCAGCCTGAAGGACGAGAAGCAGTACGTGAACCTGGCCAAGCTCTACCTGATCACCGGCCAGAACAGCGATGACCCCAAGCCGAACGCCAAGAAGGCCGAAGCGGTGCTCGAGGACGGCATGGCCAAGGGCGTGGTGGCTTCCAGCTATGACAACCAGAAACTGCTTGGCGACGCCGCCTATATTGCCGGCGACGAAAGCAAGGCCATCGCCGCCTACAAGAAGGCCATGCCGATGGCAAAGGATGGCGAGGCTGCGCTGCGCGCCGGCCAGCTGCTGCTGGGCCAGCAGAAGTACAGCGACGCCCGGACACTGATCAAGCAGGCCATCGCCAAGGGCGTGCAGCACAAGGGCACGGCCTACATGCTGCTGGCCGATGCCGAGCGCGGTCTCAAGAACAAGCCGGGCGCGATCGCCGCCATGAAGCAGGCGGCGCAGGACCCGGATACCGCGGCCAAGGCGAAGGCCTGGTTGAAGCAGGCAGGAGCCGGCAAGTAAGGCCTGCGGCGTACGCCTCCGTGAGGCCGGATGGACGTCCATTTGGCGGCCTCACGGGTGCTATACAAACGCCATGGCCTGTTGTACCGTTGAGAACCCTTTTCCCGCGCAATGTCCAGTGGCAGATGTCACCCGATCGGGTCGAGATTTGCCGTTCGATGCTGCGACCCCGCCTTTCCCGATTGACTAGCTCCAGAAAGTGACAGATGGCCTCGAGTAACGAAGAATCCGGCCGCGCGTTCAGTTGGAGGCGCACCTGGGCGTTGGCTGTTGCCATCGCGCTGCATTCGTTTGCATTCCTGCTGCTGATCGCGCCGCCGGCGCCGCCGAAGCAGGAACAGGCGAAGAAGGAGCGCATCGTCCAGGTGAACTTCATCGAGCCGCCGCCGCCGCCGCCCCCGCCGCCGCCGCCGCCGCCGGAACCGCCCAAGCAGCCGCCGCCGAAAATCATCCAGCAGGTGACGCCGCCGCCAACCCCGCCGCCGCCGGCACCGCCGCCGGCCGTGGAAGAAGCGACGACCAACCCGATTCCCGCGCCCCCGCCGGCGCCGCCGGCACCGCCTGCGCCGCCTTCGGACATCACGGCCAGCCAGGACATCAGCTACAACAGCCGCATCCAGCCCCGCTATCCGCCGCAGGCGATTCGCCAGCGCCATGAGGGCACGACGACCCTGTTGATCCTGGTGGCCGCGGACGGTACGCCGAAGGACATCAAGGTCGAAACCTCCAGTGGCTATCGCGAGCTGGATCGCGCGGCGATTGAAGCGGCCCGTAAATGGCGTTTCAATCCGGCCATCAAGAATGGTCAGAAGACCGAAGGTTACGTCCGCGTTCCCGTTGCCTGGAATCTCAATCAGCTGTAATCGAAGGTTACAGTCCACCAGTTCACGCCTGACATCTCTAAAGGTAGCGTCATGATGTTCCTACAAACTGCACCCGCCCAGGGCAGCACCTCCAATGCCGAAGCCATGAAGCACATGGGTTTCGGGGACCTCATCCACAACTTCGATGCGCTCGGCTGGATCGTGTTCATCACGCTGGTGGTGATGTCCTTTGCCTCCTGGTATTTCATCATCGCCAACGCGATCCGCAATGCGATGGTCCGCTCGCGCGCCGAGAAGGTCATCGCGAACTTCTGGAGCACCGCTTCCACCCAGGAAGCCATCCGTGAGCTGGAAGCCCAGCCCAAGGGCGAGCCCTTCTCGAAGATCGCGCTGGACGCCGCCTCGGCGGTGGCCCACCACCAGCAGGCGACGGCCGCCGGTGGTCGCCTGGCCGAATCGCTGAGCCGCTCGGAGTTCATCGATCGCGCCCTGCGCCAGGCCGTGGCCCGCGAGAGCCTGCGTCTGGAAGGTGGCATGACCCTGCTGGCGACCACCGGCTCCGCCGCACCGTTCATCGGTCTGCTCGGTACCGTGTGGGGCATCTACCACGCGCTGATCAAGATCTCCGCGTCGGGCAACGCTTCGATGGAAGCGGTGGCCGGTCCGGTGGGCGAGGCCCTGATCATGACCGCGTTCGGTCTGTTCGTCGCCATCCCGGCCGTGCTTGCCTACAACTTCTTCAGCCGCTCGAACCGCATGACCTACGCGCAGTTCGACGAGTTCGCGCACGACCTGCACGACTTCTTCGCCACCGGTTCGCGTGTCGAAGGCGTGGCGCCGACCCAGAAGTGAGGGCTTGACCCATGGCAATGAGTACCGGAGGCAATTCCGGCGGCCCGATGTCGGAGATCAACGTCACGCCGCTGGTCGACGTGATGCTGGTGCTGCTGATCATCTTCATGATCACCGCGCCGCTGATGTCGCACCGGGTCATCGTGCCGTTGCCGAACGCCAATCCCAAGGCGCCCGATACCGGTTACGTCGAGCCCATGGATGTGGCCCTGAAGCAGGATGGATCGATGTACCTCAATGACGCCGAGGTGACCGAGGCGGAATTGAAGGCACAGTTCGCGGTGGCGGCGTCCAAGACGCCGCAGCCGGAAATCCAGCTTCGCGCGGACAAGGACACGGAGTACAAGTACGTCCGCAAGATCCTCACCGACGCGAAGGCGGCAGGCATGGTCCATGTCGGTTTCATGACGACCGGCAAGGAGTAAGACGATGGCTTTCAGTTCCGGAAACACTAGCGGCCCGATGGCCGACATCAACGTCACGCCGCTGGTCGACGTGATGCTGGTGCTGCTGATCATCTTCATGATCACGGCGCCGATGCTCACCCACAAGGTGAAGATCGACCTGCCGCAGCCGAACCCGAACATCGTCCAGCCGGAAAACCCGCTTGAGCCCATTCGGCTCAAGATCGATCGCGCCGGCGCGCTGTACTGGAACGATACGCCGGTCGACGAGTTGGGCCTGAAGGCACAGATGGCAGTCATCGCCCAGCAGACCAATCAGCCGGAAATCCAGATCAACGCGGATGACGCTGTGGCTTACGAGTCGGTCGCCCGGGTGCTGGCTGACGCCAAAAGCTACGGTTTGACCAAGATCGGCTTTACCGAAGGGCAATGATCTCAGGCGGATCAGACGCTACCGGCAAACCCCCGCGCAAGCGGGGGTTTTGCTTTGTGGCCGGCCGGTCGCGATGCACGCCAACAGGAAAACGAGGGTGGGCTTGAGCCCACAGGCCCGACCCGCGAAGCGCTGGTGGGCTGAAGCCCGCCTGTATCGCGCGAGCGCTCAGCGCAGGATCTGCACGTAACGCCGCACCGTCGGCGCCAGCCCGTCGTACAGCGCCTCGCCGATCAGCGCGTGGCCGATCGACACCTCGGCCAGGCCTGGAATGGCTGCCTTGAAGCCCCCCAGGTTGGCCTGGTTGAGATCGTGTCCGGCGTTGACCGCCAGGCCGGCCTGCTGGGCTCGCCGTGCGGTGTCCGCGCAGGCCGCCAGCGCGTCGCGCGCGTCGCCTTCAGCGAAGGCTTCGGCATACGGTCCGGTGTAGATCTCGATCCGTTCGGCACCGATCGCCACGGCCTGATCGAAGCCGGTCGCCCCGGCATCCACGAACAGGCTGACGCGGCAGCCGATCCGGCGCAGCTCGGCGACCAACGGACGCAGCCGCTCGCTGTCGGTGGCCAGATCGAAGCCGTGATCGGACGTGATCTGCCCATCGCTATCGGGCACCAGCGTCACCTGCGTGGGCCGCACGTCGCGGGCCAGTTCGATCAGCCCGGGATAGGCTCCGCGTGCGGGCGCGAACGGGTTGCCTTCGATGTTGTATTCCACCTTGCCTCGCAACATGGCGGTCAGCGCGCGCACGTCGTCGGGACGCACGTGGCGCATGTCGGGCCGCGGGTGCACGGTGATGCCGCCACAGCCCGCTTCGATGCAGGTGTGGGCGGCGCGCAGGATGTCCGGTTCGGTGCCGCCGCGGGAATTGCGCAGCACGGCGATCTTGTTGAGATTGACGCTGAGCAGGGTCATGGGCGCCGGTGAGCGGAGGTAAGGACCGGCAACAGTGCGCCGATCAACCGGCGTCGGCAAGTATCCGGTACCGGATATTCCGCGGCGGGCCCCGCCATGCGAGCGCCGCCACATGTGCCGGACCTGCGTCGAGCGCGTGCAGCTGCCAGGTTGCGGCGTCGTCACCGGCCAATTGCCGCAGTTGCGGCACGGCCGTCTCGAGCCCGATTTCCAGGCGATGCAGTCCAAACGCCAGGCCACGACCCAGCGCCTTCAGCACCGCCTCCTTGGCGGTCCACAGCGCAAGGAAGGCTTCTTCGCGTCGATCGATCGGCTGCGCGGCCAGCCACGCGGTCTCGGCCGGATGAAAATAGCGCTGCGCCAGTTCCAGCGCGCGTGGGCGCGGGCGGCGGCGCTCCACGTCGATCCCGGGTGCCACGCCGTGGCCGATGGCAACGAGGGCGCAGCCTCCGCTGTGCGACCAGTTGAGGTCCAGGATGTCGCCGTGTGCCGGCCCAAGCTGCGGTCGCCCATGGGGGCCTTCGGTCAGCTGCACGGCGCCGGCAGACACACCCAGGTAGCCGGCGAGCAAAGCGATCAGTGGGGCCCGGCCGCGGCCGGGATCGTAGGCCAGCTGCCAGACGTGCAGCGTCTCGTCATCGAGCTGGGCCGCGATGGCAGGAACGTCGGTTGGCAAGGTCGGCATCCGCGGACGGTAGCACCCACCGGGCGCACGCGAAGCCATCGGCGCTCCGCGCGCCCCGGAACTGTGCTCGCGATTCGTCCCGAGGTCGTCCTGGCGATCAAGGCGAGCTGGGACGGGAGCGCGCCGTGCGTGACCGCAGGACAGCACAATCGTGGTGACCACGGTCCCGCTCCCGGCCGATTACTTGATCAGGCGCTCATCCACGAGTTTCTGCACCACGCTCGGATCAGCCAGCGTGGAAATATCGCCCAGTTGCCCAGGCTGGTTCTCGCCGATCTTGCGCAGAATGCGCCGCATGATCTTGCCGGAGCGGGTCTTGGGCAGTGACGGCGCCCATTGCAGGTAATCGGGCGTGGCGATCGGCCCGATCTCCTTGCGCACCCACGCCACCAGCTCCTTGCGCAGTTCCTCGCTGCCTTCCACGCCGGCGATCAGGGTGACGTAGGCATAGATGCCCTGGCCCTTGATGTCGTGCGGACAGCCGACTACCGCGGCCTCGGCCACCTCCGGATGCGCCACCAGCGCGCTCTCGACCTCCGCAGTGCCGATGCGGTGGCCGGACACGTTGATCACGTCGTCCACGCGACCGGTGATCCAGTAGTAGCCGTCCTCGTCGCGGCGCGCGCCATCGCCGGTGAAGTAATTGCCGGGGTAGGCGCTGAAGTAGGTGTCGATGAAGCGCTGGTGGTCGCCGTACACCGTGCGCATCTGGCCCGGCCACGAATCGGTGATCAACAGGTTCCCCTCGGCCGCGCCTTCAAGGACCTGGCCCATGGCGTCCACGATCGCCGGCCGGATGCCGAAGAACGGCAGCGTCGCCGAACCCGGCTTGGCGTCGATCGCACCCGGCAGGGGCGTGATCAGGATGCCGCCGGTCTCGGTCTGCCACCAGGTGTCCACCACCGGGCAGCGCTCGTCGCCGACCACGCGCCAGTACCACTCCCAGGCCTCCGGGTTGATCGGCTCGCCGACCGTGCCCAGCAGGCGCAAGCTCGCGCGCGAGGCCTTCTTCACCGGCGCCTCGCCCTCGCGCATCAGTGCGCGGATGGCAGTGGGAGCGGTGTAAAACAGCGTGACTTTGTGCTTGTCGACGACGTCCCAGAAGCGGCTGCAATCGGGATAGCTCGGCACGCCGTCGAACATCACCGTGGTCGCCCCGTTGGCGAGCGGCCCATACACCACGTAGCTGTGCCCGGTGACCCAGCCCACGTCGGCGGTGCACCAGTAGACGTCGTCCTCGCGCAGGTCGAACACGCATTCGTGGGTATAGCTGACGTACACCAGGTAACCGCCGGAGGTATGCAGCACGCCCTTGGGCTTGCCGGTGGAACCGGAGGTGTAGAGGACGAACAGCGGGTGCTCGGCTTCCATCGGCTCGGCCGGGCAATTGGCACTCTGGCCGTCCATCAGCACGTGCCAGTAGCGATCGCGGGGCGACTGCATCGCCACGCCGGCACCGGTGCGGCGTACCACCACCACGGTTTCGACGCTGCTGGTACCGGGACGCTCCAATGCCTCGTCCACGTTCGCCTTGAGCGCGATTTTCTTGCCGCCGCGTACACCCTCGTCGGCCGTGATCACCAGCCTGCATTGCGAATCGGCGATGCGCCCGGCCAGCGAGTCGGGCGAGAAACCCCCGAACACCACCGAGTGGATCGCGCCGATACGCGCGCAGGCGAGCATCGCCACTGCCGCTTCCGGGATCATCGGCAGGTAGATCGCCACGCGATCGCCCTTGGCCACGCCAAGATGCTTGAGGGTGTTGGCGAACTTGCACACTTCTGCATGCAGCTCGCGATAGGTCAGCCGGCGCGACTCGCTGGGATCGTCGCCTTCGAAGATGATCGCGGTCTTGTCGCCGCGCTCGGCCAGGTGCCGATCCAGGCAATTGGCCGCCACATTGAGCGTGCCGTCGCCGTACCAGCGGATGTGCAGATCGGCTGGATCGAACGAGACGTCCTTCACCTGTGTCGGTGTGTTGATCCAGTCCAGCCGCTGGCCCACCCTCGCCCAGAAGCCCTCCGGATCGCGTACCGACTCGGCGTACAGCCGCTCGTAGGCGGCTTTGCCGATGCGGGCCTTTTCGGCAAAGGCTGCCTGGACCGGATGGAGCGTGGACATGGGGCATCTCCTCGGTGGAGGTAAGGTTTGGACGTCCGAGTGTAGCGTCGCGCGCGCTGAGCTGTGTGGGGTCGCGGCGGCTGAGACGCTGGCGCGCTAGATTGACGCGATGTCCGAGCCACCATCGCATGCCATCAAGGGACGGGGCGCCGCTTCCAACCCGGAGGGCCGCTTCGAGAGCTTGCGCCACCACGCCGAGGACGACGGCTGGCAGAGCCTGCTGCTGGATGCCGACGCGCCGCGCCCGCGCACCGAAGTGACCGAGGAACGTGCGCGCAGCGTGATCAGCCGCAACGACTCGCCGGACATCGCCTTCGAACAGGCGATCAACCCTTACCGAGGTTGTGAACACGGGTGCATCTACTGCTACGCGCGGCCCTCACACAGCTATCTCAACCTTTCGCCCGGGCTCGACTTCGAGACCCGCCTGCGCGCCAAGGGCAACCTGGCCGAGGTACTGCGCGCGGAGCTGGGCAAGCGCGGCTACGTACCCTCGCCGATCAACATCGGCAGCAACACCGACCCCTACCAGCCGGTCGAGAAGCGCTGGCGCCTGACCCGCGCCGCGCTGGAGCTGCTGGCCGAGTGTCACCATCCCTGCACGATCGTCACCAAGAACGCGCTGATCGAGCGTGACCTGGACCTGCTCGCCGGCATGGCGCGCGAGCGTCTGGTGCAGGTGTTCATCTCGGTCAACTCGCTGGACAACCACCTGGCGGCCAAGCTCGAGCCGCGCGCCAGCGCACCGCACCGGCGCATCCAGGCGATCGAGGCGCTGGCCGGTGCCGGCGTGCCGGTCGGTGTGCTGGTTGCGCCGATCATTCCCGCGCTCAACGACCGCGACCTGGAAGCGGTGCTCGAACGCGCCCACGCCGCCGGCGCGCGCTGCGCCGGCTACACCGTGGTGCGCCTGCCGTACGAGTTGAAGACGCTGTTTCGCGAATGGCTGGCGCTGCACGCGCCGCAACGTGCGGCACACGTGATGAGCCTGATCCAGCAGATGAACGGCGGTCGCGACTACGACAGCGACTTCCGCACGCGCATGCGCGGGCAGGGCGTGTTCGCGCAGCTGCTCAAGCGGCGTTTCGAGGTGGCGTGCCGCAAGCACGGGTTCGGACGTGCGCGCGAGCTGGAGCTGGACACGTCCTGCTTCGTGCCGCCGCGGACGGCGTCGCCGCAGGGCGTGTTGTTCTAGGCAAGCCGTCCCCCATCTGCCGGTCGCCCCTTCCCCCGTCAACGGGGAAAGGCTCGCTCGCTACCGCTACGCAGGCGCAATCCCGCACCACCACGATCCTTCCCCCGCTTGCGGGGGAAGGTGCCCGAAGGGCGGATGGGGCAAGCCTTGCCTCGACTCAATCCGGCGGCCGGTTGGCCGCCCGCTCCACCTTGCCGTCGCGACGCAGCGCGCTGATCACCAGGCTCAACCCCAACACCGCCGCCACGGCGATGAACAGCACCGCCAGGATCGGCAATCCGAACAGCATCGGGCCGCTGTGCATGCGCGAGGTCAGCGCGCCGCCGATCACCAGCGCCGCCACGATCACGCCCGTGCTGATGCGGTTGGCGATCTTCTGCAGGCTTTCCATCATGTGCGACTCTTCCAGCCCGTCCACGCGTACGCGCAGCCGGTTCTGCGCGAGCGTGCGCAGAATCGCCGCGACGTGCTGCGGCGTGTGCCGGGCCAGGTCCTGCAGGTCCAGCCATTCGCTGGCCATGTTGGCCGGGGAGAGCGTGCCCAGGGCCTGCCGGCGCAACACCTGTTGCAGGTGCTGCTCGACCACGCGGCGCGTGTCGAGGGTGGGATCAAGCGCGGCGGTCACCGCCTCGAGGTTGAGCAGGGTCTTGCCCAGGATCGACAGCTCCGCCGGCGGGCGCAGGCCGCAGGAAGCGCCCACGCGAGCCAGCTCCAGCACCAGCCGGCCTTCGGAAAACTGCCGGCTGGAGTTGTGCAGGCCGACATAGCTGGCGACCAGCTGCTCGACCTGCCGCCGGTAGAGGTTGCGGCGGAAATCCTCCAGCGCCATGCCCATCGTTTCGCTGATGTCGGCGACCTGGTCGCCGTTGCCGGAGATCGCCCCGAGCATCAGCTTGAGCAACTGGTGGCGCGTGCGCGGCACCAGCCGCACCACCATGCCCAGGTCGAACAGCGCCAGCCGGTGGTCTTCCATCAGTAGCACGTTGCCCGGATGCGGGTCAGCATGCACCAGGCCGTGGATGAACACCTGGTCCAGGTAGGCGTGCAGCAGCTCGCGTGCCTGCTCGTGCAGCGGATGCTCGATGCGCCGCAGGGCCGGGATGTGGGTCACCTTGATGCCGCGCACGCGCTGCATGGTGAGCACCCGGGTGGTGGTGAAGTCGGCCAGCGGCAGCGGCACGTAGAGCGCGTCATAGCCGCGCAGGTTCTCGGCGAAGCGGCGCAGGTTCTCCGCCTCCAGCTCGAAGTTGATCTCGTTGGCCAGGCTGTGGCGAAGCTCGTTCACCAGACCGGCAAAGCCGTAGCGGCGGCCGACGTCGGTCATGCGGTCGGCCGCGCCGGCCAGCTTTTCAAGGATCGCCAGGTCCTCGCGCAGCGTCTGCGCGATGTTCGGCCGCTGCACCTTGAGCACGACCTGGCGGCCGTCATGCAACGTGGCCGCGTGCACTTGCGCCACCGAGCCGGCGGCCAGCGGCTCGTCGTCGAAGCGGGCGAACAGCGTGCCGATGCGTACGCCCAGTTCGGCCTCGATGGTCTGGCGGATCTCGGCCACCGGCACCGGCACCACGTCGTCCTGCATCCGTTCCAGCTCGGCGATGTACGGCGCCGGCACCATGTCCGGGCGGGTGGAGAGCGCCTGGCCCACCTTGATGAAGGTGGGGCCCAGCGCCTCCAGGTCGTCGACGAACTGTTTGGGCTGGCCCGGCCGGACCGCCTCTTCCTCGTCGGCCAGCGCCGCCTCCTGGATGTCCAGCTCCAGCCCGCTGAACAGGCCGGCCTTGCGATAGCGCAGCAGGAACGCGCCGATGCGGGCGTAGCGGGACAGACGGGCAGTGGTTTCGTTCACGCCTTCGGCTCCATGGTCTCCATGGAGCGTGGAGCGGGCCGCGGCAACGGGGCGTCAACGGTCGAGCAGGTTGAACGCGCGCCTGACGCCCGCGCACTGCGCAGGCGCGACGCACCGGCGCATCAGCCCGGGTTGGCCAGGAACGGATGCCGGCGTTGCACCAGCCCGTGCCAGCCGCGCCGACCAATCCAGCCGAGCACCAGCAGGAACAAGGCCCACGCCCCGGCGAGCGCCGCGACCCATGGCGCATGGCTGGCGGCAGCGGTCCGATCCATCAGCGACAAGGACAGGCTCAGGCTCACCAGCACGATGCACACCGTGCAACACACACCGGCACCCCAGCCTCGCAGCGGACGCCCGCCCACCACCGATAGGGTGAAGGCGACCAGCACACCCATGCTTGCCACCTGCGTGAGCAGCACCGCGGCCTCGGCCATCCAGCCCAGATGAATGCGCAGGGCAAGCGCCAACAGCAGGATCAGTACCCCGGACTGGATACCCAGGCCCGGCAGCAGACTCGCCGCAAGCAGCTCACGCCGGACCTGGCGCGGCGTGCCCAGCCCGGGCAGCAACGCCAGCAGCGGCAACTCGGCGTTGTGCTTCTGCCAGTGCTGGTGCAATTGCATGACCGCCAGCAACGTGACGAGCAGACCGATGAAGCTCCCCAGCCAGGCGAACATCCCCGCCCAGTCGGTCACCAGCGCCCAGCTGATGCCGCCGCCGCGATGCCGGGCTGCCTGCAACAGCAGCATGGCCATCACCAGCGTGCCGGGAAGCACAGCCACCGCCAGCTGGCGTGCACGGCCGGCGACCGTCATCGGCATGAACATGCCGCCGAGCGCCACGCGCAAGCTGTAGCGCGGTCGCCGCGGGCCGGCCGGACGCAGGTCCACCATCGGCCGCAGCCAGTCCGGTTGCCGGCGGATCTGCTGCACGCTGTCGGGCAATCCGGCAGCCAGGCCGGCCCAGCCGCTGGCCCGGTTGGCGCGCCGGAACTGCAGCACCATCGGTTGCCACCAGCCCTGCCGGTACGGCTCCGGATCGCGCAACTGGCGCCACCAGCAAAGTGCGCTGAGCACCAGCGTGCCGACCACCGAACCCAACGCCAGCGCCACGAAGCCGGGCTCGCCCGGTTCGGGCAGGTGCAGCTGCATACCTATCGTGCGGATCATCATCGGTAGCAGGCCGATGAAGGCGCACAGCACGCGTGGCATCAGCCCCATCAGCAATCCGCTGGAGACCGCCATCGCCAACACGCAGGCGATATCCACCACCGGCCCGCCCGCCACCCCGAGGGCGGCCGTCGGCACCCCGATCATGACCAGCGCCGGCAGCGCCATGCCCGCCACGGCGGCACGCTGAAGTACGGGAATGCGCAACTGGCGGCCATCGACCGCCAGCAGAACGCCAGGCGCGAGCAGGAACATCCCGGCGAAGAATTCGCCGAAGGCGAGCGCGCTGCCGGCGAGCAGGGGCCAGCTCGCGCGGTGGGCAAAGAACCCGATCGCTACCGCGGCGACGGTGGCTGCCGTCAGGATCAGACCCATATACCAGCGCGTCCACCGCGGCGACGCACGCCACGGAGCCTGCAGGATGGCAGCGTTCATTCGGCGATCTCCACGAACAGGTCCTCCAGCCCCAACGCGTCCAGCCGCGCGCCGCCGAGCTGGGCCGCTTCAGGCCAGAGCCCGCCCGCGTCGCGTTCCACCACCAGGCACAGGCTTCCATCGCCGTGGTGACGACGGCTGAGCGTGCCCGACGGCGCGGCTGCGGCCAGGCGTGCCGGCAACCACAGGCGTGCGTAGCGCTCCTTGGTCTCGTCCACGCCGCAGTGGATCAGCAGCCGGCCCTGATGCAGGAAGGCCACTTCCGAGGCGACGCGTTCGAGGTCGGAGACGATATGGGTGGAGAACAGCACCGTGGTGCCGGCTTCGCCCGCGCGCAGCGCCACCTCGCGCAGCAGTTCGCGGCGGGCGACCGGATCCAGCGCGGCAGCCGGCTCGTCCAGCACCAGCAGATCCGGACGCGAGGCGAGCGCGCGGATCAGATCCACGCGCTGGCGTTCGCCCGGCGACAGCTTGGCCAGCAGTTTGCTGGCCGGAATGTCCCAACGCGCCAGCGTGCCCTTGACGAAGCCGCTGTCCCAGTTCGGATAGAAGCGGCCGACGTAGTCGAGCATCTGCGTCGCGCTCAGCCAGGCCAGCGCCTCGGGCTGCTGCGGCACGTAGGCCAGCCGGCCCTTGGTGGCATCGGAAAGCCCAAGCGCTGGCTCGCCGAACACCTGCGCTTGCCCCGCCTGCGGTTCGAGCAGGCCAAGCATCGCGCGGATCAGGGTGGATTTGCCCGCGCCGTTGCGGCCGATCAGGCCGAGCACGCTGCCCGGCGCCAGGGCGAGATCCACGCCATCGAGCACGCGTGTGCCCTCGTAGCCGTGGACGAGTCCGTGGACGGCCAATGGCGAGTCGTTGGCCTGGGTGATGTCGCGGAGCTGGGCGTTCATGGATTCCCCCGAAAGCGCGTGGACGTCTGGACGTCCGTCTGTGGATTGGAAGCACCGGTCCCCACCGGCACGAGCAGCGCGCGCAGGTCGACCAGCACGTGCAGCAGCATCGGCAGCAGCAGGCTGCCGCTGGAGAGGTACAGCCAGGCGAACAGCCCGCCCAGGATGGCGGTGGCGAACATGCCGCCGAGGCCCTGGTAGACATGCGCCCAGCCGAACGCCAGCGCGAGCACGACCACGCTCGGCAGCATGGGCAGCTGTGGCCAGGCTGCGTGCAGGGCAGCGGCGGCGAAGCCGCGCCAGATCCACTCCTCGGTCAGCCCGGCGGTCACGGCCAGCGCCGCAAAGCCCCAGCGCTCGGCGCGACCGTGCGGGAGCATGCGCAGCAGCTTGTCACCGCCGACCACGCGCGGCGCGGTGGCCACGGCCGACCTGCGCTTGCGTCGGGACAGTCCGATGCCCACGACGGCGCCGGCGATCAATGCACCGGCCATCCCGCCGAGGAAGCCCAGGCCGACACGGCCCATCGCCCGCGGCCAGCACAGGCCTACTTCGGCCGCTGACCAGCCATGGGCCAGCACCACCAGCGCGGTGACCGCGGCAAGCACCCACGCCATCGACGTCCAGCTGCGGTAGAAGCGCAGGCGCGCGCCGGGTTGGCCGGCATCGAGCGCGGCCAGCAGGCGGCGATGCGACCAGCGGCCGAGCAACGGTTCGCCCAGCAGCAACCAGGCGATCAGTACGAGGCTGGCAAGTGCCGCGGTGTCCATCAGCGTTCCCCCAGCAGTTTGCCGAGCCGGCGCAGCACCGGATCGGCGGGCAGTTCCAGTTCCTGCGCATGGCGCGCCAGCGCCAGCAGCTGCGGTTCCAGCAAGGCCAGCCGCGCAGCCTGGCTGTGCGCGGTGCGCTGGCCGGCAGCCACCGCCATGCCCTTGCCGCGCAACCGTTCGAGCAGCCCCTCGTTCTCGGCCAGGCTGTAGGCGCGCGACACGGTCATCGGGTTCACCGCGTGGAAGCCGGCCACATCGCGCACCGACGGCAGCAGCTCGCCCACCGCCAGCTGGCCGCTGGCAATCAGCCGACGCAGTTGCTCGACGATCTGCCGATAGATCGGCTCGGCCGAGGCGGGTTGAATGACGAACAGCGAAGCATCCATGTGTATCAGTACATCAATACACACGGCGGCCGTCAAGCGTGACTTGTGGCGTCGTGCCGTTGGCGACCTATCGCGTCGCGCTGGGCTGCTCGGCCTTCCGGGGCGTCATCCTTCGCGACAGCGGGAGGCACTGCGAATCCTGCGAATCCATCTGCTCTGCAGCCAAGGTCGAAGTCGATTCCCGCTTGCGCGGGAATGTCATCTCGAGATAGGCGGGTGCGAGGAGGCCCTGGCACTCGAGGCGGCCGGATGGATGGGCACGCTCGCCGCCTGATGCCAGTGCTCGCTGGGCTCCTCTGCTTGTGAGGGAGCGCGGGGGGGATGCCGGCCGCTCTGGGCGTCCGGGCCATTGGCCGGCCTCGCCGCTTCACGTGCCAGTGATCGCCCAGCCGTTCTGCTTGGCGGCAATCCCCGGCGGAGGCCGCTCGATGTCCTCGTTTTCGCTCTACCTGCTCGGCATCCTGGTACTGGTCGCGGGCCTGGCCTACGTCGCCTGGCTGATGCACGTGCCGCTGCAATGGATCGGCGCGGGCGTGATCGTGGTGTTCGGGCTGGGCATCCTGGGCGCGGTCAAGCACACCCAGCGGCGCGATCGGCCGAAATAGCCGGGCCGGTGTCGCCGGCCCGGCGGCTGCCGGCTCAGCGGGCCGGCAGGTAGTGCGTGAACCACGCCAGTGCGCGCTGCAGCACGTCGCGCTGGTGCGCCGGGTCGACGAAGTGGTGGCCCTCGTCCGGGTACACCACCAGCGAGGTCGGCACGCCCTGCGCGCGCAGCGCGTGCCAGTACTCGAACGATTGCGGCGCCGGGCACTCGGCATCGCGATCGCCGACCACCACCAGCGTCGGCGTCTTTACCCGCTTGATGAAGTTGATCGCCGAGCTCCGGGCGTAGACGGCCGGATCGTCGTAAACGGAGGCGCCGAAGAACGGGATCATCCACTGGTCGATCAGGTTCTGGCCGTAGTAGCTCTGCCAGTTCGAAATGCCCGCGCCGGCGACCACCGCGTGGAAACGGTCGGTCTGTGTGGGCACGAACATGCTCATGAAACCGCCGTAGCTCCAGCCGGTCAGGCCCAGTCGCTTGTCGTCGACCGGCAGCTTCTTCTCGATCGCGTCGATGCCGGCCAGGATGTCCGACAGGTCGCCGTAGCCGAAGTCCTTGCGGTTGGCCTGCACATAGGCCTCGCCCTGGCCGAAGCTGCCGCGCGGGTTGGGCATGAAGACGAAGTAGCCCAGGTTCGAGAACGGCACGCTGCCGTAGCCCACGCCCGGCCAGCGCGGGATCACGGCGCTGGCCGGGCCGCCGTGCACGCTGACGATCATCGGATACGTCTTCGCCGGGTCGTACTGGGCCGGGTAAAGCAACCAGCCCTGCACGTGGCGGCCGTCGTGTTCCCATTCGACCGACTCGGCCTTGCCCCAGCTGGGCGCGAGCGCGGCGTTGATCGCGGTGACCGCCGGTGGCGCGGCGTGGCCGAGCGCTCCGGCGTGGACCTCCGGCGCGGCGGTGTAGGAGCTCTGCACGAAGGCGATGCGCTGGTGGTCGGCCGACAGCGACATCGCCATCGCGGCGCTGCCGTCGCCGATGCTGGCCGGCAGGTTGAAGTGCACGCGCTGCGGCGTGGCGTGGCGCGCGTCGATCGCGTAATCGGCCAGCTCGCTCTGGCCGTTGCTGACCTGGCTGACCAGCAGCGTGCGCGGCGAGGTCCAGGCGAACCACGACGGCGTGACGCGGATGCCGGGCGTGAGGTTCACGGTGGCCCCGCCCGCGGCCGGCACCGCGTAGAGGTCGCCACCGGTCGCGCCCTGGTCGCTCATCAGGCCACCGACGAAGACCAGCCGCCTGCCGTCCGGCGACCAGCGCGGCAGCGCCAGCTGCAGGCCATGCAGCGAACCGGTGTCCGTCTTCGGGTCGACCAGCACGCGCGGCGTGGCCCCGGCGCGGGCGTCCTGGGCGTACAGCCGGGCGATCCACCAGTTGTTGTCGCCCGGCGCCGGTGCGGCGACGTAGGCCAGCTGCCTTGCGTCCGGCGACCAGCTGAACTCGTAGACGTACTTGTCCGCCGGCGTCACCAGCGTCGGCGTGCCGCCGTCGGCGGGCAGGGTCGCCACGCGCTGGATCTCCAGCCCTTCCACGCCGATCTCGCCCACCTGGGGCTTGGCCGCCGCCACCGCGCTGGCGCGGCGGGTCGCGCCCTGGACGTAGAGGAAGCCCAGCGTGCGGCCGTCGGCCGACCAGGCCAGGTCATGCGCGTAGCCGTCCAGGTCGGCCAGCCGGCGCGTCGCGTCGTGGCGCGTGACGTCGGCCGTATAGACGTCCATGTCGCCGGCCCTGCCGCCGCAGTCGGAGAGGAAGGCCAGGTGGCGCGAGTCGGGCGCCCAGGCGATCTCCTCCTGCCTGCACGGCGAGCCGCCCATCGCCAGCGGCCGGGCATCGCGGCCGTCGGCGTCGGCGATCCGGATCACCGGCTTGCCGTGGCTTTGCACCACCCAGGCCAGCCGCTGGCCGTCCGGCGAGAGCTGTACGGCGTGGATCGCGCGCACCTTGCCGAGCTGGTCGAGCAGCTGGTCGATGCGTGGGTCGACCTTGCCTGCCGCGGCGGACGCCAGCGGGGCAAGGGCCAGGGTGAGTAGGGGCAGAGTGAGCAGGGGCAGGAGGCGCAGGGAAGGGGGCATGGGCCGCTCTCACGAGGGGAAAGGCTCCACGCTAGCAGTGCACCGGCACCCGCTCCAGTGGGGCAGTTCACACGCACGCCTGCAGGAGCGCCCTTGGGCGCGACCGCAGTCGCCGGCTTCCTGGCACGGCGATCATCGCGCTCGCGCCCAAGGGCGCTCCTGCCAGGTTGCGCTCAGTGCTGGGCGATGGCGGCTGGCGCTTGCCGCGCCGCGGCCAGCCGGGCGCGGATCAGCGGCATCGCCGCCAGCGCGGCCTTCTCGCCTTCCATGATTGCCCGCTCCTTCTGCGCGAAGTCGGCCGCGCCGATGTCGTTCACCGTCGGCCGGATGACCACGTCGGCGCGCGCCAGCTCCTGCGCGCCCAGATGCTGGCCCATGATCACCACCGAACGGCCGACGATGCCGACCATGTCCTGCGGCAGCGTGCCGTCGCTGCGTGCGGAAATGTCCACCGCGATCACGAAGTCGGCGCCCAGCTCGCGCGCGGCATCGACCGGCACCGGGCTGACCACGCCGCCGTCGACGTAGTGGCGGCCGCCGATCGCCACCGGCTCGAACACGCCGGGCACGCTGCACGAGGCGCGCACCGCCTGGCCGGTGTCGCCGTGGCGGAACACCCGGCGCTGGCCGGTCTCCAGTTCGGTGGCGACCGCCGCGAAGGGCAGCTTCAGGCGTTCGAGCGGGCGCTGGCGGACCAGGCCGTCGACGTAGTCCTGCAGCTTCTTCCCTTGCACCAGGCCGCCGCTGAACAGTCGCACGTCGCGGATCGAGGCTTCGTCCAGCGAGATGGCCGCCTGCTGCATCGCGAAGGCGTCCATGCCGCTGGCATACAGCGCGCCGACCACGCTGCCGGCGCTGGTGCCGGCGACGACGTCCACGTGGATGCCGCTGGCTTCCAGCATCTTGATCACGCCGATGTGCGCGAACCCCTTGGCCGCGCCGCCACCCAGCGCGAGGCCGACCACCAGCTTGCGCGGCGGCGGCGGGGTGACCGGCGGCGGCTGGCGCACGGGCGCGCAGCCGGCCAGGGCGATGGTGAGCAGCAGCAGGAGGCGCAGGTGTCGGGCCATCGTCGGGACGAAAGGAAGGATCAGCGGACAGCGTGCGGCAGGACGATGGCGAAACCGGGGCAGGGCCGGGCAGGCGCACGGGCGCCTGCCCGCCACCCTCAGGCGTAGGCGACGTCGGCCTCGCGGTGGTAGCGGGTGGCCACCTCGACCTCACCCTTCGAGCCCAGGAACACCGGCACGCGCTGGTGCAGGCCGCCGGGCTGGATCTGAAGGATGCGCTCGCGGCCGGTGGTGGCGGCACCGCCGGCCTGCTCCACGATGAAGGCCATCGGGTTGGCCTCGTACATCAGCCGCAGCTTGCCGCCCTTGGCCTTGATCTTGGCGTCCAGCGGATAGAAGAACACGCCGCCGCGGGTGATGATGCGATGCACGTCGGCCACCATCGAGGCGACCCAGCGCATGTTGAAATCCTTGCCGCGCGGGCCATCCTTGCCGGCCAGCAGCTCGCCGACGTAACGCTGCATCGGCGCCTCCCAGTGGCGCTGGTTGGACATGTTGATGGCGAACTCGGCGGTCTGTTCCGGGATGCGGATGTCGCGGCGGCTGAGCATGAAGCTGCCCACCTCGCGGTCGAGCGTGAACTCGTGCGTACCGTGGCCGAAGGTCAGCACCAGCAGCGTGGCCGGCCCGTACACCACGTAGCCGGCGGCCAGCTGCTGCGTGCCCGGCTGCAGGAAGTCCTCTACCCTCGGTTCGACCACGTCCTCGGGGCAGCGCAGCACCGAGAAGATGGTGCCGACGGAGATGTTCACGTCGATGTTGGACGAGCCGTCCAGCGGATCGAACAAGAGCAGGTGGTTGCCCTTCGGGTACATGTCCGGGATCGGCTGCGGGTCTTCCATTTCCTCCGAGGCGCAGGCCGCCAGGTGGCCGCCCCAGGCGTTGGCTTCGAGCAGGATCTCGTTGGAGATCACGTCCAGCTTCTTCTGCGCCTCGCCCTGCACGTTGTCGCTGCCGGCATTGCCCAGCACGCCGCCCAGCGCGCCCTTGCTGGTCGCCACGGCGATGCGCTTGCAGGCGCGCGTGACCACTTCGATCAGCAGCGAGAGCTCGGCGTTGATGTGGCCGGCGCGGCGTTCCTCGATCAGGAACTGGATCAGCGAGACAGGCTTCATGTCGGGTCCGTGGCGGGAAGGAACGGACATTCTACGGGCAAGGACCGTACCCGGCCGGTGAGCGCTCGAAAGGCATTGCGCGGTCATACAGCTGCGCCCGCCTGGCCAGGGGGGCGCAGCGTGGGGTCATGGCCCTGCTGACATCACGTTGGCAGCAGCCCCGGCGCATCCTGCCCATCTTGCAGAGGAGGCAACGCGATGCGCGACACGGTCTATTTCCTGGTGTTCGACGGTTTTGCGGATTGGCAGGCGGCGCTGGCGCTGTGCGAGGTGCGCCGACCGGGCGACTGGCACGTCGCGACGGTCGGCTTCACCCGTGCGCCGGTGCGCTCGATGGGCGGCCTGATGGTGCAGCCGGAACGGAGCCTGGCCGAGCTGGACTTCGCGCGCGCCGCGCTTGCGATCGTGCCCGGCGGGCATCTGTGGCAGCGCGGCGAGGGCGCCTCGGCGGTGGCTGCGCTGCGCCAGCTGCACGGCGCCGGCGCGGTGGTCGCCGGCATCGACAGTGGCGTGCTGGCCCTGGCGCGCGCCGGCCTGCTCGACCGCTGCCGCCATACCGGCAACTGGGCCGGGCACGTCGACGCGCAGGTGCCGGGTTACGCGGGCGGCGCGCATTACGACGGCTCGGTGCTCGCCGTAAGCGACGGCGGCACGATCACCGCCAGCCACCTGGGCAGCGTGGAATTCGCCCGCGAGGTGATCCAGGCGCTGGACCTCTACGGACCCGGCGACCGCGACCACTGGTACCGCCTGTTCAAGCACGCCCAGCTGCCGCCGTGGTGCGTCGGTGAAGCGGCGGCTGCCTGAGGCGGACCCCCATGCATCCGATCCTCGAACGCGCCGCCGACGCCTACCGCCCCCTGGCCGGACGCAACCGCCTGGTCGAAGGGCCGCATCCGCTGCCGTCGTCGCCCGCCGCACCGCCGAGGCGGCGGATGGCCCTGTGGGCGCTTGTCGCGACGATGTTGGGACGGCGGCCGTGAGCTCGCCTGCGGTCGTCGAGCTGCGCCAGTACACACTGCGCCCCGGCCAGCGCGACCGCCTGGTGGAGCTGTTCGAGCGCGAGTTCGTCGAACCGCAGGAGGCGCTTGGCATGGGCCTGCCGGGGCAGTTCCGCGACCTCGACGACCCGGACCGCTTCGTCTGGTTACGCAGCTTCCCGGACATGACCACGCGCGCTGCCGCGCTGGCGGCGTTCTACGATGGCCCGGTCTGGCGCGCGCATCGCGAGGCGGCCAACGCCACCATGCTCGATTCGGACGACGTCCTGTTGCTGCGCCCTACCCAGGCCTTCGTGCTGGAAGGGATGTCGCGCCCGAAGCCTGGCGAACGCCGGCCAGCCGGCCGACTCACCGCCACGATCTGCCCGGCGTCGCCGGCCGGCCTGGAGGCGCTGGCCCGCACCTTCAACGAGCAGGTACGCCCGGTGCTGGAGCGCCTGGGCGCGAGGGAATGGGGCAGTTCGTCACCGAGCCGGCGCTCAATACCTTTCCGCGGCTGCCGGTACGCGAGGGCGAGAGTGTGTTCGTCTGGTTTGCCGCTTTCGCCGACGCCCACGCGCAGGCCTGGTACGAAGCGGCCGCCGCAGCGGACCCGGTCATCGTCGCCTGGACCCGACGCCTGGATGCTTTGCCGGAAACCCTGCGCCTGGCGCCCACGCCGGGTTCGCTGCTGCGTGGCGCATCATCGTCCATCACCTCGCCTACCACCTCATCGCCTACCACCTCAACGCGGGAGCACGCATGAACCGGACTCACCACGGCAGTTGCCACTGCGGCGCGGTTCGTTTCGCCGCCGACATCGATCTCTCGGCCGGCACCGGCCGCTGCAACTGTTCCATGTGCAGCAAGACGCGTCGCTGGGGCGCGATCGTCCGACCAGACGCCTTCCGTCTGCTGAAGGGCGAAGCGGCGCTCGCCGACTACCAGTTCGGCACCCACAGCATTCACTACCGCTTCTGTCGCCACTGCGGCGTGCAGCCCTTCGGGACGGGTCGCCTGGAAGAACTGGGCGGTGACTTCGTCAGCATCAACCCGGCCTGCCTGGACGACGCCAGCCCGCAGGAACTGGCGGAAGCGCCAGTGCGCTATTTCGACGGGCGCCACGACAACTGGATGAGCCCGCCGGCCGTCACGAGCTACCTCTAGGAGCACACTGCGATGTTCGATCACCTGGGCCTGCCCGTGACCGACCTGGAACACGCGCGCCGATTCTACGAACAGGCACTGCAGCCGCTAGGCATCGCGGTGGTCAAGGGTTTTCCCGATGCCGTGGGCCTGGCCGCCGGCCAGGGTCGCAAGGGCGAGCAGGAACTCTGGCTGACCCGCACCGGGCATGCGCCGTCGCCGCTGCACATCGCCTTCGCGGCCACCACCCGGGCGCAGGTCGATGCCTTCCATCGTGCCGCGCTGGCGGCCGGTGGCCGCGACAACGGCGCCCCCGGACTGCGTCCCCAATACCACGACGGTTACTACGGCGCCTTCGTGATCGGCCCGGACGGGCACAACCTGGAAGCGGTCTGCCATCTGCCACCGGAGAACACGCCATGAACGTCCCGAAAGTCACCTTCTTCCACGCGCCCCAATCGCGCTCGGGCGGCACGCTGGCCCTGTTCGAGGAGCTGGGGGTGGACTACGACCTGAACCTGCTCGACCTCAAGGCCGGCACGCAGCGCGATCCTGCGTATCTGGCGCTCAATCCGCTGGGCAAGGTGCCGGCGATCCGCCACGACGGTACGATGGTGACCGAGCAGCCGGCGGTGATGATGTACCTGGCCGACCTCTACCCGGAGAAGGGATTGGCGCCGGCCATCGGCGATCCGCTGCGCGGCCCGTACCTGCGCTGGATGGTGTTCTACGGTTCGTGCTTCGAGCCGGCGCTGGTCGATCGGTCCCTGCAGCGCGACCCGGCGCCGCACGCCACCTCGCCCTACGGCACCTGGCAGGAGGTGCTGGACGCGATCGTCACCCAGCTCACGCCCGGGCCCTGGCTGCTCGGCGAGCGCTTCAGTGCCGCCGACGTGCTGTGGGGTACCGCATTGCACTGGACCACGATGTTCAAGCTGGTGCCTGAGTTGCCGGCGGTGCGCGCATATATCGACCGCGTGCGTGCGCGCCCGGCGATGCAGCGGGCCGAGGCCAGGGATGACGCGTTTCTCGCCAGCCAGGCCTGACTCCGTACGTCGCCGCGCTTGCTCCCTCTCTCCGGGTCCCGCCGGGAGAGAGGGTTGGGGAGAGGGAGTGTTTCTGCTTCGGTGGTCCGTCAGGCCAGCAGCGAAAGGCCTTCCCCTCTCGCCATCCTCTCTTCCGGTAGAGCCGGGGGAGAGCACTTCAGGCGCGACACACTGGCCGGCACACGACGCCTCGGCGATCATGCGCGCATGCGCCGCGCCGACCGCCTTTTCCTCATCATCCATGCCCTGCGCGGCCGGCGCACCGCGCTGCAGGCGCGCTCGCTGGCCGAGACGCTGGGCGTGTCGCTGCGCACCGTCTACCGGGATGTCGCCGACCTGCAGCTCTCGGGCGTGCCAATCGAAGGCGAGGCCGGCGTGGGCTACGTGCTGCGCAAGGGCGCCGATATCCCGCCGCTGATGTTCACCGCCGAAGAGCTCGAATCGCTGGTGGTCGGCACCCGCTTCGTGCGCGCCTTCGCCGGCGAGCGCCTGGCCGAGGGCGCGCAGGCGGCGCTGATGAAGATCGAGGCGGTGCTGCCGCCGGAACTGCGCGAGCGGGCCGCGCGCACGCGCATCTTCGCGCCGGTGTGGCGTGACGAATACAGCACGGCTTTCGCCGCGCGCATCGATCGCCTGCACGCGGCGATCGAGGGGCAGCAGGTGCTGACGCTGGTCTACCGCGACGAAGCCGGCCAGGCCAGCACGCGCGACGTCGAGCCGCTGTGCCTGGCGTTCTGGGGCGGCAAGTGGACGCTCGGCACCTGGTGCCGGCTGCGCGGCGCGTTCCGCAACTTCCGTCCCGACCGGATCGACCGGTTCGATGAAACCGGCGAGCGTTTCGCCATGGGCGAGGGGCGCAACCTCGACGCCTACCTCGATGCCATGCGCGGCTACTACGCCGGGGTGTAAGTCAGGTTCGCTCCTACAGGGGGCCAACCAGGCGCGCTTCTTTGCGATCATCCCCGCATCCCCACACACGGAGCCTGTCGATGAACCACCTGCTGGGCGGCCTGCTGGCCGCGGGCCTGTTGCTCGCCCCGGTCGTGCACGCCAACGATGCCGACGATCGCTTCCAGGCGATCTACACCCACGAATGGGCCTGGCGCACCGGGCAGGGCGACATCAGCGCATCGGGCGAGCCGCAGCCGAACAACGGCCGGCTGGACAACGTCGACGCGGCCAGCCAGCAACAGCGGCTGGAGCAATGGCAGCAGGTGCTGGCGAAGCTCGATGCGCTCGACGCAAGCCAGCTCTCGCCCGCCAACCAGGTCAACTACGCCATTTACCACGCGCAGATCGCCAACCTCCTGGCCGACCAGCGGTTCAAGACCTGGCAGATGCCGTTCAACAGCGACTCGGCCTTCTGGAGCGACATCGGCTACGAGCTGGACGCCGACCACTTGCGCAGCGCCGACGACTACCGTCGCTACCTCGACCGCCTGGCACAGATTCCCGCCTACTTCGACCAGCAGATCGCCAACATGCGGCTGGGCCTCAAGCGCGGCTTCTCGGTGCCACGCGCGGTGCTGGACGGCCGCGACGCGTCGATCGCCGCCGTGGCGGAGCTGAAGGATCCCACCGCGAGCAGCTTCTACGCGCCGTTCAAGCAGATGCCCGACGCGATCCCGGTCGACCAGGCGCAGGCGCTGCAGGGCGAGGCGCTGCGGCGCATCCGCGATGAGGTGGTCCCGGCCTATGCCACGCTGCTGACCTTCTTCCGGCAGACCTACGTGCCGCAGGCGCGCACCACGCTCGCGGCCGAGGCGTTGCCGGACGGCAAGGCGTTCTACCGCCAGCAGATCCGCGAATACACGACGCTGGACCTGGATCCCGATGCGATCCACCAGATCGGCCTGGAGCAGGTGGCGAAGATCCACGCGCAGATGCTCCAGACCATGACGGAAAGCGGCTTCAAGGGCGACTTCCCCGCCTTCCTGCATTTCCTGCGCACCGATCCGCAGTTCTACGCCCGGACGCCCGAGGAGCTGCTGCAGCGCACCGCCTGGGTGACCAAGGAAGTGGACGGCCAGATGAGCCGCTTCTTCGGCCACCTGCCGCGCGCGCGCTTCGCCATCGTGCCGGTGCCGGCCGACATCGCGCCGTACTACACCTCCGGCCGCGGCGGTGCGGATGCCTACCTGGTCAACACCTACGACCTGCCCTCGCGCCCGCTGTTCAACATGCCGGCGCTGACCCTGCACGAGTCCTACCCTGGCCACGCGCTGCAGCTGGAACTGGCTGCCGAGCAGAAGGGCCAGCCGGAGTTCCGCCGGCAGGGCTACATCTCCGCCTACGGCGAGGGGTGGGGCCTGTACTCGGAATACCTGGGCAACGAAATGGGCATCTACAAGACGCCCTACCAGCGCTTCGGCTACCTCACCTACCAGATGTGGCGCGCCTGCCGGCTGGTGGTCGACACCGGCATCCATCACCTGGGCTGGACGCGGAGCCAGGCGATCGACTACCTGACCCGGAACACCGCACTGTCCACGCGCGAGATCGCCAACGAGGTGGATCGCTACATCAGCTGGCCGGGGCAGGCGCTGTCCTACGAGCTGGGTTACCTGAAGATCCGTCAGTTGCGCGGCAAGGCTGAGCACGCGCTGGGTGCGAAGTTCGACTTGCGCCATTTCCACGACACCGTGCTGGAACTGGGGTCGGTGCCGCTGCCGGTGCTGGAAGAGCGGATCGACCGGTTCATCGCCGAGGGCGGCCCGGAGCCCGATTACGGCTGCGACTGCAAGTAGCCGTTGGGTGGGCGGCCACCGCTCTCCCCGGTATCGGAGCGGTGGCTGAAACCCGCCACACGTGTCGCTCCCGCAGAGGGCTGAGGATTTGCGGCTACTGCATAATGGGAGTAAATTGAACGCGAACTCCAAAAGGAGAGTTTCGCATGCTGGCCCATCCCCGCCCCGAACAGGCTCCGTCCGGTGAGCTTGGCGGCCCCGCGCTGCGTTCCTTCTTCCGCCTGGCCGAACAGTGGAAGCTGCGCATCGCCGAACAGCGCCGCCTGCTCGGCGAACCGGCCGAATCGACCTTCTTCAAGTGGAAGCGCGACCAGGACGGCAACCCGGGTCGCGACGTGATCGAACGGATCAGCTACCTGCTCGGCATCTGGAAATCGCTGCAGATCCTGTTTCCCGACCCGGCCCAGGCCGACGCCTGGCTGCGCAAGCCGAACCAGGCGGCGCTGTTCGGCGGGCATTCGGCGCTCGAACGGATGCTTTCGGGCAACGTGGGCGATCTTTACGTGGTGCGCCAGTACCTGGACGCCCAGCGCGGCTGAGGCCCGGGAACACCCTTCCCCCAACCGCCGCCTGCGCGCAGGGCCTGGCAAGTATCGCGTCTCGGTGGCGAGGCTTGCCGTGCACCGTTTACCCCGTAGGGTGGGCTTCAGCCCACCACCCTGCCGTGCCCGGAAGCCTCCAGGAAGCCAGGTGCATTGGTCCAGACGCGATGCGAACCCGGCCCGCAGGAAGGGAACCGATGCGGAGACCTCGGTCGCGCCCGGCGAGACCTCAAGCTGCCATGCTTTGGCTCCTCCCCCAGCGGGCAGGGGGGAGCCTGGGAGGGGACCGCCCACGCGCCCGATGCAGCCCATGAACAACCTCTCCAACCCGCCGCCGGCGGGAGCGATCCGGAGCCGACGATGTCTACCGACCTGGCGCCTCTCAAGCGCATCCGCTGGAGCCATGCGTACCGCATCGTGCCCAGCCGCTTCCCGCCGGTGGGCGTGTTCGACCGCATCGCCGACCCCGCCGACCTGGACGCGCTGTTCGCGATCGAGGCGATGACCAACCCGCGCCTGCGCGAGGAAGCGGGCGCGCTGAAGCTGGTGCCGGCCGACCGGCGCATCAGCGGCCCGGGCAGCACGCCGGTAATGGCGGCCTTCACCCACCTCAATCCGGAGGGCAGCCGCTTTTCCGACGGCAGCTGGGGCGTGTTCTATGCCGCGCACAGCGTGGCCACGGCGGTGGAGGAGACCGTCTACCACCGCGAGCGCTTCCTGGCCGCCACCAACGAGCCGGCGTGCGAGGTGGAGATGCGCTGCTACCGCACCAGCATCGACTGCAAGCTGCACGACCTGCGCGGCGGCTGGCCGGCGGTGCACGATCCGGACGACTACGCGGCCAGCGTGGCGCTGGCGCGCACATTACGCGCGGCCGGCTCCGACGGTATCGTCTATGACAGCGCCCGGCACGCGGGCGGCGAGTGCGTGGCGGCGTTCTTCCCGGACGTGGTGGCGCCCTGCGTGCAGGCGCAGCACTTCATCTACCGCTGGGACGGCACGCGCATCGCGCAGGTGCTTGAAGTGAGCGAGCTCAAGCGCCCCTAGCGCGCAAGCCCAGTCCGCCAACGCGATGTTGATCGCCGCCGGCTTAGGGTCGGGAGGTGGTTCGCACGCGGAAATGGCATGTTCGATTCCCGTAATTCTCCGTCCGGCGGCGAAGCGGCCGAGTTCGTCGAATGGCAGAGCGAGATTGCTGCATTCGCCGCCATCGACCGGCTCGATCCGGCGCCGGCCGACGCGGTGCTGTTCGTAGGCAGCTCCTCGATCCGCCTGTGGCATACGCTGGCAGCAGACTTGCCGGACGTACCCACGATCAACCGTGGCTTCGGTGGCTCGGAAATCGCCGACAGCGTGTATTTCGCCGAGCAGCTGATCCGGCCTTACCGGCCACGCGCCATCGTGATGTACGCCGGCGGCAACGACCTGGCCGACGGCAAGTCGCCCACGCAGGTGCGCGACGCCTTCGCCGCGTTCGTCACCCAGGCAAGGCGCTGGGCGGTCGAGGCCCCGTTCGCCTATCTCTCGATCAAGCCCAATCTCTCGCGGCGCCGGCAGTTGCCGCAGATCCGCCAGGCCAACGCGCTGATCCGCGCCTGCGCGCAGGCGCGCGCGGTGGACTACCTGGACATCCATGCGCCGATGCTCGGCGCCGACGGCGAGGCCGACCCGCGCTGGTTCGACGACGACGGACTGCACCTCAACGCCGACGGTTACGCGTTGTGGACCGGCGTCGTGCGCGACTGGCTGGCCAGGCGGGGCCTGTTGTAGGAGCGCCCTTGGGCGCGACCGCGATGCCCGGCGTTGCGCCGCGGGCAAGGATGGCGGTGGCGCGCGAGGGTGTCAGGTATCGGCGTTGGTGGCAAAACCTTCGTGGCTGCCGTAGTGGAACACGCGGTCGGTCTCCTCCAGCACGTCGGCGGCCGCGTGCGGGGTCTTGTCACGCAGGCGCGCGTAGATCGGGGTGAAGTCCGGCGTGGTCGCCTCGAACAACTGCTCGAAGCTGTCGATCACGAAGTAGGTCTGCTGGTAGGTGTCGATGCGGTAGCGCGTGTTCATCACGCGCGCGAGGTCGAAACCGATCCGGTTGGGCGCGTCCGCGTCCAGGCTGTAGATCGATTCGCCCTTGGAGCTGACGATACCGGCACCGTAGATGCGCATGCCGTCGCGCGTGTCGATCAGGCCGAACTCCACCGTGTACCAGTACAGGCGCGTAAGGTTCATCAGCGCCTCGGGGCCGATCGCGTGCGCCTTCATGCCGCCGCGGCCGTAGGCCTGCATATAGTCGGCGAACACCGGGTTGAGCAGCAGCGGCACGTGGCCGAACAGGTCATGGAACAGGTCCGGCTCGGACAGGTAATCCAGCTGCTCGGGCTTGCGGATCCACCAGCTCACCGGGAAGCGGCGGTTGGCCAGGTGGTCGAAGAACACCTCGTCCGGCAGCAGCCCTTCGACGGCGACCAGCTCCCAGCCGGTGGCCTTGGCCAGCACCGTGTTGATGTCGGCAAACTTCGGAATGCCGCCGGCGCCAAGGCCGAACTTCTTCACGCCGTCGAGGAATTCCTGGCAGGCGCGCCCCGGCAGCATTTCGCACTGGCGCTTGAAAAGCGTGTCCCACACCTCGTGATCGGTGCGGCTGTAGCCCGACCAGGGCTGCTCGACCACCCCGGTGGCGTAGACCGGCACGTAGCCGCGATCGGTCTGCTGGTGTTCGACTTTGCGGGGCGTGGCGGTTTCCATGGCGACTCCGGCAGTTTCTGGCGCAATGCGCCTGCGTCCCTCAAGAATACGCTGCGTGATCCGCACGAAGGTTGCGTTTGTTGTGAATCGACCGTGACAGCGCGCAATATCCTTGCGAAGAGAGCGACAATCGCGGAGAAACCGGCCATGCCCAAGCTCGATCGCACCGACCTGCGCCTGCTTGCCGTGCTGCAGGGCGAAGGGCGCATCACCAACGCCGAACTGGCCGAGCGCGTAAGCCTGTCCTCCTCGGCCTGCCTGCGCCGGCTGCAGCGGCTGGAGACCGACGGCGTGATCACCGGCTATGCCGCCCAGGTCGAACCCCAGGCGGTCGGACTGGGCCTGCAGGCGTTCGTGCGCGTGCAACTGGCGCGACACGAAGCCGGCGCGATCGAGCGTTTCGTGGAAAAGGTCGAAGGCTGGGAAGAGGTGGTCGCCTGTCACGCGCTGACCGGCGACATGGACTACCTGCTGCACGTGTACGTGGCGGATCTGCCCCACTTCTCGCGCTTCCTGCTCGACCGGTTGCTCAACGACGCTGGTGTCGCCGACGCCAATTCAAGCTTTGTGTTGCGCACGGTCAAGCGCTCGCCCTCCCTGCCGCTGGGCCATCTGGAAGGCTGACCCCGGGGTAAGGGTGGGCGCCAGCCCACCGCGCGCCACCGGCAGAGCGGGCCGAAGCCCAAGGGCGTCGTCGCGCTGGCCGTTCGCAGGCGGCAGCCATCTCGCGCACGTCCCCGTTGGCGCGGCCTTATCAGCTCGCCTGTTCCGCCGTTCCGGGCCGGCGACGAGCCCACCCTGCTGCGGGCGGCGCGCGGACACCGTCAGGGTGTGCCAGGCCAGTGGCGACTGACGCTAAACTAGCCGGCTCATGGATACCGATCCGACTCCCGCCCGCGATCCCTGGCGTCCCGTGCGCTACCTGTGGCGGGTGCCGCTGCTGGTGCTGCACGTGCTGCTGGGCATCCTGTTGTGCGCGCTGATCCTGAGCTGGAACAGGCACCGCGTGATGGTCGACGGACGCGAGCCGTTCGCCCATCGCATGATCCGCTGGTGGTCGACCATGCTGATGCGCATCTTCGGGCTGCGCTCGGTGCGCGTGGGCAAGCCGCTGCCCGATCCGGTCCTGTTCGTCGCCAACCACACCTCGTGGATCGACATCGAGCTGCTGCACAGCCAGCGGGCCGCCTGCTTCGTGGCCAAGGCCGAGATCGCGCGCTGGCCGCTGGTTGGCTGGATGGCGGCGACCGGCGGCACGATCTTCCACCGCCGCGGCAGCAACCATTCGCTGGCGGCAGTGATGCAGGCGATGGTCGAGCGGCTGCGCGGCGGCCGTTCGGTAGCGGTGTTCCCCGAGGGTGGCACCGGCCACAACGGCGTGCTGAAGGTGTTCCACGCGCGCATCTTCCAGGCCGCGCTGGATGCGCAGGTGCCGGTGCAGCCGGTGGCGCTGCGCTTCGCGCGCGACGGCAAGCGGGTGGTCGATGCCGGCTTCCGCGAAGGGGAGAACTTCATGGGCAACCTGCTGCGCATGCTGGGCGAAGCGCCGCTGGACGCCGAGGTGCATTTTCTCGCCCCCGTGCCGGCCATGCCCGATGCGCGCCGGCGCATGGCCGAGCTGTCGCGCGAGCGCATAGGCGTCGCACTGGAAGATGCCCACGCATGAGCGAGCTGCCGCGCGGAAAGGATTTCCGTCCCCCCTGGCCGCTGACCAGCGGCCATCTCCAGACCATGCTCTCCTCCAGCGGCGTGCGCCGGCTGCTGCTGCCCGCGAGCGCGCGCGAAGTGCTCGAGGGCGCCGAACCGGTGCTGGTCGACGGCGGCGAGGGCGTACGCCTGACCGGCGCGTTCACCGCGCAGCGCACCGGTGGCGCCTCGCGGGGGCTGGCGGTGCTGTTCCACGGCTGGGAAGGCAGCGTCGATTCCACCTATGTGCTGCAGACTGGCAGCCGCCTGCTGCGTGACGGCTGGGACGTGTTCCGGCTCAACTTCCGCGACCACGGCGCTAGCCATCACCTCAACGAGGCGCTGTTCCACTCCTGCCGCATCGATGAGGTGGTGCACTCGCTGCGCGACATCGTGCGCCGGTGGCCACGGCCGGTCACCGCGCTGGCCGGTTTCTCGCTGGGCGGCAACTTTGCCTTGCGCGCGGCGTTGCGTGCACCGCACGCGGGCATCGGGCTGGACTACGCGCTGGCCGTGTGCCCGATCATCGACCCTGGCGAAGGCCTGTTCTCGCTGGAGAAGAGCGCGCCCTGGTTCTACCAGGCGTACTTCATGCGCAAGTGGCGGCAGTCGCTGAAGGCCAAGCAACAGGCCTTCCCGCAGCGGCAGTACTTCGAGCTCGCCGAGCTCAAGCAGAGCCTGCGCGGGCTGACCGAGTCGCTGGTGCTGCGGCACACCGACTTCGAATCGCTCGAGGCGTACCTGGACGGCTATTCGGTAGCGCGCGATGCGCTGGCCGGCCTGGACATCCCGGCCACCATCCTCACCGCGCGCGACGATCCGGTCATCCCCGTGGGTGCGTTCGAGCAGCTTGAGCTGCCGTCGAACATCGAACTGGACATCGCCGACCATGGCGGCCACTGCGGGTTCATCCGCGGCGCCGACATGGTCAGTTTCACCGACGAATACATCGCCGCACGCTTCAACGCCATCACGACGCGCTCCCCGTAGAAGAGCGGGCGCGAGGCTAGCGCGCGAACAGCCGCGCGGGATCGGCGAACGCCTTGAACTCCAGCGCGTTGCCGCACGGATCGAGCAGGAACATGGTGGCCTGTTCGCCCGGCTGGCCGCGGAAGCGGATGTGCGGCTCGACGACGAAGCGGGTGTCGGCCGCGCGCAGGCGATCGGCCAACGCCTGCCAGGCGTCCATCGGCAGCACCAGGCCGAAATGGCGCACCGGCACGGCGTCGCCGTCGACGTCGTGCGCGGCCACGTCGCGCGCTTCGTCCGGGGCCAGGTGCGCGACGATCTGGTGGCCGTGGAAGTCGAAGTCGACCCAGTCGTCGCTGGAACGCCCTTCCGGGCAGCCGAGCAGGCCGCCGTAGAAGGCGCGTGCGTTCGCCAGCGAGCTGACCGGGAAGGCGAGGTGGAAGGGCGGCAGCGTGCGCATGTCTATCTCGCGGGGCGGGGACATCAGCATGAGCGGCGCCGGGCGAAGGATCAACGCCCACCGTTCACGCCGCCAGGGTCGGTCCGGCGTCATGCTGGCCACCCGACACGCCGCCCGATGACCGCATGCCCGTGATGCACCCGCCCACGCGCAGGAGCCCCGCATGGGCATGACGCCGATCCTCGCCGCCACCCTGGGCGGTGCCGCCGGTGCCCTCGCCACGGCACTGGGCACGGTGCCGGCGCTGTTCGCCAGGAACATCGACCAGCGGACCCAGGACACCATGTTCGGCTTCGGCGCGGGGGTCATGCTGGCGGCCAGCGCCTTCTCGCTGGCGCTGCCGGGCATCCACGAAGCCCAGCGGCAGGGGCAGGGGCCGTGGACGGCCGGCGCGCTGGTCGGCGTGGCGATCCTGATCGGGGCGGCCGCGCTGGTGCTGCTCGAGCGCGTGCTGCCGCACGAGCACTTCATCAAGGGACCCGAGGGGCATCCGTCACTGCGGCTCAAGCGTGCCTGGCTGTTCGTGTTCGCCATCTGCCTGCACAACCTGCCCGAGGGCCTGGCGATCGGCGTCGGCTTCGGGCCGGGCGTGGCCCACGGCGTGGCGCTGGCCACCGGCATCGCCATCCAGGACCTGCCCGAGGGGCTGGTGGTGGCGATGGCGCTGATGGCCGCCGGCTACGGGCGGCGCTGGGCGGTGTCGGTAGGGATGGCCTCGGGCCTGATCGAGCCGGTCGGCGCGCTGGTCGGCGCCGGCGTGGTGATCGATTACCCGATGCTGCTGCCGGTGGGGCTGGGCTTCGCGGCCGGCGCGATGCTGTTCGTGGTCAGCCACGAGATCATTCCCGAATCGCACCGGCAGGGACACGAGCATTTCGCCACCGGCGGGTTGATGGTGGGCTTCGTGCTGATGATGCTGCTCGATACCGCGTTCGGTTGAAGCACCGCGCCAGGGCGCCCCTCCGCCCTGCAGTTCAGGTCGCGACGCTCATGCAAGAGCGGTCAAGCGGCAAGGCAGGCGCCTGGACGCTCACCCACGAGCCTTCCCCCGCGCGCGGGGGAAGGTGCCCGAAGGGCGGATGGGGGAAGCCCTGCGGAGATGCGCGTTAGTGGCGGGTGCCCTGCGGCTGGCCACCACTGCGGCCCAGGTCGGCGCCGGTCTCCGGGTTGATCGACGGATTGGAGCGCGTGCGCTGGGCCATCTGCGTCAGCACCGAGCGCTGCTGGTCGGTCATGCCCACCTCCGGCAGGCCGCTGCCGCCGTCCATCGCCAGCATCTTTTCGCGGTCGCTGACGAACTGGAAGTTGTCGTCGCTGTTCCACGGCCCGCGCATGTCGCCCTCCCCCTGCGAGGTGTTGACGTACATGTTGGCGAACTCCGGCTTGCCCGGCAGCTTGCCCGGCGGGAAGTTCGGCTCGATCGCGTAGAGCGCCTTCTCGAACGATTGCTGGTGGGCGATCTCGCGGGTCATCAGGAAACCCAGCGCCTCGCGCACGCCGGCATCGGCGGTGACGTTGATCAGCCGCTCGTAGATGATCTTGGCGCGCGCCTCGGCGGCGATGTTCGAGCGCAGGTCGGCGGTGGGCTCACCGATCGAATCGATGTACCCGGCCGTCCACAACTGGCCGCCGGAGTTGGTCAGCGCCGGCCCGCCGCCGTAGAGCACCTGGGTCACGTGCGAGTCGTTGCCGGCGCCCTGCAGCTCGCGGAACATCTGCGCCTGTTCCTCGGCGCCTTCGGCGAGCTTGCCCTTGCCACCCTTGTTGAGCATGCCCACGATGGTGCCGATGACCTCCAGGTGGCTCAGTTCCTCGGTGGCGATGTCCAGCAGCATGTCCTTGCGACCGGGGTCGTCCTCGGCCAGCGCCTGGGTGAAGTAGCGCATCGCCGCGGCCAGCTCGCCCTGCGGGCCGCCGAATTGTTCGAGCATGAGGTTGGCGAGTGCCGGATTGCATTCGGAAACCCGCACCGTGTACTGCAGGCGTTTGTTGTGAGCGAACATGAGGGGTCCTTGTCGTCTGCGGAGGGAGACGACCGGCACGGAGCACCGGCCGCGAGGGTCTCCGAGAGCGGCAAGAACCGTGCCCTTGGCAGCGGCACGGGTTGTGGCTGTTTGCCGGATCGGTACGGCGCAAGATTTGCGCTCGGCTGCAACATTTGCAGCGCGGCCTTGCGCTTCTCCCCGCCGAGGAGCGGGGGGTGTGAGGGCTTGAGTGCGCGGGAAGGCGAGCGTGGGCGCAGCCGCTCAGTCGGCCGATACGCAGCGTGTGCGCGCCCACTCGCGCAAGGTCTGCACCTGCTCGCGCATCAGCACCGACAACGGCCGCGTCTGCTCCAGCGCGCGGCACAGTGCGGCCTGGTCCGGCGGCACGCCGCTGCCGGCGGTGTCGTACAGCGCACTGACGATGGCCTGCTCGATCTCGGCGCCGGAGAAGCCTTCGCTCGCGGTGGCGAGGGCCGGCAGGTCGAACGCCGCCGGGTCCAGCTTGCGCCGCTTCAGGTGCAGCCCGAATACCGCCGCGCGTGCCGCGGGCGAGGGCAGGTCGACGAAGAAGATCTCGTCGAAGCGGCCCTTGCGCAGCAACTCCGCCGGCAACTGGTCGACCGCGTTGGCGGTGGCGACCACGAACACCTTGGCCTTGCGCTCGGCCATCCAGGTGAGCAGGTAGCCGAGCACGCGGCGCGACACGCCGCCGTCCTCGCCGCCGCCGCTGGCCAGACCTTTCTCGATCTCGTCGATCCACAGCACGCAGGGCGCGAGCAGTTCCACGCTGGCCAGCGCCTCGCGCAGGTTCTTCTCCGTTTCGCCCTGGTACTTGTCGTACAGCGTGCCGAAATCCAGCCGCACCAGCGGCACGCCGAAGCCGCCGGCGGTGGCCTTGGCTGCCAGGCTCTTGCCGCAGCCCTGCACGCCCAACAACAGCACGCCCCTGGGCGGATCGAGCGCCGGCTGCGGATCGAGGAACACCGCGCGGCGGCGCTCGATCCAGGCGTTGAGCCGCGCCACGCCGGCGACGTCAGCGAAGCTCGCGGTGGCGTACTCGTAGTGCAGCAGGCCGGAGCGGTTGAGCAGGTCGAACTTCGAGCGCATCAGGTCGGGCAGGTCGGCGGCGCCCAGCGCGCCGTCGTTGTAGATCAGCTTGCGCACGATCCGTCGCGCGTCCGGTCCGGACAGGCCGACCAGGTTGCGTACCAGCGTGCGTGCGGCATCGCTGTCGACCTCCAGCCGGCGGCCCTGTTCGCGCTGCCACGCCGCCGCTTCGCCACGCAGGATCCCGGCCAGCTCCTTGATGTCCGGCAGTGCCAGCGGCACGCGCAGGGCCAGCGCTTCCAGCGCCGGCGGCAGTTCGATCCGGGCGCCGACCAGCACGAGGGTATGCGCGGCGCTGCGCTGGCGCTGCACGATCTCGCGCAACTGGCGCAGGCTCATCGCATAGCCCAGCAGCGGATGGAAATCGAACAGCAGGTAGACGCCACGCTCCTCGGCGGCGCGGATCGCAGCCAGCGTCGCATCGGCATCCGACGCGATCTCCTGGCCGGCCGGCTGGGCGAAGTCCAGCCGGCGCAGTCCGTCGGTGAGCGTCCAGCGCCACAGCGGCCGCAACGACTGCGCGATGACGTGGCGAAAGCACTCGATCACGCGTTGCTCGTCCACCGTCTCGATCACCAGCAACGGCGTGGCCGCGCGGACCAGGGTGGCCAGGTCGTCCAGTTCGCTCATGCATCCCCCTTGTGAGGCCGCTACGGTAGCAGGGGCGACGGCCGGCACCCACCCGGCCAGCCCATCCTTTCCCGCTTCACGGCACCGGCGTTACGCTGGCTCTTCCGCTGCCAAGGAGAGCCGTCATGCGTCTGCTGCTCGTGCTGCTGCTGGCCCTGTCCGTCGCACCCGCCTGGGCGGCTCCCGCGCTCGACCGGCTGGTCCTGCCCAAGGGCTTCCATGTCGCCGTCTACTCCGACCAGGTCCCGCAGGCGCGCGAACTGGCGGTGGGCGCCAGGGGCACCGTGTTCGTCGGTTCGATGGATGCCGGCAAGGTCTACGCGCTGACCGACGCCGACCACGACGGCCGTGCGGAGAAGGTGCGCGTGGTCGCCAGCGGGCTGCAGCTGCCGGTTGGCGTGGCCTTCCACCAGGGCGACCTGTACGTCTCGGCGGTCAGCCGCATCCTGGTGCTGCGCGACATCGAGAACCACCTGGACGATCCGCCTAAACCCGAGCTGGTCTACGGCAAGTTCCCCACCGAGACGCACCACGGCTGGAAGTTCATCGCCTTCGGCCCCGACGGCAAGCTGTACGTGCCGATCGGCGCGCCGTGCAACCTGTGCGACAAGGACAAGGCTTACGCCAAGCTGACACGCATGAACCCCGACGGCACCGACCTGACCGACGTCGCCTACGGCATCCGCAACACGGTCGGCTTCGACTGGCGGCCCTCGACCGGCAAGCTGTGGTTCACCGACAACGGCCGCGACATGCTCGGCGACGACGTGCCCAGCGACGAGCTCAATCGGCTCGACCACGTCGGCCAGCATTTCGGCTACCCGTACTGCCACCAGGGCGACATCGCCGATCCGGAGTTCGGCAAGGGCCACCCGTGCAAGGACTACGCGCCGCCGGTGCTCAAGCTGGGGCCCCACGTCGCCTCGCTGGGGCTGCGCTTCTATACCGGCAAGCAGTTCCCGGCGCGCTACCGGGGCGCGCTCTTCATCGCCGAACACGGCTCGTGGAACCGCACGACGAAGTCCGGCTACCGCGTGATGGTGGTGCGGCTGGACGGGGCCAAAGTCGCCTCCTACGAGCCCTTCATCACCGGCTTCGAGCAGGACGAGCAGGCCTGGGGCCGACCGGTGGACGTGCAGCCGTTGCCCGATGGCAGCCTGCTGGTGAGCGATGACACGGCCGGCGCGGTGTATCGCGTGACGTACAAGCGCTGAAGCTTTTCTCCCTCTCCCCCCGTTTGATAGATGACCGGAGAGGGGCGGGGTGAGGGCCCGGGGCTCGCGGGGGAAGCCTCCTCGTGTCAGGCAGTTGGAGTCGCCTGTGCGGGACTTGGCCGCTAGGGCTCCCCTCACTCCAACCCTTTCCCCGGAGGGGAGAGGGAGCCGACTTCCCGCAACCTGAGGAGGACCACCCGATGCAACTACGCAGCAACGACTTCCAGGACGGCCAGCCGATCCCGCGCGAGTGCGCCTTCGGCAAGCCGGGCGATCCGATCGCGCTGTCCGACAACCGCAACCCGCACCTGGCCTGGCGCGATGCCCCGCCGCGCACGCGCTCGTTCGTGCTGACCTGCGTCGATGGCGACGCGCCCAGCCGCGGCGACGACGTCAACAAGCAAGGCCGCACGGTCAGCGCCGACCTGCCCCGCACCGACTTCGTGCACTGGCTGATCGCCGACATTCCGGCCGAATGCGGCGAATTCGGCAACGGTTCGTGCAGCGACGGCGTCACAGCCCACGGCAAGCGCGCGCCGACCGGGCCGGCCGGCAGCCACCAGGGCGAGAACGACTACAGCGGATGGTTCGCCGCCGACCCCGACATGGCTGGCACCTACCTCGGCTACGACGGCCCGTGCCCGCCCTGGAACGACGCGCGCGTGCACCGCTACCGTTTCGAACTGCACGCGCTGGACGTTTCCAGCCTGGGGCTGTCCCCTGGATTCAACCGCGAGCAACTGCAGCAGGCGATGAAAGGCCACGTGCTGGCCAGCGCCGCCCTGACCGGCACTTACGCCATCAACCCGGACGCGAAGTGAACGGAGGACGCACTGGCACGCGCCTCTTCACGTGCAGATGGCGACCCCTGTGGATGAATGAGACCCATCGGGCCTTGCAGGCCGGCCCAGGAAGGGGATCGTCTCTCAACCCATGAGGAAGCCGTCATGCTGCATTACGCCATCGTCTTTCTGGTCATCGCGATCATCGCTGCGATCCTCGGTTTCGGCGGCATCGCCGGCGCGGCCGCAGGCATCGCTAAAATCCTGTTCGTCATCTTCCTGATCCTGGCGATCATCGCCTTCTTCCGCCGCGCCAGCTAAAGCGGCGGCCATCACCACCCTCCGGGAGAACGCCATGAACCCGATCCAGAGCTCGTCCACCCCGCGCGACCCCGGTCACAATCCGGCCGTGCCGAATCCCTCGATGGCCGCCGACGCCAGCGATGGTGCGCTGGCAGACGCGGGAATCTCGAAGACGCACACCCGCATCGACCAGGGCGCCGAGCGCGTCAAGCAAGCTACCTCCGATGCGGTCGAGCGCACCAAGCAGGCGGTCAACCACACCGCCGACAAGGTCGAGGCGGGCGTGCACCGTGCCGCCGACAAGACCGCCGGTGCCGCTCACCGGGCCAGCGACAAGGCGGCGGACCTAAGCGAGCGCGGTCGCCAGATGCGCGACGAGACGATGGACAAGGCCGAACTGTGGATGGAGCAGGCGCGCGAGTACGTGCGCGAGAAGCCGATGCAGTCACTCGCCATGGCCGTCGGCGCCGGCTGGCTGCTCGGCCGCATCCTGCGCCGCTGACACCTTCACTGACGAGTGCCAGGGATGCCAGAGGCCGAACATGTCACCACCGGGGACGGCGCCGCTGACGCGGCGCCGTCCCCGGGCGTGCTCGCGGAACTGACCGGCCTGGGCCGCGCGATCAAGGAACTGTTCGGCGCCCAGCTGGAACTGCTCTCGGCCGAAGTCGGCCTCGCGCGCAGCGCGCTCTCGTGGATGTTGCTGGCCGGGCTGGCCGCCACCGTCGCCGGCGTCGGGCTGGGCCTTACCCTGCTGGCGCTGGTCGGCCTGCTGCTGGCCAAGTGGTTCGCGTCCTGGCTCTGGGCGCTGGTGGCGCTGGCCGTGCTGCAACTGGTGTTCATGCTCGCGGCGATCGTTTTCTTCCGCCGGTGCATGCACTGGATGAGTCTTCCCGCCACGCGCACCGAATGGGGTGCGATGATGCGCGACACGCGGGCCAGGGCCCGCCGCCGGGTGGAAGGGGAGGACGCGGCATGAGCATCTTCGGCGAACGCGCGCGGGTACGCGCCGCGCAACGACGGGTGCGCGAGGCGCGCCACGCGGTCACGCTTCCTGCCTCGGCGCTGCTGGCGCGGGGCGAACGCCATCCGTTCGTCATCCTGGGCACCGCGGCGGCGGGAGGCTTCCTGCTCGGGCACTCCCACGCCAAGCCGTTGCACCTGCCTGGCATGAACCACCTGTTCGGTGCGCTGCTGAGCGAGGCGACGACCATCGGCGCCAGCTTCCTCGCCGCGCACACCGCCGCGCAGAGCGCCACCGAGGACGCATGAACGCCCCCGATCCGGTGGTCGCGCCGGCTGCGGTCGACGCGGCGGCGACCGTGCCGCCGCCGGTCGCCGGCTCCCCGCAGCTGCGCTTCGCGCGCAGCCTGCGCCGGCACCTGCTGGCGGTGCGGGTGGTGCTCAATGCGCTGCTGGTGCTGGCGCTGCTGTACACCGTCACGGTCGCCCGCGTGCTGCTGATCCCGCTGGTGCTGGCCGCCTTCATCGGACTGGCGCTCAACCCGATCGTGGCCGCCGGCGCCCGCCATCGCCTGCCACGCTGGCTGACCGCCAGCGTGCTGGTGATCGCGCTGCTGACCGGGCTGGGTGCCGGTGTCGGCGCGCTGGCGCAGCCGGCACTGGGCTGGTTCCACGGCGCCCCGGCGGCGATCCGCAGCTTCGTGCCCAAACTGCGCAGCGTCACCAAGCCGCTGGAAGCGGCCAACCGGGCGACCCAGACGCTGGTCGGCGGCCCGCTGCGCACCGCCCCGGCACCCTCCTCGACCATGGCGATATCGGCCTGGGATGTGGTCTCCACCGCACCCAAGGTGCTGGCGGCGGTGCTTACCGTGGTGCTGCTGGTGTTCTTCTTCCTGGTCTACGGCGACTCACTGCTGCGAAGGCTGGTGGAGATATCGCCCGGCTTCGCCTACAAACGGCACGCGGTCGAAATCGTGCGCAGTATCCAGATCGAGGTCTCGCGCTACCTGCTCACCGCGCTGGCGATCAACGCCACCCTCGGTGCGCTGACCACGCTGATGCTGTGGCTGTACGACATGCCCGACCCTTTGCTGTGGGGCGTGGTGGCGATGACCGCCAACTTCATCCCCTACGTCGGCGCGATCACCACCACCATCGTGCTGGGTCTGGTCGGCATGATCCACGCCCACGACATCGGGCCGGCCCTGCTGCCGGCACTCACCTTCGCCGGCATCACCGCGATCGAAGGCAACCTGATCACGCCGATGATCCAGGGCCACCGCATGCGGCTGTCGCCGATCGCGATCCTGATCTGGCTGCTGGTGTGGGGCTGGTTGTGGGGTATACCCGGCGCGCTGCTGGCGGTGCCGATGCTCACCAGCGCCAAGCTGATCACCGAGCGCGTACGTGGCTGGGGCTGGTTCGCGGTCATGGTGCAGCGCTAGCGCCGAACGGCCCTCTGCGGGACCCGCTTGCGGGCGATGCTCTTCTGCAAGGAACCAGGTGCATCGCAAGCGGGCTGCCACGGTGAAGGAGCGTCAGCGGGCGATGCCGTGCGCCTTCAGCACCGCGCCGATGTCGAAACGCCACACGTTGCGCGAGCCGTTGAGCGGACTTTCCAGCCGTTGCTGCAGCGAATGCGCGTCGTCGCGGGCCTTGGGAAAGTGCACTTCCTCCCCGCGGTTGCTCGACACGTACAGCTCGCCGAAGCGGCGGCCCAGCGACGGCGCATTTTCCAGGCTGTCGCTGTTGACCTCGCCGGCCAGGTGCTCGGGCTTGCCCCAGCGCCCATCCGGCTGGCGGAAGGCGATGTAGATGTCGGCGCGACCCAGTGCGTCGCCCTCGTCGCCGGCGAACAGGATGAAGCGTTGGTCCGGATCGATGGCCGGGTCCATGCGGTTGTGCGCGGGGTCGCCCAGCTCGACGCGCTCGGGCGGGGCCAGGCCATGCGCGGTCTGGCGCGCGACGTAGATCTGGTACGCGCGGCCGGAATCGGGGCGATGCGCGGAAAAATACACGTCGCCATTGGCCGCGACGGAGGGGTTGTAGATCATCGCACCGTCGTTGAGCGCGCCGTCGACGTGCACCGGTTCACCCCAGCGACCATCGGCCTGGCGCTCGACGTACCACAGATTCTTCCCAGGGAACGGGTGCCCGGCCATCTGCGCCATCACTGGCGCAGCGCCCGGCCGCGGCGGGCGGTTGGACACGAAGTACAGGCGTTTGCCATCGGGCGAGACGCTCGGTTCGGAGTCGTGCCACTGGCCGGAGAAGCTGGTCACCTCGGGCGTCGACCAGTGCCCGTGCTGGCGATGCGAGACCAGAATGGTGTCGTCCTTCTCGCCGAAGTCCGAGCGCATGAAGTAGACCGTGCCGCCGTCGGGCGAGAACGTCGCCGAGGTCTCCTGCAGGCCGGTGGAAATCACGCCGGGAGCGAGCAGTTCGGCGGCGGTGGCGGTGGTGCAGGCCAGGGCGAGCGCCATGGCGCAGGCGAAGCGATGCGGGTTCATCGAGCCTTCCTTGTGGGGGAAGGCGCCGCAGGGGTGCCACGGAAGCTCGCGCATCGCGTGGTGCGGCGCCAGGAAGCGGCAGTGTGCCGAGCGCGCCGGGGCGCGCAACAGTGCCTGAAGACCTGTTTCGGACGGCGCGCGCGGTGAAGTTGCGGGCGGTCTCGAAGGGCGCATCGGTCGGCACGCCCTCTGATGGCGTGCGCCGTCATGGGGCTGCGTCAGGGCGTGGCGGCCAGCGCCGTGCAACGCGCGTCGGCGCACGCCTGCCAGCCGCCGCCGAGCGCCTTGTACAACGCAATGGCCTGGAGGTTGATGCCGGCCTCCGCCTCGGCGAGCTGGTCCTCGGCGGCAAGCTGGGTGCGCTGGGCGTCGAGCAGTTCGAGGTAGTCGATGGCGCCGGCGTCGTAGCGGATCTTTGCCAGCTTCGCGGCACGCGCGCTCTGGTCGGCCTGCTCGAACAGGTGTTGCACGCGCACGCGCTGCTGGTTGTAGCCGACCAGTGCGTTGTCCACGTCTTCCAGTGCGCGCAACACGGTGCGCTGGTAGGTGGCCAGCGCCGCGTCCGCACGCGCCTCGCTGGCCTTCACGCCGGAACGCACGCGCTGCACGTTGAGGCCGGACCAGCTGAGGCTGGGCGCGATCGACCAGGCGCGCGTCGATGGGCTGCCGAAGTCGTTGCTGCGGCCCGCCAGGAAGCCGAGGAACCCGCCCAGCCGGATGTGCGGAAACCAGTCCGCCTTGGCCACGCCGATGCGGGCGTTGGCGGCGGCCAACTCGCGTTCGGCCATGCGGATGTCCGGGCGGCGCCTGAGCACGTCGTCCGCGTTGCCAATCGGCAGGGTGGTGTCGATCGGCGTGAAGTGCGCGCTCGAGAGGTCGATGTCCAGGCCGCCGGGACGCTCGCCCAGCAGCACGGCCAGCCGGAAGCGGTCCGCCTGCGCCCGCGAGGTGAGCACCGGCAGCGTCGCCTCGACGCCGGCCAGGCGTGCGCGGGCGCTGGCCACGTCCTGCTCGGAACCGGTGCCGAGCGCGGCGCGGCTTTCGATCAGCTCCAGCGCCTCGCGCTGGTTGGCGATGTCGCGCTGCGCCACTTCCACGCGCAGCTGGGTACCACGCAGGTCGAAGTAGTTGCGCGCGACTTCGGCGAACAGCGTGACCTGGGCGTCCTGCAGTGAGGCGGCCGCGGCCTCGCTGTCAGCACGCGCGGCTTCGACCTGGCGACGCACGCCGCCGAACAGGTCCAGCTCCCAGCTGGCGTCAAAGCCGGCCTGGTAGGTGGTCGTGGTGGTGCGCTGCTCGCTGACACCGGGCGTCTGGCCGCGGCGGCGCGTGTAGCTGGCGGCGGTTTCGATGTCCGGCCATTGCTCGGAGCGCGCGGTGCCGAGCAGGGCGCGGGCTTCCCTCAGATGGGCGATGGCGATCTTCAGGTCCGGGGCGTTCTTTGCGGCGCGGCTGATCAGGGTGTCGAGGGTCGGGTCGTTGAACTGCTTCCACCAGTCGACCTGGAAGTCGGCGTTCGACTGGCGCGTGGTGTCCACGCCCTGCAGTGTCACCGGCTTTTCGGACGGCTGGCGGTAGTCCGGGCCGACGTTGATGCAACCGGCCAGCAAAGCGGCCATCGCCACAGCCAGGATGCGGAGCGCGCTCCTGGCTCCCTCTCCCCTCCGGGGAGAGGGTTGGGGTGAGGGCGCGGGGCTCGCGGGGAAGCTCATAAGAGCAGGCTCTGATGTAAGGCCGCCGCTAGAGCGGCCCCTCACCCCAGCCCTCTCCCCCATCCTCGATAAGAGCCGGGGGAGAGGGAGCAGACTTTTCGTAACTTGTGACATCTCAATGCTCCTCGATAGCAACCGGCAACGCCGCATGGCGCGCGGCACGCCTTGCCGCCGCACGCTCGCTCCAGCCGCGCACGATCACGTAGAACAGGGGGGTGAACAGCAGGCCGAAGAAGGTCACGCCCAACATGCCGGAGAACACCGCCACGCCCATCGCGTGGCGCATCTCCGCGCCGGCCCCGTGCGAGGTCACCAGCGGCACCACGCCCATGATGAAAGCGAAGCTGGTCATCAGGATCGGGCGCAGTCGCAGTCGTGCCGCTTCCAGCACCGCCTGCCGGCGGTCCAGCCCGTCGTGGATCTGCGCCTCGCGGGCGAACTCCACGATCAGGATGGCGTTCTTGCAGGCCAGGCCCACCAGCACGATCAGACCGATCTGGGTGAAGATGTTGTTGTCGCCGCCGGACAGCCACACGCCGGCGATCGCGGACAGCAGCACCATCGGCACGATCAGGATCACCGCCAGCGGCAGGGTCAGGCTCTCGTACAGCGAGGCCAGCACCAGGAACACCAGCAGCACGCACAGCGGGAACACCAGCACCGCGGTGTTGCCGGCCAGGATCTGCTGGTAGGTCAGCTCGGTCCACTCGAAGCTCATGCCGTTGGGCAGGTTGTCGCGGGCCAGCTTCTCCATCGCCGCCTGCGCCTGGCCCGAGCTGTAGCCCGGCGCCGGGCCGCCGTTGATCTCGGCGGTGGGATAGCCGTTGTAGTGCTGCACGCGGTCGGGACCGACGCCCTGGTGCACCTGCACGAACGAGCCCAGCGGGACCGCCTCGCCCGCGGCATTGCGCGTCTTCAACCGAAGGATGTCCTCTGGCTCGCGGCGGAAGCCCGGCTCGGCCGAGACGTTGACCTGGTAGGTGCGCCCGAAGCGGTTGAAGTCGTTGACGTAGAGCGAACCCATGTAGGCCTGCATGGTCTGGTAGACGTCGGCCAGGTTCACGCCCTCGGCCTTGACCTTCTCGCGGTCCACCTCGGCGTCGATCTGCGGCACGCTCACCTGGTAGCTGGAGAACAGCCCCGCCAGTGCCGGCACCTGCTGGCTCTTGGCGATCAGGTTCTGGGTCTGCCTGAACAGTTCCTCGAAGCCCTGTTCGGCGCGGTCCTCGATCTGGATGCGGAAGCCGCCGATCGTGCCCAGGCCCATCACCGGCGGTGGCGGGAACACGGCGATGTACGCGTCCTGGATCGCAGCGTATTTCTGGTTGAGCGCACCGGCGATGGCGCCGGCCGACAGCGCCGGATCGGTGCGTTCCTCGAACGGCTTGAGCGTGACGAACACGATGCCGCTGTTGGGCGAGTTGGTGAAGCCGTTGATCGACAGGCCCGGGAACGCCACCGCGCTCTCCACGCCCGGTTGCTTGAGCGCGATGGCGCTCATGCGGCGGATCACGTCCTCGCTGCGATCCAGCGACGCTGCATCGGGCAACTGCGCGAAGGAGACCAGGTACTGCTTGTCCTGCGAAGGCACGAAGCCGGCCGGCACGTGGACGAAGCCGAATACGCCCAGCGCCACCAGCGCGCCGTAGATCACCAGCGCCGGCGCGCCCTTGCCGAGCACACGCCGCACGCCGCCGACATAGCGGTCCGCGCCGCTGACGAACATCCGGTTGAACGGGCGGAACAGCCAGCCGAAGCCGCGCTCGAGCAGGAGGCTGAAGCGGTCCTTCGGCACGCCGCGCTCCTTGAGCAGCAGCGCGGAAAGCGCCGGGCTCAGGGTCAGCGAGTTGAACGCCGAGATGACGGTGGAGATGGCGATGGTCAGCGCGAACTGGCGATAGAACTCGCCCGTCAGGCCGCTGATGAAGGCCGCCGGGATGAACACCGCGCACAGCACCAGGGCGGTGGCCACGATCGGCCCGGTCACCTCGGTCATCGCGCGGCGCGTGGCTTCCTTCGGCTTGAGCCCGTGCTCGATGTGGCGCTCGACGTTCTCCACCACCACGATGGCGTCATCCACCACGATGCCGATCGCCAAAACAAGACCGAACAGCGACAACGCGTTGAGCGAGAAACCGGCCAGGTACATCACCGCGAAGGTGCCCACCAGCGACACCGGCACGGCCACCAGCGGGATGATCGAGGCGCGCCAGGTCTGCAGGAACAGGATCACCACCAGCACGACCAGCGCGATCGCCTCGAACAGCGTGTGCACCACCGCCTCGATCGAGCCGCGCACGAACACGGTCGGGTCATAGACGATCCTGTAGTCGACGCCCTGCGGGAAGTCCGCCTTCAGCTGCGCCATGGTGGCGCGCACTTCGTCGGAGATCTGGATCGCGTTGGAACCCGGGCGGGCGAAGATCGGCATCGCCACCGCCGGCTTGTTGTCCAGCAGGCTGCGCAGCGCATAGTTGTTCGAGCCCAGTTCGACCCGCGCCACGTCGCGCAGGTGCGTGACTGCGCCATCCTTCGTCGTGCGCAGCACGATGTTGGCGAAGTCGTCCTCGGTGACCAGGCGGCCGCGGGTGTTGATGTTGAGCTGGAACGCCGCGCCGTTGGGCGCCGGCGGCGCATTGAGCGAACCGGCCGCGACGTCCACGTTCTGCTCGCGGATCGCATTGACCACGTCGCCGGTGGTCAGCCCGCGCATCGCCAGCTTCTCCGGGTTCAGCCACACGCGCATCGAGTACTCGCCGGCACCGAACAGCTGCACGTCGCCCACGCCGTCCAGCCGCGCGAGCTGATCCTTGATGTGCAGCCGCGCGTAGTTGGACAGGTACAGCATGTCGTAGCGCTGGTCGGGCGAGATCAGGTGCACGACCATGGTCAGGTCGGGCGAGCTTTTCTGCGTGGTCACGCCGAGCCGTTGCACTTCCTCGGGCAATCGCGGCAGGGCCTGCGCGACGCGGTTCTGCACCTGCACCTGGGCGTTGTCCAGGTTGGTGCCGAGCGCGAAGGTGACCGTCAGCGTCATCGCGCCATCGCTGGTGGCCTGCGAGGACGTATAGAGCATGCCCTCGACGCCGTTGATCTGTTCCTCCAGCGGCGTGGCGACGGTGGCGGCGATCACCTTGGGGTTGGCGCCGGGATAGGTGGCGCGCACGACCACCGTCGGCGGCACCACCTCCGGGTATTCGCCGATCGGCAGCTTGAACAGCGCGATCGCGCCGGCGATCACGATCAGCACCGACAGCACGCCGGCCAGGATCGGGCGCTCCACGAAATATTGGGCGAGTTTCATTGCTTGGGTTTCCCTGATGTGCTCCTCCCCCTGCCTGCAGGGGGAGGCTGGGAGGGGGTTCGCCCTTATGACGAAGAGCACCCCTCCCCAACCCTCCCCTGCAAGCAGGGGAGGGAGTCATGGCGTTATTTGCGCGAGGCAACCTTCACTGCGCTGCCACCGACGCCGGCAAGCTGGCGATCGGCGTCCAGGCTGCGGCTCTCCATCGCCACCCGCGTGGGGCTGACCTCCATTCCCGGCCGCACGTGCTGCAGGCCGTTGACCACCACCACGTCCTTGGCGGTGAGGCCCGCGGTGACCACGCGCAGCCCGTCGGCCAGCGGCCCCAGCGTGACCTTGCGGTAGGCGACCTTGTGGTCCGGCTCAAGCACGTAAACGAACTTGTTGCCCAGGTCCGTGCCGACCGCGCGCTCGTCGATCAATGCGCGCGGCTTGCTGCTGGGTGTACGCAGTTCCAGACGTACGTACAGGCCCGGCGTGTAGCGGCCATCGTCGTTGTCGAACACCGCGCGCAGGCGCATCGTGCCGCTGTCGGCGTCGAGCTGGTTGTCGACGAAGTCGATGCGGCCGGCATGCGGGTAGCCCTCTTCATCCACCAGGCCCATCGCCACCTGCGGTGCCACGCCGCGCTCGCGACGGAGCTGGTCGAGCTTCAGGTACGCGTGCTCGTCGACGGTGAAATAGGCATACACCGGGTCGACGCTGACCACGCGGGTCAGCACGTCGGCGGGCGTCACCAGGTTGCCGGGCGTGATCCGCGCGTTGCTCACGCGGCCGTCGATCGGCGCACGCACTTCGGTGAAGCTGCGGTCCAGCCGGGCCGCGTCCAGCGCCGCGCCGGTGGCCGACGCCTGCGCCTTCGCGCTGGCCGCCGCGGTGGCCAGGCGATCGGCCTCCTGGGTGGAGATCGCGTGCTGCGCCAGCAGCTTCTTCGCCCGCTCGGCGTTGGAGGCGGCGAGCTTCTGCTCGGCGCGCGCCTGCTCGAGGGTGGCGGCGAGTCGATCGACTTCGGCCTGGTACGGCCGCGGGTCGATGGTGAACAGCAGTTCGCCCTTGCGCACCCGCGCGCCTTCCTTGAAGTGCACGGCGGTGACGTAGCCGCTCACGCGCGGATGCACGTCGACGGTGTCCACCGCCTGCAGGCGGCCGGTGAAGGCATCGGTGTCGCTGACCGGGCGCACCAGCGTCTGCGCCACGGTGACCGCGGGCGGCGGCGGCGCGCCGGTGTCCTGCGCGTGGCTTTCGCCCTGGCTGCCGAGCAGCGCCCAGCTGCCGGCCGCGACCGCCACGGCCAGGCTCAAGAGGATCCATCGCTTTTTCATCATGCGCTCCCGCGTCTAAATTAGTGCACCGGTCGGTACAGAACCGGCGAAGGCCCGGGAGAATAGGTACACTTGCCGGTATAGAAAACCGGGGCTTGGTGCAATGCAATCGTGCCGCCGAGTCACGAATTACCCTGGAGTGGGCTCGATGGAAGACTTCGCAGCAATTTCTGCCTTCGTCCGCGTGGTCGAGGCCAAGACCTTTGCCGCCGCTGCCGCACAGTTGGGAATGACCCCCTCGGGCGTCAGCCGCGCGGTGTCCCGGCTGGAAGAACGCCTCGGCGCGCGCCTGCTATTCCGCTCGACCCGCTCGCTGCGGCTGACCGACGACGGCGCGGTGTTCCATGCGCGCTGCAAGGACATTCTGGCCGACCTGGCCGAAGCGACCGAGGCGCTCGGCTACGCCAACCGCAAGCCGGTCGGCAAGCTGCGCGTGGCGGTGTCGCTGGCGGTGGGGCGCGCGGCGCTGATCCCGCGGCTGGCCGAGTTCGAGCAACGCTATCCGGATATCCGGCTGGAGCTGTCGATGAGCGACCTGCCAGCGGACTTGAACGGCGAGGGCATCGACTGCGCCATCCGCGTGGGCGAGCTGGAAGACTCCAGCCTGATCGCGCGCAAGATCGGCTACCTGCGCAACGTGGTGTGCGCCTCGCCGGCGTACCTGGCCCGCTACGGCGCGCCGCAGACGATCGACGATCTCAAGCAGCACCGCTGCATCAATTACGTCTATCCCAACGGCCGCCCGCGGCAGTGGATGTTCGACGGCGCCAACGGGCCGATCGCGGTCGACGTGGACGGGCACCTGCTGATCAACGACGCCGAGTCGGTGATCCAGGCGGTGGCCGCGGGGCTGGGGATCACCCAGGCGCCGCACATGATGGTCGCCTGCATGCTCGACTGGGGAAAGCTGCAGCTGGTGATGACCGACACCCGCTCCACCGGCAAGCCGGTGTGGATCGTCTATCCGCAGAAGAAGCACCTCTCCGCCCGCGTGCAGGCTTTCATCGAATGGGTGCGCGAAATCTTCGAGCGGACCAACGAGCCGCAGTTCCGGGCGCCCGTGGCGGCGGGAACGGTCAAGCAGGGCGTGCCGGCCGCGGCTGCCTGACCGCTGGACGCGGCGAGGGCTGACAGACAACGCCAACCGGCGTGCGAGAGGCTCCCGGGCCGCCCTGACGGGCCCGACTGCCTTTGGGAGAACGCCGTGCATCATTTCGCTACAAGGGCATCGCTTTGCGCGTGCCTCCTTGGTCTGGGTTGGGCTGTGGCGCACGCGGCCGACCGCTGGCCGGCCTATCCGATGCCGGCCAGCGATGTCGCCCTCGACGCCGCCCTCATGCGGATCAAGCTGCGTCCGACGTACATGGCTTGCCTGAAGCGCGGGCGCGACGCGGATGACGCTGTCGCCTGCATCCGCGCCGAGTACCCGTATCAACACCTCCGCCTGGACCAGGCCTACCGGCGGCTTGCGTCGCGCATGGGCCCGTCGCGGCGGGCGCCACTGGACGACGAACAGGAGCGTTGGTTGCGCTGGCGCGATGCCCGCTGCGGGCGGGAAGAGATCGACATGGGCATGGCCGCCTGCGTGATCGAGATGGACGCCGACCGCGCCACCGAACTCGAAGAGCGCATGGCCGGGTTCGCGGGATAACTTCGGCCGTGTGGTGAGGCAGGCGCCGATCGCCGTCAGGCTTCGAAGGGGTGGGTCGGGGGCGGGTGCGGGCCGCCCGAGAGCAAGGCATGCACGCGGTGCGCCAGCTCTTCCAGCGTGAACGGTTTGCGCAACAGCCCGGCACCGGGGATGCGCTCGCCGACGCCCTCGGTGGCGTCGCGCGTGAAGCCGGTCATCAGCAGGATCTTCAGGCCCGGCCGCACCTGCCGCGCGATGTCGGCCAGCTCCCAGCCGGTCAGCTGCGCCATTTCCACGTCGGTGAGCAACAGATTGATCTGCGGATGGGCGTCGAGCACGGCCAGCCCGTCGTGGCCACTGGACGCGGTGAGCACGCGGTACCCCAGTTCGGTCAGCGCCTCCGCCGCGAACACGCGCACGCCGATGTCGTCGTCCACCAGCAGGATCAGCGTGGTGCCGTCGCCGCGCGGCAACCCGCCGGTCGCGCGGTCGGCGCGCGCCGGCCCGGTCGCGGCCTCGCCGTCGGCACGCGGCAGATAGAGGCGGATGGTGGTGCCCCTGCCCACCTCGCTCTCGATGTCCACGTGTCCGCCGGACTGCTTGATGAAGCCGTACACCTGGCTCAGCCCCAGGCCGGTGCCCTTGCCGGCCGCCTTGGTGGTGAAGAACGGCTCGAACGCCTTGCGCCGGACCTCGGCCGTCATGCCGTGGCCGGTGTCGGTCATCGCGATCATCACGTAGGCGCCGCTGGCCACGTCGGGGCGGCCGCTGGCGAAGTCCTCGTCAAGGAACACGTTGGCCGTCTGCACGGTCAGCCGGCCGCCTTCAGGCATGGCGTCGCGCGCATTGACCGCCAGGTTGATCAGCGTGCTTTCCAGCTGATTGACGTCCACCCGCGTCTTCCACAGGTCCGGTGACTGCTGCAGTTCGACGCTGTAGATGCCGCCGAGCGTGCGGCGGATCACCTCGGTGGTGCTGGCCACCACGTCGCTGGTCGCCACCAGCACCGCGTGCAGCGGCTGCTTGCGCGCGAAGGCCAGCAGGCGCTGGGTGAGTTCGCCGGCGCGGCGGGTCGCCTCCAGTGCGTAGCCGACGTAGCGGCCGACATCGTGGTTGCCGCGCGCCAGGCGCGCCTTGAGCAGCTCCAGGTTGCCCATCACCACCGCGAGCATGTTGTTGAAGTCGTGCGCCATGCCGCCGGTGAGCGCGCCGAGCGCTTCCATCTTGCGCGACTGGCGCACCGCTTCTTCCAGCATCGCCTGGCGTTCGGTACTTCGCCGCAGCGCCTCGCTCGAGGCGAGCAGTTCGTCGCGCACCCGCATCATCATGCGGTGGCGTCGTGACATCTCGCGCAACGTCAGCATGGCCAGTCCAAGGATCGCCAGCGCGGAGGCCGAGGCGCCGGTTAGCACCCAGCGCGAGAGCAGGCGCTCGCGCGCCTGTTCGGCGACGATGCTGCGGTCGCAGTCGACCAGCATCGCCCCCACCAGCGTGCGGATGCGCTCCATCAGCTGCATGCCCAGGTTGGACCGGACCAGATCCACTGCCGCCGCGTGGTCGCCACGGTCGTAGTAGGACAGCGTCTGCGCCAGCTCGGCCAGCTTGCCCGCGATCAGCGCACGCAGTTCGGGCAGATCGCGACGCCGGTGCGGATCCTCGACCTGCTGGTCGAGCGTCTGCATCAACGCCGTCAGTTGGGCGCGGGAGCGGGCGTACGGCGCCAGGTAAGCCTTGTCACCAGTCAGCAGGTACCCCCGCTGCCCGGTTTCGGCGCCCTGGATCGTCAGCATCGTGCTGCGAAGGGAGGCACGCACCGCCTGGATGTGCTGCTGCTGTTCCATCTCCGCCTCGCGTGCCGCGGCCAGCACATAGGCCCCGGCCAGCAACGAGGTCAACAAGACGAAACCCGTCGCCAGCATGATTCGCGACCGCATCAGGCTTGGAGGTTTGTCTGCTGCCATGGAGACGCCGCCGTGGACCGCCGGCCGGGGTGGCCGGCGCGCGGCGATGGTAGGCACACCGGGCGTGCGCAAGGCGTGGGGGCCGGGCGACATGCGGCCCTCCCACCCGTCGCCGCCCACGCCTTCCCGGTGTAGGCTGCGGCGGCAGGTACGGGCCGGGGAGGGCGCAGGGATGAGGGCGAGGCTGGCGAGGGGAGCGGTATGGCTGGCGGTGCTCGTGGTGCCCGGGTGGACGGCACGCGCAGCCGATGGACAGGTCGTCCGGACGTATCACCTGCAGGCCGGGCTGGACGTCGATGCGGCGGGCCAGGTGGCCCGGGTCGATCTGCCCGCGACCCTTCCCCCGGTGCTGGGTGAGCCGGCCCGGGCGTCGATCAGGCGCTGGCGTTTCAAGCCGCCCGTGCGCGCCGGACAGCCCGTCACCGCCCGCACCTACGCATGGGTCGACCTGGACCTGGTCAAGCGCCTGGACGGCACCTACGGTGTAGCGGTGTCCTTCATCAAGAATGGACCCGCCCTTGCGCTCCAGGCGCCGCGTTGGCCCATGGAGCAGGGCGGCGGCAGCCTGACGATGGCGGCGGTGGTGCAACCGGATGGAAGCCTGACCGACCCCGCGCTGGTCGCCTCCGATTTCAGCAGTCCGCTTGCAAGAAAGGCGTTCGCACGTGCGGTGGAAGAGGCAGTACGGCACAGCCGCGCGCTGCCCGAGCTTGTCGATGGCAAACCGGTCGCCACCCGCGTGCGGATCCCGATCGCCTTCCGGACGGCGAGCCCATCGGATGTCGGCGAGGCCAGGGCCGATGCGTCGGCGGCTCAGCCCGCGGCGCCGGCCAGCGAGTCGCCGGATCTGGCGGGCCAGGCCATCGCACTGGACAGTCCGGTGCAGCCGCTGCCGCCCGGCCCCCGCGGTTGAGATGACGCGCGGCGTCGGGCATTCCATTGACAGGCATTCCGCGCGCGGCTGCGGAAGCCATGCACGACAGGAGAAAGGCATGAGTCCGATGGGCCGTATGTCCGCCACCGCGCCAGGCGCGGACGCAAGGGCCGCTGGCCAGCGTGACGGCAGGGGCAGGGTGGCGACATGGCTGCTGTGCGTGCTGCTCGCCGCGGGTGCCATCCAGGCACGCGCTGCGGCGGCCGACGCAGCGGTCGCGCGTGAGTACCGTGCCGAGGCGGCGCTGGACGTCGGCGTCGATGGCCACATCACGGCGATGGAGCTCACCGGCGAGGTGCCCGCGACCCTTGCGGGGCCGGCACGGCAGGCGATCGCGCGCTGGCGCTTCAAGCCGCCCGTGCGCGACGGGCATGCGGCGACCGCGCGCACCTATGTGCGCCTCGTGGTGCAGGTGGTGCAGCAGGCGGACGGCAACTACGGGCTGCGTGCGGTCTATCGTTCGAACGGCCCCAAGCTCATCCTCACGCAACCGCCCGCCTACCCCATCAACGAGCTTCGCCAGCGTGGGCAGGGGACGATCGTGATGGAGGCGATCGTGCACCCGGATGGCACGCTGGGCGACATCCACGCGGCCAGCCACCGCATCAACCACCCCAATCCCGGCGCGTTCATCACCTCCGCCGAGGTGGTCCTGCGGCACGCCCACGCGCAGCCGGAGCTTGTCGACGGCCAGCCGGTGGCGACCCGGATCCAGCTGCCGTTCGTCTACGCGTTGAACCCGATCAGCCGTAGCGAAGCGCTTACGACCGAGGCCGGCAGGCAAGCTGCTGGCGCGTCGGCTGGTGGCTCCGGCCCGGTGGGCGAGGCGGTTGCGCTGGACAGCCCGGTCCAGCTGATCGCGGGGCCGCCGGGCTGATCGCCGCGGGAAAGCTCAGACGCCGGTCGGCAGCCAGAGCAGCAAGGCCACGCCCAGCGCGATGCGGTAGATCGCGAACGGCGTGAAGCGGTGCGTGCGGATGTAGCCGAGCAACCACTTCACTGCAGCGAAGGCGACGATCGCCGACACCACGAAACCGACGATCAGTGCGCTCCAGTCCTCGTGCACCGCGCCACCGTTCTTCACCACCTTGAGCAGCTCGTAGCCGGTGGCCGCGTACATCGTCGGGATGCCGACCAGGAAAGCGAACTCGGTGGCCGCGGCACGGTTGCTGGTGCCGGCCAGCAGCGCGGCGAAAATGGTCGCGGCCGAGCGCGAGGTGCCGGGAAAGACGCCGGCCAGCATCTGCGCGAAACCGACCAGCACCGCCACCGTCCAGGTCACCTCGCGCCGGTCCGGCCGGCGTGCCGCCACCGCTTCGGCGCCGATCATCCAGAAGCCGCCGATGACCAGTGCCCACGCGATCGGCGTGACCGTGTCGGGTAGGGTGAAGCCGGCCTTGACCGCGATGAACCCCAGCACCGCGGTGATCAGGAACGCGACCGTGAGCTTGGCCAGGTAGTCGCGGTTGGACGGTTCGCGCCATTGGGTCAGCAGCTGCCACAGCCGCTTCCAGTAGATCAGCGTCACCGCCAGGATCGCGCCGGCCTGGATGCCGATGTTGAACAGGTCCGAGCGCTCGCCCAGGCCGAGCTGCTCGGCGATCAGCAGGTGGCCGGTCGAGGAGATCGGCAGGAATTCGGTGATGCCCTCGATGATGCCGAGCAGGATGACGCGGATCAGGTCGCTCACTAAGGGCTCTCCGGTGGATCGGTAAAGCGGCATAGCTTACGGGGAAGCGGACACGGCGGCGTGAGGCCGGTTTGTGCCATTCAGGTGCAATCGTCAGGGCTGGAATGGTGCAATCGCCTCCGTGGAGCGTACCCGTGCGCGACCGCGATCCCGCTCCGCAGCGCCATGGCGGCCGGCACCGACGGGAATGGGCGCTGGCACGCGCATTGCAGTAACGCCCGCATCTCTATCCCGTTCCGAGGCTCGCCCATGACCGCCCAGAAAGTGCTCGACCTGATCGCCGAACACGACGTCGAGTTCGTCGACCTGCGCTTCGCCGACATGCTCGGCAAGCACCACCACGTCACCTTCCCGGCGCACGCCATCGACGAGTCGACCTTCGAGGACGGCAAGATGTTCGACGGCTCCTCCATCCCGGGCTGGAAGGGCATCAACGAGTCGGACATGGTGCTGCTGCCCGATCCGGACACCGCGCACCTGGATCCGTTCTCCGCCCACACCCAGCTGATCCTGCACTGCGACGTGCTCGAACCGTCGACCATGCAGGCCTATGGCCGCGACCCGCGCTCGATCGCCAAGCGCGGCGAGGCGTTCCTCAAGTCCACCGGCATCGCCGACACCGCCTTCTTCGGCCCGGAGCCGGAGTTCTTCATCTTCGACTCGGTGCGCTGGCAGAACGACATGGGCCGCGTGTTCTACGAGATCGGCTCCGAAGAGGCGGCCTGGTCGTCGCGCTACAAGTACGACGGCCAGAACACCGGCCACCGTCCGGGCGTGAAGGGCGGCTACTTCCCGGTGTCGCCGGTCGACTCGCTGGGCGACCTGCGCGCGGACATGTGCAAGGTGCTCGAGTCGCTCGGCCAGGTGGTCGAGGTGCACCACCATGAAGTGGCCAACGCCGGCCAGTGCGAGATCGGCGTGAAGTTCAACACGCTGGTGAAGAAGGCCGACGAGCTGATGACGATGAAGTACGTCATCAGGAACGTGGCGCACCAGAACGGCAAGACCGTCACCTTCATGCCCAAGCCGATCGTCGGCGACAACGGCTCGGGCATGCACGTGCACCAGTCGCTGGCCAAGGACGGGCAGAACCTGTTCGCCGGCGAGCTGTACGGCGGCCTGTCGCAGATGGCGCTGTGGTACATCGGCGGCATCTTCAAGCACGCCAAGGCGATCAACGCCTTCGCCAATTCGACCACCAACAGCTACAAGCGCCTGGTGCCGGGCTTCGAGGCGCCGGTGATGCTGGCCTACTCGGCGCGCAACCGCTCGGCGAGCTGCCGCATCCCGTACGTGTCCAGCCCGAAGGGCCGCCGCATCGAGGTGCGCTTCCCCGATCCGATGAACTCAGGCTACCTGGTGTTCACCGCGCTGATGATGGCCGGCCTGGACGGCATCATCAACAAGATCGACCCGGGTGCGCCGGCCGACAAGGACCTGTACGACCTGCCGCCGGAAGAAGAGAAGAACATCCCGCAGGTGTGCGCGAGCCTGGACGAGGCGCTCAACGCGCTGGACAAGGACCGCGAGTTCCTCAAGGCCGGCGGCGTGTTCACCGACGACTTCATCGATGCCTACATCGAGGTCAAGATGAAGGAAGTGACCGCCTACCGCGCCAGCACGCACCCGCTGGAGTTCCAGATGTACTACGCGATCTGATCGGTCATCCCGGATGCGGAAAAGGAACGGGCGCCTCGGCGCCCGTTCTCATGTGCGCCCCTTGCAGGAGCCCGCGCGCGGGCGATGCGATTGTCACGCCCGCACACGACGGGCATCGCCCGCAAGCGGGTCCAGCACGCGCTGATCGGGCTCCTCACGGGCGCGCGACGGTCAGCGCCACGCTGCCGTGATTGTTGGCATAGGCCTGCCAGGCGTCGTTGGCGTAGGCGTAGAAGTAGCCGCTGGCGGCCGGGGTGAAGTGGCAGCCGTTGCCGATCACGAAGGTCTCGCCGCGTGCGTCGCCTTCGCCGTTGGCGACGAAGCCGACCAGCGCGCACCAGGGTGCGGACTCCACGCGGCGGGTGAACCAGAAGTCGCTATCGCCATGACTGGCGGTGTTGAACACGTGTTCCACCGAGCCCAATGCCGTCGCCGCCAGGCGGGCGATGTCGGAGGCGTGGTGGCCATCCACTTCGCCGCCGGCGGGGGAGAACTTGGCGCCCGCGTCGAGCCACTCGCCCGCGGCGTCGAAGCGGTAGGTGACGCCGGCCTCCAGGTACAGCCCGGTGATGTTCCAGTGGGTCGAGGCGAACACGTCCAGCGTCGTCCGCTCGCCGGCGGCGAGCACGCGTGTGGGCCAGTAGTCGCCCTGCGCGAGCGGCGGGTCGGCCTGTCGCGCGAGCGCGCTGGGATGCACCAGCCCGGCCAGCACGCAGTTCCTGGCCACCTGCGCCACCGCGCGCGGCTGGTTGCGGCCGAGCTTGAACAGGCCCTGCCGCGAGTCGTGCAGCACGCCTTGCGGATCGGGGCGAAGCTGCGCGCGCGTGTTATCGCGCAGGCGCAGGCCACAGGCGGCGGCTTCGTCGAGCATCCAGGCCAGCGCGATGTCGGACAGTCCGGCCTGCGCGTAACCGCCGCCGACGTCGCCATGCACGCCGGGGAACCACACCTGGTGCACCCGGTCGGGCCGACGGATGTTCGTCCACAGCGTGGGCATGAAATCCGCGCGGCGCTCGTCCATCGCCACGGCATGGCGGGCGTTGGCGATCATCAGGCTGATCTTGGTGTCGTGGAACTGGTAGCGGCGCGGATCGCCGATGAAGCGCAGCACGGAAAGCTCCAGCGGTATGCCCAGCGCCCCGACGGTGTCCCACACGCCCATGAAGTGCACGCCGATGGAGCCCGACGTCGGTCGCCCGGGCGGCACGCCGTGGAAGGCCCAGCCGCCTGCGTTGGCGAACGGCATGCCGGCACGGTAGGCCTCGAATACCTGCTGCACGCGCGACCACACCTCGGCCGGTGCCAGCGTCGGGTCGGACAGGTCCAGCAGGCCGCTGTGCGCGAGCATCCCGCCCAGGCTGCGCACGGTGTACGCACCGCGGCTGAAGCCAAACAGGAAGATCCGGTCGTCCGCCTCGTAGCGCACGGCGAGCCATTGGTAGGCGCTCATGATGTTGCGCTCCAGCCCGGCGCCGGTGCCGCCGCCGACCACGCGGTCGAGCCAGCCGCCGTTGGTACCCACGCCGGGGTGGTAATAGGCCAGCTGCTGCTCGTCCTTCTCGGCGGCGTTGTAGAGCTTGGCCACGTTGGTGGGCGCGGGCAGGCCTTGGTCGGTGTGCTCCAGGGTGTTCCAGGTGCCATCGCAGCAGACGATCAGTTGGGTCATGGCGTGTCCTCCCCCGATTGCCCAGTGCCGACCCTACGCGCGCGGCGGTGGCCGAACCGTCGTCGTCGTCGCAGCAGGGCATGCATCCGCGCGGTCGTTCGGCGCGTACCCGGCAAGGGCGGCGGCGGGCGCGTGGAGACAGGCGAACACGATGATCGCGGCGCGCCGTGCACAGCGCTGTTGGCCGGGCAGGCCGCAACGCACCGGAGATCGTGACCCCATCCGACCCGCATTGCCCCATGAGGGCGCAACGCCCATCATGGTGCAATGAACGAGGCCGACTGGCGCGCATGGGCGGAACAGGCGACGACCGGGCTGGGCCTGGTCGATGCCCAGTTTCGTCTGGCCTGGCTCAACCCGGCGCTGGCCCAGGCGCTGGACCTGGGCCCGCGACGCGCCATCGGCCAGCCGCTGGCGTCGCTGCTGGGCGAGCCGGCGGTGGCGTCGCAGGCGTCCCGCGCGCGTGAGCAACAACGCGCCGTGCAATGGCGCGACCTGCGCCTGGGCACACCGGAGCGCCGGCTCGACGTGTCGTTGCAGCCGCTCGATGCCGAACACCTGCTGCTGGAGGTGCACGTGCTCGCGCCGCCGGCGGCCGAAAACTCCCCGGTCTCGGCCAGCCTGCGCGGCCTTGCGCACGAGGTGAAGAACCCGCTCGCCGGCCTGCGCGGCGCGGCGCAACTGTTGCAGCGGCGCGTCGGCGAGGCCGAGCTCAAGGCGCTGGCCGGCATGGTGATCGCCGAGGCGGACCGGCTGGCCGCGCTGGCCGACCGCCTGCTGCGTCCGGCCGGCGCGCCGCCGCAGGACGTGATCAACCTGCACGCGGTGCTGGAGCGGGTCGTCGCGCTGCTGGAGGCCGAGCCTTCGCCGCTGGCGATCCGGCAGGACTATGACCCGAGCCTGCCGGAACTGCGCGGCGATGCCGATCGCCTGCAGCAACTCCTGCTCAACCTGGCACGCAATGCGCGCGAAGCGGGCGCGCGCCAGCTGATCCTGCGCACGCGTGCCGAACATGGGGTGCGGCTGGGCGAACGCGTGCTGCGTACCGCCCTGCGGCTGGACGTGATCGACGACGGTGCCGGCGTCCCCATCGTCCTGCGCGACACGCTGTTCGAGCCGCTGGTGTCCGGTCGCACCGATGGCACCGGCCTGGGCCTGGCGATGGCGCGCGAGATCGCGCACGAACATGGCGGCGAGTTGCGCCACGCCGGCCCGCCGGGCGCCACCACGTTCACCCTGTGGCTTCCGCTGGAGCACGCATGAGCCGCGTGACTGTTGAACCCTGGGCAGGGATCCGCGTGCGGTCTCCTGGTGACGCCGGGCTGGCAGCATCGCCGGCAAGAGGGCCCCTGCATTGAACGAGCCGACTGCCATGAACCGTGACGTGTGGATCGTCGACGACGACCGCAGCATCCGCTACGTGCTTGCCGAAGCGCTGCGCGAGGCCGGCCTGGCCGTGCGCGAATTCGGCGACGTCCCGGCGGTGCGCGAGGCACTGCGCGAGGCACGCCCCGCCCTGCTGCTCACCGACGTGCGCATGCCCGGCGAGGACGGCCTGGGCCTGCTCGCCGAACTGCACGCCCGGGGCATCGGCCCGGTGATCGTGATGAGCGCCTTTACCGACGTGGCGACGACCGCGGCCGCGTATCGCGCCGGCGCGGTCGACTACCTGGCCAAGCCGTTCGATCTGGATCATGCGGTCGAGGTGGCACGCCGCGCGCTCGCCGAGCAGCCGGCCGCGGCACCGTCGCCGGCCCTCACGCCCACGCACGCGCTGCTCGGCGAAAGCGCGCCGATGCGCGAGGTGTTCCGCCTGATCGGCCGCGTGGCGGCGAGCGACCTCAACGTCCTGGTCACCGGCGAGACCGGCACCGGCAAGGAACTGGTCGCGCGCGCGCTGCACGAGGAAAGCGCACGCCGCGGCAAGCCGTTCGTCGCGCTCAACACCGCGGCGATCCCGAGCGAGCTGCTGGAGAGCGAGCTGTTCGGGCACGAGGCCGGCGCCTTCACCGGGGCGGCGCGGCGCGTGGCCGGGCGTTTCGAGCAGGCCGAAGGCGGCACGCTGTTCCTGGACGAGATCGGCGACATGCCGCTGGCGCTGCAGACGCGCCTGCTGCGCGTGCTGGCGGGCGGCGAGTTCTACCGCGTCGGCGGGCGCGAGCTGATCCGCGGCAACGTGCGCATCGTCGCGGCCACCCACCAGGACCTCGACGCCCGCGTGGCGGCCGGGCAGTTCCGCGCGGACCTGAAGCACCGGCTGGACGTGGTGCGCATCGAACTGCCACCGTTGCGTACGCGCCGTGCCGACATCCCGCTGCTGGCCAGGCACTTCCTGGCCGCCGCCGCGCAGGAGCTCAAGCTGCCGCCCAAGCGGTTCGCGCGCGCGGCGCTCAAGGCGCTGGAGCAGCGCGACTTCCCGGGCAACGTGCGCGAGCTGGAGAACCTGTGCCGGCGCCTGGCGGTGATCGCACCCGGAGCGGAGATCCAGGCCGCCGAACTGGGCACGGCGGCGGCGCCGATCGCCGCCGGCGACTGGACCGGTGCGCTGCACGCATGGGCGAGCGAGGCGCTCGCGCGCGGCGAGGTGGACATCCATGCGCGTGCCCGCGAGGCGCTCGACCGGACCTTGCTGAAAGCCGCGCTGGCGGCGCACGGCGGGCATCGGCAGCATGCGGCGGCGGCGCTGGGGGTCGGGCGCAATACGCTTACCCGCAAGCTGGGGGCGTCGCGCAAGCGCTCTCGATAGCAGGTCCGAGGCGAGCGTGGCCCCTCACCCCTGCCCTCTCCCCGGGGGGGAGAGAGCGCAGTCTGCGGCGCCTTGCAGGGTGCGCGAGCCTTTGAACGCTCTCCCCATCGGGGAGAGGGCAGGGTGAGGGGCGGGGCTCGCGGGAAACCCGGCCCGGCGCCGCGCCCTTGATCGATAATCCCCGTCTGCCTTGGAGGCCCCATGCCTGAAGCCCTCACCATCCGCCCCGCCACCCGTGCCGACATCCCCAACCTGGTCGACTGGAACGCGGCCATGGCGCAGGAGACCGAAGCCAGGACGCTTGACCGCACGGTGCTCGCGCGCGGCGTCGAGGGCGTGTTCGACGCGCCGCGCCGCGGCTTCTACCTGGTCGCCGAACGGGACGGCGCGGCGGTCGGCAGCCTGCTCGTCACCTACGAATGGAGCGACTGGCGCTGCGGCGACTTCTGGTGGATCCAGAGCGTCTACGTGGTGCCCCAGGCGCGCCGCGGCGGCGTGTTCCGCGCGTTGTACGCGGCGGTGCGCGACCAGGCGCGGGCCGCCGGCGCGGTCGGGCTGCGGCTGTACGTGGAGACGGAGAACCAGCGCGCGCAGCGCACCTACGCCGAACTCGGCATGGAACCGTGCCATTACTTCATGTACGAAGAAGGCCTGCCGCGAACGTAGGCACCAGGTGGGCTTCAGCCCACCCTCGTCCTGCGGCGGCCGGACGGTGGGCTGAAGCCCACCCTACGATCCGGGGCGATCCGTGGCCCAGCGCCGCAGGTGCTGTTCGGCCAGCAGCTTGCCGAATGCGGTCGCGTCCATCGGCGCGCCAAACAGGAAGCCCTGCAGCTGCTCGCAGCCGGCGTTGCGCAGGTACGCGGCCTGGGCTTCGGTCTCCACGCCTTCGGCCACCACCGTCTTGGCCAGGCTGCGCGCCATCGCGATGATCGCCTGGGTGATCGCGGCAGTGTCCGGGTCGCTCTCCACGTCGCGCACGAAGGCGCGGTCGATCTTCAGCGCATCGACCGGGAAGTGCTTCAGGTACGACAGGCTGCAGTAGCCGGTGCCGAAGTCGTCCAGCGACAGCCGCACGCCGCAGCGCTTGATGCGCTGGAGCAGCGCGATGGTGGCATCGCCGCCGGCCATCACGGTGCGCTCGGTCAGTTCCAGCTCCAGCAGCGCCGGATCGAGCGTGCAGTTGTCCAGCACGGTCCGCAGCTCGGCCAGGAAGTTGGCGTGCTGGAACTGCAGCGGCGAGACGTTGACCGCGATCGGCACGCCCATGTGCTGGCGGTGCCACACGTCGGCCTGACGACACGCTTCGTGCAGCACCCAGGCGCCGACCGGCACGATCAACCCCACGTCCTCGGCCACCGCGACGAACTGCTCGGTTGGATAGCGCTCGTTGCCCTCGGCATCGAACCAGCGCAGCAGCGCCTCGGCGCCGACGATGTGACCGTCGATGGCATCGACCTTGGGTTGGTAATACAGCGACAACTCCTCGCGCGCGATCGCCAGGCGCAGCTCCGCCTCGATGCGCCGGCGCAGCGAGGCGCGCTCGTTCATCGAGGCGGTGAAGAAGCGGTAGCTGCGCCGTCCAGCGACCTTGACCTCGTACATGGCGCTGTCGGCGTTGCGCAGCAGCTGGTCGGCATCGGCCGCGTCGTCCGGGCACAGGCTGATGCCGACGGACATGCGCAGCGACAGTTCGGGCAGGCCGGGCACGGTGGTGCGCTCGCCATAGGCGATCAGCCGCTGCGCCACGCTGGCGGCCTGGCCGGGCGCCTCCACCTGCGGCAGCAGCACCACGAACTCGTCGCCGTGGTGGCGGCACAGGATGTCCTCGTCGTGCAGCGCCTGGCGCAGTTGCGCGGCAAACGCACGCAGCACGCGGTCGCCGTTGGCGGGACCGTGCTGGTCGTTGATCTGCTTGAAGTGGTCGATGTCGATGTAGAGCAGCGCGCAGCGCTGCTGGCGCCGGCGTGCGGCGATCACCGCCTGTTCGATCTGGCCCTGCACCTGGCTGCGGTTGGGCAGGCCGGTCAACGTGTCGAGCTGAGTCAGGTGGATCATCTTCAGGGCGAGCGCGCGGGTCTCGCTGACGTCGCGGAACACCAGCACGCCACCGATGGCATGGCCGGCGTGGTCGTGGATCGGCGCGGACGAGTCCTCGATCGGCGTTTCGAAGCCGTTGCGATGCAGCAGCACCGCTTTGCCTTCCAGGTCGACGATGGCGTTGCGCTCGATCGCCCCGCGCAACGGGTTTTCCAGCGTCGCGCCGGTGCGCGCATCGCGCAGGCGGAACACCTCGTCCATCGGGCGGCCGCGCGCCTCGGCGGCGGTCCAGCCGGTGAGGCCCTCGGCGATCGGGTTGAGCGAGGTCACCCGCATGTCGAGGTCGGCGGCGATCACCGCGTCCCCGATGGAATTGAGCGTGACCTCGGCCAGCTCGCGCTCGCGGAACAAGGCTTCCTCGAATTGCTTGCGCTGGCTGATGTCCTCCACCTGCGAGACGAAGTACAGCGGCTTGCCGTGCTCATCGCGAACCAGCGAGGTGCTGAGCTGGAAATGCACGACGTGGCCATCTCTGTGCAGGTTGCGCTTCTCCATCTGGTAGGCGTCGGTACGGCCGGCGAGCATGTCCGTCAGCTGCGCCATGTCGTTGCCGTAGTCGTCCGGATGGGTGACGTCGGCGATGCTCAGGGTGAGGAATTCCTCCTCGCTGTAGCCGAGCATGCGGCAGACCGCCTCGTTCACGCGCAGGAAGCGACCGTCCGGGCGCACCAGGGCCATGCCGATGGCGGCGTGCTGGAAGGCGCCGAAGAAGCGCTGCTCGCTCTCGCGCAGTTTCAGTTCCAGCGCGTGCCGCTCGGTGATGTCGATGAACACCCCGAACACGCCGTGCACGCGGCCCTCCTCATCGGCGTCGGGCTGGAAGCTGGCGTGCATGTAGCGGTGCGCGCGGCCGGAGAACAGCACGCCTTCGACGGTACGCGGCTGGCCGCCCAGTGCCGCCTGCAGGGCCTCGATCGCGCGCGCTGCGCTGGCCTCGTCGAGCAGCTCGCCGACCGCGCGGCCGGCCAGTCCCTCGGCCGGCACGCCCAGCCAGCGCCGTGGGGGCTGGTTGGCGAGACGCACGGTGAGGTCGGGATCGACGTAGAGGATCAGCGCGGGTATGCCACGCAGTACGTGTTCGGGCCAGTTCCTGACGGACTGGTCGTCGTCGTCGGGCGGTGCGGCCAATCCGTCCGGTGAAAGGGGTTGGGTCATGGCACTCCCCCTGAGCGCTACCCCCGGCTCCGGGCCCATCATGCGCCTGCCGCCAGATGGATGCCAGAAGCGGAAGGCCGAAAAAGGTGCAGGGGGCGCGCCGCCCGGATGCCCTCCGCCGCACCCAGTTCCCCTCCTGCAGGGAAGCTCGAAGAACCGCCAGGGGCGGCGTTCCCGCGAAAGCGGGAGGCCATTTTGCCCCTGGCGCACCAGCAGGCGGGATGCCCGCTTTCGTGGGAATGACGCTTGGCGAAAAGGCTATCCGACGGTTACGCGCGTTCCCTGCAAGGGCGATGCCGGTTCCGGAGAGCTCAGTGCCGCGCCGCTACGGGCGCACCCAGGCCGTCCGCGCCCGGCACCACGCCGCCGAGCGCCTGCAGCGACGGCTCGATGCCGTAGCGGGCGGCAAGCACGGCCACCAGCGGGCCCAACGCCTGCGGCGCGAGCGGGTAGCCGTGCGCGAGCAGGCGCGGCTGGCCATCGGCGCCGGCCTGGGTGGCCGTGATGGCCACGGTACCCAGCCCCGGCGCCTCGTGTGCGAGCAGTTCGGGTGGCGGCAGCGTCGGGTCCGGGTCGGCCAGGGTTTCGAGCAGCCAGCCTTGGCCGGCCTCGCCCTGCTCGAGCTGCAACGGCAGGTGGTGCGCCTGCAGCAGCGCGGCGTACTGGCGCAATTCGAACACCAGCCCGGCAAAGGCGTGCGCGCGCTCGGCCGCATTACCCGCCTGGCCGGCCAGCCAGGCGGCGGGCGAACCGGCGTGCACGGCGCCGTCGGCGTAGCGCAGCGGCAGGCCGCGCGCACTGAGCGTGGATTCGCCCTGGTAGGGCGTGAGCAACGCCGCTTCGAGCAGGGTCCACAGCGGGGCAAGATTGACGTGTTCGTACTGCACGCAGGTGAGCGCAAGCAGGTCGTTGCGGCTCAGGTAACGGGCGTGCTCGAGCTGTACGCCGAGCGTTCGCATCAGCCAGTCGGCGGTGCGCGCGCCGGCTTCGCCGCGGCCGACCAGCTGCACTTCGATGTCCTGGGCCAGGTCCCCGGCGAGCGCCTCGGTCGCCAGTACCGACAGCGGCAGCAGGCGTAGCGCGCCGCCGGCGTGGCCCGGCTCGGGCACCAGCGTCTGCGCCGGCATCTGGCCTTGGTGGCTGCCGAAGGCGACCACGTTCTCCAGGTGGCCGCGCGGCACGCGGCGGGCCAGCTCGTCCAGCGTGGCCCATACGGGAAAGCCGGGGCGCAGCAGCTCGACCGGATCGAACAGCGCGCCGGCCAGCGCGAGCCGCGCCTCGCCGATGCGCGGCAGCAGTGCGTGCAGGTCGTCGGCGACCAGCGCGGCCAGCGCCTCCGCATCGTCACGGCTGAGCGTGATGGCGGCCGGCGATTGGCCGGGCAGCCACTCCAGTGCGAGCACCGCGGGCAGGGCGATCAGCGGTTGCGCATCCATCGGGTTTCCAAACGGCACAGAACAGCCAATTATACGGAGCGCACCGGCGTTCACGCTTTTGGGCTTCCGCCGCATCGGCGTGCGGGTTAGCCTGTGGAGATTCGAAGGCTCCAGGACCGCCCCGGACATGGAAAAAACCACCAAGCGCGTCGGTGTGATCGGCGGTGTGCGCATCCCGTTCTGCCGCAACAACACCGCCTACGCCGACGTCGGCAACTTCGGCATGTCGGTCAAGGTGCTCGGCGCGCTGGTGGAACGCTATGGCCTGCACGGCGTGGAACTGGGCGAAGTCGCGCTGGGCGCGGTGATCAAGCATGCGTCGGACTGGAATCTGGCGCGCGAGGCGCTGCTGAGTTCGGGCCTGGCCCCGACCACGCCGGGGATCACCACCGCGCGCGCCTGCGGCACGTCGCTGGACAACGCGATCATCGTGGCCAACAAGATCGCGGTGGGCCAGATCGAGGCCGGCATCGCGGCCGGCTCCGACACCACGTCGGACGTGCCGATCGTCTACGGCGAGCGCCTGCGCAAGCGGTTGCTGTCGATCAACCGCGCCAGGGGCTGGCAGGACAAGCTCGCTGCGGCCACGCGCGGGTTCTCGCTGGCGGAACTCAAACCCTCCTTCCCGGGCGTGGCCGAGCCGCGCACCGGCATGTCGATGGGCGACCACTGCGAGAAGATGGCGCGCGAGTGGCATATCGGCCGCGAGGCGCAGGACCAGCTCGCGCTGGAGAGCCACAAGAAGCTCGCCGCCGCCTACGACGCCGGTTTCATGGACGACCTGGTGGTGCCCTTCCGCGGCGTCAGGCGTGACAACATCCTGCGGCCCGACACCAGCCTGGAAAAGCTGGCGACGCTCAAGCCCGCGTTCGACCGCAGCTCCGGCCACGGCACGCTTACCGCCGGCAACTCGACCGCGTTGTCCGACGGCGCCGCGGCGGTGCTGCTCGCCGGCGAGGACTGGGCCGCCAGACGTGGCCTGCCGGTGCAGGCCTGGGTGCGTGATGCGGAGGTCGCCGCGGTCGACTTCGTGCACGGCGAGGGCCTGCTGATGGCGCCGACGGTGGCGGTCGCGCGCCTGCTCGCGCGCAACGGCCTGACCTTGCAGGACTTCGACTTCTACGAGATCCATGAGGCTTTCGCCGCGCAGGTGCTGTGCACGCTGCGCGCTTGGGAGAGCGCCGACTACTGCCGCAACCGGCTCGGCCTGGATGCGCCGCTGGGCAGCATCGACCCGGCCAAACTCAACGTGCACGGCTCCAGCCTGGCCGTCGGCCATCCGTTCGCCGCCACCGGCGCGCGGCTGGTCGCCACGCTGGCCAAGGAACTGGTGCAGAAGGGCAGCGGCCGCGGCCTGATCTCGGTGTGCACCGCCGGCGGCATGGGCGTGGTGGCGATCCTGGAGCGCTGAGCCCGAGCGTGTCGCCATGCCGCGCCTGCGCGTCACCACCGGCCTGAGTTTCATCGCCCTGCTGATCGGCATCGCCGGCACCGACGGGCTGAGCGGCTTCACCGATGACTGGACCGGCCCGCCGCCACGCGCGGCGGCGCACGTGGTGCCGCGGCTGCAGCGTGCGCCGGTCCGCCATCGCTCGCATGCCGCCCCGCGCGTGGTGGGCGCGCTGCCCGAACCGGTGACGCATCCGGCAGCGAAGGCGCCCGTGGAACTGGTCCCGCTCGACACCCCGCCCGGCCCCTCGGCCTGGGCGGCGCTGCGCGGCCATCTCGATGGCCGCGTGTTGCTCGATATCGCCACTGACGGCAGTGGTCGGGTGACGTCCGCCGGCGTCGCACGGTCCAGTGGCGACCCGGTGCTCGATGCACATGCGCTGGCGACCGTGCGCGGCTGGCGCTTCGCCGTGCCGGCAGGCGAAAACGGCGTGCGCGGCGAACTGCCGATGCGCTTCGACAGCCGCGCCCCGGGCACTCCGCCGTAGACCGCTCCCCGATTGCTCCGATCCTAAGGGGAGAGCCTGCTCCCCGTCCGCCCGGGCTTTCCTCGCGGCCTGGCTCGTCTGCCGCGGGCTTCCGATCGCCTGTCGGCGCCCGGCAGCTGAGGCGAGAGGACTGGCGGGCTTGTGTGCGTGAGAGCCGCACCTGGCTCCCTCTCCCCTCCGGGGAGAGGGTTGGGGTGAGGGGCCGGGGCTCGCGGGATGGCCTCCTGTTCCAGGGATGCGCTGGTTGTCGCTCTTGCGTGGCCCCTCCGCGACCTGGCTCGTCTGCCGCGGGCTTCCGATCGCCTGTCGGCGCCCGGAAGCGCTTCGCACTCGGCCAGCAAAGGCACCAAAAGGCAACGCAACAACGACAACCCGATCTCACGGTGGGAAACGCCCCCGCGAGGCTCGCCCCCCTCGCCCCGGGTGCAGACAAGGAGCAAGAGGTTACAGAATCCCGCTTGCGCTCGAGCCGAAGGCAGTGATCAAGCGGGTGTAGATCAGCTTTGGCGACAGCGCCACATCGGGGAAATCCCCCACCGGTTCGTAGCAGCTGTAGAACGCCGGGTCGCCTGGCTGCATCGGCGCGCAGCCGGCCTTGAGCTGGTAGCTGGTGGCGTAGCGGTAGGGCCAGAAGTCGAACAGCGGCAGGCTTTCGGACAAGTCGCCGATGGCCTGGTTGAGCTTGGTCAGCACCGGCACCACCGGCCGCCGCGGGGCGATGACCCAGGCGTTCTGCGGCTGCGTATCGCGCAGGATCGAGCGGCGCAACTGCTCGGCGAAGCGCCGGTCGTAGACGATCACGCCGGCCTCGGTGTTGTAGTGGTCCGAGCGCGGGTCGAAATTGTGCGAGCCGACCATTGCGAAGCGGTCGTCCACCACAATCGACTTGGCATGCAGGGCAAAGCGCCGGCCCTCGCTCACCAGTGGCGCGGGGCGCTGGCTGCTGCCGTGGCTGCCGAGCAGGCCGTGGCTTTCGGTACCCACGTAGCGTTGCGAGGCGTCATGCGCCGGGTCGCCGCTGGCGTGCTCGCCCTCGCCGATCCATTCCAGACTGGCGCGCGCGTTGGCCGCGGCCGGATCGGCGGCGTGCGGCTTCAATTCGTAGATCTCGAAGCCGTAGTCCTTGAGATAGCGCTTGCGGTGCTTGTAGGACACCGCATAGACCGCGAAGGCGTCGGTGGAAGCGAGCGAATTGGTCGACACCACGATGCGCGGCGGCGGAGTTTCCTGGTGCAGGCGCTCGAAGATGCGCCGCGCGCGCCGGCTCAACACCAGGTAAGGCGTCTGCAGCACCACCTCGTGGCGCGCCGCGCCGACCATCTGCATGACATGGGCGGTGAACTGGCGCGCCTGCCGTCGCAGCGGCTGGTCGGTCTTGGCTGGCAGGTCGCTGAAGAAATCCACCGCGCCGGTTTCGAGGCTGTCGGCCAGCACGTGGGCGCGCAGCCATGCCGCATCGCCGGCCTCCTGCTCGACCCGGTAGACGCGTTGCGGGTGTTCGTATGCCGGTGCGGGCCAGCCCGGGGCCGCCGGGTGGTCGAGGATGTGCCGGTTGACGTCGCGCAGGTGGGTCAGCGGCACCGAGCGCTTGTGTCGCCAGAACAGCGCGAAGCTGCGGGCCATCGCCTGCGCGGCCGGGCCTCCCACCAGCACGTCGCGATCGACGTAGTCGAAGTCGTCGTCCCAGTCGAAGTAGCGGTCCTGGTAGTTGCGCCCGCCGGTGATGCCGATGGTGTCGTCCACCAGCATCACCTTGTTGTGCATGCGCTGGTTGAACTTGAAGAAGCAGCAGGCGATGCCCGCGGCCCACTCCAGCGGCGAGGTGCTCGCCTCGTGGAAGGTCGGGTTGTACAGCCGCACCTTGAGGTTGCGGCTGGCCCGGGCGAGCCGGTCGAGCAGGGCGACGTCGCCAAAGGAGGACAGCTGGTCGGCCAGAATGCGCACCTGCACGCCGCGGCGCGCGGCGCGCACCAGTTCGTCCAGCACCAGCTGACCGACGTCGTCCTGATCCCAGATGTAAGTCTGCACGTCGATCGAGCGGCGGGCGCCGCGGATCAGGTCCAGCCGCGCCACCAGCGCCGGCTCGCTGTCATCGAGCAACGCCACCCGATGGCGCGGGTTGGCAGGCGTGGAGGCGGCCAGTGCCTGCCGCGCCGCGTCGAGCAGGGGCGAGGGCTGGGCGCAGTGGTCGGCGCGGTCGCACGCGGAGGCGGCCGGCGCGGTGGCCGCGACCACGGCGTCGGCGCGGCGGATCTGCGCACGCGGGAGCGTGCAGCCATCGAGCAGTGCGGTGGCGGCGAACAGGACGAGAAGGGCAAGGTGGCGCAGCGACATGGCGCGCATGATACGGGGCTCGCCGTGTAGGTCGAGGTCGTCGTGGCCCGCCGGTCGGCGGACGAGCTGGCGCACTCAGTCGGGCGCGCGCGCGATAGCGATCGCCAGCGCCAGTTGCACGTGGTCGGACAGCACGGCGCGATGCACGGTCATGCCGAAATCGCTGCGTCTGAGTTCCCCGCGGGCCTCGATCGTGCAGGCATCGGCGGTGCAGTGCGCCGGTAGCAGCTCGAAGCGCACCGGTCGAGTCACGCCGCGCACGGTGAGTTGGCCGTCCAGCGCGCCGCCGCTATCGAGCGCACGACGCGACACCGGCATGGAGACGAAATGCAGGATCGGGTATTGCGCGGCGTCGAAGAACTCCTCGTCGAGGACCCAGCGGCGAAGCCGTGGCGATTCCATCGACAGGCTGTCCAGCGCGATGCGCGCATCGACTACCACGCGGTCGCCCGCCTGCGGCTCGACCGTGCCGCTGATCGTCTCGAAACGTCCGTGGACCGTATGCAGCCAGAGCAGGCGCACGCCGAAGTCGACGTGCGAGGGAGGGCTCTGGATATGCCACACGTGCGATGGCGAGGCGTGTGCGGTGAATGCCACGGCCAGCAACGCGGCGGCGACGTGCAGGCGCATCAGGGCGACCAGAATGCATCCAGCCGTGCGTTGCCCGGCTCCAGCGCTCCCTGCAGGTGCAGCACCGCCAGACCGCCGGGGGGCATGCCGCGGAATTCGTCCGAACGGCCCTCTACCAGCAGCGCGACCAGCCGCTCGATGCCCGGGTTGTGCCCGACCAGCATCACGCAGCGCGCATCGGCGTGCTGGTCGAGCAGGGCCAGCAGCTCGCCGGGCGTGGCCTCGTAGATCTCGCCGGCCACGCCGACCGGCGCGTCCGGCGTCAACGCGCGCATCGCCAATTCCGCCGTACGGCAGGTACGCAGGGCGGGCGAGCACAGCACCCGGTCCGGACGCGCGCCGTGGGAGGCAAGCCAGCGGCCGGCCGCCAGCGCCTCCTGCTCGCCGCGCGGGCTGAGCGAGCGGTCGTGGTCATCGCCACCGCCGGCCGCGGGGTTGGCTTCGGCGTGTCGCAACAGAATCAGTTCCTGCATGGCAATCCTCATTGTTGGCGCTTGAGCCAGCGCAGCAGCGGCAGCCAGTCCTGCTGCTGGCTGCGCACCTGTTCGGAGTGATAGTCGAAGATGCCCTTGCCCAGTGACGTGAGCAGTACGTAAGCCTGGCTGTCACGCAACTCGGCGATGACCGGAAAGGCGGAGGATTCGGCCAGTTGCGCCAGCGCGTCCTGGCTGGCGTGGGTCCAGGGCTTGAGGCGGTTGCCGATCAGCGCCACGGGCAGCTTGCCGCGCCTGATCCGCGGCACGGTGGCGAGCTGGTCGAGGAAGCCGAGCGTGGCGTGCAGATCGAACGAAGAGGGCAACACCGGCACCAGTACCGCGTTGGCGGCCTCGAGGAGCGGTTCGAGCTCGCGCCCGGTGCTGCCGGCCGGCGTGTCGATCAGCACGCGCTCGGTATCCGGTGGCAGCTTGTGCAGGCCACGACGGCCCTCCAGCCCGAGCACGCCCGGCATGCCCTCGGGCCGCAGCGTGGCCCAGCGATAGCTCGAGCCCTGGCGATCGGTATCGACGATCGCCGTGCGCTTGCCTTCCTGTGCCCAGTGCGAGGCCAGTTGCGTGACCAGCGTGCTCTTGCCGCAACCGCCTTTGCTGCATGCCACCAGCACCGTCAGCATCGGACTGCCCCTGTTCGCCAAAGGTTGGGGCAAGGGTAGCTTGTGGACGGGGAACGGGGAACGGGGAACGGGGCCGGTCGCGCCCCGGGTCCGGGCGTTTTAGCGTCGGGTGCGCTCGGCACTCCCGGTACGGGTTTCCCCGTTCTTTGCCGAATGCGGCGTCCAGTCGGCCGGGGCCGTGATCGACACGCCGGCATCGCGCAGCGCCGCCAGCATCAGGCTCATTTCGGTGCCGCCGTGGCGGGCGAGCGACAGCAGGTGTTGGGCCTGGGCCCTGTCGGCCTGTGCCTTCGCGGCGAGCCGGGTGAACTGCTGCACCTGCCAGACGAGGTCGCGTCGCTCGCGCTGGGCGTGTTCGCGCTCGCCCTCGTCAGCGGCGAGCACTTCGCGCAGATGCAGGCCGAGCGAGCGTGCCAGCGGGCTGGAGGCCCATTCCAGCGTCTTGCCGAGCTGGCGGCAATCGGCGGCCAGTGCCTGATCCTCACCGGCCGCCTCGCAGAGTTCCGCGGTGGCCTGTAGTCCCGGCTGCGGCTGCGCCCCGGCGATGCCGAACACGATCATTGCCTGCACCCCGGCGGCGCCTGCGCCGGCCTGCGGATCGAGGGTGGCTTCCGGGGGCGGCAGCGTGCTCACGCCATGGGCCAGCGCCTGCAGGCTGGTGCCGGTGTAGTCGTCGTAGAGCTTGGCCCGGGCCGCCTGGGCGAGGTCGGTGCGGGCGTCGTCGTGCTTGCCGTTGTGCAGGTCCTGGCCGAGTTTGAGCAGCCACACGGCGGCGTTGTCGGGGGTTTGCGCGACCAGCGCGGCGAGGGCGTCGGCGTTGGGGCAGGCGTCGGCCTTCGCATCGCAGTCGGCCAGTTGGACCCAGCGTTCGGCCGGACCATGCCCGGGCGCGGCCACGGCGCGTTCGATGAGGCTGTGGAAGTCGTTCCATTTGGGCTGCTCGGGCAGTGGTCGTGCGAGCAGCGCGGCACCGAGCAGGGGCAGCGCATCGGCACGCGGCGCCAGCACGCTGACCAGGTCGCGCTGGAAGGCGATCAGCGCCTTGGTGCGTGCTTGCTGCGCCGAAGCGGCCTTGGGCTGCTTCGCCAGCGCGGGCGAAGCGGCGATGCCGGCGCCGATCGTGCAGATCAGGGCAAGGGCGAGTTGACGCAGTCCCGGCATCGCGTTCTCCTTGGAGCCAAATGAAGCGGCAGCATAGCCGGCAAGGATTAAGCCAGCCTGATCCGCCGGTCGACGCGATGCGCACGGGCGGGTGGGGATGGTTAGCATGGTCGCTTCCCCGACGCGCGCTTGCGTGCACCGTCGCAACGACCGGAGAGATGCCGTGAATCAGTTTTCCAGTTTGGCCGACGCCCAGGCCGCGCCGTGGTTCGTCGGCTGGGGCACGCTGGCGCTGATCAATGCCGGCCTGGCCCAGGGCAAGAACCGCAGCGGCCTGCTGTGGTTCCTGCTGTCGCTGGTGCTCGGGCCGATCGCCACGCTGGTGCTGGTGCTGCTGCCGAAGGTGCGGCAGAAGATGTTTTGAGCCGCGCGCCCGCTTTTCGTAGGAGCCCACTTGTGGGCGATACCGTGGCTCTGATCCATCAACAGAACAGCATCGCCCACAAGTGGGCTCCTACAGGGGCTCGCGGTGGTGGGCTTACTCGCCCAGCGACTCGCGCATGAATTCCGGCTGCGCCAGCGCCGCGCGATGGGTGTCGGCGTTGTAGTAGCGGGTCGGGAAACCCTTGCTGATCGCGCCGCGCTCGCGGAAGCCGGACAGGTCCGCGCCCTTGCGCGCCATCGTGCAGCTCCACCAGCCGGTCGGGTAGCACGGCTGCGGGAAGGTCAGCGTCTTGACCGCGCCGAAGCCGGAGGTGCGCATCGCCGAGCGCATCGACTTGATCAGGTCCAGGTGCGCCAGCGGCGATTCGCTTTGCTGCACCAGGATGCCGCCGTGGCGCAGCGCCTTGTGGCAGCTGGCGTAGAAGGCGGCGTTGAACAGGCCCTCGGCCGGTCCGACCGGGTCGGTCGAGTCGACGATGATCAGGTCCAGCGAGTCGGGCTCGGCCTCGGCCATGTACTTGATGCCATCGATGAACAGCAGCTCGGCACGCGGATCGCCGTTGGACTCGCACAGCTCGGGGAAGTACTGCTCGGCCAGGCGCGTGACGCGTTCGTCGATCTCCACCTGCGCGGCGTGCTCGACTTCCTCGTGCTTGAGCACTTCGCGCAGCGTGCCGCAGTCACCGCCGCCGATGATCACCACGCGCTTGGCGCGCGCATGGGTGAACAGCGCCGGGTGGGTCATCATCTCGTGGTAGAGGAAGTTGTCGCGGCTGGTCAGCATCACGCAGCCGTCGATCACCATCAGGTTGCCCCAGTCGGTGGTCTGGTAGATCTCGATGGTCTGGAACGGGGTCTTCTCCGCATGCAGCAGCTTTTCCACCCGGAAGCCGATGGAAGAGCCGGAGGCCTGGTGGGCTTCGGTGAACCAGCTGAGTTGCGACATGGTGCTGTCCTGCATGGGGAGACGTGAAAAGGAGCGGCATTGTAGCGGCAACCGTGCGCACGCAATGTGCGCGTTGACCCCCTGTTGCCGCCGGCCGCCGCTACAATGCGGCCCCGGGTGGCCACCAGCCGCCCACGAAGCCTGACCGGCCCCGCGGCGTGCGAGGCTTCCGGCCGGCAGGCCTTCCGCTCGATCGAGCAATGCGTCAAGGCTCGCCGCTGCGACGTGCATGGATCCGTTTGCCTCGAAGGAGACCCTTGCCATGTCCACGTCCTGGACCGTCGACGACGCCCGCCAACTGTATGCGGTGCCCTACTGGAGCGACGGTTACGTCGACATCGACGCCGCCGGCGGCATCGTGATGCGCCCGCGCGGCGCGAACGGCCCGTCGCTGTCGCTGCCGCAGATCGTCGAACAGGCGAAGGCGCAGGGCCTGCGGCTGCCGCTATGGGTGCGCTTTCCGGACATCCTCGCCGATCGTCTCAAGCGCATGCAGGGCGCGTTCGCCCGCGCGATCGGGGAAACCGGTTACGCCGGCGGTTACACCGCGATCTTCCCGATCAAGGTCAACCAGCAGCGTGGCGTGGTGCAGGAGCTGGTCGCCGCCGGCAGCCAGGGCTTCGGACTGGAGGCGGGCTCCAAGCCCGAACTGATGGCGGTGCTGGCGCTGGCGCGGCCGAACTCGATCGTGATCTGCAACGGCTACAAGGACCGCGAATACATCCGCCTGGCCTTGATCGGGCGCAAGCTGGGCCTGCGCGTGTTCATCGTGATCGAGAAGCTCTCCGAGCTCGAGCACGTGGTCGCCGAGGCGAAGGCGCTGGACGTCGAGCCGCTGCTTGGCGTGCGCGTGCGCCTGGCCTCGATCGGTGCCGGCAAGTGGCAGAACACCGGCGGCGACAAGGGCAAGTTCGGGTTGTCGCCGGTGCAGGTACTCGAGCTGGTGGACGCGCTGGACAAGGCCGGCCTGAAGCACACGCTTCGCCTGCAGCACTTCCACATGGGGTCGCAGATATCCAATGTGCGCGACATCGCCAACGGCATGCGCGAGGCGACGCGCTATTTCGTCGAGCTGTCGCGCATGGGCGTGCCGCTGGACATCGTCGACGTCGGCGGTGGCCTGGGCGTGGATTACGAGGGTTCGCGCTCGCGCAGCCACAATTCGATCAATTATTCGATGGAGCAGTACGCGCTGACCATCGTGCAGTCGCTCGCCGATGCGGTCGCCGCCGAGGGCTTGCCCGCGCCGCACATCCTCACCGAGGCCGGCCGCGCGATGACCGCGCACCACGCGGTGCTGGTGTCCGACGTGACCGAGGTGGAGGAAGTGCCCACCGGTGCGTTGCCGCCCCCGTGCGAGGGTGAACCCACCGTGCTGCGCCACCTGCGCGAGGTGCATGCCGCGCTGGACGAACGCCCGCCGCTGGAGCTCTACCACGAGGCCCAGCACCACCTGGCCGAGGGCCAGTCGCTGTACGCACTGGGGCAGCTCAGCCTGGCCGACCGTGCGCGGCTGGACGAGATGTTCTACCTGATCGCCAATGCGGTGCGCGGGCGGCTGTCGCCGGCCGACCGCGCGCACCGGACATTGCTGGACGAGCTGGACGAAAAGCTGGTCGACAAGTATTTCCTCAACTTCTCGGTGTTCGAGTCGGTGCCGGACATCTGGGCGATCGACCAGATCTTCCCGATCGTGCCGGTCACGCGGCTGGACGAAGCGCCGACGCGGCGCGGCGTGATCGTGGACCTGACCTGCGATTCGGACGGGCGCATCGACCACTACGTCGACGCCGAGGGCGTGGACGTGAGCCTGCCACTGCATCGTCTCCGTGCGGGCGAGGACTACTGCCTGGGGCTGTTCATGGTTGGTGCCTACCAGGAGACGCTCGGCGACATCCACAACCTGTTCGGCGACACCGATGCGGTGAACGTGCGCGCCAACGGCGAGGGCTACGTGTTCGACCACGTGCGCCGCGGCGACACCACGGACATAATGCTCGACTACGTCGGCTACGACCTGGCGGCGCTGCGGGGCAGTTACCGCGAGCGCATCTCGGCGGCCGGCATCGAGGGCGAGCGTGCCGAGGCGCTCTACCGCGACCTCGACGCCGGCCTCACCGCCTACACCTACCTCGCCGACTGATCTGCTGCATCCACGCGCGTTCGCCTTGCAGGAGCGCCCTTGGGCGCGACCGCGGATCATCCGGTCGCGCCCAGGGCGCTCCGGCAGGGAATCGGCGCCCTGCACCAAGGTCTGATGGCGCCCGACGGTGCGCGGCCTACAATCCAGGCTCCCCCCTGCGGAGCACACCCATGGCCAGTCTCGACGGCAAGGTCGCCCTCATCACCGGCGCTGCCAGTGGTATCGGCAAGGCCATCGCCGAGCGCTACGCGCGCGAAGGCGCGAGCGTGGCGATCGCCGACATCAACCTGCAGGCGGCCGAGGCAGCCGCGGCGCAGATCAACGCGACAGGCGGCCGTGCCATGGGCGTGGCGATGGACGTCACCGACGAACACGCCGTGGACGCCGGCACCGAGGCGGTGGTGCAGGCGTTTGGTCATCTGGACATCCTCATCTCCAACGCCGGCGTGCAGATCGTCAATCCGATCGAGAGCTTCGCCCTTGCCGACTGGAAGAAGATGCTGGCGATCCACCTGGACGGTGCTTTCCTCACCACCCGCGCGGCGCTCAGGCATATGTACAAGGACGACCGCGGGGGCATCGTGATCTACATGGGCTCGGTGCATTCGCACGAGGCCTCGGTGCTCAAGGCGCCTTACGTCACCGCCAAGCACGGCCTGCTCGGCCTGGCCCGCACGCTGGCCAAGGAGGGCGCACCGCACAACGTGCGCTCGCACGTGATCTGCCCGGGTTTCGTGCGCACGCCGCTGGTGGAGAAGCAGATTCCGGAGCAGGCGAAGGAGCTGGGCATCAGCGAGGAAGAGGTCATCCGCAACGTGATGCTCAAGCACACCGTCGATGGCGTGTTCACCACGCTCGAAGACGTCGCGCAGGCGGCGCTGTTCCTGGCCACTTTCCCCAGCGCCGCGCTGACCGGCCAGAGCCTGGTGGTCAGCCACGGCTGGCATATGCAGTAACAGTCGCCAGCTCCGAAGCACCGGGACGCACGGCGCCGCCGGTCGCGCACAGGGTGGGCTCCTGCAGGGCGTGCGGCGATCGCTACTGGCGATGACGCGTAGGGTGGGCTTCAGCCCACCGGCTCTTCCCGCGACGTTGCGGGCGGCCTCAAGCCCACCCCGCGGTCATTCGCGGTGCACCTGGAAGCCGCCGAAGGACTGGCTGGTCGGCATCAGCTCGATGCGGTTGACGTTGAGGTGCGCCGGCAGGTTGGCGATCCACCACAGCGTGTCGGCGATATCGCCGGCGGTGATCGGCTGGGCGCCCGCGTACAGCTTGTCCGAGGCGGCCTGGTCACCGCCGGTGCGCACCAGGGTGAACTCGGTCTCGGCCATGCCCGGCTCGACCGACGTCACGCGCACGCCGGTGCCGTGCAGGTCCGCGCGCAGGCCCAGCGAGAACTGCGAGACGAACGCCTTGGTGCCGCCGTACACGTTGCCGCCCGGGTAGGGGTAGGTGCTGGCGGTGGAGCTGATGTTGGCGATCGCGCCACGTCGCTCGATCAGCGTGGGCAGCAGCAGCCGGGTCAACGTCACCAGCGCGGTGACATTGGTGTCGATCATCTGCTTCCACTGCGCAAGCTCCGCCTGCTGCGCCGGCACCGTGCCGAGCGCCAGGCCGGCGTTGTTGACCAGCAGGTCGATGGCTGCGAAGTCCGCGGGCAGGCCCGCGTGCGCCGCGCGCATCGCCGCTTCGTCGCGGATGTCGAACGCCAGCGGATGCACGCGGTCGGCGCCATGGCGATCGACCAGCCGCTGCAGGCGCTCGATACGGCGGCCGCTGGCGACCACGCGCCAGCCGCCCGCCACGAAGCGGTCGACGGTCGCGGCGCCGAAACCGGAGGTGGCGCCGGTGATCCAGGCAACCCTGGTGCTCATCTCAGCGGCCTTCCTTCAGCGCGATCGCCTTGTAGCCGGCACCAGCCAGGCGGTTCTGCACCGACTCCAGCTCCGTGGCGGAGCGATACGGTCCCAGCCGCACGCGGTGGAAGGTCTGGCTGCCCACCTGCACGGTCTGCACGTTGGCGACGAAGCCCTGCAACGCCAGCTTGGCCTTCAGCGCTTCGGCGTCGGCCGCGTTCGGAAAAGCGCCGACCTGCAGCAGGTAACCGCTGCCGGCGGCCGGCGGCGGGACCGCGGAGGCGGGCGCGGCCTGGATGTTCTCGGTGACCGCGGCCGGCGCGTTGGCGTTGGCGGCCTGTTGCTGCGGCGCGGCTGCGGCCGCGGCCGCGGCCTGCTGGGCCGCTTGCTGCTTCTGCTGCTGTTCGGCGCGCGCCTGCGCGCTGATCTGGTCATCGGGAATGCGGACTTCCTTCTCCGACAGCACCGAATAGAAGTCGTACTGGGGCTTTTTCGGCGCGCTCTCGGCCGGCGCCAGGCCCTTGTCGCCATCGCCCTGCGCGGTCGCCTGCGGGTTGGGTTGCGGACCGCTGGGCGCCATCGGCAGCATCGAGTGGCGGGTCAGCGCCACCATCACCACCACGCCGACCGCGATGCCGATCACCGCCCAGCCCCAGGCGGGGAAGCCGCCCTTGCGGTTGCGTACGGCCTGCCGGCCCTTGCCTTTGCGTGCTGCCATTACATGCTCTCCGGGGCGGACAGGCCCAGCAGGCCCAGTCCGTTCTTCAAGACCTGCCTTGTCGCCACCACCAGCGCCAGGCGCGCGTTGCGCAACGCACCGTCCTCGACCAGGAACTGGTGCGAGTTGTAGTAGGTGTGGAAGGCATTGGCCAGTTCGCGCAGCCAGCCGGCGAGCAGGTGCGGCTCGAGGTTGGCGGCGGCGGCGTCGACGATCTCGGGGTATTTGGACAGCTCGGTGAGCAGGATCTGCTCGTGCTCGTTGTCCAGCCGCGCCAGCTCCGCCAGACCTTGCTCGAGGTCGACGGCAAAGCCCTTCTCGCCGGCCTGGCGCAGTACCGAGCACACCCGCGCATGGGCGTACTGGATGTAGTAGACCGGGTTGTCGTTGGACTGCGAGCGGGCCAGGTCGATGTCGAACACCAGCTGCGAGTCGGCCTTGCGCGAGATCAGGAAGTAGCGCGTGGCGTCGCGGCCGGCCTCGTCGATCAGGTCGCGCAGGGTGACGTAGCTGCCGGCGCGCTTGGAGATCTTCACCTCCTCGCCGCCGCGCATGACGGTCACCATCTGGTGCAGCACGTACTCCGGCCAGCCCTTGGGGATGCCGCAGTCGAGCGCCTGCAGGCCGGCCTTCACGCGGGCCAGCGAGCCATGGTGGTCCGAGCCCAGCTCGGTGATCGCGCGGGTGTAGCCGCGTTGCCACTTGGAGCGGTGGTAGGCCACGTCGGGCACGAAGTAGGTGTAGGTGCCGTCGGACTTGCGCATCACGCGGTCCTTGTCGTCACCGTAGTCGGTGGTGCGCAGCCACAGCGCGCCGCCTTCCTCGTAGGTGTGGCCGTGGGCGACGAGCTCGCGCACGGTCTCGTCCACCTTGCCGTCGGTGTAGAGCGAGGACTCCAGGAAGTAGGTGTCGAAGCCGACGCCGAAGGCCTTCAGGTCCAGGTCCTGCTCGCGGCGCAGGGCCGCCACGGCAAACTGGCGGATGGCGTCAAGGTCCTCGGGGTCCTTCGCGCCGGTGACGGTGTGGCCGTCGGCAACCACCGATTCCCCGGCCAGGTAGCCGCGCGCCACGTCGGCGATGTAGTCGCCGCGGTAGCCGTCTTCCGGCCAGCCGGCGTCGCCCGGAGCGAGCCCACGCGCACGTGCCTGCACGGAGATCGCCAGGTTCTGGATCTGCACGCCGGCGTCGTTGTAGTAGAACTCGCGCTTGACGTCCCAGCCGGTCGCCTCCAGCAGCCGGGCCAGGCAGTCGCCGATCGCCGCGGCGCGGCCGTGGCCCACGTGCAGCGGGCCGGTCGGGTTGGCCGAGACGAATTCCACGCCCGCGGTGGTGCCCGCGCCCGCGGTGTTGCGACCGTAGGCGTCAGCTTCGGCGAAGATGCGCCGCACCTCGGCGTGGTACGCGCCCGCGCTGAGGAAGAAGTTGATGAAGCCTGGGCCGGCGATCTCGGCCTTCTCCACCAGCGCACTGGCGGGCAGCGCCGCGACCAGCTTCTCGGCCAGCTCGCGCGGCTTGGCGCGCGCCGGCTTGGCCAGCAGCATCGCCACGTTGGTGGCGAAATCACCGTGCTCGCGGCTGCGTGCGCGCTCCACTACGAACGGTGGGAGCTCGAGGTCGGCGGGCAGGACGGCTTGGTCCTGCAGGGTCCGGATGGCCTGCAGCAGCAGGTCGCGCAGCGCTTGTTTCACGGCGAGGAATCGATAGGCGATGGGAACCGCCAATCCTAGCAGAGGCGCCGGGCCGGCCCTTCAGGCCTCCGGCGACGGCCGCAGGTTGCGGGCAGCCGGCGACATGGCTGCAGCCAGCGCGCGGCCGGGACAAGTCTGTGGATAAGTCTGTGGGGAAAGCGATGGCGCGCGGTCGTGATGGGAGCGGAAGGTGCCGCGCAACCGGCTTGTAAAGAACTCAAGCTTTTAAAAACAATGGCTTGCACAAGCTATTTAGGCGCGTCTGCAACTCCGGGCTGGCAAGCCCGATCCTGCCGCGCTGTGCATAACTGGTTTGGCATGATTTCGCGACTGTCAAGGCCCTTGGCTGTCATCGCCCCGTCACTGCCCGGTGCCATGCTTCGCTCCGTACCCGCCTTCTCCCCCGGCGGGTACGTTCCCCAGCGGCGCGCGCTTCCCTGGCGCGCCGCTTTTTTTACGAGCAGTCCGAACGGCTTAGATCATGCCACGCTCGGCCATCGACACCGGCGTGCCGTGGCCGATGACCAGATGGTCGAGCACGCGCACACCGACCAGTTGCAGTGCCTCGCGCAACTCACGGGTGATCGCCCGGTCGGCCGCGCTCGGCTCGGCCACCCCGCTGGGATGATTGTGCGCAAAGATCACGGCGCAGGCGTTGTGCTTGAGGCAGGCGCGCACCACTTCGCGTGGATGCACGCTGGCGCCGTCGACGGTGCCGCGGAACAACTCCTCGAACGCCAGCACCCGATGACGATTGTCCAGATAGAGGCAACCGAAGACTTCGTAGGGCAGGTGGCGCAGGCGGGCGGACAGGTACTCGCCGCTGTCGCGCGGACTGCCGAGGCTGGGCAAGGCCTGCAGCTGTTCGGCCAGGCTGCGGCGGGCCAGTTCCAGCGCGGCGACGATGCGCGCGCGCTTGGCCGGCCCCAGGCCGGGCGTGGGTACCGGACCGTCGGCGCGACCGAGCAGTGCACCGAGGCCGCCGGCTTCGGTGAGTAGCTCGCGACCAAGGGTGATGGCGTCCTTGCCGGGCACGCCGCTGCCCAGCAGGACGGCCAGCAGTTCGGCATCGGAAAGGGTGGCGCTGCCGTGCTGCAGCAGCTTTTCGCGCGGACGTTCGCCGCTGGGCCAGTGACGGATGCTCATCCGGTCGATCGTGCCCGTCGGAGTGCGACTGGCGGCAGCAGTGACCCTTGATGAATCCGGTAAGCTAGCGCTCCGCCCGATTGTCAGGCCCGTCCTACATGAGTCTTGCCCAACGTCGCATCCTGCTCGGCGTCTGTGCGGGTATCGCCGCCTACAAGTCCTGCGAACTGGTGCGCCGGCTGCGCGAGCAGGGTGCCGAAGTGCGCGTGGTGATGACCGAGGGGGCGACGCATTTCGTCGGCGCGACCACGTTCCAGGCGCTTTCCGGCCAGCCGGTGCGGGTCTCGCTATGGGACGAGAACGCGGAAGCGGCCATGGGCCACATCGAGCTGGCGCGCTGGGCCGAGCGGGTGCTGATCGCCCCGGCCAGCGCCGATATCCTGGCTCGCCTCGCGCACGGCCACGCCGACGACCTGCTCACCACGCTGTGCCTGGCCAGCGCGGCACCGCTATACCTGGCGCCGGCCATGAACCAGCAGATGTGGGCGCATGCGGCGGTGCAGGCCAACCTGGCCACGCTCTGCTCACGCGGGGCGATCGTGCTGGGGCCGGCCGCGGGCGAGCAGGCCTGTGGCGACATCGGGTCGGGACGCATGCTCGAAGCGATCGAACTGCGCGATGCGCTGGCCGGGTCCTTCGGCAGCGCCACGCTGGCCGGCCTGCGCGTGCTGGTGAGCGCCGGGCCGACCTATGAGGACATCGATCCGGTGCGGTTCATCGGCAATCGCAGTTCCGGCCGCATGGGTTTTGCCGTGGCCGAGGCGGCGGCGGCCGCCGGCGCACAGGTGACCCTGGTCGCCGGCCCGGTCAGCCTGCCCACGCCCGCTGGCGTGGCGCGCCGCGTGGATGTGCGCAGCGCCGCGAAGATGCGCGAAGCGGTGCTGGCCGCTTCCGATACGGCCGACATCTATATCGGTGCCGCCGCGGTGGGCGACTACCGCCCCGCCCAGGTGGCCGAGCGCAAGCTCAAGAAGCACGATGGCGCGCCGCTGGTGCTCGATCTGGCCGAAAACCCGGACATCCTCAAGGACCTGGCGGCCACGCACCCGCATCCGTTCCTGGTCGGATTCGCTGCCGAAACGCACGACGTGGCGGCGTATGCGCAGGACAAACTCAGCCGCAAGGGCCTGGACATGATCGCCGCCAACCGCGTCGGCGCCGGCCTTGGCTTCGAGGCCGACGACAACGCGCTGAGTCTGTACTGGCCCGGCGGCAGCGAGGAACTGCCACGCGCCTCCAAGCGTGAGCTGGCCGCGCGGCTGGTCCAGTGCGTGGGCATGCGTTACCGGGCCGCAAAGCCATGATCGACGTCGAACTGAAGATTCTGGACCCACGCCTGGGTGACACCATTGCGCTGCCAGAGGCCGCTACCGCCGGCAGCGCGGGCATGGACCTGCGCGCGGCGATCGACACGCCGCTCACCCTCGCGCCGGGCGAAAGCGCGCTGGTGCCCAGTGGCATCGCCATTCACATCGGGGACCCCAACTGGTGCGCGCTGATCGTGCCGCGCTCGGGATTGGGGCACAAACACGGGCTGGTGATGGGTAACCTGGTCGGCGTGATCGATGCCGATTACCAGGGGCCGCTGATGATTTCCTGCTGGAATCGCGCAAGCGCCCCGTACACCATCGGCGTGGGCGACCGCATCGCCCAGCTGTTGCTGGTGCCGGTGGCGCAGGCGCGGCTGCGGGTGGTGGAGGAGTTCGCGCCTTCCGCACGCGGCGCGGGTGGTTTCGGCTCGACCGGCATCAAGTGAAGCCAGGCATCAACTGACGTTGCGATCGGTGGGGGCGAGATGGCAAGACATATCACGAGGGGGCGTGGCGACGGCGCGGCGTGGCAGCAACTGCTGCCGCTGGCCGGCGGCACGCTGTTGCTGTTGCTGGGCCTGTTCTGCGCCTGGCAGACCTGGCTGATTGCCAGCGAAAGCGGCGCGGTGGCTCGCGTTCACGCTGCACGCGACGAGGCGGTGCGCGCGTTGGCGGCGGAGATCGCGGGCGAGCGCAAGCAGGTCGCGCAGGCGGTCGCCACGCTCGACCCGGCCACCCTGCAGGGCGATCGCGCGCAACTGGCCGACGCGCTGCGCGCACGGTTGCCGCAGGCGCTGGACGTGGAGGTGTACAGCGGAAGCCTGGACGAGGTGCTGCACGCCAATTACCGCGAGTTCGGTTACGCCAAGGCGGCGCAACTGATGGCCGCCCAGGCCGACGACAGCCTGCCCATGCAGACCGTGTCGGAGGGAGGTCAGCGTCGGCTGAGCCTCGTGCAGCCGCTGGGGCCGGTGCAGCGCCCGCAGGCGTGGATCTGGGTCGAATTGCCATTCACGCCGCTGCAACGCCGTTTCGAGTCCATTGCGCCCGGTGGTGGTCGCATCGACCTGCGCCAGGGTGACAATCGTGGCGAGCTCAGCCTACTGTCTCGCGGCGCGTCATCGGCCGAGGCGGAGGATGAGGCAAAGCCGGTGCCGGGCAGTGCGTTCAGCGTTCGCGCCGCGTTGCCGGCCGCCTTTGTCCTGTTGCCGCGCGCCTGGCCGCTGGCCGCGTTGCTGGCGCTGCTGGGTATCGGCGGCGGCTTGTACCTGTTTTGGCTGCGTGGCCGGACGGCCCCGCGCCTGGAAACCCAACCCGAGGAGATGATGGTGTCCGATGTAGTTCCCGCCAAGCACGAGCCCGCGCCGCCGGTGGCACGCCCTGCCGCGATGCCGCCGGTACAGAGCCCGGCCGATGCCGTCGACCCGAGCATCTTCCGCGCCTACGACGTGCGCGGCGTGGTCGGCAAGACGCTCACGGCGCAGGTGGCGCGCCTGCTGGGCCAGTCGATCGGCACGCTCATGCGCGAGAAGGGGCTGAACGAGATCGTGGTCGGCCGCGACGGCCGCCTGTCCGGGCCGGAACTCGCCGGCGCGTTGTCCGACGGCCTGCGCGAGGCGGGCATCGACGTGATCGACGTCGGCGCGGTGCCGACGCCCGTGGTGTACTTCGCCGCGTATCGCTTCAACACCGGCAGCGGCGTGGCGGTGACCGGCAGCCACAATCCGCCGGACTACAACGGGTTCAAGATCGTGGTGGGCGGCGAGACGCTGTCGGAGGGTGCGATCCAGGATCTCTACCAGCGCATCGCCAGCGGCGCGCTGGAGGCGGGCGGCCAGGGCGGCCTGCGCCATGTCGACGTGGTGCCGGATTACATCGAGCGGATCATTTCCGATGTGCAGGCCGAGCGGCGCATGAAGGTCGTGGTCGACTGCGGCAACGGCATTCCAGGCGCACTGGCACCGCAGGTGATCGAAGGTATCGGTTGCGAGGTGGTGCCGTTGTACTGCGAGGTGGACGGCACCTTCCCCAACCATCATCCGGACCCGTCCGATCCGCACAATCTGGAAGACCTGATCCACGCGGTGCGTCAGACCGGTGCCGACCTGGGCATCGCCTTCGACGGCGACGGCGACCGCCTCGGCGTGGTGACCAAGCAAGGCGAGATCATTTACCCCGACCGCCTGCTGATGCTGTTCGCGCGCGACGTGCTCTCGCGCCAGCCGGGCGCCACGATCATCTATGACGTCAAGTGCACCGGCCACCTTAAGGGCCAGGTGCTGGAGGCCGGCGGCAGTCCGCTGATGTGGCGCACCGGGCACTCCCTGATCAAGGCCAAGATGCGCGAGACGCAGGCGGAACTGGCCGGCGAGATGAGCGGCCACTTCTTCTTCAAGGAGCGCTGGTACGGTTTCGACGACGGCATCTACGCGGGCGCGCGGCTACTGGAAATCCTCGCCGGCGACATCGAGGGGCGCACGCCGGAGGAGATCTTCGCCACCTGCCCCAAGGGCGTCTCCACGCCCGAGCTGAAGATCGAGCTCAACGAAGGCGAGCACTACCGCTTCATCGAGAAGTTCAAGGAAAAGGCCACCTTCGGCGACGCCACGCTGACCACCATCGACGGTGTGCGTGCCGACTGGCCGGACGGCTGGGGCCTGGTGCGTGCATCCAACACCACGCCGGTGCTGGTACTGCGCTTCGATGCGGATAACGCGGCCGCGCTCAAGCGCATCCAGCAGGCGTTCCGCGAGCAGCTGTTCCTGGTCGATCCGGGGTTGAAGCTGCCGTTCTGACCTTCCGGCGCCGGCCGCGGCCGCCTGCCTTGGGCTGCTGTCAGAAGCGTACCTGTGCGCGACCGTGGGAAACGCCCGGTCGCCCGCAGGTTCGCTACGACAGGTTTTCCCTGGAGCGTTGATCCGGACTCGACGGTGATCGCTCCGAGGTTGCGCAGGATGCACACCGGACCCTTGGGATCCGGGCTTACCTGGGCGGCCTCTACTGCCGCTGTTCGTCCTGGGCCTTTCTCAGCGCGCGGTAGTGTTCCAGCTGCCGGGCGGCATCCTTCTCGGCCGTGTCGCGCCGATCCTGCAGCCGCTCCAGTGTGCCGCGCTGGCCGGACACCACGTTGCGTTGGTCGGCGATGCTGTCGACCAGGTACTTGGGCACCTTTTCCTTGGCCCGCTCCAGCTCGGCCGCGCGGCCGAGCAGGTCGGCGAGCGTCTTTTCCTGGCTGTGCAGGTTCAGGCGCGTGGTGTTGATCTGCTGGTCGATGCTATCCAGCTCGGCCTGTTGTGCCTGCTTCAGCGAGACCTCGTCGCCGTAGGCGTTGAGCATCTGCAGGTCCGCGCGCCGGCGCGCTTCTTCCGCGCGGCGCTGCGCGGCGCGCTCGGCGGCGACCTTGTCGGCCGCGGCGCGTTCTTCGGGGCTCAGCTGGCGCTCGACGTGGCGCACCACGTAACCCTGGTCGTTGACCAGGTCGTAGCCGTACTTCATCGCCTCGGCGGTGAGGCTGTCGCTGTAGTGCGACAGGCCCTTGCCATCACGCCAGTGGTAGCGGACGCCTGTGGCCTTCTGGGCATGGGCGGTCAGGACCGTCGTCGCCAGAATGGTGGCAACGGCGTAAACGAGCTTGCGCATGGATACCCCCTCCTGGCGGGCAGTATAGCCATCGTGCGGCGACCGCCTACAGCGTGAATGAAGGGCGCCCACGGGCCTGTGACGCCGGTCGCCACTCAAGGTTATGCGGACACGCCGTAGCGGCTGCGGTAATCGAGCAGGCGCGCGTGTTCGGACGCCAGTTCCGGACGCTCGCCGGCATAGGCCAGCACCTCGTCAAGGCCAGTGATGGCGATCACCGGAATGCCGTGGTCGCGCGCCACTTCCTGCGCGGCGGAGAGGTCGCCCTGGCCACGCTCCTGCCGGTCCAGCGCAATCAGCACGCCGGCCGGGGTGGCGCCGTGCGCACGGATCAGGGCCAGCGATTCGCGCACCGCGGTGCCGGCGGTCATGACGTCGTCGACGATCAGCACGCGACCGGCCAGCGGCGCGCCGACCAGCACGCCCCCTTCCCCGTGGTCCTTGGCCTCCTTGCGGTTGTACGCCCAAGGCAGGTCGCGGCCATGACTCGTCGCCAGTGCAATGGCGGTGGCGGCGGCCAGGGCGATGCCCTTGTAGGCGGGGCCGAACAGCATGTCCACCGGCAGCTGCGCGCGCACCAGCGCAGCCGCGTAGGCCTCGCCCAGCCGCGCCAGCGCCGCGCCGGAATCGATCCGGCCCAGATTGAAGAAATAGGGGCTCTGGCGGCCGGACTTGAGAGTGAACTCGCCGAAGCGGAGCACGTCGCGCGCGAGCGCCAGTTCGATGAAGTCGCGTTGATAGGGCTGCATGGATAGCCGGCATGGAGATTCGGGAAGCGGCCGCTATTATCCATGGGTTCCCCATCCCCAGAGCCCGCTTTCGCATGAGAATCGTCACGCTCAACGCCAACGGCATCCGCTCGGCCGCCACGAAGGGCGTGTTCGACTGGCTGCGCACGCAGCAGGCCGACGTGGTCTGCCTGCAGGAAACCAAGGCGCAGGAAGACCAGCTCACCGATGCGATGTTCCGCCCGGACGGCCATCACTGTTTCTACCGCGATGCGACCTGCAAGAAGGGCTACAGCGGCGTGGCGATCTACGCGCGGCGCGAGCCGGACGCGGTGCTCACCGAGCTGGGCTGGGAGCCGTTCGATTGCGAAGGGCGCTACATAGAGGCGCGTTTCGGCAACTTGTCCGTGGTCTCGCTGTACGTGCCGTCGGGCTCCTCGGGGGAGGAGCGCCAGCAGTTCAAGTTCAAGGTGATGGACTTCCTGACGCCGATATTCGATCAATGGCTCAACAGCGGTCGCGACTACGTGATCTGCGGCGACTGGAACATCGTCCATACCAGGAACGACATCAAGAACTGGACCTCGAACCAGAAGAATTCCGGCTGTCTGCCGGCCGAGCGCGCCTGGCTGGACCTGCTTTTCCACACCCGCGGCTGGGTCGACAGCTTCCGCGCGATCAAGCCCGAGGCGGTCGAATACACCTGGTGGTCCAACCGCGGGCGGGCGCGCGAGAACAACGTCGGCTGGCGCATCGACTACCAGGTCTGCACGCCAGGCTTGCGTGAGCGCATGCGCGCCTGCTCGGTCTACCGCGAGCAACGCTTCTCCGACCATGCGCCGTACACGGTCGACTATGCCGACTGAAGACGTCGGTCAGGCGCTGCGCCGCACGTCCGTTTCCGCGATGGCGCGGTCGACCAGGCCGGTACGCATCATCCACGCGAAGAGGATGATGCCCGGCAGCGCGGCCACGGTCGTAAACAGGTAGAAATCGACGTAGCCGATCTGCACGATCAGCGCGCCGGCCGAGGTGCCGGTAATCAGTCGGCCGAGCACGGAGGCCGCGGCCGACAGCAAGGCGTACTGGGTCGCGGTGAAGGTGAGGTTGCAAAGTGCCGACAGGTAGGCCACCACTGCCACGCCACCGATACCGCTGGCAATGTTCTCGAAGCCGATGGTGAAGGCGAGCATCGCATTGCTATGCCCGATCTGGGCCAGCGCGGCGAAGGACAGGTTGGACACCGCCATCAACACCAGGCTCAGCAGCACCGAGCGCTTTATTCCCAGCCGCGTGTAGAGCGCGCCGCCGACGAAAATGCCGACCAGATAGGCGACGAAACCGTAGCCGACGTCGTAGGTGGCGATCTCCTGGTTGCTGAAGGACAGATCGTCCAGCAGCAGGCGCACCGTAAGGTTGGCCAACGTGTCGCCGATCTTGTGCAGCAGCACGAACAGCAGGACCAGCCACGCGCCGCTGCGCCGGAAGAACTCCGCCAGCGGCTCGACCACCGTTTCGCGCAGCGCCGCCAACCCCTGCAGCCGCACCGGCGCGCGATGGCGCGATGGCTCGCCCAGCCACAGGCCGGCGATGACCGCTGGCAGCGCGAACAGGGCACAGGCCAGATACGCGCGGGTCCACCCGGCGGGGCCGGCGAGCAGCAACGCCAGCCCGCCGGCGCAGACCGAGCCGATACGCCAGCCGTACTGCGACATGCCCGAGCCGACGCCGAGCTGCCGCGGCTCGAGGATCTCGATGCGATACGCGTCGATGACGATGTCGAAGGTCGCCCCGGCCACACCGACGAGAATCGCCGCCAGCGCCGTGGCCACAAGATCGGAAGACGGATCGGTCAGCCCCAGAAACGCGACCGCCGCGGCCACCAGCGCAGCGGAGAACCAGAGCCAGGAACGCCGTTGACCGAACCGCGAAAGGAACGGCAGGCGCAGCCGATCCACCAACGGCGCCCATAGGAACTTGAGGTTGTAGACGAGGAACGCCAGCGAAAACTCGGTCACGCTGCGCTTGTCGATGCCTTGCTGGGCCAGCCGCGTGGTCAGGGTCGCTCCGATCATCGCGTAGGGAAACCCGGAAGAAATGCCCAGCAACAGCGCGCCGATCGGCGCCGCTTCCAGGTAGGGGTGAAGCGAGGCGACCAGCGCGCGCAGGCCTCGGGGAGGGGGGGTGCTCATGGTCGCCATGCTACGTGCGCGGCGCAGGGCAGCGGAAGCCTCGCGGCCCGGCACCCGCTCCCGCGGTGGCCCGCCGGTCGCGCAAAGCGGGCTCCGCCGCGCGATCTGGAAAAATGCCACAATGCCCCCGCAAGGACCCATGAGCCGGATTGGAGGGATCGCACGTGCCGGACCTCGTCATACGCCATATCGACAGCTTGATGGCCGAGCGGATCAAGACGCTCGCGAAGGATCGCCACTGGTCCATCAACGACGTCGTACTCCACGCCCTGCGGCATGGCCTGGGCTTGAGCGCCGCCGGGCAGATTTCCAGCGAGACCATGTTCGATCCAGGCAGTCTGGTGCTGGGCGGGCATTGGGATCTGACCGAAAAGGCGGTTTTCCAGGAAGCCCTGCAGGCACTGTCGCTGGCCCGTCCGACGCAGCTGGCGCCCGTGCGCGTCGCCAAGCTGAGCTAGGCCGCCGCGATCATTCCCGTGGAGCCAGGTACAGCGCGCCCAGCACGCGCGGCCCGCGCGCGCCGGTAACGGCCGGCAGGTTGCCCGGCAGTCCGAGTACGCGCTGGCGCGCCAGCCAGGCGAACGCGGCCGCTTCCAGGTAGTCCGGATCGATACCGTGCGTGGCGGTACTCGCTACGCGGCGCGGCGCCAGCCATTCGGCCAGACGCGCCATCAGGCGGGAGTTGTGCACGCCACCGCCGCATACCAGGACGTCCGTCGCGGTGGGCGCGCAAGCTTCGATCGCATCGGCCACGGTGTGCGCGGTCAACTCCAGCAACGTAGCCTGTACGTCGGCCGGCGACAGCAGCGCCACGCGTGGCTGGCGTACCAGCCACGCCAGGTGGAAGTGCTCGCGACCGGTACTCTTGGGTGGCGGCAGCGTGAAATAGGGATCAGCCAGCAAGGCTTCGAGCAGAGGTGCGTCCACCTTGCCGGCCGCTGCAAAGGCGCCATCGCGGTCGAACGGCTCGCCGCGTTGCTCCAGACACCATGCATCCAGAAGACCGTTGGCAGGCCCGGTGTCGAAGCCGAGCACCTGTCCCTCCGGGCCGAGCACCGTGATGTTGGCGATCCCGCCGAGGTTCAGCACCACGCGGGAGGCGCCCGGCTGGCCAAGCAGCATGGCATGCACTGCCGGCAACAGCGGCGCGCCCTGGCCGCCCGCCGCCACGTCGGCGCGGCGGAAATCGGCCACCACATCGATCCTGCAGGTTTCGGCGATGACCGTGGGATCGCCGATCTGCAGGGTGAAAGGCGCCTCACCGCCAGGGCGGTGCCGCACCGTCTGGCCGTGTGAACCGAGCGCGCGTACTGCGGACGGGGCCGTGCCGCTGGTCTGAAGCAGCGCCCGCGCGGCGTCGGCAAAGTGGCGCCCGACCGCGATATCCAGCCGGCCGAAGCTATCCAGGTTGAAGGCAGTGAGGTCCTGCGCCAATGCCAATACGCGTTCGCGCAGGGCTTCGGGCCAGGGGTGGGTGAGGGCGGCACGCAATTGCGGCAGGCCCTGCTCGAAGGACACCAGTGCGACGTCGACGCCATCGGCGCTGGTGCCGGAGATCAGCCCCAGGTAAAGGGCCGATGCATCATCCGCGGTACTCAAGAGCGACCGTCAATCGTCGTTGCGCGTGGCCGAGCGCAGCTGGGCGAGCTTGACGTTGGCATCCATCGCCTTCAGGCGCGCCAGCTGGGGGCGCACGACCTGTGACTCGAACCGGGCCAGCTGTGCGGCCGGCAGCGGCTGCGGCTTGGGCAGGGTCACTGTCTGCGGATCGCGCTGCACACCGTTGACGCGGAATTCGTAATGCAGGTGCGGGCCGGTGGCCAGGCCGGTCATGCCCACGTAACCGATGACCTGGCCCTGGCTGACATGCTGGCCGACGCGCTCCTTGGCGAAACGCGACATGTGGCCGTAGGCGGTGCTGATGTTCTTGTTGTGCTGCACGACCACGAAGTTGCCGTAACCCCGCATCCAGCCCTTGAACTTGATGACGCCGTCGCCGGCGGCATGGATGGGCGTGCCGCTGGGCGCGGCATAGTCCACACCCTTGTGGGCGCGCATGCGACCGAGGATCGGGTGCATGCGGCCGGCGCTGAACCGCGAGGAGATACGGGTGAAATCCACCGGAATGCGCAGGAACGACTTCTGGATCGGGCGACCGTCCTCGCTGAACCAGCCGTAGCGGCCGTCGGCCTTCTTGAAGCGGTAGGCGGTATAACGGTGCCCCTGGTTGACGAACTCCGCGGCCACGATGTCGCCCTCGGCAAAGTAGCTGCCGTCGCGGTACACGTCGTCGTAGATGACCGTGAAGCTGTCGCCATCGCGCAGGTCCTGCACGAAATCGATGTCGTACTTGAACAGGTCGGCCAGCTTGCCGACCATGCCCTGGCTCATGCCGGCGCGAGCCGCGGCGGCATACAACGAACTGGTGATGGTGCCGTGCGCCACGTGCTCACGGGTTTCCATGGCGCGGGGCTGAATGTCCAGCGAGGCGTGGTCGCCGTCGAAGCGAACCACGGCGCGGTTGGCCTCGTCCTTGTCGAAGCGGATGCCCTTGAGGCTGCCGTCGCCGCCCAGAAGAAAGTCGAATTCCTGGTGCGGGCGGATATTGTGAAAGGCGCCCTTGGCAGCGCCGGCCGCCTCCATGACGCGCTGCAGGTCGGTCAGGGTCAGGCCCTGGTCCTGGAAGATGTCGGACAACGTCTGGCCGGGCTGCACCTGCACCACGTGCCAGTCTTCCATCGCGCGGGCGGGTGCGGCGATCGGCGCGGCCTTGGGCAGGGTCAGCGGCAGCAGCGTATGCGCCATCGGCTGTGGGTCGGGCCGCATAGCGCTGGCCCAGGCAGGCAGGAAGAATCCGGAAAGGGCAGTCAACAGCAGCGCGGTACCGGCAAGAATCCAGCGTTCGCGATGCCAGCGCAGCGGTTCGGACTCGCCCAGGCGGCTGAACGACCAGTGCGCACAACGCTCGTAGAAATGCATGTGGCGGCGCTGCGCCTTGCGGCGGATTGCCTGCTTGCGCGCCGCCCGCGCGATCCGGTCGCCCTCACCCATGCTCTTCGCCCCGCGTTACAAAGTACTCAGGCGGGGTACCTTAGCGGCCCCGTATAAAGGGCGTCAACGCCTTTCCTTTCAAGCATTTGCGCTAGTTTTCTGATTAACGCACAATTAACGCCATTTTGTGAACGGCGGCCCCTTGTGGCTGTCGACCGATCGGCATTAGAGGACACTCATGAGCGAGCTCGAGCAGGCGCTGGCGACCATCGCCCGCGGCGCCGACGAAGTCATCAAGCAGGAAGAGCTGATCGAACGCCTGAAGAGCCGGCGCCCGTTGCGCATCAAGGCCGGGTTCGATCCCACCGCCCCGGATCTGCATCTGGGCCACACGGTGCTGCTGAACAAGATGCGCCAGTTCCAGGACCTGGGCCATCAGGTGATCTTCCTGATCGGCGACTTCACCGGAATGATCGGCGACCCGACCGGCAAGAACGTCACCCGCAAGCCGCTCAGCCCCGAGGACGTGCTGAAGAACGCCGAAACCTACGCCGCGCAGGTCTACAAGGTGCTCGATCGCGAGCGCACCGAGGTGCGCTTCAACTCCGAATGGTTCGGCAAGATGTCGGCGGCCGACATGATCAAGCTCGCCGCGCAGCACACCGTGGCGCGCATGCTCGAGCGCGACGATTTCTCCAAGCGCTTCGCCGGGCAGCAGCCGATCGCGATCCACGAGTTCCTCTACCCGCTGGTGCAGGGTTACGACTCCGTGGCGCTGAAGGCCGACGTCGAGCTCGGCGGCACAGACCAGAAGTTCAACCTGCTGATGGGGCGGGCTCTACAGGAGCACCACGGCCAGCCGCCGCAGGTGGTGCTGACCATGCCGCTGCTCGAGGGCCTGGACGGCGTACACAAGATGTCCAAGTCGCTCGGCAATTACATCGGCATCGCCGAGCCGGCGATCGACATCGTCACCAAGACGATGAAGATCGATGACACCCTGATGTGGCGCTGGTTCGAACTACTCAGCTTCGAGGTGTCGCTCGGCGAGCTGGCACGCATGAAGCAGGAGGTGGGGAGCGGTGCGCTCAACCCTCGCGACGCAAAGCTGCGGCTTGCCCGCGAACTGGCCACGCGTTTCCATGACGCGGGGGCAGCCGAACAGGCGATCGCGGGCTGGCATGCGGTGGTGCGTGGCGAGGGCGATACTTCCTTGTTGCCGCTCAGCGAGATCGCCGTACCTGCCGAAGGCCTTCGTCTTCCGGCCTTGCTGACGGCTGCGGGCCTCACCGCCAGCAATTCCGAAGCGAACCGCAAGCTCAAGGAGCGCGCGGTGCGCATCGATGCGGCTGTGGTCGAGGATGCGCAGAACGTGTTCGGTGTCGGATTCGAAGGTGTGCTGCAGGTAGGCAAGCGCAACTTCGCACGGGTCAAGCTCGTCGCAGGCTAGGTCCCAGGCTGTTCATGAAGCGTGGCGCGAAAAAAAAGGTTCTTCGTAGGTTTCCGTGGAGCCCGCTCTCCTTGACCGATACCTTAGACGTCTCCAA
>NZ_JAGJRS010000022.1 GCF_017837635.1 Frateuria flava
GCCATCGTTGATGCAATGGCGGCTTAGCTCCTATCCGGTGTCCAAAAAGACTTGACCACTTCACCCCAACCCTCTCCCCGGAGGGGAGAGGGAGCAGAGCGCGCTTGCCTCAGCTCTCGACCGCATCGGCCCGCTTTGCCTCGATGAACTCGCCCTGGGGTGCGCTGACGCTCTCGACGGTGCCGCCACGAGGTGCCTTGAGCGGAGGTTCCATTCAACGCGACCTCGATGGCCGCCTTGTTTCGCCTTGGCTCTTGAACCCTCTCCCCTCCGGGGAGAGGGCAGGGTGAGGGGCCGGGGCTCGCGGGGAAGCTGCGGGTGCCAGGGGGTTAGAAAGGCCCCTCTTGGACCGGGGCTCCCCGCAAGAGCGGCCCCTCACCCCAACCCTCTCCCCGGAGGGGAGAGGGAGCAGAGCGCGCTCGCCTCAGTTCTCGACCGCATTCGGCCCGCTTTGCCTCGATGAACTCGCTCTGGGGTGCGCTGACGCTCTCGACGGTGCCGCCACGAGGTGCCTTGAGCGGAGGTTCCATCTTCAACGCGACCTCGATGGCGCCTTGTTTCGCCTTGGCTCTTGAACCCTCTCCCCTCCGGGGAGAGGGCAGGGTGAGGGGCCGGGGCTCGCGGGGAAGCTGCGGGTGCGAGGCGGGCTTGGAAAAGCCCTTTTGGACCGGGCTCCCCGCAAGAGCGGCCCCTCACCCCAACCCTCTCCCCGGAGGGGAGAGGGAGCAGAGCGCGCTCGCCTCAGTTCTCGACTGCGTTCGGCCCGCTTTGCCTTCGATGAACTCGCCCTGGCTCTCGACGGTGCCGCCACGCGGTGCCTTGAGCGGAGAGGGAGCGCAGATCTTCAGCCCTCGAAGCGCACCAGCACGGCGTCCGCCTCGACGAACTCGCCCTGCGTCGCGCTGACGCTTTCGATGGTGCCTGCACGCGGGGCCTTTAGCGCCAGCTCCATCTTCATCGCCTCCATCACAAGCAACTCCTGGCCTTCCTCGACGTTGTCGCCGGGTTTCGCCTTGACCAGCACGATGCGCCCGGGCATCGGTGCGACGACCTGGTTGCCGCCGGCGCTCTCGGTGGAGGCCCAGGCGAAGGCGGGAGCTCGCACGAAGCGGTAGCGGCGACCGGCGGCGTCGTGCAGCAGCACGCGGGTGTCGTCGACCCGCGCGCCCAGGCGCTGGGCCTCACCATCGAAGCGGGCGCTCAGCGCGTCGGGTTCCAGGCGCGCGCCATGGACCTCGCAGGTCGCCTCGCCATGCTCCAGTCGATAGTCGCCCCCCTGCCCATGGGCCGTGACTTCGTAGCGCTGCTCGTGCAGTGACAGCGCCACCACGCGCTTGCCGGCGTGGCCGATGCGCCAGGCGTCGGCGCTGGCCCAGGGCGAGTGCGGGTCGGCGGCGCTGGCGGACACGCTGCGCTCTTCCTGCAGCAGCGCCGCGGTGGCGGCAGCGAACAACACGCGATCGGCCGGCGCCGCGTCGCCTTCGAGGAACTCGTCCAGGTGCCGGTCCAGGTAGCCGGTGTCGATGGTTCCTTCGACCACGGACGGGTGGCGCGCCAGCCGTTCGAGGAAGGCGATGTTGGACTTCGGGCCGACGATCTCGCACTGCGCCAGCGCTTCGCGCAGCCGCTCCAGCGCCTTGGGCCGTTCGGTGTCCCGGACGACCAGCTTGGCGATCATTGGGTCGTAGAAGATGGTGACGGTATCGCCTTCGACCACGCCACCGTCGATGCGTACGTGCTTCGACGGCGCCGGCAGGCGCAAGCGGACCAGCTTGCCGGAGCCGGGCAGGAAGTTCTGTTCGGGGTCCTCGGCGTACAGTCGCACCTCGATGGCGTGGCCGTGCGCCTGGATCTGCTCCTGCTTCAGCGGCAGCGGCTGGCCGGCGGCCACGCGCAGTTGCCACTCGACCAGGTCCAGGCCCAACGTTTCCTCGGTGACCGGATGCTCGACCTGCAGGCGCGTGTTCATCTCCATGAAGAAGAACTCGCCATCGGTGCCGACGATGAACTCCACCGTGCCGGCGCCGACGTAGTCGACTGCCCTGGCGGCCGCCACCGCCGCCTCGCCCATCGCCTGGCGGCGCGCCGGGGTGAGGAAGGGCGAGGGCGTCTCCTCCAGCACCTTCTGGTAGCGACGCTGCGAGGAGCACTCGCGCTCATTCAGGTGGATCACATTGCCGTGCGTGTCGCCGAAGACCTGGAACTCGATGTGCCGCGGATGTTCGACGTAGCGTTCCAGGATCACCCGCGTGTCGCCGAAGGCGTTGGCCGCCTCGCGCTGGGCCGAGGCCAGCGCATCGGCGAACTCGCCCTCGCCGCGCACGATGCGCATGCCCTTGCCGCCACCGCCGGCCGCGGCCTTGATCATCAGCGGGAAGCCGGTCTTGCGCGCCTGCTCGGCGAGGAACGCCGGGTCCTGGTTCTCGCCGTGATACCCGGGCACGAGCGGGACCGCGTGCTTCTCCATCAGCGCCTTGGCGGCCGCCTTGGAGCCCATCGCGTCGATGCTCTCGGGCCTGGGGCCGATGAACACGACGCCGGCCTCGACACAGGCGCGCGCGAAGCCGGTGTTCTCCGACAGGAAGCCGTAGCCGGGGTGGATCGCCTGCGCGCCCGCCTTCCTGGCCACCTCGAGGATCGCGTCGCCGCGCAGGTAGGAGTCAGCCGGGCGCGGGCCGCCGATCGGCCAGGCCTCGTCGGCCAGGCGCACGTGCCGGGCGTCCCTGTCGGCCTCCGAATACACCGCGACGGTGTGGATGCCCAGGCGGCGGCAGGTGCGGATCACGCGGCAGGCGATCTCGCCGCGGTTGGCAATCAGTACGCGCTCGAACATGCAGGGTTGTCCCCAAGCCGATGCAAAGCCCGCGAAATTAACAGATATGCCGTGTGTAGCCGATGCGCAGCGCAGCACGGGGCCGGCTGCGGAGGGCTATGATTGCCGGTCGCCGCCTGGCTTTTGCTGCAGGAGCGCCCTTGGGCGCGACCGGAAGACGGCGGTCGCGCCCAAGGGCGCTCCTACAAGAAGCCCTGCGAGGCCCGCTTTGAAGAAGTCCGATTTCGATTTCGATCTCCCGCCCGAGCTGATCGCCCAGGCGCCGCTGCCGGAGCGTTCGGCCAGCCGGCTGCTTTGGATGGACCCGGTGGCGCGTGTGCTGGAAGACCGCCAGTTCCGCGACCTGCCGTCCTTCCTTCGCGCCGGCGACATGCTGGTGTTCAACGACACCCGCGTGTTGCCGGCGCGGCTGTATGGGCGCAAGGAATCCGGCGGCGCGGTGGAGATCCTGATCGAGCGCGTCACCGGGGCGCACGAGGCGACCGTGCAACTGGGCGTGAGCAAGAAGCCGAAGGAGGGTGGCCGCATCGAGCTGGGGGACGGCAGCCATGCCACGGTGCTGGGCCGTGACGGGGCCTTCTTCAGGCTGCGCTTCGAATCGCCCGAGCCGCTGGAGAAGCTGCTCGCGAGGCTGGGCGAGATGCCGCTGCCGCCGTACATCGAGCGCCATGCCGATGCCTCTGACCTGGAGCGCTACCAGACCGTCTACGCCCGCGAACCCGGCGCGGTGGCGGCGCCGACCGCGGGCCTGCATTTCGACGAACCGCTGCTCGAACGCCTGCGGGAGCAGGGCGTGGACACCGGCTACGTGACGTTGCACGTGGGTGCCGGCACCTTCCAGCCGGTGCGGGTGGACGACATCCATCAGCACACCATGCATCGCGAGTGGCTCAACGTGGGCGCCGCGCTGGTGGAGAAGATGCGCCGCACGCGCGCCGCCGGCGGTCGGGTGATCGCGGTGGGCACGACGGTGGTGCGGGCGCTGGAGAGCGCCACCCTCGACGGACAGGTGCATCCGTTCGCGGGCGAGACGCAGATCTTCATTTTCCCCGGCTACCGCATCACCAGCATCGATGGCTTGATCACCAACTTCCACTTGCCCCAGTCGACCTTGCTGATGCTGGTGTCGGCGCTGGCCGGGCGGGAGTTCGTGCTGGAGGCGTACCGGCATGCGGTGCGGGAGCGCTACCGCTTCTTTTCCTACGGCGATGCCATGCTGATCCTGCCGCGCGCCTAGTTCCCTCTCCGGGGAGAGAGTGAGGGGCCGGGGCTCGCGTTGCGGGCCATCAGAGCCCCGCTACCGGTGAGCCTCTCCCGCAAGAACCGCCCCTCACCAGCCCTCTCCCCGGAGGGGGGGGCTGGGTGCAGACGATGCGATAATGCCGCGATGACTTCCATGACTTTCGAACTGCTGGCCCGCGATGGCGCGGCCCGCCGCGGCCGCGTGGCCTTCCCCCGCGGCACCATCGAAACCCCGGCCTTCATGCCCGTGGGCACCTACGGCTCGGTCAAGGCAATGACCCCGCGCGACCTTACGGAACTGGGCGCCGAGATCATTCTCGGCAACACTTTCCACCTGTACCTGCGTCCCGGGCTTCAGATCGTCGAAAAGTTCGGTGGCCTGCACCGCTTCATCGGCTGGGACAAGCCGATCCTCACCGACTCCGGCGGCTTCCAGGTCTTCTCGCTGGCGCACAAGCGCAAGCTGGCCGAGGAGGGCGTGACCTTCGCCTCGCCAGTGGACGGCTCCAAGGTGTTCCTGTCGCCCGAAGTGTCAATGAAGATCCAGACGGTGCTGGACTCGGACATCGCCATGATCTTCGACGAATGCACGCCCTATCCGGCAACGGAGAAGCAGGCGGCCGACTCGATGGAAATGTCGCTGCGCTGGGCCGAGCGCTCGCGCCGCGCCTTCGACGATCTGAACAACCCCAACGCGCTGTTCGGCATCGTGCAGGGCGGCGTGTACGAGCCGCTGCGCCGCCGCTCGGCGGAGGGCCTGGTCGGCATCGGCTTCGACGGCTATGCGGTGGGCGGGCTGGCGGTAGGCGAGCCGGAGGCCGAGCGCAATCACACGCTGGACTTCACGGTGGGCCTGCTGCCGCCGGACAAGCCGCGCTACCTGATGGGCGTGGGGCGGCCGGAGGACATCGTCGAGGCGGTGCGGCGCGGCATCGACATGTTCGATTGCGTGATGCCGACGCGCAACGCGCGCAACGGCTTCCTGTTCGTGCCCGAAGGCACCCTGCGCATCCGCAACGCCAAGTACGCCGACGACACCCGGGTGATCGAGGAAGGCTGCGACTGCTATGCCTGCGCCAACGGCTTCTCGCGCGCCTACCTGCGCCACCTGGATCGCTGCAACGAGATACTTGCCAGCCAACTGGCCACGCACCACAACCTGCGCCATTACCAGCGGCTGATGGCGGGGTTGCGCGAGGCGATCGCCGCGGGGGCGCTTGACGATTTCGTTGCCGGGTTCTACGCGCGCCGCCAGGTCGCCGCGGCCTAGCCTCCTTGCAGGAGCGCCTGTGCGCGACTGCCATGGCGGCACGCCGGGAGCCTCCGCGGTGCCACCGCGTCGGCCGTCGCGTACGGCGGCGCTGCGGCAGGGTGATGGCGCGGGGCGGGAACTTCCCGTCGGCGAGGTTTACCAAGGCGTGCCGCTTGCAAACCCGGGTCCGCATCGCCATGCAGGGACGCGTGAAGCCGCCGTGCATGCCCTTGGGGTGCATGGCATAATCCAAGACCTTTTTTCTGGCGTGGAACGGAAATTCCTGTCCGCGCCGCTACTTGCAGGATGAAACGATGAGCCTCCCGATGTCCCTCGTGATCGCCCAGGCCGCTCCCGCCGCCGCGCCGGGCAACCCGCTTTTCAGCTTCCTGCCGCTGATCGCGCTGTTCGTGATCTTCTACTTCCTGATGATTCGCCCCCAGATGAAGCGCCAGAAGGAACATCGCAACATGGTCTCGGCGCTGGCCAAGGGGGACGAAGTGGTCAGCAACGGCGGTATCGCCGGGCGCGTGGACGAGGTGGGCGAGAGCTTCCTGACCGTCGAGATCGCGCCGAACGTCAAGATCAAGCTGCAGAAGGGCGCCATTTCCCAGGTGCTGCCCAAGGGCACGCTGAAGTCGTCCTGACATCCTGGCCAGCCAAGGCCATCCGCCGCGGCTTCAGGGGCCGCGGCCTTCGAAGTAACGAGAAACGGGCTTCCCAGGCATGAGTGACTTTCCACGCTGGAAATACGCGCTGGTCGCGTTGGTATTGCTGTTCGGCATCATCTACGCGCTGCCCAACGCCTTCCCGCCGGTACCGTCGGTGCAGGTGCTCGCCACCCACGGCGCGCCGCTCGATGCCTCAATCAAGCAGAAGGTCGCCGACGCGCTGACGGCGCAAAAGGTCGCCTACAGCGGGCTGGCGATCGAGGGCGACCACCTGGTGGCCGACTTCCCCAACGCCGACGTGCAGGCCAAGGCCGCCGACGTCATCAAGGGCGCGCTGGGCGACAACTACACCGTCGCGCTCAACCTCGCCTCGACCGTGCCGGGCTGGCTGCGCGCCATCCACGCCAACTCGATGCCGCTGGGCCTGGACCTGCAGGGCGGCGTGCACTTCCTGATGGCGGTGGACCAGAACGCGGTGGTCGACAAGCAGGAAGAGCGCTACGCCGACGACATCCGCAGCCTGCTGCGCGAGAAGAACATCCGCTACGAGTCGGTGACTCGCAACGCCCAGCGTGGGCAAGGCATCAGCGTGGTGCTGCGTTCGGCAGCCGACCGCAGCGCCGCCACCGATGCGATCGCCACCGAGTACCCGGACCTGCTGGTGCAGGACGGCGCCAACACCGGTGACCGGTTCCTGCTCACCGCCACGGTCAAGCCGGAGAAGCTGCGCGAGCTCGCGCTGGCCACCATCCGCCAGAACACCGCCACGCTGCGCAACCGCATCAACGCGCTGGGCGTGTCCGAGCCGCTGATCCAGCAGCAGGGCGAAGACCAGATCGTGGTGGAACTGGCCGGCGTGCAGAACCCGGCCGAGGCGAAGAAGGTGATCGGCGCCATCGCCACGCTGGAATACCGCGCCGGCATCGGCTATCCGGGCGACCCGCGCGCCGTCGAGGCCGCGCGCACCGGCAACGTGCCGCCGGACGCCAACCTCTACTACGAGCGCGGCACGAACCGGCCGGTGCTGGTCTCCAAGCGCATCATCGCCACCGGCGACGAACTGGTCGACGCCGCTTCCGGCGTGGACCAGCAGAGCGGCACGCCCAAGGTGGACGTGACCCTCAGCGCCTCCGGTGCCAAGAAGATGCTCGACTTCACCAGCGCCAATGTCGGCAAGCCGATGGCGGTGGTGTACGTCGAAACCGTCTACGACACCAAGATCGTCGACGGCAAGGAAGTGCACATCCCGCACACCACCCAGGAGGTCATCAGCGACGCGACCATCCAGGGCGTGTTCGGCAAGCAGTTCCAGACCACCGGCCTGAACAGTCCCAAGGAAGCCTCCGAGCTGGCGTTGCTGCTCAAGGGTGGCTCGCTGGCCGCGCCGATGAACATCGCCTCGCAGTCGGTGATCGGCCCGAGCATGGGCCAGGACAACATCGAGAAGGGCCTGCGCGCGGTGCTGCTGGGCCTGGGCCTCGTGCTGCTGGCTGCGGCCATCTACTACCACCTGTTCGGCCTGGTGGCCGACATCGCGCTGTTCTTCAACCTGGTGATCCTGGTCGCGGTAATGTCGATGATCGGGGTGACCCTGACCATGCCGGGCATCGCGGGCATCGTGCTGACGCTGGGCATGGCGATCGACGCCAACGTGCTGATCTGCGAGCGCGTGCGTGAGGAACTGCGCAACGGCTCCAGTCCGCACGCGGCCATCCGCGCCGGTTACGACAAGGCCTGGTCGACCATCCTGGACGCCAACGTCACCCACCTGATCGCGGCGCTGGCGCTCACCACCATGGGCTCGGGCCCGATCAAGGGCTTCGGCGTGACGCTGCTGATCGGCATCCTGACTTCGATGTTCACCTCGGTCACCGTGACCCACGCGATCACCGCGCTGATCCACGGCAACCGCAAGCTCAAGACCCTTTCGGTGTAAGGGGCGGGACGCGCAATGGAAATCTTCAATCACAACAGCAACGTCCCCTTCCTGCACTGGCGCAAGATCAGCATCGTCATCGCGGCGCTGCTGATGATCGCCTCTGTGGGCCTGCTGCTCACCCGCGGTCTCAATTACGGTTTGGACTTCACCGGCGGCATCTCGGTCGAGGTCAAGTACGACCGCACGATCGACATCGGCGACGTACGCAAGGCGCTGGACGAGGCCGGCATCGAGAACCCGGTGGTGCAGAGCCTGGGCGGTTCACGCCAGGTGCTGATCCGCCTGCAGCCGAAGACCGACGGCAAGGATGGCGCGGCCGCTCCGGGCGAAGGCGCCTCGGCGCGTGCCGACAAGGTGGCTGCCGCCGTCATGGCTGCACTCAAGAAGGAGCGTCCGGACGCGGTGGAAGCCAGCCACAGCTTCGTCAGCCCGCAGGTGGGTGACGAGCTCAAGAGCGACGGTTCGATCGCGGCGATCTTCGTGATCATCGGCATTGGCGTGTACCTGTGGATCCGCTTCGAGCGTCGCTTTGCGATCGCCGCGTTGCTGACCGAGGTGCACGACACGCTGGTGACGCTGGGCGTGATCTCGCTGGTGCAGCGCGAGTTCGACCTGACCGTGCTGGCCTCGGTGCTGGCGGTGATCGGTTACTCGATCAACGATAAGGTGGTGGTGTTCGACCGCATCCGTGAGCTGTTCCGCCTGGCCCGCAAGGCCGATCCGGAGGAGATCCTCAACCGGTCGATCAACACCACACTGTCGCGCACCATCATCACTTCGTTGTTCACCGGCATCACCATGGCGGCGCTGTACTTCTTCGGCGGTCCGCAGGTGCATGGCTTCGCGATCACCATGCTGATCGGCATCGTGGTGGGTACGCTGTCCTCGATCTTTGTGGCCAGCCCGATCCTGCTGTGGCTGGGCGTGTCCAAGAAGGACCTGATGCCGCAGACCAAGGACAACCCGGAGCTTGCACGGCGGCCTTGAGACGCCTGTCCCCCGCAAAGAAGCCCGGCCTTGTGCCGGGCTTTTTTTGTGGCCTGCGGCGCCGTTGCCCCCGTGCATCTGCGGGCATCCGTGCCGCCGGGCCGATGGCCGCGCGACGAATCGGCACCCCGCGGTCGGGTCAGCGCCGAGTCTCAGGGGGCTCGAGCGCCTCAACGGACGTCATTCCCACGGAAGCGGGAATCCGTTGGCTCCGGCTCCCTGAGGCAAGGAAGGATGACCAGCATTGGCTGGTGAGGCACCTCCCGCTTTCGCGGGCATGACGCCGCGAAGATCGAGGAGTCCGGGTCATTGGCTGGATCTCGGCTCATCAGGAAGCGGGAACGGGCTCGGCCGGGCGGAAACGTCCCGAAACGTCCGGCAACAGTGATCCCTTGCGCAGCTGCAGCCGTTCAATTTTTCCCCCGGTCGACCGATAACCCGAGGTGATCGCAAGGCGGCGCGCGCCCCGGAGTAGGAAATGCTGGTTCTGGTAGGAACGTTGGTCGTCATCGGCTGCGTGCTCGGCGGCTATGTGATGTCGCATGGACAGCTGATGGCGCTGTGGCAGCCGTATGAGCTGCTGATCATCTTCGGGGGTGCGATCGGCGCCTTTCTGACGGCCAATTCCAGCAAGGTGGTCAAGGCGTCGCTGCGCGAAGCAGCTGCGCTGGTGAAGGGGCCGAACTACAAGAAGCAGGACTACGTGGACCTGCTGGCGCTGCTGTACGACATTTTCGGCGTCATGCGCAAGGAAGGCGTACTGGGTATGGAATCGCACATCGAGGATCCGCAATCGAGCGCGGTGTTCTCCGCTTACCCGCGCCTGCTGCGCGAGCACCATCTGGTCGAATTCATTACCGACTGCCTGCGCCTGATCGTCGGCGGCAGCATGGAGGCGCACGAACTGGAGGCGTTGCTGGACGCCGAGGTCGAAAACCACCACCACGAGGCCGAAGCGCCTGCGCAGGCGGTGGCCAAGATGGCGGACGCGCTGCCGGGCTTCGGCATCGTCGCGGCGGTCCTCGGCATCGTTACGACGATGTCCAACCTGGGTGGCGATACCTCGCGCATCGGCGAACACATCGCCGGCGCGCTGGTGGGCACCTTCCTGGGCATCCTGCTCTGCTACGGCTTCATTGGGCCGGTCGCGGCGGCGATGGAAAGCCGCGTGCGCGAGGACGGCAAGGCGTTCGAGTGCGTCAAGGTGGCGCTGCTGGCCAATCTGCGCGGCTACAACCCGAAAGTGTCGGTCGAGTTCGCGCGCAAGGTTCTCTCGGCGCACGCGCGGCCGAATTTCCAGGATCTGGAGGACCACCTCAAGGGCGCCCGCGCCGGAGCCGGCGCATGAGCGAAGGAGCCGGCCCGCCGATCATCATCAAGCGGGTGAAGAAACAGGCGCACGGCCACCATGGCGGTGCCTGGAAGGTGGCCTACGCCGACTTCGTCACGGCGATGATGGCCTTCTTCCTGGTGATGTGGATCCTGGGCGCCGGCACGCGCGAGCAGAAGGCCGCCATTTCCGAGTATTTCAAAAACCCCAGCATGACGCCGGGCAACGCCACGGTGGCGCCGCCGGGCCGCATGGGCCCCGGTGGTGCGAGCGACGCGGCCATCCAGCTCGGTGGGGCGATGGACCTCTCGCACGGGCCCGGCAAGGACCACCACAACGGCCCGTCCGCGCCCGCATCCAAGGAAGCCATCGAAAAACGCGCACGTGAGCAGGAGCGGGCGCGCCTGCAGGAGCTGATGCAGCAACTGCACGCGGCGATCCAGAACAGCCAGGCGTTGGCGCCGTTCAAGGACCAGCTGTTGCTGGACATTACGTCCGAGGGCCTGCGCATCCAGATCGTCGACAAGCTCAACCGGCCGATGTTCGACCTTGGCAGCGCGCAACTGAAGGACTACACCCGCGCGATCCTCGCCGAGCTGGGTACCTTCATCAATCGCGTGCCCAACCGCATCAGCATTACCGGCCATACGGACGACGCGCCGTACGCTGACGAGCGCGACTACAGCAATTGGGAACTCTCCACGGATCGCGCCAACGCGGCCCGGCGCGCACTGCTGGCCGGCGGCATGGACAAGGGCAAGCCCGCCCGCGTGGTCGGCTTGGCCGCCTCGGTGCCGCTGGACAAGACGCATCCGGATAATCCGATCAACCGGCGCATCAGCATCATCGTGATGACCAGGGAAGCCGAGGCCGCGGCGCTGTCGCAGGACGTGGTCGACAGCCGACCCGCCCAGGACAAGGCGCAGCCGACGGCGGCGGTACAGGCGCCGCTTGCGCCGATGCCCGACGCGGTTCCCGCGTCAGTGCTACCGGCTGGAGCCTTGCCGGCGGCGGATGCCTTGCAGGCAGCGCCGATGGCCGCCACGGCGCTGCCGGTGCCGCCGACGCTGCGGCCGGCCGGCCGCTGAGCTTTCGCCGGAGGAATCCAGGGCCGAGTGCCCACGGTTTCCTGTCGGGAGCCCACACGTGGGCAATGTCCTGGCACACGCATCCCGCCCCTGCGCGATCGGCGAGGCCGGCAAGGCAAAGGCGTGCGTAACAGGCGGGTGTCAGTCTGCCCGGCAGTGCCCGGTCAGGCCCAGGCCCGGCGCGATTCGCGCATGGGCGGGTAGTAGGCGAACACGTGGTTCGTGCTGCCGCAGAAATCCATGTCCTCGATGTGCTCGCCGCCCAGCCGCTCGGCCACGCGATCGGAAGCCTCGTTGCCGATGCGCACCAGGCTGATCACGCGTGCCGCGTGCAACCGGTTCCAGGCAAACTCCAGGATGGCATGGCCGGCCTCGGTGGCGTAGCCGTGGTGGCGGAACTCCGGCTTGAGCATCCAACCCAGTTCCAGCGCCGGCCAGCCCTCCGGATACATCAGGCCGGCACGGCCGACGAACTGCCCCGTGTCCTTCAGTTCCAGCGCCCACATGCCGCAGCCCCGCAGCTCCCAATGCCCCAGCAGCATGGCCAGCGAGCGCCAGGCGCCGGTGCGGTCCAGCGGCTGCCCGTCACCGATCCAGCGGGTGCTGTCGGGGTCGGCGAGCATGGCGGCGTACTCGTCGAAGTGGCGCGCCGCCAGCGCGGTCAGGCGCAGGCGCGGGGTTTCAAGGGTGGGAATCGTTGGCATCGTGGTCGTACAGCAGCCGTTACCTGAGCAATCGGCTCAGCGCACGCGTACTTGAGGCCAGGCTTTCAGCCCATTCGTACCCGACGATCTTCTCACCGGTGGCGCTGTCGATAAAGTCCTCGGCCTCTCCCGGTGGCAGCAGGTGCCGATAGTCCACGGTGAGCTCGGTACCGGCCGGCAGGTCGACCAGCGCGAACACAAAGCCCAGATGCCACAGGCCGGTAGGTTCGAAGCTGTGGTTGATGTAGCACTCGTCGGGCCATTCGGGCGAGAGCGTGTAGCGGTCCTCGAACCAGCGCGCGCTGGCGTAGGCCATCTCGGGCCGGGCGACCAGATCGGCCGCGCTCCAGGTGCGATCGATCGCGTCCGGCGCGGTGACGATGCGCCCGGCGGCCACGTCCTCGTCCAGGAACAGGCCCTTGCCGGCGCCGCCGATGGTGGAGGCGGCAATGCGGTAGCGCGGAAGGATCATGGCAGATAGGTGGCGTGGAAAGCGCGCGAGTGTAGCGCAAGCGCGACGCGGCACCGGTGGTGCCATCAGCCGCTAGAAAGAGGCCACCAGGTGCCCGTCCCTGGGCGGTGACCTGCCACTGCCATGGCTGGAGGAGCGCTCCGCGCTCCCAAGGTTGGTTGGGGAGAGGTGGGTCTGCGGGGGGACGAAGACCTTTCCCTCCCCAACCGGCTCCACGGGCCTGCCCGGGAGAGCGGGGAGGCCGGCCGCCGATCAGCTCTTGGCGGTCGACGCGGTCTTGTGGTGAGCGCTCTTTTTCGGGGTCGCCTTCGGCGGCGGCAGGTCGCCGCTGAAGCGGATGGCATCGTGGTTGCGCTCGAGCGTGCCCTTGCCGATGCCCTTGACCTGGGCCAGGTCTTCCACCCGCTTGAACGGGCCGTGCGCCTGGCGCCAGGCTACGATGGCCTGCGCCTTGGACTGGCCGATGCCGTCCAGCGACTTGGCGATGGTCGCGGCGTCGGCCTTGTTGATGTTTACCGGCGTGGCGGCGAACGCCGGCAACGCGAACGAGGCCGCGACGACCAGTGCGGCGAGCAGTTTGCGGAACTTCGACTGCATGGGTTTCCCTCCCTGGGATGCGTTGGACGGCACCGTTGCCGTGCGGCAAGTGTGGCCGCGGCCGGCGCCGGGGGCAGTCGGCCGGATGCGTTGCGTCCGGGCAGGTTGCATCGTCCGCGGCTGTGGGCCATGCCCGACGCCGTGTGGGCCGTGACGGGCCCGTCCGGCGCCGCTGGTACACTGCGCGGATCACCCGTATGCATTTAAGGAGTCACGCCCATGGATACCGCGCGCCTGTCCGGCTTCATCGGTGGCTTGTGGGATGACGAGATCGTGCCCCAGCTCGTCGAGTACATCCGCATCCCCAACAAGTCGCCGATGTTCGACGCGAAGTGGGCCGAGCATGGCTATATGGACCAGGCGGTGGCCCTGCTGGAGCGCTGGGCGCACGGCAAGCTGGCCTCGCTCCAGGGCGCCACGCTCGAGGTCGTGCGCCTGCCCGGACGCACTCCGCTTATATACATCGACGTACCGGCCACGCTGCCCGGTTGCGATGACACCGTGGTGCTGTACGGCCACCTCGACAAGCAGCCGGAGATGACCGGCTGGGCCGAGGGTCTGGGCCCGTGGACGCCGGTGATCAAGGGCGACAAGCTCTACGGCCGCGGCGGCGCCGACGACGGCTACGCGATGTTCGGCTCGCTCTCTGCCCTGCTGGCGCTGGCCGAGCAGAAGGTGCAGCACGCGCGTTGCGTGATTATGATCGAGGCCTGCGAAGAGTCCGGCAGCTACGACCTGCCGCACTACGTGGACCACCTGGCTGCACGCATCGGCAGCCCGTCGCTGGTGGTCTGCCTGGACTCGGGCTGCGGCAACTACGACCAGCTCTGGCTGACCACCTCGCTGCGCGGCATGACCGGCGGCGAGCTGACCGTGCAGGTGCTGGAAGAGGGTGTGCACTCGGGCGATGCCTCGGGCGTGGTGCCGTCGAGCTTCCGTGTCCTGCGCGAGATCCTCTCGCGGCTGGAGGATCCGGCCACCGGCACGATCAAGCCGGAGGAGCTGTACGTGGAGATTCCGCCGCAACGCATCGAGCAGGCTCGCCGCTCCACTGAGGTGCTGGGGGAGGCGGTGTACGACAAGTTCCCGTTCGTCGACGGCATGCAGCCGGTGACCAAGGATCTGGTGGAGTTGGTGCTCAACCGCACCTGGCGGCCGCAGCTGGCGGTGACCGGGGTGGGCGGCATGCCGGCGCTGGAAAGCGCGGGCAACGTGCTGCGTCCGTTCACCGCGGTCAAGTTGAGCCTGCGCGTGCCGCCGACCCTCAACGGCGCCAAGGCGGGCAAGTTCCTCAAGGAACTGCTCGAAAAGGACCCGCCCTACGGCGCCAAGGTCACCTTCAAGCTGGAGAAGGACGGTAGCGGCTGGAACGCGCCGCAGCTGTCGGCCTGGCTGGAGCGGGCCGTGGCCGAGGCGTCCGAGCACTACTTCGGCGCGCCGGCGGCCTACATGGGCGAGGGCGGCTCGATCCCGTTCATGGGCATGCTGGGCGAGAAGTTCCCGCAGGCGCAGTTCCTGATCACCGGCGTGCTGGGCCCGCATTCCAACGCGCATGGTCCGAACGAGTTCCTGCACATTCCGACCGGCAAGAAGGTGAGCATGGTGGTGGCCGAGGTGATCGCCCGCCACGGTGAGCAGGCCAAAAAGGGCTGAGACGATGGGCGAGGCGACCGACACGCTCGCCGCGCGCTGGGCCGAGGTCCGCGCGCGCGTGGACGCGGCCTGCCGCGCGGCCGGCCGTGACCCGGCGGACGTGGCCATCCTCCCGGTCAGCAAGACTTTCCCGCCCGAAGTGGTGCGCGAGGCGGCGGCGCTGGGCCTGTCCCGCTTCGGCGAGAACAAGGTGCAGGAATTGCGCGAGAAGACCGCCGCGCTGGCCGATCTGCCGCTCGATTGGGCGCTGATCGGCCACCTGCAGACCAACAAGGCCAGGGACGTGGCGCGGCTGGCCAGCGAGGTACAGTCGCTCGACCGGCTGGAGCTGGCCGACGCCTTGCACCGGCGCCTGAAGGTCGAAGGCCGCACCCTGGACGTGCTGGTCCAGGTCAAGACCTCGCCGGAGGAAAGCAAGCATGGCCTGGCGCCGGATGAGCTGCCGGCCTTCCTCGACCGCCTGCGCGATTACCCCACCTTGCGCGTGCGCGGGCTGATGACCATGGCCGTACAGTCGGATGATGCCGAGGCCGTGCGCGCCTGTTTTCGCCTGTTGCGCGAACTGCGCGACGCCGCAGTGCGGCGGGGGCATGCGCTGCCGCGCCTGTCGATGGGTATGAGCGGGGATTTCCCGTTGGCAATCGCCGAGGGCGCAACCGAGGTGCGCATCGGCACGGCGATCTTTGGGCGTCGCTGAACCCTCTCCTGTAGGCGCGCACCGGTGCGTTCTAAAAGGGACCCGCCTGGCTCCTGTGCTCCCTGTCACACGCCTGTGTGAACGTTTCGAAACGCCAGGGTCTAGTTAACGTCAATCGAACATCCGGCCGGAAACCGTTTGCTAACGTCGGTCCCTCGCCAAACCGCCACGGCGGCCCGGCCAAACCCCGACCTGCAAAGGGATTTTCCTGCATGCCCTGCCAGCGCCTGATCGCAACCGCCGCCCTGTTTGCCGCGTTGCTTGCGATCGCGCCTGCGCATGCCGCCGAACGCACGGTCGCCGCCCCCGCCATCGCGCCGCTGCTGGCCCCGTTGCCGCTGGCCAGCCTGGCGCCTGCGCTGGCCCAGGCCACGCTGCCGGCCGATCCGGCCGCGCTGGCGCCCGACCAGTCGAACGAGAGCGGCCCGGTCGACGAGGCTGCCCGCTTGCGTCAGTCGTTGGTCGCGTTGGCGATGCAGTTGCGCGACGTGCGCTACGTCCGCGGCGGACGTTCGCCGGCGACCGGCTTCGATTGCAGCGGCTTCGTCCGCTATGTCTTCGCCCATGCGATCGGCCTGAACCTGCCGGCCAATTCGGCGCGGCAGTTCCTCGCCGGCGTCAAGGTCAAGCGCGGCGACATGCAGCCGGGCGACCTGGTGTTCTTCCACACCCGCGGCAAGAAGCGCATCTCGCACGTGGGCATCTACCTGGACAACGGCCGCTTCATCCACTCGCCCTCGGCGGGCAAGTCGGTGGAGGTCTCCAGCCTCGACGAGGCCTACTGGGCCAAGCGGTTCGCCGGTGCGCGCCGTCCCGAGGGCATCGCGCAGAACGGTTGAAGGGAAACGCCACGGGGGTTTCCGCAGTCGGGCCGCCAACAGGCGGCCTTTTTTCATGGGACAGGTGAGCGGCGGCACCTTCGACTTCGGCCTGCGGCCGACGCTCAGGGCGAACGGTCGTGTGGAACGTAGCTACGGCCGCCGAAGAAACCGTTCGTGTTGAGCGCAGGCCGCAGGCCGAGGCCGGATCACGGGCCTCAAGCTCCACGCCCGCGTGGTCATCGTGCGGTCGTGTTTGCGTTACCCTCACGAGGTCCCCATCGGATTGCCCATGCCTTTCCAGCTCCCGCCCGTCACCCGCAACCTGCTCATCGCCAACGTCGCGGTCTACCTGCTGCAGATGCTGCTGGGGGACGTGCTCGTGATGCACTTCGCGCTGTGGCCGTGGGGTCCGGACCATTTCCTGCCCACGCCCGACGGCATGGTCGCGATCGGCTTCCGCCCGTGGCAGCTGGTCAGCTATGCCTTCATGCACGGCGGCTTCGAGCACATCGCCTTCAACATGCTCGCGCTCTACATGTTCGGCGGCCCGATCGAGCGGCTGTTCGGCGGTCGCGAGTTCCTGCTCTACTACTTCGTCTGCCTGATCGTGGCGGCGCTGGCGCAACTGGTGGTGGTGCAGTGGTTTACCCACGGCTTCTATCCCACGCTGGGCGCCTCCGGTGCGATCTTCGGGTTGCTGCTGGCCTTCGGCATGATGTTCCCGCACGAGAAGATGATGCTGATCTTCCTGCCCGTACCGATGCCGGCCTGGCTGTTTGTCACGGGTTACGCCGTGATCGAGTTGTTCCTGGGCGTGACCGGCACGCAAGCCGGCGTGGCCCATTTCGCGCACCTGGGTGGCATGCTGGGTGGCTATGTGCTGATCGAATACTGGCGCGGGCGACTGCCGATCAAGCCCAAGCGCCGGTTGATGCGCTGACCTTTTTTCTCCTGACGGGCACCACATGAGCGACCAACTGCAGCGGCAGCTCACGCCGCGCCACATCACCTTCATGGCTCTGGGCATGTGCATCGGTGCGGGCCTGTTCCTGGGCTCGGCCAGCACCATCAAGCTGGCCGGACCGTCGGTGCTGATCGCCTACCTGTTTGGCGGCGCGATGATCTTCGTGATCATGCGCGCGCTGGGTGAGATGGCCGCGCACGAGCCGATCGCCGGCTCCTTCAGCGCCTACGCGCACAAGTACCTGGGCCCGTTCGCCGGCTACCTGACCGGCTGGAACTACTGGGTGCTGATGATGGGCGTGGGCATCGCCGAGAGCACGGCGGTGGGCATCTACATGAAGGACTGGTTCCCCGAGCTGCCGCAGTGGATCTGGGCGTTCGCCTCCGTGGTCATGATCGGCGGCCTCAACCTGATGGCGGTGAAGGTCTACGGCGAGATGGAATTCTGGTTCGCGCTGATCAAGGTGCTGACCGTGGTGCTGATGATCCTGGGCGGCTTCGGGATCATCTGGTTTGGTTGGGGCAACGGTGGGCAACCGGTCGGCATCTCCAACCTGTGGACGCACGGTGGCTGGTTCCCCAACGGCTTCACCGGCATGGTGCTGGCGCTGCCGGTACTGGTGTTCTCCTTTGGCGGCATCGAGACGATCGGCATGGCCGCGGCCGAGGCGGCGCATCCGGAGCGCACGATCCCCAAGGCGGTCAACTCGGTGATCTGGCGCATTCTGATCTTCTATATCGGCTCGCTGTTCGTGATCATGGCGATCTATCCGTGGAACGAGCTGGGCACGCGGGGCAGCCCGTTCGTCACCACCTTCGCCAAACTGGGGATTCCGCAGGCGGCCGGGCTGATCAACTTCGTGGTGATCACCGCGGCGCTGTCGAGCTTCAACTCGACCACCTTCAGCGGCAGCCGCATGCTGCACAGCCTGGCGACCAAGGGCCAGGCGCCGGCGGCGATGGGGTACCTGAGCACCAGCGGCGTGCCGGTACGCGGCGTGATGGTGACGATCTTCTTCCTGCTGCTCGGCGTGCTGATGAACTACCTGGTGCCCGAGCGCATTTTCGGCATGATCATGTCGATCCTGGCGTTCAACACCGTGTGGACCTGGGGCACGGTGCTGGTGGCGCACTGGCGCTTCCATCGCCGCCAGCCTGAGCCGCTGCCGTTCCGGCTGCGGTTGTGGCCGTTCTCCAGCATCCTGGCGCTGGCCTTCCTGCTATTCGTGCTGGTGATGCTCGGCTACAGCCCCGACACGCGCGTGGCGCTTTACGTGGGCGCCGGCTGGGTGGCCTTGCTGACCGTCGCGTACTGGGGTTTCGGCATTGGCCGCCGCATGCGCTCGGCGCTGGTGGCGGTCTGAAAAGGTCGTTGCACCCGGCGTAGGGGGGGCGTCAGCCCACCGGCAAACTTGCGGGCACGGAGGGCTTAAGCCCGCCCCAACGATCAGCCGAGCGCGAACGCCACCGCCGCGGCGGCATGCAGCGCGGCGGTGTCGAACACCGGTACCCCCGCGTCGGCTTCGCCGAGCAACAGGCCCAGTTCGGTGCAACCGAGAATCGCGCCCTGGGCGCCGGCGCGGGTGCCATCCGCCATGAGGCGCAGCAGGTCGTCCCGTGCCTGCGGGCGGAACTGCCCGGCGCAAAGTTCGTCGTAGATCACCCGGTGCAGCTCGGCCCGCTCCGCGGGCTCGGGTACGAGGCACTGCACGCCGTGGTCGCGTTCCATGCGCTCGCGGAAGAATGGCTGTTCCATGGTGAAGGCGGTCCCGAGCAGCAGCACGGTATCAAGCTCCTGCGCGCGGATCGCGCGGGCGGTCGCGTCCACGATGTGGATCAGCGGCAGCGGGGTGGCGGCTGCGACGGTGTCCGCCACGATGTGCATGGTGTTCGCGCCGATGAGGATGCAATCGGCACCCCCGGATTGCAGGCGACGCGCTGACTCGGCCAGCAGCGTGCCAGCACCGTCCCAGTCGCCTTCGCGCTGGCAGGCGGCGATGACCGAGAAGTCCAGGCTATCGAGCAGCAGGCGTGCGGAATGCAGCGGGCCCAGGCGATCGCGGACGCCACGATTGATCAGACGGTAGTACTCGACGGTCGATTCCCAGCTCATGCCGCCGATCAGGCCGATGGTGCGCATGGTTTTTTCCGGATGTGACGATGCGGGCCGTTGAGTGTGGGGCGAAGCGGGCGGCAGCTCAACGTGGCCGAGGGCGATGACGCTCCGGTCGCCCCCATCCGCCTGTCGGCACCTTCCCCCGTAAACGGGGGAAGGCTCACGCATGCAGCATCCGGCCTGAGAGGCTCACGCGTGCAGCATGCGATCACGGCGTTCGCGCCTGGGGTATCCAGGCGGGGGCTCGGCGTGCGACACCCGATCCTTCCCCCGTTCACGGGGGAAGGTGCCCGAAGGGCGGATGGGGGAAGCCTTGCCGGAAACCCGATAGATCAACGCAACGCCAGGAAATCCGGACTGGCCACGAAGCGCACCGCGTCCAGTCGCAGCCGCGACTGCGGCAGGGCGGTCAGCAAGGCCTGTCGCTCCACCTCGAGCGTCGCGATCTCGGCCGGGTTGATCGACGGGTTCACCTCGCGCAGCGCGCGCAGGCGCGACAGCTCCGCGTCCAGCTCCGCGGTGGCCTGGGCCACGGCGTCGGCGATGTGCTCTTGCGCGCGCTCTCCCGCGATCGCCTCGGCCTTCTCCAGCATCGGCGGCACCAGCTTGGCGAGGAACTTGCGGTAACGCGGCACCTCGATGTTGCGGTCGGCCGCCTTGCGCACCGCCGCCTCGCTGGGCTCGAAGCCGGCGCGTTCGGCCAGGCGCGTATCGATGGTGACCACCAGCGGCAGCGCGGGCAGGAAGCGTTCGGCGTCGAGCGCGCGGTCAGCCACGCATTCGAGCAGGAACACCGCCTGCAGCAGCGCGCTGCGCGGCGGCAGCGCGTCGTCGACCATGAAGGCTGCGTTGCCCTGTTCGCCCGACAGCGCCAGGTCCAGCGCGCCCTGCACCAGCGGATGATCGAAGCGCAGCAGCGGCAGCTCCTCGCGCGCCAGCGCCACCTCGCGGGCGAAGGTGGCCGAGACCGGGCCTTCGGCGAAGCCGGGCAGCGCGTCGGTGGAAAGGTACTGCGGGTCGAGCAGCAGCACCTTGCCGCCCAGTTCCTCGGCGTGGATGCCGAAGGCTTCCAGCAGGCGCTGCACGTAGGCGTCGCGCGCGGGATCGACATCCTCGCGGCGGAACGCCTGGCCCAGTTCGTCCGCATGCGGGTCGCGGCTGGCGGCCAGCTCGAGCAGGTGGTCGCGGCCGGCGCGGATCAGCGCGGCCAGTTCCTCGTGGGTGGCACGGGTGTCGGCGATCAGCGCGTCCAGCTCCTGGTCGCGGCTGTCGGCGTTGCGCGCGTGCTCTTCGGCCAGTTGCACCAGCGGCTCGCCGTAGCGGCGCAGCAGTTCGCGGCCGTCGGCGGGGCTGGAGCGGAAGGCGTCGATGCCCTCGTCGTACCAGCGCGCGAGGACGTGCTGCGCGCTGTCCTGCACGGCGAGGATGTGGATGGCGATGTCGTGGGTCTGCCCGATGCGGTCCAGGCGGCCGATGCGCTGTTCGAGCAGATCCGGGTCCAGCGGCAGGTCCCACAGGATGAGCCGGTGCGCGAACTGGAAGTTGCGCCCTTCGGACCCGATCTCGGAGCACAACAGCAGGCGGGCGCCGTCCGGTTGCGCGAAATAGGCTGCGTTGCGGTCGCGCTGCACGATGCCCAGCCCCTCATGGAAGCGGGCGATACCGGCGCCGGTGCGGGTGCGCAGGGCTTCCTCCAGCGCGAGCACCTTGGCCTGGCTGCGGCAGATCAGCAGGAACTTGTCCTGCGGGTGGGCGTCGAGCAGGGCGACCAGGGCGTCCAGGCGCGGGTCGCTGGCGTAGTCCAGTTCAAGCGCCGGGGCAGGCTGCTGGATGTCGGCGTGGAACTCGGCCAGCAGCGCCTGGCGCGCGTTTTCGTCGAGCGTGTCCGCGTCGATCAGCTGCCACTCGGGCACGCGTCGCGGGAAGCCGCCGATGCCGGCGCGGCGGTTGCGGAACATCGCGCGGCCGGTGCCGTGGCGGTCGATCAGCGCGTCGAGCAGCTCGCGCGCCGCGGCCGGGCGGGTAGTGTCTTCCAGCAGCGCGAGCAGGCCGGCGTCGCCGGCGAAGATATCGCGCAGCGTGGCACGTTGTGCGTCATCGAGCGCCTCGCCCGACTGCAGGCGGTCGGCGATCGGCGAAAGGGCCTGAAAGCGCTCCGCTTCGGACAGATAGACGTCCAGGTCATGGTAGCGCTGCGGATCGAGCAGGCGGAGGCGGGCGAAGTGGCCGCTGCGGCCAAGCTGCTCGGGCGTGGCGGTCAGCAGGATCACGCCAGGCGTCTTCGCGGCCAGCTGCTCGACCAGCGTGTAGCGGGGGCTGGCGGCCTCGGGCGTCCACGCCAGGTGGTGCGCTTCGTCGACGATCAGCAGGTCCCAGTGGGTTTCCTGCAGTTGCCGGGCGCGCCTGGGGTTGTCCTCCAGGAAGCGGAAGTCCGCGATGACCAGTTGCTCGTCGTCGAACGGGTTGCTGCCGTCGCCGGATTGCTCCAGCGCTTCGCAGCGTTCCTCGTCGTAGATCGCGAAGCTCAGATTGAAGCGGCGCAGCAGTTCCACGAACCACTGGTAGACCAGCGTGTCCGGCAGCAGCACCAGCACGCGCGAGGCGCGGCCGGTGGCGAGCTGGCGGGAAAGGATCATGCCCGCCTCGATGGTCTTGCCCAGGCCGACCTCGTCGGCCAGCAGGACGCGCGGCGGGCGGCGCGAGGAGGCGATGCCGGCCACGCGCAGCTGGTGCGGCACCAGGCCAATGCGTGCCGCATCCAGGCCCCAGGTCGGCGAGCGGCGCGCCTGGGCGCGGCGGCGCAGGCCTTCCAGGCGCAGGTCGAATTGCGCCACGGTGTCGGTGCGGCCACCGACCAGGCGGTCATCGGCCTGGCTCACGCTCTGTTCGTCGTCCAGCTGGCCTTCGTGCAGCTCGCGGCCTTCGCCGCGGTAGATCAGCAGGTCTTCCTTGATCTCCACCCGCTCGACCAGAAAGGCCAGCCCCTTGCCGGCGACGCGCTGGCCGGGGCGGAACTCGGCGCGCACCAGCGGCGCCGAATCGATCGCGTAGGGGCGCAGCACGCCGGCCTTGGCGAACAGTACCTGCACGCCGCGACCCTCCACCCGAAGGACGGTGCCCAGGCCCAGTTCGGGTTCGGCGGTGGAGATCCAGCGTTGACCAGGTACGAACATCGTGCTGCCGAGGTTGCATGAAGGGGCGCCGATTATCCGCTCCCGGCCGTGTAGAGGGAACCTTCGCGCGCGCTCGATCCTTCCGCTGCCTGGGCGGCAGGTTCCCGGAGGGCGTGGAAGTCTTGCGGTGAAGTGGCGTGCTTCGTCCGGGCAAACAGGGTCCGGCAAGAACCAGGCATCGCGCTCCGGTTGCCCCCATCCGCCTGTCGGCACCTTCCCCCGCGCGCGGGGGAAGGACTCGGTGTGGGGGCTGAGGTGTGGTTTCGGGCCGGCGTGAGGTTGGAGGGGGACGCCGGCGAGCTGCCGTGGATTGGCACGGGCGGCCTTTGCGTCAGGCAGCTTCCGCCGTGCGGGGGAAGGGCCCGGTAACGGGGCGCGGTTGGGTCAGGTTTCCGACCAGCGCCGCAGCAGGTTGTGATAGACGCCGGTCAGTTGCAGCAGGGCGTCGGCATCGGCGCCGCCTTGCGTCAGGCGCTGGATCGAGCTGTCCAGTTCCAGCAGCAGTTGGCGCTGGCCGTCGTCGCGCACCAGGCTTTGCGCCCATAGGAACGCTGCCGTGCGCGCACCGCGCGTGACCGGCTCGACGCGATGCAGGCTGCTGGCCGGATAGACGATGGCATCGCCGGCCGGCAGCTTGACCTCGTGCTCGCCGTAGAGGTCGTTGATGATGAGCTCGCCGCCGTCGTAGTCCTCGGGCTCGCTGAGGAACAGCGTGCACGAGACGTCCGAGCGCAGCTGGCCGCCGTCGGGCAGGGCCATGACGGCGCCATCGACGTGCGAGCCGTAGTGTCCGCCGTCCTCGTAGCGGTTGAAGCGTGGCGGCAGCACGCGCTGCGGCAACACCGCCGCGTGGAAGAGTGGATGGCGTGACAGCGCCTTCAGCACTTCACGGCCGAGCTCCGCACGCAGCGGTGACGTCTCCGGCAATTGCCGGTTGCGCTTGACCTGCGCGCCCTGCGGGCCGACGGTCTCGCGGCCGTCGGTCCAGGCGGCGCCATCCAGCGCCGCGCGCATGCGGGTGACCTGCGCGCGGTCCAGCACGTTGGGGATGTGCAGCAGCATGGCGGTGTCCTGGTGTCAGAGCCGGATGTTGGCCGTCAGCATCGCCGCGCGCGGCGTGCCGGGCGTGTAACGGTAGCCGCTCTTGTTGATCGCGGCGACGTAGTGGCGGTCGAACAGGTTGTAGAGGTTCAACTGCAGGTCGAGGTAGCGGTTGACCGGCAGGCTCGCCATCGCGTCGAACACCCAGTACGAGCCGGTGGTCGCGGGCGTGCCGATGGCGCCGTCGGTGCCGCGCTTCATCGCGCCGGCATGGCGCGCGCCGCCGCCGACCGTGAGGCCGAAGGGCAGGTGGTAGGTGGTCCAGGCGGTGAACGCGCTGCGCGGGGTGTAGGCCAGGTCGCTGGAGCCGTCGTTGCTGACCGCTGCACCGTCGGTGACCTCCGCGTCCATCGTGGTGAAGCCGGCGCTGACGCCCCAGTCATCCGTGATCCGGCCGACGATTCCGAGCTCGATGCCCTGCACGCGCTTGCGGCCGGTCTGGTAATACTGCTCATCGACCGGGTCCTGGGTCAGCTCGTTGCGCACCACGGTGCGGTAGAGCGCGGCGGTGAACAACAGGCGCTGGTCGAGCAGGTCCCACTTGGTGCCCAGTTCGGTGGTGCTGGCGCGCTGCGGATCGAGCGCGGGGTTGTCGGCGCTGCGGGCGGAGCTGCTGAAGAGCAGCGTATTGCCGCCAGGTGGCTCCTGCGACACGGCGAAGTTCGCGTAGATGCTGCCGTTGGGTGCGGGCTTGTACAGCACGCCGAGCTTGCCGTTGGGCAGCGTGTCGACGATGCGCGCGGCAAGGCCCGGCACTGGTGTGCCGGCTGGCAGCGTGCCGCATTCGGGGCTGTTGCGCTCGCCGCACAGGGCCACGCTGTCGAAGCGCGTGGTGTAGCGGTCCAGGCGCACGCCGGCGGTGACCTGCCAGCGCTGGCCGAACTTCAGCGTGTCGAAGACATAGGCCGCGGCGGTGTCGGTGGTGCCGGTGCTCCATGCGCCGGTTTCCGCAGAGAGCAGGCCGCCCACGCGTGGGTCGGGGTGATAGAGATTCGCCGCCGGCCAGGTGCTGCCATCGCGTGGTGCGACATCGATGTCGGAGGCCTTCTCCTGTGTCAGTTCCAGGCCCGCGCTCAGGTTGTGCATCACCGCACCGGTGGCGAAGTTCGCGGTGAGGTTGGTCTGGCTGGTAAGGATGCGGTTGGACTGGCGCTTGAAGGTCGGCAGGCTGCGCGCGATGGCCCAGGTCGAGGGATCGGCCGGGTCCGGCGTGAGGAGGTTGCCCGCGTCGGCGCGGAAGGAAGTCAGCAGGTAGTCCTGATGGGTGCGGCCCCAGCGCGTAGTGTTGCGCAGCGCGAGGTCGGGGCTGAACTCGTGTTCGACGATCAGCGTGAGCATGTCCGCGGTGACGCGGTCATGGTCCTGCGTGGTGCCGTAGAAGTTTTCACTGTCGACGCGGGGTGCGAGGCCGATCTGCGGCCGCGTAGCGTCGGGGCTGCCGTAGCCGGGCAGGCCGATCGTGGGTACGCCACCGTCCGGCACGTTGTTCTGTTTGATGTGCAACGCGTCGAGGAAGACCCGCGTGGGCGTGCCCAGCCCGAACGCCAGCGAGGGCGCCACGCCCCAGCGGCGGTTGCGCACGCGGTCGCGCCCAGGCACGCCGCTGTCCTGGCCGACCACGTCCAGGCGGAATGCGCTGTGGTCACCGAACTGACGGTTGAGGTCGGCGGTGGCGCGCTGCTGCTGGCCGCTGCCATAGGCGAGCGAGGCGCCGGCCCGATTGGCGAGCATCGGCTGGCGCGTGACCATGTTGACCGCGCCGGTCGGGGCGGTGCGGCCGTACTCGGTGCCGTCCGGGCCCTTGGTCACTTCCACCTGCTCGATGTTGAACAGGTCGCGCGAGATCGAGCCCAGGTCGCGCACGCCGTCGACGAAGATGCTGCCGGACGTGTCGAAGCCGCGCATGTAGATGCCGTCGCCGGTGGTGGTGCTGCCGTTCTCGCCGACGTAGAAGGTGCCCACGCCCGGGCTGTTGCGCAGCGCCTCGGTCAGCGTGGTGGCGCCCTGCTGCTCGAACAGGTCGCGGGTGATGATGCCGATGGTCTGCGGGGTATCGAGCAGCGGCTGGGTGAACTTGGGCGAGTCGACCATATCAGTACGGTAGTCGGCGCCGCTCGTCGCGTTGACTTCGATGCCGGGGAGGCGCTTGGCGTTACGTACCTGCGGATCGGTCGTGTCGTTGTTGCCGGCGTGGGCTGGTGCGGCGAACGCGAGGCCGGTGAGCAGGCTCGCGGCCACGCTGCGGGTCAGCGCGGTGGGGCGGCCCGGATGCTTGCGGCTGGTGATGAAGGCCATGGGTGTCCTTGTCTGGCGGGAGCTGCAAGTCGCGAAGCTTAATGAGAACGATTTGCAATAACAAGACAAGCTCTTGTAGAAGCGCACCTTGTGCGCGACCGCCATGCATCCTTTCGGTCGCGCACAAGGTGCGGCTCCTGCAGGGCGAAGCGCGGATTTGCTCGTACGACTGGTGCGCTCATCCTGGGCGAGCCTGCGCAAGGTGATGGCGTAGGTCGCGCACAGGGCGCGCTCCGGCGGCCTGCGGTGTTCGCGTAGCGGCAGGGCACAAAAAAAGGCCCCGCCGGGGCGGGGCCTTTCGAGGACTGGCAAGTCCCTCCCGAGGGGAGGGGTGCGGGTTACCAGATCTTCACCTGCTTGTCGCCCGAGCGGACCATCGCGTCGCCCGGCTTGCACTGGAACGCGGTGGCGAAGGCGTCCATGTTGGACGGCGCACCGATCGCGCGCAGCGAGGCCGGAGCATGCGGGTCGGTGTTCAGACGCAGCAGCGCTTCCTTCTCACGGATGCTGCCGCGCCACACGCGGGCCCAGTTGAGGAAGAACCGCTGGTCCTGGGTGTAGCCGTCGATCTTCGAGCCGGCTTCCTCGGGGTTCTTCTTCAGGGCCATCTGCAGCGCGTCATAAGCCGAATTCAGGCCGCCGAGGTCGCCGATGTTCTCGCCCAGGGTCAGCTGGCCGTTGACGTGTGCGTCTGGCTTGTCCTTGATCGGGGTGTAGGCGTTGAACTGCGCCACCAGCTTGCCCGCGCGCTCGTCGAACGCGGTGCGGTCGGCCTTGGTCCACCAGTTGACGTTGTTGCCCTCGCCGTCGAACTGGCTGCCCTCGTCGTCGAAGCCGTGGCTTGCCTCGTGGCCGATCACCGCGCCGATGCCGCCGTAGTTGATCGCGTCGTCGCCGTTGGCATAGAAGAACGGCGGCTGCAGGATCGCGGCAGGGAAGTTGATCGTGTTGTCGGTCGGGTTGTAGTACGCGTTGACCGTCTGCGGGGTCATGCCCCATTCCTTGCGGTCGGTCGGCTTGCCGATCTTGTTGATGTCGTACTCGTAGTTGTACTTCGCCGCGGCCATGACGTTGCCGTAATAGTCGCCCTGCTTGACCTGCAGGCCGGACCAGTCACGCCACTTTTCCGGGTAGCCGATCTTCGGCAGGAAGGTGTTCCACTTGGCGATCGCCTTGGCCTTGGTCTCCGGGCTCATCCAGTCGAGGTTCTCGATGCGGGCCTTGAGCGCATTGCGGACGTTGTCGACCAGCACCTGCGCCCGTTCCTTCGCTTCGGGCTTGAACATCTTGTCGACGTAGAGCTGGCCCAGCGCCATGCCCATGGAGCCGTTCACGGCGCCGAGCACGCGCTTCCAGCGCGCCTTCTGCTCCGGCTGGCCGGAGAGGGTCTTGCCGTAGAAGGCGAACTTGTTGTCCTGGAACGCGTTGGACAGCAACGGCGAGGCGTCGTCGATCACGTGGAAGCGCAGGTAGGCCTGCCACTGGTCGATCGGCGCGTTGGCCAGCAGCTTGTCGAACTCGGCGAAGAACTTCGGCTGCGACAGCGAGAAGCCCTTGTCGATCTTTACGCCCTGGGCGTCGAAGAATTTCTCCCAGCTGAAGTGCGGGGTGATCTTGTCCGCTTCCTTGACACTGACGAAGTGGTACTGGTGCTCGGGCGTGCGCAGTTCGACCGGAGCGAACGAGGCCGCGGCCAGCTTGCCTTCGAAGGCCATGACCTGGTTGGCCTGCTTCTTGGCGTCGGCCGCCGGCACGCCGGTCAGCTCGAGCGACTTGGCGATGTAGTCCAGGTACGCCTGGCGCTGCTCAGCGTACTTGGCGTCGGTGTAGTAGTCCTTGGTCGGCAGGCCCAGGCCGCTCTGGTACGTATAGCCGATCTGCATGGAGGCGTTCTTGAAGTCGGCGCCCGAGCCGAAGGAGAACACCTGCATGTCGCCGTTGCTGAAGCTCTTGTTGAGGTAGTCGGCCACGTCGCTGCCGTTCTTCAGCGCGGCAATGGCTTCGAGCTTGGGCTTGATCGGGTCGAAGCCGGCCTTTTCGATCGCCGCCTCGTCCATGCCCGAGGCGTACAGGTAGCCGATCTTCTGCTGGATCGAGCCGGCCTGCGCGCTGGCGGCATTCTTGGCCGCGGCGTCGACGATGTCGTGCTGGGTGTTGAGGCTGTCCTCGGCCAGCTTGTCGAACGCGCCCCAACGGGTGCGGTCGGACGGGATCGGGTTGGCCGCGACCCACTTGGCGTTGACGAACTGGTCGAAGTCCGCGCAGGCCTCGTTCATCGGGCCCAGCTCGCTGACGTCGAACACGTTCGTGGGCGCACCGGCCATTGCGGTGGTGCGTGCCGAAGTGGGCGCGCTGCTGCTTGCGGCAGGAGCCTGGTCAGCTTCGTGCTTGCCGCAGGCGGTCAGCGACAGCGCCAGGCTTACCGCGAGCGCCAGCGGCTTCAGATACTGCTTGGACATGGATTTCCCTCTGTGTGGATCGCCGTTCGGCGGTTTCATTGTTGCCGGCCGCGTCCCCCACGACGCGGCCATGGCCGGCCACGCTAGGCCATTGGTCATGGGGCAGACAGTGTCAAAGGTCAGGGGTAGAGGGGGGTGCTCGCCAGGGCCGGCGAGGCGCCCGCAGGAGTGCGTCGGTGCGCGACGGGCGTGATCAAGCGGCGATGTGGTCGCACCCGCGTGCACGCCTACGACGGCTTGCGCGCTACCGCCGGCAACGTATCGGGCGCCACCGCCCCACCGGAAATGATGAAGGCCATGCCCTGGTCCATGGTCCAGTCGGTGGGCGTCAGCGCCTCCACCGGCAGGGTCAGCAGGAAGCCACCGGTGGGGTTGGGCGTGGTCGGCACGAATACCGCGGCCATCTCGCGGCCGCTGCCTTCCTCGACCATGATCCGCGTGACGAAGCCGATCGCCTTGGTGCCGGGGTGCGGGAAGTCGACCAGCACCACCCGTTGCACCCCCGAAGGCTTCTGCTGCAATACCGCCATCAGTTTCTTGGTGCCGCCATAGATCGTCTGCACCAGCGGGATGCGCTGCAGCAGGGCGTCGAACGTATCGAGCAACCGCTGGCCGATCACCCGGCTGGCCAGGAAACCGAGCAGGTACAACGCCACCAGGGTGATCAGCAAGGCCACGATGGAGATGAACCACGCGCTGCCCAGCGTGGCGGCAGTCTCCGGCGCTACCAGCGCCAGCGCGCCGAGTGCCGCGGCGACCATCGGCGCACCGATGCCGGCCAGAAACCCCAGCACGAACTTGAACACGGTCCAGGTCACCCACAACGGAATGAAGGTGAGCAGGCCGGTGAGCAGGTAGCGTTTGAAGCGCAGGCGGGGCATGGGGTCCGGGCGGCAAGGAAAGTCCGCATTGTAGGGCGCGGTGTGATTTTTCTGCGGGACCGGCGAATCATGCGGTGGACAGGGAGCCCGCCATGAACCACCACCAGCGCCAGTTCGAAGCCTTGCTGCAGGAACACCGCGGCATCGTCTTCAAGGTGGCCAACGTCTACGCGCACGGCCGCGAAGACCGCAACGACCTGGCCCAGGAGATCGCGGCGCAATTGTGGCGTTCGTTCCCGGGGTTCGATGCCACGCGCGCGAAATTCTCCACCTGGATGTACCGCGTGGCCCTCAACGTGGCGATCTCGCACGTCCGCCGGTCCCGCCGCGAAGAGCGCCTGGAACCGCTCGACGCCGCGCACCTGGAGTTGCCCGGGGAGGCGGATGTCTCACAGCCGGACGAGCGGCTGGCGGCGCTCTACGCCTTCATCGGCCAGCTCGACCCGCTCAATCGCGCGTTGATCCTGCTCTACCTGGAAGACCGCAGTTACGGCGAGATCGCCCAGGTACTGGGCATCAGCGAAACCAACGTGGCGACCAAGATCGGTCGCATCAAGCAGAAGCTGCGCGGACAGATCGCCGCGGCGGCAATCACCGGAGCATGAGCATGGAACTGGACGAGATGAAGCAGGCCTGGCTGGCACTGGGTCGCCAGCAGGAGCGGCAGTACGCGCTGGACCTCCAGCTTTTCCGCCAGGGGCGGGAGGATCGCCTGCGTCGCCACCTGCGACCGCTGCTGTGGGGACAGGCGTTGCAGATCGCCTTCGGGGTGGCAGCGATGGCGTGGGGGATCACCTTCTGGAGCACGCGCCTGGACGACGGGAGGGCGATGGCCTGCGGCATTGCGATGCAGGTCTTCGGCACCTTGATGGTCGGCTTCGCCGGGCGCCTGCTTCATCTGCTGGGCGGTATCGATTACGCGGGGCCGGTGCTGGAAATACAGCAACGGCTGGCCGCGATGCGCGTATGGCGGTTGAAAGTGGAGGCGCCGGTACTGGTGTTGCTGGGAGCCTTCATGTGGATCCCCGCGATGCTGATGTTGATGCTTGGCGCCACCGAGCCCGCCGGCGTCGACCTGTGGCGCGCGGCGCCGGGCCTGCCGCTATGGCTGGTGTTCAACGGGTTCCTGGCGCTCGCGCTGGCCGCGCTGACTGCCTGGCTGATTCGTCGCGCGGGACGGGCGCGTTGGCTGGAAGGCCAATTCGCCGGCAGTGCGATCCGTAACGCCCAGGTTGCTCTGGACGAACTGGCCCGCTTCGAGCAGGACACCTAGGGCGGGTTTGAGCTCACCTTTGCCGTGGTGAACAGAAGGCTGAAGCCCACCCTACGGGGTGCGCGCCCTGGGCTTGAGCCGCACGTAGAGCTGCTTGCGCACGCGGGCGACGACGTCGCCGGTAGCGGTGGTCACCTCGGTTTCGAACCAGCGCAGGACCTTGTCGCCGGCCGCGGCGGCCGTGCGCAGTTCCTCGGCCATCGCGTCAGTCAGGTGAAAGGAGGCGTAGACGTCCTCGCGGCCGGGCGACACGAAGTCGATCGCGGCGGCCTTGTCCCACACGTAGTAGTCGCTGCCCAGGCGGTGCATCGCCAACAGCATCCAGAACGGATCAGTCATGGCGAACAGGTTGCCGCCGAACTGGCTGCGCACGTAGTTGCGGTTCCACGGGCGCAGGCGCAGCACGACGCGTGCCCGGCTCCAGTCCTCGTCCAGTTCCAGCACGCGGATGCTGTTGAACAGGAACGGCGGCCAGAAGTTGAGCAGGCGGCGGAAGGTGGCGGGGCGCATCGGCGAACGCTGGCGGGGAAAGGGTTAGTCTAACGTACGCGAGCGTATGGATGGCTCGTGCGCAGGAGCGCACCGGTGCGCGACCCGCGGCACCACGGTCGCGCACAGGGTGCGCTCCTACAGATTGGCGGAAGGCTTGATCAGAACAGCAGCGAGGCCATGCGCCGGCGGTAGCGACCCACCAGCTCGGCATCGTCCAGCGTGGCGAAGGCGGCCAGCAGGCGCTTCTTCGCGCCACCTTCGTTCCAGTCGCGCGCCCTCTCCAGGATCGCCAGGAACTGGTCCAGGCCGGCCGCCGGGTCGTCTTCCAGCAGCAGGCGCACGCCGAGCAGGTCGCGCGCGGCCCAGTCGGCCGGGTCGGCCTGCACCCGCTGGCGCAACTCGGCCAGCGAGGGGGCGCCTTCCAGCGCGCGGGCCAGGTCGAGCTGGCTGCGCAGGCGCACCGCGCGTGCATCGGTGGCGAGATTGGCCGGCAGCGCGTTGAGTTCGGCTTCGGCTGCATCGGCCTGGCCGTTGCGCATCAGCGCCAGTGCCAGGTCGAGCTTGAGTTCGGCGCGTTCCGGTTCGGCGGCAATTTCCTGCTGCAAGCGGTTGATCGCCTGTGCGGGATCCTCTTCTCCGGTGACTTCAGGCTCGGCGGATGCCTCGTCGCCCAGCGGCTGCACGTGGCGGGAAAGGAATTCGCGCAATTCGCCCTCGGGCAGCGCGCCGGCGAAACCATCGAGCAGCTGCCCGTCCTTGACCAGCATGACCGTGGGGATGGAGCGGATGCCGAACATCGCGGCCAGCTCCTGGTTCTTGTCCACGTCCACCTTGCCCAGACGGAAGGCGCCGTTGTACTCGACCGCAAGCTTTTCCAGCATCGGGCCCAGCGTCTTGCACGGACCGCACCAGGTCGCCCAGAAATCGACCAGCACCGGCGTGGTCATCGAGGCACGCAGCACCTCGGTCTCGAAATTGGCCGTGTCGATGTCGAAGACGTGGGCTTGGGCAGCGGCGGTCACGTGAGCTCTCCAGGAAAGGAAGGTTCGACATCGGGGCGCAGACCAGCATATCAAGTGCATCGGTTTCATCAGGCCGGAGCTGTGCGAAGCGCACTCGTCCGCCTCCTCTCGCTTCCGGGATCGAAGTGAGGCCACCCTGGGACGCAACTTCCTGCTTGCGCTACTTCACGGCCCGATTTGCGAGAATGGGCCGATGAGCACGCCCGAGCACGGTCTTGCCCCCGCCGATCCGACCGACAGCGCCGCGGCCGGGCGATTGCATGCCTCGTCCCCCCGGCTGGTGATCTGCGAGCACTGCGACACGGTGCATCGCGGCCACGCGCTGGCGCCGGGCGAGGCCATGCGCTGCGTGCGTTGCGATGCGCTACTAGCGCGCTACCACGTGCTCAACGCCGACGGCATGCTGGCGCTGGTGCTCACGGCGCTGATCGTGTTCCTGATCGCCAACGTGTGGCCGGTGGTCACCCTGGGCCTGGGTTCGCAGCAGAGCAGCACCACGCTGTGGGGCACGATCGTGATGATGTGGGAGCAGGGTGCGCAGCTGGTCGCTGTGGTCGCCGCGGCGACGCTGTTCTTCTTTCCCCTCAACAAGATGTTGATGCTGGGCTGGGTGCTGTTCTTCGCCCGCGAGGGCCGCCGTGCGCCCGGCTTCGCGTCGATCATGAAGACGCTGTACTACCTGCAGCCGTGGACGATGAGCGAGGTTTTCGTGCTCGGTGCCATCGTCTCGATCGTCAAGGCGCGTGCCTACTTCGACGTTCAGCCGGACCCGGGCATCTGGGCCTACGGCGTGTTGATGCTGCTGATCACGGTGTTCTCGGGGATCGACCTGCGCTCGCTGTGGGACGTGACGGAGGACGCGTGACGGCCCCGCGCGCGCAGGAGCTGGGCATCATCGGCTGCCATGTTTGCGGTCTGGTCTGCCGTGCGCCTGCCAGCGATGATGCGGCCTGCCCGCGCTGCGGCGCTGCGCTGCACCGGCGCAGGCGAAACAGCATCGCGCGCACCTGGGCGTTGCTGGTCGCGGCGTTCATCCTCTACATCCCGGCCAACGTGTTGCCGATCATGCGCACGGTGAGCCTGGGCGACGTGGACGACAACACCATCATCAGCGGCGTGGTGGAGCTGTGGATCAAGGGTTCGCCGAGCCTGGCGGTGATCGTGTTCACCGCCTCGATCGTGGTGCCGATGACCAAGTTCCTCGTGCTGGGGACCTTGCTGGCCAGCACGCAGCGCCACAGCCGCTGGGCGCTGCGCCAGCGCGCCAGGCTGTACCGTGCGGTGGAGTTCATCGGCTACTGGTCGATGCTGGACGTGTTCGTGGTGGCGCTGCTCACTGCGCTGGTGCGCTTCGGTTTCCTCAGCCAGGTCGAGCCGCTGCCGGGCGTGGTGTTCTTCGGCCTGACCGTGGTACTTACGATGTTTGCCTCCATGAGTTTCGACCCCCGATTGATGTGGGACCTATCCGACGATGACTGAGCCGACCCCGCGCGAGGACTTGCCCGAGCCGGTGGTGCGCAAGCACCGCTTCAGCCTTTCGCTGATCTGGCTGGTACCGGTGCTGGCCGCGCTGGTCGGCCTGTCGCTGGTGGTGCATGCCTGGCTGCAGGCAGGGCCGCAGATCACCATCACTTTCCAGACCGCCGAAGGCCTGGAGTCCGGCAAGACGCCGGTCAAGTACAAGAACGTGGTGATCGGCAAGGTCACCAGCCTGGAGCTCACCGACGACCGCGAGCGGGTGCGCGTGACGGTAGCGCTCAACAAGAGTGCCGCCAGCTTCGCCACCAGGGGCACGCGCTACTGGGTGGTGCGCCCGCGCATCGGCCTGGGCGGCGTGTCGGGCGTGGATACGCTGCTCTCGGGCGCCTTCATCGGCGCCGACGTGGGTGGTTCGCAGGACGAGCAATACGAGTTCAAGGGGCTGGAGTCGCCGCCGGCGGTGCTGCTGGGCGCGCCGGGCAAGAGCTACGTGCTGCATACGGATGATCTGGGCTCGCTGGATATCGGGTCGCCGGTTTACTACCGGCGCATCCAGGTCGGCCGCGTGGTGTCCTATGCGCTGGACAAGGACGGCAAGGGCGTGTCCCTGCACATCTTCGTCGATGGTCCCAACGACCGTTACGTCACCCGCGACACGCGCTTCTGGAACGCCAGTGGCGTCGACGTTTCGCTCGGTGCCAATGGACTGAAGCTCAATACGCAGTCGCTGGCGACCGTCATCGCCGGTGGCGTCGCCTTTGCCGAGCCCAAGGGCCCGCACGACAGCGCGCCCGCCGCCGAGGACGCGGACTTCGCGCTGTTCGACGACGAGACCACCGCGCTGTCGCCGCCCGATGGCCCGCCGCGCTATATCCGCATGCGCTTCAACCAGTCGCTGCGCGGGCTGGCGGTGGATGCACCGGTGGAGTTCCTGGGCGTCAACATCGGCAAGGTGGTGTCGATCAACCTCGACTATGACGCCCGCGGCGAGCGTTTCCCGCTCAACGTGGGTGCGGTGATCTACCCGCAACGGCTGGGCCAGGCCTACGAGAAGCTGGCCGCGCAGGCGGGCATGAAGGACGGCCGCGTCGACCTGGGGCGCATGTTCGGCCCGCTGGTCGCCCGCGGCCTGCGCGCGCAGGCGCGCACCGGCAACCTGCTGACCGGGCAGCTCTACATCGCGCTGGATTTCGTGCCCAAGACGCCCAAGGCGCACTTCGACATGGCCGCGACGCCGATCGAGCTGCCCACCGCCCCCGGCAGCTTCGACAAGTTGCAGGAGCAACTGGCAGACATCGTCACCAAGGTGCAGAAGATTCCGTTCGACAGCATCGGACACAATCTCAACGCAACGCTGGCGGACCTGGACCGCACGCTCAAGCAGGTCAACACCGGGGTGCTGCCCGAGCTCAGGGGCACGCTCAAGGGTGCGCAGCGCACGCTGGGCAGCGCCGACAATGCGTTGTCGGCCGATTCCCCGCTGCAGCAGAACCTGGGCAGCACGCTGGGCGAGCTGCAGCGCATGGCCCGTTCGCTGCGAGCGCTGACCGACTACCTGGGCGTGCATCCGGAGGCGCTGATCCGCGGCCGGCCGGACGATCCGCCGCCCGCGCCCGAGCGCAACCACCCGCCCGCACGGCAAGGGAGCAAGCCATGATCCGCACGCGATTCCTGCTGGCCGCCGCGCTGGCCCTGGGGCTGGCCGCCTGCGCCTCCGAGCCGGCGCGCTACTACACGCTGCTGGCCCCGGCCCCGGCCGAGGCGGGCACGGCCAGCCCCGCCCCGTTCAACTTCGAATTGATGCCGGTGGGCATCCCGGCGCAGGTCGACCAGCCGCAACTGGTGATCCGCCAGGGTGGGCAGGGCGTGGCGCCGCTGTCGGGCCAACGCTGGATCGCGCCGCTCGCCGACGAGGTGCGCGCAGCGCTGTCGGCCGACCTTGCCAAGGCGCTGCACGCCCAGGACGCCACGGGTTTGCCCAGTGGCGGCAAGCCCCGGCTGCGCATCAAGGTCGACCTGCGCCGCTTCGATTCGGCGCCAGGCGACTACGCGCTGGTGGACGCCGCCTGGAGCGTGCGCCAACTGCAGGGCGACGCCATGCTCGCCTGCACCAGCCAGTTCCGCGAGCCGGTCGGGGCCGGCTACGACGCGCTGGTCGAAGGTCACCAGCGTGCGCTGGCGAGGCTTGCCGGAGCGATCGCCCAGGTCGCCGGGCCGGTCGCGGCCGGCCAGTCGCCCGCCTGTCCGTAAGCCCATCGGTCCAAAGGCGCCCCCATCCGCCTGTCGGCACCTTCCCCCGCGTTCGCGGGGGAAGGCTCGGTAACGTGGCAATGCGCCATGGTCCTTAGCGAAGCTCGGGGGGCGGGGCGACGCACCATGGTCCTTCCCCCGTTCACGGGGGAAGGTGCCCGAAGGGCGGATGGGGGAGACCTTGCGACAGACCCACCACGCCACCGTTCCCGTCTTGGCTCCAGGCGGGCGCTGGGCTAGGCTGACGGGTTCCCGCCGCGGCGTTCCCGACCGGCCGCGCGAGCCCCACAGCAAGGCACCGGACACATGCAGGACTCCCACGAACAGGCTACGAACGAACAGGGCTACCAGCCGCAGGCGGTGGAGACCGCCGCGCAGCAGTACTGGAGCGCAAACCACGCCTACGAGGTGGTCGAAGACGCCTCCCGGCCCAAGTTCTACTGCCTTGCGATGCTCCCGTATCCGTCCGGCGCGCTGCACATGGGCCACGTGCGCAACTACACGATCGGCGACGTCATCAGCCGCTACCAGCGCATGAATGGCAAGAACGTCCTGCAGCCGATGGGCTGGGACGCATTCGGCCTGCCCGCCGAAAACGCCGCGATCAAGAACCGGACCGCGCCGGCGAAGTGGACCTACAGGAACATCGAGCACATGCGCGAGCAGTTGAAGCGCATGGGCTTCGCCTACGACTGGACGCGCGAGTTCGCCACCTGCCGCCCCGAGTACTACCGCTGGGAACAGTTGATGTTCACGCGGCTGATGAAGAAGGGCATGGCCTATCGCAAGAACGCGGTGGTCAACTGGGATCCGGTCGACCAGACGGTGCTGGCCAACGAGCAGGTCATCGACGGCCGCGGCTGGCGCTCCGGTGCGCCGGTGGAAAAACGCGAGATCCCGCAATGGTTCCTCAAGATCACCGACTACGCGCAGGAACTGCTCGACGGCCTGGACACGCTGCCGGGCTGGCCCGACGCGGTCAAGACCATGCAGCGCAACTGGATCGGCCGGTCCGAGGGCATGGAGATCCACTTCGCCGTCGAGGGTGAAGCCGAGCCGCTGACCGTCTTCACCACGCGCCCGGACACCCTGCTGGGCGTCTCCTTCGTGTCGATCGCGGGCGAGCATCCGCTGGCGCTCAAGGCCGCGCAGGGCAACGAGCGGCTGGCCGCGTTCCTGGAAGAGCTCAAGCACGGCGGCGTCTCCGAGGCCGAACTGGAGACCCAGGAAAAGCGCGGCATGGACACCGGTCTGCGCGTCGTCCATCCGATCACCGGCGAGCCCATCCCCGTATGGGTGGCCAACTTCGTGCTGATGGGCTACGGCACCGGCGCCGTCATGGCGGTGCCGGGCCACGACCAGCGCGACTGGGAGTTCGCGCAGAAATACATGCTGCCGATCCGCATGGTGATCGTCGACCGTGGCGTGGTCGACGCGCTGGCCGAGATCGGCCACGACCTGAAGACCGGCGTGCGCGCCGACGCCATGCGCAATGCGCTGGAAGGCGCTCGGACCGATGCGGTCGCCACCTCGGCGGCGCTCGGCACGGTGCAGGAGTTCGAGCGCCGCATCCAGGAAGATGGCGCTTACACCGAGCGCGGCATCCTGGTGAATTCAGGCGACTACGACGGACTCGATTTCGCCCAGGCCTTCGAGGCCATCGCCGCCCATCTGGAGCGCGAGGGGAAGGGCCAGCGCCGCGTCAACTGGCGCCTGCGCGACTGGGGCGTCAGTCGCCAGCGCTACTGGGGCTGCCCGATCCCGGTGATCTATTGCGGCAAGTGCGGCGCGGTGCCGGTGCCGGAAGATCAACTGCCGGTCGTGCTGCCCGAGGACGTGGAGTTCTCCGGCGTGCAGTCGCCGATCAAGGCCGACCCCGAGTGGCGCAAGTGCGCCTGCCCGCAATGCGGCGGCCCGGCCGAGCGCGAAACGGATACGTTCGACACCTTCATGGAGTCGAGCTGGTACTACGCGCGCTACACCAGCCCCGGTGCCCAGGCCCAAGTCGATGCGCGCGCCAACTACTGGCTGCCGGTGGACCAGTACATCGGCGGCATCGAGCACGCGATCCTGCACCTGCTGTACTTCCGCTTCTATCACAAGCTGCTGCGTGACGCGGGGCTGGTGCACTCGGACGAACCGGCCACCAACCTGCTGTGCCAGGGCATGGTCATCGCCGAGACGTTCTATCGAGAGAACGAGGATGGCTCGAAGGACTGGATCAACCCGGCCGACGTCGAGATCGAGCGCGACGAGCGCGCCCGCGTCGTCGGCGCGCGCCTGAAGGCTGACGGCCAGCCGGTGCAGATCGGCGGCATCGAGAAGATGTCCAAGTCCAAGAACAACGGCGTCGACCCGCAGGCGATGGTGGAAAAGTTCGGCGCCGACACCGTGCGCCTGTTCTCCATGTTCGCCGCGCCGCCGGAGCAGTCGCTGGAGTGGAGCGAGGCGGGCGTCGAAGGCATGGCCCGCTTCCTGCGCCGCTTCTGGCGCGAGGTCACCACGCATGCGTCGCAGCCGGATCATCCGGTGGTCGACCCGGCCACGCTCGACGCCGGCCAGAAGGCGATGCGTCGCCAGCTTCACGAGGCGATCCAGAAGGTCGGTGACGACCTGGGTCGGCGGCATTCCTTCAACACTGCCATCGCGGCGCTGATGGAACTGCTCAACGCGCTGAGCAAATTCACCGACATGAGCGAGCAGGGGCGCGCCGTGCGCCACGAGGCGCTCGAAGCGATGGTGCTGCTGCTCAACCCGGTGGTGCCGCACATCAGCCACGCGCTGTGGCAGGTGCTCGGCCATCCGCAGACGGTGCTGGAGAACGTTTCCTGGCCGCAACCGGACCCGGCCGCGCTGGTGCGTGATTCGGTGACCCTGGCGGTGCAGGTCAACGGCAAGCTGCGCGCTACCATCGAGGTGTCGGCCAGTGTGTCGAAAGAAGAGGCCGAGGCCATGGCGCGCGCGCAGCCGCAGGTGCAGGCGCACCTGGACGGGCTGACCGTGCGCAAGGTCATCGTGGTGCCTGGCAAGATCGTCAACATCGTCGCGGGATGAGCCCATGAACCGTCTGTTCCGAGCCTCGCTGCTGCTGTGCACCCTCGCGCTGTCGGCGTGCGGCTTCCACTTGCGCCAGAGCGCCGCGCTGCCGACCTCGATGCAGCGCATGCACCTGACCGTGAGCGGCGGCGGCAGCCTGCAGCGCGACCTGGCCCGTGCGCTGGAGGATTCCGGCGTCACGGTCGAGGACCAGGGTGGCGAAGGCATCGCCGAGTTGAAGATCCCCGTCGCCGCGTTCAACACAGACACCCTGAGCGTCAGCGGCGGCGCCCGCGTGACGGAATACAGCGTGCACTATCAGGTCCGCTTCGAGGTCGATGACAGCAACGGACGGCCGCTGGTGGCGCAACAGCGCATCGACATGTCGCGTGACTTCAGCTACGACGCGCTCAACACCGTGGGCACCAACGCGCAGGTCGAAGAGATCCGCCGCAGCCTCAACGACGACATGGTGCAGGCGATCCTGTTCCGCCTGCAGGCCGCCGGTCGCCACCCGGTGGCCGCACCCGCCGCGGCGTCCAGCGCCGGCTGACATGCCGCTGTCTTCCGCCCAGTGGAACAAGGTGCTGGCATCCGACCGTCTGGCGCCGGTGTATCTGCTCGCGGGCGAGGAATTGCTGGTGCTCGAAGCGGCCGACGCGTTGCGTGCGCGCGCCCGTGACCTGGGCTATACCGAACGCGAGGTGCTCGAAGCGGGCCAGCATTTCGACTGGGACGACCTGGCGCGTTCGGCCGCCGGTATGTCGCTGTTCGCCAGCCGCCGCCTGCTCGACCTGCGCCTGCCGACCGGCCGGCCGGGCGTGGAGGGCGCCAAGGCGATCACCGCGTTCTGCGCCAATCCGCCACCGGACGTGACCCTGCTGATCACCGCGGTGGAATGGAGCAACAAGCACGAGGGCGCGTGGACCAGACAGGTCGACGCGGCCGGCGTGCTGGCCGTGTTCAACGCACCCAGGCCGCAGGAATGGGCGTCATGGATCGGCGCTCGGCTGGCTTCGCGCGGGCTCGCCGCCACCCCCGACGCCGCCGCACTGCTGGCCGAACGCGTCGAGGGCAACCTGCTTGCCGCGGCGCAGGAGATCGACAAGCTGGTCGTGTTGCATGGCAGCGGCCGCATCGACGCGGCCGAGATGGAAAACCTGGTGGCCGACAGCGCCCGCTACGACGCCTTCAAGCTCACCGACGCGGCCTTTGCCGGCGACGGCGGCCGCGCCTTGCGCATCCTGGCTGGCCTGCGTGGCGAGGGCGAGGACCTGATCCCGCTGATGGGCTGGCTGGTCAACCAGTTGCAGCTCGCGCTGCGCCTGGCCAACGCGCGCGACTTCGCGCAGCAGGCGCGTGCCGAACGGCTGTGGCCGGCGCGCGAGCAACTCTTCCGCAAGGCCCTGCGCCGCGCCCCGCGCGAACACTGGCTGGCCTGCCTGGCCCGCGCCTCGCGCATCGACCGCATGGCCAAGGGCCGCGAGTGGGGTGAACCGTGGCTGGAGGCCGAGCGCCTGATCGCCGCCATCGCCGAGCCGCGCGCCGCCGCGGCGCTGGGATGAGCCCGCGCTTCGCGCCCACTCCCCCTCGGGGAGAGGGCTGGGGTGAGCGGACGGGGCGCGCGGCATGGTCCGTTCCTGCCAGGCAGCCAAGCCCCGGACCCGCGAGCTCCCGCGGCGCTGGTCCGAGCGCGAACCTTGCGCCCTCTCCCCTCCGGGGAGAGGGCCGGGGTGAGGGGCCGGGGCTCGCGGAATGGCCCGCTCTTGCCAGGCAGCCAAGCCCCAGACCGGCGAGCTCCCGCGGCGCTGGGTCGAGCGCGAACCTTGCTCCCTCTCCCTTCCGGGGAGAGGGCCGGGGTGAGGGGCCGGGGCGCGCGGTGACGTCGATTCGTGCCCCGCGCCAGGACCGAATCGCCCGCCCGGTGGCCGCCTCGACGCGGCTTGACCCGTCATCGCGCAGGGAAGAGGAAGCAGAAGCGCCATGCGTCCGCTAGCCATCCTCGGCGGCACCTTCGACCCCATCCACATCGCCCACCTGGCGGTGGCGTGGGAGGCATCCGAATTGCTGGACGCCGAGGTGCGCCTGATGCCGGCCGCGGTGCCGCCGCACCGCCCGCCACCGATCGCCGACGCCACCACCCGCGTGGCCATGCTGCGCGCGGCGCTGGGCGGGCAGGACCGGCTCGGCCTGGATACCCGCGAGCTGGCGCGGGGCGGCCCGTCCTACACCATCGACACCCTCGCCGAACTGCGCGCCCAAGAGGGCGACCGGCCGATCGTGCTGCTGCTGGGTGCCGACGCTTTCGCCGGTTTGCCGGGCTGGCACCACTGGCACGCGCTGTTCGAGGCCGCGCATATCGGCGTGCTCTCGCGCCCGGGCGCGCTTCGCAACTGGCCGCCCGAGCTGGTCGACGAAGTGGAAGCACGCCAGGTGGCCGACCTACGCGAACTGCACGCGCAGCCGTCGGGGAAGCTTGTCGAACTGGACGTGACGCCGCTCGACATCTCGGCCACCCGCATCCGCGCCCTGCTGGCCGCCGGTCGCGACCCGCGCTACCTGTTGCCCGAGGCCTTGTTCGATGATCCGGCGCTGCTGGCGCCCTACCGCGAGCACGATTTCCAGCCACGGTAGCCTTGGGCAGCATGGTGCGGTAGGTCGCATGGTGACCGCGTCGCCGGTTGCCCTGGTGGGACGGTCCGACGCGTTCCGACTGTTCTGAGGCGACCATGCTTCGGACCCGGAGCAGCGCGACGCTGATCGAAGGGACCCGCGAGGCGGCGCACGAGCCCGGCTGCTCGAGGATGCACTGGCAGATGCACGAGCGCGACGCCACGCCCGTGACCCTTGACGACAGGCTCACAGAACGCGGGCGGTTCGTCGTCTACCGCCCGCACATGTAACGCCCGATCAGCCGATTCGCGGCACGAAGCGCAGCGCCACCGAATTCATGCAGTAGCGCAGCCCGGTCGGCTCGGGGCCGTCGGTGAAGACGTGGCCCAGGTGGCTGTCGCAGCCGGCACAACTGATGGCCGTGCGCGTCCAGCCGAACATGCGGTCGGTGCTCTCGATGATGTTCTGCTTCGCGATCGGCTGCCAGAAACTGGGCCAGCCGGTGCCCGAGTCGAATTCGGTGGCAGCGTCGTACAGCGCCGTGTCGCAGGCCAGGCAACGGAACAGGCCGGGCACCGGCGGCCGCTCGTGCGGCCCGCTGAAAGCGCGCTCCGTGCCATTGCGGCGCATCACGTAGTACGAGGCCTCCGGCAGGCGCTCGCGCCACTGCGCATCGGTCAGCACCAGCTTGCGCACGTGGCAGGGACCGAGGCGATGGCCGTCGTCGGCGAAACACTCCAGCAACAGGTCCGTGCCGTTCGCGGCAACCGGCGCGGCGGGCGCGGAGCGGGCGGACAGTCGCGGGATCAGCACGCCGCCGCCCACCGCGGCGAGCGCGCCGCCGGTGAGCGCGGCGCCCAGGAAACGACGCCGTTCCATGGCAACGATGTCGTTGGTACGTGACATGGCGACCTCCAGGGGATCAGCCGAAAGTGAAGGCGTACGCGCGCACGCCCGGGTCCAGGAAGGTGATCTCGAACAGTCGCTCGCCGCTGCCGTGCTGCTGCCGCACGAGCTGGTACAGGCGCTGCTCGGTGACGGTGCCGTAGCCGTCGGCGTCCACGTCGATGCCGTGGTCCGCGCCGGGCGGCTTGCCGTCGAGCGTGACGCGAAAGCGCACCGGCTTGCCGTCGGCGCCGGGGCCGAGCACCAGATGCAGGTCGCGACCGCGGAAGCGGTAGACGATGCGTCCGCCGGCGCGCTCGAGCTGTGCGTTCTCGGCGTGCACGGTCCAGCGACCGTCCAGCGACCACTGGCCTGGCAGCAGCGTGGCCGGCGCGTGGTAGTCCCAGGCGTCGTCGTGGGCCACCTGGCCGCCGGCGAAGTGCGCCGCACGGGCATAGCCGACGTAGGTTTCGGGCGAGCGCATGGGGTCGCCCGAGCCGGCCGCCTGCGCGCCGCGGCTGCCGGGCTGCACGTAGCCGCCGGGGAGGTCGTGATAACCGGCTTCGGCGAGCAACTGGCGGAGGGTGTCCTCGCTCTGCGCGTAGTCGCCCTCGCCGAAATGGTGCGCGCGGATGTTGCCTTTCGCATCGATGAAGTAGTGCGCCGGCCAGTACTGGTTGTCGAAGCCCTTCCAGATGGCGTAGTCGTTGTCGAGCGCGACCGGGTAATCCACGCCCAGTTCCTTCACCGCACGCGCCACGTTGCCCGGTTCCTTCTCGAAGGCGAACTCTGGCGCGTGCACGCCGATCACCACCAGGCCGTGGTCCTTGTACTTGTCGTACCAGCCGCGCACGTAGGGCAGGGAGCGCAGGCAGTTGATGCAGGAATAGGTCCAGAAATCGACCAGCACGACCTTGCCGCGCAGTGCTTCGCGGGTGAGCGGCGGCGTGTTGAGCCAGCCGGTGGCGCCGGCCAGCGACGGCATCTCGCCCTCCACCGGCAGTGGCGCGCCGGCCGCGTGCACCGGCTCCGGCGCGGGCGGCGGGCGGGCGGCGTCCAGCAGCTTCTGCTCGAGCCCGCCGGTGTTGGCGAGCGCCACGCGGGTCAGCAGGCCGGTATCCAGCCCCAGCGCGATCGCCGCCACGCCGGCCAGCACCAGCACGCCAAGCGCGCGGCGCACCCACTCGCCCGCGCCCAGCGAGCGCTTCATCAAGGCGAACACTTGGCCGCCGATCAGCAATGCCAGCGCAAGCGACGTGGCCGCCCCGGCCGCGTAGGTGAGCAGCAGCAGCGTGGTCTGCACGCTGGCGCCGTTGAGCGCCGCGCCGGTCAGCAGCAGGCCGAGGATCGGTCCGGCGCACGGCGCCCACAGCAGGCCGGTGGCGATACCCAGCCCGGCGGCGGACCACACCGAGCCCTCGCTGTCGGCGCGTTGCGAGAGCCGGTTGCCCAGCGCCACGAACGGCCGGGTCATCAATTCGGCAATCCGGGTCGAGAGCAGGGTAAGCCCCAGCAACGCCAGCACCACCAGCGCGACGAGGCGGCCGTACTGGTTGGCGCGCACGGCCCAGCCGCCGCCGACGGCCGCCAGCGTGGCGACCAGCGCAAAGGTCAGCGCCATGCCCAGCAGCATCGGCAGGCCGTTGCGCGCGAACGGCCGGTCCGCGCGTGCGAACACGAACGGCAGCACCGGCAGGATGCAGGGGCTCAGGATGGTCAGCACGCCGCCCAGGTAGGCGAGGATCAGTAACAGCATGGGGTGGATTTCCAAGGAGGAATGCCGGTGATTCGATCGCCAGACGGCGGCGGTTACATCCGGCCAGGGGTGCCCCCCATCCGCCTGTCGGCACCTTCCCCCGCGTTCGCGGGGGAAGGCCCGGTAGCGCGGCATCGCGCTTTGGTACTTCTCTCGCGGACAGGGAAGGCCGGTAGCGTGGCGCTGCGCCGCTGATCCTTCCCCCGCCTGCGGGGGAAGGCCCCCGAAGGGCGGATGGGGGAAGCCTTGCCGAAAACCGCCAGGCGCCGCCTGCAGCCATTCCTACGACGTAACCGCGCACACGGATGCAGCGAATCCCGGGCATGCGCCACACGTTCCCGCCATGCCGGGCTTGACCGCCACCGGCACCCTGGTCCTAGATGAACGCTCTTCCCCCTGGGCGAGCGTCGACCCGGCCGTGCCTGCCGATCCTGCCAGCGAAAGCCCCGAACGCCGCCGCGCCGCGTGGATGGCCGCCGCGCAGGCGGGCGACCGGCGTGCCTACGAGCGCGTGCTGGCCGATTCGGTGGCGCTGATCCGCGCGGTCGCGCGCCGCCAGGGCGTGGCCCACGACCACCTTGACGACGTCGTGCAGGAAACCCTGCTGACCGTCCACCGCGTGCGCCATACCTACGATCCGTCCCGTTCGTACGACGCCTGGCTGTCCGCGCTGGCCGCGCGCCGCGCGATCGACGGCCTGCGCCGCAGCGGCCGGCAGGCGCACCGCGAGGTCGGCGACGAGCGCGCGGTCGCCATGCACCCGGACGAACAGGACGCCAGCAGCGAGAGCGACCGGGCGCAGCAGGCGCGTCACCTGCGCGCAGCGATCGCCGACCTGCCGCCGGGCCAGCGCGAGGCGGTCGAGCAACTGGGCCTGAGGGAGCTCTCGCTGGAAGAGGCGTCCGCGCGGACCGGTCGCAGCACCGGCGCGCTCAAGGTCAACCTGCATCGCGCGCTGAAGGCCCTGCGCGGCCGCATCCACGGAGGCGACTGAGCTCATGGCCGACCCGCACGTACATGATCGCCTGATCGACGCGCTCGGCGCCCAGCTGGCGCCGGTGCGCCGGTTGCGCCCACCGTGGTTGCGCACGCTCGGTTGGCTGTCGGTGGTCGCGGCCATCGCGCTTGCCTTGCTGGCCCACTACGGCAGCGCGCCGATGCTGGCGCGCTGGGCGGGCGCGCCGGACCTGGGCTGGGCCGGCCTGGGCGCCGTGCTCACCGCCATCGCCGCGGCCTGGGTTGCCTTCGCGCTGGGCGTGCCGGGCCGTCGCGTCGCGTGGGCATGGCTGCCGCTGGCCCCCGCGCTGCTGTGGATCGGTGCCAGTGGGCTGGGTTGCCTGCGCGGCTGGATCGCACCGGCCACGCACGTCGCCAGCGCGCCGGAGGCGGGCGACTGCCTGTTCTTCATCATCGGGTTCTCGGTCCCGCTCTCGGCCTTGCTGGTGGTGCTGCTGCGTCGCGCCTGCCCGCTGCGGCCGGTGCTGACCGCGATGATGGTCGGACTGGCCAGCGCCGCTGCGTCCGCCAGCCTGCTGGAGATCTGCCACGCATACGACGCCGCCGCGACCGACCTGGCGATGCACGCACTGGCGGTCGCCGTGGTGGTCGGGGCGAACGCCGCGCTGGGCGGGCGCCTGCTCGCGCCCGGGGTTCGTCGCGCTTCCTGAGACGCGCCGGCCGCAGGCTGTCGTCTTTACAGGGAGGACAGCCATGCTCAGCGAACGCTTTACCGCCGCGGTCGACTACGCGCGCATCGCCCACTCGCGCCGCAAGGGCACCGCCATCCCGTACATCCAGCACCTGCTGGGCGTGGCCAGCCTGGTGCTCGAGCACGGTGGCGACGAAGACCAGGCGATCGCCGGGCTGCTGCACGACGTGGTGGAGGATTGCGGCGAGGGGCATGTCGCAACGGTCGGCGAGCGCTTCGGCGAACGTGTGCAGGCGATGGTGCTCGGCTGCACCGACGGCACCGCCGAGGCCAAGGCCGGCGTCGACGATGAGGGTGCCCGTCGCCGCGACTGGCTGCGCCGCAAGCAGGCCTACCTCAACCACCTGGCGCACGCCTCCGACGACACGCTGCTGGTGTCCGGTTGCGACAAGCTGCACAACGCCCGCGCGATCGTCGGGGACCTGGAGCGTCCGGAGGTGGGCCAGGGCGTGTTCGCCCGCTTCACCGGCGGCCGCGACGGCACGCTGACCTACTATCGGCTGCTGGCCGACCTGTTCACCGAGCGTGCGGCGTCCATGGCCAGCGCGCTGGAGCGGGAAGTCGAGCGCATGTACGCGCTGGCGGGGGAACCGCACCGCGCCGCCTGATCGGCGCGACAATGGCGTGACGCTGTCGAGGAGCCCGCCATGTCCGTCTTCCTTCGCTCGCTGGGCGTTGCGCATCCGCTGATCCAGGCGCCCATGGCCGGTTCCAACACGCCCGCGCTGGTGGCCGCGGTCAGCGGCGCCGGCGCGCTGGGTTCGCTGGGTGCCGGTTACCTGGAGCCGCAGGCGTTGCTCGACCAGGCGGCGCAGATCCGCGCGGCCACCGACCGGCCCTTTGCCATCAACCTGTTCGTCCTGCCCGACGACTTCAGCGTCGACGAGGCGCAGGTGGCGACCATGCGCCGTCGCCTCGATGCGCTGATGGCCTGCGAGGGGCTGGATGTGCGCACGGAGCTCCCCGCGCGCTGGGCGCCGCGCTTCTCCGACCAACTCGCGGCGCTGCGCGAGGCGCGCCCCGCGGTGGCGAGCTTCGCCTTCGACGTGCTCGATCAGGCCCAGGTGCGCGAACTGCAGGCATCGGGCATCCGCGTGGTCGGCACCGCCACCAGCGTGGCCGAAGCGCGGGCATGGGCCGAGCGCGGTGCCGACGCCGTGTGCGTGCAGGGCGCCGAGGCAGGGGGCCATCGCGGCACGTTCCTGCACCCGGCCGAGGAGGCGATGGTCGGGCTGTTCGCGCTGGTGCCGCTGACGGTGGCGGCGGTGGACGTTCCGGTGATCGCGGCCGGCGGGATCATGGACGGGCGCGGCATGCGCGCGGCCGAGCTGCTCGGCGCCGACGCCAGCCAGCTCGGCACCGCGTTCCTGGCCTGCCCGGAATCGGCCGCGGCCGACGCGTGGAAGCGCGACCTGCCGCAGGCGCAGGATCACCGCATCGGCACCATCTACAGCTTCTCCGGGCGCGCGGCACAGGGCCTGCGCAACCGCTTCGTGGAAGCCATGCAGCCGTTCGCCGCCGAGCTGCCGCCGTATCCGATCCTCAACGCGCTGACCGCCCCGCTGCGCCGTGCGGCCGCGGCCGCCGGGCGCGGCGACCTGTTGTCGGAGTGGTGCGGCCAGTCCGCCACGCGGGTGCGTCCGATGCTTGCCGCCGAGCTCGTCCGCGTGCTGGTGGAGGAGTACGCCACGGCCCGCTGCACGCCCGCTTGACGTGCCATAGAGTTGCGCCGGGTATACTGGCCCGGCGCCATTCCGCGCCCTGAGTACGCCCCGAGGCACCCCCGCTTGAGTACGTCTTCCCGTAGCCAGCCTTCCGTCGCCGCCAAGAAAGCGGCCGATACCACCGACCTGCGCAAGCACGTGATCGACGCGCTGGAAGAGCTCAAGGCCAAGGACATCCGCGAAATCGACGTCCGCGGCAAAACCTCGATCGCCGACCTGCTGGTGATCGCCTCGGGCACCTCCGCCCGCCACGTCAAATCCATTGCCGACGAAGTGGTCAAGTTCGCCAAGAAGGCGGGCGTGATGCCGCTGGGCGTCGAGGGCGAGCAGGAAGCCGAGTGGGTGCTGGTCGACCTGGGCGACGTGATCGTCCACGTCATGCTGCCGCGCATCCGCGAGTTCTACGGCCTGGAACGGCTGTGGACGGTGGGCGACCGCGAGCCGGGAATGGATGCGGCGAGCGCTGGTTGAGGTCTTTGCTTCCCTCTCCCCTGCGGGAGATGGCTGGGCGAGGTGGCCCCCTCGCGGCTGGTTTTTTTGCGCCTATCCCCTCCGGGGAGAGGGTTGGGGTGAGGGGTCATTCTTGCGATCGATTGGCGACGAAGCGCGTGCTGCTTTAAGAGCATCCTCACCATGAACATCCCCGCGAGCCCCAGCCCCTCACCTCAATCCTCTCCCCGAAGGGGAGAGGAAGCGAACGTGGCGCTTCGCGCCGTTTCATCTGATTGAAGCTGGCATGAGAGCCCGCCTGCTTGCCATCGGCGAACGCATGCCCGGCTGGGTCGCCGAAGGCTTCGCCGAATACCGCAAACGCCTCTCGCACGAACTCCCGCTCGAACTGGTCGAGCTCAAGCCGGGCGCCCGCGGCAAGGGCCGCGACGACGCGCGCGCCATGCATGACGAGGGCGTCGCGATCCTCGCCGCGCTTGCGCGCGACACCCACGTGATCGCGCTGGACGGCCGCGGCAAGACCTGGTCGAGCGAGGAGCTGGCCGCCCAGCTGGCGAACTGGCGCATGGCCGGTCGCGACCTGGCCTTCCTGATCGGCGGCCCCGACGGCCACGCGCCCGAGGTGCTGGCGCGCGCCGACCAGCGCTGGTCGCTCGGCCCGCTCACGCTGCCGCACATGCTGGTGCGCCTGGTGTTGGCCGAGCAGCTCTATCGCGCCAGCACGCTACTGGCCGGCCACCCTTACCACCGCGCCTGACGATTGGGGCCTAGGCCGCGAGCTGCGGCACCTCAGGGTGCGCGTGCAGCGGCAAATGCTTCGCCCCGGTGGCGAGCACGCCCGGGCAGGCGGCGGTGAGGTCGTCACGGGTGGCATCGATGATGACCAGGATGCGCCCGGCGTCGATCTCGTCCTTGAACTTGCGGTGCACGGCGTCCGGCACGTCGGTGCCGACCAGCGCGCCGGTCCAGCAGCCCACCGCCGCGCCCGCCAGCGCGATGGCTGCGCCGCCGGCCAGCGTCACGCCCAGCGGCGGCACCGCGACCGCGATCAGCCCCAGCAACACGCCAGCACCGCCGCCGCAGGCGGCGCCGCGGGCGGCGGCCGGATAGAAGTCCGTACGGCCAACCATCAGGTGGTCGGGAATCTGTTGGAGTTCGATGTCCTCGCGGGCGATCAGCGAAAGGTCGTCGTCGGGGATGCCGGCCTGGCGGGCGGCCGCCATGACGGTACGCGCGGCGGCGAGGTCGGGGGTGCTGAACACGCAGCGGGTTTTCATGGGCGCCTCCCGGTAGGGCCCCGACCGGCATGGCCGGTGGCCATGCCGTATGTTTCGCGCGCACGGGTGATGGTTGCGTGGGTCAGTTGTTACAGGGTCGCCCGCGCCCCCTTCATGGGGCGCGGGCGACGGGTTTGGGGGCCTTCTAGTCGTCCAGGTCCTCGATCTCGTCCTGGGCCTGGCCTACGTTCTTCTGCACCTTGCCGGCGTTCTTTTCGAGGTTGCCGGCGACTTCCTTGGAGGTATTGCCGGTCAGCTTGCCGACGCCTTCCTTCACGGCGCCCTTGACCTGGTGCTCGGTGCCTTCGATGCGGTTGTCGTTCATGCATGTCTCCTGCGGGCCTGCCGGGGTGCAGGCTCAGCTTGTTTATAGGGCGGCGCGTGTTTAGCGCTGGTGACAGAGACGCAAGCATTTCGCAGCCGTTGCCTGCCTGGTCGACAAGCAGGCAAGCGCTTGTTCGGCGAGGAAATCCATGCAGGCTCTTCCCGTGCCGACGACATGCGCATGGTTAGCGTGCCGCACATCGCAGCGCACGCCCCCGGAGGAGAAGCCATGCTCGCCACCACCTATCGCCGGCCCTACCGGGTGCGGGTCGCCCACGTACCCGAGCCGGCGATCGAGCATCCGGACGACGCCATCGTGCGGGTCACGCGCGCCTGCATCTGCGGTTCGGACCTGCACCTCTACCACGGCCTGGTGCCGGACACGCGCGTGGGCTCGATCTTCGGCCACGAGTTCACCGGCATCGTCGAAGAGGCCGGTGCCAACGTGCGCAACCTGAAGGTCGGTGACCACGTGCTGGTGCCGTTCAACGTGTTCTGTGGAACTTGCGCTTCGTGCTCGCGCGAGCTCTACGGCAACTGCGAGAACGTCAATCCCGAAGCGACCGCGGTCGGCGGCGCCTACGGCTACTCGCACACCGCTGGCGGCTACAACGGCGGCCAGGCCGAGTACGTGCGCGTGCCCTTCGCCGACGTCGGCCCGACGGTCATCCCTCCGGACATCCATATCGAGGATGCCGTGCTGCTTACCGACGTGGTGCCCACCGGCTACCAGGCGGCCGAGATGGGCGACATCCACGAGAACGACACGGTGGTGGTGTTCGGCGCCGGCCCGATCGGCCTGATGGCCGCGCGCTGCGCCTGGTTGATGGGGGCGGGCAGGGTGATCGTGGTCGACCAGTACGACTATCGCCTGGAGTTCGCGCGCCGCTTCGCGCAGGCCGAGACGGTCAACTTCCGCGAGGTGGACGACATGGCCGTGCACATCAAGAAGATGACCGACTGGCAGGGCGCGGACGTATGCATCGATGCAGTCGGCTGCGAGGCCGACGGCAACGCCATGCAGACCCTGACCGGCGTGAAGATGAAACTGCAGGCCGGCGCGGCCACGGCGCTGCACTGGGCGATCAACTCGGCGCGCCGCGGCGGCAATGTGTCGATCGTCGGCGTGTACGGGCCGACCTTCAACCTGGTGCCGATCGGCAGCGCGATGAACAAGGGCCTGACCCTGCGCATGAACCAGGCGAGCGTCAAGCGCCACCTGCCGCACCTGATCGAACACATCCGCGCCGGCCGGCTCAAGCCGCGCGAGCTGATCACCCACCGCGTGCCGCTGGAGGAGGTCGACGAGGCCTACCACCGCTTCTCGGCGAAGCAGGACGGCTGCATCAAGACCGTACTGGTTCCGCCGCGCGCCGCCCATATCGACACGCCCGCGCCGGTGTCCCCGGCATCCAGCCACCTGCATTGACGAGGCCCCGACCCATGAACCAGGCGACAGACCATTCGCACATCCCCGACTGGGGCGTGGACCTCGACCCGGCCAGGCGCCCGGCGGTGCCGATGGAGCACACCCCGCCGCGGCTGGAGGGCGTGCACTGGGACCGTCCGGCGCAGCAGCCGCGCACGGTCGAAGTGCTGCATTCGATCGAGCGGCCCGGCATCACGCCGGTGTTCGGCACCAGCGTGCCGCCCAGCGCCGTGAGCGGGTGGATCCGCCGGCGCGCGTTCCAGCGCAGCGAGAGCGACCTGCGCCACTGGATGCTCCTGCTGCTGGCCGACCGCGTAAACGTGGCCGAAGGCCTGCTGGACGACGTGCGCCGCTCGCCGCGTGCGCGCGCCGCCGCCTTCGGCGTGGCCGGCGCGGCGCTGGCGTTGTGGATGCTGCGCCGGCGCCCGGCAAGACGTGCTCCGTAGGGTGGGCTTCAGCCCACCGTCCACATCAGGCGAGAAGCCGGTGGGCTCAAGCCCACCCCACGTGCCCGGGGCAAGCTGGTCAGCCCGCCGGCGCGTCGTCGTTCTTGAACACTCCGCGCAGGTTGAACAGGAACAGCCCGACCTGCAGCGCGATCAGCGCCCAGGCGTGGTCGTGCCAGCCCCAGGCGACCCACACCACGTTGCTGAGCACGAAGCACCAGAAGCCCCAGGTGCGCTTGCGCCGCGACAGCGAGCCGACCAGCCAGGCGGCTACCAGGGTGATGGCCATGGCCGGCCATTGCAGCGCGTCGATCAGGTCGTTCATGGGCAGATGATCCCGGTCACGGCGTGGCCGCGTGGCGGGCGCGTGCCGCCGCGGCCTCGGCCTCCCGCTCCTCGACCATTTCCCGCGAGAGGAACCAGTTGAGGCCCGTACGGATCACCGCAATGGCGCCAAGCTTGCCGATCTCCTGCCAGCTCGGCGCGATGGCGGTGGAAAGGATGTCCGCGCCCAGCTGGAACTCCAGCGCCAGCGCCAGGTAACGCGAGAGCGTGAGGCGGATGCGGTTGTAATCGTTGGCCTCGCGCAAGGCGATCATGCGCGCGAACTGCCACACGGCCAGCAGCATGCCGATGCCGACGGTGACCGCGCCCACCGTCTCGATCAGCAGCTTGAGCCACTGCACCGCCTGGATCACCCACGCTTCGGTGGCGTCGAACCCCTCGCTCATCGGTCAGACGCCCGTGGGCAAGCGCGCGGCTGCGCGTACGCACCCGTCAGGGCGGGAAGGCGAGCGCTCAGGCCGGCGAATCCGGGTTGCGCATGAATGCCATCGCCGCGGTCTTTACCTTGGCGTAGCTGGTGATGGCGTCCGCACCGGAGGAATCCTTCCAGCTGGCGTACTTGCGGTCGAAATCGGCCAGTTCCTCGGCGCTGAACAGCTGGCGCACGGCGTCGAACATCTTGGTCTCCTCCTCGTGCGCGTGGTGCTTGATCAGCTCGCCGCACACCTGCACCGAACCGGCGAACTGCCGCGAGTCCACGTCGGCGGCATGGATGTCCGGCAGAACGGCCAGTTCCACCGCTCGGTGTTCCTGGATCGCCTCGGCGTAGATCAGTTTCTGTTCGTGATCCGCGCGATCTTCGAAGGCGGGGTAGAACACGGTCTCTTCCCACTTCGCGTGTGGAATCAGCAGCGCCTCGATCTTTTTGAGCAATTCGTGGCGCGTGTCGGCTTCCGAGTCGGCAGTCTTGTTGATCTGTGCGAAAAGTTCGCGCAGCTGGTCGTGTTCGCTCTTTAGCGTGTCCAGAATGTTCGGCATGGCGGCGGCTTTCCGGTTTGGTTTGGCCGCATTGCATAGCGTGCGGCGTGCGCCGGTCGTGAACCCTCAATCGCAACGGCGCGCAGGCCGCCCGGGCGCTGGTTTTGAAAGAGTTGCCTTGCGCGGTTGCGCTTGCGCGAAACCCACGCCGCAATGATGGGCGGCATTCGACAGCCAGGAGAAAAGCATGTTCGATGCGATCGATTTTCTGGAACAGATTGGAAAGGATGCGTCGTTGCGTTACCGCCGGGCGGAGCAGCTTGACGATGCGGCTTCCAGGGCGCGGGTCGATATGGGCGAGTGGAAAGCGCTGACCGCACACCCATCCGCTCCGATGCAGTGCGCGCAGGTTCCGTCTGTAGGGGTGGCTGTCTCCCGGGCGTTCATCGGCCTACAGATTGTGGGCGTGGAGCCACCGGAGGAGGTGGACGGCGGAAGCTTGCACTAGGCGCCTGCCGGATCGGCCGGGTCCGCGCGCCGTATCCCGCGCGCGAACCCGAGCCACCGTTCCAGGCGTGCCTGCATGCGCCGCACGTGGCTCCCGCGCCAGTAGATGCGGCCACAGCCAGGGCATGCGCGTAACGGGCCGGGCAGGTCGCGCGAACGCGCAGGGAGGCGCTCGCGTTCTTCCGGCGTGGCCTCCCTCAGCGGTGTGTTGTCGAGCAGGCAACGGGTGAACGGCGCGAATGTCCAGTCGAGGTCGAGCGTCCCGGCCAGTTCCGCCGCCTGGGCATCGATGTCGTTGGCGACCAGCAGCATTACCGGGATGTCGCCGCCTGCGTGGGCCGCCAGATGGCGGTCGCGTGTGAGCAGCACTCGCGCCTGAGCCCGGCAGCACTGCAGGATCACGCGATCGGAGGCGTTGCCCGGTGCCAGCGCAGCGTCGTGGCCGGCGGCCCGCAGCCAGCGGGCGAGGCCGGCGAGCATGGCGTCACGGAAGAGCCGCGGCGGTGGCATGGGCTTAGTTGATCGCGTCGATAGCCGATGTCACGTGACCGTTCGTTCGAGGCGGGTGGGACGCGATCGCAGACAAGCCGCTCACCGCGCAGAGGCATCGCGCTGGCGCTATACGCCCGCCAGCATCGTTTCCAGCCAGTCCAGCAGGGGCGCCTGGCTGGGCAGGATCTTATGGCGCGCCTGCGCAAGGGTGAACCAGGCAACGCGGTCGATCTCCGGAAAGGAGGCCCGTTGCCCGCTGTGCGGCGGCCATTCGATTTCGAACAGATTGCTGCGCATGATTGCAGGGTCGAGATCACCCTCCAGCGCAAAGGCCTCAATCCATTTGCCGCCGCGTTGACGCAGGCGCCCCAGCGCGACCAAGGCGCCGACCGCCGGAATGCCGAGCTCTTCCTCGAACTCGCGCCGTGCGGCGCTCTGGGCGTCCTCGTCCGGTTGCAGCTCGCCCTTGGGCAGCATCCACGCTCCCGCGTCGCGACGGCGCCAGAACGGGCCACCTGGGTGGCCGAGCAGCACCTGTGGCTCGCCTTCGTGCAGGCGATACAGCAGGATGCCAGCGCTGGTGATGGGCATGCTTCTGCTCCGCTGCCGAGCCCGCGTTCACGGGGTCCACGGTAGCATCAGCACTCCGACATGTTTCCGGAGACCGCCATGGCGATCGGTTGGGCCGGCGACGGCGCCGTACAGGACCAGATCGACGCGACCGTCAAGGACGCGATCAAGCGCGCGCGCAGCAAACTGCCGCAGGGGCCGAGCCTGAGCCACTGCGAGGAGTGCGATGCGCCAATCCCCGAGGCGCGGCGCAAAGCCGTACCCGGCGTGCGGCTGTGCGTGGCCTGCCAGGAGGCGCAGGACAAGGCGCAGCACGCGGTGAGTGGCTACAACCGCCGCGGCAGCAAGGACAGCCAGCTGCGCTAGGAGCGCTGACCACGCGCCGTGCGCACGAACGCGGCCACGGAACCCGGCTTCCGTGCCGAACGGGCCTGGGCCCCGGGATGCCCGCGCGCGTGCTTGCCTCGTCGTCGCGTGCCCCCATGATCGGGATCTGCGCCTGACCAGGAGATTCCTCATGCAAGAACCCAACGCTGCAGCCGCCGGCCAGTTCCAGATCGGCGGCGACATCACGGTCAACCGCCTCGGCTTCGGCGCCATGCGCGTTACCGGCAAGGGCATCTGGGGCGAGCCGACCGATCCGGAGGGCGCCCGCGCCACCCTGCGCGCGTTGCCCGGACTGGGCGTCAACCTGGTCGACACCGCCGACAGCTACGGCCCGTTCGTGAGCGAGGACCTGATCCGCGAGGTGCTGCACCCGTACAAGGGCATGCTGATCGCCACCAAGGGCGGCCTGACCCGCCATGGCCCCGACGTCTGGGCGCCGGTGGGTCGGCCCGAATACCTGCGTCAGTGCGTACTGATGAGCCTGCGTCGTCTCGGTGTGGAGCGCATCGACCTGTGGCAGCTCCACCGTATCGACGCCAAGGTGCCGCGCGAGGAGCAATTCGAGGTCATCGCGCAGATGCGCAAGGAAGGGCTGATCCGCCACGTCGGCCTGAGCGAGGTTGGCGTGGAGGAGATCGAGGCGGCCCGCCGGCATTTCCCGGTCGCCACCGTGCAGAATCTCTACAACATGGCCAACCGCAAGAGCGAGGCGGTGCTGGACTATTGCGAGCAGCAAGGCATCGGTTTCATACCCTGGTACCCGTTGGCCGCCGGTGACCTGGCCGCTCCCGAATCGGTGCTCAGCCGCATCGCCCGGCGCCTGGGCGCCAGCAACGGACAGGTCGCGCTGGCCTGGCTGCTCAAGCGCTCGCCGGTGATGCTGCCGATTCCGGGGACCTCGAAGGTCGAGCACCTGCGCGAGAATGCGGGGGCGGCGCAGCTGGCGCTTTCCGATGAGGACTATCGGGCGCTGGAGGCGGCGGCGCGGTGATGGGCTTGCACGCATCCGCGAAGAGCGCCCCCATCCGCCTGTCGGCACCTTCCCCCGCGGTCGCGGGGGAAGGTGCCCGAAGGGCGGATGGGGGAAGCCTTGCGTTGAACCCGTCGCCCGCGTCTTATCCACCGCCAACCACAGCTTATCCACAGACTTATTGTCTCGTCGGCTGAGAGGCCGCCGCGTATCCTCGTCGCTCACGTGTCCGCCGCCGGCGGCGCGGCCGTCTGCGAGGAAACCGATCCATGTCCTTTGTCCCCGAGCGCAAGAGCGGCCACGGCTCCGCCATCGAGGCGCTGCGCGTGCCGCCGCACTCCATCGACGCCGAGCAGGCGGTGCTGGGCGGCCTGATGCTCGCGCCCGACGCGCTGGACAAGGTCGCCGACCGCCTGGGCGAGGGCGATTTCTACCGCAAGGACCACCGCCTGATCTGGCGCGCCATCAACGAGCTGGCCAACAAGGGCATGCCCTGCGATGCGGTGACGCTGGGTGACTGGTTCGAGGCCAACGACCTGGCCGAGATGGTCGGTGGCGCCAGCTACCTGATCGAGCTGGCCAACGCCACGCCCAGCGCGGCCAACATCGGCGCCTACGCGGACATCGTGCGCGAGAAGTCGATCCTGCGGCAGCTGATCGACGCCGGCACCGGCATTACCGAAGACGGTTACCGGCCCGAGGGCAAGAGCGTGCACGAGGTGCTGGAGAACGCCGAGCAGGCGGTCTTCAAGATCGCCGAGTCGGGCGCGCGCGGCAAGAAGGATTCGGTGTCCATGCGCGATGCCGTCAAGGACGCCTTCCGCCTGCTCACCGAGCGCTACGAGAACCGCGGCCAGCTCACCGGCATCTCCACCGGCTTCAACGACCTGGACGAACTCACCTCCGGCCTGCAGCCGTCGGACCTGATCATCGTCGCGGCGCGTCCCTCGATGGGCAAGACCGCCTTCTCGGTGAACATCGCCGAGGCCGCCGCGCTGCGTGGCAAGAAGGCGGTGGTGATCTTCTCGATGGAAATGTCCGCCTCGCAGCTGGCGCTGCGACTGATCTCCTCGATCGGCCGCATCCACGCCCAGCACCTGCGCAACGGCGACCTGTCCGAGGAGGACTGGCCGCGCGTGACCAATGCCATCGCGATCCTCTCCGAAGCGAAGATCTTCATCGACGACACCCCCGGCCTCTCGCCGGTGGAACTGCGCTCGCGCGCACGCCGCCTGCACCGCGAGCATGGCGGCCTGGGCCTGATCGTGATCGACTACCTGCAGCTGATGCAGGTGCCCGGAAACAAGGAGAACCGCGCCACCGAGATTTCAGAAATCTCCCGTTCACTCAAGGGCCTTGCCAAGGAGTTGAACGTGCCGGTGATCGCCCTGTCGCAGTTGAACCGCTCGCTGGAACAGCGCGCCGACAAGCGCCCGATGATGTCCGACCTGCGCGAGTCGGGCGCCATCGAGCAGGACGCGGACGTGATCATGTTCATCTACCGCGACGAGTACTACAACAAGGAATCGCCCGACAAAGGTCTGGCCGAAATCATCATCGGCAAGCAACGAAACGGTCCGACCGATACGGTGAAGCTGACCTTCCTGGGGCACTACACGAAGTTCGAGAATTACGCGGCCGACTCGTTCGTGGGATCGTTCGATTGATGGCGGGGAATGGGGAATCGTCAATCGCGAATGGCAAAAGCGGGCCGCTTTGTCCTTGCTCTCAACGATTCGCCATTAACGATTCCCGATTCCCGTACATCAAATGAGCCGCACCACGACCGCCACCATTCACCTAGGCGCCCTGCGCCACAACCTCGCCCGCATCAAGGCGATGGCCGCCCCGGCGCGCGTCATGGCCGTCGTCAAGGCCGACGCCTACGGCCATGGGCTGGAGCGTGTCGCGCGTGCACTCGATAGCGAGGCCGAATGCTTCGCGGTGGCCGCGCTGGGCGACGGATTGCGCCTGCGCGCGGCCGGCCATCGCCAGCGTATCGTGGTGCTGTCGGGGCCCGACCAGCCCGGTGACATCGCCGAGATGCAACGCCTGCAACTGGATGCAGCGATCCATCATGAGGCGCAGTTGCACTGGCTGGCCGAGGCCCGCCCGGGGCGCGGCCGACTGCGCGTGTGGCTGAAGATCGACAGCGGCATGCACCGCCTGGGTTTCGCCCCCGAGTGCGTGGCCGGCGTGCACGCGCGGCTGGCCGCGATGCCCGGGCTGGATCCGGAGATCGGACTGCTTAGCCATTTCTCCGACTCGGAAGTCTTCGATGGCGAACAGACCCGCGCGCAGATCGAGCGCTTCGCCGAGGCGACCCGCGGACTGGACGGCCCACGTTCGCTGTCCAATTCCGCTGCCGTACTCGGCTGGCCGCAGGCGCGCGCCGACTGGGTGCGTACCGGCGGGCTGCTGTACGGGCTGTCGGTCGTCGACGACAAGAGTGGCGCGGATTTCGGCTTCCGTCCCGCGATGACGCTGGCCACGCGGCTGATCGCCATCAACCGCATCGGCCAGGGCGAGTCCATCGGCTACAACGGCACCTGGACCTGTCCGGAAGACATGCCCGTCGGCGTCGCTGCCGTCGGCTACGGGGACGGCTATCCACGCAGCGCCGCCAGCGGCACGCCGGTGCTGGTCGGCGACACCCGCGTGCTGCTGATCGGCCGGGTCTCGATGGACCTGATCACGCTGGACCTGCGCGGCGCGCCGCAGGCGAAGGTAGGCGATCGCGTCACGCTGTGGGGCGATCGCCTGCCGGTGGAGACCATCGCCCGCCACGCCGGCACGATCAGCTACGACCTCACCTGTGGCATGACCCGCCGCGTGCTGTTCGTCGAAGACGAGGCCTGAACCGCCTGCGGCGTGCCATGTGGGAGCGCACCCTGTGCGCGACCGCCATGCCCGACCATGCCGCGCGGTCGCGCACAGGGTGCGCTCCTACAGGTGACACCGGCGCTTGCCGTCTCGCCCCCTGCGAGCAGGCCGGGCTAAGCTCATCGCCCTCGACTGTCCGGAATTCCCCCATGGCCAAGGCCAAGACCGCCTACGTCTGCACCGATTGCGGTGCCGAACACTCCAAATGGCAGGGCCAATGCGTCGAATGCGGCGTCTGGAACACGCTGAGCGAGGTGGTGCTGGCGCCCGCGACCACGGCGAAGGCTTCGGTCGGCGCGCAGCGCTCCAGCTACGCCGGCAACGCGGCGGGCGCTGCCAAGGTCACGCCGCTGACAGCAGTGGCGCTGACCACCGAGGCACGCACGCACACCGGCATCGGGGAACTCGATCGGGTGCTGGGCGGCGGCCTGGTGCAGGGCTCGGTCGTGCTGATCGGTGGCGATCCGGGCATCGGCAAGTCCACGCTGCTCTTGCAGATGCTCGGCACGCTGGGCGCGCACCTGGCCAGCGTGTACGTCACCGGCGAGGAGTCGCTCTCGCAGGTGGCGGCCCGCGCGCAGCGCCTGGGTCTGCCGCTGGAGCCCTTGCAGGCGCTGGCGGAGACGTGCATCGAACGCATCCTCGAACAGGCGATCACCACGCGCCCGCACGTGCTGGTGATCGACTCCATCCAGACCATCTGGACCGAGCTGCTCACCGCAGCCCCCGGTTCGGTCAGCCAGGTGCGCGAGTCGGCGGCCAAGTTGACGCGGTTCGCCAAGGAAACCGGCACCTCCGTGTTCCTGGTCGGTCACGTCACCAAGGAAGGCGGCATCGCCGGTCCCCGCGTGCTCGAACACATGGTCGACGCGGTGCTGTACTTCGAGGGCGAGTCGGGCAGCCGCTTCCGGGTGCTGCGCGCGTTCAAGAACCGCTTTGGCGCAGTCAACGAACTGGGCGTGTTCGCCATGTCCGACAAGGGTCTGCGTGAGGTGCCCAACCCGTCGGCGATCTTCCTCTCCGCGCACTCGGGACCGACCTCTGGCAGCGCCGTGATGGTCACCCGCGAGGGCACCCGGCCGCTGCTGGTCGAGGTGCAGGCGCTGGTCGACCAGAGCTCGCTGGGCAACCCGCGCCGCGTGGCGCTGGGCCTGGAACAGAACCGCCTGGCCATGCTGCTGGCCGTGCTGCACCGCCACGGCGGCGTGGCGGCCTACGACCAGGACGTGTTCGTCAACGTGGTCGGCGGCATCCGCGTGCAGGAAACCGCGGCCGACCTCCCGGTGCTGTTGGCAGTGCTCTCCTCGCTGCGTGACCGCCCGCTGCCGGACAAGACCATCGCCTTCGGCGAGGTCGGCCTCTCCGGCGAGATCCGCCCGGTGCCCAACGGCGAGGAACGCCTGAAGGAGGCGGCGACCCACGGCTTCCGCCGCGCCATCGTGCCCAAGGCGAACGCGCCGAAGAAGGGCAAGGTGGGCGAGATGGAAGTCATCGGTGTGGAGCGCCTGTCCCAGGCCATCGACGCCTGTCGCGACGCCTGAGCCGGCGGCCGGCTTTCGCGCGCGGCCGATCACTCGGTGACGGTGGTGCCCTCGCCGGGCAGGGTCCCGCCAGCCCGAATGGCCTGGATGAAGGTCGCCACTTCACGCACGAGCAGTTCCGGGCGCTCGAAATGGATGTAGTGCCCGCTGCCCTTGGCGATGATGCGGCGGTTGTGCGTGGACAGCTGCTTGATGTCCTCCTGCATGGCTTCATGGATGCGCTGGCTCTGTTGCCAGTCCCGCAGACACGTAAGCGGGCAGCTGGTGCGGGGGCGGCGAATGCGGATCCCGCGAGAAGACAAGTACGGGCAGCTCGCCGAACGGGTTGTTTCGCGCCGGTTCGACGGGCGACGGCCGCAGCGCCGCGGATTCGCGCGCCCAGGTCGTGACATAGGACGGCCTGCAGGCGTCCGCGCGCCAGAGGTTCGCGGTGGCCCCGAAACCGGGCGGCGGTGTCGTGCATTCCCCCAGTGCGCGCGGTATGCCCAACGCGATCATGGTCTTGAACAGCGCACGCTGGAACGGCCCATGCTCGCCCAGTGCGCGTACCGCGGCGGGTATCCGGCGGTCCAGCCCTGGCGTGGTGGCATCCACGAAGACCAGTCCGCCCACGTCCTGTGGGAAGCGGGCGGTATAGGCGCGGATGTGCAGGCCGCCGGCGGAATGCCCCATCAACACCAGCGGACCGCTGATGCCGGCTGCGGCCAGCAGCGCGTGCAGTTGGCCGGCCATGTGATCGGGGTCGCGCGCTCCGGGAACGGCCTCACTCAGCCCAGGCCGGCGCGGTCGTACGAACACACGCGCGTGACTCGTGAAAGGGCGGGTTGAACCTTGCCCCACACCAGAAAGCTTTCTGCCAGGCCCGACTCGAGGATGACGGTCGGCGAGCCGGTTCCGCTGCAATAGAGATGCATCCGGTAGCCATCGACCGTGTACAGCCGTCCGGGTGGCGGATAGGTCTGGCGCAGACGACGGATCGCCATCGCGTTGTACAGCGCGCCGGCCCCGGCCAGCAGCACAACCAATATCGTCAGGCCCAGCACGGCCCGCCGGATCACGCGGCGCAGTCGGCCGGTGGTCGCTCGGTTTTCCTGCATGCGGTTTCCTCCGCCATCTGGTCGGATGGACTGTAGAGGGAGGCGCAGGCGATCCGGGTCGGGGTGCGGCCGGCCGGTGGCTGGATGCGGAGAGTCGGGCGCCCTTGCGAACGGCGATCGGTATCGGCTACAGCCGCGGCACCGGCCGGTGCAGGACCAGCTCCAGCACGAACTTCGAGCCGAAGAACGCCAGCACCAGCACCGCCATGCCGATCAGGGTGAGGTTGACCGCGCGACGCCCGCGCCAGCCGAAGCGCCAGCGCCCGTAGAGCAGCACGCCGAACACCAGCCACGCGACGATCGACAGCACCGTCTTGTGCACCAGGTGCTGGCCGAACAGGTTGCCCACGAACAGCGCGCCGGTGATCAGCGTCAGGGTGAGCAGTGCGAACCCCGCCCCGATCACCCGGAACAGCAGCGTCTCGGTCAGCGTCAGCGGCGGCAGCGCGCGCAGCCACGGCCCGAACTGACGGTGGCGCAGGCCGCGTTCCTGCACCGCCAGGCCCAGTGCCAGCACCGCGGCGATCGACAGCAGGCTGAAGGCCACCAGTGCCACCGTCACGTGCAATTTGATCTGCCAGTCCATCGCCACCGGCATGGTCGCTGGCGCCAGGAAACTGTCGATCGCCACGAGCAACGCCGCCAACGGAAATACCACCACGCCCAGCGCGGCGACCGGCCGGCTCAGGTTGACGAACAGGGTCAGTGCCGACACCACGCAGGCAACCAGCGAAAGCGCGGCGAAGAAGTGCAGGTCCAGCGCGCCGCGGTGCATGCCCAGCAGCACGCCCGCGTGCGCCAGCACGGCCAGCATCGCCACCGCGAGGGCAGGGCGCTGCCAGGCGACCGACGGTGTGGCTGCCTGGTGCCGGAACAGCGGCCACGCCAGCAGGCCGGAGGCGAGCAGGTAGCAGGCGATGGCGAAGATCGAGAGGGCAGGCAACATGGCGTGCAAGTGTGGCATAGCCCCCGGCCCGGGTGAACGCGGTCGCGACGGGCCGAGGGGACCGCGCCCGAAACCGGGGACCGTGCCGGAAGTCGGGTTGAGATATTTAGAAAACTATCTAAATATATGCGCCATCGAAGCACGGGCAGATCCATGAAGCAGCAGGAAGTCTTCAAGGCCATGGCCGACCCCACCCGCCGCGCCATCCTCAAGCGGCTGCAAGGCGGGGCGTTGAGCGCCGGCGAGATCGGCGCGGACTTCGACATCACGCCGGCCTCGCTGTCGCACCATTTCGCGGTGCTCAAGCAGGCCGATCTGGTGCGCACCGAACGGCGCGGCCAGTACATCGTCTATTCGTTGAACAGCACCGTGTTCGAGGACCTCGCCCGGATGCTGATGGATCTGTTCCCCGCCACGCCCAAATCCGGAGGCAAGCGATGAAACCCTCACGCACAGTGATCGTGTCGGGCCTGTTCGTGCTGATCGCGGCGGTCGTGGGCTTGTGGGCCTATCCGCGCCTTCCCGCGCTGGTGCCCACGCACTGGGATCTCCATGGCCAGCCCAACCGGTGGACGCCGCGGTTCTGGTCGGCGTTCCTGCCGGCGATGCTGCTGGTGGGCATCGCGCTGCTTGCGGCGTTGCTGCCGCGGATCGCGCCGCGCCAGTTCGAGTCACCTTCCAGCGTCAGGGTGTTCGACATCGCGATGCTTGCGACCCAGGCGGCCGTGCTGGTGATCGACCTGTCGATCCTGCTGGGCAGCGCCGGCCATCCGCTGCCGGTCGTACCCATCGCGCTGGTCACGCTGGGCGTGTTGTTCATGGTGATCGGCAATTACATGGGCAAGTTGCGCCGCAATGCCTTCATCGGCATCCGCACGCCCTGGACGCTTTCCAGTGACGTGGTGTGGGAGCGCACTCATCGCATCGGTGGCTGGGTCGTGCTGCTCGGTGGCCTTGGCGCGGTGATCAGCGCGCTGGCGGGTGCGCCGCACTGGCTGCCGATCGGCCTGCTCGTCCTGGCGTGCCTGGCGCCGGTTGCCTATTCGTACTGGATCCATCGCAGGCTTGTATCGCGCGATTGATCGTCATGCCGCGCTGCGGTGCCTGTTGCAGAAGGAGATTGCCCATGTTGTTGCGAACCACTGTCCTGGCCGCGCTCGGCTCCGCGGCGCTGCTTTGTTCCGGTCACGCGCTGGCCGAGTCGCCCTCGGCGGCGTGCGGCATCCGTACGACGGCCATGGCCGAGGCCCTCGGTCACGGCGATTTCGCCAAGGCGGTCGCGGATTTCACTCCGGAGCTGGCGGGCAAGCTCGATGCCAAGGCGCTCGGGCAGGCCTGGGCCTCACTGCAGTCGCAATCGGGCGCCTACCGCAGCCACGCGACGCCTCTGGTGCGGGCCAATGTCATGAGCACCGATCTGGTCTTCGCCAAGGGCACGCAAGTCATGCTGACCCGATGCGACCCGCAGGACCGGATCGAAACCGTGCGTATCATGCCCAAGGCCGTGGCGGGGTTGCTTTCGCGCGCGGTCAAGCCGCACCCGGAACAGCCGCACGCGCTGGCCGGTGGCGGGCGCGTGCTGCGACTGGACGTGCCCTCGCCGGCGGGTCCCCTGTTCGGGGCGCTCACGCTGCCGTCCGGCGAGGGGCCGTTCCCGGCGGTCGTGCTGGTGTCCGGTTCGGGCGACAACGACCGCGACGAGCTGATTGGCCCCAACCGGCCGTTCAAGGACATCGCCGAAGGCCTGGCTCGCATGGGTATCGCCTCGCTGCGCTATGACAAGCGCAATTTCGACTACAACCAGACCTGGGGCGACAAGAGCGGGCGTGTGATCGACTCGGAAGTTACCGACGATGCCGTGACCGCGGCGCGCGTGTTGGCCAAGCAGCCGCACATCGACGCCCGCCGCGTGTTTGTGGTCGGCCACAGTCTGGGCGCCATGATGGCGCCGCGCATCGGTCGTCGCGATCCGCAACTGGCCGGACTGGTGCTGATGGCCGGGCCGGCGCGGCACATCCTCGACGCGCTCGAACAGCAGGCGCGGGAGCAGTCGGTTCGCGCCGGTCTGTCGGCCGAGGACGTCCAGAAAAATGTCCAGGCCGTCATCGACGAGAAGGCCCTGCTGGCCAAGGTCGGGCCAGATGAAGATGCGCCCGCGGGGAACTTCAACAACGCACCGCAGACCTACTGGCTGAGCTGGCAGCGGGTCGATCCGGTGGCCGATGCGCGAGCGCTGTCGATACCAATGCTCTTCCTCCAGGGCGCAAGCGATTTCCAGGTGTCGCCCACGCTGGATTTCGGGCGATGGAAACAGCTGCTGGGCCAGCGTGACGGCACCGTCTTCCACCTGTATCCGGGCCTGAGCCACCTGTTCATGCCCGCGGGCAAGACCGGCACCATCGCCGACTACACGAAGCCGGCGGCGGTCGATCCCAAGGTCATCGCTGACCTGGCGACGTGGATCAAGGCCCAGCCCGCGCGGGAAAAAGCAGCCAACGCGGCACCGTAAACCGGGCTTGCGGCGGTCGGCTTGCGCCCGCCGCCGCGAACCGCCCCCCGGGGCGGCTATAATCTGGTGTTTCCCTCTGTCGTGCCGATCCCATGTTCGAGTCGCTCAGCCAACGCCTTTCCGCCACCGTCAACCGCCTGCGCGGTCGCGGTCGGCTGACCGAGGAAAACATCCGCGAGTCCCTGCGCGAGGTGCGCATCGCCCTGCTGGAAGCGGACGTCGCGCTGCCGGTGGTGCAGGCGCTGATCGAACGGGTGAAGGTGCGCGCGGTCGGCCAGGAAGTGCTCAAGAGCCTGTCGCCCGGCCAGGCGCTGGTGAAGGTGGTCAGCGAGGAGCTGACCAAGGTCATGGGGACGGCCAACGCCGAGCTCAGCCTTGCCCAGCAGCCGCCCGCGGTGGTGCTGATGGCTGGCCTGCAGGGCGCGGGCAAGACCACCACGGTGGCCAAGCTTGCCCGCTTCCTGACCGAGCGCAAGAAAAAGAAGGTGATGGTGGTCAGCTGCGACGTCTACCGTCCGGCCGCCATCGAGCAGCTGCGCACGCTGGCCGAGCAGGTCGGCGTGAAGTTTTTCCCGTCCGAGGCGGGGCAGAATCCGGTCGACATCGCCAAGGCCGCGATCGCCGCGGCCCGCCGCGAAGTGGTCGACGTGCTGCTGGTCGACACGGCCGGCCGCCTGCACATCGATGAAGCGATGATGGGCGAGATCAAGGCGCTGCATGCCGCGATCACGCCGGTCGAGACGCTGTTCGTGGTCGACTCGATGACCGGCCAGGACGCGGCTACCACCGCCAAGGCGTTCAGCGAGGCGCTGCCGCTGACCGGCGTGGTGCTGACCAAGACCGACGGCGATGCCCGTGGCGGTGCCGCGCTGTCGGTGCGCTACATCACCGGGCGACCGATCAAGTTCCTGGGCGCCGGCGAGAAGACCGATGCGCTGGAACCCTTCCACCCGGACCGGCTTGCCCAGCGCATCCTGGGCATGGGCGATGTGCTCTCGCTGGTGGAGGAGGTCGAGCGCAAGGTCGACCAGGAAAAGGCGCAGCAGCTTGCCCAGAAGGTAATGAAGGGCAAGCGCTTCGACCTCAACGACATGCGCGACCAGCTTGAGCAGATGAACAACATGGGCGGTCTGGCCGGCCTGATGGACAAGCTGCCGGGCGTAGCCAACCTGCCCGACAACGTCAAATCGAAGGTCAACGACAACGAGATCAAGCGCATGGTCGCGATCATCGGTTCGATGACCAAGAAGGAACGTCGCCATCCCGATCTGCTCAACGGCTCGCGCCGCGCCCGCGTGGCGCGCGGTTCGGGCACCCAGCCGGCCGACGTCAACCGCCTGCTCAAGCAGTACATGCAGATGGAGAAGATGATGTCCAAGCTCTCCAAGGGCGGCACCAAGGGCCTTTTGCGGCAGATGCGCGGGGCCATGAAGGGCATGGGCGGGATGGGCGGCGGCTTCCCGCCGATGCGGTGAGGCTTGCCTCCGGGCTTGCCATCAACGCGCGTCATTCCCGCGATGGGGGGGGGCGGTTCGGGCTTCGCGCCTGAGAAGCAAGACGGATTCCCGCTTCGGCGGGAATGACGCCCGGCAGGGCGACCATCTTTCGGGGGCGCTGCCTTTGCAGGGCTTCCCTTTTACCAAAAATCCACTAAAATGCCGCGTTTACCGCGCGCGGATCCCGTGCGTGCTGCCGGCGCGGCCGGCACCTCTGGAGCTTTTACTTATGGTCAAGATTCGTCTTTCGCGCGGTGGCGCCAAGGGCCGCCCGTTCTACCACGTCGTCGTGACCGACCAGCGCAACAAGCGCGACGGTCGCAGCATCGAGAACGTGGGCTTCTACAACCCGGTCGCCTCCGGCAAGGACAAGCGTCTCGAGCTCAACGTCGAGCGCGTGAACGAGTGGGTGGGCAAGGGTGCCCAGCTGACCGACAAGGTCGCCGCCCTGCTCAAGGAAGCCGGCAAGCAGCAGGCTGCTGCCTAAGCATGGATACAGCCGGTCGGCGCGTCCTGGTCGGACGCATCGTCGGGCTGTACGGCGTGCAGGGCTGGCTCAAGATCGAATCCTGGACCGAGCCCCGCACGCAGATCTTCAAGTACCAGCCCTGGCTGCTCGAAAAGGCGCCGGGCGAGGCGATGGAGGTCGGCGGCATCAACGGACGTCCGCAGGGCAAGGGGCTGATCTGCCAACTGCCCGGCGTGGACGACCGGGAGGCTGCGGCAGCGCTGGTGGGACTGGATATCCATGTCGCCCGCGAACTGCTGCCGCCGCCGGCCAAGGGCGAGTATTACTGGGTCGACCTCGAGGGGCTTGAGGTCGTCACCACCGAAGGGGTGTCGCTGGGACGGGTGAGCCACCTGTTCGCCACCGGCGCCAATGACGTGGTGGTGGTGAGGGACGGCACGCGCGAGCGGCTGGTGCCCTTCGTCCAGGGGACTTACGTGCGTTCGGTGGACTTGTCCGGCGGGCGCATGGTGGTGGACTGGGATCCGGAGTTCTAGCAAGGCGAGGGATCCGATGCGCATCGATGTCGTCACGCTGTTTCCCGACTTCATGCGCCAGTGCGCCGCCGTCGGTGTAGTGGGTCGCGCGCAGCAGCGGCAGTTGCTGCAGGTGGAAACCTGGAACCCGCGCGACTACGCCACCGACAATTACCGCACCGTGGACGGCCGCACCTGCGGCGGCGGACCCGGGATGGTGATGCTGATCGAACCCTTGCGGGCGGCCCTTAAGGCCATGCGCGAGGCGGCGCCGGAACCGGCGCACGTGATTTATCTCAGCCCGCAGGGAGCGCGGCTGACGCAGGGCAGGGTGGAGGCGCTGGCGACATTGCCGCGCATCGCCTTGCTCTGCGGGCGTTACGAGGGTGTGGATGAACGCCTGCTGGCGCACGAGGTCGACGAGGAGCTCTCCATCGGCGATTATGTGCTGTCCGGGGGCGAGCTGGGCGCCGCGGTGATCATCGACGCGGTCGGCCGGTTGCAGGAGGGCGCGTTGAATGACGCGCAATCCGCCGAGCAGGATTCGTTCTCGAACGGACTGCTCGACTGTCCGCACTACGCGAAGCCGGTGCATGACGCACTGGGTGACGTGCCGGACGTGCTGCTTTCCGGCGACCACGCGGCGATCCGCCGCTGGCGCCTGAAGCAGTCGCTGGGACGGACCTGGCTGCGAAGGCCCGACCTTTTGGCGCAATGCGCGCTGGACAAAGCGTCCCGCGCATTGCTGGAAGAATTCCGCCGCGAGCATTCGCGGCACGACGAAGCGGCCGTCAAGCCGCAGTAATTGCAAATTTCAATCAGGTGTTGCCATGAACAAGATCATCGAACAGTTCGAAGCCGAGCAGATCACCCGCCAGCTGCCGGAATTCGGCCCCGGCGACACCGTGGTGGTCAACGTCAAGGTGAAGGAAGGCAACCGCGAGCGCGTGCAGGCCTTCGAGGGCATCGTCATCGCCAAGCGCAGCCGCGGCCTGCATTCGGCCTTCACCGTGCGCAAGATTTCGCACGGCACCGGCGTGGAGCGCGTGTTCCAGGCGCACAGCCCGGCGATCGATTCGGTGCAGGTCAAGCGCAAGGGCAAGGTGCGCGGCGCCAAGCTGTACTTCCTGCGTGGGCTGGAAGGCAAGGCTGCCCGCATCAAGGAAGACATCGCCGCCGTGTCGGCCGCCAAGGCGGCCGCCAAGGCTGCTGCCGCCGCCGAGTAAGGGCTGCGTAACGATCCGCGCAAAAACCCCGCGGAGCGATCCGCGGGGTTTTTGTTTGCACCGGTGAAAGTCGGGAGCCCTGCAGGAGCGCACCCTGTGCGCGACCGCCATGCCGCAGCCCATCCGCGTCGCGCACGTGGTGCGCTCCTGCCGATCAGCCAGTCGCCCTGCTACATCAACCGCTGCGGTTCCTGCAGGAAGTTGCCCTGCACGAAATCCACGCCGCAGGCGAACAGCAGCGAGGTGCTGGTCGCATCCTCGACCCACTCGGCCACGGTCAGTCGCTTCATCTCGTGCGCCTGCACGCAGATCTCCCCGATCTTCTTCTGGTTCTCGGGATGCTGCGGCAGCTGGTTCATGTAGGTACGGTCGATCTTCAGGTAGTCGGCGTCGATGTGGGTCAGCAACTGGAACGAATTGAGGCCCGAGCCGAACTGCTCCAGCGCGAAGCGCCCGCCCATCTTCTTCCAGCGGGTGATGAACTCCTGCGCCGGGCGCAGCAGCGTCACCACCTTGCTCTCGGTCATCTCCAGCACGATCTGGCCCTGGCGCAGCCCGGCGCGCTTGAGCCGGTCCTCCAGCCAGGGCAGGAACGCGGCGTCCTGCATCGACTGGGCAGTGAGCTTGACGAAGAAGGTCGTCTGCACGCCCTGGCCGTCGCGCGCCTTGAGCATCTCGATCGCACGGTTGAGTACCCAGCGATCGATCGCCGGGGTCAGGCCGTGCTTTTCGGCGATCGGCATGAAGAAGCCGGGCAGCACCTCGCCCTGCGGGCCGTTCATGCGCAGCAGGACCTCGGAGTATTCGCCCTCGGCGTCCTGCAGGCTGATCGTGTGCTGGTGGTAGAGCACGAAGTTGTCCTGCTCCAGCGCCTGCTTGAGCAGCTGCAGCCAGTAACGCTCGCGCTCCTCCTCGGCCTTCTCGCGGGCGGCCGGGTCATGCAGTTCGCTGCGGCCGCCGCCCTGGCTCTGCGCGTTGCGCAGCGCCTGGCTGGCCTGGTTGAGCAGCAGCTCGGCGTTGGCGTTCTTCTCGCCCAGCAGGCTGCCGCCGATGCTGGCGGTGACCGTGATGGAGCGGGTGCCGGCATCGAAAATGTCGCTGGCGATGGACTGCAGCACGCCTTCGATCCACTGCTTGATCGCCTCGTCGCTACGCGACTGAAGCATCACGCCGATGGTGTGCTCGGCCAGCAGGCCGGCCGTGTCGGTCTCGCCCAATAGCGCGCTGATGCGGCCCGCGAACGCCGCCAGCAGCTCGTCGGCCTGGCCCAGGCCGATGCCGGCGACGATGGTCTGCCAGTTGTCCGGCTCGATCAGCAGCAGGGTCTGGCCCTTCTTGCCCTTGGCCGCGGCGGCCACTGACTCGTCAATGGTCTCCAGCGTGCGGGCGCGGTTGAACAGGCCGGTGACCGGGTCGCGTTGCAGTTGTTCGATCAGCGCCGGGTCGACCTGCTGACGGCGGAACACGATCTGCAGGCAAGGTTCGCCCTCGAAGGTGGCGCCAGCGAATTCGACCGTGGCCTTGAAGGTGCTGGCGTCGGCGCGCCGCGCCTGCAGCTCGACCTGGTTGGACGCCTTTTCCTTGCGCGAATGGGCGCGCAGGAGTCCCTTGAAGGCTTCGGCATCTGCCGTGCCGATCATGTCCAGCACCGGCAGGCCGAGCAGGTCGTCGAACTCCTCGTAGCCGAAGGTTTCCAGGTAGGCGCGATTGGCGCGCACGTGCATGCCTTCATGCACGTAGGCGATGGGATCGGTGGAGGAATCGAGCAGGGCGTCGCAGCGGCGCTCGGACTCGCGCAGGGCGGCTTCCAGCAGGCGTACCTGGCGGCGCGTGTGCAGCGACTCGAACTCGCGCTGCAGCACCGCGATCAGTTGCTTGGGCTGGGTCCGCAGCGCGGTGCCGCGCACGCCGCCGGCGAACATTTCGGCCACGCTCTGGGTGTCGAGCTGGTTGACCAGCGCCAGCAGTGCCACGTCGCGGCCGTGCGCGTCCAGCAGGTGGGCGACCTCGCGCAGCTCCAGGCCGGCAGCCGGGTCGAACAGCACGATGTCCGGCTCCAGCTCGTCCAGTGCCGTCCGCACCTGGTCGGCCTGGGTCGCCCGCGCCGGGCGTACCGCGATGCCGGCGTTGCGCAGCAGGCTGATGATCTGTTCGGCATCCTCGACGGACTTTTCGACGAAGAGGATCTTGATGACGGAGTCTTTTTTCATTGAGCCCTGGCGGCTGCCCGTGGATCGGCGGGGTCGCTGGCGCCCCTCGCCGCGACCGGAAGGCGAGCCGGTTCCAGCCGTTCACCCTCCATCCACGGTTTGTAACGGATTCCCCCCGAGAGCGCCAGCGGCAAGTCACACAAAGGCAACACCCGCCTCATCCGACCCGTCGCATCGTCACAGCGGGCGCTTGGAAGCATCCCCGGCGATTTCGCGCACCAGCCGGGGTACCAGGTAGCCGGGGAGGCGCTGGCGCAGGTCCTCGACCAGGGCCAGGGCGCGCGCGTCGTCCACCTCGAAATGGGCGGCACCCTGCACGCGGTCCAGCTGGTGCAGGTAGTAGGGCAGCACGCCGGCGGCGAACAGCCGCTCGGATAGCGCCGCCAGCGTGTCGGCCTCATCGTTGATCCCGCGCAGCAGCACCGACTGGTTGAGCAGCGTGGCGCCGGCCTGGCGCAGGGATGCGCAGGCAGTGTCCACGCTGCTGTCGAACTCGTTGCCATGGTTGGCGTGCAGCACCACGACTTTCTGCAGCGGCAACGCCTCCAGCCAGGCCAGGAACGGCCTGTCGATGCGCTCGGGCAGCACCACCGGCAGGCGGGTGTGGATACGCAGGCGGGTCACCTGCGGTAGGTCTGCCAGGCCACGGCCGAGCTCTTCCAGCTTCGAGGTCGCCAGGGCGAGCGGGTCGCCGCCGGACAGGATCAGCTCACTGATCGACGGGTCGGCCTTCAGATGGGCCAGCGCCTGCTTCCATTGTCCGGCCGCGGCGATCTCCTCGCCGTAGGGGAAGTGCCGGCGGAAGCAATAGCGACAGTTGATCGCGCAACTGCCGCTGGCGATCAGCAATGCACGGCCGTGGTACTTGTGCAGCACGCCCTGCGCCTCGCGCGAGGCCAGGTCGCCCACCGCATCGGCGACGAAGCCGGGCACGTGGTCCAGTTCGGCCAGTTGCGGCAGAACCTGCAGCAGCAGCGGGTCGCCAGCATCTCCCGGGCGCATGCGCGCCACGAAGCCGCGCGGCACCCGCAGCGCGAAGCCGGCGTCGGCCGGCGGCAGCCGGTCGGCCAGGTGCGCCAGCCCCACGGCCCCCAGCAACTCGCCGGCGTCGGTGATCGCGTCCCGCCACAGCTCGCGCCAGTCGGGGGTGGTCGGCGATAGGCGGGCGGCGGGGCTTGCGGTTATCATGGTGGGCCTTGAGGCGGGCTTCGGGCCCGTGCAAACCCCTATTTTAGCCGCCGGAACGGCGGTGTTTACCTCTGGAGCAGAAAGCGCATGGCGACCGCCGGTCTCAACGACGTCAAGAAGGGTATGAAGATCCTTCACAACAACGATCCGTGGGTCATCACCGACGCCGACTTCATCAAGCCCGGCAAGGGCCAGGCGTTCACCCGCATCTTCATCCGCAACCTGAAGACGGGCCGCACCACCGAGCAGACGATGAAGTCGTCCGACTCCTTCGAGGTCGCCGACGTCACCGACACCGACATGCAGTTTCTGTACTCCGACGGCGAGTTCTGGCACTTCATGCAGCAGGAAAGCTTCGAGCAGCACCAGGCCACGAAGGCGGGCGTGGGCGATGCGGCGAAGTGGCTCAAGGGCGAGGAAGAGTGCGTGGTGACGCTGTTCAACGGCGAGATCATCACCGTGCAGGCGCCGAACTTCGTCGAGCTGAAGATCACCGAGACCGACCCGGGCGTCCGTGGTGACACCTCCGGCGGCGGCGGCAAGCCGGCCACGCTGGAAACCGGCGCCGTGGTGCGCGTGCCGCTGTTCGTGGGCACCGACGAGGTGATCAAGGTCGACACCCGCACCGGCGAATACGTCAGCCGCGTCGGCAAGTAAGCGCAGGCTGCAGCAAACCGACGGCACGGCAGCGCAGGCGCCGTGCCGTTTTCGTTCCAACGCCACACGAGACCCCGATGATTCCAACCGCCACCGAGATCGACCTCCTCATCGAAGCCCGCTGGGTCGTTCCCGTGGAGCCGCACGCGGTGGTGCTGGAACATCACGCGGTGGCGGTCGACGGCGGCCAGATCAAAGCCGTACTGCCGATCGCGCAGGCGCGCGAGGTCTACGCGCCGCGCGAGCGGGTGCAGCTGACCGAGCACGCGCTGATTCCCGGCCTGGTCAACAGCCACACGCACAACCCGATGACGTTGCTGCGTGGGCTGGCCGACGACCTGCCGCTGATGACCTGGCTGCAGCAGCACATCTGGCCGGCCGAGGCGAAGGTGATCGGCGCGGAGTTCGTGCGCGACGGCGTGGAACTGGCGGTCGCCGAAATGCTGCGCGGCGGCACCACTTGCGCCAACGAGAACTACTTCTTCCCTGACGTGATCGGCGCGACCTACCGGCGGCTGGGCTTTCGTGCCGTGGTCGGCCTGCCGGTGATCGAATTTCCCACCGCCTGGGCCAAGAGCCAGGACGAATACTTCGAGCGCGCCAGCGAAGTGCACGACAGCTTCCGTGGCGACAGTCTGGTCGGTACGGCGTTTGCGCCGCACGCGCCCTACACGGTCTCGGACGAGAGCTTCGAGCGCATCCGTGTGCTGGCCGACCAGCTCGACATCCCGGTCCACCTGCACTTGCACGAGACCGCGCACGAGGTGGAGGAAGAAAAGAAGAAATCCGGCCTGCGCCCGTTCCAGCGCCTGCAGAAGCTGGGCCTGGTCAACGACCGGTTGATCGCGGTGCACATGACACAGCTGACCGAGGGCGAGATCACCGTCTGCGCGGACGCAGGCGTGTCGGTGGTGCACTGCCCCGAGTCGAACCTCAAGCTCGCCTCCGGGTTCTGTCCGGCGGAAAAGTTGCGCCGCGCCGGTGTCAACGTGGCGATCGGCACCGACGGCTGCGCCTCCAACAACGATCTGGACATGGTCGGCGAGATGCGCACGGCGGCTATCCTGGCCAAGGCGGTCGCTTCCGACGCTGCGGCATTCGATGCGGCGTATGCGCTGCGCGCGGCCACGCTCAACGGTGCCAAGGCGATCGGCCTGGACGCCCGCATCGGCTCGATCGAGCCAGGCAAGCAGGCCGATCTCGCGGCCGTGCGGCTGAGCGATATCGAGACACAGCCGCTGTTCCACGTTGCTTCGCAGCTGGCCTACGCGGCCGGGCGCCACCAGGTGACTGACGTATGGATCGCCGGCCGCCGCAAGCTCGCCGGGCGCGAGCTGGTCGACCTCGAACCAGCGGCGATCCTGGCCAAGGCACACGCCTGGCGCGAGCGCATCGCCGCGTTTTCGTAAGGAGGACGCATGAACGTCTATCTGGTCATGGTCATGCGCCGCCCGCAGTTCGACCCGGCTGTGGTGCCGGCGCACCAGCGCTTCCTCGTCGAACTGCGTACGGAAGGCCGCGTGGAGCGCTCGGGCCCGTTCGGCGACAAGTCCGGCGGCGCCTACCTGCTGCACGCGACGGACCTGGCCGAGGCGCAAGCCATCGCCCATCGCGACCCTACGCACGTCAGCGGCGGTTGGGACGTGACCGTGTACGAATGGCAGGCGCACTAGCCGCCCCTCACTCGAAGGAGCCCGCATGCGGGTGATGCCCTGGCTTCAAGGCGCGTCGAAAGAGCATCACCCGCAAGCGAGCTCCTACAAAAGTCTGCGCACGTAAGGACTGTTCCATGACCGACACCACCACCAACGTCAGCCCCGACGAAATCGCCCGCTTCGACAAGCTGGCCGCCCGCTGGTGGGATCCGGACGGCGAATCGCGCCCGCTGCATGACCTGAACCCGGTGCGGGCCGCCTACGTCGCTGCCCGCGTGGACCTGCGCGATGCGAAGGTTGCCGACGTCGGCTGCGGTGGCGGTCTGCTGAGCGAGGCGCTGGCCCGCAACGGTGCGAGGGTCACCGGCATCGACCTGGGCGAGAAAGTCATCGAGGTGGCGAAGCTGCACCTGTTCGAGTCGGAACTGCAGCTCGACTACCGCGTGCAGTCCTCCGCTGCACTCGCCGCCAACGAGCCGGAAAGCTTCGACGCGGTCTGCTGCATGGAGTTGATCGAGCACGTGCCCGACCCCGTCGCGCTGGTGACCGACCTGGCTGCGATACTCAAGCCGGGCGCACGCCTGTTCATGTCCACCCTCAACCGCACGCCGGCCGCGTTCGGCGCGGCGATCCTCGGCGCGGAGTACGTGATGCGCCTGCTGCCGCGTGGCACCCATCACTACGCGCAATTCCTCAAACCCTCGGAACTGGGTCGTCTGCTGCGCCATGCGGGCCTGGAACTGGAGGACGTGTCGGGCCTGGCCTACAACCCGCTCACGCGCAAGGCCTCGCTGAGCCGCATCACGGCGGTCAACTACCTGTTGTGTGCGCGCAAGCCGGCATGAAACCGCTGCCGAACATCATCGAAGGGGTGTTGTTCGACCTCGACGGCACGCTGCTCGACAGCGCCCCGGACCTCTACGCCGCGCTCGAGCGCCAGTGCGGGGAAGAGGGCACGCCGGTGCCCCCTTATGCGCCGGTGCGCGAGGTGGTCTCGCGTGGCGCGCGGGCGGTATTGCGATGCGCCTTCGGCGACCAGGGCGAACCGGCGGTGGAAGCCCGCGTGGAGCGCTATCTGGCGCTGTACGAAGAGGTGATGGGCCAGGCCACGCGCCCGTTCGACGGTATCGAGCCAATGCTCGCCCAGCTCGAAACCGCCGGCGTGCGCTGGGCCATCGTCACCAACAAGGCTGGCTTCCTCACTGACGAACTGCTCAAGCGGATCGGCTGGGAGGGCCGTGCGGCGGCGGTGGTCAGCGGCGACACCCTCCCGGTGAAGAAGCCCGATCCGGCACCCGTGCGCCTGGCCTGCGAGCGCGCGGGCGTCGACCCGGCACGCAGCTTGTTCGTCGGCGACGACCGCCGCGACGTCATGGCCGGCGCCGCCGCCGGGCTGTACACCGTAGCGGTGGCCTGGGGCTACCTCGACGGCGGCAATCCGCACGAATGGAACGCCGACGCCGTGCTCGACACGCCTCACCAGTTCGCCCAATGGCTGCGCCACGGCCAGGCGGTGGCGTGATGGACGCCGGTCACAACGCCCTGCAGAGCTACGTCGACAAATGGCTGGCCGCGCAACCGGCGCAGCGCGTGGCGCTGGCGTTCGTCGATCCCGCGCGCTACCCGGGCCACATTGCACTGGCCGCATTGGAGCAGGAATGGCTTGCTGCCGCCTACGGCATCCGCGAAGCGCATGTGGCTGCCACCAAACTCAACTGGTGGGCGGAGGAGCTGGCCAACGCCGCGGAAACCGGCGGACGCCATCCGCTGACCCAGGTGCTGTTCGACGATGAGCGTGCCTCGCGCGTGGGCAGTGAGCGCTGGCTGGCCCCGGTGCTGGCGGCGATGGCCCAGCTGGAAGAGGGAACCGCGTCCGACTTCGGCGCCCAGTTGGCGGCCGCCTCGCCCTTGCACGGTGCGCTGGCTGCGCTGGAGACCGCTTGGTGGTTCGGCGAGGCGGCCTCGCCCGAGCGTGCGGCCCGGCTTGCCGCGCTGAGCCATCTGCTGCATGCGCTGCGCCGCCTGGATGACGATGTCGAACGCGACCGCTTGCCATTGCCGATGGCGTCGCTGGCGCGCCATGGTCTGAGCCGCGACCAGTTGCGCCGCGCCGGCGCTGCACGCAACGCGGCCGTACGCGACCAGTTGGGCGAGCTCGCGGCCAGCTGGCGCGAGGCCTCGCGACTGCCTGGCCCGCTCAGCGTGTTCCGCGCAATCGAGTCGCGCGAGGGCGAGCGCTTGAGTCGGCATGCGACCGGGGCCGCCGAGCCGTTGCAGGCGCTGCAGCGCGCCCGCCCGTCCGGCGGCCTGGCGACGACATGGGCCGCCTGGCAGGCTGCGCGACGCTGGCGTCGTGCGGGCGCCGCCTGACCCAACCACGAGCGCGGTTCCATGCACTCAACACAGTGTTTCCGCAGCATGCCTGTTGCCCCCGCGCGCGCTGCCCCAAAATAGAAAGCCGCACGGCGCCCCCGCCTGCCGCAAGGACATCCCATGCACAGCCACGAAAACACCGCCCGCCTGCTGCCCGACGTCGCCGTCCAGGCGCAGCCGCATCTGGCCGGTGCGCTGGATTGGGTGGGCATGGACGGCATCGAGGTGCCGGTGCGCTTCGATGCGGGCGACGGCAACGTGGAGCGCGCCAGTGCGCAGGTGGGCGCCTTCGTCAACCTGACCCGCCCGGACAAGCGCGGCATTCACATGTCGCGCCTCTACCTGCTGGTCGACCGGCACCTCGGCGCCAACCCGCTGGACGCGGCGATGATCGAGGCGCTGCTGCAGGCATTCCTGGAGTCGCACAAGGATCTTTCGGACCGTGCCCGCATCAGCATCCGCTTCGATCATCTGGTCCGACGACCTGCATTGCGCAGCGGCAACAGCGGCTGGCGTGCCTACCCGGTGTCGATCGAGGCGAGCCTCTCGCCCGAGGGATTCCAGCTCGAGCTGGGAACCGAGGTGGTCTACTCCTCGACCTGCCCGGCGTCCGCCGCGCTGTCGCGCCAGATGATCCAGGAGCAGTTCGCGCGCGACTTTGACGCCGCGCAACCGCTCGACCACGCGGCCGTGCTGGCCTGGCTGGGCAGCGAGCAGGGCATCGTCGCCACGCCGCATGCGCAGCGCAGCGTGGCGCGCTTGCTGGTGCGCCTGGCCGATGGTGTGGGCTTCAACCTGATTTCGACGCTCGACCGGGTCGAGCAGGCGCTCGGCACGCCGGTGCAGACCGCGGTCAAACGCGAGGACGAACAGGCCTTCGCGCTGGCCAACGGCGGCAACCTGATGTTTTGCGAAGATGCCGCGCGACGTATCCAGAAGGCACTCGATGCAGACCCGCGCATCGCCGACTTCCATGTGCGCCTGGAACACCAGGAAAGCCTGCACCCGCACGACGCGGTGGCCTACGCCAGCAAAGGCGTGCCGGGCGGTTACGGCTCGGCGGCCTAGTTCGGCCCCGCTGATCCTCCCCTCGCGCGCGGGGAAGTTGCCCGAAGCGCGGATGGGACAGCCTTGGGCAGCGTTTCTCGCTCGATCATCCAACGTCGCGGTCCCACGCGTTCGGTGAAGGGCCGCTGCCAGTCAGTGTTCCTCGTGGGAGCGGCAGCGTGCGAAGTGGAAATCCTCAGGCACCGGGTCCTCGCCGCCGGCGCACAACGGCTGGCAACGCAGGATGCGCCATAGCGCCAAGACGCTGCCACGCAGGGGGCCGAAGCGCACGATGGCAATCCGTGCATAATCGGAACAGCTGGGGTGGAAGCGGCAACGCTGACCCAGCAGGGGGCTCAGCAAGCGTTTGTAAGCGCCAAGCAGGAGGAGCAGGAATCGGGTCACTTTCGTTCACGCAGCCGAAACGGCTCGCGGCATGTAGTGACACGAAGTATTCCAGATGCCTGTTGATGGTGTAAGACGCATGGGCTATAACACCCGGCCGCCACGGCCAAAACGGTGAAGGGATATGGCGAAAACGACGCGTAGTTCGACCGCCGCCAAGGCGCAGAAAGGGAAGGCTGCGGGCAAGGCGAAAGAAGCCAAGACGAGCAAGCCCAAAGTCGCTGCGGCCGCTGCCCGGACCGGCAAGAGCGCTACCGCCAAAAAGGCTGCGCCTGCCCGCAAGCCGGCTGCCAAGCAGGCGTCGGTGAAGAAGCCCGTTGCGCGCAAGCCGGTCGCCGGCAAGGCGGCTGCGAAGCCCGCTGCAAAGTCGGCTACCAAGTCCGCCAGCAAGACCGTGGCAAAGAAGGCTCCGGCCAGGAAGGCGCCTGCTGCCAAGGCCCCGGCCGGGAAGCAGGCTGTGCGCAAGCCGGCTCCGGCGGTGAAGAAGGCGTCGGCCGCCAACAAGGCCAAGCCACAGCCGAAGGCCGCGGCCAGGAAGGCGTCCAAGCCGCAGCCGAAGGCGTCGCCGAAGAAAGCGGCGATGCCGCCAGCCAAGGCAGCCCCGAAGAAGGCGACGCCCGCCAAGCCGGTGACGAAGGCTGCGAAGAAGGCCACTCCCAAGCCGGCGAGCACGCCCAAGCCGTACAAGATCGTCAGCAAACCGGAAACCAGGCCGTCCAAGCCCGCGGCCGCGCGACCGGCGGCGCCGACCGTCGCCGTCAAGCAAACATCTCCATCACCCGCCGTTGCGCCCATGAAGGGCAAAGTGGCGAGTGCCGTCGCTATGGCGCCCCCCCGCGTGGCCACGGCCACCGCCCGCCATACCCCACTCAAGAAACAGAAGACCCCGCAGTCCTCAATGAATAATTCCGTTACAACTCTCGACAATGGCGTGACCCGCGAGGATGGCCGTTACGCCCTGCCTTCCACCATCAACATCGACCTGCCCAAGGGTTACCGTCCCTCGAACGACGAGGAGTACATGAGCCCGAAGCACCTTGCCTACTTCCGCAACAAGCTGCGGGACTGGCGGGACCAGCTGGTCGAGGAATCGCGCCAGACGATGGAGAACCTGCGTGACGAGGTGCGCGACGTCGGCGACGAAGCCGAGCGTGCGACCCGCGAAACGGAGAATTCGCTCGAATTGCGCACCCGCGATCGCTACCGCAAGCTGATCTCCAAGATCGACAAGGCGCTGCGCCGGATCGAGGAAGGCCGCTACGGTTACTGCGAGGAAACCGACGAGGAGATCGGCCTGGAGCGGCTGGACGCGCGCCCGATCGCCACGCTGTCGCTCGACGCGCAGGAGCGCCGCGAGCATCTGCAGAAGCAGATGGGCGACTGAACCCGGCGATCCGGTCGAAACGAAGCCCCGCGTCATGCGGGGCTTCGTGTTTCAGGGGGAAAGTCGCTGTAGGAGCGCACTTGGGCGCGACCGCCACGCCTGCCGATCGCGCGCAGGTGTGCTCCTGCAGGAAGCGTCGCATCAAGCCAGTGTTTGCGCCGCGTAGCCCTTGAGCTTGGCCAGCATCGCCGTCAGGCCGTTGGAACGGGTCGGGGAGAGATGTTTGGCCAGGCCGATCGACTGCACGAACGCCGGCTCCGTGGCGACGATCTCGGCGGCCGGTCGGTCGGAATACACGCGCAGCACCAAGGCGATGAGTCCGGAGACGATCGCCGAATCGCTGGTCGCCGCGAAGTGCATCTTGGTCGCGTCGCCACTGGGCACCAGCCATACCATCGACTGGCAACCGTGCACGCGATGCTCCTCGGTCTTGCACTCCTCGGGGAAGGGGGGCAACTGCTTGCCCAGGTCGATGAGGTACTGGTAACGCTCGGACCAATCGCCGAAGAAAGCGAATTCCTCGGCAATGTCCTGCTGCGCCTGCTCGGCGCTGGGGGCGGCGGTGTTCATGCGGGCATTATCGCGCAGCGCGACCACGCGGTCGAAGCCATCTCCGCCCGCAGGATCCCGCTCGCAAGCGATGACCTTGTTCCGCAGGCGGAAGAAACCGCCCGCGAGCGGGTCCCGCAAAGGCGCTAGCCCTTGGATACGCTCCAGCGGGTGCCCTGCGCGCCGTCTTCGATCACCACGCCCATGGCGGCCAGTTCGTTTCGGATGGCGTCGGCGCGCGCAAAGTCCCGGGCCGCGCGGGCCTCGCGGCGCGCCTCCAGCAAGATTTCGACGCGGGCTGCATCCACGCCATCGTCGCCATGCTTGAACCACCCCTCGGCGTCTTGCTGAAGCAGGCCGAGCAGCGCGCCGCCACCGAGCAGCGCGGCTTTGGCGTCGGCACTGCCACTGTGCCGCGCCGCATCGGCGAGCAGGGCCAGCTCGGCCAGCGCCTGCGGGGTGTTGAGGTCGTCGCATAGCGCCGCCTCCACCCGCGCGGGTACGGGCAGCTCGCCCTCGACGCGCACGTCGGCCAGATCGCGCAGCACGCGATACCAGCCATCCAGCGTGCTCACCGCCTGCGCCAGCGCGGTCTCGGACCAGTCCAGCGGCTGCCGGTAATGGCCGCGCAGCAGCAACAGGCGCAGCGCCTCGGGCGGGTGACGCTTGAGCAGTTCGTGCACCAGCAGCACGTTGCCCAGCGACTTGGACATCTTGCGCCCGTCGAAGGTGAGCATGCCGTTGTGCAGCCACCAGCGCGCGAACACCTCGCCGCCATGGGCGCAGGTGGACTGTGCGATCTCGTTCTCGTGGTGCGGGAAGGTCAGATCCACGCCGCCGGCATGGATGTCGATGGTCGTGCCCAGGTGCGCCGCGCTCATCGCGGAGCACTCGATGTGCCAGCCCGGGCGGCCGCGGCCCCAGGGGCTGTCCCAGCCGGGCAGTTCCGGCGTGGACGGCTTCCACAGCACGAAATCGGTCGGGTTCTTCTTGTACGGCGCCACTTCCACGCGCGCGCCGGCGATCAGCTCGTCGGTATCGCGGCCGGAGAGCTGGCCGTAGGCGGCGTAGGTGCCGACGTTGAACAGTACGTGCCCGTCGGCTGCGTAGGCGTGGCCGCTGGCGATGAGCGTCTCGATCATCGCGATGATCTCGCCGATATGCGCCGTGGCGTGCGGCTCGATGTCCGGTGGCGCGATACCCAGTGCCGCCATGTCCTCGCGGTAGGCGGCCGTAAAGCGGTCGGTGATCGTGCCGATCGGCGTGCCCTGGGCCAGCGCCGCGGCGTTGATCTTGTCGTCCACGTCGGTGATGTTGCGGGCGTAGACCACCTGCGGGTAATGCCGGCGCAGCAGCCGCACCAGCACGTCGAATACCACCGGGCCGCGCGCGTTGCCGATGTGCACGTAGTTGTAGACGGTCGGCCCGCACAGGTACATGGTCACCCGCTGCGGATCGAGCGGCACGAAGGCGTCGGTGCGGCGGGTAAGGCTGTTGTAGAGGGTGATCGGCATCGGACGGGTCGGTGGCGCGGCGAGGCCGCGCATCTTAACAGGCACCACCCATGGCTCCTCTCCCCTCCGCGGAGCGGGTCGGGGGAGGGGACTGGCGGGAAAGATCGGACGAGCGCCAGGAAACCGACAGACGCTGAATGGCCCCAACGCCCCCGGTCATCCCACGGAAGCTCTAAGCGTTGATTCAGCGTGAATTTGTTGCAATGACAATCGCGCAGAAGCGCTTTTCGGACCATGCTGGAGGTCCCATGAAGAAGATGTTGCTCCCCGTCCTCGCGCTCGTCCTCGCCACCGGCGCCGTGCAGGCGCAGGACGGTCGTTACGCCGAAGGCGACGATGCCAACACGCACTACGGCTGGGCCGACGTGCTGCGGGTCGACCCGGTGTACGGCGTCGCCCGCACCGAAGTGCCGCGGCAGGAGTGCTACGACGAGCCGGTCGTGCGTCGCGAAGGCGGCGGCAATACCACCGCCGGCACCGTGCTCGGCGCGGTAATTGGCGGCGTGCTCGGCAACACCGTCGGCAAGGGTGACGGCCGCAAGGCGGCCACGGTCGCCGGCGCGGTGGCCGGTGGCGCGGTCGGCCACGGCGTGGCTGGACGCGGCCAGCGCGAATATGACGACACGGTGACCCGCTGTCGCCAGGTCAGCTCGGTCAGCGAGCAGCGCCGCCTGATGGGCTACGACGTCGAATACCGCTATCACGGCGACGTGTACGTCTCCCGCCTGAACTACGATCCCGGCGAGCGCCTGCGGGTACGCGTGAGCGTCGCCCCGGCCGAGTGAAGGGAGTTTTGCCTTGAGACCGCCGCCTCCGGGCGGCGGTTTTCGTTTTGGACGTCCGTTCGTATGGACGTCCAAAAATAGGTGTTGCGCCGCCGCAGGAATCCCGGCATGATGCCCGCTCCCTACCCGGAAGTCCCATGTCCGCAGCCGTCTACACCGCTACCGTGCTCACCAGCGCCCGCATGGCCGCTGGCATGACCTCGCGTGCGCGCCGACCGCTGGTCCGACATTCGGCCGGGTAGGCTGTCGCTGCACGCGCATCAAGCGCAACGACGAACAAACCCGGCCACCGCGCCGGGTTTTTTGTTGACGAAAGCCCGCCACGGTCGCCACCGACCCACTCAAGCGAGCTTCGCCATGGCCCTTCGACATTTTCTCACCACCCAGGACTACAGCCGCGCCGAGATCGACGCCCTGCTGGAGCAGGCCGCCGCGTTCAAGCGCTCGCCGCGGGGGCAGCAACTGGCCGGCAAGTCCATCGCGCTGCTCTTCTTCAATCCCTCGATGCGCACGCGCACCAGCTTCGAACTGGGCGCGTTCCATCTCGGCGGCCACGCGATCGTGCTCTCGCCAGGCAAGGATGCGTGGCCAATCGAGTTCGAGGTCGGCACCGTGATGGACGGCGAGGCGGAAGAGCACATCGCCGAGGTGGCGCGTGTGCTCAGCCGCTACGTCGACCTGATCGCCGTGCGCGCCTTCCCGAAATTCCAGGACTGGTCGGTGGATCGCGAGGACCGCGTCATCAAGGCCTTTGCCCGCTACGCCACCGTGCCGGTGATCAACATGGAGACGATCACCCACCCCTGCCAGGAACTGGCGCATGCGCTGGCGCTGAAGGAACACCTGGGCGACCTGCAGAACAGGAAGTACGTCCTCACCTGGACCTACCACCCGAAACCGCTCAACACGGCGGTGGCCAACTCGGCGCTGCTGATCGCCACCAAGCTCGGCATGGACGTGACCCTGTTGTGCCCGACGCCCGAGTACGTGCTGGACGAGCGCTACATGGAGGCCGGCCGGCAGAACGCCGCGCAGAACGGCGGTTCGCTCAAGGTCAGCCACGACATCGAGGAGGCCTACAGCGGCGCCCACGTGGTCTACGCCAAGAGCTGGGGCGCGCTGCCGTACTTCGGTCGCTGGGAGCAGGAAAAGCCGATCCGCGAGGCCCACCGGCACTTCATGGTGGACGAAGCGAAGATGGCGCTGACCGACCACGGCCTGTTCAGCCACTGCCTGCCGCTGCGCCGCAACGTCAAGGCGACCGATGCGGTGATGGACGCGCCCTACTGCATCGCCATCGACGAAGCCGAGAACCGCCTGCACGTGCAGAAGGCCGTGATGGCTTCGCTGCTTGAGCAGCCGGGAATCGGAAATCGTCAATAGGGAATCGTTCCAGAGCTGCCATCTACCTTCGACTCGCGAGTGCCACCATGTCCAACGCTGCTACGATTCCCGATTCCCCATTCCCGATTGACGGCTCCAAGGACATCGTCCTGGCCTTTTCCGGCGGCCTCGACACCAGCTTCTGCGTGCCCTACCTCAAGGAGCAGGGGTGGAACGTGCATACCGTGTTCGCCGACACCGGCGGCGTGGATGCCGAGGAGCGCGCCTTCATCGAACACCGCGCGCAGGAGCTGGGTGTCGCCAGCCATCGCACCGTCGACGGTGGCCCGGCCATCTGGAACGGTTTCGTCAGGCCGTTCGTGTGGGCGGGCGAGGGCTACCAGGGCCAGTACCCGCTGCTGGTGTCCGACCGCTACCTGATCGTGGAAGCCGCGCTCGCGCGCTGCGCTGAGCTGGGCACCCACGCCATCGCGCACGGCTGCACCGGCATGGGCAACGACCAGGTGCGTTTCGACCTGGCCGTGAAGGCGCTGGGCGACTACCGCATCGTGGCGCCGATCCGCGAGATCCAGAAACAGCACACGCAGACCCGCGCCTACGAGCAGAAGTACCTGGAGGACCGAGGCTTCGGCGTGCGCGCCAAGCAGCAGGCGTACACCATCAACGAGAACCTGCTGGGCGTGACCATGTCCGGCGGCGAGATCGACAAATGGCAGGCGCCGGGCGAGGGCGCACGCGGCTGGTGCAAGCCGCGCGCCGAATGGCCGTCCGAACCGCTGGCGGTGAGGCTCGGCTTCGAGCGCGGCGAGGCGGTAAGCCTCGACGGCGAGCGCCTGCCGGGCCATCAATTGCTGGCGAGGCTCAATGCGCTGTTCGCCCGCTATGGCGTGGGGCGCGGCATGTACACCGGCGACACCACCATCGGCCTCAAGGGCCGGATCGTGTTCGAGGCGCCCGGCCTGACCGCGCTGCTGGCAGCGCATCGCGCGCTGGAGGAGGCGGTGCTTTCCAAGCAACAGAACCGTTTCAAGCCGGAGGTTGCGCGCAAGTGGGTGGAGGTTGTCTACGAAGGCTTCTTCCACGATCCGGTCAAGACCGACCTGGAAGCCTTCCTGGCCTCCAGCCAGGCTACCGTCAACGGCGTCGTGACGCTGCAGACCCACGGCGGCACGGTCGAGGCGGTGGCGGTGGAGTCGCCCCACATCCTCAACGCCAAGGGCGCCACCTACGCGCAGTCGGCCGACTGGGGCGTGCAGGAGGCCGAGGGCTTCATCAAGCTTTTCGGCATGAGCTCGACGCTGTGGGCGGAAGTGAACCGGAGCGCGACGTGATGAGGATCTGGCCTTGCTCCCCTCTCCCCCCGGGAGAGGGGCAGGGGGAGAGGGTTCGGGTGTGCCTCGACCGCCCGCTCCGCCCGGACCCTCACCCCCCTTCAACGGGCTCAGGGCAGGCCAAGCCCTCTCCCGAGGGGAGAGGGGCTCTGCGTTGGGGGAACATGCGATGAGCGCTCTGCTGGATGCCACGCTGAGCCACCTGCGCGCGCTTGTCGCCTTCGATACGCGCAACCCGCCGCGGGCGATCGGCACCGGCGGGATCTTCGACTATCTGCGCTCGCAGCTGCCCGGCTTCGAGGTGACGGTGACCGACCATGGCGCCGGGGCCGTGACCCTGCATGCTGCGCGCGGCCAGCCCCGGCTGCTGTTCAACGTGCACCTGGACACCGTGCCGGATTCGCCGGCGTGGAGCGCCAGTCCGCACGAGCTCCGGGTCGAGGGTGACCGCGCGATCGGCCTGGGCGCCTGCGACATCAAGGGCGCGGCCGCGGCGCTGCTGGCGGTGGCACAGGCCACCGACGGTCCGCTGGCGTTGCTGTTAACCACCGACGAGGAAGCCAACGATGCGCGCTGCGTCGCCGGCTTCCTGCGGGACTTTCCGGCCACACCGGGTAACCGCTACGAAGCCGTGATCGTGGCCGAGCCCACGCGCGGCGAGGCGGTGCTGGCGCACCGCGGCATCCAGTCGGTGCTGATGCGCTTCGCGGGCCAGGCCGGGCACGCCTCGGGCGAGCAGAAGCCGACCGACAGCGCGCTGCACCAGGCGGTGCGCTGGGGTGCGGCGGCACTTGATTTCGTCGCCGCGCAGTCGCACGAACGCTTCGGCGGACTGACTGGACTGCGCTTCAACATCGGCCGCGTGGAAGGCGGAATCAAGGCCAACGTGATCGCGCCAACCGCCGAGGTGCGCTTCGGCTTCCGGCCGTTGCCGACCATGCACCCCGACCGGTTGCTCGAGCGTTTCGCCAGCCTGGGCGACGTGGCCCCGGTCCATTTCGAGGAAACCTTCCGCGGTAGTTCGCTGCCGGCAGGCGACACCGCCGGTGCCGAGACCAGGCGCCTGGCAGCCCGCGACCTGGCGGACGAGCTGGAGATTCCGGTCGGCAACGCCGTGGACTTCTGGACCGAGGCGGCATTGTTCTCCGCCGTCGGCTACACGGCCTTCGTCTATGGCCCGGGCGACATCGCGCAGGCACACAGCGCCGACGAATGGGTCGCGCTCGACCAGTTGCAGCAGTACGCCGAAAACCTCTACCGGATCGTGAGCCGTGGAAACGCATAAGCACACGCGCAAGACCATCGTGCGCCTGCTCGAAAGCATGGGCAGCGCGAAGGAAATCCAGCAATACCTCAAGCGCTTCTCGCAGATCGATGCCAAGCGCTTCGCCGTGGTGAAGGTCGGCGGCGCCGTGTTGCGCGACGACCTGCCGGCACTGGCTTCCTCGCTGACCTTCCTGCAGCAGGTCGGCCTGACCCCGATCGTGTTGCACGGTGCCGGCCCGCAACTGGACCAGGAGCTGGCCGCAGCCGGCATCGCCAAGCAGACGGTCGGCGGCCTCCGCGTGACCACGCCGCAGGCGATGGGCGTGGTGCGGCGCGTGTTCCAGCAGCAGAACCTGCGCCTGGTCGACGCGCTGCATGCGATGGACACGCGCGCCGTGTCGGTGGCCTCGGGCGTATTCATGTCCGACTACCTGGACCGCGAAACGCTGGGCATGGTCGGCAGGACGACCGGCATCGAACTGGCGCCGATCGAGGCGGCACTGCGCGCCAACGCGATCCCGGTGATCGCGAGCCTGGGCGAGACGTCCGAAGGCCAACTGCTCAACATCAACGCGGACATCGCCGCGAACGAACTGGTACGCGTGCTGCAGCCCTACAAGATCGTGTTCCTGACCGGGACCGGCGGCCTGCTCGATGCGGACGGCCAGGTGATCGACTCGATCAACCTCTCCACCGAGTACGAGCATCTGATGGCGCAGCCGTGGATCGATGGCGGCATGCGGCTGAAGATCGAGCAGATCGCCGACTTGCTGGCCGACCTGCCGCTCACCTCGTCGGTGTCGATCACGCGTCCGGCGGAACTGGCCAAGGAGCTGTTCACCCACAAAGGCTCGGGCACGCTCGTGCGCCGGGGCGAGAAGGTGCTCGGCTTCGATTCGTGGGATGGCGTGGACCAGGTGCGCCTGCGCGGGCTGATCGAATCGAGTTTCGGCCGCGCGCTGGTGGCGGACTACTTCGAGCGCACGCATCCGTACCGTATCTACGTGAGCGAGAACTACCGCGCCGCGATGATCCTCACGCAGGAGGAGGGCCTGGCCTACCTGGACAAGTTCGCCGTGCTGGACGAGGCGCAGGGCGAAGGCCTCGGGCGCGCCGTGTGGCTGGTGATGCGCGAGGCCAACCCGCGGCTGTTCTGGCGTTCGCGCCATGGCAACACCATCAACCCGTTCTACGATGCCGAATGCGATGGTTCGCTCAAGCAGCCGCGCTGGAAGGTGTACTGGTACGGCATCGACGACTTCCGGTTGATCGAGCGCTGCGTGGCCCACTGCGCGCAACGCTTGCCCACGCTGGTCGATGCCGTGCCCCTGACGAACAACGCAGCGTGAGGCTGGAGAGAATGGACAAGAAGACCGTAGGCATCGTCGGCGCGCGCGGCCATACCGGCGCGGAGCTGATCCGCCTGATCGCGCGGCATCCGGCGCTGGAGCTGGCCTATGTCTCCTCGCGCGAACTGGATGGCCAGCGCGTGGACGCGCACGTGCCCGACTACGCCGGCGAGCTGCGCTACAGCGCCCCGGCGCACGAGGACCTGCCGGCGCTGGGCGCCGACGTGGTGATCCTGGCGCTGCCCAACGGCAAGGCGGGGGTGTGCGTGGAAGCCTTCGACAAGGCCGGTGCCGATCCGCTGATCGTGGACCTGTCGGCGGACCACCGCTTCGACGAGCGCTGGTACTACGGCCTGCCCGAGCTGACGCGCGGCCGCTGGCGCGGCCAGCGGCGGATCAGCAATCCCGGTTGCTACGCCACCGCGATCCAGTTGGCGGTCGCGCCGCTGAAGGATCTGCTCGCCGCGCCGCCGGTGTGCTTCGGCGTGTCGGGCTATTCCGGCGCGGGCACCACGCCCTCGGACAAGAACGATCCGGACAAGCTGCGCGACAACCTGATGCCGTACGCGCTCACCGGCCACATGCACGAGCGCGAGACCTCGGCGCACCTGGGCGTGCCGGTGGAGTTCATGCCGCACGTGGCGCCACACTTCCGCGGCCTGACCGTCACCTGCAACCTTTACCTCGCCCGCGCGATGAAGCGCGAGGATGTGATGGCACGCTTCCGCCACGCCTACGAGGGCGAGCCGCTGGTGCAGGTGCTGGACGAGGCACCCTGGGTGAGCCGTGTCGCCGGCAGGCACCACGCGGAAATCGGTGGCTTCGCCATGGCCCTGGACGGCCGTCGCGTGGTGGTGGTCGCCACGCTGGACAACCTGCTCAAGGGGGCCGCCACCCAGGCCATGCAGAACATCAACCGCGCGCTGGGGCAGGGCGAACTGACGGGCATCCCGGTGGCGCCGGCGGAGCGACCGTGAGGCGACGCCGCGTCGCGCTCGCCCTCCCGCCCGCTACCGAGACCCTGCCATGCGCCTGACCCGCTACCTGCTGCCCACCCTGAAGGAAAACCCCGCCGAGGCGCAGATCGCCTCGCACCGCCTGATGCTGCGCGCCGGCCTGATCCGCCAGGAGGCCGCCGGCATCTACGCCTGGCTGCCGCTGGGCCTGCGCGTCCTGAAGAACATCGAGCGCATCGTGCGCGAGGAAATGGATCGCGCCGGCGCGGTCGAGCTGCTGATGCCCACGCTGCAGCTGGCCGACCTGTGGCGCGAGAGCGGCCGCTACGACGCCTACGGCCCGGAAATGCTGCGCATCCGCGACCGCCACGAGCGCGAGCTGCTGTATGGGCCGACCAACGAGGAGATGATCACGGAGATCTTCCGCAGCTACGTCGGTTCCTGGCGCAGCCTGCCGCTGAACCTCTACCAGGTCCAGTGGAAATTCCGCGACGAGCAGCGCCCGCGCTTCGGCGTGATGCGCGGGCGCGAGTTCCTGATGAAGGACGCCTATTCGTTCGACCTGGACGAGGCCGCCGCGCGCCGTTCCTATCAGCGCATGTTCGTCGCCTACCTGCGCATGTTCGACCGGATGGGCGTCAAGGCGATTCCCATGCGGGCGGAAACCGGGCCGATCGGCGGCGATCTCTCGCACGAGTTCCTGGTGCTGGCGCAGACCGGCGAATCGGCGGTGTTCTGCGACCGCGCCGTGCTGGACCTGCCGGTGCCAGGCGCCGACGTCGACTACGGCGGCGACCTGACGTCGCTGGTCGAGGCATGGACGGCGCCCTACGCCGCCACCGAGGACGTGCACGAGGTCGAGCGCTTCGAGCGCGACGTGCCGGCGGAACGCCGACTGCTCGCACGCGGCATCGAAGTCGGCCAGATCTTCTATTTCGGCACCAAATACTCGGTGCCGATGAATGCCGTGGTGCGCCACGCCGACGGCATCGAGCGGCCCATCCACGGCGGTTGCTACGGCGTGGGCGTGTCGCGGTTGGTGGGCGCGATCATCGAGGCCAGCCATGACGACCAGGGCATCGTCTGGCCGGACGGTGTGGCGCCGTTCCAGGTCGGGCTGCTGCATCTGAAGCACGGCGATGGCCGCGTCGATGCCGCCTGCGAGTCGCTGTACGCCAGCCTGCGCGCGGCCGGCTTGAGCGTCCTTCTCGACGATACCGACGAGCGGCCGGGCGCCAAGTTCGCGCGCATGGACCTGATCGGCCTGCCCTGGCAGGTACGGGTCGGCCCACGTGGGCTGGATAACGGCACCGTCGAGCTGAAGCATCGGGCCAGCGGCGAACGCCGCGAGATGGCGCCGGACGACGCGGTCGCATTCCTGCGCCAGGCCCTTTCCCCCCTCCAACCGGACGACCAGCCATGAGCGACCTCCTTTGGCAGAAGGCCGGCGTCGAGACCGACGCCCGGATCATGCGTTTCCTCGCCGGCAACGACGTGCTGCTGGACCGCGAGTTCTTCCTGCACGACATCACCGCGAGCAAGGCACACGTCGAGGGCCTCGCACGCATCGGCGTGATCAGCACCGACGAGGCCGCGGCACTCGAGCGTGAACTCGACACGCTGGCGCAGGATTTCCGCTCGGGCGCCTTCGTGCTGGACGAGCGTTACGAGGACGGCCATTCGGCCATCGAGGCGCGGCTCACGGAGCGGCTTGGCGATGCCGGCCGGCGCGTACACACCGGGCGCAGCCGCAATGACCAGGTGCTGGTCGCCACGCGCTTGTGGCTGAAGGAGAAACTCGACGCGCTGGCGACGCACTGCCGCGCCATCGCGGCGGTGTGCCTGGAACGGGCCGCGCAGCCGGCTTTGCCGTTGCCCGGCTACACCCACCTGCAGCGCGCGGTGGTGTCTTCCACCGCGATGTGGTTCGCCGGGTTCGCCGAAGCCTTCATCGACAACGCCCTGCGCGCGCGCCAGACGCTGGGCTGGATCGACGCCAACCCGCTCGGCACCGCCGCCGGCTACGGCGTCAACCTGCCGCTCGATCGCGAGTACACGACCACCGCGCTGGGCTTCGCGCGCATGCAGCTTTCGCCAATCTACGCGCAGCTCTCGCGCGGCAAGTTCGAACTGGCAGCGCTGGAAGCCCTGGCCAGCGCGCTGCTGGACCTGCGCCGCCTGGCCTGGGACCTGTCGTTGTTCACCACCGCCGAATTCGGTTTCGTCAGCCTGCCCCCGGAGTACACCACCGGCAGCTCGATCATGCCGAACAAGCGCAACCCCGACGTCGTCGAGCTGTTGCGCGCCAGCTACGCCACCGTGGCGGCGGCGCGCTGCGAGATCGAGCAGCTGCTGTCGCTGCCGACCGGCTACCAGCGTGACCTGCAGTTCTCCAAGGGCTCGATCTTCCACGGCATGACCCACGGCCTGGCCGCGCTGGAACTGGCGCCCGATCTGCTCGCCCGCATGCACTGGAACCAGCCGGCCATGCGCGCGGCGATCGAGCCGGCGATGTACGCCACCGACGTCGCCATCGAACAGGCGGCGGCCGGCGTACCGTTCCGTGACGCCTACCGTGCCGCGGCGGCTGCCGCCGCCTCGGCCGGCGAGGGGCGCACGCCCGAGCGCAGCCTGGCCGAACGCGTTTCGCCCGGTGGTGGCGCTGACGTGCGGCTGGAGGAGCTGGCCTCGCGCCTTGCCTCGTTGACGGGCTGAACAGGCGTTCAGTCCGTTTCGAGGGCGGTTCACGGCGTCGGGCGGATACTTCGCGCCATGCCTCCGATGCTGCCAGCGACATCGTGCAAGGCCTGGCATGCCGCGTTCCGATGCAGGAGCGATCGCCGTGAGCGAACGTGAAGATCAGCGAGGCATGCCGCGGGCGCTGCTCGCGGTCGAGCAGGACGCGGTGCTGGGGCAACTGGCCGAAGGCGTGATCCTGGCCGACACCAACGGCCGCATCACCTATGTCAACGAGGCGGCAGCACGACTGCACGGGGTCAGCCGGTTCGACGTGGAGCCGGACGACTACACCTGCGCCTACCGGTTGCTGACCGAAGACGGACGTCCCTATCCGCCGCGCGAGTTGCCATTGTCGCGGGCCGTGCTTGCCGGGGAAACCGTTACCGACGTGCGCTGGCGGATTCGCCGCCCTGACGGTTCGGAGGTGATCGCACAGGGCTCGGCACGCCCGATCCGCGATGCCGACGGGCAGTCGCTCGGCGCCGTGCTCACCATGCACGACGATACCGAGCGCGTGCAGACCGAGCGGGCGCTGCGCGACGAAACGCAGGCGCTGGAGACACTCAACCGCGTCGGCGCGACGGTGGCCAGTGAACTGGAGCTGGAGCGTGTCGTGCAGACGGTCACCGATGCCGGTGTCGCACTGATCGGTGCCAGCATGGGCGCGTTCTTCTACAACACCACCAACGAGGCGGGCGAGAGCATGATGCTCTACACCCTCTCCGGCGTGGACCGGCACGTGTTCGACCGCTACCCGATGCCGCGGGCCAGCCTGCTGTTCCGCCCGACGCTGGCGGGCGAGCGCGTCGTGCGCTGTGACGACGTGCTGCGCGACCCGCGTTACGGCAAGAGTCCGCCCTACCACGGGCTGCCGCCGGGACACCCGCCCGTGCGCAGTTATCTCGCCGTGCCGGTGGTGTCCCGTTCGGGTCGCGTCTCGGGCGGGCTGTTTTTCGGTCATCCCGAGCCCGGGCGCTTTTCGGCGCGGCACGAGCGGTTGATGGCCGGCATCGCCGCGCATGCGGCTATCGCGATCGACAACGCGAACCTGTATGCCGTCGCGCAACGGGAAATCGAGGAGCGCCGCGCCGCCGAAGACCGCCTGCGCGAGATCAACGAAACGCTAGAACAACGCGTCGAGGCGCGCACCCGCGAGCGCGACCGCGCATGGAAATACTCGCGCGACCTGCAGGCGGTGGTGGACGAACGCGGTTACTTCCTGCAGGTCAGCGATGCCTGGTATGCGGTGCTTGGCTGGCCGGCGGCGGAGGTGATCGGGCACCGTGCGTACGAGTTCATCCATCCCGACGACCGCCCGGTCGGCGAGCGCCCGTTCTTCTCCAATCTGGCCCGGGGTCCGGCCTTCGAGAACCGCATGCGGCACAAGAATGGCGGTTACCGCTGCATCGCCTGGCTGGTCAGCCAGGACGAAGACACCATCTACGCCAGCGGTCGCGACGTCACCGAACAGAAGGAGCAGGCGAGCGCCCTGGCGCAGGCCGAGGCGACGTTGCGGCAGAGCCAGAAGATGGAGGCGGTCGGTCACCTCACCGGCGGCATCGCACACGACTTCAACAACATGTTGGCCGTGGTGATCGGTTCGCTCGACCTGTTGCAGCATCGGTTGCCCGAAGACGCGCCGGAACGGCGGCACGCCGGAAACGCCATGGAAGCGGCCAACCGCGCGGCCACGCTGACCCAGCGCCTGCTCGCCTTTGCCCGTCAGCAGCCGCTCGACCCGCGGCCGGTGGACGCCAACGTGCTGGTGGAAGGCATGTCCGAACTGCTGCGTCACGCGATCGGTCCGGACATCCGCCTGGAGGTGCTCACCGCCCATGGCCTGTGGCTGACGCTGGTCGATGCGAACCAGCTCGAGAACGCCATCCTCAACCTCGCGGTCAACGCCCGCGATGCGATGCCCGGTGGCGGGCGGCTCACCATCGAAACGGCCAACGCCGTCCTCGACCGGCGCCATATGGCCGGCTACCCGGACATGGAGGCCGGCGACTACGTGTCGATCACGGTCAGCGACAGCGGTACCGGGATGCCGGCGGAGGTGGCCGCGCGCGCCTTCGATCCCTTCTTCACCACCAAGCAGGCCGGGCAGGGCACCGGTCTGGGACTCAGCCAGGTCTATGGCTTCGTCAAACAGTCGGGCGGGCACGTGTCGATCTACTCGGAGCCGGGTCGGGGTACGGGCGTCAAGGTCTACCTGCCGCGGCTGGTCGGCCAGGCGCACGGGCAGGAACCCGACCGGGCAGCGAGCGCATTGCCGGTTGGCCGGCAGGAGCTGATCCTGCTGGTGGATGACGAACCGGCGGTGCGGCAGGTCACTGCCGAAGCCCTGCACGAGCTGAACTATCGCGTGCTTCAGGCCAATGGCGCCGATGCCGCGCTTTCCATGCTGGCCGCGCACGCGGACATCGCGCTGTTGCTTACCGACGTGGTCATGCCGGACGTCGACGGGCGCCGGCTGGCGGAGGAGGCGCGCCTCGCTCGGCCAGGGCTGAAGGTGTTGTTCACCACTGGCTATTCGGCGGCCGCGGCGCAACGCCATGGCGCCACGGACCCTGGCGCCCCGCTGCTGGGCAAGCCCTATACGCTTGCCGAATTGGGGCGCAAGTTGCGCCAGGTGCTGGAAAGCGCCTGACGGTGCACCGTCAACCGTGCAGGTGGCCCTGGTGGCCAAGGTCGCGCGGCTGCTCGTTCCACATGCCGCGGGCGAAATCCAGCGCGCGCTCGACGAAGTTGCCCGAGGACTCCCAGTACATCGCGTCGCGCACGCGCACGCGCAGGACGGTGAGATTGGGGTCGTCCTTGCCGGAGAAGAACACGTTCTGTGCGGCTGACCACAACTCGTCGATCAGCGCCTGGTCGCGGTTGATGCGCGCACGCCCGCGCACCGAGACGTAGCATTTGTCGTCCTGGTTGGCGTAGGCGAGGTTCACGTCCAGGTCGTCGGTGAGCTGGTCGACCTTGGCGCTGTCGGCGGCGGTGAAGAACACCAGGTCGCCGTCGGCGGTGAGCTTGAGCGTCTGCAGCGGGCGACTGACCAGCGAGCCGTCCTGGGCCAGCGTGGTCATCATGGCCACCTCGATGTCGTCGATCAGCTCGCCTAGTTTGCTCAGGTCGGTATCGTCATGGGGCGCGTCGTTTTTCATGCCGGTCTCCGGACAGCGGAGGTCCCACCATGGCGCATCCGCAATCAAGCTGCGATGAAGCAAGCCCGTTTCGTAGGAGCGTGCTTGCGGGCGATGCTCTTGTTGGTCGGTGCCCGAGAGCATCGCCCGCAAGCGGGCTCCTGCAATGTATCGGCGCGGTCAGCGACGTTCGAGCAACGCATAGGCGAAGATCTGGGCGGTGCCGGCGGGCGTGATGTGCCGCTCCGTGCTTACCCCGACCAGGCGAAACGCCGGCCCGAGCACCGAGGCGATGTCGGCCGGCGAGCGCCGCGCCACCGGCAGACCGCTGCAGCGCTCCGGACCGTCCGGCGCGAAGCCGCCGATGACCGCATGCCCGCCCGGACGCAAGGCGCACATCACCTGTGCGGCGTAACGCGCGGTGTCCTCCGGCGCGGCGAGGAAATGCAGTACCGCGCGGTCGTGCCAAAGGTCGAAGGCGGCAGGGACGAAGTCGGCCTCCAGGAGATCGCCGGCGAGCCAGCGCACGGCCTTGCCGCGCGTGCCCAATCGCTCGCGCGCGACGTCGAGGGCCGTCCGCGACAGATCCAGCACGGTGATGTCGGTCAGGCCCAGCTCCAGCAGGTCGTCGACCAGCGTGGAAGCGCCGCCGCCCACATCGACCAGCCGCGTGGAAGCATCCAGGCCCGCCTGGCGCAGCAGCGCGAGCGAGACGTCCAGGTGCGGGCGATACCAGCTCACCGCCTGGGTCGAGCGGCTGCGATAGACCGCCTCCCAGTGCGACCGGCTGGACACGTCAGCCGTTGGCCCAGCGGCGCACCGCTTCGGCGAAGGCCAGGCAGTCGGCGTGGCGGTTGTAGAGCGGCGCGGGCGAAATGCGGATCACGTCCGGCTCGCGCCAGTCGCCGATGATGCCGTTGGCCATGAGGTACTCGAACAGCGCGCGTCCGCGGGCGCGGCCGCCGAGCACGCGGATCGACAGCTGCGCGCCGCGGCGCGCCGGCTCGTCGGGCGTGACGATCTCCAGCACGTCGGCCAGCTGCGTACGGACCAGCCACTCCAGATAACCGGTCAGCTTCAGGGACTTTTCGCGCAACCGCGCCATGCCCGCGCGGCGGAAAAGCTCCAGCGACACGCGAAGCGGCACCAGCGCGAGGATCGGCGGGTTGGAAAGCTGCCAGCCGTCGGCGCCGGGCGTGGGCACGAATTGCGGGCCCATCTGGAAGCGGGTGGTCTTGTCGTGGCCCCACCAGCCGGCGAAGCGCGGCAGCGCCTCACGTGCGTGGCGCTCGTGCACGAACGCACCGCCGACCGCGCCGGGCCCGGCGTTGAGATATTTGTAACTGCACCAGATGGCGAAATCCGCGTCGCTGTCGTGCAACTGCAGTGGCAGGTTGCCGACCGCGTGCGCCAGGTCGAAGCCCACCCGGCAACCCTGCGCATGCGCGAGGCGTGCAATGGTCTTCAGGTCGAAAGCCTGGCCGGTGCGGTACTGCACGCCCGGGAGCATCACCAGGGCGGTGCGCGCGCCGTGCTCGGCAAGAGCCCGCTCGAAGGCCGCGTCCGAGATCGTGCCGTTGGGTTCGTCCGCCTCCAGCTCGATCAGCGCGGTGGCCGGGTCGTAGCCGTGGAAGCGGATCTGCGATTCGACCGCATAACGATCGGTCGGGAAGGCGCCGGCCTCGATCAGGATGGCGTGGCGCTCGGGCGTCGGGCGGTAGAAGCTCACCATCATCAGGTGCAGGTTCACGCCCAGCGTATTCATCGCGACCACTTCGGAAGGCAATGCGCCCACGACCTGTGCCAGGTCGTCGCGCACGAACTCGTGGTAGTCCATCCAGGGCAGGCGACCCTTGAAATGGCCCTCGACGCCCAGTTCGCCCCAGTAGTCCAGCTCCGCCGTGACCGCCTGGCGTACCGCCCGCGGCTGCAGGCCGAGCGAGTTGCCGCAGAAGTAGTTCGAATCGCGATCCTCGTGCGGGGGAATCAGGAACTCGTCGCGGAACGCGCGCAGCGGATCGGCCTCATCGGCGGCGGCGGCCCATGCGGCCGAGGCCTGGTACTCAGTCATCCTTTGAACCTCATCGAGCCAGATCGGTAGCGACCGCGTCGCAGCCCTTGTCGAACGCCGCCGCCCAGGCGGCACCGGCCTCGCTGCGGGCCGGGCGCGCGCAGCGCAGGCGGACCGCGTGGTTGTTCCGGAACCAGTAGCGTTCGTCGTAGTGGTAGGCCGTGCCGTGGTCCTGCGCGGTGTAGGCGTGGCTGTTGGGGCCGTCCGGGCTGCCGATCGCGCTGTAACCGTCCAGCGCCTTGGCCTTGCGGGTGGCGTTGGCGACGTACCCTTCGAAGGCGGCCAGTCCGCCGACCGGTTCGACTTCCACCGTGACCGAAGCCAGGTTGTCGCGGGCGGTGGGCGAGGGGTCGGGCACCTGGAACACGCGCATTTCAGGCAGGCCCTGGGTCTCCATGATGGTGACCCAGTTGTCCGGCGTGCTGAAGGCGACCTCGCCACCGGCCATGCTGACATCGGTGGCACAGGCGGTGCCGGCCAGCAGCAGGGCGCCGGCCAGGAAGAAGCTGCGGAAAAGGATCATGAACGCTCCGAAAGAGGTGCCTGGTTGACGAATCGCTGCAAGGGCAGGCCCAGCCATTCCAGTGCGGTGCCGTGGAACAAGCGAGCACGGTCCGCTTCATCCAGCCCCAAGGCCTCGATGCCGCTGCCGGGCTCCTGTTCGCCCAGCGGGAAAGGATAGTCGGTGCCCAGCATCACGCGATCGACGCCGGTCACATCCAGGAGATACCGCAGCGCCCGCTCGTCGTGCACACAGGAGTCGAAGTACAGGCGCTTGAGGTACTCGCGCGGGTTGCGCGGGTTGTCGGTGGCGACCAGGTCCGGGCGCATGCGGAAGCCGTGCTCGATGCGCCCGATCGACCACGGAAAGCTGCCGCCGCCGTGGGCCAGCATGATGCGCAGCTTCGGCAGTCGCTCCAGCACGCCGCCGAAGGCCAGGCAGCAGCCGGCGCGCGATTGCTCGGCCGGCATGCCGACCAGCCAGGGCATCCAGTACTTGGGCATGGTGTCGGTACCCATCATGTCCCACGGGTGCACCAGGATCGCCGCGCCCAGGTCGGCCGCCGCCTCGAAGAAGGGGAACAGTTCCGGCGCGTCCAGGTTCCAGTCGTTGCAGTGCGAGCCGATCTGCACGCCCTGCAGGCCCAGCTCGTCGATGCAGCGCTCCAGCTCGCGGATGGCCAGCTCCGGCGCCTGCAGCGGAACCGTGCCGATGCCGGCATAGTGGCGGGGAAAGTCATGGCACATCCTGGCCATGTGGTCGTTCAGGTGGCGATGCAGTTCCAGCGCCTGGTAGCCCGGCGCCCAGTAGGAAAACAGCACCGGCACGGTGGAAATGACCTGCACGTCCACGCCGAAGCGGGCGTAGTCGTCGATACGGGTCTGCGGATCGAACGCCGAATCCCACACTTCGCGGAAAAACTTGCCGTCCTTGTAGATGCGGTGGCGGCCGTCGGTATGGGTCATGACCGGGAAGCGGTCGTTGCCGTACTTGGCGGCCAAATTGGGCCAATCGCGGGGAAGGATGTGCGCGTGGGTATCGATCTTGAGCATGCCGGCGAGTCTAGCAGGGCGGTTGCGGTGGCCCCGTAGTGCGGAAACGACCCCCGCTTCCTGTCGCGCCGGGGCCTTTGGCCTATACTTTTGCCGCGGCCGAGCCTGGCCGCGATCCAGGGCCGGCGCCAGCCGGCTCGTGGCCATCCGGGCGGGAAGGGACCACCAGACCGTGAACTCCAGTGTCGACGTGACGCGACTGCTGCATTCGGCGCAGGCGGGCGATACCGCCGCGCTGGAGGAAGCACTGCGCCAGATGTACGCGGCGCTGCACCGGCTGGCCGGCGCGCAGCTGCGCCGCAACACCAGCGAGCGCACGCTGAGCGCCACGGCGCTGGTCAATGAGGCCTATCTGAAGGTGTTCGGCGGCAACTGCCCGCCGCAATGGGAAAGTCGCGGTCACCTGCTCGGCGTCGCAGCCCGGGCAATGCGCGAGGTGCTGGTCGATTCGGCCCGGCGCCGCCAGGCGGCCAAGCGCCCGCAGGACTGCGATCGCATCGAGCTGTCGGAGATCTCCGGTTCGCTCAAGCCGGACATCGACTACGTGGGTCTGCTCGATGCCCTGGACGCGCTCGAACAGATCGACCCGCGCCAGGCCAGCATCGTCTCCATGCGCTTCTTTGTCGGCCTGAGCGCCGAGCAGATCGCCGCCGCGTTGGGCATTTCCGCCACCACGGTACAGCGCGAGTGGCGCCTGGCCCGCGCCTGGCTGCAGCGCGAGCTGCAGGCCTGAGCCGGCACGCAAGCCGACCAGCTCTTCCCGGCGGGAGTCACCGCCAGCGCCACTCCTCATTGGGTCAGGCATTGCCCTGAATGGGCCCTCGCGGCATGGCGTGTTCGTCAGGTGAACGGGACCTGAACGACACGTTCATCTCCGTGGCCGATCCGTGAAGACCTCCACGCACTAGAACAGTGGGAAGGCGTTAGTCCGCCCTTTGCCGCGTGCGTCCAAGCGAACCGAGCGAAACGATTCCATCGTTGCGCGGTGTCCGTGTCGGCTGCCGCGCGCGGTCCGGGACGTGCGCTCGCCTGCGCCGCACATCCGCGGACGTGCCCTCAAGGCGTCGCGTTCCAACCGGAAGACCTCAAGCCCCAGGAGACAGCCGCAATGGCCAAGCAAAGCAGTCAGAAGTTCATCGCGCGCAACCGCGCGCCGCGGGTGCAGATCGAGTACGACGTCGAGGTCTACGGCGCACAGAAGAAGGTCCAGGTGCCGTTCGTGATGGGCGTGATGTCCGATCTGTCCGGCGCCAACAACGCCGAGCTGCCGCCGATCGAGGATCGCAAGGCGCTGGAAATCGACGTCGACAACTTTGACAACCGCCTGCAGTCGATGAAGCCGCGCGTTTCGTTCGCGGTGCCCAACACGCTCACCGGCGAGGGCAACCTGAACGTGGACATCACGTTCGAGAGCATGGATGACTTCTCGCCCGCCGCGGTGGCGCGCAAGGTCGCCCCGGTCGCCAAGTTGCTGGAGGCCCGCACCCAGCTGGCCAACCTCAATACCTACATGGACGGCAAGGCCGGTGCGGAGAAGCTGATCGCCCAGGCGATCAACGACCCGGCCCTGCTGCAGTCGCTGGTTTCGGCCGCCAAGCCTTCCGACGCGGAGTAAGCACACATGTCCACCGAAACCGTTGCCGAGCGCGGCCAAGCCACCGAAACCCTCGAAGCCGGCGATTTCGCCGCGCTGCTGAGTCGCGAATTCAAGCCCAAGAGCGACCGCGCCAAGGAAGAAGTCGAGTCGGCCGTCCGCACGCTGGCCGAGCAGGTGCTGAGCAAGTCGGACATCGTCTCCGAAGACGTCGCGCAGACGATCAACGCCTACATCGCCGAGATCGACCGCAAGCTCAGCGAGCAGGTCAACCTGATCATGCACCACGCCGACTTCCAGAAGCTGGAAAGCGCCTGGCGCGGCCTGCATTACCTGATCAACAACACCGAGACGGATCAGCAGCTGAAGATCCGCGTCATGAACATCTCCAAGAAGGAGCTGGGCAAGACGCTCAAGCGCTACAAGGGCACCGCCTGGGACCAGAGCCCGATCTTCAAGAAGATGTACGAAGAGGAATACGGCCAGCTCGGCGGCGAGCCGTACGGTTGCCTGGTCGGCGACTACTACTTCGACCACAGCCCGCAGGATGTCGAGCTGCTGGGCGGCATCGCGCAGGTGGCAGCCGCTGCCCACGCGCCGTTCCTGGCCGCGGCCAACTCCTCCCTGATGGGCATGGAGAGCTGGAACGAGCTGTCCAACCCGCGCGACCTGTCCAAGATCTTCTCGACCCCCGATTACGCCTCCTGGCGTTCGCTGCGTGAATCGGAGGACGCCAAGTACCTGGGCCTGGCGATGCCGCGCACGCTCTCGCGTCTGCCTTACGGCGCCGCCACCAACCCGGTGGAGGAGTTCGACTTCGAGGAAGACACCGCCGGTGCGGATTCGTCCAAGTACACCTGGCAGAACGCCGCCTATGCCATGGCGGTGAACATCAACCGTTCGTTCAAGACGTACGGCTGGTGCTCGCGCATCCGTGGCATCGAGTCCGGTGGCGCAGTGGAAGGCCTGCCCGTACACGCCTTCCCGAGCGACGACGGTGGCGTGGACATGAAGTGCCCGACCGAAATCGCCATTACCGACCGCCGCTCGGCGGAACTGGACAAGATGGGCCTGATGCCGCTGGTGCATCGGAAGAACTCGGACATGGCCGCCTTCATCAGCGCCCAGTCGCTGGCCAAGCCGGAGGAATACGACGATCCGGACGCCACCGCCAACGCCGCGTTGGCCGCGCGCCTGCCGTACATGTTCGCCTGCTGCCGCTTCGCGCATTACCTCAAGTGCATCGTGCGCGACAAGATCGGTTCGTTCAGCAGCCGCGAGCAGATCGAAAAGTGGCTGACCAACTGGATCCTCAACTATGTCGATGGCGACCCGGCCAACTCCAGCGAGGAGTACAAGGCCAGCCACCCGCTGGCCTCGGCGGAGGTGGTGGTCGAGGAAGTCGAGGGTGCGCCGGGCTATTACAGCTCCAAGTTCTTCCTCAAGCCCCACTACCAGCTCGAGGGACTGACGGTCTCGCTGCGCCTGGTATCGCGTTTGCCTTCCGAGAAGGCCTGAGGCCTAAAAGCCTCGGGCGCCCGGGCGGCGGCCTTGGGTGCGCGGCAGGTCCGCCGCGCACCAGAAGCACATCCCGTTCCATCAAGTCACCTTAAGGAGTCTGTTTCATGGCATTCGACATGCATCTCAAGTTCGAGGGCGGCTCGGTCAAAGTCGAGGGTAGCTCCCTCCACAAGAAGCACGCCAAGGAAGTGCCGGTGCTGGCCTGGTCCTGGGGCGCCAGCAACAGCGCCGACCTGCACAACAGCAAGACCGGCGGCGGCGGCAAGGCCCACGTGCAGGATCTCTCCATCACCAAGTACGTCGACAGCAGCTCGCACGCGCTGCTGCAGGCCTGCTGCACCGGCGCACGACTGGAGAAGGCCACGCTTTCGGTGACCAACGCCACCGGCGAGCAGACCGACTACCTCACCATCGAGCTGAGCGAAGGCGTGATGATCACGTCGGTGTCCACCGGCGGTTCCGGCGGCGAGGATCGGCTGACCGAGAACATCACGGTGCACTTCGGCAAGTTCGCCTACAAGTATCAGCCCCAGAAGCCCGACGGCTCGGCGGACGGTGCGGCCAAGCCGTTCACCTACAACATGCAGGAAGTGTCGGCCTAACCGACCGGCACGGGGCGCGCACCTGGGGAGTACACGATGGGCATCACAGCAGATGGCCTGCTCAAGGCAGGCCAGGTCGAAGAGGCCCGGCAGGCGCTGGTGGCCCAGGTGCGCAAGGATCCTGGCGATGCACGCGCCAGGGTCTTCCTGTTCCAGTTGTTGGCCGTACTGGGGCAATGGCGGCGGGCCGGCGAACAGCTCGTCGCCAGCCGCGAGCTGGATCCGACCAACGTGTTGCTGGCACAGACCTACGGTGTGCTCGCGCGGGCCGAGATCGATCGCGCGGCAGTGTTCGCCGGTCGGCACCTTCCTACCGTGGTGGGTGAACCGGTCGCCTGGCTGGCGCAACTGCTGCAGGCCCTGAAGCTTTCGCTCGATGGCAACATCGCCGCTGCGGCGAAAATGCGTACGCAGGCGCTGGAGGAAGCGCCCGCGATCGCCGGTCGCATCGACGACATTCCCTTCGAATGGATCGCCGACGGGGACATGCGCTTCGGACCCTGCCTGGAAGCGGTGATCAACACCGGCTACGTCTGGGTACCGATGGCGCAGCTCAAGGAGATCCGTTTCGAGGCGCCCAGCGACCTGCGCGACATGGTGTGGCTGCCGGCCGAACTGGTGTGGCGCCATGGCGGGCGCACGGTCGGGTTCGTGCCGGTGCGTTACCCGGGCAGCGAGTGCAGCGAAGAGGGCGAATTGCTGTTGGCGAGGCGCACCGAATGGCAAGCAGTCGGCGACGGGGAGTACGTCGGGCTGGGCCAGCGGATGTTTGCCACTGACGCCGGCGAGCATTCATTGCTGGATACGCGCCTGATCTGTTTCGACTAGGCCTTCGGGGAACGCGTCGTGGCCGAACTCACCACCCAGGAGCGCCTGCAGCCCTCGCTGCTCGATCGGTTGACCGACGACGAGCCGGGCAAGGCCGAAGAGAGTCGCGAGAAACGGGTGATCTCGGCGAACCGGTTGCGCGATTGCGTTTCCCGGGACATTTCCTGGCTGCTCAACTGCGTGAACCTCGGTACCAGCGTGCCCCTGGACGACTATCCGGACGTTGCCCGCTCGGTTCTCAATTTCGGCATTCCCGACCTTACCGGCGCGGCGCTTTCCGGCGTCGACGCCGACGCGCTGCAGCGGTTGATTCGCGAAGCGATCCTGGCGTTCGAGCCGCGGCTGACGGCAAGCACGCTGCAAATCTCGGTCAAGGTCGATGACCAGCGCATGGATGGCCAGTCGCTGACCTTCCACATCGACTCGCAGATGTGGGCCCAGCCGATCCCGCTGAACCTCTACCTCAAGACCGAGGTGGACCTGGAGACGGGCAATTTCCGTGTCTCCGAAAGCTTCGGTTAGGACACCATGAATCCCCACCTCCTGCGCTACTACAACCGGGAACTGCAGCACGTCCGTGAGATGGGCGCGGAGTTCGCGCGCGAGTATCCGAAGATCGCCGGACGCCTGGGCATGGAAGGCTTCGAGTGCGCCGACCCCTACGTCGAGCGCCTGCTTGAGGGTTTCGCCTTCCTCGCCGCGCGGGTGCAGCTGAAGCTGGATGCGCAGCAGCCGGTGTTCACCCAGCACCTGATGGAGATGGTCTACCCGCACTACCTGGCACCGGTGCCCTCGATGGCGGTGGTGGAGTTGGCCGCGGACCTCAAGGACAGCGCGCTGGCCGCCGGCCACCGCGTACCGCGTGATACCGCACTGCGCAGCCTGATCGGCCGGGACGAGCGCACCGCCTGCGAATACCGCACAGCGCACGACGTCACGCTTTGGCCATTGCGGATCACCGAGGCCAAGTATTTCGACACGCCCGCGGCGATCGCCGCGGCGGGCGTGGAGATTCCTGCCGACGGCAGCGTGCGCGCGGGACTGCGTCTGAAGCTCGCCGTCACCGCAGGCGCCCAGGCCTGCGAGCTCGCGCTGGATGAGCTACCGGTGTTCATCGCCGGCGCCGACGAGCTACCCAAGCGGCTATACGAGCAACTGCTCGGCAACGCCGTCTCGGTGGTGGTGCGCGGCAAGGACGGCTCAGGCATGCGCAGCACCGTGCTGCCGGCAAACAGCATCCACCCCAAGGGATTCGACGACGCCGAGGCAATGATTCCCTACAGCGGTCGCTCGTTCAGCGGCTACCGGCTGCTGCAGGAGTACTTCGCCTGCCCTGAGCGCTACCTGTTTGCGGTGTTCACCGGCTTGCGCCAGGCGCTGTCCCGGGCACAGGGGAGCGAGTTCGAGATCGTGGTGCTGTTCGACCGCGGCGTGAGCCGCCTCCACAACGCGGTGGATGCAGGCAACTTCCGCCTGTTCTGCACCCCGGCAGTGAACCTGTTCCCGCGGCGCGCCGATCGCATCCATTTGCAGCAGGGCAAGGCGGAATACCACGTGCTGGCCGACCGCACGCGGCCGATGGATTTCGAGATCCACTCGATCGGCCAGGTCGAAGGCTTCGGCGACAGCCAGGAGCCCGAACAACGGTTCCAGCCGTTCTACGGCTGCGACGAGCGCAGCTGGCAGAGCAGCCACGGCGCCTTCTACACACTGCGCCGGGAGCCGCGCCAGCTGTCGTCGCGGCAGAAGTTGCAGGGTGCGCGATCGAGCTACGTCGGCAGCGAGCTGTTCATCGCTCTGGTCGACTCGAATGAGGCGCCTTACGCCAGCCGACTGCGACAGGTCGGCATGCAACTGATGTGCACCAATCGCGACCTGCCGCTGCAGATGCCGGTGGGCAAGGCCAATACCGACTTCACCATGGACGTCGGCGCGCCGGTCGAGTCGATACGCTGCGTGGCTGGCCCGACCAAGCCGCGCGCGTCGGTCGCCAGTGGGGAAACCGCCTGGCGGTTGGTCAGCCACCTGCAACTGAACTACGTCTCGCTGCTGGGCGAGGGTCATGCCGAAGGCGCTGCCGCGCTGCGCGAGATGCTGACGCTGTACTGCGACGAGTTCGATCCGGCCGCGCGCCGGCAGATCGACGGCATCAAGACGGTGACCTCGCAGTCGATCGTGCGGCGCATCCCGGTCCCCGGGCCGATCAGTTTCGGTCGCGGACTGGAGATCACGCTCACTTGCGACGAGGGCGCCTTCGAGGGCACCGGCGCCTTCCTGCTCGGCTCGGTCATGCAACATTTCTTTGCGCGCTACGTTTCGATCAACTCCTTCACCGAGACGGTGCTGCGCACCCTCGAACGCAACGAGGTAGCCCGATGGCCGGCACGGCTGGGCACGCGCCAGACGCTGTAGTACTCGAGCGGGCGCTCGAGGCGCGGCCGGGCGACTTCGATTTTTTCGAGGCGATCCGGCAACTCGAATGCGCGCATCCGTCGCGGCCGCGGTTGGGCGAGTCGACCAAACCGTCGGAGGATTTCGTGCGGTTGTGCCAGACGCCGTCGCTGGCGTTCGCACCGCGCGCGATCGATCGCTACCAGCGCGCCACCGACGGGCGTCCGGCGCGCCTGCACGCACTGTTCTTCGGCCTGTTCGGGGTCAATGCACCGTTGCCGCTGCACCTGACCGAGTACGCGCTCGACCGCGAACGCAATGCACGCGACACCACGCTGACCGCGTTCGCCGACATTTTCCACCACCGCATGGCCAGCCTGCTGTACCGCACCTGGGCCAACGCCCAGCCCACCGTACAGGCCGACCGCCCGGCACAGGACCGCTTCCGGCTCTACACCGGCGCGCTGGTCGGCATGGCCACCCCAGGCCTGCAGGGTCGCGATGCACTGCCGGACGACTACAAGCGCTACTTCGCCGGACGCATGGTCGCACAGACGCGCAATGCCGAGGGCCTGCGCAGCCTGCTGCAGCACTTCTTTGCCATCCCCGTGCGGGTGATCGAGTTCGTGGCCGAGTGGATGCGCCTGCCGCACGAAGCGTACCTGCGGCTGGGCCATTCGGTGGAGGTCGCCTGCCTGGGCCACACGACCGTCATCGGTGAAAGCGTGTGGGGCACGCAACAGCGCTTCCGGCTTCGCCTGGGACCGCTCTGCCGCAGGCAGTTCGAGCATTTCCTGCCGGGCGGCGCCGCGCTGACGCAGCTGGTGGCCAGTGTGCGCAGCTACGTCGGCGACGAGAAAGCCTGGGACGTACAACTGGTGCTCAAGCATGAAGAAGTTCCGGTTGCACGGCTGGGCCGAAGCGGACGCCTCGGGCTGAGCTTGTGGTTGGGAAAGCGCACCGGCACGAACGACAGCGACGATGTCGTGTTGCCGGTGAGCTAGGGAAATCATAGCGGCGTGGCATCGTCGAACTGGACGGCAGCTCGGCGAGCACCGCGCTAGGACCGGTGCTGCAAGAACAAGGAGAAGCGCTTATGTCGAAGTGTCCCGCAAACCTGTGGAGGGCCATTCATACGAGCGAATTCCCGGACGGCCCCGTCGTCGACGACGAGCCAGTCCGAGGGATTCTCTATCCGACCTTCCAACGCAAGCAGATCGGCGTGCTTGCCAGCGGCAAGCCGAAATACCGAAAGCCGGACGTGACCATCGTGGAAGGATTGGTGCAGCCGGGCGGTGGCACCTCGCTTTTCGACAGGAAAAACGTCTTCAAGGGGAAAACGTGGCGGTATTTCCATATCCCCAAAGACACCCTGGTCGATCCCAATCTGGTTATCGTCGGCCCGGGCTACAACGAGGCCTTTGCAGCGAACCATTACCAGATCGAGCCATGCAAGCCGATGTTTCCCGGCGTCCTGAAAGGGGCGCTGGACAATTTCGCCGGGGCCGCCCTGGCAAAGCTCTACGAAGACGCGCACAGCTAGGAAACCGCGCCATGACGATAAGCATCCACACATTGACCATGTCGGTACTGGCGGTGCAGGCCAGGATCGAAGAACTGCAGAACGGGATCGAACGCGCCGAGGACCCGGAGCTGTCCTGGCTCGAAGAGGACCTGCTGGCGTACTCCAGGGCGCAGACGGAACTGAAGCGGATGTACGTCGAGGAACAGCAGCGGTCCGACAACCTCGTTCCATACGAAGAACTGTTCGATTAGCCCGGCTTCGCCGAAATCTTTCAACGCATCCGATTCCATGTTCCCGCGAGGGAACCTCCAACCTTGGGAAAGTGTCATGGCCGAGATCAGTCGCAGCGCCCTGTTCGGGAAACTCAACAAGCTTGCCTACCGGGGAATCGAAAGCGCGACCGTGTTCTGCAAGCTGCGCGGCAACCCGTACGTGGAGCTGGTGCACTGGATCCACCAGATCCTGCAGCTGCAGGACTCGGACCTGCATCGCATCGTCAAGCAGTTCAATATCAATCCGTCCAACCTCGCGCGCGACGTCACCGACGCGCTGGACAAGCTTCCGCGCGGCTCCACCACCATCACCGATCTGTCCTCGAACGTCGAGGAAGCGGTCGAGCGCGGCTGGGTGTTCGCCACGCTGATGTTCGGCGAGGCGCAGGTGCGTACGGGCTACCTGATGGTCGGAGTGTTGCGCACGCGCCACCTGCGTAACGCGCTGGTCGCCATCTCGGCCGAGTTCGACAAGATCAAGCCCGAAACGCTGGTGGAGAAGTTTGCCGAGGTGGTGTCCGGCTCGCCGGAAGATGGCCAGAATGCCAGCGACGGCTTTCAGCTGGGCGGCGCCGTTCCCGGCGAGGCCAGCGGCGCGATGGGCCCGGCGCAGATGGGCAAGCAGGAGGCACTCAAGCAGTTCACCGTCGATCTGACCGAGCAGGCCCGCCACGGCAAGATCGACCCGATCGTCGGCCGCGACGAGGAGATCCGCCAGGTCGTCGACATCCTGATGCGCCGCCGCCAGAACAACCCGATGCTGGTGGGCGAGGCCGGCGTAGGCAAGACCGCCGTGGTCGAAGGCTTTGCCCTGCGCATCGCCCAGGGGGACGTGCCGCCGCAGCTCAAGGACGTCGAACTGCGCACACTGGACGTGGGCCTGCTGCAGGCCGGCGCCAGCATGAAGGGGGAGTTCGAGAACCGCCTGCGTCAGGTGATCGAGGAAGTGCAGTCATCAGCGAGGCCGATCATCCTGTTCATCGACGAAGCGCACACCCTGGTCGGCGCGGGCGGCGCGGCGGGTACCGGCGACGCCGCCAACCTCCTGAAACCGGCGCTGGCGCGCGGCAACCTGCGCACGGTCGGCGCCACCACCTGGGCCGAGTACAAGAAGCACATAGAAAAGGATCCCGCGCTCACACGCCGCTTCCAGACCGTGCAGGTCGACGAGCCGAGCGAGGAGAAGGGCATCCTGATGATGCGCGGTGTCGCCAGCGTGATGGAGAAGCATCACCGCGTGCAGATCCTGGACGAGGCGCTCGAAGCGGCGGTCAAGCTCTCGCACCGCTACATCCCTGCGCGCCAGCTGCCCGACAAGGCGGTAAGCCTGCTCGATACCGCCTGCGCCCGCGTGGCGATCAGCCAGCACGCCGTGCCGCCGGAAGTGGACGACACCCGCAAGCGCATCCAGGCGCTGGAAACCGAGCTCGCCATCATCGCCCGCGAGAAGACCGTCGGCGTCGACGTGGCCGAACGCGAGGCCGCCGCCGGCGAAAAGCTGGCCGAGGCGAAGGCGCGTCTGGAAACGCTGGAGGTCAACTGGCAGGTCGAGAAGGGCCTGGTCGAAAAGATCCTCGCCATTCGTGCGCGCCTGCGTGGCGATGCCGCTCCCGTCGAGGGCACCGGCAGCGCGCTGGAGCAGGCCGCCAACGCCGAAGCTGGTGAGGTTGCCGTGGCCAGCGCCGTGCTGACCGAGGCCGAACGCGCCGCCGCGCTGGAGGAACTGAAAGGCCTGCAGGCGCAACTGTCCGAGCTGCAGGGCGAAAGCCCCCTGATCCTTCCCACCGTCGACTACGTGGCGGTCGGTTCGGTGGTGTCCGACTGGACCGGCATCCCGGTCGGCCGCATGGTCAAGAGCGAACTGGAAACGGTGATGAACCTGGCCGGCCTGATGGGCAGGCGCGTGATCGGCCAGGACCACGCGATGGAAATGATCGCCAAGCGCATCCAGACCTCCCGTGCGGGCCTGGACAATCCGAACAAGCCGATCGGCGTGTTCATGCTTGCCGGTACCTCCGGCGTGGGCAAGACCGAAACCGCACTGGCGCTGGCCGAGGCGCTCTACGGCGGCGAGCAGAACCTGATCACGATCAACATGAGCGAGTTCCAGGAGGCGCATACCGTCTCCACCCTCAAGGGGGCGCCCCCGGGCTACGTCGGCTACGGCGAAGGTGGCGTGCTGACCGAGGCGGTGCGTCGCAAGCCGTACTCGGTGGTGCTGCTGGACGAGGTGGAGAAGGCGCACCCGGACGTCCACGAGATCTTCTTCCAGGTGTTCGACAAGGGCGTCATGGAAGACGGCGAAGGCCGCCAGATCGACTTCAAGAACACCCTGATCCTGCTCACCACCAACGCCGGCACCGACCTCATCGCCAGCCTGTGCGCCGACCCCGAACTGATGCCCGAGCCCGAGGGCATGGCCAAGGCACTGCGCGAGCCGCTGCTGAAGGTGTTCCCGCCGGCGCTGCTCGGCCGCCTGGTCACCATCCCGTACTTCCCGCTCAGCGAGACCATGCTGGGCGAGATCGTCAAGCTACAGCTCAACCGCATCAAGAAGCGCATCGAAGCGCGCTACCGCATCCCGTTCGAGTACGACCAGGACGTGGTGAGGCTCGTCGTCAGCCGCTGCACCGAGAGCGAATCGGGCGGCCGCATGATCGACGCCATCCTGACCAACACCATGCTGCCGGACATCAGCCGCGAGTTCCTCAACCGGATGATCGAGGGCAGGCCGGTCCAGGGCGCCAAGGTTGGCGTGGACAACGGTGATTTCTCGTACGCTTTCGACTGAGCCCGTCGTGACCGACTCGTTGAAAAACATCTATCGCGAGGCCGGGCGTTCGAAGTACTACTTCGACGACACGACTCCGCGCGACCTCTATCGTGGACAGAGCAGGAACGAGGCGCGCCAGGGCAGGCCCTTGCTCCATCCCAACCCGGGCTTTCGCCGGAGGGACGGCTCCGAGCGGTTGCCCGACGTAAAAATCGTCGAGCGGGACGGCAGGCAGATCGTCATCGGGTGTCGTTGCGTGTCCGGCGATTATCGCGGCGTTTCGACATTCGACCGAACCACGGCGCTGGGCGGATTCCGCTGGTACAGGCTGCCCAAGGGGACTGCCATACCGGAAGCGATCGCGGTCACTCAGGACTCGGATTTCAGCGACCGCGCCAACCACTTCACCCTGGCGCCCAAGGACGATATGCCGCTGGAGCTGTTCCAGATCTGGCTGAATGCCCTGGCCGAAAACCTGCAGGAGGACTGAGAACGTCCATGGATATATCGATACAGACGCTCATGCTCGCCATCAAGGCCATGCAGCGCGACGCGGTGTGGCACGAGCAGCGTGCATGCGACGATCAACTGAATGACGAGGACGCCGAATACTACGGCCAGTACGCGCTGGACCTGTCTCGCGCCCTGAGCGAACTGGGCACCGTGTACGAAGTGGCGAGGAAACGGCATCCCGATAGCCCTTCCATCGACGACCTGTTGGCCGGGTAGCCCATGGGCACGCGCAGGCCGAACCGCGCATCGTGTACCCGTAACCGCCCACGACTGGCGGAAGCGGCAAGCCTGGATGTAAGCCGTCTGCCTGCTATGGCTCACCCGGCCGCACGCATGGGGACAACGGTTTTTTTGCAGTCGATTGCAGCCACACACTGTGCGATGCGGGCGCGCGTGGCTTTAGCCGAGTGGGTTTGCCCACGCCTGCAAGCTTCGCCTGATCCGCTTATTACTTTCCGAAAGCCAACACACAACCACTAGAAGGGGAGCGTCATGCCTGGACACGGCAATTGTTATCTGGTGATCAACGCGGGTGCCAATACGTACTACCGCTACATCAAGAAATATTCCGACGCACAGGAAAAGGCATTCATCGTGGATGCAAAGCTGGCCGAAGTGGGCGGCAATGCGGGGATGGCCGCCACGGTGCGTGTGGGAGCCATCCAGCGCAAGACCACCGAGCCGACCAACGGAACGGAAATCTGATTTTTTGCACCAGGCAGGGATGGCAGGCGGCGGTTGCCACGCGCCTGCGGTCCCTGCGGTGGCACGCGACCCGTGGCCTTTGCCGTTGGTAGGGGTAGCGATATCCCCGACGCCATTCCACCTGCGGATGACGGCGGTTCGAGGCGCGGACCATGGACATGCGGCGCCGCGCCCCTGTTTCCGGTCACCGCTTTGCGGATCGATCGGGCACGACCATTTCAAATGCGTAGGAGAAAGTGATGTGGGGTTGGGACGATTGGTCGAAGAAGCGTTTGATGATTCAGCGCGAACAGTTCCAGCAGGCGGGGCGTTTCCGGCTACGACCGTCCAAGGTGCTGGGTTTGATCCACCTGACCGGCAAGAAGCGCAGCGCCGCGAACGCACAGCCACTGGCCTACAACTTTCAGGCTGACCAATACGAAGGGCGCCTCTTCAATACCGAGGCGGGCCACATCTTCGGCCTGAGGCTGGGTGGGGTCAACGAATCGGAGAATGTCGTTCCCATGTTTGCACACGTCAACCGGCGTGATTTTCGCGAACTGGAGCGGCAGGTCGAGGCCCGCTACACCGCCGGAAGCAGTCACGGTTTATGCATCAGCCTGGCCTACGGCGACGCCGACGAACCGCGGATGCCGACCCAGATAAACGTGCAGATGCTGCGCGACATGGCCATCCGCGACGACGGTACCTTCGATGGCCATATCGTCTATTCGACCGGCATCCGGCAGGACGTGCCGGTGGTGACGCGTATCGCGATCGATGCGCACATGCAAGCGGCCTTCGAGCAGGCTCGTTCGGCGGTGGCGAAAGGATGGCGGTTGGAGCAGGTAGGGAACGTTAACAGCGCGGGGCTGCCGCCTGAGGGACGCAGACCCTATGCGTTCCTGGATTACCTGGTATTCAATCCAAACGATACCGTCTCCATGGACGGCATCGGCCAGTTTGCTCGGTTCCAGAAATTTTCCAAGGCGCAGCGCAGCCTGGTTGCGCTGGCCAATCGCTATTCGCAGCCAGGGGCGCGGCTGGGCGAGTGCTGGAGCGACGAGGCGGACGATCCGGTCAAAACGGCGCTGCTCGACCTGGGGTCGGATTCGGGCGTCGAGATCGACCATATTGTCCCGATGAGTCGCGGCGGCTACAACGCCTTCAGCAATGCCCAGGTGACGAGTCGTAAGTTCAACGGCTCGAAGAACAACAACGTATAGATCCGCTGGCGAATTGGAACGCGCCTTTTCGCACCGGTAAGCCACCGCCCGTTTCTCTTTGCCGCGGGGGGGCGCTTTCGTGACATCGGGCGCTGCCGGGCGGAAGCGCCAGGACCGCGCCAGCCCGCCGGCATCGGCATCCAGGGAGGAGCCACTGACGCTTTGCAGTTTCCTTCGGGGGCGTCCCGGCAAACGCCGCTGCTTTGAACCTCAACCGACAAAGGGCAAGCCGTGAACGAAGACAAGCCAAGCCCCAGCCGTCCTTCGCCCCCGGCCGTCGAACCCATCGTGCATCGGGGGGTGCGCTATGAACAGGACATGCAGGCTTATCGGCATGGCGGCACCCAATCTGGGGGCTATCTCGTCGCTGTCGATCAGGCGAATGGCGAGCGCCTGTGGGTGCTCAAGGTCTACGAAGTGCCGAGCCAGGATGCCGCGGGCGTGAGCACGCCAGGCCGCTATTTCAAGAGCATGCGACTGCTGCCCGACGGCAGGTCGATCGAGATTCACAGCGAAACGGGCGACAGATACACGGTGGACCTGCGAAAGCGGGCCGCGACGTGGACAAGCGGCCCGGACAGCCGCGGCGAAGCACAGGACCGCCAATGAAGCCATACGGTCCGAATCCTGTTTCGTTCCTGCCGCGCGTGCGTACGCAACGATCACGACCAAGACCGGGTTGGGCCTTCGTGCCGTGCTGGTATGGCCGTGCACTGCATGCCGGCTACCTGTCCGAGTGGGACGCGGCGGGGGTTTAGGAGTAAACGGCCGGGAGCGCACAGCGCGCGCCATGGCACCGACTTGCGCGCGAGCGGGCCGCCCGCAACCGCGTTCATTACGCGCCACTACGGGGGAACCACCTATGCCGACCGCAACATTGAGCGTCGAGGAATTTCGGGCACTGGGCGAACTGGCCAAGGCACGCAGGCAGTTGCTGGTGAACATGTTCGCCGGGACCCAGCTGAAGTTCGGCATGACCAGCCGGCTTTCGTCGGCCAAGCAACTGCTGGCCAGCGGCAAGAAGGTCGTGTCCTCGACCGAAAAGCTGGTCAAGGGTGGCAAGACCGCCGGCAAGCTGGCCAGTCTGCCGGGCATGCGGGAGGCGGTCAGCGACTTCATCGTCGAGTGCGCGGACGTCTCCGGCATCGAGGATGTCATCGAGGCGGTGTCTGGCGAGGTCCTGTCCGAGCTGGTGGCCGAGATCACGCCGTTCCTGGGCGTAGTCACCAGTGGCGTAAAGCTGGTCAAGGCGGGCAAGGCCGTCGCCCAGGACGGTTACAACCTCTACAAGAGCGGCGACTACAAGCAGGGATTTCGTTCCGGCGATCCCTACGCGGCGGCGGAGGCCATCCAGATCATCATCAAGCGTGACCTGGCGCGGCACTCGGTCAAGCTGGGGCAGCAGAGCGTTGCCACCGGTGCCAAGATCGCCGGCCTGTTTGCCGACTTCGGCACCGCCACCACCGCCGGTATCGGCGCGGCCAATGCGCTGGCCAGCCTGGGACTGCAACTGTTCTCGCTGGGTCTGGACATCAAGGACATGCGCGCCGGCAACAAGCGCCTGGCCACGCCCAACACACTCGACCTGACGGTATTCAACGAATGCCCGGTGCTGGGTTGCTACCTGCTGACCTGCGCCGATACCTCCTCGGTGGCGAACATGTTCGTGGCGGATATCGGCCTGCCAGGCTGGATGGATCGCGTGGAGCAGATGAAGAAGAAGCAGATGGACCCGATGCTCAAGATCGCCACCAAGAACATCCAGGGCTCGCGCCTCCAGCTGGAGGGGCTCAGCAGTAACAAGGGCACGCATTCGAAAAAGGGGTTCTTCGCGGGCGTCAAAAGCAAGGCGCTCAAGCAGGTCGGGCTGGCCTGAACTCCGGCGTGAAGAAGGCGTGACCAGATTCGCCACGGTTTTACGGATTCACCTATAGGCAACGCTGGCCGGCCCGGCCAGCGTGCCGCCACCAGGGGGAGCCCGCCAGCGTCGCCGGCGGCCGGAAATCCAGGCTGGAAGCCGTTCCCGGTGGATCCGGACTGCCGATGAGCACATCGGCGGGCCGGCGCGGCGCGTGGCCGCATGTTCGGGCCGGCAACCTTAAGCCGAGGAATCGCATGCAGCCCGCCGCCCGCCTCACCGACATGCATGTCTGCCCGATGGTCACCGGCGTCGTGCCCCACGTGGGCGGTCCGATCGCCGCGCCCGGCGCACCCACGGTGCTGATCGGCGGCCTGCCGGCGGCCCGCCTGGGCGACATCGCGACCTGTGTGGGCCCGCCCGACAGCATCGTCCTGGGCTCGCCCAAGGTCCTGATCGACGGTCAGCCGGCTGCGCGCATGGGGGACAGCTGCGCACACGGCGGCACGATCGTGCTCGGCTGCTTCAAGGTATTGATTGGTTGATGGACGCCGCGGCTGTGCGAGCTTTGTCCGGTTTCACGTCTGCCCAGATACGGGGCGATGGCTCCGCGTCCCTGTGGGACAGGTGTTCGTTGGCCCACGGGTTGCACCTCCATGGTCGGCAGAAGGTGGCATTCCCCTCGAGCAGGCTGGCGGGCCGCTCAGGGGCAATTGCCGCCGTTGAGCGCGTTGTCCGCATCGCAGCGCAGGCTTTTGCCGAGCGTATCCAGGCGACCTTCGACCGGCCCGTGGCAGGCCACTTCGTGATCGGTTCCCTCGGCGGTGGTCACGCGCACGCCGGCGCTGCGGTGGCCGTCTTCGCTGTCGTCGAACAAGGCGTAGTCGACCCCGCTGCGGCTGAAACCCACTTCGCTGCGCTCGGTCCGGTAGCGCGTGTAGTGTGCGTAACCGAGCTGTTGCGAGCCCTGCCAGGCATCTTCCGGAAAAGCCAATTCCACCTTGTCCGCCTTGCCGTAGCGGTACTGCATCGCGCCCAGGCTGCCGCACAGGCTGATCGTCGTGTGCTGCGCAGTCCGGCAGCTGAAGTAGGTGGTTTCGCCGGCGCGGCACAGGCCCGCCGCGAGCGAGCTGGCCGGTCCGACGCAGGCGCTGGCGAGCAGCGAGGCGATCGAAAGAACGACAACGCGTTTCATGGCTTGGACCTGTGGTCGGTGAGGCACATGCGGAACCGGAATGACCCATCCGGCCCGGTGGCGCCGGCGCGCGCCGGTGCCTGCGACGTCGTGCCCGGCAGCGGCATCGTGGCGAACCACCGCACGGCACCGGTCGGGCGGCGCAGCCCCTCGGTGGCCAGGGGATCGGAAATGCGCGAATGGAACATGCCGGTTTCGCTCGCGGGGAAGGGATCGGGGAACCCCGCTGGCGCGTATGCGTGGGCGGCACGGCGGTCATCCCTGCTGCCGGGCGTGCGCCGCTCTTATAGCAGTTTTTTTGCCGCGGTCGCGTTCGGTGCGCGCACGGCAGCCATGACGTCGCGTTGCGCACACAGGAAGGACCCATGAGCCAGCAGATCACGCTTTCCTCGCCCCAGTGCGAAGACCTGCTCTTCACCAGCATGGCGGCCGAGGAGCAGCTCGGACGCATGTTTTCCTATCACGTCGACTTCGTGAGCCGTGACGAGAAGATCGACCTGAACGGCCTGCTTGGCACGTCGATGACGGTGGGGCTGGAGGCCGACGGCTTCTCGCGCCACTTCAACGGCATCGTGTGCGAGGCGACGCAGACCAGCGCCGAAGTCATCGAGGGGCTCAACTACGCCCACTACAGCGTGCGCCTGGTGCCCAGGCCCTGGCTGCTGGTGGACAAGTTCGACTGCCGCATCTACACCGACATGACCGTGCCGGACATCGTCAAGCAGGTGCTCGCCGAAGCCGGCTATACCGACGTCAAGCTCAGCCTGAGCTCCAGCTACGTGGCGCGCGACTATTGCGTGCAGTACCGCGAAAGCAGCCTGAACTTCATCAGCCGCCTGCTGGAGCAGGAGGGCATCTACTACTACTTCGTCCACGATGCAGGCACGCACACGATGGTGCTGGCCGATGGCATCGGTGCGCATGTCAAGGCGGCGCACTTCGACAAGGTGGCGTATTCGACCAGTCGCGATAGCGCGTTGCGGACCGAGGCCACGATCAGCGAATGGGGCGTTTCGCGCGGCCGTGACGTGAGCAAGGTGCAGTTGACCGACTACGACCCGCTCAAGCCCAAGGCTTCGTTGCTGGGCAACGGCACCGGCGGGACGCAAGGGGTGAAGGGCCCGGACGGTTTCGACTTCCCCGGGGGGCATGTCGATGCCCGGGTCGGCCAGCACTTCGCGCAGGTGCGCGCCGAAGCACTCAGCGCGTCGCGCTCGCACTACAACGGCAACACCACGGCATGCGGCATCGAGATCGGCGGTCTGTTCACGCTGACCGGTTTCCCGCGCAGCGATCTGAACCAGGAGTACCTGGTGATCGGCACCGCCATGCAACTCCATGGCGGCGGCTATGCGTCCGGGGCCGGAGCGGATGCTCCCTCTTTCAGCTGCGGCTTCCAGGCGATCGAGAGCAGCCGACCGTTCCGCAGCCTGCCCACGGCGGTAAAGCCGTCCATCGTCGGCCTGCAGACCGCCGTGGTCACCGGCAGCGAAACCGACGAGGACATCGTGATCGACGACCACGGTCGCGTGCAGGTGACCTTCCACTGGAACAAGCCGGACAAGCCCGAGGCCAAGAGCTCCTGCCCGGTGCGCGTGGCCTCTGCCTGGGCGGGCAAGGGTTGGGGAGCGGTCAGCCTGCCGCGGGTGGGGCAGGAGGTGGTCGTCAGCTTCCTCGAAGGCGACCCGGACCGCCCGCTGATCATCGGCAGCGTCTACAACGGCGACAACACGCCACCCTACGGCCTGCAGGCGACCAAGACGCAGAGCGGCATCAAGAGCCGCAGCCTGCTCGGTGGTGCGGCCGACTTCAACGAACTGCGCTTCGAGGACAAGAAGGGCGAGGAAGACTTCTTCATCCATGCCCAGAAGGACATGCACGAGGAGGTCGAGAACGACCACGTCGTCACCATCGACCACGACGAGACGGTAACGGTCAAGCACGACCAGACGCTCACCGTGGAAAACGACCAGACCGAGACGATCAAGCACGACCGCAAGGTCACCGTGCAGAACGACGACAAGCTGGACGTCACCAACAACGGCACGACCGGCATCGGCCAGAAGTTCAAGCTCACGGCCGGCACGGAGATCGAGCTGGTCACCGGCGCGTCGAGCATCGTGCTCAAGAGCTCGGGCGACATCGAGATCAAGGGCGTCAATATCAAGATCACCGGCAGCGTCGGGGTCAAGGTCGAGGGCCAGGTGGAGGTCGGCGTGAAAGCCGGCGCCACCATGGATCTGGGCGCGGGCGCCAGCCTGAAGGTGCATTCGGATGCGATGGTCGAAGTCGCCGGCAGCGCCATGGCCACCGTCAAGGCACCCATGCTCACGCTCAAGGGCGACGGCATGAATCAGGTGTCCGGTGGCGTCGTGATGATCGGGTAAGGGGAGGGCGCCATGTCGATCGTCATTCAAGCTGCCGAACAGATGGAACTGGGCGCGCCTGCGCGCGGCCGGCTCGAACCGGGAATGAGCCCGCGAGAAGCCGTGCAGGTCCTGCTCGAGGGCGGCGATACGCAGGACGCGCTGAAGCTGCTCGCGCGCCTGCTGCCCAAGCGCTACGCGGTGGCGTGGGCCTGCCAGTGCGCGCGCGATGCGGCGCTGCCGCTGGAGGACCGCGCTGGCGCCGCACTCGCCGAGCAATGGGTGCGCGAGCCGGAGGAACCCCATCGCCGCGCCGCGTTCGAGTTCGCCAACGCCGGCGGCTACAAGAGCATCGGCGCCTGGCTGGCCGCCTGCGCGGGCTGGGCCAGCGGAAGCCTGGCACCGGCGACCCAGGAAACGCCCGTGCCACCGGCCGAACACCTCACCGCCTGCGCCGTGGTTGCGGCGATCAACCTGATGGCCGGGCTCGAGCCCGAACGGTTCGAGCAGCGCCGTGCCGGCTTCATGGCGCGCGCCATGAGCCTGCTCGGCGCGGGCGAAATGCAGACCAGCTAAGGAGCCACGCGTGCCTATTCCACAGACACTCGTCCTGGCCGTGCTCGGCCCGCACGCCGCTCAGTTCGGCGCGCGCAGCCAGAAGGCGTTCGAAGGCCGCGACGGCAGCATCGGCCGCGCGGAGGACTGCGACTGGGTGCTCGGTGCCGCCGGTGTCTCGCGCGTGCACGCCATGGTGCGCTGCCTCAACGGCATGTACTTCATCGAGGATCGCAGCACCAACGGCATGCTGCTCAACGGCCGCCCGCTGGTGAAAGGCGATCCGGCCTCGCTCAAGGACGGCGACCGTCTGCAGATCGACACCTTCGAGGTCGCCGTGCGGCTGCAGGCCGATAGCGCCACCCTGGTGCAGCCAGCCCCGGCCGCCGCGCCGGCGCCGATCCCGGCGATGGCCGTGGCCGCGCCGCTGCCCGGTGGCGACTTTCTCGACGAGATGCTCGGTGGTCCGTTCGGCGCTCCACAACCGCCCGCGGGCGGCATGTCCGGCGAGCCCTTGATTCCCGCTTCCGGCGGGTCGGTCGGTGCGCTCGATCCATTGGCGTTCCTGGACGAGCCATTCGGCGCAGCCCCCGCACCGGTGCCAGCGCCCGCCACCGATTGGAATCATTCCAGCGGCATGGCCGACCATTTCCACCCACCGGGCGTCGCCGGCCAGCGCCCGGCGCTGCCGGAGAACTGGGACCTCACCATGGGCGACTTCGCGCCCAGGACGCCGCCGGTCCCGGCGCCGGCCCCAGCGCCACCGCCCGCGACCCCGGTGGCGCCACCAGCCCTGGCTGCCGCGGCGATGGCACCGGCCGCGGGCGTGCCGCCCGAACTGGACACCATCTTCCGCATCGTCGTCGATGGCGTGATGGACGTGTTGCGCGCCCGCGCCGAGATCAAGAACACCTTCCGCTTGCCGGTCACGTTGATCCAGCGCTCGGAAAACAACCCGTTGAAATTCGCGCCCACCGCGGACGAGGCGCTGCAGAAGCTGCTCGCCCCGGCCAACGGTGCGTTCCTCTCGGGTACCGACGCCTTCCAGGACGCCTTCGACGACATCCGCTGCCACCAGATGGCGATGCTGGCCGGCGTGCGCGCCGGTTTCGAGGCGGTGCTGGCGCACTTCAACCCGGATCGTCTGGAGCAGGAAGTGGACGGCAGCAAGCGCTCGGCCTTCGGCGGCAAGGGCCGTTACTGGGAGCGCTACCGCGAGAACTTCGAGGGCCTGGCCAAGGACCCGGACGAATGCTTCCGCCGCCTGTTCGGCGATGAGTTCGCGCGCGCCTACGAAGAACAACTGGCGCGGCTCAAATCGGCGCGGATACGGCAGCGGTGAGCGCGCATGGCGCTTTTCACGTGAAAAACACGCACTAGAGAGAGGGCCGCCAGGAAGCGAGGCACGGTCTATCGGGACGAACCGGTCGGAGGAGACGGACGACACCCTTGCCTCGGCGTCATTGCCGCGAAAGCGGGCATCCATCTTGCCCTCGCGCATCCCTGCGCAGTGGCCGGCAAGCAGGTGGATTCCCGCTTTCGAGGGATCGACGCGAGGAGGGCGGGAGGCCGGGAGAGGCGCCTGCATCCAACGCCCGGACGCCGCGCCCGTACGGCAAACAACCAGCAGACAGGTCGGTCATGACGCAAAACAACAAAGTGGTTTGGAGCGAGGGCCTGTTCCTGCGCCCACAGCACCTGCAGCAGCAGGAGCGCTACTTCGAGCGCTTCGTCGAGCTGCGCGCCGGCGCGCTGCGGCCCTACGCCTGGGGCTTCCAGGAGCTGGAGCTGGAACCGGACCTGCTGGCCATCGGCAAGCTCGGCATCCGCCGCGCGCGGGGCATCTTCCCCGACGGTACGCCGTTCTCCATGCCCGGCGACGACCCGCTGCCGCCGGCGCTGGAGGTTGACGCCAACTGGCGCGACCAGACCGTCTACCTGACCCTGCCGCTGCGCTCGCCCACCCAGCCCGAGAGCGGCCGGCCGGAAGCCCCGGCCGAGCGGCTGTTCCGCTACCGCGTACGCGAGACCGAAGTGCGCGACAGCTCTGGCAGCGTCGAGGGTCTTACCCCGCTGGAGGTTGGCGGCATGAGCACGCGCCTGCTGCCGCAGTCGCAGCCGATGGAAGGACTGGCGCAGATTCCGGTCGCGCGCATCGTCGAATGTCGCGCCGACCGCCGGGTGATGCTGGACGAGTCGTTCATGCCCACCGGCCTGAGCTGCCAGGCCGTGCCGCGGCTGGTGACTTTCCTCACTGAGCTGCTCGGCCTGCTGCACCAGCGCGGTGAGGCGTTGGCCAGCCGCGTGGCGCTGACCGACCGCGGCGGCGCGGCGGAGATCGCCGACTTCCTGATGTTGCAGGTGGTCAACCGCTACCAGCCGCTCGTCGCGCACCTGGCCGAGGCGCCGCTGGAGCACCCGGAAGCCTTCTACCGCACGCTGGTGGCGATGGCGGGCGAGCTGACCACCTTCACCGCGCCGGGCAAGCGCCCGCCGATGTTCCCGCCGTACCGCCACGAGCTGCTGCGCGAGAGCTTCGAGCCGGTGATCGTCTCGTTGCGCAATGCGCTCAGCGCGGTGATGGAGCAGACCGCGATGCCGATCCCGCTGCAGCAGCGCAAGTACGGCGTGTGGGTGGCGGTGGTGCCCGACCTGACCCTCATCGACACCGCCGCCTTCGTGCTTTCGGCCAAGGCCGACATGAAGTCCGAGGACCTGCGCCGGCAGTTGCCCGCGCACGCCAAGATCGGCCCGACCGAGAAGATCCGCGACCTGGTCAACCTGCAATTGCCCGGCATCGCGGTGCAGCCGATGCCGGTGGCGCCGCGGCAGATTCCCTACAACGCCGGCTACCTCTACTTCGAGTTCGACAAGCACTCGCCGATGTGGCGCGAGCTGAAGACCTCCGGCGGCATCGCCTTCCATTTCGGCAGCGAGTTCGCCGGCCTCGACCTGCAACTTTGGGCCATCCGGAGCTGATGCCATGAGCGGTCCCTTTGACGAGGACATGCGCGATGCCACCGTGGTGCGCCCGCGCGGCGCACCGGCACCGACCGCGCCCGTGGCCCCACCGCCTGCCGCCCACGTACCGCCGCAGGCTGCCTACGGCACACCGGCCCGGCCCGCACGCGAGGAGGACATCAGCGGTTTCCTCGGCGGTGGCATGAATCCCCTGGTGCAGGCGGCCAGCCCGCTGTTGCTGCTGGCGGTGCAGTTGCGCCACAGTGCCACCGCGCCGGACGCCGCGCGCCTGCGCGAGCAGGCGACCACGCAGGTACGACGTTTCGAAGCCCGCGCGCAGGCGTCCAACCTGCCGCAGCAGACCGTATTGGCGGCGCGCTACGTGCTGTGCACCATGCTCGACGAGTCCGTGCTCAACGCGCCTTGGGGCGAGCACAGCGGCTGGGCCCAGCAGACGCTGCTGGTGGCGTTCCACAGCGAGTCCTACGGCGGCGCCAAGTTCTTCCAGATCCTCGAGCGGCTGTGTGCGGATTTCTCCCGGCACATCGACCTGATCGAACTGATGTACATCTGCCTGGCGCTCGGCTTCGGCGGCCGCTACCAGATCGAGGCGGGCGGGCGCGCGAAGCTCGCCGACATCCAGGAAGATATTTATCGGCGCCTCAAGGAGCAGCGCACGCCGGCCGCGCAGGAAATGGCGCCGCACTGGCGCGGCGTGGAAGACCGGCGCAACCCGCTGGTGCGTTACGTGCCGTTGTGGGTGATCGCCACCGCCGCCGCCTGCGTACTGCTGGCGGCCTTCCTGTTCTTCTACACCCGGCTCAACGACGCGGCCGCACCGGTCAATGCGCAACTCGCTCGGATCGGGCTCGAAGGCGCCACGCCGCCGGATACCGCGCACCGCCCGGCGCCCGAGCGCAAGCGCCTGAAGCAACTGCTGGCGCCGGAAGAGCAGGCGGGGTTGCTGAGCATCGACGAACAGCCGGACGGGCAGGCGATGCTGCGCCTGTCGGGCAATGCGATGTTCGCCTCCGGCGGCGTCGACGTGAACGATCGCCAGTTGCCACTGCTGCATAAGATCACCGCCGCGCTCAACCAGGTGCCCGGCCGCGTGATCGTGATCGGCCACACCGACGACCAGCCGATCCACTCGCTCAAGTTCAAGGACAACTTCGCGCTGTCGGCCGCGCGCGCGCAGTCGGTTCGGCAGGTCCTGACCCAGGGGCTGGACAACCCGGGCCGTATCGAGTCGACCGGCGCCGGCGCCTCGCAGCCGATCGCGCTGCCGCCGGACCTGCCGGACAACCGCACGCGCAACCGCCGCGTCGAAATCAAGTTCATTCCGGAGGCCTGACGCCGTGGCGAAGTTGCTGAGCCTTTTGAAGTCCGCCTGGTTCGTCACGCTGATCGGCGTGCTGCTTCTCTCGGTGCTGGTGTGGCTGGGCGGCCCGTATCTCGGGATCGGCGATGCGCAGCCGTTGGCCAGTCCGGTCGCGCGGCTGCTGCTGATCATGCTGATCGTGCTGGCCTGGGGCGCCTGGCTTCAGATGCAGGCGCTGCGCGCCCGCGGCAAGGCCAACAAGATGTCCGGCGAGTTGGCCGGGCAGGATGGCGCGGCGCCCGCCGGTGGCGACAACCGCAGCGCGGGCGAGCGCTCGCAGTTGCAGGGCCGCTTCGCCGAAGCGGTCGAGATGCTGCGCAAGCGGCGCCGCGGCAACCTGTACGCGTTGCCCTGGTACGTGGTGATCGGCCCGCCGGGCTCGGGCAAGAGCACGCTGCTGCAGAACTCGGGCCTCAACTTCCCGTTATCCGAGCGCTTCGGCAAGGAAGCGCTGCGCGGCGTAGGCGGCACCCGCAACTGCGATTGGTGGTTCACCGACGAGGCGGTGTTCCTCGATACCGCCGGGCGCTACACCACGCAGGACTCCGATCGCGCCGCCGACGCCACCGCCTGGGGCGAATTCCTCAAGCTGCTGCGCCGCTACCGCAAGCGCCGTCCGATCAACGGCGTGATCGTGGCGATGAGCCTGTCCGACCTGATGGTGCTGGACGACACCGGCCGGCAGGAGCACGCGCGCGCGATCCGGCGCCGGCTGGACGAGCTTTCCGAGCACCTGAAGATCGGCGTGCCGGTCTACCTGGTACTAACCAAGTGCGACCTGGTCGCCGGCTTTGGCGAGTTCTTCGACGACATGAACCCCGAGCTGCGCAACCAGGTCTGGGGCGTGTCCTTCCCGCTCAACAAGACCATGGACGGCAGCGCCGCGAAGGCCTTCGCCGACGAATACCGGCTGCTGCTCGACCGGCTCAACACGCGCACGCTCGACCGGCTGCACGCCGAACGCGACCGCGGCCGTCGCGCGGCGGTGCTGTCTTTCCCACAACAGCTCGCCTCACTGGGCGAGACCGCGCGACAGTTCGTCGAAGGCGTGTTCGCCGGCCACGCCTACGGCACGCCGCCGCTCTTGCGCGGCGTCTACCTCACCTCCGGCACGCAGGAAGGCACGCCGATCGACCGCATGATGGGCGCGGTGGCGCGCACCTTCGGCCTGGACGCCGCGCGCGTGAACCCGCAAGGTGCGCAGCGACGCACCTTCTTCGTGGAGCGGTTGCTCAAGGAAGTGCTGTTCCGCGAGTCCGGCCTGGCCGGCACCAACCCCGCGATCGAGCGGCGCAAGGTCGCCGTGCAACTGGCCGCCTACGCCGGCATGGCGCTGTTCACCGTGCTGCTGTGCTTCGGTTTCGCCACCAGCTACGCGCGCAATCGTGCCTACCTGGGGCAGGTGCAGGACGCGCTGAAGGGTTATCCGGCCGGCGTCGACCTGCCGGCCAGCGTCACCCCGAAGGAATACTTCGCCAAGGTGCTCGACCGTCTGGAAGCGCTGTCGGCGGTGCAGCAGACCGCCACGCCCGAGGGCGGCGTGCCGATGTCGATGCGGTTGGGCCTGTACCAGGGCAAGGCGGTGGGCGAGGACCTGCACGCCGCGTACCTGCGCGAACTCAACGCCCTGCTGCTGCCCGGCGTGGGCGCGCAGTTCCGCGGCGGCCTGGCCGCCAGCGCGTCCGATCCGCAGGCGCTGTACTACTACCTGAAAGGCTACCTGATGCTGGGCGAGCCCAAGCACCTGGATGCCGACGAACTGGTGGCGCTGGCCAACCTGGAATGGCGCAAGGTGTTCCCGGACGAGCCGGTGTTGCAGCAGGCACTGGCGAAGCATTTCCAGGCGCTGGTGGCGGAGCCGGGCCAGTTGCGCGCGCTGCCGCTGGATGCGGCGCTGGTGGAGCAGGCACGTACCACGCTGCGTACCGCCGACCTTTCCACGCTGGTGTACGGCAGCATGAAGCTGTCGGCCGAAAGCGCCGGCAAGCCGCTGCAACTGGACAAGGAACTGGGCCTGCTCGGCAACGTGTTCCGCCGCCAGAGTGGCAAGCCGCTGTCCGAGCCGCTGCCGGCGGTCTACACGCAGCCGGTGTTCGCCATCGAGGCGGACAAGGGCGTGGAGGAGGCGGTCAAGCAGTTCGCCGCTGACGACTGGGTGTTCGGCGCCGAGCCGATCGACGCGCTGGCGCAGGCGCGGCTCTCGCGCCAGGTGCTGGCGCTCTACGAAGCCGACTACATCAAGGCCTGGGACGCGTTGCTGGCCGACCTGCAGCTGCAGCCAGCGGCCAGCATCCAGGACGCCAGCACGATCGCTGCAAAACTCTCCGGCCCGAGCTCGCCGCTCAAGTCGCTGCTCAAACTGGTGCGAGACAACACCAGCGACATGCTGCGCGCACCGACGACCGACGCCGGCGACAAGGCGCTGGATGCGGCCAAGGACGCCGCCGCCAAGAAGGCCACCCAGAACGCGTTGGGCCGCGCGCTGGCGAAGGCCGGCGGCGGTGGCGCGGCGGACGAGGCGCCGCCGGGAAGCGCGATCAGTGCGCACTTCGACACGCTCAACAAACTGAGCGATGGCGCACCCGGTGCCGCGCCGATCGACCAGACCCTGGGCGCTCTCGACCAGTTGAGCAAGACGTTGCTCACCATGACCGACTTCAGCGACGCGGCGGGCCAGCCCAACCCCCAGTTGCTGATGGCGCAGCAGGCCGCGGCGCAATTGCCGCCGCCGGTGTCCGGCTGGGTCGCCTCGCTCACCGGCAAGAGCCAGGCGCTGGTTGCCAGCGGCACCAAGGGCGCGCTCGACGAGCAGTTCCAGCAGGCCGCGGCGCAGGATTGCGCGGCGTTCACCCAGGGCCGCTTCCCGTTCTCGCCGGCCAGCCGCAATGACATCCCGGTGCAGAACTTCGGCGAGATGTTCGGCTACGGCGGACGCTACGACGGCTTCTTCAAGCAGACCCTGGCCAAGCTGGTCGACACCAGCGGGCGCACCTGGCAGTGGAAGAGCGGGCCGGGCGCGGTCAGCGGCTCGGCCTCGATGCTGGCGCAGATGCAGCTGGCCGACAGCATCAAGCAGATGTACTTCCGCAACGGCAGTCCCACGCCCGAAGTTGGCTTCACGCTGCTGGCGCCGGTGCTGGCGCCGGGCATCGGCCACTTCGCCATCGCCATCGACGGGCAGACCTTCGATTACAAGCCCGGCGGCAACACCAGCATGGCGATGAAGTGGCCCGGGCCGACGCCGGGGCAGGTCAAGGTGTCCGCCTGGGACACCTCCGGCAACCTGCTCAGCAGCTACGACTACCAGGGCGACTGGGCGTTCTTCCACGCATTGCAGGCAGCAAAGCTGTCGCGCCAGTCGGACCTGCGCTACCAGGCGCACTTCGATTTCGGCGGCCAGGCGGTGCAGCTGATCGTCCAGGCCAGCAATCTGAAGAACCCATTCCTCAACACGCAGGTACAACGCTTCCGGTGCGGAGGCTAGCCATGTCCGGGCCGACAGGGGGCGGGACGGCGAGCGTGGGATTCTTCGGCAAGTTGCCGGGGGCGGGGGATTTCGTGCAGCGGCGGCTGCCCGGCGCGTTCGTCGAACGCTGGGACCGGCATTTCGAGCAGGCGGTGTTCGCCAGCCGCGAGGCCTTGGGCCAGGACTGGGCGGCCGCCTACCGGGCCAGCCCGACATGGCGCTTCGTGCTGTCGCCGCAGGCCTGCGGCGAGGGTGCCTGGGCCGGCGTGTTCGGCCCCGCCGACGATCGCGTCGGCCGCAGTTTCCCGATGGTGCTGGCCGCGGCAATCTCGCCGGCGCAAATCGAGCTGCTGCTGCGCGAGGGTGCCGGTTGGTTCGACGCGCTGGCGCGCGTGCACGCACAAGGCCAGCGAGGCGCTTCTGTGGACGCCGAAGGTTTCGATGCGCTGGTGGCAGCGTTGCCGGGCCCCGAAACCCGCGCGCCGGCGACCGTCGACCCATGCGAGGGCATCGATGTGAGCCGCGCGACGCACTGGCGCCTGCCGCTGCCGGCGCGCGCCATCGACACCGAGGTGCTGCTCGGGCTGTGGCGACGGCTCGCCGGTCACGGCGGCCCGTGGTGTCTGTGGTGGAGCGAGGGCGCAGGCCGCGTGCCGGCCGGGATCCTCGCCACCCGCGGCCTGCCTGCGCCGGACGCTTATGCCGGTTTCCTCGATGCGGCCCGGGCCGGTGCATGGCTGACTCCGGGTGCTGTCTCTGCACCACCGCCCGAGCCGGCGGCGCCTGCCGCTATCGAACTGGCGCCGATGCCTGTGCCGCCGCCGGTACCGGCTCGAGCGCACGAGTCGGATGACGACGTGACCGTACCGGGCTTCGTCCGCCAGGCGCAGGCAGCGGCCGCGCTCGTGGGCGCACCCGTGTTCAATACCGCGCTTTCGGTCCAGACGGCGCCCGGTGCCGCCGTGGTTCGCCATCCCGCCTGCGCCCTGACCCTGGTGGCGGCGGATCAGGGTCTGGCCGACCCGCGTCGCCGCGCCGCCTCCGCGGCAGCCAGTGTCGGTGCCGAGATGAGCCCGGCCGACGAGGCGGCGCCCGGCACGCATGCGCTGCGTGCCCGCCTGATGGCGCTCCATCCGTTGCTGCGCCACGGGCGCGCGACCGAGGACGGCGCCGTGGTTGCCGCCCGTGTCGCCGGCAACCAGGCCGGGCTGCTGCGGGTGGGGGCCGCCGGTGCCTGGCACTGGCGCGGTGGGCGGATGCGCCCGCTGTTTGCCACCGCGCCGCCCCAGCCGACGCTGCCCGGTGGCGGTGAACTGGACGACCTGCTGTTCGGCGCCAACGACGCTCCCTCGCTTCCGGGCCTGGGCGCTGAAGGCATGCCCGGCTGCGAGCAGGTCGCCTGCGAGCTCGTGCCCGGCGATCGCCTGCTGCTGCTGGCTGGCGTGGCGCACACGCAGCTCTCGCAAGCCACGCTGGCCCAGGCGCTGGCCGCCGCCACGCCGGAGGACGCGCAGGCGCGCCTGGCCCAGGCGCTGGGTCCGAACCCTTCGCGGCCCTGGCCGCTGGCCGTCATCGAGGTACAGCCATGACCGTGCGTTACCAGTCCGCGGGGCATACCCACACCGGCAAGGTCCGCAAGCACAACGAGGACGCGATTCTGCTGCGCGAGGACATCGGCCTGTGGGTCGTCGCCGATGGCCTGGGCGGCCACTCGGCGGGCGATTACGCCAGTGGTCTGATCGTCGAGCGACTGGGCTCGCTGCCGCGCAACGGCGACGTGTTCGAGTTCATCGAATCGATCGAAGACACGCTGGCGCAGGTCAACAGCGAACTGCGTCAGGTGGCGATGGCGCGCGGCGTCGACCTGATCGGCTCGACCGTGGTGCTGCTCGTCTACGACCCGGACTTCATGCTGTGCGGCTGGGTCGGTGACAGCCGCGCCTACTGCTTCGAGGACGGCCACCTGCGCCAGATCACCCAGGACCACGTGCACGGCGTCAAGGAAGAGATTACCCAGTTCGCCGGCGGCCCCGCACCCGCGCGCCCGCAGCCCGGCGCGGGCGTGCTGACCCGCGCGGTCGGCGCGGAGGAGCGGCTGTTCGTCGATTGGGTCGTCGCCGGCAACCGCCCGGGGATGCAGTTCGTGCTGTGTTCCGACGGCATCAACAAAGAGATGTCCGACGAGGAAATCGATGCGCATTGCGCCCGCCCGCAGCCGCCGGGCGACGTGTTGCAGGGACTGTTCGCAATGGCCATGGGGCGCGCCGCGCGCGACAACGTGTCCGCCGTGGTCGTGCGGCTGCAGGACTGACCCGACGAACATGGCTACCCCCTCGCTAAGCGCTCTTGTCGAGGCCTATCAGGCCGGTCAGTTGTCGTTGCCGGCGCTGCTGGTCGATGCACTGACCGAGCGTGGCGTGGTGCCTCCGGACCAGCACGCGGACGACCTGCAATGGATCGCGCGGATGCGCGAGGAAGGCCACCTCGATGCCGGCGTGGCACAACTGGTCTGCGAGCGCCTGGAGGTGCTGCAGCGCGCTGGCGAGGAAGTGGCCTCGGTGCTGGCCGCGTCCGAAGCCGACGAGGCGACCTGCGTTGCACCGTCCGTGCGATCGACACCGATCGCCTTCCACGCCGACGAGGCCACCCGCGTCGCGCCGCCAATGCTGCCTGCCACCGACGATGCGCCGGCGGACCAGGCGACCGTGGTCAAGCCGGCCTCTGTCCAGCCGGAGGCGACCCGCACCGGCGTCACCGGTTCGCGCACCGCGGGCGGCACCGGCAGCATCGACGCGGCCGCCTGGCAGGGGCTGGCCGATGTGGCGAGCAGCGACCAGGCGACCATCGGCATGCTGCTCAAGGGCCGGTTCCTGATCGAGCGCGAGATCGGACGGGGCGGCATGGGTGTGGTGTTCCTCGCGCGCGACGAGCGCAAGGTCGAGGCACGCGACCGCGACCCTTACGTGGCGGTGAAGGTGCTCAACGACGAATTTCGCCGCCATCCCGATTCGCTGATCGCGCTGCAACGCGAGTCGCGCCGCTCGCAGCAACTGGCGCACGACAACATCGTGCGCGTCTACGACTTCGACAAGGACGGAACCATCGTCTTCATGACGATGGAGTATGTCGACGGCTCGGACCTCAAGACGCTGATCCGCGAGAGCGCCTTTCGCGGCATGCCGCTGGCCAGGGCCAGGCCGCTGATCGAGGGCATGGCACGGGCGCTCAAGCGCGCCCACGACGCCGGCGTGGTGCACTCGGATTTCAAGCCCGGCAACGTGATGGTCACCTGCGAGGGGATGCCCAAAGTGTTCGACTTCGGCATCGCGCGCGCCGGCAAGCAGCCGGGCGAGGCGGCCGAAGACCAGACGGTGTTCGACGCAGGCCGCCTTGGTGCGTTGACCCCGGCGTACGCCAGCCTGGAGATGATCCAGGGCCGGCCGCCACAGGCGACCGACGACATCTACGCGCTCGGTTGCGTCGCCTTCGAACTACTCACCGGCAAGCACCCGTTCGACCGGGTGAGTGCCGAGGTGGCCATGCGCGAGGGGCGCAAGCCGCCGGCGGTGCCGGGACTCACCCGCCGCCAGTACAGAACCTTGTGCGACGCGGTCGCCTTCACCGCCGCTCAGCGCCTGAAAAGTGCGGACCAACTGGTCGAGGGTTTGCGCGATGTCGGCCTGGGCGAGCGCCTGGGCCGACCGCTCGCCTGGACGCTGGTCGGCGTCCTGCTGCTGGCGGTTGCTGGCTGGGGTGCGCTGGGGCAGTGGCGCGCGCGCCAGGTGGCGGAGGTCGCTTCGCGCTTCCAGACAGCCAGCCCGCGGCACTTCGGCGACGAAGCCGAGGCGGCTGCCGCGCTCGAGCAACTGGGCGAGGACGGACGCAAACGCTTGATGCTCGACCGGGGCGACCAGGTGCAGCAATTCCTGCTCGACCGTGTCGACGCCTACTGGAACCCGGCCAAGGGGCGGCGCGATTACGCCGCGGCCGAGCGCGTGTTCGAGTTGCCCGCGCGGCTGCATCTGTTCCTGCCGCGGCTGGATCTCAGGCGCGCCGCCGTGGAGAAGGAGAAACAGGAACTGGATCGGCCCGCCATGGTGAAAGCGTCGCCGGCACCCGTGCCCGCGTTGCCTCCGCAGAGCACGCCTGTGCCGCCGCCGGTGCCGGTTCAACAGACGCGTGCGCCGGCCACGCAGGCTCCGGCCGCGACGCCCGGCAGAACGCCATCGAACGAAAAGCACGAGGCCGCAGGTTCTTCCAGCCGCATGCAGGAGGTCGCGGCAGGCCTGCTGCGCGAGGGCGAACGCAACTTCGCCCAGCAGAACTACTCGGCCGCCATCGCCAATGCCAAGGCCGCGTTGCAGGTGAACCCGGGCGACGCGGCCGCCAGACGTCTCCTGCGCCGTGCCCAACAGGCGCAGCAGCAGGCCATGAACAGCATTTCGATCAACTGAGGAGGGACTCGCCATGCATCAAGGATTCCGCGGTATCAGCCTGTTGGGTGCGGCCTGCACACTCGCCCTGGTGAGTGGTTGCGCCCAGATGCCCGGCATGGGCATGGCCAACGACGGTGCCCGCACGAACGCCAGCCAGACGGCATCGCCCACATGCAATCCGGCTGTCGGCGGCGCGATTGGCGCGCTGGCCGGCTCGATGTTCGGCAAGGGCAAGGGCCATCTGGCTGGCGCCGCGATCGGGGCCGGCATCGGTGTGTTCGCCTGCATGGCCTACAACTACCACGCGCGCAAGGTGCGCGACGCGCGTTCGGTGGAAGACCAGTACCGCCACGACCGCGGCGCCCTGCCGGCGAACAACACCATCAGCGCCTACCAGACCGCACTGCTGCCCGGCGAGACCATCCGCTCCGGCAGCCAGGCGGCCATGCAGTCGCGCGTCACGCTGGTGCGCGGCACCCACGACGAGGCGCCACAGCTCAAGGAGCAGCTGACCCTGTTCGCGCCGGACGGCCGCCAGCTGACCACCGTCACCAAGGACGCCACCGCGATCGACGGCACTGGCGAATACGAGACCAACTTCGACTTCAACCTGCCCAAGGGCATCCAGGACGGCCGCTACACGATGCGCTCGGCGCTGTACATGGATGGCCAGCAGGTTCGCACCAACGAAGTCCCCATGCTGGTGGTCAGCTGACCGCGCCTCCGGCCATCGCAGCACCGACGAAGAGCTTTGCATGAACACGCTTGCCGAACTGATCGCCGCCTTCCGCAACGGCCACCTGCCGCTCCCCGTGCTGCTCGATACGCTGGATCGCCGCGGCGCCGTGCCCGAGGATCGCCACCACGACGAGCTCGCGCTGGTGCGGCGCCTGCACGACGAGGGCGAACTGGATGCGGAGATCGGCCGGGCCTTGCTGGATCGTCTGATGGCCGTGCAGACCATCACGGCGGAGGCGGTCGTGGCTGACGACGCGACCGTCGTCGCGCCGGCCGGGTTCGTGGCCATGGAAGGCGACGCCACCAGAGTGGCGCCGCCAGTGGTCGCCCGTGGCATGTCCGAGGACCCGGGCGACGCGACCGTCGTCATGCCGGCCTCGCGTCCGCCGGTGGTTTCCGAACCGGTGGGTGGGACGACGGTGGTCATGCCCGCCTCGCATGGCCGTGCCCCGGACGATGCGCAATCCACCGGCACCCAGTCGGGCACGGGCACCGGCACGCACTCGGGCAACAGCGCCAGCTGGGAACGCCTGGCCGGCGCCGCGGGCGGCGATCACGCGCACGTCGGCATGCTGCTCAAGGGCCGCTTCCTGCTCGAGCGCGAGATCGGCCGCGGCGGCATGGGCGTGGTGTTCCTGGCGCGCGACGAACGCAAGGTGGAAGCGCGCGACCGCGATCCCTACGTCGCGGTCAAGGTGCTGAACGACGAGTTCCGCCGCCACCCCGACTCGCTGATCGCGCTGCAACGCGAATCGCGCCGCTCGCAGTCGCTGGCGCACGACAACATCGTGCGCGTCTACGACTTCGACAAGGACGGCACCATCGTCTTCATGACGATGGAGTACGTCGACGGCTCGGACATGAAGGCGCTGATCCGCGAGCGCGCCTACAACGGCATGCCGCTGGCCAAGGCCCGACCGCTGATCGAGGGCATGGCCTGGGCGCTCAAGCGCGCACACGCCGCCGGCGTGGTGCACTCGGACTTCAAGCCCGGCAACGTGATGGTCACGCGCGAGGGCGTGCCGAAGGTGTTTGACTTCGGCATCGCGCGCGCCGGCAAGCACATGGGTGATGCGGTCGGCGAGCAGACCGTGTTCGACGCCGGCACGCTCGGTGCGCTGACGCCGGCCTACGCTAGCCTTGAGATGATCCAGGGCAGCGAGCCGACGCCGAGCGACGATATCTACGCGCTCGGTTGCGTCGCCTTCGAACTGCTCACCGGCAAGCACCCGTTCGACAAGGTGAGTGCCGAGGTGGCGATGCGCGAGGGGCGCAAGCCGCCGGCAGTGCCGGGACTCACCCGCCGCCAGTACAAGGCGCTGTGCGATGCGGTCGCGTTCCGCGGCGAGGACCGCCTGCGCACCGCGCAGGAATTCGTCGAGGGCCTGCGCGAAGTCGGCCTGCGCGAGCGCATCGGCCCATATCTCGCCTGGGGCACCGGCGCACTGGTCGTGCTGGTCGCCGGCGGCTGGGGCGGCGCGCACTATTTGCACCAGCGCAAGGTCGCGCAGGTGATCGCGCGCTTCACGCCGGACGACGCTCACCGCTACACCGACGAAGCCCAGGCGATGGCCGCGCTGGACACGCTCGGCGACGAGGAGCGCAAGCGCCTGGTGCTCGACCAGGGCGATCTCATCCAGCGCTTCCTGCTGAGCCGCCTGGACGCCTACTGGAACCCCGCGCAGGGCCGCTACGACTACGCCCACGCGCAGCAGCTGTTCGCCTTGCGCGACCAGCTCAAGCTGTATTCCCCGGAGCTGGACATCCGTCGCAGTGCGATGGACCAGCAGAAGAACGAACTGCTCAACAGCCTGGACACCCAGCTTTCCCAGCGGATCGAGGCCGGCGCGATCTTCGCCGACCAGCCGGACAATGCGATCGAGACGCTGCAGAAGATCCGCGCCATCGATCCGTCCAGCAGCCTGCTCAAGAACGCCGAGCTGGAGCTCAAGTACGACATCGCCATCGGCAATGCGCTGGCGCTGCACCACGGCGACCAGGCCACCGCGCAGCTGAAGCAGGCGATCGCCCTGTTCCCCGATTCGGCCCGCCTGCAGCGCCGCCAGGCGCAGCTCGAGGCGATGTCCTCCGGCACGGCCGTGGCCGCCGCGCCGACCGCGGCGACCGCCACCAGCCTGCCCGAGGCACGCGCCGCGCTGGCCGTGCTGATCGCCCGCCCGGAAGCGAGCGCCGAGTGGCAACGCCAGGTCGCCGCCGCGATGGCGCCGCTCAAGGGTGACACCTCGCCGCAGACCCGTGCGCTCATCGACCAGCTGGCGGCGGCCATCGCAAGGGTTGCCGATCGCCAGACCGATGCGCTGCACCTGCCGCAGGATCAGGCGCTGGTCGACTTTGGCCTGTCCGTTGCCCCACGGTCGGCCGTGCTCAAGGCCGAGCATGATCGCCTGGCCGCGCTGGACAAGCAGCAGCAGGACCGCCTGGCGCAGGAGAGCGCGGCGGCCGAAGTCACCGCACGCATCGAGTCGGTCAAGCGCGCTGCAGCGGCGGGCGACACCGCCAAGGCACAGGAATCGCTGGCGCGTATCCGCACGCTGGTCCCGCAGCATCCGTTCCTGGCCAGCGAAGGCCCGCAGCTGCTCGCCGATGCCTACTTGGGCCAGGCGCGCGAAGCGTTCCGCAAGGGCCGCTACCAGGCAGCCACCGACGTGCTCACACGCGCTATCGGCCTGCTCGGCCAGCGCACCGATCTGGTCAAGGCCAGCGCCCGCTACGGCCTGGCGGCCGACCTGGTGAAAGCGCGCGGGCAGGCGCTGTCCCCGACCGAACTCGATCGCTTGCGCCACCAGCTGGCGCAGGTGCGCCACGCGGATGCCGACGCGCTGGCCGCGCTCGAGGCGGAGATGAAGCTGCGCGGACAGCTCGGCGAAGGCTCCCTCGCCGCGCTGCTGGATTCGCTCAAGTCCGTCAGCGGTGCACCGTCGACGCCGGTTTCGCCTGCCGCTACGCCGACGCCCGCCCAGGGCAATGTCGCGTCCCCCGCCGGCCGTGCACCGGCCACCGGTCAGCCTGCGGCCACCGCGGCAGGGAAGGGCAGTCCGGCCGTGATCCGCCCCGCGCCGCCCACGGCTGCCGCCGGCCCCACCGCCGACCCCTGTGCCGCGCCGGACCTGGTCGGTGCGGGCCGCGCCTGCTTCGACAGCATCGACGGCACGCGCGGCCCCGCGCTGGTGGTGGTGCGTGCCGGCGCCAAGACGCTGGCGATGACCCGCTCGGAAATCACCGTCAACGAGTACAACCGCTATTGCGCGGCCACCGGCAAGTGCAGCGCCATCGCACTGGACGACCGTTCCGCCGGCAGCCTGCCGGTGAGCAACATCAGCCTGGCCCAGGCACGCGCTTACGCGGCATGGCTCGGCGGCGCCAGCGGCCACGTCTATCGCCTGCCGACCGACGCCGAGTGGCTGGCGGCCGCGCGCGCCGGGGGCGGCTGGAAGCAGGCGCCGGACAGCAACTGCATTCCACCGACCGCCGGGGCCGACGACGGCGGCGGCGCGCCGATCGCCGCCCGCGGTCGCAGCCCCAACCCGTGGGGCCTGATCAACCTGACTGGCAATGTCTGGGAATGGGTGGACGATGGCGCCGCGGTGCGCGGCGGCAGCTACACCAGCTACTGGTCCGACTGCACCGTCGACAGCCGGCGCCCTGACGGCGGCGGCGCGCAGAAGGATGTCGGCCTGCGCCTGGTGAGGGAGGTGCCATGAACGATCGCGAACGCATCGTCAACCGCGACCTGAGCCTCCTCGACGAGGCTCATTACGGGGGGCGCATCGCCCGCGCCGAGTACCGCGCGCGCCGGCGCAACGTGCTGTCCGCCTTGCGCGACAGCCACGGCATCACCGCCCGCAAGGCGGTGGTGCGTCCGGCCCGTCCCGCCGACGTGCCGGACGCCGACGTGGTACCGGCCCTGTTGGGCAGGACGACGCGTTCGAGCCGGATGCTGCTGGCGCTCTTCGCCGCCGGTGCGCTCGCTTGTGCCGTGCTGCTCGGCTTGCTGTTCGTCACCTCCTGAAATGTGAATGCCTGATGAGTCATTCGTGAACGAAATGCCTTCGGATGGGCGCTTTTGTTGACGGACTTCGCACTACAGGGTGAGACCGCGCGTTTGCGCGGCTGCCAGCGGCCGGGTCGGATCCCGGCCGTCGCGTTGATGCGGCCCGGCAACCGGCGCCGCGCCAAGGAAACGGTCATCAAAGGGGAATGACGTGCGGATTGCTTGCCTCGCAGCAGCGGTGGCCCTTGCCCTGGCGGGCGGGAACGCGTTGGCCCAGGCGTCGCCACCGGCACCGGCCGCGCCGGGTGCCCCCGCGCAGGACATTCTGGTCAGCGGCGTCCCGACGGAAGGGCCGCAGGCCGACCAGGTGCAGGAGCTGATCCAGTCCGAATACCAGCAGGCGCTGGCCACCGCGGGCGCCAGCTCGCTCGACGCCGGCCAACTGCAGGCCGCCGCCGTGCTGATTACCACCCGGCTGCATGACGCCGGCTACCCCGACGCCCACGCCTACCTGCCGGGGCAGGTGCTGGCGGTACACCTGGGGGCGGGCGCGACGCCTGCGGCGACCGTGGCGCAGGCCCTTGCCACGCCGGCGGCGCCGGTGCCCGACGCCGCAGCCACCGCCGCGGTACCGCCGCTGCGCGAGCGCGAGGCCGCCGGGGCGCAGGAACAGACCTTGGCCGTGCATGGCTTTCGCGTGCAGGGGGTGGGTGACCATCCCGAGGACGGCATCACCCCGGCCACCGTGCAGGCGATGGCCGACGAGCAGTTCGCCACGCTCTCCGGCGGGTCCGGCAAGCCGGTCCAGGCCAACTTCAGCCAGCTGCAGCAGGTTGCCGACCGCATCACCGACCGCTATCGCAAGGCCGGTTACATCGTGGCCACCGCCTTCGTGCCCGCGCAGGACGTGGGCAGCGACGGCATCGTGCGGCTGGGGGTGCTCGAGGGCACGATCGGCAAGGTCGTGGTGAAGGGCACCTCGCGCTACCGGCCGGGAGTGATTGCCGCGCCGGCCGAGAAGCTCAAGGGGCAGCCGTTGCGCAAGCAGGACATCGACTCGGCGCTGCTGTACGCGCGCGACCTGCCGGGCGTGACCGTCTCTTCCACCTTCCAGCCCGGCGCCAGGACCGGCCAGACCGACCTGGTCATGGTCGCGCACGAGGCCAGGAGCCCGTTCACCTTCACCGTGGGCGGCAACAACTACGGCACCGAACTGACCGGTCGCTACCGCGCGCAGGCGGGCGCGGCCTGGAACAGCCCGCTCGGCATCGGCGACCAGCTGAACGCCAACGTCGACTACGCGCTGGACCCGCACAGCAACGTCTATTACGCGCTGTCCTACCGTGCGCCCACCGTGGTGGTGCCGGGGCTGAGCGGCGTGATCGGCGCCACCCGCAGCGAACTTCAGATCAACAGCGGCGCCTTCGCCGATCTGAAGGTGCGCGGCCCGACCTCCTCGACCTTCGCCGGCGCCGACTGGAAGTTCGTCAACACCGACGACGTCTCGATGCAGAGCTCGCTGCGCTACATCCGCGAGAAGTCCCAGCTCGGCGCGCTCGGCGTGAAGCTCTCGGACGAGCGCTTCGACGTGGCCGAACTGGGCTTTGGCCTGCAGCGCACCGACCAGCGCCTGCGCGGCCTGGACGTGGTGCAGGGCAGCCTGCGCAAGTCGGTGCGCGACGACTCGCTGGAACCGGACCTGGTCAGCCCCGACCACGACAGCAACTTCCTGCTGGCGCGGCTTTCCTACACCCGCCTGCAGTTCCTGACCCGTTCGCAGCGCCTGTACTTCAAGCTGGGCGGCCAGTACACGCGTGATGCGTTGCCGCCGCTGGAGCAGTTCGTGATCGGCGGCCCGGACAGCGTGCGCGCCTATCCGATCGCCGACGCGCTCACCGACCGCGGCTGGTACACCTCGCTGGAGTACCACATCGACGCGCCGGGCCTGGGCGACCGGGTCTCGCCGTTCTACGACCGCCCCTGGCGCGAGCTGCTGGAAGTGGAGGTGTTCTATGACTTCGGCCGCGGTTACGCCTCGAACCATCGCGACGGCAACAACCCGATCGAAACGCTCGAGGGCATCGGCGCGGGCCTGATCTTCCGCATCCCGCGTTTCCACCATTTCGAATTCCGCCTCGACGCCTCGGTGCCGACCGGCAGCCGCGACGCTTCGGACAAGCGCGGCTACCACGTCTATTCGCGCTTCGGCTTCACCTTCTGACGGACCTTTGCCCATGCACACCACCTGCGCGACCTTCCGCAAGGACTCCCTCGCCAGCCTGCGCCGCAAGGCACTGCCGCTGAGCCTGTCGCTGCTGCTGTGCGGCGCGCTCGCCAGCGCACCGGTCCAGGCCGGCGGCGGGGTGGGACGGACCACCACGCCGACCGGCGGCACCGTCGTCGGCGGCAGCGCCAGCATCCTGCAGGACGGCGCCAACGTGGTGATCAACCAGACCAGCGACAAGCTGGTACTGAACTGGCAGAGCTTCAACCTGGGACAGGACGCGCTGGTGCGCTTCAACCAGCCGGGCACATCGGCGATCGCGCTCAACCGCATCCTCGACCAGAACCCGAGCCAGATCTTCGGCCAGATCAGCTCCAACGGGCAGGTGTTCCTGATCAACACCCACGGCATCATCTTCGGCAGCACCGCGCAGGTGAACGTGGGCGGGCTGGTCGCCAGCACGCTGGACCTCACGCCGACCGATTTCCTCTCCAACCACTTCAACCTCAACGCGGTCGGCGGCGGCGCGGGCATCGTCAACCACGGCACGATCGCGGCGGCCAGCGGCGGTTCGGTCAGCCTGATCGGCGGAAGCGTGGCCAACGACGGCGTGATCCTGGCCAACTACGGCCGGATCAACCTCGACGGTGCCGAGCACGCGGTGCTGGACTTCGATGGCAACGGGCTGATCAACGTCCAGATCACCGGCGAACTGAAGCAGCGCCTGGATGCCAAGGCGGCGGTCAGCAACGCCGGCACGCTGCAGGCCGATGGCGGCACCGTCGTGCTGGAGGCCGCGGCCGCGCGCGACCTGTTCACCAACCTGGTCAACAACTCGGGCGTGATCGACGCCGGCGCGATCAGCCACGACGGCGGCGCGGTACGCCTGGTCGCACGCGGCGGCGACACCGTCAGCAGCGGCCGCATCGATGCCACGGGTACGCACGGCGGCAGCGTGCAGCTGCTGTCCGACCGCAACGTCGGCGTGACCGGCGGCAGCATCGATGCCTCCGGTACGTTCGGCGGCGGTGACATCCGCGTCGGTGGCGGCTGGCAGGGCGGCGAAGGGTTGCAGACGGCCAAGGCGGTCTACGTGGACGGCGACGCCACGCTCAAGGCGGACGCCACGCGCAACGGCGATGGCGGCTCGGTGGTGGTCTGGGGCAACCAGGTCAACAACTTCTACGGCAGCATCAGCGCGCGCGGCGGCGCCTACGGCGGTGACGGCGGTCGCGTGGAGACCTCGTCGCACGAGGGACTGAACGCGCAGGGCCACGTCGACGCGTCGGCCGCGCACGGCAACATGGGCAGCTGGCTGCTCGATCCCTACAACATCACCATCAGCAGCGGCACGGACAGCAAGGTCTCCGGCGGCCCCGTCTACACGCCCAGCGGCAACCCGTCGGTGGTCAACGCCGGGGAGATTGGCACGGCGCTGACCGGTGGCACCAGTGTCTACGTGTTCACCAACACCGCCGGCGGGTCGCAGAACGGCGACATCACGGTGAATGCCCCGATCACCGCGAGCGGGGCGGGCCAACTCTACCTGCAGGCCTTCGGCAGCATCTTCGTCAACGACGACATCACCGCGGCGGCCGGGCAGTCGCTGGACGTGCATCTGTGGGCCAACTACGCCGGCACCGCCGGCGCGAGCACCTACACCAAGGGCTCGTGCACCACCGCCTGCGTGGTGAGCATCGGCGATACCGGCGCCGCGACGATCGATACCCATGACGGGCTGGTCGACATCCTGGCCTCGGGCGCGGTGAAGATCGGCAACAGCACCAACACCGCGGTGGTCAACGCCGCCACGCTCACCATCGGCAGCGCCAGCAACAAGGTCGCGTCGATCAAGGAGGGCAGCAACGGCAGCATCGTGGCGACCACGGTGACCGCGCGCGCCACCAACGGCATCACGCTGGCCAACAGTGCCAACGCGATCGGTACGGCCAACCTCTACGGCGGCACCACCCAGATCAGCGACAGCACCAGCCTGGTGCTGGGCACGGTGGCCACCGGCAGCCTGACCGCGACCACCAGCGGCACGCTGGGCTTCGCCGGCGGCAGCGTCAGCGGCAACCTCACCGCGACCAGCAATGGCGACATCAGCCAGACCGGCGCGCTCACCGTCACCGGCACGTCGAGCTTCAGCGCGGGCGCCGGCCTGATCACGCTCACCCAGGCCAACAACGACTTCCAGGACGCGGTCAGCCTCGGCGGCGGCGCTGCGCAGATCACCGACAAGAACGCCCTGACGCTCGACCAGGTGAGCACGGACGACCTGGTCGCCACCAGCACCGGCGCGCTGAACCTGGGAACCGGCACCGTCGGCGGCAACCTCACCGCGACCAGCAACAACGGCGCGATCACCCAGGCCAGCGGCGGGCTGGCGGTCACCGGCACCAGCACGATCCATGCGGGCACCGGCAGCATCACGCTCGCCGATGCGGCGAACGACTTCACCGGCCTGGTGACCCTCGCCGGCGGCGCCACGCAGATCACCAGCAGCGGTGCGCTGTCGCTGGGCACGCTCGCCACAGGCAACCTCACCGTCGACAGCGGCGACCTGCTGACGTTCGCCGGCGGCACCGTCACGGGCAGCCTCGATGCTACGAGCGCGGGCAACCTGGGCCAGACCGGCGCGTTGGACGTGACCGGCATCTCTAGCTTCACGTCCAGTGGCGGCGGCACCGTCACGCTGACCCAGACGGGCAATGTCTTCGGCGGAGCGGTCAGCCTGACCGGCGGCGCCACGCAGATCACCAGCGGCGGCGCGCTGTCGCTCGGCACGCTCGCCACCGGCAACCTGACGGCCACCAGTAGCGGCGCGCTCGACCTTGGCCAGGGCTCGGTGGGTGGCGCGCTCGTGGCCACCAGCAACGGGGGCGCGATCACCCAGGACGGTGCGCTCGCAGTCACCGCGGCCAGCACGCTGGACGCCGGCGGTGCGGCAATCACGCTGGCCGACGCAGGCAACGTATTCACCGGCGCGGTAAGCGCTGCCGGTGGCGACGTGTCGTTGCAGTCGTCGGGCGACCTCACCGTGGCCGCGCTGACCAGCGGCACGGACGCCTCGGTGAGCCTGATCGCGGGCGGCTCGCTGTTCCTGCCCACGGCGGCGATCGACACCGGCCTGGGCAACCTGACCCTGGCCGCCAACGGCGGCAACCTCGGCATCAACGGCAACCTGAGCGGCGCCGACGTGTCGCTGGCCAGCCATGACGGCCTGGTCCTCGCGTACGACGTCACCGCCAGCGGGACGCTCGGCCTGGGCAGCAGCAGCGGGGCAATCACCCAGACCGCCGGCACCCTCACCGCCGGCGGCACCAGCGCGATCACCGCGGCCGGCGACATCACGCTGGCCGGTGCCGCCAACGACTTCCAGGACGCCGTGAGCCTGAACGGCGGCAGCGTGCAGATCACTGACGCCAACGCGTTGGTGCTGGGTACCCTCGCCACCGGCAACCTGACCACGAACAGCGCGGGCAGCCTGACGCTGGGCGCCGGCACGGTCGGCGGCAACCTCGTCGCCACCAGCGGCGGCGCGATCGACCAGGCCAGCGGCGGCTTCGTCGTCACCGGCACCAGCAGCCTCGACGCCGGGGCCAACGCGATCACGCTCACCGACACCGGCAACGACTTCGCCGGCGCGGTGAGCCTCACCGGCGGCACCGTCGCCATCACCGACAGCAACGCGCTGAGCCTGGGCACCCTCGCCACCGGCGCGCTGACCGCCACCAGTACCGGTGCGCTCGACCTCGGCCAGGGCGCGATCGGCGGCAACCTCACGGCCACCAGCCATGGCGGCGCCATCAGCCAGGCCGGCGGCCTGGCCATCAGCGGCACCAGCGACATCGACGCCGGCAGCGGCGCCATCACGCTCGACAACAGCGCCAACAGCTTCGCCGGTGCGGTCAGCCTCGCGGGTGGCACGACGCGGATCACCAACAGCGGAAGCCTGGCGCTGGGCACGCTGGGCACCGGCGACCTGACGGTGGTCAGTGCGGGCACGCTGAGCTTCGTCGGCGGCAGCGTCGGCGGCAACCTGAATGCCACCAGCGCGGGCGACATCAGCCAGAGCGGTGCGCTGGTCGTCACCGGCACCTCCAGCGTCGATGCCGGCACCGGCGCGATCACGCTCACCCAGGCCAACAACGACTTCGGCGGCGCGGTCAGCCTGGCTGGCGGCGCCACGCAGATCGTGGACCGCAACGCGCTGGTGCTGGGCACGCTGGCCACCGGCAACCTGGCCGCCACCAGCCACGGCAACCTCAACCTCGGTACCGGCAGCCTCTCCAGCACCCTGGTCGTCACCAGCAACGGCGGCGCGATCAGCCAGGCCGCGGGCGGGCTCGTGATCAGCGGCAATGCCACGGTCAACGCTGGCAGCGGTGCGATCACGCTCAACGACGCGGCGAACGATTTCGGCGGCACGGTGAACCTCGTTGGCGGCGCCACGCGTGTCACCGATGCCAATGCGCTTGCGCTGGGCACGCTGTCGACCGCGAACCTGACCGCGGTCAGCCACGGCGCGCTGAACCTCGGCAGCGGCACCGTCGCCGGCAACCTCGCCGCGACCAGCAACGATGGCGCGATCAGCCAGTCGGGCGGCCTGACCGTCAACGGCACCAGTGCCATCGACGCGGGCAACGCCGGCATCTCGCTCGCCGGTCCGGGCAACGATTTCATTGGCGCGGTCAGCCTGTCCAACAGCGGCGCCCACAACGTCGCCGTGGACAACGGCAGCCACGCGCTGGTGCTGGGCAGCTCGACCGTCGGCACCGGCACGCTGTCGCTGACGGGCCTTGGCCTGACCCAGGTGGGCGGCATCACCCAGGCGGCCGGCGGCGGGGCCGTGACCCTGGCCGCCGGCAGTGGCGCGCTGGTACTCGACAACGCCGGCAACGACTTCACCGGTACCGTGGATGCCCAGGGCGCGTCCGTCTCGCTGACGACGCTGGGCGACCTGCACGTGGTCGGCATGAACGTCGCCACCAACGGCTCGCTCAGCCTGGTGGCCGGCGGCGCGCTGGACCTGGCCTCGTTCGGGGCGATCGACACCGGCACCGGCGACCTCACGCTTAGCGCGGGCGATGGCCTCGCCACCAGCGCGGACCTTGGCGGGAATAACGTATCGCTGACTGGCGGCGCGGGCCTGACGCTCAATGGCAACGTCACCGCGAGCGGCACCCTCTACCTGGGCAGCACCAACGCGGCGATCAGCCAGACCGCCGGCGCGCTCTCCGCCGCCGGCACCACCACCGTCGACGCGGGCACCGGGACCATCACGCTCACCAGCGCCGGCAACGATTTCCAGGGAGCGGTCAGCCTGACCGGCGGCAGCGCGCAGATCGTCGACGCCAACGTACTGACCCTGGGCACGCTCGCGACCGACGACCTCACCGCCACCAGCACGGGCAACCTCGGCCTCGGCAAGGGCACCGTGGCCGGCACGCTGCTGGCAACCAGCAACGGCGGCGCGATCAGCCAGGCCAGCGGCGGGCTGACTGTCAACGGCACCAGCACGCTCGACGCCGGCAGCAGCGCGATCACCCTGGCGGACGGCAACAACGACTTCGTGGGTACGGTGAGCCTGAGCGGCGGCGCGGTCGGGATCACCGACCGGAACGCACTGTCGCTGGGCACCCTCGCCACCGGGTCGCTGGCCGCGACCAGCACGGGTGCGCTCGACCTGGGCGCCGGCACCATCAGCGGCAACCTCGTCACCGGCAGCAACGGCGGTGCGATCACGCAGGACGGTGCGCTGACGGTGAGTGGCACCAGCAGCATCGATGCGGGCAGCGGTGCCATCACGCTGGCCAGCGCGGCCAACGATTTCACCGGCGCGGTCAGCGTCGCCGGCGGCACCACCCAACTGGTCGACGCCAACGCGCTGACCCTGGGCGCGCTGGACACGGGCGCCCTGAGCGTGACCAGCACCGGCGCGCTCAACCTGGGCAGCGGAACCATCGCCGGCCATCTCTCGGCGACTAGTAATGGCGGCGCGATCAGCCAGTCGGGTGCGTTGACGGTGACCGGTACGAGCACGCTCGATGCAGCCACGGGCTCCATCACGCTCGCGAACGCCGGCAACGATTTCCAGGGCAGCGTGGGCCTCACCGGCGCCGGCCTGTCCGTGCGCGACGCCGAGGACCTGACCATCGGCGCGCTGGCCGCCGCGGCCAATACCGACGTCAGCCTGGTCGCGGGCGGGTCGCTGATCCTGCCGGTGTCGGGGATCGACACCGGCACGGGCGATCTCGTGCTCACCGCCAATGGCGGCACGCTGGCCACCCAGGGCACGCTCAGCGGCGCGAACGTCTCGCTGCAAGGCCGCGACGGCCTGACGCTGGCGCACGACGTGAACGCGACCGGCACGCTGACCCTGGCCAGCACCGGCGGCGACATCACGCAGACCGCCGGCGTGCTCACTGCCGCCACACTGACCGGCAACGCGCTGGGCAACGTGACGCTCGGCTCGGCCAACGCCATCGCCGCACTCGGCAGCTTCAGCGCCGACGGCTTCCTGCTCCGCACCGCGGGCGACCTGACCGTCAACGGTGCGGTGGCGGGCGGTGCCGGCGGCGTGGATATCGGCACCGGCGGCCTGTTGAAGGTCGCGGCGGGCATCAGTGGCCAGGCCATCGCGCTGCAGGGCGCCGGCATCAGCCAGACCGCCGGCAGCATCGACGCCGGCACCGGCCAGGTCGGGCTAACCTCCAGCGCGGGCATCACCCAGGCCGGCGGCTCGATCACCGCCGGCACGCTGACCGGCAGTGCCATGGCCGATGCCAGCCTCGCCGGTGCCAACCATCTCCTCAGCCTGGGCAGTTTCGACGCGGCCAACCTGTCGCTGACCAACGCGCAGGACCTGGTGCTGGCAGGCCCGGTCACGACCAGCGGCGCCACCGCGCTGACGATCGGCGGTGACCTGGCCGTCAACGGCACGCTCGATGCAGCCAGCATTTCGCTGGACGTGGACGGCGCGATCAGCGAAGGCGCCAGTGGCAATCTCGTCACCGGCACACTGGGCGGCCAGGCGGGCGGCAGCGTCACCCTGACCCGCGGCAACCACGTCGGCACGCTGGGGAACTTCGCTGCCGCCAGCTTCGCGCTGACCAATGCGCAGGCGCTCACGGTCAACGGCAGCCTCGGCGTGGGCACGGGCAGCATCGCGCTGACCACCACCACGGGCGCGCTGAACATGGACTCCGCACTCAGCGGCGGCAGCATCGCGCTGGACTCGGCGGCCAACCTGATGCTGGGCAAGGCGATCAACGCCACCACGCTGAGCCTGAAGTCCGCCGGTTCGATCAGCCAGACCGCCACCGGCCTGATTAGCGCCGGCACACTGAGTGGGCAATCCGCGGGGGCGACCACGCTGAACCAGGCCAACGCCATCTCCACGCTGGACAACTTCAGCGCGGACGGCTTCAGCCTCACCAGCACCCGCGCACTGACGGTCGCCGGCACGGTCGACGGTGGCGCCAGCACCGCGCTGGCCGCGGGCGGCAACCTGCGCATCGACGGCACCGTCAACGGCGACGCCACCTACCTTTCGGCCGGCGGCACCATCACCGAGGGCGCCAGCGGGAACATCGTCGCCGACGCGCTCACCGGCAAGGCCAGCGGCACCGTCACGCTCGGTGGCGCCAACCACGTCGGCACGCTGGGCAACTTCCAGGCGGCCGGTTTCAGCCTGCACGACGCACAGGACCTGCGCGTCGCCGGTACGGTCGATGGCGGCGCGAGCACCACGCTCGATACCGCCGGCAACCTGGTGATCAATGGCACGGTCAAGGGCAGCAGCACGCGCCTGAACGTGACCGGCGCACTGAGCGAAAGCGGCAGCGGCCGCATCATCGCCGACACGCTGGCCGGGCACGTCACCGGCAGCGCCAGCCTCACGGGCGACAACGCGGTGGCAAGCCTGGGCAATCTCGACGCGGCCGGGCTCAGCTTCACCGACACCCAGGCGCTGACCATCGCCGGCACCGTCGATGGCGGAGCCAGCACGGCGCTGACCACCAAGGCCGGCGGCCTCACCATCAACGGCACACTGGACGGCACCAGCACCTCGCTCGCGATCGCCGGCGGCATCGACCAGTCCGACCAGGGCCGCATTACCGCAGGTACGCTGACCGGCCAGGCCGGCGGTGACGTCGCGCTGGACGGCGACAACCGCATCGACACCCTGGGCAGCTTCAGCGCGCGCGACTTCGCGCTGAGCAACGGCAAGGCACTGGCGGTGAACGGGCCGTTGACCGCCAGCGGCGGCGACATCGCGCTGGCCACCACCGCGGGCAAGCTGGTCCTCAACACGGCGTTGAGCGGCAATACCATCGCGCTCGATTCGGCTGGCGATCTGGCCCTGGCGCAGGCCATCCGCGGCGGAGCGGTGACCCTCGCGTCCGGCGGCAAGATCAGCCAGACCGCTGGCGGCGCCATCACCGCCGACAGCCTGAGCGGTCACTCGGCCGGCAGCACCACGCTCGACCAGGCCAATGCGATCGGCGCGCTCGACGACTTCACTGCCAACGGACTGACGGTCGCCACCAACCGGGCCCTCACCGTCACCGGCACGGTCGACGGCGGTGGCAACACCACGCTGATCACCGGTGGCAGTCTGGCGATCAACGGCTCGCTGACCGGCGACAGCACTACGCTGGCGGTCAGCGGCAACGTCAGCGAAGGCAGCGCCGGCAGCATCACCACGCACACGCTGAGCGGCCACGCCACCGGCGCCGTCGCGCTCACCGGTGCCAACCGCCTCGATACCCTGGGCGGGTTCACCGCCGCCGGCTTCGCGTTGAGCAACGGTCCGTCGCTCACCGTGACCGGCCCGCTCGACGGCGGCGCCAGCCTCAGCCTGACCACCACCCGTGGCGACCTGCTGATCAACGGACAGGTCAGGGGCAAGGCGACCACGCTGGTGTCCTCCGGCGCGATCACCGAGGGGCAGGGCGGCAGCATCGTCGCAGACACGCTCTCCGGCCGCGCCGGTGGTTACACCCAGCTTGGCAAGGCGAACAGTCCGCTGGCCAACTACATCGGCACGCTGGGCGGTTTCTCCTCGACGGCTGGCTTCAGCCTGACCAATGCGCAGACGCTGACGCTGGCCTCGGTCGGCGGCAGTGGCTACACCGTCGATGCGGGAACCTCGTCGCTGTACCTCGGGGTGACCGGCGGCGACCTGCTGCAGGTCGGCAAGACCTGGCTGTATGACGGCGAGGGCGCGTTCGCCTCGACCGGCCGCATTGGCACGTCCGACGCGCCCATCTACGTCACCGGTACCGGGCCCCAGGCCGTCGCGCTGGTCGGCATCCCGCCGGCCTACTTCTACGCGGTGAACGCCAGCGGCAACCTGCTGCCGCTCACCGGCGGCGACAGCGTCAACGTGCCGACCTCGCTGTTCACCAGTCGCGCGCAGAACGCCAACAACCATACGGACGTCTATATCGATCCGAGCGTGATCTCGGCCGACTACCGCTCGTACGGCATCGTGCCCTCCGGCATCCTGCTGCCTGCCGACCAGCAGGCCTGCGACCCGGAAGTGGAGGATTGCGATGAGTAAGGCGCTGCGCCTGCGCCAGGCGGCCGGGCTCGGGCTGCTCTTCGCGCTGGCCGCACCGGCGTGGGCGCAGCTTCCGCCGCGGTTGACGGCCGGGAGCGTGGCCGACCAGCTCGACGCCGCACGGCAACGCCTGGCCGGCCAGCCGGCCGCCGCGGCGACGACGGCGCAGTTGCAGGCGCTCGCGCAAAACCTGCGTGGCTCGCTGGGCAAACAGCTCGCGCAGCCGCTGACCGCGCTGGACGACCGCGCGCGCGGCCAGGTCCTGCGCGCGCACGCCGCCGCGCAGCTGGCCTCGGACTTTCTCGACAACGCCGGCGGTTGTCGCGAGGGCGAGCTCGCGGCCATGGCGCAGGCGCTTGCGCTGTCGGTCCGCCGGCTCGCGCAGGCGCCGGCCGAGGGCAAGCCGATGCAGGCGACCATCGACCGGCTCGAAACGGCGGACCATGCGGCCGTTTTCGCGCTGCGCGTGGCGGACACGTCGGTCACGCTGGCGCTGGTGGGCAGCGAACTGCACGATCCGCAGTGCCCGGACCCGCAGTTGACCGCGACTGATCCCAACGGTACGCCGCTGGCCGTGCAACCGCGTATCACCGGAGTGCTGCCCACGCGCATCGAATTCGAGTGGCCCGCGACCGCATCGCTCGTGCCGGGCAGCTACGTGCTGCACGCGCGGCCGCAGCACAAGGCCTTCCTGGTCGGCTGCAGCGCGCAACCGGAGGCGACTGTCGCGGTGCAAGTGGTGCCGGCGCCGACCTTCACCGTCGGCTATGCGCTGGACGCGGTGTGCGGCCGGGCCGACCCGCGCACGGTCGCGCTGGGCAAGGGTACGTTGCCGCCGCTGGATGGTTACGGGGCGACCGTGGCGCAGGCTATCGACACGTCGGCCTGCGCCGACCCGGTGGCCTTCCGGATTTCCGCCACGGGCGCCTATGCCGACGGCGCCAGTGCAACGGCCGGTCCGTTCGAGCAGAGCGCGGACGCCAATGCCACCGTGGGGCTTCCGGGCGGCCTGTCGTTGAGCTGGGATCCGGCGGTACGCCAGCTGTTCGTGCGTTCGGGTGCGCCAATGTGCAAGGGCGTGCGTTGACCTTCAGCCCCGTCTCCCGCTCGAGGAGGGGGTGGGGCTCGCGGGAGCGTCTCCCGCATGCGATGCCAGGATCCGATCTTGCGTGGCCGCTACGCGACCGGGCCGCCTGCGGCGGGCTTCCGATCGCCTGCCGGCGCCGGGGGCGATTGTCTTTTCGACCCAGGAAAATTGACGGCCTGGCTGAGCACGGGGGACCAAGCGTCATGGCGCCTGTGCGCTCAGCTTGCTCCGTCACTTGCTCTGGAGGAGCTGCCGCCGCTTAACCGCGGGCGCTTGGGAGCTGAGGCAACAGGACTTGTGGGTCCGGGGCACGAGCGCTGCACTCGGCTCCCTCTCCCCACCGGGGAGATGGCTGGGGTGAGGGGCTGGGGCTCGCGCGAATGTCCGCGGGAGCGCTGCATGGATATCGCTTTTGCGTGCCCTTGCTGCGACCTGGCTCGCTTCCGGTCGCCTGCTGGCGACGGCTGTGGCTTGCGGAAGTGCCTGCAAGCGCCAGATGCCTGAGGTGGCGCCGCGAGGTGGCGCGGCGCCACGCGGGTTATTCCTCGTTCGGGCCCGAGATCACTTCCATCTCGCTGACGCCGCCGGGCGCCAGGTCCTTGAGCAGGTCGAGGAAGTTCTTGCCGACCAGGCGCTGGGCGCGGCGCAGCAGCAGCGGGACCGGGCTGGAGGGTTCGCAGCGCGCGTAGTAGTCGCAGATCTCGTCGATCCGGCGCAGGACGTCCTGCGGCGTCTCGATGCGTCCCGGCACGCCGGTGCGCGTGGCCGGGCCGGACGGCTCGCCGTCCTCGGCGGCGGTTTCGCCTTCACCGGCAATATCGGGATTGCGCCGGGCTGCCTGCGATTCGACGAATTTCTTCAATTCGTAACTGTCGGTCAGCAGGGGCTTGAGGTCCGGGCCGGCGGTGCCGATGCGGTCGTTGAAAATCCGGTCGATCGCCTTGGCTTCGTCGAGGATGCGCGTCACGGCTTCCAGCGTGCCGGCGAGTTCGTCTTCAGGGCAATCGAGGCAGCAGGCCTCGATTTCCGTCATGCTCGGTAGCGCCTCGTCGCCCGCATCGATTTTTACCGTGCCATTGGCGATGCGCAGATCGCGCAGAGAAAACCGGCCGAGCCGCAGCGACTGAACGAACGGCGTATTACGGAAATAGGCGAGCAGCCCCATGGGATTGGCGATCGCCGAGACGGCGTTGACGCGCGCGGTCGGATCGTCGTCGTCCTCGGCGTCCAGTTGCGGGTGCACGCCCTCCCAATGGTCTTCGAGCAGACCGCGGATCAGCGCCAGGCCGGCGGCCCATCCGGGCATCCCGCCGGTGCGCATCCAGGCGGTCGCCAGGTGCGTGGCCACGCGCAGGTCGCGCGAGCGCTGGAGCAGTCCGGTGGCGAGCGAGTCGACCTCGTCCCAGTCCGGCTCCTCGGCCGCCTTGACGCTGTCGCCCATGGCGCGTTCGGCGCGCGGCGCGGCCGCCCGTTCGAGCGCCATGAAATCGGGATCGTATTCGAGGTCGCTGCCGGTGGGCGAGTCGCCATCCAGCGGGGCGAGAAAGGCTGCCGGGTCGTAACGCGTCATCGTCAGTAAATCCCCTGTGGTACCGCGGGATAATACAACACGGATAATGCGGTACCGACACAATGCGGTATCAAAAAAATGCGTGGATAAATTACGCTGCGATTTACGCAATACCGGCGTGTGAAAATCGCCAGGTACCGACGTGGGTCAGGGATGCACGTGCTTGCCGGCCGACTGCGCAGCCGGTTCCTGCGGGCAACGGCCCACCACGTGGGCAAGCGTGTTGGCGTTGTCCACCAGGCGATCGGTGAGGCGGGCGACCTGGTCGGCGCCGGACGGGTCCTCGGACATCGCCAGCAGCGCGCCGAGGCTGCGCTGGAGCAGGCGCAGGTCGGGCAACTCCAATACCGCACGCTGCTCCCGCAGTGCGCCGGCGATGCCGTGGAGCGCCGTGGCCGTGTGGTCGACGAAGGCGCTCACCTCGGCCTGCTCGGGCAGGCTCGCGCGGTGTTGCAGCAACGCTTCCAGCGTCATCGCGGTGCGCGCCAGGCGATTGCCGTTGGCGAACAGGGCCTGCGCCAGGTCGACCAGCGCCGCCGGCGTGGCCGGTTCGGCGCGCATGCGCTCGAGCGAAGCCAGTGCGTTGGTGCGCGCGGTACGGGCGGCGGTGCGCGTCTCCCGGTGGGTTGCGCGACGCTGCGGTCGACCGAGTGCGCGCAGATAGTCGGCATAGGCATCGAGCATGTCGGCCAATGCTGCGCGGGCGCGGCCGTGTTCCCAGGTCGGCCACAGCACGTAGGCCAGCAGCGCCATGCCGCTGGCCAGCGCGGTGTTGATCACGCGGTCGGCCACCGCCACGCCCGGATCGACGCCCTCGAAGGAAAGCAGGACCACGACGGTGCCGGTCAGCGCCGCCACCGCGATGCCGTAGTGCGCGGTCGCCAGGTAGCGAAAAGCCATGCACAGCACGCCCATCAGCACCAGGTGCGCCCACGGCTCGTCGGGGATCACGTGCAGCAGCCCGGTGGTCAGCAACAGGCCGAGCACGGTGCCGACCACGCGCAGCAGGCCGAAGTTGAAAGTGGCGGCGAAGTCCGGGCGCAGCACGATGGCGACGGTCATCGGCAGCCAGTAGCCGTGCGGGAGTTCCAGTGCGCGCGAGAGTGCCAGCGCCAGGCTCAGCGCCACGGCGGAGCGCACCGCATGGCGGAACGCGACCGAACGCGGCGTGAGGTTGGCCAGCAACATGGCGCGTGCGGAGCTTTGCCGCAGCGATACCGGCAGGCGCAGGTCCGCGGATTCGGCGCGCTGTTCGCCGCGGCTGCCGGCCCAGTTCGCGTTGCGCACGGCAGCGGCGAGCTGGCCGGCCAGCGCATGCACGTGCAGCGCCCGCTGGGGGCTGGTTTCGGCGGCATGCCGTTCGATCGCGCGCAATGCCTGCAGCGCGCGTTCGGCCGGATCCGGGGCTACGCCTTCCTCCAGCGCCTCGGCAATATGGTCGAGCACGCGCGCCACGCGAGCACGGAAGCGCAGCGGCACGGCGTGGTTCGGTGAGCCGTCGGCCAGCGCGGTGAGCTCCAGGCGGATGCGTTCGGCCAGTTCCAGCATCACGCCGAAGGCTTCCATGGCGCGGCCGCGTGCGTGGAAGCGGCCCAGCAGCGTCTGCTGCAGCGTGGTCATCGCGCCACTGAGCGCAGGCTCGTCCTCGTCGTCCTGCGAGCGCTGCCGGGCCACCGCGGCCAGACCCCGGTAGACCACCGCCAGCGCCTGCCGCTCGGGCCGGTAGCGCTGCAGGGGCCAGGCAGCCACCGAAAAAAGCATCATCAGCAGGCCGCCGGCGAAGATCAGCCCGGCACCCGCCGCCGCAAGCGCGGGCGAGGTGGGATAGGCCGCGGTGACCACCAGCAGGATCATGCTGGTCATGCCCACGCGCGCCAGGTCGGTACCGAACACCACCAGCATGCCGCCGCCGAAGCCGACCAGCGCAGTAGCCAGCAGCATCGAGGGCAGGTGCCCGCCGATCAGGAAGCCGGCGAACGCCGCCAGGCCGGCGGCAAGCGAGGCCAGCAGGAGCTGTCGTACCCGCTGTCGGTACGGTCCGGGCTGGTCGGAGAACATCGTGTCCAGCGCGCCGGCGGCGATGCCCAGGCCGACCGCGGTGTAACCGGTCGCCATGCCGATCGCCAGCGGCAGCACCACGGCCAGCGTGTTGCGTACGACCACCCGCAGCGGGACGTCCGGACGCTTGGTTCGCGTCAGGCTTTCCAGCACGTTGGCGCGTAGCGAATAGACGCTGGCGGTCATGGGACGAATCGCTGGGGTGGGGACAGGCGATTCTGCACAAGACTAGTTGAACCGCCGTATAGGACGTCGCGCCAGGAGCACCCCATTCGCCTTAGGCACCTTCCCCGTGACCCGCGGCAAGCTCATCGTCCGAACCGCGCGCCTTGATCCTTCCCCGCTCTCGCGGGGGAGGGTGCCCGCACGGCGGATGGGGCGCCCCGCGGGGAACCGGCCCGGTCAGGCGCGCCCGGCGAACTCGCCTGTCAGCGTGTTCACCCAGACCTTTTCCTCGTTGGTGATGTACTCGGGTACCTGGATCTCGACGCCGGTGTTGAGGCGCGCGGGCTTGGTGCGCTTGGTTGCGCTGGCGCCCTTGAGCTCCGGTGCGGTGTCGACCACCGTCAGCACCACGCTGGTCGGCACCTGCAGGCCTACCGGCGCGTCGTCGATCAGCTGCACGTAGTAGCCCTCGGTGTCCTCCACGATGTAGCCGGCGTTGTCGCCGACCAGCTCGGGGCCGAGCAGGTACTGGGTGTAGTCCTCGGCGTCCATGAACACGAACGCCTCGCCATCCATGTAGGAGAAGTTAGCCGCGCGGCGGACCAGGTCCATTTCCTTCAGGTCGTCGTCCGCGCGCAGGCTCAGGTCGAACTTGCGTCCGCCCGGGATCGAATACATGGTGAAGCGGAAGGTCACGTTCCCGCCGCGCGCGGTGGGCGCGCTGCGCTCGATGTCGCGCACCTGGTAGACAGTGCCGTCGTGCTCGACCACGTTGCCTTTCTTGACGTCGGAAGCTTTCATTGGGCTGGGAATCGGGAATGGTGAATAGGGAATGGTAAGCGCTGCAGTCGGGAGGCCTTTGGCCATTCCCGATTGACCATTGGCGATTTACTTCGGCTGCAGCCGCACCGCGCCATCCAGGCGAATGGTCTCGCCATTGATGTAGCGGTTGCCCAGGATGAAGGCGACCGTCTGCGCGAATTCCTCCGGCTTGCCCAGGCGCGAGGGGAACGGGATCGAGGCGCCGAGCGATTCCTGCACCTGCGGGGGCATGCCATCGACCATCGGGGTCCAGAAGATGCCCGGCGCGATCGTCGCCACGCGGATGCCGAAGCGCGCCAGTTCGCGTGCCATCGGCAGCGTCATGCCGACCACGCCGCCCTTGGAGGCCGAATACGCGGCCTGGCCGATCTGGCCTTCGTAGGCGGCCACCGAGGCGGTGTTGATGATCACGCCGCGCTCGCCGTCTTCGCCGGCTTCGTTGGACTGCATCAGCGCCGCACCGGCCTTGGCCACGTTGAAGCTGCCGACCAGGTTCACCATCACGGTGGCCTGGAACTGCGACAGCGCCATCGGGCCTTCCTTGCCCAGCACGCGGCCGGCGCCCAGGATGCCGGCGCAGTTCATCACCACGTTGAGTCCGCCCATCGCCTCGCGCGCGGCGGCGACGTTGGCGGTCACGCCTTCCTCGGAGGTGACGTCGGTGCGGTAGAAACGCGCGGCATTGCCCAGCGCCTGGGCGGCCTGCTGGCCCTTCTCCTCGTTGACGTCGAACAGCGCGACCTTCGCGCCCTGCGCGACGAGATGCTGCGCCACCGCGTGGCCGAGTCCGGAGGCGCCGCCGGTGATGACGGCCTTGACCTGATCGAGCTGCATGGGAGGGGTCCTTGTGAGGCGGAAAGCGGCAATGGTAGCCGAAGCCGCGAACCGGCCCGAGCCCGCAAGGTGGGCTTCAGCCCACCTTGTTCGCGCCGGCGAAGGTGCTGGGCTTGAAGCCCGCCCTACGTCGATTGCAGGCGGCGCAGGTCGACCGTGTCCGCGTCCACGCGCAGCACCGAGCCCTGTTCGTACCAGTCGCCCAGTACGATGCGTTGCGCGTCCTGGCCGTCGAGCGTGAATTCGTGGACCGCCGGCCGGTGCGTGTGGCCGTGGATCAGGCGGGTGACGCCGGCGCCGCGCATCGCCTGGGCGACCGCTTCGGCGTTCACGTCCATGATCGACTCCATGGTGGCGCCGGTGTGCGCGCGGCTGTCGGCGCGGGCCTTGGCGGCGAAGGCGCGGCGTGCCTGAAGCGGCATCGCCAGGATGTTCGCCTTCCACTCGGGCGTGCGCACCTGGCGGCGCACCGCCTGGTAGGCGACGTCGTCGGTACACAGCGTGTCGCCGTGCATGAGCAGGGTGGGGCGGCCATGCAGGTCGTGCACCACGCCGTCCTCGAGCAGGGTCAGGCCGGCGCGGTCGGCGTAATCCTGGCCGAGCAGGAAGTCGCGGTTGCCGGGCAGGAAGTACACCGGCCGGCCCGACGCACGCACCGCGCGCGTGGCGCGGGCGATCCGGGTCGGCAGTTCCGCATCATCGTCGTCGCCGACCCAGGCTTCGACCAGGTCGCCCAGGATGTACAGCGCGTCGGCCTGGCGCACCTCGTCGCCGGCCAGGTAGCGCTCGAACAGGTCGGTGATGTGCGGGCGACTGTCGTCCAGATGCAGGTCGGCGATGAACAGGCTGGCCATCAGCCGCCCTTCTTGCCGGCTGGCCTGGCCACGCTGGCTGCCTTGGCGCTGGCGGCGGAGGCGGGCGCCTCCTCGCCGATCACGCGTACGCTCTGGATGACCGGCAGCGGGTAGGGCACGTCGGCGGCGAACGGGCCCTGGCCGCGGGTCGGCAGGCCCGCGATCTTGTCGACCACGTCCATGCCCTCGACGACCCGGCCGAACACCGCATAGCCCCAGGTCAGCCCGCTCTGGTTGCCGGCGTAGTCCAGGCGACGGTTGTCGACCAGGTTGATGAAGAACTGCGCCGTGCCCGAGTTCGGATCGGCGCCGCGCGCCACCGCCACGGTGCCGCGCAGGTTGGACAGGCCGTTGTCCGCTTCGCTGGCGATCGCCGGATGGGTGCGCTTGGGTTGAAGGTCGCGCGTGTACAGGCCGCCCTGCACCAGGTACCCGTTGATGGCGCGATGGAACACGGTGCCGTCGTAAAAGCCCTCGCGCACGTACTGCAGGAAATTCGCCACGCTTTTGGGCGCCTTGTCCGGGAACAGTTCCAGCGTGATGTCGCCAACGCTGGTGTGCACCAGCACCTTCGGCCCCGGCGCGGGGGGCGTCGCGCTGGTGCTCGCCGGCGGCGGCGCGGCCTGGGCGGCGACGCCCAGGGGCAGGAACAGCAGGAGGGCCAGCAGGAGTCGGGGCATGCGTGCGGAACCTGTGTGGATTGCCTGCGCATGATACGCGGTGGCGTTGCGTGGGCTGAAGCGCGCTTTTCCGGGAAGCTGCGCCCGTGTGCCTTCTTCCGTTGACGGGGGAAGGACCACGCGGGGAGATCGCGCCGTGTGCCGCATCCTTCCTTCCGGCGAGGGGATGCGTGGGTGCCTGCCTAGGTGCGCTGGATTTCCAGCGTCAGCCCGAGCTCCGCCATCGGCCCCTGTTCCTGCTCCAGGTCCGCCTCGGTCAGCGGATGCTGGTCAAGCCACGTAGCCGGAATGGCCAGCCGAAGGCGGTGGCTGGTGGCGTTGAGCTTCAGTGGCGGCAGCGACTCGGCGCGGCGTCCGCGGCGGAACAGCACCGCCAGCCGCAGCAGCGCGGTGATGTGCCGGGCCAGCGCGCGGTAGCGCTGCGGCAGTACCGAGATCAGCGCCTTGGCCGGCTTGCGCCGGTGCGCCTCGATCACGGCCGAGAGCAGTTGCTGCTCCTGCCGCGAGAAACCGGCCAGGTCGGCATGGCGCAGGATGTAGGCGCCGTGGTGGTGATGCTGGCTGTGCGCGATGGCCAGCCCGATCTCGTGCACGCGGGCGGCCCAGGAGAGCCACTCGCGCGCCTCGGCATCCAGCTTCCACGGACGCGCGACCTGGTCGAACAGCCCCAGCGCCGTCTGCTCGACGCGCCGCGCCTGCGCGCGATCGACGCCGTAGCGGGTGGCCAGCGCGTCGATGCTGTCGGTGCGCGGGTCGCGGCCGCCGGCGCGGCCGAGCAGGTCCCACAGCAGGCCTTCGCGCATGGAGCTTTCGCACACGCGCATGTGGCCGATGCCCAGCGCCTCGAACGCCGCCTCCAGGATCACCACGGCGCCGGCGAACACCGGTGCGCGTTCCTCGGTAAGGCCGGGCAGGCGCAGCAGGTCCATCTGGCCCTGTTCGAGGATCGCCTCGCGCAATTCGGCCAGGGCATCCAGGGTGACGCCGTCGTCGGTCAGGCCCATCGCCTGCACCACGGCGTCGACCGCCTTGGCGCTGCCCGAGGAGCCGTAGGCCTCCTGCCAGCCGGCTTCGCGGAAATCCTCGGCGAACTGCTGCAGCAGCACGCCGACTTCGCTGCGCGCGCGCTGCCAGCGCTTGGGCGTAAGCCGGCCGCCGGGAAAGAAGCGCAACGTGGACGCGATGCAGCCGGCCTGCACGCTCTCGGTGTGCAACGGCGCGAGCCCGCGGCCAATGATGAACTCGGTGCTGCCGCCGCCTACGTCGATGACCAGCCGCGGCTCGCGCGAGGCGGGCAGGTCATGCGCCACGCCAAGGAAGATGAGCCGACCTTCCTCGCGGCCGGAGACGATCTCCACGGGATGGCCCAGCGCGTCTTCGGCCGCGCCCAGGAAGTTGTGCGGCGACGACAGCCGCCGCACGGTATTGGTGGCCACCGCGCGCACGTTGGCCGAGGGCAGGCTCTCGATGCGCTGGCCGAAGCGCGCCAGGCTCGCCAGTGCGCGGGCGCGGTGGGCGGCATCGAGCGTGCCGTCCGAACGCAGGCCGGCGGCCAGGCGCACGCTGTCGCGCAGGCGGTCGATCACGCGCGGCTCGCCGTGCTCCATCCGCGCCACCACCATGTGGAAGCTGTTCGAACCCAGGTCGACGGCTGCGATCAGCTCGCCATCCTTGATGGGTACGGGCTCGGTGGTCACGCGGCGGTTCCAGGCAGGCGAGGCGCGCATTCTGCCACGCGCGGCCGGGCGCACGCGGCCTTCACGCTGGAGGAGCGCACCCATTCGCCATCGTCATGCTGGCGTGGGCTGGCGGTTTCGGCATACGGGGCATGGCGGTCGCGCCCAGGTGCGCTCCTACAAGAGCAGGGTTGTGCGAGGCTCATGTGCAGATCTTGTCCAGCAGCGTCTGCTGCGCGCTGTGCGGAGGCTGATCGCCCGGTACCGCGCGGGTGTAGCGGCCGTCGCTGCCGAGCAGCCAGGCCTGGGTGTTGTCGGCCAGGCCGTTGGCCAGCGTCTCGTCGAACACGCGCGCGGCCAGCGCCGGGTCGAGGATCGGGAAGGCCACCTCGATGCGGCGCATCAGGTTGCGTTCCATCCAGTCGGCGCTGGCGCAATAGATCTCTGGCTGGCCGTCGTTGGCGAACCAGTACACGCGGCTGTGCTCCAGGAACCGGCCCACGATCGAGCGCACGCGGATGCCTTCGGAAATACCCGGCAGGCCCGGGCGCAGCGTGCAGGCGCCGCGCACGATCAAGTCGATCTCCACGCCGGCCTGCGAGGCGCGGTAGAGCGCCTCGATCACGTGCGACTCGTTGAGCGCATTGAGCTTGGCCACGATGCGCGCCGGCTTGCCCGCCTGTGCGTTGGCCGTCTCGCGCTCGATCTTGGCGACCACGCTCTTGTACAGCGTGAAGGGCGAATGCAGCAGGCGCTTGAGGCTGATCACCGAGCCCAGGCCCGAGAGTTGCTGGAACACCTTGTGCAGGTCCTCGCCGATCTCAGGGTTGGCGGTCATCAGGCCGATGTCGGTGTACATCCGGCTGTTGGCTTGGTGATAGTTGCCGGTGGACAGGTGCACGTAGCGGCGCAGGACGCCGGTCTCGCGGCGCACGATCAGCATCATCTTGGCGTGGGTCTTGTAGCCGACCACGCCGTAGACCACCTGCACGCCGGCTTCCTGCAGTCGTGTCGCCAGGCGGATGTTGGCCTCCTCGTCGAAGCGCGCGCGCAGCTCGATCACCACGGTGACGTCCTTGCCGTTGCGCGCGGCCTCCACCAGCAGGTCGACCAGCGGGGTGTCCTCGCCGGCGCGGTAGAGCGTCTGCTTGATCGCCAGCACGGCCGGATCGGCCGCGGCCTGGCGCAGCAGGTCGACGACCGCGGCGAAGCTTTCGTAGGGATGGTGCAGCAGCACGTCGTGCTGGCCGATCAGCTCGAACAGGTTGGCGCCCGGTTCGATCGCCGCCGGCAGGCAGGGCACGAAGCGCGGGAACTTCAGTTCCGGCCGGTCCACATGGTCGTAGATGCCGCCGGCACGGATGATGTTGACCGGGCCGTCGCAACGGTAGACGTCCGATTCCTCCAGCTCGAAGTTGGCCACGAGCATGGCGGTGATTGCCTTCGGGCAGTCGTTGGCGATTTCCAGCCGCACCGGGCGCGCGTAGCCGCGCCCGAGCAATTCCTCGCTGAGTGCGCGGGCGAGGTTCTCCACCTCCGCTTCCTCGACGATCAGCTCGCTGTTTCGGGTGACGCGGAACTGATACGAACCGACCACCTTGAAGCCGGGGAACATCAGGTCGACGAAGGCCTGCAGCAGTTCGGCCAGGAACACGAACGTGTCGCCATCGCCGCCGACTTCGGTCGGCAGCTTGACGATGCGCGGCAGCGAGCGCGGTGCACGCACCAGCGCCATGTGGCCCTCGTGCCCGAACGCGTCGCGGCCTTGCAGCACCACGGCGATGTTGAGCGTCTTGTTGAGGATGCGCGGGAACGGATGCGCCGGGTCCAGCCCCAGCGGCGAGAGCACCGGCAGCACCTCGTGCTCGAAATAGCCCTGCAGCCAGCGCCGCTGCACCGCGTTCCACTGGTGGCGGGTGAGGAAGCGGATGCCCTCGGCGTCCAGCTGTGGACGGAGCTGTTCCTGCCAGGTCGCGTACTGCTCGGTGACCAGGTCCAGCACCCGCGCGCGGATGCGCGTCAGCAGTTCGCCGGAGGACAGCCCGTCCGGGCCCGGTGCGGCCGAGCCATAGGCATGGTGGTGCTTGAGCATCGCCACGCGCACCTCGAAGAACTCGTCGAGGTTGTTCGCCACGATGCTCAGGTAACGCAGTCGTTCCAGCAGCGGCACGTGGGCATCGCGCGCCATGGCGAGCACGCGGAAGTTGAACTCCAGCGCGGCCAGCTCGCGGCTCAGGTACAGCTCCGGCGCGGACAGGTCGGCGATCGCAGTGGCGGTTTGTGGCGGTTTGCGGGCCATGGGGACCCATTCTGGACGATGCGGGGACCAAGTACACCCGGTGACCGTCACACGGTCGGGTGGCCTTCAGCCGTGCAGGCCCCTGTAGGAACGCACCGTGCGCGACCGGAAGGCCCGCGGTCGCGCACGGGTGCGCCTTTACTGGGGGCCCGCTTCGGGCGGCAGCAGGCGTTCGGGCCCGAAATGGCAGGCGAAGGTGGACCCCTGGCCCGGCGTGCTCTCCACGGTCAGGCGCCCCTGGTGCAGGTTGAGCACGTGCTTGACGATGGACAGCCCCAGCCCGGTGCCGCCGGTCTCGCGCGAGCGGCTGGAGGAAACGCGGTAGAAGCGCTCGGTCAGCCGCGCAAGATGGCTGGCCGGGATGCCGTAGCCGGTGTCGCGCACCGAATAGGTTGCGCCCCCGGTCGCACGGTGCCAGCCGATGGTGATGCGCCCGCCGCTGGGGGTGTAGCGCACCGCGTTGCTGACCAGGTTGGACAGCGCGCTGTGCAGGTCCTTGGGCGAACCGAGCAGGTCATAGTCGGCATCCGCTTCCAGCGTGATCTGGTGGCGGCCCTGGCTCAGCGCCTCGGCTTCCTTGCGCAGGGTGGCGAGCAGCGCGGCCATCGGTACGCGCTCGTCGACCACGTGGTCCTGGGTCTCCAGACGGGAGAGGGTCAGCAGGTCCTCCACGATCTGCCCCATGCGCTTGGACTGCGCGCGCATTTCCCCGAGCACCGGGGCGAGTTCGGGCACGTCTTCGGGGTCCAGCAGTTCGAGGTAGCCGTGGATCACGGTGAGCGGGGTGCGCAGTTCGTGCGAGACGTTCGCCACGAAATCGCGGCGGATCTGTTCCAGCCGCGTCAGGGGGCTGATGTCGCGCCCCAGCAGCATTCGCTGGCGGCGGCCGAACGGCTGCACGGAAACGTCCAGATGGCCCTCGGCCCGGCCGGGCGCCGGCACGTCGTGCAGCGGCACCCGCGCTCCGGCGCGCAGCCAGGCGGCCAGGTCGGTGCCCTGCAGCCGGTCGGAGAGCAGCACGCCGCGCTCCTTGCCGCGGCGCAGGCCAAGCAGTGTCTCGGCGGCGCGGTTGAACCAGCGCACCCGCCATGCCTCGTCCAGCAGCACGATCGCATCAGGCAGGCTGTCGGCCGCGTCGCGCAGGTCGTGCAGGGTGATCGCGAGGCGGCGGGCGCGGGTCATGCGTCGGCTCCGGGGTCGGGAAGAGGGCTCAGGCGCTGGCCGAAAAACGGTAGCCGGAACCGCGCACGGTCTGCACCATGCCGTCCAGTTGCCAGGGTTCGAGGGTCTTGCGCAGGCGGCGGATGTGCACGTCCACCGTGCGTTCTTCCACGTACACGCTGCCGCCCCAGACGTGGTCGAGCAACTGGGCGCGGGTGTAGACGCGCTCCGGATGGGTCATGAAGAAGTACAGCAGGCGGTATTCGGTGGGGCCGATCGGCACCGGCTCCTCGCCGGCAAAGACGCGATGCGCCGGGCCGTCGATGCGCAGGCCACCCAGCTCCACCATCCCGGTGCCGTCGTCGCCCTGGCTGCGGCGCAGCACCGCCTTGATGCGGGCGATCAGCTCGCGGGTGGAGAAGGGCTTGACCACGTAGTCGTCGACGCCCGCTTCCAGCCCGTTGACCCGGTCCATCTCCTCGCCGCGCGCGGTGAGCATGATGATCGGGATCTCGCGGCTGAGCTCTTCCTTGCGCAGCCGCCGCGCCAGTTCCAGTCCGCTGGTACCCGGCAGCATCCAGTCCAGCAGGATCAGGTCGGGCACCTGTTCGGCGATGGCGATCTGCGCCGCGCGGGCATCGGCCGCCTGCATGGCCTCCATGCCGGCCTTGTGCAGGGCGAAGGTGACCATGTCGCGGATGGAGGCTTCGTCTTCGATGATGAGGATGCGCTTGTGCACGCGGATTGCGCCTGGCCTGTGACGGGCGTATTGCAATGGGGGAATGTTACGTGGGGATGACACCGGGCGGGCGAAGTGGTTTTCCCGTTGGTGTGCGGCAGCGCGGGAGGCAGGGGAGACAACCCCCAGGGTTTTCGGCCAGGCGCGCTCCCATTCGACTGTCGGCACCTTCCTCCGCATGCGCGGGGAAAGGCTCGGGACTGGGGACCTCGTGCAGGGTTCGGGAAGGTGACCGTGGTGAAGCGCCCGGGATTACTGGCTCCGCCCGTCCGGGTTGTCCACCGTCTGCACCTTGCGCTTGCGCAGCTCCAGCACCAGCGGCGTCAGGTCGGCGATGCGCGCCTGGATGCGCGCGCGGGCGTAGTAGTCCAGGTCGTCGCGCTTGAGCAGTCGCTTGAGCTGCTCCATGGCATCGAACGGGCGGCCGGAGAGGTAGCTGGCGTCCGAATAGGCCTCGCCGGCGCGCACGCCGTCGCCGGCCTTGTCGCTGGCGCGGGCGTAGCTGCGGTAGATGTCCGGTTCGTCGGCGTTGTCCAGCAGCGGGCGCAGCAGGGAAGCCGCGAGCGTCGCCTGTGCGGTGTCGCCGCCGGCGGTCAGCGCCTTGGCGTAGGCCAGCGCCACCGCGCGGTTGCGCGGGGAGCGGGCGTTGAGCCGGGCGTAGCGCGCCAGCGCGGCGGCACGCTGGCCGTCCTGCCATTGCGCGTCGGCCATCGCCAGGTCGAGGATCAGGTTGTCCGGGTGGGCGGCGAGCAGCGGCTTGAGCTGCGCGATCGCCTGCGCGCCGGCACCGCTGCGGGTCAACGCCAGCGCGTAGCCATAGCGGTTGGCGGGGCTGTCGAAGCCGGCCGTACCGAAGCTGGCGTCGTAGTAGTGGACCAGCTTGGACGCGTCGCCGGCCAGCACGCGGGTGCGCTCGCGCATCAACGCGTACGTATCCAGCCCGTCCTTCGCGGGGGCGGCGGCGAGCAGCGCGGTCGGGTCCTTCACGTAGGCGATCGGCGCGGTGGTCTTCTCCCAGTCGCCGCGCACCAGCGTGGTGCCGCTCGGGCGCTGCTTCTGCGCGGCCAGCAGCGCGCCGGCGCGCGACTTGGCGTCGCTGATGCGCGCCAGCGTCACCGGGTGGGTCTGCAGCAGCGCCGGTACGTCGGTGCCGCCGGCGCCGGCACGCAGGGTGTCCTGCATGCGCTCGAAGAAGCTGGCCATGGCGCGCGGGTCGAAGCCGGCGTTGGCGAGCGTCTGGATACCCACGCGGTCGGCTTCGATCTCGTCCTTGCGGGTGAAGTTGATCGAGCGCTGGGCGATCAGGCCCTGGCCCGCGGCCAGCACCGCCATCGGCGAGTCGCCACTGTGCGAGCCGGCGCCCGCGGCGACCGCGCCGAGCAGCACCAGTGCCATCAGCGGCGCGTCCTTCTTCGAATCCTCGAACGCGCGCTGCAGGTGGTTCTGCGTTATGTGGCCGATCTCGTGGGCGATCACGCCGGCCAGCTCGCTTTCGCTGCGGGTGATGGCGATCAGGCCGGCATTGACCGCGATGTAGCCGCCCGGCGCGGCGAACGCGTTGATCTCCTCGTCCTTGACCGCGAAGAACGTGAAGTGGTCTTTCGGACGGTCGCTGCTGGCCACCAGGCGGTAGCCCAGGTCGTTGAGGTAGTCGTCCAGCAACGGGTCTTCGACCACCATGTCCAGCGAGCGCATCTCGCGCAGCATCGCGGCGCCGTAGTCCTGGGCATCCTGCGGCGAAATCAGCGCGTCGGCCGAGCTGCCCAGGTCGGGCAGCCGGATGTCCTCCTGCGCGCCCGCGCCAACGGCGAGGCAGGCGGTGACCAGCGCAGTGAGCAGGCGGGGGGCGAGTCGTGGTGCCATGGCCATAGGTGGGCGACAATACATCAGTACAGACCGCCGGTAGCGGCGTCGGTTCATCGTCCGTTGCTTGCAAATGGACGGGCTGGACCTCATCTAGAGGGCCGGTTCCACAGTTCCCCCGGAGCGTTAGTCATGCCCAAGATCGAGGTCTACTCCACCGCCGTGTGTCCCTACTGCGTGGCCGCCAAGAACCTGCTCAAGTCCAAGGGGCTGGAGTGGAACGAAGTACGCGTGGACGCCGACCCGGCGCAGCGCGAGCTGATGCTCCAGCGCAGCGGCGGCCGCCGCACGGTGCCGCAGATCTTCATCAACGACCAGCACGTGGGCGGCTACGACGACCTGGTTTCCGCCGACCGCAGCGGCAAGCTCAAGCAACTGCTGGGCGAGGCCGCATGAGCGACGCCGACAACAGCAAGGACCGCGTGGCGGAATTCACCGCGTTCCGCCAGCGCATGAACGAGCGCATCCTGTCCGAGGACAACCAGGTCGTGCGGCGCTTCTTCGCGCTGGACACGCAGACCTACAAGCCGGGCGCGCTCGACGTGAAGACCAAGGAGCTGCTCGGCCTGGTCGCCTCGATGGTGCTGCGCTGCGACGACTGCATCAGCTACCACGTGGCGCAGTGCAAGGAGGCCGGCGTCACCCGCGAGGAGTTCTTCGAAACCTTCAGCGTCGGCCTGGTGGTGGGCGGCTCCATCGTGATCCCACACCTGCGCCGCGCGGTCGACTTCCTCGACCGGCTGGAGGGCGGCGAGGCCGAAGGCGCCTCTTGCGCCGACCACGCGTAGCGTGAACCCCTAGGGCTGCTCACCTATCCGACGGCTCGCGTTTGCAGGAGCGCCCTTGGGCGCGACCGCCATCCGGGTTGCGCCCAAGGGCGCTCCTACGGACGACCTGCAGGCAGCGGCTGGCGATAGCCGCTGCCCGCCCATCGGCCGTGCAGTGCGATGAACCGCAACGCTCCATGCGAGGATTTGCAACGCCCTGGCGGGCCCCGCCTGCTGCCGGCACGGGGCCGCATCGGCGATAATGGGGCTCTTTGCCGCGCGCATGCCCAGCCGCGCGGCCGCGATCAGTCCCCAAGGAGTTCCCCATGAGCAAAACCATCGCCGTCATCCCGGGCGACGGCATCGGTCCGGAAATCATGACCGCCACCCTGCGCGTGCTCGAGGCGCTGGACTGCGGCCTGACCTACGACTTCGTCGACGCCGGCATGGTGGCGCTGGAGAAGCACGGCGACCTCTTGCCCAAGCCCACGCTGGACAAGATCGCCGAGCACAAGGTTGCGTTGAAGGGCCCGCTCACCACCCCGATCGGCGGCGGTTTCACCTCGATCAACGTGACCCTGCGCCGCCATTTCGACCTGTACGCCAACGTGCGTCCGGCGACCAGCTTCCCGGGCACCAAGGCGCGCTACGAGAACATCGACATCATCACGGTGCGCGAGAACACCGAGGGCGCCTACCTGGCCGAAGGCCAGAGCGTATCCGAGGACGGCGAGATCGCCACCTCGATGATCCGCGTGACGCGCAAGGGCTGCGCCCGCATCGTGCGCTACGCCTTCGAGATGGCCGTCAAGAAGGGCCGCAAGAAGGTCACGGCGGTGCACAAGGCGAACATCATCAAGACCGCCTCGGGCATGTTCCTCAACGTGGCGCGCGAGATCGCCAAGGAATACCCGCAGATCGAGTTCAACGAGATGATCGTGGACAACACCTGCATGCAGCTGGTGATGCGCCCCGAGCAGTTCGACGTAATCGTGACCACCAACCTGTTCGGCGACATCCTCTCGGACCTGTGCGCTGGCCTGGTCGGCGGTCTGGGTCTGGCCCCGGGCGACAACATCGGCGAGCACGCGGCGATCTTCGAGGCGGTCCATGGCTCGGCGCCGGACATCGCCGGCAAGGGCATCGCCAACCCCTGCGCGCTGCTGCTGGCCGCGGCCGACATGCTCGACCACTTAGGGATGGTCGACAAGGGCACCCGCCTGCGCAGCGCCATCCGCGAGACCATGGTCAACGACCATGACCACGTCACGCCGGACCTGGGTGGCAAGGGCAACACCGCCAGCTTCGGCGAAGCGATCTCCCGCCGCCTGGCTGGCTGAATCACCGTCATGATGGCGGGTGGTGCGTGGACGGCAGCGCCACGCCCGTGATGCTCTGATCTTTCCAGCGCTTCGGCACGCGCCGAAGCGCCGGCCGCTTGCAGGCGTTGCAAGCGGAGCCGAGACCATGGAGCTCACCGCATGACAGATCCCCAACGCCTTGCCTGCGAGGGCGACAGCCGGCTGAAGAGATCCTGGGAAACCGTCCGCCGCGCGTTCGTCGAATTCCTGGGCCTGCCAAGCCTGCTCATCGTCGGCTTCCTGCTGCTGGCGGCGGGCACCTCGGCGCTCGATTCGGCGCGCATCGGATGGCTGGAGCCGGTGCGCACCACCATCCGCGTGGTGCTGTTCCGCGACGCGGAGGCCACCAGTTCGCTGCTTTCGACCATTGCCGGCAGCATCATCACGGTCACCTCGATCACCTTCTCGCTGCTGTTGCTGGCCGTACAGCAGGCGGCCGGTGCGCTCACGCCGGTGGTCTACGACCAGTTCCTGCGGCGCCGCTTGAATCAGCTCTACTTCGGGTTTTTCGTCGGGCTGGCGGTCTACATGCTGTTGATCCTTGCTACCGTCAACCGGCCGTACAACCCGGTGTTCGGCGCGACCGCGGCGCTGGTGCTCACCTTCGTGGCGATGTCGCTGATCATCGTGCTGCTCTACACCACCATCAACCAGATGCGCCCGGTGGTGGTGATCGAGACCATCCACGATCACATCCTGCGCGCCCGCAGGACCCAGCAGGAGTTCCTGCGGCGCACCCGGCCCGAGGCGTCCGCTACGGCATCGTTATCCACGCCCGTGCGCGCCGCCGGGCACGGTTACGTGGTGCGGGTGGACCTGGACGCGATGGCGGCGGCGCTGGCCAGGACGCCCGGCGCCGAGGTTGTCCTGGCGATCGCCATTGGGCACTACGTCGCCTTCGAGGACATGCTGGCGACCATCCGCACGCCCACCGAGCACGCGCCGGCGAGCCTGGTCGACGCCGTGCGCAATGCGATCCGGCTTGAACAGCAGCGCGACCTGGACGGTGACCCGGCCTACGGGATCGACCAGCTGGCGGTGATCGGCTGGACCTCGGTATCGACCGCCAAGTCCAACCCGGCGCCTGGCCGGATGGTGCTGCACACCCTGCGCGATCTGATGGCGCGATGGTCGGCCGAAACGGAAGCGACGACCGAGACGCCGGATCGGCGTGCGTCGCAGGTGCCGGTCGTCTACGAAGACAATGTGTTCGCCAAACTGCTGGACACGTTCGAGATACTGGCTGTAGTCGGCTCCGAATCGATGCAGCCGCAGACGATGGCTTCGTTCGTGCGAACTTTCGTGCTGATGTTCGGCCGCTTGCCGCCGGGCCAGCAGCCGCGGGCGCAAAGGCTTATCCGCAGCAGCCTGTCGGCGCTGGGCGAGCACGTGCTGACGGTGGAGCTCGACAGCGCATTGACCGATCTGGCCGAGGCGCTCGACCTGGCCCACCATCGCGACCTTGCCGCCGAAGTGCGCGCCGCGCACCAGGCCATGGCCACCTCGCTGGGCAAGCTCGGCTCGCGCGCGACGCGCGCCTCCGCCGCGGGGTGATCGCTGAGGGCATCGCGCGGCCGCCGCGTTGTTCCTGTTCACGCGAACGTCGGGTCGCTGGCTCCGGTGGCCCCCATCCGGCTGTCGGCACCTTCCCCCGCGGGGCGGGGGAAGGCTCGGAAGAGAGCCGGCGCCCGGTTCAGGTGGCGGTGCGGATTCCGGTTGGTAGAGCGGGGCGCCTGCGGGTGAGACTTCCTTTCGGACGGGGGGAGGCCGCAGGCGCGATGGGCTCAGTGCGTCCCCGGCTGGTAGTTCCCGCCGATCGTGCGGGCCGCGACGTTGATGCGGTTCCAGCTGTTGATGGTGACCACCAGCAGGGTCAGGTCGACCAGCGATGCCTCGTCGAACTGCTGGCGAGCCTGCTCGTAGAGGGCATCTGAGACCGCGTCGTGCGAGACGAGCTCGGTCAGTTCCTCGGCCCAGGCAAGGGCGATGCGCTCGCGCTCGCTGAACAGGGTGGTCTCGCGCCAGGCGGGCAGCACGTACAGGCGCTGCTCGGTTTCCCCGGCGGCGCGGGCGTCCTTGCTGTGCATGTCCAGGCAGTAGGCGCAGCCGTTGATCTGCGAGACGCGCATGAGCACCAGGTCGATCAGGCGCGGCTCCAGGCGGCCGGCGTCGTGGACCTGCTTGCCGAGCTCGACCAGCGGCATCATCGACTTGTAGTGGCGTTGGATGGCGAAACGGGACATGGGAGGCTCCTTGGCTTGGAAGGCGGCCCGACATGGGCCGTTCAATGCAAGGACGCCACGGGCCGGCTTTTCGTGACCGCCGCCAGGCGCGCCAGTTTGCCGGGGTGGCGCAATGCCAGCGTGGCGGTAATGCGGTCGCCCTCGCATTCGACCCATGTCGCGCTGACCAGCGTGTCGTCGGCCCAGGCCAACAGCACCGGTTCGCCGTTGAGCGTCGTGGTGGTGAAACACACGCCTGGTTGCGAATAGAAGCGGGTGGCGATCTGCGTGTAGAGGCGGACCAGCCGATCGGCACCCTGCAAAGGCCGCAGCACGGCGCGCACCACACCACCGCCGTCGGAGATGGCGATGGCGTCCTCGGCAAACAGTGCGCGCAGCGATGCGAGGTCCGGTTTTTTCAACGCCTCGGAGAAGCGCTGGATCATGCGCTGCCTGGCCCGCACATCCACGCTGAAGCGCGGGCGGCCCTCGCGCAGGCGCGTCTTGGCGCGGTGCACCCGCTGGCGGCAGGCATCCTCGGCGATGCCCAGAATCGCCGAGGCCTCGGCGTGGCTGTAGTCGAACACTTCGTACAGCAGGAAGGCGGCGCGCTCTTCGGGGCTCAATCGTTCGAGCAGGAGCAGGAAGGAGAGCGTGAGCGTCTCGCCGCGCTCCAGCTCGGTTTCCGGGTGCTCGGCATCGGGCACCAGCGGCTCGGGCAGCCAGGGCCCGGTGTAGTGCTCGCGCTCGGTCCTGGCCCGGCGCAGGCGGTCGAGCGCCAGGCGGGTGGTCACGGTGACCAGCCAGGCTTCCGGGTCGTCGAGCAGGGCGGTGTCCTGCGCGTGCCAGCGCAGCCAGGCGTCGTGCAGCACGTCCTCGGCGTCGGTCGGCGTGCCGAGCATGCGGTAGGCGAGCCCGAACAGGCGCGGGCGGTGCTGCTGGAACAGGGCGGTCTGGGCATCCATGGAAAATCTCCGGTGGGATGAGGCCAGGACGCGCGACCGGCGAAAAAAGTGACCGTGGCCTAGCGCACCAGTGGCCAGGGCGCCAGGAACACCAGCCAGATCAGCAGCACGATGCCGGCGTACTTGAGCCCGCGGAACAGCTTCGGGTGCCTGCGCTTGAAGGCCTTGCTGCGCTCGCGGCTGCGCTGGTTCAGGGCGAACATCCGGTTGACGAAGCCGACCTTCTCGGCACCGTTGTCCGCGTTGGGCGAGGCTGTGATCTTGCCCATGAACGCACCCACGCGATGGTTGATCGCGCCCATCCAGCGCGTGCGCAACGGGCGCTCGACGTCGGCGAAAAGGATCACGCGGGTCTGGTCGGTCTTGTTTTCGACCCAGTGCACGTAGGTTTCGTCGAACACCACGTCCTTGCCGTCGCCCCAGGCGTGTTCCTCGCCGTCGACGAAGATGCGGCAGTCGCGCGAGTTCGGCGTGATCAGGCCCAGGTGGTAACGCAGGGAACCGGCGAATGGGTCGCGGTGCGGGTTGAGCTTGCTGTGCGGCGCCAGCGTGGCGAACATCGCCGCCTTGATGCTGGGGATGGCGTTGAGCAGCGCGACCGTCTTCGGGCACAGCGCCTCGGCCGAGGCGAGCGGTTCGCCGTACCACTTGAGGTAGAAGCGCTTCCAGCCCTGCTTGAAGAAGCTGTTGAAGCTGGCGTCGTTGTGCTTCTCGGCGGCGCGAATGTGGCCCTCGTCGAACAGGCGCAGCGCCTCCTCGCGGATGGTCTGCCAGTTGGCCTGCAGCAGGTCCAGCTGCGGGAAGCCGCGGCGGTCCAGGATCGGTCGCGCCGGCACCGCCGAGAAGGCGTACATCAGCAGGTTGTATGGCGCAAAGATCGCCGAATGGTCGACCAGTTGGCGGTCGAAGCGCAGCCGCGCCCGCCCGCGCAGGTGCACCAGCAGCACGCAAAGCGCGAACAGCAGGAGCAGCAGCAGAACGACCAGGCGAGGTGTGAGGATCATGGGGTTGTATCGCGGATGGGACGGTTCATTCTACGCCGGCGAACGCCTTGGAACGGTACGGCAGCCTGGCCCGCTCCCCCGGGGAGAGGCTGGCTATGGAGACACTCTTGCGATAGCGATGGGTCGAAGCACGCCCTTGCTCCCTCTCCCCACCGGGGAGAGGGTTGGGGTGAGGGGCCACTCTTGCGTTGGGAATGGATCGGAGCATGGCTCCGGTCGCGAGCCCCGCCCCCTTCACCGCGATCCTCTCCCCGGCGGGAAGAGGAAGCTGGACCTTCTCCCGCGGGGGAGGGCCAGGCTAGTCCACCAGGTCCGGCTCGAAGAAGCTCCAGCGGATGTCGGGAAACTGCGCCTTCATCGCCCGCTCCACCGTATTGATGGCCTCGATCATCGCGCGATCGCTGGCGCACGCCTCCATCTTCGCCTTGACTGACACCATCACGTCCGCGCCCATCTGCAGTGTGATCAGGTTGAGCACCTTGGCCACTTCCGCGCGGTTTTCCAGGAAGGCCATCAGCTCGGCGCGCCGGCGCGGTTCCACGCCCTGGCCGATCAGCAGGGCCTTGACCTCGACCGCCAGCGCCACGGCCACCACCACCAGCAGCGCGCCGATCGCGATCGTCCCCATCGCATCGAACAGAAGGTTGCCGGTGAGCATGGTGGCGCCCACGGCCAGCGCAGCCAGGCACAGGCCGATCAGTGCCGCGAGGTCTTCGCCGAAGATCACCAGCAACTCGCTGGAGCGGGTCTCGCGGAACCAGGTCCACAGATTCTGCTCGCCGCGCGCCTTGTTGACCTCCTGCATGCAGCCGCGCATGGAGATGCCCTCGGCAACGATGCCGAACACCAGCACGCCGAGTGCCAGCCAGGGCCACTTGAGCGGTTCGGGATGGCTTAGCTTGTGCACGCCCTCGTAGACCGAAAACATGCCGCCGACGCTGAACAGCAGGATCGCCACCAGGAACGACCAGAAGTACAGCGCGCGGCCCCAGCCCAGCGGGTATTCGTCCGACGGCGGCTTCTTCGCCTGGCGGATGCCCAGCAGCAACAGGCCCTGGTTGCCGCAGTCGGCCAGCGAATGCACCGCTTCGGCGAGCATGGCGCCCGAACCGGTCACGAAGGCGGCCACCAGCTTGGCGATGAAGATGGCAAAGTTGGCGCCGAGCGCGAGGAAGATCGCCTTGAGCGAATTGGCGTGACCGGACATGAAACCGTTTCCGTGGCAGGTGAGCCGGCTAGTCTAGGGCAGCGCATGACATTGCGCCGCCGTCGGACCGCCTTTCGTGGGAGCCCACTAGTGGGCGAAGTTTTGGCGCCAGCGCGTCAGAAGGCATCGCCGACACGTGGGCTCCTACATGGCCCAGGCATCAGCGGATGCCGACGCCCACGCCCACGCCGAAGTGCACGTTGTTCTTGCCCTTGTTCATCTCGTCGGCGGTCCAGACGTGCGACTGGTTCACCTGCACCAGCGGGAAGACGTAATCGGCCTGGCCGACCTTGCCCGCGCGGCTGCCGCTGAGCTGCCCGTTGACCGTGATCAGCGCGCCGGCCGGGTAGTCGAGCGATTCGACGTAGCCGGGCATGACCGCGATGAACCGGCCATTGCCGCTGTCGTTCGCCTGCGGCCGCTGCGACTTGTCCAGCGGGTAGGCGAGGATCTCCACCTCGCTGTGGTCGGCGAGGTTGGTCACGCCGACGATGCGGCCACCCCAGATCACCTGTTTGCTGGCGAACTGTTCGGGCGACTGCGCCACCTGGTACGGCGCCGCGCCGACCGCGTCGGCGGCGGGCTTGTAGATCGGCGCGGGGGCGCAGGCGGCAAGCATCAGCAACGTGGCGGGCACGAGCGAGCGGAACGTGATCGAAGCGAGGCGGATGCGCATGGCGGGCTCCTGACCTTGGCGAAGAAAGGGCGCGGCGGGATGCCGCCGCGGTCCGGAGCGAGCTTAGCGGCGGCCGTGTGAACGCGGTAGCGGCGAGGGCGGCGGCGCCGCGCCTTCCTCGAGCAGCCAGTCCAGCCGCCATTCGGCCGGGCGCCCCTGCGCCAGCAGCCGGGACAGCGCGCGCAGCGGCTCGCGCAGGGTCTCATCCAGCTTCCACGGCGCGTTGAGGATGGCCATGCCCGAGCCATTGAGCCGCAGCGGGGAGTCGTCCGGATGCACCAGCAGCTCGGCGCGCAACACGCGGCGGGCGCCACAATGGCCGAGCCAGCGCAGGAACGGTTGCACCTGACTGCGCTGCTTGATTGGATACCACACGGCATAGACGCCCGTGGGCCAGCGCACCAGCGCCCCCTTGATCGCCTGCTCGATCAGCCGGTACTCGGCCTCCTGCGCCTCGTAGGGCGGATCGATCAGCACCAGGCCGCGCTTTTCCTTCGGCGGCAGCAGCGCCTTGAGCGCCTCGTAGCCGTCGCGCTGGTGCACGTGCATGCGCTTGTCGCTGTGCAACAGTTCGCGCAGGCGCGTCGCTTCCTCCGGCTGCAGCTCGCACAGCTGGGCGCTGTCGTTCGCGCGCATGGCCCTGGCCGCCTGCAGCGGCGAGCCGGGGTAGAGCTTCAGGCCCTGCTCGTTGCCGGGCAGGGACAGCAGGCCGTCCAGCCAGTGCCGCAGCAGCGGCGGCAGCGTGCCGCCGCTGCTCGCGTGCGGGCCGACGTCCGGGAACAGCAGCCGGCCCACGCCTTCGCGCCACTCGCCGGTCTTCTCCGCCTCCTTGCCCTCCAGCGCGTAGCAGCCGCTGCCCGCATGGGTGTCGATCACGGCGAACGGCGTGGGCTTGGCCTTGAGCGCGTCGATAAGCGCGGCCAGCACGACGTGCTTGAGGACGTCGGCGAAATTGCCGGCGTGGTAGGCGTGGCGGTAATTCATCGGCGGAGTATAGAGGCCCGTTCCTGTCCCCTGCAGACGCGCCCTTGGGCGCGACTGCACGGAGTCGGGAGGCCAGCGGTCGCGCCCAGGGGCGCTCCTGCAGGAGGCCGGGGTTCAGTCGCCCGTGCTGTGCGACTCGCTCACGCCGAGCAGCTCCGGCTGCGCCGGCTCCTTGCGGCGGCTCAGCCACGGATGCACGAACACCGCGGCCAGGATCACCGCCACGCCCAGGTAGAACGGCCAGGCCAGCTCGCGCTGCTCGCCCAGCAGCACCACGGCCAGCACGATGGCGTAAACCGGTTCCAGGTTGGTCACCATCTGCGTGCCGAACGCGCTCAGGTGGCGCAGCGCCACCAGCGCCAGCGCGAACGGCAGCAGCGTGCAGCCGAAGGCCAGCAGGACCAGCAGGACACCGTCATGCAGGCCGGGCAGCACGAAGGCGTTGCCGGCATGCGGCAGCAGCGGCGCGAGCAGGCCGAGGAACAGCGTGCCGGTACCCAGCTCCAGGCAGGTCACGGTGAGCGGGTCGCCGTGTTCGACCAGTCGCTTGTTGCACGCGCTGAACAGCGCCACCAGGAGCGCCGAAGCGACGCCCACCATGAGCCCCATGCGCATCGCGACAGGCACGCCGCCGACCACCATGGCCACGCCCGGCACCACCGCCACCCCGAGCAGCAGTTCGCGCGGATCGAAGCGCCGGCGCGCGATCCACGGTTCGACGAAGGCGAGGAACACCGGCCCCAGCGCGATGCAGGTCGCGCCGACTGAAGCGTTGGAGAGCTTGATCGCCGCATAGAAGGTGAGCCAGTGCAGCGACACCAGCACGCCGATGCCGGCATAGGCCCAGCGCAGCCGGGCCGGCATTGCCTTCAGCCCGCGCCAGACACGCGGCGTGGCCACCAGCGCGAGGGTCACCAGCAACATGCGCCACCACACCAGCGACGCCGCCGGCAGCGTGATCAGCTTGCCCAGGATCGCGGTGAAACCCCACAGCACCACGCAGAAGTGGATCTGCAGGCGGGCCTTGCTGATGGCTTGCATGGGGAGCGTCGCGCTTGGGGGAGGCGCGCATTGTAGGTGGAGGGGCGGCAAGGAGGGGCCCTTCGACTTCGCTTCGCTTCGCTCAGGGCGAACGTTCTGTCGCCCCTTCCATCTACCGGGCGCAGGCGCGTAGCAACCCATCGAAGCGCTGCCTTCAAAGCAGCAATGCTTAGGCCACCCACGGCGAGCGAGGGCTCGGGCGGCATGATGCGCGCCACCGGACCCTCACCCCAGCCCTGTTTCGCCGGGAGCGGGGGGCCTGCATCGTTCGCGCAGAGCGTAGGCGCGTAGCGCCGAAGTCGAAGCGCCTCCCTCACACCACCCGTTCGAACGCGCTCTTCCGGGAAGGGATGCTGACAAGAGGGAGGCGGTTCGGGCAGAGCGGGGTGCGTACGCAACCGGGTCGCTCGATCGCCGACTACTTCGCCTCGCGCGAGGGAATCACGACGCTGCACAGATCGATCTTCCCCGCCGGCACCGTATAGAACGCATCGCGCCGGTTGCGCTTGGCCTCGACCAGCCTGGCGAAGGTGGGGCTGTCCGTGCGCAGTACCTCGATCTTCGGGCGCTCCGCCTTGGGCATGTCCGCCACCAGGCGCAGGGATTCGATCTTCAGGCGCTGCGACTTGTCCGTATAGAACCCCATCGGCGCCGGTCCGCGGGGCAGCGCCGAGAGCCGTTCCATGCCGTCGATGACGCGGCCGGCGACCGCCAGGTTGCGGTCCAGTCCGCGCGGGGCCTGTCCGATGATCGCGTAGAGCGCGCTGCCGTTGCCGGTTTCCGGCCCTACGTCGCGCGCCACGCCGACCGTGCCGTAGCAATGCGCGATCCACTCGCGGCCGGACGCCGGATCGCGCGCCACGGGGAAGCCTTCGGAGAAGCCCACCTGCGGCGCATAGACGTCGCCATCGGGCAGCGGCGTCCATTCGAGCTTTGCATCGATCGCGCGGGTGAACTCCGGCGGCAGGGTCTTCTTCGCCGTTCCGAGCGGCTTGATGCGGGCCTTGTCCTCGTCGTCCGCGGCCGGGTCGTCCCATTGGGTGACGAAGTTGTCCTGCACGCGCACGATCGCCAGGCCGTCGAAGTAATGCTCGTGCGCCATCGTGCGGATGTTGGCTGCGTGCAGCGGGGTGAAGTCCGGCGCCAGCTCGATCAGCACGTGCCCGCCGGGCAGCTTCATGTCGAGCAGGTTGGACGGGTCGGGCGTGCGCCATTCCTGCGGCCGGGACTGGGCCAGCAGTTCCTTCGTGGTCGGCGTGGGCCTGGCTTCGTCGGCCAGCGCGGGCAGGGCGAGGAGGCTGGCGAGCGTGAAGGCGAGAAGCGTATGGCGCATGCTTGGGTTCCCCTGCAGGCATGGATGAGGTTGGAGAGCTTATAGCGTTCCCGCCACCCGTGCGGTTGCCGTGTCTACGCGTTCCGCCGGCGGCGTGGGACAATGCCGGCCTTGCTGGCGCCGGTTTCGTTTTTCGTTAACCGCACGTATCACCGGTGCGGAACGCCAGGTGGATGAACGGCTAACCAGCGCCCTGTTATTCCTGCTTCCGAAGCAGGGGTCTCGCTATCGATGGGAGCGATCATGCGTCTACGTATCCTGGCCGCCGCCGCCCTGGCCTGCGGGCTGGTCCAACCGGCGCTCGCGGGCGATCCGGACTCCTGGCCCACCAGCGTGGAGCTGGGCAACGGCGTCAACGCCGGCCTGAAGGGCCTGCTGCAGTACGACCTCAACCAGTTCACCGACGACCGCATGCCCGACGGCAGCGACCGGTTCGACGACGCGCACACCTGGCGACGACAGGAGTTCAATCTCTACGTCGAGAAAAAGGGCGTCTTCACGATCAACGCCGGCTACGACTTCCAGTCCAACAGCTGGGTCGACAACTACATCGGCCTGGAAACCAGGGCGGGCCGCTTCCGCCTCGGCCAGTTCAAGACGCCGGTGGGCTGGGAGGACGGCAACACCTCCACCAGCAACGTGACCTTCATGGAGCGCAGCCTGCCCGAGCAGGCGGTGCACGAAGGCCGACGTGTCGGCGTCGACTGGTTCTACCAGGGCATCCCGCACTGGTTGCTGCAGGTGGGGTTCTTCACGCGCCACGATCTGAACGACGATGCCGCCGGCGAAACCTTCGCCGGCCGCGTCGTATACAACCCGGTGCAGGAGCAGGGCGAGGTCGTGCACCTGGGCCTGACCGCCTCGCGCGAGTTGCGTGACGACCGCACCGGCCGCATCCGCGCCCGCCCGGAGGTGAACCTGACGCCGGTGCGCCTGGTCGACACCGGCACGCTGCTGGGCGTCGACCGGCTCGATCGCCAGGGCCTGGAAGCGGCCTGGATCCATGGTCCGATGCTGCTGCAGGGCGAATACCTGGCGATGCAGGCGATCCGCCCCGGCCTGCGCGACTTCCACGCGCGCGGCTACTACGTGTTTGGCACTTGGGCGCTGACCGGCGAATCGCGCGGCTACAAGACCGGCTCGGTCGCCGGCCTCACGCCGCAGCATCCCTGGGGCGCGCTCGAGCTGGCGCTGCGCTACGCCACCCTCGACCTGGACGACGGTGCGGTGATGGGCGGGCGCGAACACGATTGGACGCTGGGCCTGAACTGGTACATCAACACCCACTTCAAGCTGCAGGCCAACGTGATCCGCGCCTTCAGCGACCGCGGCAACCTACCGCTGGATCCCACCATCTACGCGATGCGCGCCCAGCTCAACTTCTGAGCGCTTGATCGGCAGGCGGACCGGCGGACTGACGACGCCGGCCCGCCAGAGCCAGCGGTCTTCGGCGACCGGCTTGCCGTCATGGTCCAGCGGGAAGATCACTGCGTGGCTGGGCGATACGTACAGCTGTGCGCCGGCCTGCAATCCCATGCGCGCCAGGTCTTCGCTGGCGATGTCGGCTTCCAGCGGATGGTCGAGTGCGGCCACGTCCAGGTCCAGGTGCGCCACGCTGCCGGCGAGATAGACATGGCGCAGGCGCGCGCGCCACGCGCCGGGTACTGGCGTGGTCGACAGGGTCAGGTGTTCCGGGCGCACGTAGGCCATCGCCCGGGTGTGCTCGCCGGCCCATGGTTCGTCGGCGAAGATCCAGCCGCCGGCGAGAAAGCGTGCACCCTCGCGGCGCAGAGTCAACCGGTTCGCCTTGCCGATGAACTCGCACACGAACGGCGTGGCCGGTTGCTGGTAGATCTCCCGCGGCGTGCCGACCTGCTCGATGCGCCCGCGGTTCATCACGGCGATGCGGTCGGCCAGTTCCAGTGCTTCCTCCTGGTCGTGGGTGACGAACACGGTGGTCAAGCCCAGCTCCTCGTGCAGCCGGCGCAGCCAGCGGCGCAGCGTCACGCGCACCTGAGCGTCGAGTGCGCCGAAGGGTTCGTCGAGCAGCAGCAGGTCCGGCTCCACCGCCAGCGCGCGGGCCAGTGCCACGCGCTGGCGCTGGCCACCGGACAACTGCGACGGGAAACGCTTGCCGAAGCCGTCAAGCTGCACGCGCTTGAGTAATTGTTCGACGCGCGCTTCGATCTCCTGGCGCTTCGGACGCGCGCGCCGCGACCGCACGCGCAGGCCGAAGGCCACGTTCTCGGCCACGGTCAGGTGGCGGAACAGCGCGTAGTGCTGGAACACCAGCCCGACGTTGCGCTCGCGCGGCGCGGCGGCGAGATAGTCCTTGCCGTTGAAGTTCACCTGCCCGCTCTCCGGATAGTCCAACCCGGCGAGGATGCGCAGCAGCGTGGTCTTGCCCGAGCCGGACGGGCCGAGCAGCGCCAGGAACTCACCCGGCGCGATCGACAGGCTGACATCGTTGAGCGCCGGGTAATCGGAGAAGCGGCGGTTGAGGCGGGTCAGTTCGAGGGTCATGCGTCGTCTCCGGGGTGCAGGGAGTCCATCCAGGGGTGTGGAGCGCGCGTTGGGAGCCGATGGCGAGCGTGGGGGCCGGGGTCGCGCACAGGTGCGCTCCTACAGGTGGTCGCGCCCACGCATGCCTCTGCAGGAGCGCACCTGTGCGCGACCGCCATCTGCATGCGTGCGATGAAGGGCGACATCACCGCCCACCCGGCGCATGCGAGGCGATCTCGTCGCCATAGCGCCATTCGAGCGCGGTCTTGATCGCCAGCGTCACCAGCGCCAGCAAGGCCAGCAGCGACGCCACCGCGAAGGCACCCACGTAGTCGTACTCGTTGTAGCGCATCTCCACTTCGAGCGGGATGGTCGTGGTCAGCCCGCGGATGTGCCCGGACACCACCGATACCGCGCCGAACTCGCCCATCGCGCGCGCATTGCACAGCAGCACGCCGTAGAGCAGCGCCCAGCGGATGTTCGGCAGCGTCACGCGAAAGAACATCTGCCAGCCGTTGGCGCCGAGCACGCGGGCCGCTTCCTCTTCCTCGTTGCCCTGCGCCTGCATCAGCGGGATCAGCTCGCGCGCCACGAAGGGCAGGGTGATGAACATGGTCGCCAACACCAGGCCGGGCACCGCGAAGATGATGCTCACGCCGTGCGCCTCCAGCCACGGCCCGAACCAGCCCTGCGCGCCGAACAGCAGCACGTAGACCAGGCCGGAGATCACCGGCGAGACCGAGAACGGCAGGTCGATGAACGCGCCGAGCAGCGACTTGCCGCGGAACTCGAAGCGCGCCATCACCCAGGCCGCGGCAATGCCGAAGACCAGGTTCACCGGCACGGCGATCGCCGCCACCAGCACGGTCAGCCAGATCGCCGAGCGCGCCTCGTCCTGGCTGATCGCGTCGAAGAAGGCGCCGGCGCCCTGGCGGAAGGCCTCGACGAACACCGCCGTCAACGGCAGCAGCAGGAACACGATCAGGAACGCCACCGCGGCGAGCGTGAGCAGGCCCCGCCCCAGGAGGCGTGGCCAACCGAACGAACGCGAAGGCGGCCGGCTCATGGCGCCACCTCTGCCCAGCGATGGCTCCAGCGCTGCAACAGCGTGATCACCAGCAGCAGCACGAAGGAGAACGCCAGCATCGCCACGCCCAGCGCCGCCGCGCCGGCATAGTCGAACTGTTCGAGGCTCTGCACGATCAGCAGCGGCGCGATCTCCGACTTCATCGGGATATTGCCGGCGATGAAGATGACCGAACCGTACTCGCCCACCGCGCGCGCCAGTGCCAGCGCGAAGCCAGTCAGCAGCGTCGGCACCAGCATCGGCAGGATCACCTTGAGGAAGATCTGCCAGCGCCGGGCGCCCAGCGTCTCGGCGGCCTCCTCCACGTCGTGCTCCAGCGTCTCCAGCACCGGTTGCAGCGTGCGCACCACGAACGGGAAGCCGACGAACACCATCGCCACCAGCACGCCCGACGGCGTGTAGGCGACCTTGATGCCGAGCGCGGCCAGCCATTGCCCGATCCAGCCATTGGGCGCGTACAGCGCGGTCAGCGCGATGCCGGCCACCGCGGTGGGCAGCGCGAAGGGCAGGTCGACCGCCGCATCGAACAGGCGCCGGCCCGGAAAGCGGTAGCGCACCAGGACCCAGGCGACCAGCAGGCCCACCACCACGTTGATTGCGGCGGCCAGCGTGGCGCCGCCGAAACTGAGCTTGAGCGCCGCCAGCGTGCGCGGCACCCGCAGCAGCTCGATCAGGCCGCCGATGCCCAGTCCCGAGGCCTTCCAGGCCAGCGCCGCCAGTGGCAGCAGCACGATCAGGCCGAGGTAGGTGAGCGAGTAGCCGAGGCTCAGGTTGAAGCCGGGAAGGATGCGTCGCTTCATGTCAGGTCCCCGGGCCGATCTGGTCGAAGATCGCGCCGTCGGCGAAGAACTTCGCATTGGCCTGGTGCCAGTCGCCGAACAGGTCCTTGAGCGTGAACAGGTGTACCTGCGGGAACTGGTTCGCGTACTTCGCCATCACCTGCGGCGAGCGCGGGCGGTAGTGGTTCTTCGCGGCGATCTCCTGGCCCTGCGGCGAGTAGAGGAACTTCAGGTAAGCCTCGGCCACCGCGCGGGTGCCGTGCTTGTCCACGTTGCGGTCGACCAGCGCCACCGTGGGCTCGGCCAGGATGCTCATCGAGGGCACCACGATCTCCACGTCCGCGCCGCCGATCTCCTGCCTGGCCAGAATCGCCTCGTTCTCCCACGCCAGCAGCACGTCGCCGATGCCGCGCTGGACGAAGGTGTTGGTGGCGCCGCGCGCCCCGGTGTCGAGCACCGGCACGTGCTTGTACAGCGCGTGCACGAAGGCCTTCGCCTTGGCTTCGCTGCCGCCGGCCTGCCTGAGCGCGTAGCCCCAGGCGGCCAGGAAGTTCCAGCGCGCACCGCCGGAAGTCTTGGGATTGGGCGTGATCACCTGCACGCCCGGACGCACCAGGTCGGACCAGTCGCGGATCTTCTTCGGATTGCCCTTGCGCACCAGGAACACGATGGTCGAGGTGTAGGGCGCGCTGTTGTCGGGCAGCCGCTGCTGCCAGTGGGCGGGTATCAGGCCGCGGTCGGCCAGCACGTCGATGTCGTGCGCCAGCGCCAGCGTCACCACGTCCGCGGGCAGGCCGTCGACCACCGCGCGCGCCTGCTTGCCGGAGCCGCCGTGGGACATGCGGATGGTCACGCTGTCGCCATGTTGCGCCTTCCACTGCGCGGCGAAGGCGGCGTTGGCGTCGCGGTAGAGCTCGCGCGTCGGGTCGTAGGACGCGTTGAGCAGGGTCACGGTCTTCGCCGCGGCGGTACCCGCGGCCAGCGCGCCGAGTACGGCGCAGATGGCAATCAGCTTGTTCATGGAATCTCCCTGACGAACGGATGGTGGGGGCACGCGATGCCCTCGCCGCAGGCGCAGGCACCCGTTCTGCGGCGGAGCGCAGGGTGGCGTGGTGGTGTGTTTTCCCCTGGAGCGCGGTTACGCCGGATCAGGCCGGCGCAAGCGCGCGGTGGCGAGAGCTGTCCCAGTCATCGAACGCTTCTCGCGGGAAGCGCCGGCGAGCGCCTGGACGACGGGCCCTTGCCGCGGCGGGCGTGTCGGCACGGCGCCGGGGAGCGGTGCGGATGTCGAGTGCGTCGTGCATGGTTTCCACCTCGGGGGAGCGGCGTACTCAAGGCGAACTGCAACACAGCTGCCGTTAAGCATCCGCTAGGCATTCGTGGCATTTGGCGTCGACGATTCCGTCCACTTTTCGATAACAAACGGCCGTTCTTTCCCGACGTCGGGATGCGCCGAAGACGCAACGGGACAGCCCGCCGGATTCAACCGTCCGTGGGGTTGTCCAGCTTGGCGGCCACGGGAACGGCGGCCAGTGCACCGGCGACCTGCGCCAGCACGAACCCGGACACGTCCACGGGGCGAATGCCCGCGAACGTGCACGTCAGCGAGCGGGCCAGGGTGACCGCCGGGTTGGCGAAGGACGTGCTCGCGGTAAACCAGTACGCGGCGAAGATGTAGCTGGCCACCAGCGCCGGCACCGCGGCCGGTCGATGCCGCATCCCGAGCAGAATGGTCAGCAGCAGGCCGAAGGCCGCCACGCCCTCGCTCAACCATTGCGCGGCGCCGGTTCGCACGTGTGTGCCCGGTTGCAGCAGCGGCAGCTCGAACATGGCGTGCGTGAGCAGCACGCCGACGATGGCGGCCGCGACCTGCACGAGCACATAGGCCAGCGCTTCGCGGCCGCGCAGTTCGCCACGCAGCCACAGGGCAAGGGTCACGGCCGGGTTGAAGTGCGCGCCGGAGATCGGTCCGAACAGCACGATGAGGACGTAGAGCGCCGCGGCCGTTGCCGCCGCGTTGGCGAGCAGGGCCACCCCGGTGTTCCCGGGCGAAAGCATCACGCCCATGATCCCCGAACCGACCACGGTGGCGAGCAGCAGCGCGGTGCCGATGAACTCGGCCAGAAGCTTGCGCGCGAGCATGGTCAGAGCGACGCCAGCAGCGCTTGCACGCGGGCGCAGATCGCGTCGCGCACCGCGCGATAGCCGTCGTCGTCCAGGTCTTTCGGATCGGGCAGTTGCCAGTCCTCGCGCCGGCGTGCGGGTATCCACGGGCAGCGGTCGCCGCAGCCCATGGTGACCACCGCATCGAAGTCGCCCACGACCGTGTCCAGCGCTTTGGAGGCATGGGTGGCGAGGTCGTACCCGAGTTCCGCCATGAGCTGGACCGCGCGCGGGTTGATGCGGCCAGAGGGTGCCGAGCCGGCACTGCAGGCCTCGATCGCCTCGCCGCCATGGAGGCGGGCGAAGGCTTCCGCCATCTGGCTGCGGTTGGCGTTCTCGACGCAGACGAACAGGACGCGCTTTTTCATGGATGGGTTCGTGCGCTCAGCAGCAGCCGGAGTCCGCGGCGCAGCAGGAAGCGCCCTTGGCGACCTTCGGTTTCACCACCCGCAGGTCCGGGCTGCAGGTGGTGCCATTGGTCGCGCAGGGCGCCTCGCCGGCGTAATAGGTGGTCGCCTCGCCGAGGGTGTGGAAGGTTTCCCAGCGCGTGCCTTGCGGGTCTTCGGTCCACAGCTTGTCCGAGCGGGCATAGCAGCAGACGGTCGCTTCCTCCGGCACGAGCGCGCCGCCGGCCGCATCCAGGCGCTGGCCGAGCGCCGCGAGTGCCTCGTCGCTGTCTGCCTGGATGCCCAGGTGATCGATGCCCGCTTCGCGGCCGGTGCTGGAGATGGCGAAGTTGACGCGCGGATCCTCGACCATCCACTTGGCGTAGTCGTCCTTGCGCACGGTCGGCTCGGCGCCGAACAGCGCGGTATAGAAGCGGATGCTGCTCGCCAGGTCGGCGACGTTCAGGTGCACGTGGAAGCGGTTCATGGCGTCAGGTTTCCTTGCGGCGTGGCTTGCAGGCCTGCGTCGGAACGCATTCAGCGGAGCCGGCGCAGCAGTTTTCGGTGAGGTAGGCGAGCAGCGCATCCATCCGCGCGTAGTCGGCGCGCACGCGGATCACCCGGCCTTCGCGCTGGTCGATCACCAGTCCGGCAGCGCGCAGTACGTTGAGGTGTGCGCTGAGCGTGGCCGGTGGCAGCGCCAGGTGCTCGCGCAGTTCGCCCACCGACAGGCCTTCCGGGCCGGCCTGTACCAGCTGGCGGAAGGCGGCCAGGCGCGATTCGTGGCCGAGGGCGCTCAGCGCGGCGAGGGCGTCTTTGATTTCCATGATTCCAAAATTATGGAAATAAAACGCGCTCGTCAAGCGCAGATGCTTCCGACGTTGGCTGTTCGAGCCCACCGAGCGTTGAAGCACCCGCGTGCTGCCCATACAAACCGAAGGATCGGGCCGTTCATGGCGCCCGATTCGTGAGCCAACGTCATGGACGCCTGTCCGCGACTTCCACTAACTCCCTGCGGCCGGCACGCGCACACTGGTGGTTTGGCAACCGTCGGGGCCGTGGCGCTGACGACGTTGCCGGCGTTCGCGAACGCCAACGCCGGCGCTCGACGGCCAGCGCCCCGGGAACACGCCTGCGTCGCGCGAAGCGCCTGCGATCCGGTCGCCACCTTCTTTCCACCTGCACAGGACCACACCATGAAGACCAAAGCCTACGGTGCCCACGCCAGCGACAAGCCGCTCGAGGCGATCGATATCGAGCGCCGCCAGCCGGGCCCGCACGACGTGCAGATCGACATCGCCTATTGCGGCGTGTGCCACTCGGACTTGCACACGGTCCGCTCCGAATGGGCTGGCACGCTGTACCCCTGCGTGCCCGGTCACGAGATCGTCGGCCACGTCAGCGCGGTCGGCAGCGAGGTCACCGGCTTCAAGGTCGGCGACACCGTCGGCGTGGGCTGCATGGTCGACAGCTGCCAGCACTGCGCCTCCTGCGGCGAGGGGCTGGAGCAGTTCTGCGAGAACGGCTTCACCGGCACCTACAACGGCAAGACGCCGGACGCGCCCGGCCATACGCTGGGCGGCTACGCGCAGCAGATCGTGGTCAGCGACCGCTTCGTGCTGAAGATCCGCCACCCGGAGGACCAGCTCGCCGCCGTCGCGCCGCTGCTGTGCGCCGGCATCACCACCTACTCGCCGCTGCGCCACTGGGGCGCCGGTCCGGGCAAGAAGGTCGGCATCGTCGGTATCGGCGGCCTGGGTCACATGGGCATCAAGATCGCCCACGCGATGGGTGCGCACACGGTCGCTTTCACCACCTCCGAATCGAAGCGGCAGGATGCGCTGGACCTGGGCGCCGATGAAGTGGTGATCTCGAAGAACGCCGAGGACATGGCCAGGCACGCCGGCAGCTTCGACTTCATCCTCAACACCGTGGCCGCCAGCCACGACCTGGACGCCTATACCCGCCTGCTCAAGCGCGACGGCACGCTGTGCCTGGTCGGCGTGCCCGAGCGCGCCCATCCGAGCCCGAACGTCGGCAACCTGATCTTCGGTCGTCGCTCGATCGCCGGCTCGCTGATCGGCGGCATCGCCGAGACGCAGGAGATGCTCGACTTCTGCGCCGGGCACGGCATCGTCGCCGACATCGAAATGATCCCCGCGCAGCAGATCAACGAGGCCTACGACCGCATGCAGCGCAGCGACGTGAAGTACCGCTTCGTGATCGACAACGCCTCGCTGGCCGCCTGACGCCATCGCAACGGTCCTGCGCGCGCGCCGCGCGCAGGACCGATCCCGCCATGACGCTTCCGGTCGTCGAAGGCTGGAACCCGCTGGGTGGCCGACCGGCGCGCAGCGACGATGAGATCTTCGAGCTGCTCACCGCCGCCGTGTTCCAGGCCCGCTTCCGGCCAGCCGTGGTCCGCGCGCGCTGGCCCGCCATCCGGCAGGCATTTGCCGGTTTCGCGCTGGCCGCGGTCGCTGCCTGGCCGGACGCATGCCTGGATGAACTGCTGGCTGCCGAAGGCATGATCCGCAACCCGAAAAAGATCCGCGCGAGCTTGCGCAACGCGCGCGATCTGCAGGCGCGCAGCCGGCAGTTCGGCAGTGTGGCGGCGTATCTGCAGTCGCTTGGCGACGACCCCGAAGCCCGGGTTAGCGACATCGACACTTGGGCGCACTACATCGGCGCCCCTTCCATTCGCTGGTTCGTGCGGGCGCTGGCTGGCGGCGGGGCAGAGTGATCCTCCACACGCATCCTTGCGCGTGGACACGGTGCGTCTGCGCCGTTATCGGTACACTGTCCGCCATTCGAACCGGGCTCGACGCGGGCCAGCGCCGGCGAGCATGCCGTTGCGGTCGCTCGGCGCACCAAGAACAAGATGATGTTGTACAACTGCCCTGGAAGGATCGCTCTGATGCGCTGCCCGCAACCCACTCCGCAAGGAAGCGTTCGCACGAGCGCGGGCAAACGTGTGCTGGCGCGCGGTGCCGTCACGATGACGCTGCTTGCGCTGTCGACCCGCGCAATGTGCCTGGTGGCCCAGCCGACGGATCTGGGCAGCCTCACGCTGGAGGACCTGGGCAAGGTGGTCGTCTCCTCGGTGACCAAGAACCCGGAACCGCTGAGCAAAGCGCCCGCGGCTGTCTACGTGATCAGCCATGACGACATCATGCGCTCCGGCGCCCGGAACCTGCCCGACATCCTGCGGCTGGCGCCCAACCTGGAGGTGTTCCAGACCAGCCCCGGCAATTACCACATCACGGCCCGCGGATTCAGCGGCAACAACGTCGCCCAGAATTTCCCCAACAAGCTGCTGGTGATGATCGACGGCCGCAGCGTGTATTCGCCGATCTTCTCGGGCATGTACTGGGACGACCAGTTCGTGCTGCCGGAGAACATCCAGCGGATCGAGGTGATCAGCGGCCCGGGCGGGGCGCTGTGGGGCGCCAACGCGGTCAACGGGGTCATCAACATCATCACGCGCAACAGCGCCGAATCCGACGGCGGACTGCTGGCCGTCCGCGTGGGCAACCTGGAATCCAGTGCAGCCGTCCAGTACGGCGGCAAGCTCGGCAAGCACGCGCACTACCGCGTCTATGCACGCCACGTGCGTCGCCATGAACTGGACGATGCCAACGGGCGGCCCGCACGCAACGGCTGGAACAGCCCCCAGGTCGGTTTCCGTGTGGACGTCCAAAGCAGCCCGGACGACACGGTAATGGTGCAGGGCGACCTGCACGACGGCCGCACCGACCAGCCCGGCGGTTCCGATGCGCGCAACACCGAGGCGGACGTGCTGGCGCGCTGGCAGCACACCATCAGCGACACCTCGGGCCTCCAGCTGCAGGCCTACTACGACCATGTGCACCGCCGCGACAGCAACGACGGCGGCAGCGGTTTCGCGCTGGACACGCTGGACCTGGAACTGCAGCACAGCCTGGCCGTGGGCGACCGCCAGCAACTGCTGTGGGGGCTGGGCGATCGCATCTACCGCTACGACATCACGCCGCGTATCGCAGAGGCCAGTTCGTTGCTGTGGGACCCGGCCAGGAACACGCAGAACCTGGCCAACGCCTTTGTGCAGGACCAGGTGGCGATCAATGACGAAACCGAGCTCACGCTGGGTCTGAAGGCCGAGGACGACCCGTACTCGGGCGTGTCGCTGATGCCCAACCTGCGGCTGTCCTGGCAACCCGGCCGCAGCACGATGCTGTGGGCCGCCGCCTCGCGCGCGGTGCGCACACCCACGCCGTTCGACGAAGACGTGATCGAGAAGCTCGGCACGGCCGTCTTCCTCACCGGCAATCCGTCGTTCAAGCGCGAGAAGCTCACTGCCTACGAGGCCGGCTGGCGCGGCCAGGTCGCCACCCGCGCGACCGTGTCGGTGTCGCTGTACTACAACGTCTATGACGACCTCAGGACGATCGAGCTGTCGCCCACGGGGCTGCCGCTGATCTGGGGCAACGGCATGGAGGGTCGCACCTACGGCGTGGAGGCATGGGGCAGCTCCGCGATCAGCGACTGGTGGCAGTTGGGCGCCGGCTTCGATGCGCAGCGCCAGCACCTGGGCTTCAAGCCGGGCGCCAGTGGCCTGCTTGGCGTGGCGCAGGCCGGCGACGATCCCCAGTACCAGGGCTTCATCCGGTCGATGATGAACCTTTCCGACAGCTGGACGCTGTACGCCGACCTGCGTGGCATCGACGCGCTGCCCGATCCGAAGGTGCCCGGTTACGTGGAGCTGGACCTGCGCCTGGGCTGGCTTGTGAACGACAAGCTGGAGCTCTCCTTGTCCGGTTCGAACCTGTTGCATGCGTGGCATCAGGAGTATCCCGACGGTAACCGCATCAGCCGCGGCGTGTGGCTCGATGCGCGGCTGAACTTCTGACGCGCGGCCGGATGCACCAGCAGATGCCGCCCCGCAGCCGCCGCACCCGCGTCCGTGCCCGCATCGCCGGGCTGCTCGCCCGGCTTGGCGTACGCACGCCGTCCTGCCTGTTCGCGTTGCTGCTGGCATGCGCGTCCTGCGAGGCCTCGCCGCAGCCCGCGCCGCATCCGCAGCCAGCCGTTTCGCTGGAATACGCGGTCAAGGCGACGTATCTCTACAAGCTCGCGCCGTTCGTCAACTGGCCGCCGGCGACGTTCGAATCGCCGCAACAGCCCTTCCGCATCTGCGTGGCCGGCGATGCCTCCTTCGACGCCTACCTTCAGCAAGCGGTCGCCGGACGCAGCCTGGGCACGCACCCGTTCGAGGTGCACCGGCTGGAGACACTCACGCCCGATAGCCAGTGCCAGATCGTGTTCATCAGCCGCCTCGCGTCGCAGACCGTCCAGGAGGCGCTCGAAGCGGTCGATGGCAAGCCGGTGCTCACCGTGGTCGATTCGACGGAACCGCACGCCGATGGCGGCATCGTGAAGTTCGTGATCGATCGCGGCCGCGTGCGCTTCGTGATCGACACCGGCGCTGCCGCGCGCAACCACATCACCATCAGTTCCAAGCTGCTCAACCTCGCCCTGGCCGTGAGGGAGGCGTCGTGAAGCGGCAGGGCCCGGGCCAGCCTTTCGTGTTCCGGCCCGTCATGTCGCTGATCGCCGCCGGCCTGCTGTTGCTGGCCGGCGCGCTCGCGGCCGGTTACCAGTACCACTCCTCGCACGCCGAGCACCGCCGCCAGCTCACCGTGCAGGCCAAGATCCTGGCCGCCAGCGTCACCGCGGCGATCGCATTCAACGACCGCGCCACCGCGCAGGAATATGTCAATGCGCTGATGCTGGACCCGCGCCTGGACGCGGCTGCCGTCTACAACGAGGCACATCGCCAGGTGGCCGGTTTCCAGCGCGCAGGCAGCCGACCGCTGGCCGACAGCCTCGCCAACGGTGGACGACTGCCGCGCGATGGCCTGGTGGTGGCCGTACCCGCGCAACAGGGCAGCACCGCGGTGGGCAGCGTGTACCTGCGCGCCGCCGAAACGCCGCTGATCATGCAACTGGCCCGTTACAGCGGCGTGGCGCTGCTGACCCTCATGGCCGTGCTGATGCTGTTCGCGCTGGCCGTCGCCCATCGCGTGCTCATGCGCGCCAACGCGGCGCTGGAGCGACGTGCGCGCGAGCTGGCCACGGCCTATGAGCGGCTGAGCGACGAGATGGAACATCGCGCACGCACCGAGGAGGCTCTGCGCCAGAGCCAGAAGATGGAGGCGATTGGCCAGCTTTCCGGGGGCGTCGCGCACGACTTCAACAACCTGTTGATGATCATCCGCGGCAGCCTCGCGCGCCTCAACAAGCAGTTGCAGCACACCGACCCGGTGATCGAGCGGGAGGTCCAGCTCGAGCGCGAAGGCGTCGCTGCCGGTCCGGCGGCCCAGGACATGCCGGCGCGGGACCGCGAGCTGTTCGAGGAGCGCCAGGCTCGCCATCGCCAGATCCAGCGCTACCTGGACATGGCCCAGGACGGCATCGACCGCGCCGCCAGCCTGACCCAGCGCCTGCTCAGCTTTGCCCGCCGCCAGCCGCTCTCGCCCAAGTCGGTGCGGCTGGACGAACTGGTGCGCAGCATCCAGCCGCTGCTGGACCATTCGGTCGGCTCCAGCTGGCGCATCGACTATCGGCTCGAATCGCACTGGCCGGTGCTGTGCGACGCCAACCAGATGGAGAATGCGATCCTCAACCTGGTGATCAACGCGCGCGACGCGATGCCCGACGGCGGCCCGATCTGCATCTGCACCGACGACCTGAAGGTGGATGCGGCCCATCCGGTGGACGGGCTGGCCGCGGGCGACTACGTCCGCCTGCGCGTGATCGATACCGGCGTGGGCATGAGCGAGGACGTACGCCGCAAGGCGTTCGACCCGTTTTTCACCACCAAGCCGGTGGGCAAGGGCACCGGCCTTGGCCTGAGCACCATCCTGGGCTATATCGAGCAATCCAATGGCGTGGCGCAGATCGAGAGCCGCCTCGGCCATGGCACGACCATCCACATCATCCTTCCCCGCGTCCCCCGCGAAACTCTCCCCGAGGAAGCGTAATGCCCACTGCAGACACCGCCCCCCATATCCTGCTGGTCGAAGACGAGGCGTTCCTGCGTGAACTTGTCATGGAAGGCCTGCAGGAAGCCGGCTTCAGCGTCGTGGAGGCCAGCGACGGCACGTCCGGCGTGCAGGCCCTGCAATCGGACGTGCGCATCGACGTGCTGCTGAGCGACATCAAGCTGCCGGATATCGACGGCTATCAGGTCGCCGAAGCCGCCCGCACCCTGCGCCCGGGCCTGAAGGTCATCCTGATGACCGGCTACGCCCCGTCGCCGCTGCCGCCGGCGCTGCAGTCGGTGGTCTACCGCGTGCTGCAGAAACCCTTCTCGCTGGAAACGTTGCCGGGCATGGTCAACGCCGCGCTGGAAGCCTGACCGCGGACACTCGGCCTGGGCGTCGTCAGGCGCTCATCGCCCGGGCCTGCGCGTAGAGCCGGCTCAGCAGCAGGGCCACGTCTCGCAGGCTGGCGCCCCACACCTGCACGTTCACCTCCATGCGGTTGGCCAGCTCGAACGACGTCCAGCAGGTCAGCGCGTGGCTGTCCGGCAAACCGGGATCCACCGCGGGGACGATATACCTGTCGGTGTTCCCCCAGCAGACGATATAGCCGATGTAGGGCGACTCCATCGCGAAGTAGTGCTCCTTGGTCGTGGAGCCCAGGTACCTCAGCCCCGGGAAGTGTTCCGCGCGCAGGCTGGTCGGGGTCAACGTGAACCACAAATCCGAGCCGTCACGGCGGCTGCTCGACAGCCGGCTGGGTCTGCGCCCGGGATCGCCATGCCCGGGTCCGGGAAGGATCCTCACAAAGCTGCCGCATGGCGGGTGGCTTTTCTCCGCTTGCCGGCAGGGCCCCAGCCGCTGGCCGTCCCAGAATGCGTCTATCTCCCAGGAGCGGTTGCCCGACCAGCCCGTATCAGGCAGCCGGACATCGAACCGGTCGGGCACGGTCCAGGTCAGGCGATCGGCCGCAAAGCGCCTGGCGAAATGTCCGTTGGTCACGTCGGCCAGAATCGCGTTATAGGCGCGTGCGTAGCCGCGTGCCACGTGGACCCGCCGGTTGTGCTCAGGGTAGCCGGGGCGCAGCGTGGCTCCCCGCAGGCATCGTATGCCCACATGGGCCTGCAGCCTGAGCAGCCGGGCATCGGTTCCGGTGTACCCCGTGCAATGGCCACGATCACGCAGTCCGATCGGGCGAAAGTCCAGCTGTGCCACGTGCGTCCTGACATCGCTGCGAGGATCGTCGAGATGAAGCGGTGCCACCGCGGCCTGGAGGGCCTGCACGTCGGCGCTGCTTTCCAGGTCGGAACAGCCCGCCAGCGTCGGGATCAGGCCCAGACCGACGAAGCGAAGAGACACGGCACCTCCCTCTCGCGCAGACGACTGTGCTGTTTTGCCACGAAAACGTTCTCCTGGCGACGGGGCGCCGCAATTCACTGCAAGCCTACGCCTCGTTGACTGCGGATCGACCATGTTGATCGGCGCGCAGTATCGCCGCGACAGGCGAAGGCCATGTAGCCTGCGAAGGCACATGCCTCGGGGGCCGGACACACCTTTGCGCTCGTTCCGGAGGACTTCACCACGCCAACCGAAGGCGCCTTGGCACGATGACCCCACAACAGGCCCAGCCGACGACGCGTCCTTCCCGCCCGGCGGAAAATGGGCCGCCGGAAGCGCCTCCGGCACTGGACATCCTCCAGCAGGTCATCGATGCCAGCCCGGCCATGGTCCAGGTGGCCGACCTCGACTACCGCCTCCTGGCTATCAACAAGGCCAGCGCGAACGAGTTCGAGCGGATCTTCGGCATACACCCCCGGCCGGGTGATTCGATGCTCGAACTGCTTGCCGACATGCCCCGGCAGCAGGCCGAAGTCAAAGCGGTGTGGAGCCGGGCGCTCGGCGGCGAGTCGTTCAAGCAGACGGGCGAGTATGGCGCCGAGGGAAGCCGCAAAAGCTACGAGATGAGCTACTTCCCCTTGCGCGCGGCCAGCGGGGAACAGGTCGGAGCGTTCCAGTTCGGCCATGAGACCACGGGTGCCGTGCGCCATGTCCGAGCCCCGGCCGATGCCGGCGGCCTGCACCGCGCCGAAGCGGCGGCCGGCGCAGAGTTGCAGGAGGGGACCTACCGGGAACTGTTTGCCAGCATCCGCGAAGGCTTCTTCATCGCCGAGGCCGTGCGCGACGAGCACGGCGGGGTGGTCGATTTCGTATTCCTGGAGGTCAACGAGGCGTTCACCGGCCAGACCGGCCGCGATGCGCGGGATGTGCTGGGGCGTCCGGTCAGCGAGGTCATTCCGGGATTTCCGTTCAGCGTGATCCAGCTGTACGGCGGCGTGGTCGACACGGGCACGCCCTCCGTATTCGAGGTCAACGTGCCGGCGCTGCAGTTCCGCTCGTTCGAGGCCCGCGCGCACCCGCTCGGTGGCGAGCGGTTCGCGGTGCTCTTCCTCGACATCACCGAGCGCAAGCGCATCGAGCAGGCACTGGAGGAAAGCCGCGCGTCGCTCGCGACCATCGTCGACTCGGTCGACCAGATCATCTGGACCGCGCGGTCCGACGGCTACCACGACTTCTTCAACCGGCGCTGGTACGAGTTCACCGGCGCGGCGCCCGGCACGACCGAGGGAGACGCCTGGGCCTGCCTGTTCCATCCGGACGACCGCCAGCGGACCTTCGAGCGCTGGCGGCACAGCCTGGTGACGGGCGAGCCCTACGAGATCGAGTACCGCATGCGGCACCACAGCGGCGCCTACCGGTGGATGCTGGGGCGCGCGCACCCGGTGCGGAACGAGGCCGGCCGAATCCTGGGCTGGATGGGCACCTGCACCGACATCCACGAGCGGAAGGCCTCCGCCGAACAGCTGGAACTGGCCGGCAAGGAGCTCAGCCATCGCATCAAGAACATCTTTGCGGTGATCGCGGGCCTGGTGGCGCTCACGGTACGGCAGTTTCCCCAGAGCCGTCCCTTCGCCAACGAGCTGATGGATCGGCTGATGGCGCTGGGCGAGGCGCACGACTACGCACGACCCCACGGACGCGACGAGGAGCCGGCCGAAACGGGCGCCACCGTGCTGGGGCTCACCCGCCGCCTGCTCAGGCCCTACGCGCTGGAGGGCTACGACCGCGTCGAGCTGGCCGGCGACGATGTCCCGATCGAACCACGTGCGGTCATGCCGCTTTCCCTGGCGATCCACGAGCTCGCCACCAACGCCGCCAAGTACGGCGCGTTCGCCGTACCCGAAGGGCGGGTCAAGGTGTGGGGCGAACGTGCCGGCGACCGCTTCGTCCTGCACTGGTGCGAGCGGGGCGGGGCCGCCGTGCACGAGCCACGGCGCACCGGCTTCGGTACCCGCCTGGTCGATCTGACCCTGCGCGACCAGCTGACTGGCGAGCTGACCCGCAACTGGCATCCCGAGGGGCTCGAAGTGCATGTGTCGGTACCCATGGAGCGGCTCGCCGGCAGCTCCTGATCGTGGCGCCAGGCGAAAACCGTGCGGTCGTGCTGCGCTGGCATGACTTCAGACCCATGTACTAGTACGAACTTCGCAATAACCTGCACACCAACTCAAGTGGCAGTGCAGGCGAGCGCGTGGACGATCGGGTCGGCCATCTGAAGAAATTCCAGAAGGAGCTCTCCGCCGGCACGGTTTCGCTGGTGCTGCTGGCGGTGCTGGAGCAATCGAGGCAGCCGCTGTATGGCTACCAGATCGCCAAGCGGCTGGAGGAACTGGGCGAGGGCGTGCTGGCCGGCAAGCAGAGCGCGCTGTACCCGGTGCTGCGCAACCTGGAGGCGGCCGGGCTGCTGGCCAGCGAGGTCGAGCCTTCAGTGAGCGGGCCGCCGCGCCGCTATTACCGCGTTACCCCAGCGGGGCGGGAGGTGCTGCGCGAATGGGTCGCGGCCTGGAACGCCACGCGTGATTCCGTCGACAAGGTCCTTCAAGGAGAGGTGTGATGAACGCACCGCGCACGATCAACGAATACCTCGACCAGCTGCGCGCCGCGCTGCGCGGCGCCGACCCGGCACTGGTGCAGGACGCGCTCTACGACGCGGAGGAGCACCTGCGCGCCGAGCTCGCCGAGCAGCCGGCGCGCAGCGAGGCAGACATGCTGGCCCACGTCGTGGGCAGCTACGGCGCACCGGAGGAGGTGGCCGAGCTGTACCGCGACCAGGAGATCCGGATCCAGCGCGCGCTGCGCCCGCCGCCGCCGCCGAAGCGCCGCTCGCTGGCCGGTCGCTTCTTCGGCGTGGCAGCCGACCCGCGTACCTACGGCGCGCTGTTCTACATGGTGCTGGCGCTGGCCACGGGCATCTTCTACTTCACCTGGGCGGTCACCGGGGTGTCGCTGTCGGCGGGCCTGTCGGTACTGATCGTCGGTTTGCCGTTCATCGTGCTGTTCTTCGGCTCGGTACGGGTGCTCTCGCTGGTCGAGGGGCGCATCGTCGAAGCCATGCTGGGCGCCCGCATGCCGCGGCGCCCGCCGTATCCGACGCGTGAGCTGACGCTGATGAAACGCATCGGTGCGATGTTCACCGATGCGCGTACCTGGACCACGCTGCTCTACATGCTGCTGATGCTCCCGCTCGGCATCGTCTACTTCACGATCGCGGTGACGCTGGTGTCGGTGTCGGTAGGCTTCATCGGTGCGCCGGTGGCCTGGATCGTCAACCGGGGCGACCTGTCGCGGTTGTTCGTCGACCACCGGGTGGTCATCGACTGGGGCTGGGGCGAGCACGTGCCGGGCTGGATCGACGCCATCGGGCTGTGCGTCCTCGGCGTGATGCTGTTGTTCGCCACGCTGCACCTCGTGCGCGGGCTGGGTCGCATGCACGGACAGGTTGCGCGACACCTGCTGGTGCGCGGCTGAGCGAACCCTGTAGGAGCCCGCTTGCGGGCGATGCTATCCCGCGGGTTTAGGCAGAGCATCGCCCGCAAGCGGGCTCCTACGGTCAACGGGTCGCAATCCGCACCGCACATGGGCGAACGACCCTACGCATCCGAACTAGAAATCCTCGCCGTCGACGATCTCCAGGCCGGCATCCAGCCGCCGCGCCTCGGCTTCGGCGACCACCCGCACGGCGTCGGCGTGCATGTCGTCCGGGGCGTCGACCTCGACCATGAAGACCCGGCCCTCGCTGTCGTCCACGAGGTTGGCCGAGCTGGAATCGTCGCGTACGCCCAGCATGAAGTCCTCGATCTCCTCGACGTGCTCGATACCGTCGATGCCATGCAGCATGGTGATGATCGAATCGGCGGCATCGCGGTTGCCGATCAGGCGCAGGCGAATCATGGACATGGCGCGGGCTCCAGGCGGGGCGGTTGCAAAAATGCTGGAGTGCCCCATGTATGCGTCGGGTGATTGCCAGGCCGTACCATGGGCTTTTCCCGCAACCGCCCGCCCATGTCCAAGACCTACGACCGCGCCTATTTCGACAAGTGGTATCGCGACCCGCGCCATGCCGTCGCCTCCGCTGCCGAGCTGAAGCGCAAGGTGGCGCTGGCGGTCGCGCAGGCCGAGTACTACCTGGGCCGACCGCTGCGCAACGTGCTGGACGTCGGCTGTGGTGAAGCGCCCTGGCGCGCGCCGCTGCGCGCCCTGCGGCCCGGCGTGGCGTATCGCGGACTGGATGCGAGCGCCTACGTGGTGGCCCGCTACGGGCGCAGCCGCAACGTCGGGCTGGCGCGCTTCGGCCAGCTCGAGCATCTGCGCTTCGAAGCGCGTTTCGACCTGATCGTGTGCACCGACGTGCTGCATTACCTGCGGCCGGCGGAAATCCGCGCGGGCCTCGCCGGCATCGGCGAGATGCTCGAGGGCGTGGCATTCCTGGAGGTGTTCACCAGCCGCGACGACGTAGTGGGTGACCGCGAAGGGTTTATCTCGCGGCCGCCCGCTTGGTACCTTCGGCAGTTTGCGCAGGTGGGACTGCTCCCCTGCGGGTCACATTGCTATCTGGGGCCACGTCTGGAGCGCCACGTGGCGGCGCTGGAACGGGCGCAGATGGCGGGCTAGGCATTTCACAGCGAGGATGAGGGCAGACCTCATAATCCGCAGTCTGCCTACGGCAATGGCAGATCGTTTGGGCAGAGAGGCAAGCATGTCGACAGGTGAGGAAAACTACAGCCGGATGGTGCAGGCGCTGGACGCGCTCGCCATGGTTTTCCTCGATCCGCAGGGGCGCATCGCCAGCTGGAACGCGGGGGGCGAACGCATCTTCGGTTACACCGCTGGCGAGATCGTGGGACAGCCGTTCGCCGCACTCCATACCCCAGAAGGCCGATCCGCCAGGCTGCCCGAACACGCGCTCAAGGCGGCCAGGGACGAGGGGCGCGACGAGGAGACCGGCTGGCGCCTGGGCAAATACGACCAGCGGCTGTGGATGCGATCCATCCTCGAAGCCGTGCGCGACAAGGCGGGCCAACTGGAAGGTTACGTTTTCCTGGCCCGCGACCTTCCCTGGCCGCACCAGGCGGATGAGATGCTCGGCAGCAACGAGCAGCAGTTCAGCCTGCTCGTGCAGGGCGTGCGCGACTACGCGATCTACCTGCTCGATCCCGAAGGCCACGTGGCCAGCTGGAATGCCGGCGCCGAGCGCATCAAGGGCTATCGCGCCGACGAGGTCCTGGGCAAGCACTTCAGCCACTTCTACGCCGACGAGGACGCCAGCGCCGGCAAGCCGTCGCGCAACCTCGCCGTCGCTCGCACCCAGGGTGTCTACGAAGGCGAGGGCTGGCGCAAGCGCAAGGACGGCACCCTGTTCTTCGCGCACGTGGTGATCGACCGCCTGACCGATGCCGATGGCCGCGTCGTGGGCTTCGCCAAGATCACCCGCGACGTGACCGAGAAGAAGCGTGCCGAGGAAGAGCTGGCAGCCGCGCGCGAAGCGCTCTTCCAGGCGCAGAAATCCGAATCCATCGGCCACCTGACCGGCGGCGTGGCGCACGACTTCAACAACCTGTTGATGGCCGTGATGGGCAACCTGGAGTTGTTGCGCAAGTGGCTGCCTTCGGCCCCGCGCGCCCAGTTGTTGCTGGACAACGCCATGGCCGGCGCGCAGCGCGGCGCGGCCTTGACCCAGCGCATGCTTGCCTTCGCGCGACGCCAGGAATTGCACCCGCGTCCGGTCGACGTGCCGCTGCTGGTGCACGGCATGGCCGAACTGATCCGCCGTTCGCTGGGTCCGGAGATCCGCATCGGCACCAGCTTCCCGCTGCAGCTTCCGCGGGTGCTGATCGATCCGAACCAGCTGGAGCTGGCGCTGCTCAATCTTGCCGTCAACGGCCGCGATGCCATGCCGCAGGGCGGCCGGCTGGAGATCGGTGCGAGCAGCGAGCACGTGGGCGAGGGCCACTCGACCGCGCTCCCGTCTGGCGAGTACGTCTGCCTGTGGGTCGCCGACGAAGGCCACGGCATGGACGAGGCCACCGTCATGCGCGCCACCGAACCGTTCTTCACGACCAAGGGCGTGGGCAAGGGCACTGGCCTGGGCCTGTCGATGGCCTTTGGCCTGGCCGAGCAATCGGGCGGGCGCCTGCTGCTGCAGAGCCAGCCGGGCAGGGGCACCACGGTCGAAATCTGGTTGCCGGTCGCTACGGCCCAGGCCGCCCCCTCTGCGGTCGCGGTCGGTGACGCCGATGCGCCGCTGCACGCCGCCGACCCGCTGACGCTGCTGATCGTGGACGACGACGACCTGGTACTTCTGAGCACCATGGCCATGGCCGAGGATCTCGGGCATGTCGTACACGCCGTGCGCTCGGCCGAGGAGGCGCTGGCGTACCTCGACGCCGGCGGCGAGGTCGACCTGGTCATCACCGACCAGGCCATGCCCGGCATGACCGGCATCCGGCTGGCCGGGCTATTGCGTGAGCGCGCGCCGGGCCTGCCGATCGTGCTGGCGTCCGGCTATGCCGATCTGCCGGGTGCGCCGCTTCCAGGCCTGGTGCGATTGAGCAAGCCTTTCACCCGGCGCGAACTGCATCGGGCCATCGGCGATGCCGCCGGCCAGCTGGGCATCAAGGAAGAGGCCGGCTGAGCGGCCGCTTTCCGGCATGACTGCTTTGGTGCGTTGAAGCCCAACTGCGGAAACTGCGTGAGCGGATCTCACGTGGCTGTGTCCTGCCTGCGCTAAAGTGCCCTGGCTGGCCGTAGGTACGAGGGATTCTCATGCAGCACCGCGCGGGTCCGTTCTCTGCCCAGGCGCGCGCCGAATCGCCGTTTGGCAGCGAGGCGCGCCGGCTGGAGCTGGCGACGCGCGCCGCCAAGCTGGGCATCTGGGACTGGAACCTGCTCGACAACACCTTCGTCTACTCCCCCCGCGCCCGCGAGATCTGCGGCCTGCCGCCGGGTGACGAGCCGCTGCGGCTCGAACAACTGCAGGCGTGCACCCATCCTGAGGACCTGCCGCGCACGCACGGCCTGCTCCTGCGTGCGCTCGATCCGAAGATCCGCGAAAGCGTGCCCTACGAATACCGCGTCGTGCACCCGGACGGCCAGGTTCGCTGGGTCGTGGCCCATGGCGAGGCGCTGTTCGCGCCGGTCGACGGCCAGGTGCGCGCCGTGCGCTACACCGGCACGTTGCAGGACGTCAGCGAATGGCGACAGCTGCGTGCGGCGCTGGAAACCAGCGAGGCGCGGCTGCGCCTGGCGATCGAGGCCGGGCGCATGGCCGTATGGGAAGTGGACCTGCGCAACGAAACCATGGTCGGCTCGCCCGAACTCAACCGGCTGCTCGGTTTTCCCGAGGACGCCACGCCGACGGTGGAACAGGTGCGCGCCGGCTACCCGCCCGGCGAGCGCGAGCGTGTGCACGCCGGCATGGTCGATGCGCTCGCGCGCGGCGAGCGGTTCGTCGAAATGGAGTTCCGTTACAACTGTCCCGATGGCGAGCAGCGTGCACTGCTGCTGCGTGCGGAGATCCACGTCGTCGATGGCCAGCCAGCCACCGCGATGGGCGTGTTGATGGACATCACCGACCGCCGCCGTGCCGAAGACGCGTTGCGCGCCAGCGAGGCGCGGCTGCAGCTGGCCCAGCGGGTGGGCAAGATCGGCGTGTGGGAATGGGAGCTGCCGTCCGGCGACGCCAGCTGGTCGCGGGAGATGTACGTGTTGTTCGGGCTCGACCCGGACGCCGGGATCACTCCCGACGCAGCCTGGCTCGCCACCGTTTTCCCGGAAGACCGCATCGCCGTCGACGAGGCCGTGCGCCGCAGCACCGAGAGCGGCCAGCCGGTGGACATCGAGTTCCGAATCCGCGCGCACGGCCAGACCCGCTGGATCCTCTCCAAGGGCACGCCGGTGACCGGCTCCGACGGGCGGCGGCGGATGATCGGGGTCAACCAGGACGTCACCGGCGCGCACCAGCAGCGGACGGCGCTGGAAGACCGCAATCGCGCATTGCAGGAGGAGGCCTTCAAGATCGGGCGCGAGCGCGAGCGCGTGTTCGAACTCAGCCGCGACCTGTTCGCGGTGGCCGGATTCGACGGCTACTTCAAGGTGATCAACCCGTCCTGGACACGCATCCTGGGCTACGACACCGAGACCCTGCTCACGCGGCCGTTCCTGGACTTCATCCACCCGGAAGACCGCGCGGCCGCCAACGCCGTGCTGGCCTGCCTGCGCCGCGGGCACCAGGCGCCGCCCTTCGAAAACCGCATGCACTGCGAGAATGGCGGTTGGCGCTGGATCGCCTGGACCGCGGTCGCCGAGTACGACCGCATCTACGCGGTTGGCCGCGACGTCACCCAGGAAAAACTCGCCGCGCACGAACTGGAGGCGGCCAACCGCCAGCTGCGCAACCAGATCGAAGGTCGCGAGCGGGTCGAGGCGACGCTGCGCCAGATGCAGCGGCTGGAGGCGGTCGGCCAGCTCACCTCGGGCGTCGCGCACGACTTCAACAACCTGCTGACCATCGTGCTGGGCAACCTGGACCTGATCGAGATGACCGTCGACGAGCCGAAAGTGCGGCGCCGACTGGAACTGATGCGCCAGGCCGCGTTGCGTGGTGCCACGCTCACCTCGCAGCTGCTGGCGTTCTCCCGCCGTCAGCGGCTGGAGCCCAAGGTGGTCGACCTCAACGGCACCGTCCAGGGCATGAGCGAGTTGCTCCGCAGCACGATGGGCGGCAGCGTCGCGGTGGCGGCCCACCTGCAACCGGGATTGTGGAGCGCGCTGGTCGATCCGACCCAGATCGAGCTGGTGATCCTGAATCTGGCGATCAACGCGCGCGACGCCATGCCGGTCGGCGGCAGCCTGACGATCGAGACGGCCAACGCCACGCTTGCCGGGGAACCGCGGCAACCAGGTGAGCCGGCCGCGGGCGACTACGTGGCCATCTCGGTCACCGACACCGGTACCGGCATGAGCGAGGAAGTGCGGGCGCGCGCGTTCGAGCCTTTCTTCACTACCAAGAGCGTGGGCAAGGGCTCCGGTCTCGGGCTGGCGCAGGTGCTCGGGTTTGCCGAGCAGTCCGGCGGCGGCGTGCGCATCGAGAGCCGTCCCTGCGCGGGCACCACCGTGCGCGTCTACCTGCCGCGCGCGCAGGCGGGTGCCGCCATCACGGAGCTTGCGTCCGACCACCACACCCCTGCCGAGCCGTTGGCGCAGCGGCGGGTCGCGCTGCTGGTGGATGACGATTGCGCCGTCCGCGACGTCACCGCCGCGCGGCTGCGCCAGCTCGGCTTCGACGTGCTGGAGGCCGGATCCGGCGGCGCGGCCCTGGATCTGCTCGATCGTTCGCCGCAGGTGGACCTGCTGGTTGCGGACTTCGCCATGCCCGGCATGAACGGTGTCGAGGTGGCCCAGCAGGCGCGCGCACGCCGGCCGGACCTGCCGGTGCTGTTCGTGACCGGCTACGCGGACCAGACCGCACTGGCCGGCGTCGGCGAGGAGCGCGTGGTGCAGAAGCCGTTCCGCAACGACGAGCTGGAGCGCAAGGTGCGAGCGGTGCTCGGCGGCTAGCGGGACTACCGCTCACTTCAGCCCGGCCGCCACGCCCTTGTAGGAATCCACTTGTGGGCAATGCTCCAGTCGGCACGCAGGAGCATCGCCCACCAGTGGACTGCGGCGAAATGCGGCTGGCCAGGGGCGGTAGGAATCCGCGTCCCGCCTGCCTACCATGCAAGGGGTGTCCCCTCGCAAAGGTGCTCGCCTTGAAACGATCGCTCGCTTACGCCATTGCCGCGGCCCTGCTCGTGCCCGCGCTCGCCAGCCCCGCCTGGGCCGCCGACCTGCCCACGTTCGATCCGCACCGCCTGTCGCAGGAGGTCAGGACGCTGTCCTCCGAGGCCTTCGAGGGCCGCGGCCCGGCCACGCCGGGCGAGACGAAGACGGTCGACTACGTGGTCGCCCAGTTCAAGGCGGCGGGCCTCCAGCCCGGTGGCGCCGTGGTCGACGGCAAGCGCACCTGGACGCAACCGGTGCCGCTGGGCCGGTTTGAAATCGTCGGCACGCCCAGCTTCTCGCTGACCGAAGACGGCAGGAACATCGCGCTGACCCAGGGCGAGCAGATCGCCGTGCGCGCATCGATGGACGGCAGCCGCAAGGTCGACATCAACCACGCGCCACTGGTGTTCGTCGGCTACGGCGTCGACGCACCCGAGCGGAACTGGGACGATTTCAAGGGCGTCGACCTCAAGGGAAAGATCGGCGTGGTGCTGGTCAACGACCCCGACTTCGAGAGCGGCCGGGGCGATTTCGGCGGCAAGGCAATGACCTACTACGGCCGCTGGACCTACAAGTACGAGGAAGCCGCCCGCCAGGGCGCGCTGGGCATGCTGGTGGTGCATGAAACCGCGCCGGCCTCCTACGGCTGGGCGACGGTGAAGAACTCCAACACCAACGTGCAGTTCGACATCGTGCGCGACAAGCCGGCCGCGGAGCACCCGACGCTCGAAGGCTGGATCCAGCACGACCTGGCGGTGCAGATGTTCAAGGCCGCGGGGTTGGACTTCGCGGCGCTGAAGAAGCGGGCGCAGACGCGCGACTTCAGGCCGGTGACGCTCGACGGCGTGACCTTCTCGGCGCACTACGACGTCGATGCGAAGGTGATCACCTCGCAGAACATCGTCGGTCGCGTGGAGGGCGCCAGGCGCCCGGACGAGACGGTGATCTACAGCGCCCACTGGGACCATCTGGGCGTGGGCGCACCCGATGCCAAGGGCGACCGCATCTACAACGGCGCGGTCGACAACGCCACCGGCACCGCCGCGCTGATCGAGCTGGGGCGGGCCTTCGCGCACGCACCGCGGCCGCAGCGATCGGTGGTCTTCCTTGCGGTGACCGCGGAGGAGAAGGGCCTGCTGGGCTCGGAGTACTACGCCACGCATCCGCTGTATCCGGTCGGCAAGACCGTGGCCGACATCAACACCGATGCACTCGACCCGGGCGGCCCCGCGCGCAACTTCTCCATCTCCGGCAACGCGAAGCTCGGTCTGCTCGATCGCCTCATTGCCTTGGCCAAAACGTACGGCATGAGCTACGCGCCGGACCCGCATCCGGAAGCGGGCAGCTTCTTCCGTTCGGACCATTTTTCCTTCGCCAAGCAGGGCGTGCCGGCGATCTCCTTCGAGTCGGGCAACGACCTGGTCAAGGGCGGCAAGGCGGCCGGCGAGGCCGCGGGCAAGCGCTACAACCGCCAGCACTACCACCAGCCCTCGGACGAATGGCAGGCCAGCTGGACCTTCACCGGCATGGCGCACGACCTGCGGCTGCTCTACCAGCTGGGCTATGAGCTGGCCGACTCCGACGTCTGGCCGGAATGGTCGAAGGATTCGGAGTTCCGCGCGGTGCGCGAGAAGACGGCCGACCAGCGCAAATAACGCTGGCGGGAGCGCGACATCCGCCTGTCCCCTTCGCGGCTAAGGATCATTCCCTGAAGCCGCACACGCGGTCCTTCCCCCGTCCCACGGGGGAAGGTGCCCGAAGGGCGGATGGGGGCAGCCTCGCCCCAGCCCACACGCTAGCCCCCTGGCACACGGGCCGATCGACGCCCGAGCACGCGCCCCCGCGCATCCGTCGCCACCAACCGATAACGGCCCGCCCGCAGATAAAGCTCGCTCACCGACGCTCCCCCGGTTGGCCGCAGGCCGCGACCCGCCGGCCCGGAGGCAGGCGGCGGATCGAACACCAGCCGGTCCGCGGCAATCGCGGCATCCGGCTCGTCGGCGTAGCGCGCCTCGACCAGGCAGGGATAGTCGGCCCGGCAGAGGTCCTCGCCATCCACGCGGTACGGCCTGCGCAGGCCATCCAGCGCCAGCCACGTCGGCCGGCCACGGCGCAGGACCTGGGGCGGAAACAGCACGCTCACGTCGTAGCCCTCGCGCAGGGCCCACGGCTTGCCATCCCCGCCGATGAACACCAGCGGCCGGGTCGGTTTGAGGCGTGCCACCAGGTCCGTGTAGTAGGGGTGGTCGTGGGTGGCATCGGCATGCGGCACCAGCATGGTCTGCTCGACCGTGAGCGGGTCGATGTCGACCAGCTTGCGCAGGTGCTCGGCCATCGACTGCCCGCCAAGGTACTTGCCGCTTTCCCGGATGTGGCCGTAGCCGGCGTCGACCACCAGCCGTGCCTTCGGCTGGGTCTTGAACACCCGCTCGTAGAGGTTGCGCGCCTGCGAACGCTCGCGTGCGTCGCCGCCATCGCCACTGTCCGATTCGTAGGGCACCACGCGGTAGCCCAGCCTGAGCGCGGTGCGCACCATCTCCGCGCATAGCGGTTCGTTGGTGTAGAAGCCGCTGCCCTCGATCGGATAGCCGCGTGCCTGCAGCGCGTCGTCGCGCGCGTAGAGGGTCTCGGCGGCGAAGGTGTCGAATCCTTCCTCGCGCAATCGGGCGAGCAGCTCGATCGTCAGCGTGCGGGTCAGCGGCAGGTGGTGGGCCTCGTTGAAGAAGACCGCCTGCCGGCCGCGGGCGAGCCGGGCGATCGCGTCGACGGCCGGCTGCGCGTGCATGCCCGAGGCAAGCGGCGGCGCATGGTCGTCCGGCTGCTGGACGCCCTGCGCCGAGAAGCTTGCCGCCGCGTTCGGGTAGTCACCGATGTAGGTCTGGTACCAGGCCAGGTACTGGCTGAAGATCACCGGAAAAGCGGGGTTGCGGTCGCCTTCGAACATCGCCGACAGCATGGTCTCGTAGCGCCCCAGCAGGGTCTTCTGGCGGTCGGCCTGGCGCATGATGCGGTCGGCCTTGTCGGCCGCCTGCATCTGCAGGGCGTACCAGCGCTCCGGCGTCATCGCCGGCTGCTCCTGCCCGGGCATGGCGGCCACGCCGATCGTAAGCAGCAGGCAGGCAACGCAGGCGGCAAGGCGGCAGGACATGGTCGGGACTCCGCGCGTGTCGCCGAGTCTGTACCAAAACCGGCCCGGTGCAGCAGCCTGGACGGCTACCTGGGTGGGCGTCGCCACCCCGTCGCGCACGGCAACGGTGGGCTGAAGCCCGCCCTACGACGGCGGCCGCACGCGGAAGGCCAGGCTGATCCGTGGCCCCATCGGCGCGCGCTGCTTGGGAATGCCGTGGTCGTAGTGGAACTGGCTGGCGTAGTCCATCGACAACAGGCTGCCCGCGACCAGGTCCAGGTGCAGCACGCGCCGTGGCGGGTGCTTGGCGCGGATGACCATCTCGCGAGTGGCGCCCAGCGACAGCAGCACGATCGGATGGCCGCGCACCAGGTCTTCGAGCTTGTCGTTGTGCGGCGCCACGCTGTCGTGCTCGTCGCGGTAAAGGTTCAGGCCCACGCTGGTGAACGGCGCATCGACCACGGCGCGCACCGCCGCGAGCGCCTCGTGCAGCGGCGCGGGCAGGTCGGGATCGGCCAGCTCGAAGTGCGCGCGCAGGCGCGGCACGTCCACCTCGCGCTCGTACATCATGCGGCGGCCGCCGCGCCAGGCGATGCCTTCGAACAGCTGCGCGAACCACGCCCGCGAGGTATCGGCGGGCACCACCTCCGGGATGTAGACAACCCGGCCGCTGGGGTCGTCGAAGAGCACCTGCGGGCCGGCGGCGAACAGCGAGAACTGGGCCATGGTGGCCTCACTCCTGCGGCGCGTTTTCCCGCGCGATCGCGTGCTGGCGCGCGCGCCAGGTTTCGGCCGTCTGGGGCTTGACGAACAGCGACGTGACCTCCGCGTGGCAGCTCTTGACCGCCTTCTCGATGCGGTTGATGCACTGCTCGATCTGCGGGGTCGTGAGCTGGTCCTCGAACTCGGCACTCAACGCCGCCACCACGGTGTGCGGCCCCATCTGCACGGTCAGCACGCCGTTGACGTGGCCCACGCCCGGATCGTTGGCGGCGATCTCCAGCAGCGACTCGCGCAACTGCGGATGTGCCGGCTCGCCCAGCAACAGCCCCTTGCTCTCGCGCGCCAGCAGGGCCGCGGCGATCGCCAGCACGATCGAAATGCCGATCGAGGCCGCGCCATCCAGCTCGGGCATGTCGAATACGCGCGCGCACACCACGCCGGTGAGCGCGATCAGCAGGCCCAGCAGCGCCGCGGAATCCTCCAGCAGCACGGTGAAGGTGGTCGGATCCTTGCTCTTGCGGAAGGCCTCGAAGTAACCCATCGACCCCTTGACCGCGCGGAACTCGCGCAGGGCCAGGTACCAGGACGCGCCCTCGAACACCATCGACACGCCCAGCACGATGTAGTTGATCGTCGGATCGCTCATCGGCTCCGGATGGCGCAGGTGGTTGACGCCCTCGAACAGCGACACGCCCGCGCCCAGCGCGAACACCAGCAGCGCGACGATGAAGCTCCAGAAATACAGCTCGCGGCCGTGGCCGAACGGGTGCACCGCGTCCGGCGGACGCGCGGCCTGGCGCATGCCGTAGAGCAGCAGCAGCTCGTTGGAGGTATCGACCAGCGAATGCACGCCTTCGCTGAGCATCGCCGAACTGCCCGACAGCGCCGCCGCCACGAACTTGGCGATGGCGATGGCCAGGTTGCCGGCGAGGGCGGCGTAGACGACCAGCCGCGAGTTGGACGATGACGATGACATCCTCAGCTCTCCACGTAGCGCCGCTGGCACAGTTCGCAGAAGAAGCTGCGGCGGTTGGTTCGGCCCAGATAGGCGCGGTGGAACTTCACGTGATCGCGCGGGCAGATGCTCTTGTTGTGCGCCAGCCAGTGCTTGCGCAGCACGAAGGCCCGCTTCCACGCGAGGAACTCGAAGCTGTACTGGCGCGCCTGTTCGACCAGTTCGCGCAGCTTGCGCGCCGGCAGCGCGCCAATGGTCGAGAGCGGGTGCGTGCGGATGCGGAACAGCACCTCGTTCTTGATGATGTTGCCCACGCCGGCGAAAACGTCCTGATCCAGCAGCGCATCACAGGCGAGGGTGTCGGGCATCGCGCGCAGGCGCTTGCGTGCGAGTGCGGGGTCCCAGGCGTCGGACATCACGTCGGTGCGCCAGTCGTAGAGCTCGTCGAGGTCGCCCTCCAGCAGCCGTACCGAGCAGCTGTAGAAGTTCAGTTCGCCCTCGTCGAATTGCAGGCTCAGTCGCGGGGCGGCTTCCTTGCGCTCGTCGATGCGGTAGCTGCCGAACATCAGCAGGTGGATGCGGATGGTCACGTCCGGCAGCTCGATCAGCGTCTGCTTGCCGAAGCTGCGGAAGGCCACGACCGGCTGGCCGACCAGCCGCGCCATGTCGATCTTGGCGTTGCCTTCGGCACGCCGGATCGTTCGCCCGGTGAAGGGCGCTACTTCTTCGCGCAGGATGACGATCGAAGGGCCTTCGGGCACGGATCACCTGTCGTGGCTGCCTTGCGTCGATTCTGGGCGGTTCGGGGGCACGTCCGAGTGAACGCCGCGTCTTGTAGGAGCGCACCCTGTGCGCGACCGCGATGGGTGATCGGGCATGGTGGTCGCACAGGGTGCGCTCCTGCAAACGCGGCGCCCGCTTCACTGTCTAGTGGCTGTGTTCTGTGAGAAGCCCACCTTGGGTGCGGTCGCCAGGTACGACCGGGGATGGCGGTCGCGCTCAAGCGCGCTCCTGCGGGGAGTCGAGGATGCGCTTCAGGTCGAGGGCGTTGGCTGTTGCGTGGCCCAGCGTCGTGTTGTCGAAGATGCACCAGGCGTGCGGTGCCCGGCGCAACCGTCGCGCCACGCGTTGCAGCGCCTGGGGCGCGTACGCGTCGTAGTAGGTGCGGGGCGATCCGTGCAGCCGCAGGTAGATGTGGTGGCGGTCGCCGCCCGGCAACGCCGCGCGCGGCACCCGCGCGGGATCGGCCGCGACGCGCGAGATCGACAGGTCGCGCAAGGCCTGGTCGACGGCCGCCGTGAACCACGAGGCATGCCGGGGCTCGCATGCCAGCGCCCCGCCGTAGCTGTCCCGCAGCCGCTCGAAGAAGGGCAGGGCGGCCGATGTCTCGAACGCCAGGCTCGGCGGCAATTGCAGCAGCAGCCAGCCAAGCTTGCCGCCCAGTTCTCCGACCTGGTCGAGGAACCCCGACACCAGTCCATCGCACGATCGCAGGCGGCACTCGTGGCTGATCGCCTTGGGCATCTTGGCGGCAAAGCGGAAATCCTCCGGCACGCTGTCCGCCCAGCGGCGCCAGGTCGCCGGGCGGTGGGGTCGGTAGAAGCTGGAGTTGATCTCGACGCAGTCGAAGACCTGCGCGTAGCGCTCCAGCGTGCTGCCCTCGGCCGGGAAGGCCGCGGCGTGCGCCTTCGGGATCGACCAGCCGGCACAACCGATGCGGACGGCGGTCACGCGACCACCGACGGCCCGGCCGGGACTTTTTGTCTTTGCCGGCGCCCGCTTGCGGGCGACGCTCCGCGGCAGACCGCCGAGGCCCGGGCATCGCCCACGCGTGGGCTCCTGCGAACAGCGCACCGCGCCACGTGGCCTCAGCCTTTTGGCTTGCGGAACCGGTACATGAACTGGTCGGTATGCCCGCGGATCGACTTGTCGAACACCTTGATGTCGTGCGGGTCGGCCGCGTTGCGCAGTGCATCACTCTCGCCGTCGAACACGAAGCCCACCGATTCGGCCTGCTTCCGCACGATCGCCGGGTCGATGCGATGCAGGGTGTCGGTGTCGCGCATGCCCGATCCGGCGGGCGCCACGTGGTCGATCACCACGAACACGCCGCCCGGCTTGAGCACCTTGAACACCTGCTTGTCGAGCACGACCGGATCGACGTTGCCCATGAACTTGTCCGGGTAGTCGTGGTAGTTCTGCGAGGTGAACACCACGTCGACCGATTCGGGCGCATCGAGCTTCGCCGCCGGCTGCGTGAGCACGCTGACGTTCGCGTAGTGCGGCTGTTGGGTGAGCTTGCGCAGGTTGGCCACGTCCGACTGCGCCTCGGCGGCGTACTCGTTCGGCCACAACGCGTAGACGTGCCCCTTGGGCCCGACCACGCCGCTGAACACGCGGGTGAAGTAGCCGCTGCCGGGAATCAGCTCCAGCACCTTGTCGCCCGGCTTGACCTCGGCGAAGGCCATCACCTGGGCGATCTTGCGGCGTGCGTCGTCGGCGCGATCGGCCTGGCGGCCCGGGTCGTTGATGGCGGCGGCGAGATAGGGCGGTTGCGCGTGCTGCGCGGCATCCTGCGTCGCAGGGGCGGCATGGACGGCGGGCAGGGCGAGGGCGATCACGGCGGCGAGGACGAGCGTGCGCATGTCAGGCTCCTTCGGGGTTGGGTCTGCGATTGTGCGCCTGGCCTGGCCGCGGGGGGCGTGACTTCTGGGGGGAACTGGTGCCCTCGCGCACCGGCCTGCGCGACGTGACGAACCGGTCCGGCTGGCACCAGGCCCGTGTGCTTTGGCCGATCCCGCTTCAGGCCATCCCTGGCCCTGCATGCCTCCTGCCCGTCGTCCGGCGTGCGCTCAGTAGGCGCCACCGGAGGAGTTGGGCGTGGTCGAGGTCGGCGCCGGCATGCCCGCGGTCGACGAGGACGGCGGCATCGTGGCCGGCGGCGTCATCGCGGTGGACGCAGGCGGCGGGGTCATCGGCGTCGTCGGCTGGGTCGGCGTCGTGGCCGGCGCGGTCGATGGGGTCGCCGCACCCGGTTCGGCGTTGTCATTGGTGCCGTTGTTGCAGGCGGCCAGCGCGAACGAGGAGGCCAGCAGCAGGCTCCAGCACAGCAGACGGATCTTCATGGCAAGGACTCCTCCGATGAACGGTCAGTGGGGTTGGGATACGGCGCGGGTGACTTCCTGCTGCAGTGAGCGGGCATCCGTGCGCTCCAGATCCGCCAGCGAGACGATGCCGCACAGCGCACCTTTGGCATCGACCACCGGCACCCGTCGGATCTGCTGGCGCTCCATCAACCTGGCGCAGTCCTCCAGGCTCGCGTCCTCCTTGATGACGATCGGCGGCGCGGTCATGCAGTCCTGCACGCGTACTTCCAGCGGATTGCGCCCGGCGGCCAGCGTGCGCACGACGATATCGCGATCGGTGATCACGCCTACCGGCTGGCGATCCAGGTCGACCACCGGGATCTCGCCGACGTCCTCGTCGCGCATCGCGCGGGCGACTTCGTCCAGCGGCGAGGTGGTCAGGCAGAACTTCGGGTTGCGGGTCATCACGCGGTCGAGGTCCATGGCTACTCCGGGGCGGCATCGGGGAGGCGGAACAGAAGGCATGTTCCTCGCGCCCGGTTGAATGCGATGTGCGCAGACCATGAAAGGAGCGTGCAATGCAAGCGTTGAGCGCCCCTCCCCTCCGGGAGAGGGCAGGTGTGAGGGGTCGGTCTTGCGGGAAGAGCGAGCGTGCGACCGCTCCGCTTGAGGTCCCTCTCCCCGCGGGGGAGAGGGCTGGGGTGAGGGGCCGTGGCTAGCGGGAAAAGCGAGCGCGCGAACGCTCCGCTTGAGCTCCCTCTCTCCGCAGGAAGAGAGGCCGCAGATCCGCATTTACGTCAGCGCCGTCGGCTCATCGAACGGCAGCGGGGTGCCACCCGCCCGCGCAAGCGCCGGCGCGGCATGCGCCAGCAGATCCTTGTCGCCGTCCAGCACGACCAGGATGCGGCCTGCCTCGATCTCGTCCTCGAATTTGCGCCGAACCGGATCGGGTACGGAGGCACCCACCAGCGCTCCGGTCCAGCCACCGGTCAGCGCGCCGGCCACGGTCAGCCCGGCCACGCCCGCCACCGTGATACCCACCGGCGGGATCGCCACTGCCACCAGCCCTGCCAGCAACCCGACCGCGCCACCGCCGACCACCCCGCGCAGTGCGGCGGGATAGAAGTCGCTGCCGGCCTCCTTGTGCTGCTCGGGGGCCGCTTCCAGCTCGATGTCCGAGCGGGCGATCAGCGAGATGTCCTCCTCGGGCACGCCGGCGGCGCGTGCGGCCTGCATGAGGATCTTTGCGGTCGCAACATCGGGCGAGCTGAACACGTGGCGGGTCTTCATGGCGCTCCTCGCGCGTGGGGTGGCGGGCGCGGGGACGGCCCGGCCACCATCCTTGAGGAATCCGGGTGGGCGGGGCGTGGGTTGCGGGTGTCCACCGCGTGAGCACGGCCTTACTATCGGTACCATGGCGCATCCGTTCCCTCCTGACGATCCACCGCCGGTGCCCCCGAGCGAGCCCGATCCGGCCGACTGCTGCGGCGAGGGCTGCGTGAATTGCGTGCTGGATCGCTACGACGAGGCGCTGGAACGCTACCGCGCCGCGCTCGCGGCCTGGCGCGTTCGCCATCCGGATGCCCCGTCACCCTGACGCCGCCGGCGTTGGCCTGCCGCCGCCATCGATGCTGATAGTCTTCGGGCATGCCGTCGGACGCCATGCCTGTGATGATCGCCGGTGCCGGTCCCACTGGACTGGCGGCTGCGCTGTTGCTCGCCCGGCGCGGCATTCCCGTACGCATCGTCGACAAGGCGGCCGCTCCCAGCCGCAACTCCAAGGCGCTCGCCGTCAATCCGCGCACGCAGGAGTTGCTGGAGGACACCGGCGTGACCGCACGCATGCTGGCCGAGGGCTGGATCGTGCGCGGGCTGTCGCTGCACCAGCCCGGGCGCGAGGACGTGACCGTGCCGATCTCGCCCTTGCTCGACACCGACCGTTCACTGCTCGCGCTGCCACAGTCGCGCACCGAAGCGCTGCTGGCCGAGGCGCTGGAAGCGCAGGGCGTCCCCATCGAGCGCGGGGTGAAGCTCGACGCGTTGTTGCAGGGCGACGACAGCGTCACTGTCCAGCTGGTGCACGCCGACGGCAGCATCGAGTGCGCGCAGGCGCCGCTGGTGTACGGTGCCGATGGGGCGCACAGCACGGTGCGCCAGGCGCTGGGGCTGGCCTTTCCCGGCGACGAACTGCCGGAAACCTGGCAACTGTGGGACCTGCACCTGGCCGTGCCGCTCGATCCGGACCGGGTGCATCTGTTTCTGCTCCCGGACGGCTTTCTGTTTGCGATGCGCGTACGCGACGACATCTGGCGCCTGATCGGCAACAGCGCCGAGCCGCTGGCCGCGTTGCCGGCCGGCACCGTGTGCGGTGACGTACTGTGGAAGTCGCACTTCCACATCGCGCACCGGGTGGCCGAGCGCGCCGGCGTGGGCCGCGTGCTGCTCGGTGGCGATGCGGCGCACATCCACTCGCCGCTGGGCGCGCGCGGCATGAACCTGGGCATCGAGGACGCCTACGTCTTCGCCGACTGTGCGGCTGATGCGCTCCACGGGCGGCTGTCACGCCTGGCCAGCTATGCGCAGCTGCGCCACCGGGTGCATCGCCAGGTGGTGCGGCGCGTGGGCGCGCTGACCCGGCTGATGCATGGGCGCCCTGCGACCCTGCGCGAATTGCGCGACGTGCTGGTGCCGCGCCTGATGCACTTCGGCCCCGCGCGACGCCAGTTCCTGCGCGTGGCCGGCGGCCTGGATCACCCCGTGCGCACGCGCGGCTGAGCGTAGGGTGGGCTTCAGCCCACCGCCTTTGCGCACGACGAGCCACCGGAAACGCGGTTCGCGGTGCGGCCGCCACCCCCGGTCCCTCCGCTTGGCAATCAGACGTCCAAACGTGCACTGGCTCGCGTTTGCCGCCCGCCTGCGTTGATCAAGCGGCGGGGCGCCTGTAGATTCGTTCAGGCAATTCGCTCTTGGGGGAGTCCATATGAAGAAGTTTGCATGGGTGGCCGGTGCAGCCTTGCTGCTGGCCGCATGTGGGGGTTCGCAGGACACGCGCGTGCCGGTGGCGCTGGGCAGCCTGGTGACGCCGGCCTCGGCGCCGTGGCTGCAGGTCGAACAGGATACGCAGGACGTTGAGGTCCGCGGCCTGGATGATGCGTTGACGCTCAAGCCCACGCCGCCGGTGTCCGAGGTGCTGCAGGCGCGTCTGCGCCAGGCGCTGGAAGGGAGCTATTTCACTGACCTGGTGGTGCAGTGCGAGCAGGTCTTTGCGGAGATGCGCGTGGACACCGAGGCCACGCCAGCCAGTGTCACGCTGGAGCTGGGTACGCACTGCGCCATCCACGCGCGCGGCCTGGGCTCGGACAAGACCTACCATGTGTCGCCGTCGATGCCGGCGCCCGCCCGCGCCGACTATGCCAAGGCGCTCAGCGCATTGCTGGCCACCGGCGCGGACGACATCGCCCGGCAGCTGCGCGCGGACGTGGACGCCACGCCGCACTGATGCCGCTCAGTCCTGCGCCGGCATGAACTGTCGGCGCAGGTCCATCTGCCCGCGCCGCATGACCGGCTCCGGGAAGCTGCTCGGCCAGGTGCCGCTGTAATCCAGCTCGGCATCCAGCAGGCCGCGTTCGACCAGCAGCTGCACCATTGCCAGCGGGTCGGCGCAGGCCAGCACCTTGCCCAGCGACGAGGCCGGCGCCTGCGGGGCGTCGACGCGTTCGACCAGTGCCCCGATCACGTTGGCGGGCATGTCCCAATGGCGCACCGCGCGCAGCGACAGCCGCGCGCCGATGCGCATGCAGCCGGCCAGGAACGGGGGCGAGAACGGCCCCAGCGACGGCGGCGCTTCCTGGTCCAGCAGGCGCACGATCGCGCCAGTGCCGGTATGGCAGACCATTCCGGCCAGGAACGCCTCGAACGGGTCGCAGCCGCCATGGCGACCGAGGAACGCCGCCGCGTGCGCGCAACGCTCGGCGTGTTCCCACAACCACGGGCCGGCCATGTGCCCGCGCATGCCTGCGCTGGCCTGCAGGATCGGTTTCATCACGTGCAGCGTGGCGACCTGGCGCAGCGCGTCGCGGCCCAGCAGCACCACGGCATGCTGCAGGCTGTGGATCGGCTGGGCCGAACGGAAATGCGCGCTGCCGGCGACCCGCATCACCTCGCCGACGAGTACCGGATCGCGACCGATCATCGCCGCCAGCTGCGAGCCGGCCAGGTTGTCGTTCCTGAGCGCACGCAGCAACTGCGGCAGCACACTGGGCAGACGCGGCAGTCCGCTGACGTTGAAGCGCTCGCCGATGGCCTCCAGCCGCCGCAAGGTCGCCTGCTCGGCGGTGCTGGCCGTGTCGGTTGCGGCCGCTGGCAGGCCAAGCACGAAGCGATGGAAGCGATCCTCCACGTCCGCCAGCGGCGGGCCGGCCTCGCGGACAGGCACGTCGGTCGCCATCCTCGCGACGGGCGGTGCGGGGGCAGGGCGGAGCGGCGTTTTCCTTGCGGCGAAAAATCGCCGCCACATGGCAATCATCCGGAGGCAGGTTCCATGGCGTGCTTCGCGCTGTATCGGCCGCCGCGCGCACAAATGTAGTCAGCGACGCTGGGTTCATTGCCGAGCATGGACGCAGCCGGTGTCAAAGCGCCCTCGCCCCCGTCTTCCGTGCACTGGCAAAGGCCGCCCCGCGGCCCCACATCCTGGAAACCCCGCGCAGGACCCTCGCATGATTCCCTTCTCGATCCTCGACCTGGCCCCCATCACCGAAGGCAGCGATGCCAGCGCCGCGTTCGCCAACACGCTGGATCTGGCGCGACTGGGCGAACAACTGGGTTACCGGCGTTACTGGCTTGCCGAGCACCACAACATGCCCGGCATCGCCAGTGCGGCCACGGCGGTGCTGATCGGCCACGTCGCCGGTGGCACCTCGACCATCCGCGTGGGTGCCGGCGGCGTGATGCTGCCCAACCACGCCCCGCTGCAGGTGGCCGAACAGTTCGGCACGCTCGCCGCGTTGTATCCGGGCCGCATCGACCTTGGCCTGGGCCGTGCGCCGGGCACCGACCAGGCGACCATGCGCGCCTTGCGCCGCTACGCCGACGGCGCCGAGGCCTTCCCCGACGACGTCCTCGAACTGCTGCACTACTTCGAGCCGGCCCGGCCGGGCCAGGCCGTGCGCGCGGTTCCCGGCGCAGGCCTGGACGTGCCGGTGTGGCTGCTCGGCTCCAGCCTGTTCAGCGCGCGACTGGCCGCCGCGCTGGGGCTGCCATTCGCTTTCGCCTCGCACTTCGCGCCCGACGCGATGGACAGCGCACTGTCGATCTACCGCAGCGAGTTCCGCCCGTCGCCGCGACTTGCGCAGCCCTACGCGATGCTCGGCATCAACGTCGTTGCGGCCGACACCGACGCCGAAGCACGCCGCCTGTTCACCACGCAGCAGCAGAGCTTCATCAACCTTCGCCGCGGCCAGCCAGGACTGGTGCCACCGCCCATCGACGACATCGAGGCGTACTGGACGCCCACCGAAAAACTCGGCGTCGAACGGGCACTGGCCTGTGCGGTGGTCGGTGGTCCGGCCACCGTGCGACAGGGCCTGGCCGATTTCATCGCCCGCCATCAGCCAGACGAGTTGCTGCTCACCGCCAACATCTTCGACCACGCCCTGCGGCGGCGCTCGTTCGAACGTGCGATGCAGGCCCGCGCGCAGCTACCGGGCTGACGCTCAGCCTTGCAGGCGCGCGATGCGTGAGGGCAGGCCCACTGCGCTACCGTACCCCCGGCTCATTCAATCCCGGTCCGCTCCGCGCCGCCTGCGCAAACATCCATGCCGAGCCCGCGAACAGCGCCACGAAAAAGCCGTTCAACAACACGATCTCCACCGGGCCGCTCCATGGAAGCCCCAGCCCCTCGAGAAGCGCGAACGCGCCAATCAGCGCCTGAGCGAACGCCATGGCCGCCAGCGCGCGCGCCATGCCGATCGGATGGAGGCGCGCAATCGTCGCGCCGACGGCACCGATCGCCACCACGCCGACATACATGCGGTTGGCCGGATCGCCATCGGCGCCGATGATGCCCACGCCGAGGCTTAGCCAAACGAGGAGGATCGTCGCCACCAGCGCCACGCAGGCGGCCGAAAGGTAAGTGTTGCGATGAAACGGCGTTCGCATGATGTTTGCCTCCGCTGAAAAACATCCGCCGGTTTTCCCACGCCAGAGCTCAGGCGTGCCCACCCAGCAAGCCGCGCGCGATGAACTGCGCAAGCGTCGCCGCGAAACCCAGGCCGATCGCAAAAAGGACCCAGCGCACCCGTAGCCAGGAGGTGCGTAGCGTGGACCACTGCACGGTGAGGTCGACCGGGTAGGCGGCGCAGTAGGCCACGTTCGCCATCACCGCGAGCAGGAAAAGTTGCAGGAACAGATCGAGCGAAAGAACTCGATCGAAAGCGCTCGCGTTCGCGCTGAAGATGGCTGCCACCACCACGAGCAGAACGACGTTGTAGACGATCCGGTGACGCTCCCAATAGCGGATGGCGTCGCCGATGACATCGCGCGCGTCCGGGTAATCCATGGATGCAACCTCACGCCAAGGGTGGAAGGGCAGGGCGATCCCGTCCGTGGGCGGGATCGTTCATCGGGATGCGGTCTTGCGTACCGGCTCGGCCACGCATGCCTGCGGCACGCTGCCGAACCGGCGGTTGCGGTGGCTGAACGTCTCGACGGCCTGGCCCAGGTCATCGCCCGTGAAATCCGGCCACAACACGCTGGAAAACAAGAGCTCCGCATAGGCGCACTCCCACAGCAGGAAATCGCTGAGCCGTTGCTCGCGCCCGGTGCGTATCAGCAGATCCACGTCGGGCGTACACGGGTCCCCGTGCTGCGAGCGGGCCAGAAGCGTGCGGAACCCCTCGCGGCTGGCCACCGCGCCCTGGTGCAGGGCTGCCGCAGCGGCGATCGCATCCCGTGAGGAGTAGTCCACCGCAAGCCGCAGGTTCAGCACCTGGCCTCCGGCGGTCGTCGCTTCGGCCTGCTCGATGGTCGTGACCAGCGCAGCGGAAAGACGGTCGCGTCGCCCGATCACGCTCAGGCGCACGCCCTCGCGGCGACAGGCACCGGCCTCCGAATCGAGGAAGTTACGGAACAGCGCCATCAGCGTGGCCACTTCCGGCGCAGGCCGGCGCCAGTTGTCCGACGAAAACGCATACAGCGTCAGTGTGGTGATCCCCAGTCGCGGCGAGGCTTCCACCACGCTACGCACCGCCGCGGCGCCCGCACGATGTCCCCGGCTGCGCGGCCATCCCCGCTCCTCGGCCCAGCGGCCGTTGCCGTCCATGATGATCGCCACATGCAGGTTTTCCATATCCATCAAGCACTCTGTAGTACAAAGTTGAGGCTCGCGCCAAGGCGCCGCGCGCCGGCCCGGTTACTCGCCGGAGCGGGTTGCGGCGATCAGTGCTTCCATATGATTGAGGTACGCCTCCAGCGCCTTGCGGCCCTTCGGCGTGATGCGGAATTCGGTGCGCGGGATGCGCCCGTCGAATCCCTTGTGGCAGGCCACATAACCGGCGTCCTCGAGCTTGCGCGCGTGCACGCTCAAGTTGCCGTCGGTCGTGTTGAGCAGGCTCTTCAGATCGGTAAACCCAAGCCGGTCGTTTACCGCCAGGGCGCTGACGATTCCCAGCCGCAGCCGCTCGTGGATGAGCCGATCAAGATCCACCGTGCGCTCCACCGCGCCCTCCACCGGCACCAATGCCGGGCGGGCGTGCCGGGTTTCCCATCTCGCGGTCGATCGCTTAACCACCGTACTTTCTCGCAATGAGCACGCCGAACACCACATGCAGTCCACCGAACCCCAGGCCCAGGCAGATGGCAGGTACCGGCGGAGCGGTAAAGAGCGCGACAGCGCCCAGGAAAAGGAACAGTACCCCCATCAACGGCACGATGCGGATCGAGAACGTGCCGCCGGCAATCACGGCCGTGCCATAGAGCAGCAGCCACATGCCCGGCAGCAGCGCATCCAGCCCCGCGCGGTACAACACGATCGTGAGCAGCGCGGCCACGAAGATCGCCGGCACGAAGCCCAGCGCAAACTGGCGCGCCGGACGGGACAACAGGGGAACACCCTCGTTGCGCGCCTTGAACAGCACCCCGAGCAAGCCCACGCCCACGGCCACCGCCGCCGTCGCCAGCCAGGTCAGCAACCATGCGAGCCGGCTGTGCTGCACCGGCGCGATGATCGCGGCCGCCAGACCCGCCAAACCCATGACGACGCCGCCCCAACCGGGCACGGCGGTGAAGGAACTGGCGCGCTCCATGGCGTCGCGGATAAAGAGAAGATTCTCCGCGGCATGCTCATGGAGCGAAACCGTGCTTCGAAGGCGGCGGTTCTCCATGGCCCGAAACTAGGCCTGTCGGATGCTATCGTCAAGCACTTTGTAGTGAAAAGTCGGCCGTCGACGGCGGATGCCCGGTGGTCCGGCTGCAAGCATTCTCGATCAGTCAAGCAAGTGTGCGATATGGCGAATCGGCGGATCAACGCGGGCGTGGCGCCCCGCGCAACCGATCATGCGGGCGCGCTTCATACGAGAAAGCCGTTGAGCTCCCCGGTGCTGGCTGATCCGATCGTTGAATGAGATCGCCGGAGGCGGTTCATCCCCATGTCCGCATCAGACCCATCCCAAGACCGCTTTCGGAAATGCAGTCTGACTGCCGTTGCAGGGCGGATCGATCTGGCACGCGCCAGGCAGCAAAACCCGGAAATGCACCAGACGAAGAAGGGCCAGCAGTGGTACTTCGGGATGAAGGCGCACATCGGTGTGGACGAGTGCACCGGACAGGTGCACTCGGTGGTGAGCACTGCGGCGAACGTGGCGGCCGTGACCGAGGTAGCGAACCTCTTGCACGGCAAGGAGCGGCACGTGTTCGGCGATGCCGGCTACATCGGCGCCGAGAAGCGGGCGCCCAAGCGAGGCCGCAGGCTGCCCTGGGTGGCATGACGCCAGCGGCCTATGCACAACGCTTGGCAAACACGGATACGATCAACCCCGGACTCTAAACCCGACCGCTACTGAAAGCGGGGGGACGTCGCTGCCGCATGGGCATGGTTCGCGCCTGCTCTGCGGTTGTTCTAGCCGCGGAAATCGACGGCAGGAACACAAAAACAGCGAGGAACAAGAATCTCGAACTAGCCATCACCTTTCACCTGCTCCCTAACGCTGGAGTTAAGCGGCGGCGAAGCCGTCCGCCTTGAACGCACTGTTAGGCCGATGCCACAAGGCCCGCTGCCGACAGCTTAGCAAAGAGCTCTTGCCCAGGAGCCACACATTTAGCAGGAGAAAAAAGCTCTGGCTCGAAGGATGCCGAGAAGACCGATGACAAAGCTGCCGCTGCTGTCGCGGCGTTTGAAATGCGAGGAATGCAGGAAACCACCTTGGCGATCTCCGCGTCGAACTCATCGGGTGGTGCGCCTGAACCTCCAAGGCGGTATGGGTCCCACGACCGCACAACCGACGCGACGATAAGAAGAGCCGCATCAAAGTCTTCGCGTGTTCGCATGAAAGGCCTAACGCTGGAATTAAGCGGCGGCGAAGCCGTCCGCTTGGATGAGTGGTTAGAACGACCGACCGGGAACGTCGCCTGGATTGACGCCCCAGAATGTACTACCGGAGTGGCTTCGGTCGACATAGTAGTGATGGTTTTTGTTTGAGATGGCGTCTATGGCGGCAGCTGCCGATGCACGTGTTTTAGGGTCTTGATGCGCCAGCAGCGACGTGAGCTGAGGAATGACGTCATGACGCAGCGAATAGGCCAGGATTGAGCAAGCGTACTCGCGCACGATTGTTGAGCGGTCAGCGAGCGCAGATAGCGCCAGTGAGACTACATCTTGGCGTGCCCGAGCATATCGAGGGAGCCAAAACAAAATGCTCGCCCGACCATGGGAGCGGCGGATGTGTGGATAGGCACTAGCAAGCAACGGGACGAGCGACTCAAGTCCGTACTGTTGAAACAGGCGATGCTCTGCTCGGCCAAGGTCGCTACCCTTGGCTTCGCTATAGAGCGCAATGAGCTCATCGACTGTTGGAAGCGACATGGAGTTCTAACGCTTGAGTTAAGCCGCGCCGCGAAGCGGTGTCGGCTTGAATGAATTGTTAGGTGTGCTCACGCTGACCAACAGTAGAGCGGACTACCGAACACACCATGCGCCCCGAGATTGCCGCGGTCTGTGCCCCAGAAGCAATAGAACTGATCTTGTTCTGGCCGATACACCAGCCAGTAGCCGGAGGAATTGTGGGCAACACACTGGCCGGAAATGGCGGTACCAACATCCACGTCCGGAAAGCCGGGAGGCATGACCGTCGCGGTAAGCGGGAAGGGCGTGCAGACATGTGCCCGAATATCCGCAGCCAAGCCAGAGAGATATGCCTGCGCATCAACGCCGGTATTGACGTAGACGCCAGATGTGTCCGCTAGAGCAGCTTCGAGTTTTGTCAGCAGCGAATTGCTCACAAGCACACCTAACGCCTGAATTAAGCCGCGCCGCGAAGCGGCGTCGGCTTGAATGAATTGTTAGGCATTGGACGCGACTAACCTGCCAGTGCCTGCAAAAATTGTCTGCAATTCTTGACTGAGCGCAACATATTCGCTGTCAGGCACACTGAAAGTGACGACAACTTGAGCAATTCCGCCTAACAGTTTGATTGTTTCTGGTTCAAACGAAACTTCAATTTGCTTTCGTGAAAGGTGGAGTGCCGCGATACCTCCGTAGCGAGCATGATCATGCTGCGAAAGCTCAAAATAGTAAGTGTCTTGGCCGGATGTCCAATCACGCTCGTCATGCGAAAAAGATCTCTGGAGCATGAGGTAGTTTTGCGGGTCAGCGCTGTTACTGGCAAAGCCAACGAGATGGCAATGTCCATCCGGGTCAACTGTTGCGATTTTTGATGCTTCAAATGCGAGGACAGTCATTCCAATGCCTAACGCCTGAATTAAGCCGCACCGTGAAACGGTGTCGGCTTGAATGAATTGTTAGGCCCGTCTGCCAGATCAAATGCGCGTGACATGGCCTGCGCCTTTGCACCTAGAGCAAGGAACACTACGGCCCTCTCGTGGCTCACTAGATGTGCCCCAGCAGGTTTGGCAGTCGTAAGGCTTTCCCTTGCCGTGGCAGTCAGGGCATTTGACTTTACCGCTGCCGCGACAAGCGGGGCAGTCTTTCAGTTCTATGCTGCTGTTCTTGCCAATCGCCATTATCTTTCCTGACGGGCCTAACGCTGGAGTTAAGCGGCGGCGAAGCCGTCCGCCTTGAACAAGTAGTTAGGTTGCTAGCGACACAACCCGCCCAGTGCCTTTGGTGCCACCCTCCCAAACTGTGAACTTGGCACCGACACTGAAGTATGGCAAAGCCAGCTCAGGAAACAGAAGTTGCACACCCGCGTAGAAGGATTCACCAGGTGCCGGCTGCCCCTCAAAGGTGAGGCAAGCAGACCAGTGCTCGTTGTTGATGCCAAGGACCGTACGCCACTCGCCAGAAACTAACGGTCCCTGCCTGCCGCCAACTTCGGTGGGAAGCAAATAGATGTCAGCGAATAACTCTGGTGACATTACGACCTAACGCTGGAGTTAAGCGGCGGCGAGGCCGTCCGCTTGAAAGATTGGTTAGCTTGCCTGTGTTACCAGGCTTGAATGCGGTTGACGTTGCTTAGCCGACCTGCTGGAGAGCAGGCACCAAAACACAAGGTGGTACTCCAATACTTCGGCTCGAGGTGAAAGACGCCCTCGACGAGGACGAATTTTCCTGACAGCCCTTCGATGGCTTCCTTATTTGCGCGCAAGCCTGGTTTGAGGGAGCTGATGCTTATGTAGCTAAACGTCCTATGTCGGAGGTCATCTCTGCTCGTATAGACCGCCGACACGCCCTCGAAGCCGAGGTCAAAATCGCCGACTCCGACAACGCGAACCTCTTTGCCATTAAAGAGCCGCGGGTTACCCAGCAGCTCTTGCACAGACACGTTTTGCGCTTTGCTGCTCACAGTGCCGTACGAGCGTACCCCTTGGGTCGAACACCCACCGATGGCGATTGCGAGGATAAGGGCGAGGAGTCTCTGCATGTGGAAGCTAACGCCCGAGGTAACCGGCGCAACCCGCGCAGCGGGTTTGCGTCCGGTTGACCGAGTTGTTATGCGCCGCTACCACAGCATGAACTGCCCTGTTGGATGGGCGGGCACTTGACCGAACCGTACGAACAGAAAACACAGCAGTCTCCGGGGAGCGGCTTGAGCAAAGCGTGACACGCCTTGCACTCGTAGAACCACTGGCACGCATTGGTTGGCATGGTCTCTTGCGCGCTGGCACCACACTCCGGGCAGGTAAGAACTGAATTTAGCTCGACACGCGACACGTTGGCACCTTGACGGGGCGAAGCAGATCTAGGACTGACATGAACAGCATGAGCGCAATACCTGCGTAGAATAGGTAGATGCTCCAGCCTTGGCTCCAGACCACCAGCAGCGCAACCAATACAGCGACTGGGCCAAGCACAGAGAGCAAGCCGCGTGCGAGCTGGCGATGCCGATACCACGCCCAGGCGTTTACCAAGAGCGCGAGTACCGCCAAGCCGGGCAGCAACTTGTGGAACAGAAAACCCTCGTACTGCCCGAGGAAGCCGAGGCCGATGGCAGCGCCCAACGACCCCAACGCGGGAAAGCAGCCGGCGCAGGACATTGCAGAAACCAGCGCACCCAAGCTGCTGGTCTTGTCGAGTACACGTGTGACGCTCAATTCATGACCTCAATTTGCGAAGTTGTTTTTTAGGCGCATAACACCTGAGTTAAGCCGCGCCGCGAAGCGGCGTCGGCTTGGACGAATTGTTAGGCCCCGGCTGAC
>NZ_JAGJRS010000023.1 GCF_017837635.1 Frateuria flava
TCAACGTCACGACGCTATCGATCCCGGCCACCGAGGTCAGTCACTCCGGACAGAGCGTCACGGCACGCGCCTGTGACGCCAACGGCTGCTCGGCATGGTCCAGTCCGGTGACGGCGGTGAAGCTATGAGGCGGGCGCGGCGCGGTGGCGCGGGCCGGGTGTGGACCAGGGAGGGAGCGATCGTGAAAGCATCAGGTTGGAGAGGCGCGGCGTGGGCGCGCGTTGCGGCGGTCGTGCTGACAATGCTGAGCCTGTGCTGGGGTGGCCCGGCGCCGGCGGCGGAAACGACGACGTACGTGCTGACGGATGTGCAGGGCATGGTGCTGGCGCGGGAGGATGCCCAGGGCAACATCATCGCGCGGTACGACTATCGGCCCTATGGCAGGCAGCAGGCGGGCCAGTGGCGGCGGGACCGGGGTATACGGGGCATGTGGAGGATCCGGATACCGGGCTCGTGTACATGCAACAGCGGTATTACGATTCGTCAATGGGCAGATTTTTAAGTGTGGACCCCATCGCTCCTGCGCCCGGCCAAGCATCTAATTTCAACAGGTATACCTATGCGGGGAACAATCCGATCGACAATATAGACCCGGATGGACGCGCGGACTGCCCGGGGCAGGACAGGTCGAAATGCGTCCGTTCAGATGCTGGGGCTGCGGCTGATTTGCGCGCGACCGAAGCGCAGAAGGCCGCTGCTTCGGACAATATGGCGAAAGTCGAGACTCGGGTAAGACCGGAAAAGGTGCTCGCGTTAGTTGGAACGTCCGATGTCACGGTTCAAGCAATCTCCGGTAAGCAAATATATATACCAGGGAAGAAGGACGGGGTTAGTGTGACCAATATGCCATCTGGCTCGGCCATCCTCCATAGCCATATCGACGGTAAAACCCCCGGGAGATCGTCAGATGGCTTTGTTAGCCCGGGCGATGCTATCCATACTTTACGCAACGGTGTAGTTAATTTTGTAGTGAGCGAACGTCGTCTCGCTGTATATCAAATTGTTGACGGGCGTATACAGATCAACGTATTAAAAGGCGCTTTTACAGGTCGGGAAGCAAATCTACTTGAGAAATCCATTAACGCACAGCAGCCTTATGTCGACGCAGCGAGGCCAAGATGAAGATCTTTTTGCTTTTAGCGTCCCTTATATGGTTGGGTTCTTGCGCGACACTAAGCGGACACCGCGTTTCCATCATTGAGCTTAATAAACATCCGCAAAATTATGCAGGTCAGCAAGTTACCGTCCGAGGGTACCTCTTGGGAGGGCCTGAGCCGATAGCATTAGTAACGGAGCCTGGCATCGAATACAAATATGAAAAACTAGCTTCGGAGTGCCTGAGCATCGTTAATTTTGGTGAGCTTGATGGCGAGCTTGGCACCGAATTGGACGGAAAATTCGTTGAGGTTACAGGGATATTTGATCGCGGCACGGATTCTTACGGAATAAGCTTCACATCGTGCGGCCTCACGGGATTGGATATTGGCGGGGATCCGGTAAATAACATTCGCGTCGTCTCCAAGGACGACAAATAAAAATAAAGGGGCGGGGTAATTAAATCTGTCCGTTACGACGTGCCTTGGCCGCCCACGCGGTCGGCTGACGGCGGGTCGCCCCAATGTTGTTTCTACCATCCGCCATCCGTTGGAAGCGTTCGTCGCCAAGGACGCGCTCCTGTTGAGCATAGGTACGCAGGCGCTGGAGCTACGGGGTCAGGTTCACTTACTGGGTGCAATACAACCGGCTGCGGGCCCTATGGCTCGGTCGCGACCGTGGCGATCACCATCCCGGCACCGGCGCCACGTACTACGAAGTCAAGGATGCCAGCACCGGTAGCGTCGTGGGCAGCACGACCGGGACGTCCAAGGACGTGGAGAGCGCCTACGACGGGCCGCTTTCCATGCACTCGTATGCCGTGCATGCGTGCAACCCCTGCGCCTGCAGCGCCTGGGTCAACGCCGTTCAACGCGACGTGTACAACCCGCCCAGCTCGGCGCCGAGCCTGAGTGCCCCTGGCACCAATGGAACGGGCAGCTATACGGTGAGCTGGGGCACGGTCTTCCAGGCCTCCAGCTACACCTTGCAGGAAAGCGTCAACGGCGGTGCCTGGTCCACGGTCTACAGCGGCGGAG
>NZ_JAGJRS010000024.1 GCF_017837635.1 Frateuria flava
CTACCGGGATCAGGAATATTTCTTCCTGAAGATCCGTGCCGCGTTCCCCGGCATTCCGCGATGAACCCAAAAAAAGCCCCATGCGCGAGCATGGGGCTTTTCTTTCATCAAGACGCGAGGAGTGCGATCAGGCCGCCACTTCCACGCCCGAAGCCTGGGCGCCCTTCGGGCCCTGGGTGACTTCGAACTTCACGCGCTGGCCTTCCTGAAGGCTGCGGAAACCCTTGGAATTGATGGCCGAGAAATGGACGAACACGTCCTCCCCACCGTCCTCAGGCGCGATGAAGCCAAAGCCCTTGGCATCGTTGAACCACTTGACCGTACCGAAACGCATTGCGTGAACCTCTGACTAGGACTGGATGCACCAAGGTGTTTGAGCTGGACCGCCGTTTCCCCTTGGTCAGCCGCCCCTGGCACGGGCAAAAGTATCAGCATGTTTATAGGTAAAGCGCAATATGCGGGATTAACTTTCGTGCGATAAAGCCATTAGCTGATTAGGACAGCATTGCCTTGAGCAATACCGGAACCTGCGCCGTGGCGGCCGCCAGGTGGGCAAAAATCTCCTCGATGCTGATTTCCGCCTCGTCGCCGCATCCGGCGGCGAAGTTGGCGACCAGCGACAGGCAGGCGTATTGGAGGTCCAGTTCACGCGCCAGGGCAGCCTCCGGCATGCCGGTCATGCCGACCAGGTCACAGCCGTCGCGCTGCATGCGGGCGATCTCGGCCCGGGTTTCCAGCCGGGGCCCCTGCGTGGCGCCGTAACAGCCGCCGTCGATCATCGGGATGCCCGCCCTGCCCGCCGCATCCAGCAACGCCTGCCGCAGCGAGGCGGTATAGGGCTCGCTGAAGTCGATGTGCTTGATCTCGGCACCCTCAACGTCACAGAAGCTGGTGACCCGGCCATGGGTGTAGTCGATCAGCTGGTCAGGCACCACCAGCGTGCGCGGGCCCATGTCCGCACGGATGCCGCCCACGGCGTTGACGCCGATCACCCGCCGCGCACCCAGCGCATGCAGCGCCCAGAGATTGGCGCGGTAGTTGACCCGGTGCGGCGCCAGCGTGTGGCTTTCGCCGTGGCGCGCCAGGAAGGCCAGCCGCTTGTCGGCGAAGTCGCCCAGCACCACCTCGCCCGAGGCCGGGCCATACGGCGTTTCGAGCGCGCGCCGGCTGACGTTCTCCAGGCCGGGGAACTGGTACAGGCCGCTGCCGCCGATGACGGCGAGGTCGATGCTCGGTTCGCTCACGATCGCTCCGGGGCTCATTCGGGTTTCAAGGCGTAGATGGCCGGCAAGTTGCGGCCCTGCTCGTGGTAATCCATGCCATAACCGAACACATAGCGGTCGGGCAGCTCCACGCCGTTGAAGTCCGGTGCGATACCTGCCACGCAGCGGTCATGCAGCTTGCGGCAGAGGCTCGCGATCAGCACGCGTCTGGCGCCGCGCTTCATGCAGTCGTCGCGCACGGCCTTGAGCGTGTGGCCCTCGTCCAGGATGTCGTCGACCAGCAGCACGGTGCGCCCGGCCAGCGCCGCCTGCGGTTCGCGCAGCCAGCACAGGTCACTGCCGGCGGTGGCGCCGCGGTAGCGGGTGGCGTGCACGTAGTCGAACTCCAGGTCGGTGCGGATCGACAACGCGAGCTGGCCGGCGAACATCAGCGCGCCGTTCATCACGGTCAGGAACACCGCCCGCTCGCCCTCCAGGGTGGCGTCGATGCGCCGGCCGAGGTCGGCGATCACGGTTTCCAGCTCGTCGCGCTCGAACAGCACCTCGGCATGGGCCAGCGCCTGCGCCAGCGGGGGAAGCGGAGTAGTCATGCGTTTCCTTCGGGTTCGTGCAGTGCGGTAACGCGTGCGATGAAGCGGTCGCGCTGCGGATTGTCCAGGAGGCCCTCCCAGGTCGCGCCGATGGCGCCACGTAGCGGCGCGAGGCGTTCCATGGCGTTGTCGGCCAAGGGTGGCAGTGCAGCGATCGCCTCCTCCACCACGTTGGGAAAGCAGGCCAGCACCAGGTCGCAGCCCGCGGCGAGGTTGGCTTTCACCCGCGCGCCGACGCCACCGGCGGCGCCCGCCGCAGCCATGCTGATGTCATCGCTGATGACGATGCCGGTGAAGCCCAGTTCGCCGCGCAGGACGTCCTCGATCCACACACGCGAGAAGCCGGCCGGACGATCGTCGACCGCCGGGTAGATCACGTGCGCCATCATTACCGCCTCGGCATGCGCTTCGATGGCCTCGGCGAACGGGCGCAGATCGGCGTCGCGGATGGCCTCGAGCGGGCGCGGATCGATCGCCTGTGCCTTGTGTGTGTCGGCAGCCACCGAACCATGGCCGGGGAAATGCTTCAGTACCGCCGCCATGCCGCCCAGGTGCATGCCGCGCACGTAGGCCTGGGCCAGCTCGCCGGCGACCGCCGGGTCGGCGTGGAAGGCGCGCGGGCCGATCGCGGCGCTGCCGCGTGCCAGGTCCACCACCGGCGCGAAGCTGAAGTCGACCCCGCAGGCGCGCAGCTCGCTCGCCATCACCCAGGCGTGCTCCTCGGCCAGGCGCACGGCATCGTCCGCATCGCGCGCATACGTCGCGCCGATCCTGGACAACGCCGGCAGGCGGGTGAAGCCTTCGCGGAAGCGCTGCACCGGGCCGCCTTCCTGGTCGACCGCGATCAGCAGGTGCTCGCCGCCGACCGCGCGGATCGACTCGGCCAGCGCCATCAACTGCTCGCGATGGGCGTAGTTGCGGGCGAACAGGATCACGCCCGCCACGCCGGGTGCGACCAGCCAGTCGCGCTCGCGCGGTTCGAGCTCCAGGCCCGCCAGGCCGATCAGCAACATGCCCGCTCTCCTGCCGTCTGTTCGCCGTCGGCCGCGGCGCGTTCGGCCTCGGTCCAGCGCGCGAACGGATGCGCAATCAGGTTGACGTTGTAGTAGCGCGCCAGCGCACTGACCTCAAGGCCCAGCCAGGACGGACGCGGAAACGGGGCGTCGGCGGCCGGAAGCTCCACTTCGGCGACCACCAGCCCGGCGTTGTCGCCCAGGAATTCATCGATCTCGAACAGCGTGCCGTCGACCTCGACGTAGTGGCGCACCTTCTCGAGCACGCCGTCGCAAAGCGAGGCCAGCATCGCCTGTGCGTCCTCCAGCGGTATCAGGTATTCGAACTCGGCGCGTTCGATGCCGAGGGTGGCGCTCTTGATGTTCAGCCACGCCCGCTCGCCGGCGCGGCGCACGCGCACCGAGGCGTGCGCGTGGCCTTCGACCATCGCCTGCGCGCCGACCAGGTAACCCTGGGCGATCTGCTCGCTGCGCACGATCGCCTGGCGCCAGGTGTCGCCAGCCAACAGGAATTTGCGTTCGATCTCGGTGGCCATCGGAGGCGGCTAGCGCAAAAGCGGGTCGACAAGGATAGGCGCTGGGGGGCGTGATGGCGAGGACTGCGCCGGTCCGGAAAGTTCCATTCACAAGCCCTTGTCCACGGAGGGGGGCGAGGGGTCAGGCGGATGGGAGTGCATTCCTTGGTGGTCTTCCGCAAGGTCTCCCCCATCCGCCCCGCGGGCACCTTCCCTCGCAAAAGGGGGAAGGATGACGGCGGCGCGACGCAGCGTTGCCACGCCTCCACCACGAACGCGGGGAAGGTGCAGACAGGCGGAGGGGGCGCTGTGGCAGTAACGCCCGCCTTGTCGAAAGGCTTCGCCCTCGGTCGCGAGAGAAGCCCGGCCGGCCTAGCGCCGCTCGAACAGCGCGATCGATTCGACGTGCGCGGTGTGGGGAAACATGTCCATCACGCCGGCGGCAGTGAGCTCGAAGCCGTGGCGATGCACCAGCAGGCCGGCATCGCGCGCCAGCGAGGCGGGGTGGCAGGAGACGTAGACGATGCGGTCGGTGCCCTTGCGCGGCAGGTACTCCAGCACCTGTTCGGCGCCGGCGCGCGGCGGGTCGAGCAGGATCTTGTCCCATCCCGCTCGCGCCCAGGCGCTGCCGCGCTGGTCCTCGAACAGGTTGGCGACATGGAACTGGGCGTTGGTGATGCCGTTACGCGCGGCATTGGCGGCGGCGCGCTCGACCAGCCCGTGTTCTCCTTCCACGCCGGCGATCTCGGCCACGCGCCGCGCGATCGGCAGCGTGAAGTTGCCCAGGCCGCAGAACAGGTCGAGCACGCGGTCGGTCGGCTGCAGATCGAGCAGTTCCATCGTCCGCGCCAGCATGCGCCGGTTCATGCCGGCATTGACCTGCACGAAATCCAGCGGCTGGAACTCCAGCTCCACGTCGGCCGCGCCCTCGCCGGCCGGCAGCCGGAAGGTCAGTCGCGGCTGCTCGGGCCACAGCGGGTGCACGCTGCTGACGCCACCCGGTTGCAGATAAATCGCAAGACCGTGCGCCTTGCCGAAGGCGACCAGCGCCTGGCTGTCCCGCTCGCTCAAAGGCTTGAGGTGCCGGAACACCAGGGCGACGGTGTCGTCGCCGGCGGCGAATTCGATCTGCGGAATATCGTTGGCCGCGTCCATGCCGCCGATCAACTCGGCCAGCAGGCCGATCCGGCCACCGATAGCCGGGTGGACCACCTCGCAATGGCTGATGTCGGCCACGAAACGCGGATTGGACTCCTCGCGGAACCCGACCAGCACGCGGCCCTTCTTGGCCACCGCGCGCACCGACAGGCGGCCCTTGCGGCGATAGCCCCAGGGCGCATCGGTGAGCGGTTCCAGCCAAGCCTTGGGTTCGACCTTGCCGATCCGCGCGAAGTTGTCCGCCAGCACGCGCTGCTTGGCCTGGATCTGCGCCGGCGCGTCCAGGTGCTGCAGCGAACAGCCGCCGCATTGGCCGAAGTGCGCGCATCGCGGCTCGACCCGATGCGACGAGCGCTCCAGCACTTCGAGCGTCTCGGCTTCGTCGAAGTTGCGGTGGCGCTTGCGGATCCCCAGGCGGACCTGCTCGCCCAGCAGTGCGCCGCTGACGAACACGGTCTTGCCGTCGATGCGGGCGACGCCGCGGCCATCGTGGGCCAGGTCGGCAATGGTGGCTTCGAATTCTTTCATGGCACTCGTAAAACGCCTGCGCCCGGATCAGCAACCCGGGCGCAGCGGTCAGACAGGGGAACGCAAGGGCGCGGCTTACTTGCGCTTCCAGGCGCCCGAAGCGTCCTGATAATACCAGCCGGCGTGGGCGCGCTCGATCCAGCCCTTGGCGAAGGTGGCGCGGATCTGCGACTCCCACTCGGGGTGGCCGTTGGCGCGGGCGATCTCCCGATACAGCGCATTGCGGTCGCTGTTCTCTTCCGCCACCGCCGCGTTGGCCTGCGCGCGCTGGCTGAGCGGGATCTTGCCGGCATCGTGCACGGCCACCAGCCCGTCTTGCGTAAAGCCCACCGCGCCGGAGTCGAGCAGCGCCTGCAAGGTGTTCTGGAAGCGCGCCTGCATGCGGCCGCGAATCGCCTCGGTGGCGGGCGTCTGCACGCGGATGTCGGGCGTGTCTGCATACGCGGCAGGCACCAGAAGGTCGAGCAGCATGGCCGAGGGTTGCGCAGGCTCATCCACCTTCGGCACGGGCTTGGCCTGTGCCGGCGCGCTGCCCTGGTCGATCACCGTGCCGATGAAGCGGTCGGCAGCCTTCTGCGCGGCGGCCTCGGGGAAGTACACGTTGATCGTGACGCAACCGACCAGGGCGACCATCACGGTGGTCAGCAGGGCGTAGACGAGCTTGCGCATGGATGGGCTCCTGAGGGTGTGTGTCAGCGGACCTGGGGGCCGCCGCCTTCGGTGGCCGCCTTCAGCCGGCTCACCAGGGTGGGCCAGTCGACCTCGTGCTGGTGGCCGATGACCTGGAGGTGCGGCAAGCCGCTGCCCTCGACGATAGTGTAACCGTCGCCGATATTCTCCAGCCCGCTCATGTGGCAGACCGTGCCGACGAGCGTGCAGTTGAGGCCGATGCGCGCGTAGCCGAACGTCTTGAAGAGCTTGAGCACCGCGCCTTGCAGGCCGGCGGCAATGCCGCCGCCACCGACCGAGGTGAGGTTGTTGACCGCGCGCTGGCTGATCCGGCCGCCTTCGTCCGCCAGCAGGTGCGCCTCGAACGCGACCGGTTGCCAGTCGACCAGGCGCAGGTTGCCGATGCTGCCGTGCAGTGGGCCGGTGATGCTGCCGAAGTCGAACACACTGGTGATCGAGCCAAGGTCCAGCTGGCGGAAGCCGATGTCCGCCGCCAGCACCGGGCTGGGTCCGAATGGCTGCGTCAGAGCGAGCTGCGTGATGTCCACGAAGCCGTTGAATACGTTGACCGACAGGCCGCCGGCCAACTCCACCGTGTCGTCCACCCAGCGGAGCGACGGAATCGCGCCGCCGAGCGTGCCGGGAAATTGCGGCCAGCCCATTGTCTTGCTGAAGGCGGCCATGTCCACGCCCGTAACGGCCAGCGAGGTTTCCAGCCGCTGGCCCCTGGCTGCGGCGGGGCGCCAGTCGAGCTGCCCCAGGCGCACCGTGCCGCCGAGCAGCCCGACCGCCAGCGGCTGGGTCAAGCCGAGGGTGCCGCCCTGGCTGCGCCACTGCGCCCTGGCCGGTCCGAACGGCAGGCGATACAGGCGCAGCGCGCGCCAGCCCAGGCTGGTGGTGGGTCGATCAGCTTCGGCGGACCAGTCCAGCCCGCCGTTCAGGTCGTCGATCGCCAACCGGCCGTCGGCCGTTGCCAGGCCGAAGTGGTCAGCGGTGAAGGCGAAGCCACGCGGGCCGTCGTCGCGCAGGTCCAGGTTGCCGCTCAGGGCGCCGGCGATGCGCACTTCGTGCAAGCCCAGCGTATCGAGCCAGGCGGCACCGTAGCGGTCGTAGGCGGCGGGGAAACGCGCCTGGAAGCGTTCCAGGCGCAATTTGTCGAGGTTGCCCCTGGCATCGAAGGCGAGCGCGCCGTCCAGCTGCAGCGCGTCGGTATCGTTGACGCGCAGGCGGTTGATCGCCAACGCGCCGCCCTGGCCGACCGCGGCCACATTGAGCTGAACCGGGTGGCTGGGAAGCTTCGCGTAGATCGGTCCGAGCAGCAGCTCGCCGCCGCGCAGCGTCGCGTCCACCGTAAATCGGGCCGGACCGCCCTGGGTGTCGATGCCGAGGCGGCCATGGGCGTCGACGCCCTGCCCGGCCAACGTCCCGCTGGGGCTGTCGAAGCCCACGCCATCCAGGCTGAATTCACCCGAGGACTGGATGCCGTTGTCGTGCACGTCCAGTGCCAGTTCGGCATCCAGCTGCCCGCCGGTGGGCCGGCCGGACCAGACCGTGCCGAGTAATCCGGCCAGCCACTGGGCCGGGAGGTTTTTCAGGGTGATCTGCGCGTGGGTGGTCTGGTCGAGCGGAATCCAGGCGCTGGCGGTCGCCGCGGCCTGGGTGAAATCCGCCTGCAGTGTGTTGGCGCGCTGGTCGATCACCAGGCGCACGTCGGAGTTGCCCAGGGCACCGCCCGGGGCGCCGTGCAGGGCGACCGTCCCATCCAGCAACCAGCGCATCTGCAGGTCGCGCGACAGCACGCCTTCCAGATCCAGCCCGACGCGGCGCCAGCCCATCGCTGCGACGTCGGCGCGCGCGGCATGGAGCTTGAGCGACAACCCGCCGCTGCTGTCCTCGCCGAGGTGCAGGCTCACCTGCTGCAACCGGACGCCAGGTACCGCAACCACTTTGGCAGTCAGGTCGACATCCGCCCACGCGGGGGCCGTCCACGCGGCAACGAGGAGCAGGCCCAGGCACAGCAGCAGGCGGCGGGAGGGAGGGAGCATGTGCCATCATTCTGCCAAAGCCAGCTGAACGACATGGATTTCGTCAATGAGCACAGCCGCCTTTCTGCGCCAGCGACCGCCTGCCAACCTCCCCATGCCGTACGTGCTGGTGGCCGACGACGACCCGGCCAGCCGCCGTTTCCTCGGCGATGGATTGCGCGCACTCGGCGCCCAGGTGCACGAATGCGCCGACGGGCAACTGGCACTGGCGCGCGCCGCCATCGAGACGTTCGACCTGCTGCTGCTGGACTGCCGCATGCCCGGCGCCGGTGCGCGTGACGTGCTGGCGGCCCTGCGCGCCGACGCCACGGCGCGTTCGGCCGACGCGCCGGCGGTGGCAACCAGCGCCGAGGTGTCGACCGAGGATCGCCAGCAACTGCTGGCCGCCGGTTTCAGCGACGTGTTGCTCAAGCCTTGCCAACTGGACGCGCTGCGCCCGCTGGTCACGCTCGCCCGCAACAGCGGCCGCCGCACACCGCTGCTGGACGACGCCGCCGGACTGGTCAGCAGCGGTGACGCAGGCACGATGCAGGCGCTACGCGGCCTGCTGCGCGAGGAACTGGCGACGCTCCTGCAGGAATTGGACCTCTTCTGCCGTGAACCGGCACGCCTGATCGACCGCCTGCACCGGCTGCGTTCGGCCTGCGGCTTCTGCGGCGCTGCCGCACTGGCCTTGCAGGCGACCCACCTGCAGCGACAGGTGGAGGTCGACGGCTCCGTAGGCGACGGCGCGCAGGAGCGATTCCGGCAAGCACTCGCCGCGACGCTGGCGGTGCTCGAGCGCTGAGCGAACCCGAACGTCTTGCCAGGCCGCCAGAACAGGATCACGCGTGAGGCTGAGAACCCTGTTTCGTCCTGTGCTGTTCTTTGCTGGCGTCGGTCCTGCGGTGGGAACACTCGCGTTTTCCGCCACCCTCGCATTTCCGAACGTATCGGCGCCGCGCATCGTGCTCGCAACGCTGCTCGGCTTCGTGCTGGCGCTGCCCTTGGGCTACATGCTGCAAGCAGTTCCGTTCGCCCTGACGGGTGCGGTGGCCGGCGCACTGTGTTCCCATCGAACCACGCTTCTTCGGGCGACGCTCGTCGTACTCACCGGCGCGATCTCGGCGTCCTGGATGCAGTGGGAAATGCTGCTCCAGTTCGACTGGAGCGCGGTTGACTGGCGCTTTCCGGCGAGCGGCGCGATCGCCGCCGCGGTGTCCCTGCTGACGTACGTGCTGCGGCCTTCGTCCAGACCGGCACGACTTCGCGATCCGTTCAACAAGGGTGACAGGTTCGGGCCGGGCTAGCGTGCCGGAGAATGGCTCAGCCCGATTGCCGCCTTGACAAGGCCGCAGCCAGTACGCGCCACGCGTGCAGCTCGCCACCACCAAGGTGAAAGCGGATGACTTCGCGCATCAGACGGCGCAGCGCCGCCAGCCCCACGGCGTCGGGACATTGGTCGGTGGCGAGCGCCAGCAGATCCGCCCCCCGGATTGCCCGCGGTGCATCCGCCGGACTGGCGACCGGGCCATGCTCGACCTGGTAGCGATACCAGCCTTCCGGCGCCACCGGCTCCCCGCTGTCGGGCTCGGTATCCAGCTGCAGCGCATAGCCAATGGCCGCTAGCAGGTCACGTTCGAAGCGCCGCAGTTGCCAGGCCAGCGTGTCCGGCCCGGCAAGGCGCGGCAGGGTGCGCGCGTAGGCATCGAACAGCTCGGGCAGCGGATCCTGGCGACCGGTCAGGCGGACCACCAGCTCGTTGAGGTAGAGCCCGGCCAGACCGGCGTCGCCGGTCAGCCGCAGCGGTGTGCCGGTCGGCTCGGCGGTGCGCAGGGTGGCCAGTTCGCCGCGCAGCAGCAGGTCCAGCGCCAGCGGCTGGAACGGTTCGAGCTGCGCCCGCTGCACACGCGCCCGCTCACGCCGCACGCCGCGCGCGACCACCCCCAGGCGGCCGTGGTCGCGGGTGAGGCATTCGAGCAGCAGCGAGGTCTCCCGGTAGGGCCGCGCGTGCAGGACGTAAGCGGGCTGCTGATCGAGGAGCATGAGAGGCCCTGGTTGGTGTCTCGGGATTCGGGATTGGGGGTTCGGGATTTGCCAGGACGGTCAGCCTACGCCGCACCCGCCCTTTGCGCGCCCGCTTAACAACCGCGGAATTCACGCTCGGGCTTCTACGATCCCGAATCTCGAATTCCGGATCCCGAGTCCCGGCTCCCCCATCCCGTCAGTCCGTATACCCCAGCTTCTTGAGCATCGCCTCGTCGTCCACCCAGCCTTCGCGCACCTTGACCCACAGCTTGAGAAACACCTTGCGCTCGAACAGCCGCTCCATGTGGCGACGCGCGGCGCTGCCAATGGCCTTGAGCTGGGCACCGCCCTGCCCGATCACGATCGCCTTCTGGCCGTCGCGCTCCACCCAGACCACCGCGTGGATCTCGGCCACACCGTCCTCGCGGTCCATGAACTGCTCGATTTCCACCGTGGTGGCGTACGGCAGTTCCTGATCGAGGCGGAGCATGAGCTGCTCACGCACCATTTCCGCCGCCAGGAAACGTTCGCTGCGATCGGTAATCTCGTCCTCGCCGAACACCGGCGGTCGTACCGGCAGGCGCTCGAGGATGGCGCGCTCCAGTTCCTTCAGGCCCTTCTGCTTGAGGGCGCTGACGTAATGGATGTCCTCGAACTGGTGATGGGTCGTCAGCTCGGCGACGAAGGGCAGCAGCGCGCCCTTGTCCTTGGCCAGGTCGACCTTGTTGATGGCCAGCAGGCGCGGCACGTTCTGCTCGACCAGCGCGGCATACAGCGCCTCGTCCTCGTCGGTCCAGCGACCGGCCTCAATCAGTTGCACGGCCAGGTCCACCTCGGCCATCGCGGTGCGGGCCGCGCGGTTGAGACTGCGGTTCATCGCACGCTTGGCGCCCCGGTGCAGGCCGGGCGTATCGACGTACATCACCTGCCCGGCCTGGCTGGTGGCGATGCCCAGGATGCGGTGCCGGGTCGTTTGCGGGCGCGGGCTGACGATCGACAGCCGGAAACCGATCAGGGCGTTGAGCAGGGTCGATTTGCCCACGTTGGGGCGGCCGACAAGGGCCACCGCGCCACAGCGATAGTTCTCGTGCGGCAGCTCGCCGGCGATTTCGGGTTCGTCGTTCATGGCAGAAAGGGGTTCCGGGGACAGGAGGCAAAGCATGGCGCCGCCGCGCCAACGGCGCCAGCGACGGGAAAAGAAGGGTTCAGGCGGGCGGCAGCGGTTCGGTCAGCTGGCCGAGCACGACTTCGGCCGCATCCTGCTCGGCAGCGCGGCGGCTGGGGCCGCTTGCGGCGGCGCGCAGTGGCGCCGGTTCGGCGATGCTGCAGGTGACTTCAAAAACCTTGGCATGGTCCTCGCCATGGCTGCCGGCCAGCTCGTAGACCGGCAACGGCAGGCCCCGTGCCTGCAGCCATTCCTGCAGCCGGGTCTTGGCGTCCTTGGAGGACTTGGGCAGGTCGGCCACACGTTGGGCAAATAGTCCACGGACGGTATCCCGGCAGGCGTCGAATCCGCCGTCGAGGTACACCGCCGCGACCAAAGCCTCGAACGCATCGGCGAGGATCGAGTCGCGACGAAACCCGCCGCTCTTCAGTTCGCCCGACCCCAGCTTGAGTCCATCGCCCAGTTCCAGTTCGCGCGCCACGACGGCCAGCGCCTGGCCATTGACCAGCTGCGCGCGCAGCCGCGAAAGCTCACCCTCGCTGGCGCGGGGGTGCGCCTCGAAAAGCATTTCGCCGACCACCGCGCCGAGCAGCGCATCGCCCAGGAATTCCATGCGCTCGTTGTTCGGCCGGCCCGCGCTGCGATGGGTCAACGCGAGCTCGGCGAGCGCGGGGTCCCGGAAACGATAGTCCAACTTCACAGGCGGTCAGATCGAAGGCACGTTGCCCTGCAGCGGCACGCTCTTTTCGAAGTGCAGCAGGAAGTCGATGTTGTAGACAAACGGAACCTGCTTGTCGTAGGCCACGTGCAACTGGTTGCCGTTGCTGCGGTCGATGGTGATGTCCTGGGGCTGGATGGTGGCGTCGTCCACGTACTGGAAACCCAGCTTGAACATCAGGTCGCGGCGGATCTCGTCCAGCGACTTGCCGTCAGAGCCTTCGGTCGAAACCTGGTTCATCGCTTTGACCACGCCCATGTATTCGCTATAGGCCGGCACCAGCTTCATCGCCATGTAGCCGAAGAAGGCCACGACCGCCAGGACGACCAGAAACCCGATCAGGGTGATACCCGCTTGCTTGCTCTTCATAGTCCCCTCGCTATGCCGCTGCGGCGGCTATCTCGTCTTAATTCTGCGCGCCGCCCTGGCCTTGGGTCACGGGCGCCGGCAGTGGCGCCCGCCACGTCCTGCGTCAGTGGATGATCTTGCCAATACGGCCGAAATCGATCCAGCCGTCGTGGGTGCCCTTCCAGCTCAGCCAGATCAGGAACGCCTTGCCTGCCAGGTTCTGCTCCGGCAGGCAGCCCCACCAGCGGCTGTCGGTGCTGTTGTAACGGTTGTCGCCCATCACGATATAGCAACCGGCCGGCACCTTGGCCGGCACCTTGTCGTTGGGGATCGACAGCGGCACCGAATACGCCGGCATGCGGGCGATCATGTGGTCGATGCTGCCCTTGCCTTCCGAACGCGGCAGGTGCTCGGTCCAGACGGTGGCGCCGTAGTCGCGCATCAGCCGCGACTCGTCACCGTTGGGACGACCCTGGAACGGCCCGGTCAGGTCGGCAGGCACCGGCGTGCCGTTGATCATCAGCTGGTCGCCGTGCGATTCGATCGTGTCACCCGGCAGGCCGATCACACGCTTGATCCAGTTCTGGTTCGGCACCGGCGCGTGCGGATCCGAGCAGCTGATGTCGCCGCTGCGCACCCACTGGCCGTTCTCGTCCTGGCACAGATAGCCCGGAAACCGGAACACCACCACGTCGCCGCGCTTGGGCTCACCCAGATCGAGGAACTTGTTGTTGAAGGCCGGCATGCGCAGGCCGTAGGCGAATTTGTTGACCAGGATGAAATCGCCCACGTCGAGCGTGGGCATCATCGAACCGGACGGGATCCGGAACGGCTCGGCCACGAACGAGCGCAGCACCAGCACCACCAGCACCACCGGAAACAGCGATCGTGCCCAGTCCACCGGCGCCGGATCGCGGTATTCCTCGCCGGCCGCGTCCAGGCGCGACTTGCGCTTGTCGTACAGGAACAGCCGGTCCAGCCCCCACACCACGCCGAAAAGCACGGTGAGAGCAAGCAGGATGGCGGAGAAATCGAATTCCATGGTGGCTCCTTGAGGAGCCGGGAATCGGGATTCGGGATTCGGGATTCGGAGCAGATCAGCTCTTCCGAATCCCGAATCCCGAATCCCGATTCCCGGCCTAAGCTATTTATCCACTTTCAGAACCGCAAGGAAGGCCTCCTGCGGAATTTCCACGCGGCCGACCTGTTTCATGCGCTTCTTGCCTTCCTTCTGCTTCTCCAGAAGCTTCTTCTTTCGGCTGACGTCGCCGCCGTAGCATTTGGCCAGTACGTTCTTGCGCAATGCCTTGACCGTGGAACGGGCGATGATCTGGGCCCCGATGGCCGCCTGGATCGCCACGTCGAACTGCTGGCGCGGGATCAGGTCCTTCATGCGCTCGACCAGGTCGCGGCCGCGGCGGTCGGCGTGGCTGCGGTGCACGATCAGGCTGAGCGCGTCGACGCGGTCGCCGTTGATCAGCACGTCCACGCGCACGAACGGGCCGGCCTCGAAACGCTCGTGGTGGTAGTCCATCGAGGCATAGCCGCGCGAGACCGACTTCAGGCGATCGAAAAAGTCCAGCACCACCTCGGCCAGGGGCATCTCGTAGCTGATCTGGACCTGCGTGGCCATGTACTGGATGGAGCGCTGCACGCCGCGCTTTTCCTCGCACAGGGTGATGATGTTGCCGATGTAGTCGGGCGGCGTAAGGATGTTCGCGACAATGATGGGCTCGCGGATCTCGTCGATCTGCGGCACCGGCGGCAGTTTTGCCGGATTGTCCAGATCCATCACCGTGCCGTCGGTCTTGAGCACCTCGTAGACCACCGTCGGTGCGGTGGTGATGAGGTCGAGGTCGTACTCGCGCTCCAGGCGCTCCTGCACGATTTCCATGTGCAGCATGCCGAGGAAGCCGCAGCGGAAACCGAAGCCCATCGCCTCGGACGATTCGGGCTCGAAGAACAGCGCCGCATCGTTCAGGCGCAGCTTGTCCAGCGCCTCGCGCATGGCCGGATAGTCGTCGGCCGAGACCGGGAACAGGCCGGCGAACACACGCGGCTGCATGGTCTGGAAACCCGGCAGCGGCTTCCCCGCCGGCTTGGCGGCCAGGGTCAGCGTGTCGCCGACCGGCGCGCCGTGCACGTCCTTGATCGAGGCGTTGATCCAGCCCACCTCGCCGGCGCCGAGCTTCTCCAGCTTCTTGCGCTTGGGCGTGAACACGCCGACGTCGTCGACCTCGTGCACGCGGCCGGTGGACATCACCAGCAGCTTGTCGCCGGGCTTGATCTCGCCCTGCATCACGCGCACCAATGAAATCACGCCCAGGTAGTTGTCGAACCAGGAGTCGATGATCAGCGCCTGCAGGCGGTCGGTATCGCGCGGCTTCGGCGGCGGGATGCGCGCGACGATCGCTTCGAGCACCTCGGTGACGTTCTGGCCGGTCTTGGCACTGATCGCCACGGCATCCTCGGCATCGATGCCGATCACCGCCTCGATCTCACCCTTGACCTTCTCGGGGTCGGCCGTGGGCAGGTCGATCTTGTTGAGCACCGGCACCACTTCGAGCCCCTGCTCCACCGCGGTGTAGCAGTTGGCGACCGACTGCGCTTCCACGCCCTGGGCGGCGTCGACCACCAGCAGCGCGCCCTCGCAGGCGGCCAGCGAGCGCGACACCTCGTAGGAGAAGTCGACGTGGCCGGGGGTATCGATGAAATTGAGCTGGTAGGTCTTGCCGTCGCGCGCCTTGTACGGCAGCGACACGGACTGGGCCTTGATGGTGATGCCGCGCTCGCGCTCGATCGGGTTGTTGTCGAGCACCTGGGCCTCCATCTCGCGTTCGCTCAGGCCGCCGCAGAGCTGGATGATGCGGTCGGCGAGCGTCGACTTGCCGTGGTCGATGTGAGCAATGATGGAGAAGTTGCGGATCAGTTCCATGGAATACGCTGGTCGGGCTTTCGCGACCCGCAAAGGCCGCGGACCGCCGGGATGGCGATACGAACCCGGTATTGTCGCATGGAAACGGACGCGGCCCACCAGGCCCTCCCATGCGGCGAAGCCCGCCTGCGAGCGATGCCTCGTCGCCGGCATCGCCCGCATGCGGGCTTCCAGGGTCACGCGCGGGCCTACTTGTCCGAGGGCACCGTCAGCGCGATGAAGCGGGTGTCGTCACCACGGCGCACCAGAAGCAGCACCGTATCGCCCGGCTTGACGTCCTTGGTCGCCGCGCGGAAGGCCGACACGCTGCCGACGTTCTGCTGGCCCACGCGAAGGACCACGTCCCCCGGCTGCAGGCCGGCGCGCGCCGCGACCGGGCCGGTGATGTCGGCGATCAGCACGCCCTCGCCCTTCTTCAGGTCCAGCTGCTGGCGGGCGTCCTCGTCCAGCTCGCGCACGCTCAGCCCCAGCGCCGCCGAACCGGACTGCACCGGCGAGCGGTCATTGCCGCTGGCGCCAGTCTTGTCGTGCGGCGCTTCGCCGACCGTCACCTGGACGGTCTGCTTCTTGCCGTTGCGCAGGATCTCCACCGGCACCCGGGTGCCCGGCTTGGTCATGCCGACCACCGGCGGCAGGTCGCCGGCGTCCATGATGGGCTGGCCGTTGTAGCCGGTGATGATGTCACCCACCTGGATGCCGGCCTTGTCGGCGGCGCTGCCGTCCTGCACCACGCCAACGATGGCGCCACGCGGGTTGTCCATGTTGAGCGCCTTGGCGATCTGGCTGTCCACGCCGCGCACCTGCACGCCGAGCTGGCCGCGGGTGACGTAGCCGTGGTCCTTGATCTGCTGCACCGCGTTCATCGCCACGTCGATCGGGATCGAGAACGCCACGCCCAGGTAGCCGCCGGTGTTGGAATAGATCTGCGAATTGATGCCGACCACCTGGCCCTGCAGGTTGAACAGCGGGCCGCCGGAGTTGCCGCGATTGATCGGCACGTCGGTCTGGATGAACGAGGTATAGGGCTGGTCGCCGCTGCCCAGGTTGCGGCCCACGGCACTGACGATGCCCTGCGTCACGGTGTAGTCCAGGCCGAACGGCGAACCGATCGCCAGCACCCACTGGCCCGGCTCGAGCGAACGCGATTCGCCGATCGATACCGCCGGAAGGCCGCTCTGGTCCACCTTGAGCAAGGCGATGTCGTAGCTCGGGTCGGTGCCGACCACCTTGGCGTTGAGGGTGCGCCGGTCCTGCAGGCGCACGGTGACCGCGTCGGCGCCGTCGACCACGTGATTGTTTGTCAGGATGTAGCCGTCGCTGGAGATGATGAAACCCGAACCGAGCGAGGTGTGCTCCTGCTCTTCCGGCGAAGGCATCATCGGCATGCCGAAGAAGCGACGGAACAATTCCATCTGTGGATCGTCCCGCATGCCCGCCTGCGTGCGCGGCTCGCGGCGCTGACCGTTGTACTTGGCCTCCACGTGCACCACCGCAGGGGCGTTCTTTTTCACGATGCCGGTGAAGTCCGGCAGGCTGGCCATGGCCGGCGCGGACGCACTCCTGGCGGCCGGCGCGTTCGCCTGGGCGGCTGGCGGTTCGGCCTGGGCGCAACCGGCCGTGACCAGGCCCATCAGCACGCAGCAGGCCAGGGTACGCAGGGGAATTCGGTTCATGGGTTCTCCTTCTTCAGGCGAAAACAGGGGCGCAACCGTGCAGGCCCGCGAGGCGGGCCGGCCGATGGCTAATGGGAATACGACCGCGGCGGGTACACGCGGACGCAGGTCACTGGGCGCCGGCGGTCGCCTGGCGCGGATAGCGGGCGGTGGCTGCCCGCTGCGGATCGATCAGCAGGTAGTAACCCGGCTCGTCGCTGGGCGCACGCACCGGCTGCACGCGATAGGGGGACAGGCTGCGGGCATAAGGCATCAGCCCTCCGCCATAGCTCTCCCCGAGCGTCGCGGCGGCCTGCTGGCTGTAACGGGAAGCGGTGTCGCCGCTGAGCCAGGGTGGTACCGCAACGGGCGCGTTCGGCTCCACGGGTGCCCCGACCTCGGCGGCCGGCGTGCTCTGCGCCAGCCTTGTGGACGCCCGGTCCTCGTCCGTCACCGGTCGGGCGATCATCAGCGCCGCCACGGCGACGCTGGCGGCAATGGCGCCGCCGGCGGACCAGCGCAGCCAGTGCGGCGCGCGGCGCCCTGCCCTGGCGTCGGTCTCCTGCGCTATCGCTTGTTCGACGCGAGCCGCGAACCCGGCCGACGCGAACGCCGGCAACTGCCGACGCAGGCCGTCGCGCGCCAGGTGGTAGCGCGTCCAGGTCTGCTTCAGCTCGGCGTCGTGCTCGAAGCGGCGCAGCAGGAATCGCAGCTCCTCGCGGGCGAGTTCGCCGTCGATGCCGGCCGAAAGGTGTTCACGTTGGTCTTGCGTCATGTCGGTTGATCCTCGCGGTCCGAGAGCAGTGGCCGCAGTTGCTGATCGATCGCTTCGCGCGCACGGAAGATCCGCGAGCGCACGGTACCGATGGGACAGCCCATCGCCTCGGCGATTTCCTCGTAGCTCAGGCCGTCCACCTCGCGCAGCGTGATGGCGGTCCGCAGCTCCTCTGGCAGCGCTTGGACAGTAGCGAAGACAGTTTGTTCAATTTCCTGCCGAAGCAGTTCGCGCTCGGGCGTGGCGCCCTCCTGCATCCGCTCCGCGCCAGTCAGGAAAACCGCATCCTCGGCCGCGATGTCGTCCATGGGCGGGCGGCGCCCCATCGCGACCAGGTGGTTCTTGGCCGTGTTGACCGCGATCTTGTACATCCAGGTATAGAACTGGCTGTCGCCGCGGAAGGAGCCGATCGCCCGCCAGGCGCGCACGAAGGCTTCCTGCGCCACGTCCTCGCACTCGGCGTAGTTGTTGACGTAGCGGGAGATCAGGCCGATCACCTTGTGCTGGTACTTGCGCACCAGCAGGTCGAAGGCGCGCCGGTCGCCGTTTTGAACACGCTCGACCAGGGCGCTATCCAGTTCGTTTTCGCCCATCCGGGCCGTCTCCTTCGATAACCGCTTCGGCGGCGCCAGCCGGATGGTAACGCGCGGGCCTCAGACAAGCGGCACAAGCGCAAGTTCACACAGGCGTCACGACGGCTGGCCAGTCCAAAAAAAGCCGTCGACGGGTGACGGCACGCATCCGAGATGCGGTTTGGATGGCGCGGATCAAGGGTGCCCGCAGGGTGGGCTTCAGCCCACCGTGTCCCGCGTCGGGGAGTGGCGGGCTGAAGCCCACCCTGCGGCTCACGCCACGTTGGCCTGGGGCTCGGCCAGCAGGCGCTGGCGCTCGGCCAGCAGGCGGTCGAAGCTGGCATGCGGCAGTGGGCGGCAGAACAGGTAGCCCTGCAGCTCGTCGCAGTGGTTGGCGCGCAGGAACTTCAGGTGCTGCTCGATCTCCACGCCCTCGGCCACCACGCCGCGCTTGAGCCGGTGCGCCATCTCGATGGTGGCGCGCACGATCGCTTCGTCGTCCGGATCGATGCCGATGTTGCGCACGAAGCTCTGGTCGATCTTGATGCGGTCGGCGGGCAGCTTGCGCAGGTAGTCCAGCGAGGCCGCCCCCGTGCCGAAATCGTCGATGGCGATGCGGCATCCCAGCCGGTGCAGGCCGTGCAGGTTCTCCACCAGGTTGGGCACCGCCTTGATGCTGATGCTCTCGGTCACTTCCAGCTCCAGCAGCCGCGGGTCCAGCCCGGTTTCCGCCAGCGCGGCGGTCACGGTGTCGAGCAGGTCCGGCTCCATCAGTTGCACGGCCGAGAGATTGACGCCCAGGCGCAGGCGCAGGCCGTATTTCTGCTCCCACTCGTGCGCCTGCCGGCAGGCGGTGCGCAGCACCCAGGCGCCGAGCGAGACGATCAGCCCGGTCTCCTCCGCCAGCGGAATGAACACGCCGGGGCTGATCGGGCCCAGTTCCGGGTGCTCCCAGCGCACCAGCGCCTCCATGCCGACGATGTCCTCGCTCTCGGCGTCGACTTGCGGCTGGTAGAACACACGCAGCTCGCCGTTGCCTTCGGCGTGGCGCAGGCGGGTCTTGAGCAGCACGTCGTGCTGCTGCGCCTGTTCCGGACTGATCTCGTAGAACTGGAAGTTGTTGCGACCCTGGCGCTTGGCCGCGTACATGGCCTCGTCGGCGTGCTTGAGCAGGGTCTCGGCGTCGAGCGCGTCGTCGGGGTAGAAGCTCACGCCGATCGAGGCGGTGACCTTCAGCGGCGCTTCCTCGCCGGCGATCTTCAGCGGCGCCTCCATCACCTGCACGATCTTCTCGGCCACGCGCAGTACGTCGTCGTTCTTGATGATGTGGCGCAGCACCACCACGAACTCGTCGCCGGCGTAGCGGGCCACCGTGTCGGAGGCGCGCACGCTGGAACACAGGCGGTGGGTGACCGTCTTCAGCACGTGGTCGCCGGCGGCGTGGCCGAGGGTGTCGTTGATGTCCTTGAAGCGGTCCAGGTCGACGAACAGCACGGCGAAGGTCTCGCGGGTGCGGTGCGCCTCGCGGATGATGGTGTCCAGGCGATCGTTGAACAGCAGCCGGTTGGGCAGGCCGGTGAGCGCGTCGATCAGGCCTTCGGCGCGGCCCTGCTCGCGGGTCAGCCGCAGTTCCTGCGCATGGGCGAAGCGCGCGGCGGCGCAGCGCAGCACCGGCTCGACCAGGCCCATGTCGCCGAACGGCGTGCGGCTGCCGACCAGCAGGGCGCCCAGCACCGAGCGCCGCTCGTCGAACAGCGGCAGGCCCGCGAAACCGGACACGCCCAGCATTCCGACCAATGGATCGCTCGCACCGAGCTTGCGCGCGTCGGTCGGGTGCAGCACCGACTTGCCATCCAGCACCTGCCGCAGCACGTTCTGCTGGGCCGGCGCGGGCCAGGGTTGGTCCTCGCCGCGCCACAGCTGGATCAGCAGGTTGGGGCCGGGAGCTCCTTCGGCCGGCCGGGACGACCACAGGGCGAGATAATCCAGGCCCAGCTCGTCCACCAGCAGCCGGGCGGCGACTTTTTGCGTGTCGATGCCGCTTGCCGACGCGAACATGCGCGAAAGCAGGTTCAAGGCCGCCTCGGCGCGAATGTCGGCGCGGTCACTGCGGAACAGCAGCGCAATCGCTTCTTGTTCGCCACAGCGCACTCGCCGCGCGCTGGCCTGGCCGGTATCGGCACCACGGCTGGAGCGTCGCTGGCACGCGTACCAGCGGCGATCGGCCTGCTGCAGCACGTGTTCGATGGCAATGCCCTCGAACGCCAGCAACTCGCGCAGCCCTCTGCCCACCAGTTGCTCGACGTCCAGGTGACTGTGCCGCACCACGGCCGAACTGGTCTCCAGCACACGCTCGGTCTGTGGCTCGACGATCAGCCATTCGCCCGCGTCCTCCTCGAACGCGAAGCGGTATTGATCCGGCCCGGCCTGCACCGGCAGGCCCGCCTGTGGCCGGGCGCGGCGCCAGCGGGCGACCAGTTCCAGCTCCACCTGGGAGGCGTACAGCCAGTCGGAAATACCCGCTGGAAGCTGGCCGGGCGTGATTGTGGCGCCATCGGCGATCACCGCGATCATTGGCGCCTCGGCGCAGGCCGGGATGCGGCGCAACTGTTCGCAGGTGGCCTGCGCGTCGACCTCGTCACCGTCGAATGCCACCACCGCCAGCATGAGCGGCGATCGACCATCGAGCAGCAACTCGGCATGCGGCACGCCGCGGGCCGTGTGAATGGTCGGGTGGCCGGCGCCGTCGAGCGCATCGAACACGTTCCGGCGCAAATCGCGCTGGGCAGCGACCACCAGGATGCCGGCGTTCACGCGTTCCTCCGCTTCAGGCGAACAGCCAGCGGCCGTCGCGCAGGCGCGGGCGTAGCGGGGCGTCCGGCTGGCCTTTCAGCGCCAGGGCGATGTCGCCCAGGTGATCGACCAGCGCCGGCGAGGCATCCAGCAAGACCACCCGGCGCACGTGACCGGCCGGCGGTTTGGCCAGCTGGCGCAGCAGGGTGCTGTCCATCGCCGACAGCGGCGGCTCCAGGCCCATCAGGAGGTAGACGCCAAAATGCATGCTTTGCTGCATGTAGCGCAGCGCGGCGCCCAGGCGCTGGCTGCCCGGCACGCGCGCATGGGCATCGATCAGGTTGCCCAGGCCCAGGTCCGGCTGCCACAGGTATACCGCCTGCCCGCTCCGGCGCACGATGGCGCGAAACTGCTCGATCAGCGCCTGGTTGTCGCACCCCTCGAGCAGGATCAGCCCCGCGGGCGCAGCCAGGATGCGCTCGAAGATCTCGATGCCGGGAGGCGGCGGGGCGGAGGCCAGCAGGGGGTTCATCGAGCGTAAGTTACGGACTTGCGGGCGAAGCGCAATAGCGCCAGGTCACCGTTCGGAAAAATGGGGCGGCCGGGGCTCACAGGGCTCAACTCGCATTCATCCGCACGCAGCGGTATGGTTCTGGGCTCCCCGGCCACACCTCCCAACGCCATGTTCGAAGGATTGCGCTTCAATCACTGGAAGACGAGCGTGGACGATGGCGGCATCGTCACCCTGACCCTCGACCGCGCCGACAGCAGCGTCAACGCCATTTCCCGCGAGGTGCTCGACGAACTGGCGCAGATCGTCGAACGCCTGGCAATCGAGAAGCCGGCCGGCGTGATCGTCCATTCAGCCAAAGCTTCGGGCTTTGCGGTGGGCGCCGACATCAAGGAATTCGTGCGCTACGCCGAGCAGGACACCGTGCTGGAGAACATCCGACATGGCCAGCAGGTGTTCGAGTCGCTCGCCCGCCTGCCCTGCCCCACCGTGGCTGCGGTGCACGGCGCCTGCATGGGCGGCGGCACGGAGCTGATCCTGGCCTGCCGCCAGCGCATCGTCGCCGACGACGAGAAGACCAGGATCGGCCTGCCCGAGGTCATGCTCGGCATCCATCCCGGCTGGGGCGGCACGGCTCGCCTGCCGCGGCTGATTGGCGCCACCGAGGCGCTGCCGATCATGCTCACCGGCCGGCCGCTGTCGGCACGGCGTGCCCTGGCCCTGGGCGTGGTCGACCGCGTGGCCCCGACGACCGAGCTGCTGGCCGAGGCCCGCGCCCTGCTGCGCCGCCCGCATGCGCGGCCGTTTGCGCAACGCGCCAAAGCCTGGGCGACCAATTGGTGGCCAGTGCGCCAGATCCTGGCGCCGATGGTGGTCAAGCAGACCGCGGCCAAGGTGCGCAAGGAGCATTATCCCGCGCCGTTCGCCCTGATCGACGTCTGGCAGAGCGGCGGCGCCAGCATCCAGCAACGGCTGAAGCTCGAAGCCCGTTCGGTCGCGAAACTGGCGAAGACGCCCACGGCGCACAACCTGATCCGCGTGTTCCTGCTGCAGGAACGCCTGAAGGGTGCGGGCGGCGGGATCGACCCGGGCATCCGGCGCGTGCACGTGGTCGGCGCCGGTGTGATGGGCGGCGACATTGCCGCCTGGGCCGCCTACAAGGGGTACGAGGTCACCCTGCAGGACCGCGAGATGAAGTTCGTCCAGCCCGCGCTGGATCGCGCTCGCGGTTTCTACGAGAAGAAGCTCAAGACGCCGGAGAAGGTCCAAGCCGCCATGAATCGCCTGCGGCCCGATGTGGAAGGCACCGGCGTGGCTACCGCCGACCTCGCGATCGAGGCGATCTACGAAAATGCCGAGGCCAAACGGGAGCTCTACGCGGCGATCGAGCCGCAGTTCAAGGCGCAGGAAATCCTCGCCAGCAACACCTCCAGCATCCCGCTGGACGAGCTGCGCCAGGGGCTGGAGGCGCCGCAACGCTTTCTCGGCCTGCACTTCTTCAATCCCGTGGCGCAGATGCCCCTGGTGGAAGTGGTCCGCCACGACCAACTGGACCCGGCCATCGAAAAGCGTGCGCTGGCCTTCTGCAAGGCGCTGGGCAAAGTGCCGGTGGCGGTCAAGGGCACGCCCGGGTTCCTGGTCAACCGCATCCTGATGCCCTACCTGCTCGAAGCGCTGCGCCTTTACAGCGAGGGCGTGCCCGGCCCTGTGCTGGACCGCGAAGCCAAGAAGTTCGGCATGCCGATGGGGCCGATCGAACTGGCCGACACCGTCGGGCTGGACGTGTGCGCCTCGGTCGGCAAGGAACTGGCGCCCTTCCTGGGTCTGGAACTGCCTCCCGGCATCGAGGCCAAGCTGGAGGCCGGCAAGCGGGGCAAGAAGGATGGCCAGGGCCTGTACGTCTGGCAGGACGGCAAGCCGGTCAAGCCGGAGGTCGATCCGGGCTATACGCCGCCGCCGGACCTGCAGGACCGCATGATCCTGCCGATGGTCAACGAGGCGGTCGCCTGCCTGGCCGATGGCGTGGTGGACGATGCCGACCTGCTCGATGCCGGCGTGATCTTCGGTACCGGATTCGCGCCGTTCCGCGGCGGTCCGATCCAGTACATCCGCAGCGAGGGCGTATCGACCGTGCGCGCGCGCCTGGAGCATCTGGCACAGCGCCATGGTGAGCGGTTCCTGCCCAAGCAGGGGTGGGATTTGCCCGCGCTGGCCCCGTCCCTGGCGCCATAGCTCTCGCAGGGTGGGCTTCAGCCCACCGGTGAGCCCACCCCGAACGGCAAAGTGGGCCAAAGCCCACCCTGCGTCACCACATCAGGTCGTCAGGCACGCCGTCGTCGTCGCTTGCCGCCTGCGGGTCGACCAGCAGTGCGAGCTGATGCGGGTCGATCTCCCGCACCTGCTCGGCGATCGCCTGGGTGACCACCAGGTAACGGCCGTTCTGCTGCACGACAGCGAGCTGGCCCAGATTGAGCGCCGTCAGCTGGTCGGCATCGACGTGCACGCGCCGGATCTTGCCGCCGTACTCGAAGTGGCGCACCTGGTCGGCCTCGGCCTTGTTCAACGCCTGGCCCTCCAGCAGCTTCTGGATCTTTGCCTTGCGCTCCCGCCTGACGCGTGCCTGTTCGGCGGCTTCCTGCTCGGCACGCTTGCGCTCGGTGGCTTCGGCCTGCGCGCGAATGGCGTAGGCCTTGGCCAGGTCCATCTCACCGTTGTCGCGACGCGACTGCGGTGCATGCGACCTGCCCTTGCCCTGCGGTGGACGCCCGCCCCGGGGCGGCTGGGACGGCGACTTTGCGCGCTGTTCATCGCGCGCCTGCTTGACGATGCCGCTTTTCAGCAGCTGATCACGGAGAGAGTCGGCCATGATCCGGCTCCAGTGTGGCGTTGATCTTCCGGAGACGCCTCGCGCATCCGGTACTTGTCAGTAGTGAGGCGGCGGCGGTTCGCTGTGCGGATCACTCCCCTGCGCCGTGCGCAGCGAGGCGAGCTCGGCACGCAGGTCATGCAGCACGCGTTCGAGCGCCACCAGCCGCATTGCCTGTTCGGCGTCGGCGGCTGCGAGCGCAGCCACCGTATCGTCGAGGAAGGTAAGGCGCACCTCGAGCTCCTCCAGGCGGTGTTCGATGTCAGACATTCGCCGGCCTCAGCGAACGCCCGCGCCCGATGCCGTAATAGGCCAAGCCCGCTTCTTCCACCTGCGTCGGGTCGTACAGGTTGCGCCCGTCGAAGACGGCCGGATCCTTGAGCACGTCGCGGATGCGCGCGAAGTCCGGCGCCCGGAATGCCTTCCACTCGGTCACGATCGCCAGCACGTCGGCGCCGTCCAGCGCCTCGTAAGCGTCCTCGCACAACGTCAGGTCCGCCCGCTCGCCGTAGATGCGCGTGGTTTCCGCGCGCGCCTCCGGATCGAACGCGCGAACCTTGGCGCCGGCGGCCCACAGCTGTTCCATCAGCCGGCGGCTGGACGCCTCGCGCATGTCGTCGGTGTTGGGCTTGAACGCCAGGCCCCATAACGCCACGGTCTTGCCCTTGAGCGCACCGCCGTAATGGCGCTCGATCAACTCGAACAGCTTGCCCT
>NZ_JAGJRS010000025.1 GCF_017837635.1 Frateuria flava
GTATGGCGGTCGCGCCCGAGGGCGCTCCTACAGGATGGCATCCCGCAGGCAGGAAAGGAGCCGGTTGGCGGGGAGTGGCTGTCCCGGCGCCTCCCCTGCCGCAGGAGAAAGGTGCGACGTCAGAACTTGTATCGGGCGCTCAACGTGACCATTCGCGGCGCTCCGTAGAAGCCCGTGTAGATGCCCAGCGCGCCGACGTTGTAGCCGGTGGTGCGGTAGGACTTGTTGGCCAGGTTGGTGCCCTGCAGGCTGAGCGACCAGGGATCGTTGACCTGCCAGATCACCCCGGCGTTCCACAGGCCGTAGGCGGGCTGCGCGATCAGCGGCGACAGCGTGGTCTCCGGGTAGACCATCGTCTGGTAGGTGTAGTTGATCCGCGCCGAGATGCTGCCGCCGTTCGCCAGCGGCGTGGTGTTCTCCAGCGACAGGCCGCCGGACCACTTCGGCGCGTTGGTGAACTTCTGCTGGTCGGCGATGTTGACGCCGCCGGTCATGTACTCGGTGTACTTGGTATGCAGGTACGCCACGTTGCCGCGCAGCGTCCAGTGCTCCGACGGCTTCCAGGCGAACTCTTCCTCCAGACCGTCGATGTGGCCCTTGCCGGCATTGGTGAAATCGCCGAAGAAGCCCTGGCTGCCGTTGGGCAGGGTGTAGGAGCTGAACACCGACAACTGGATGTCCGAGTAGACGTTGCGGAACAGCGCCGTGTTCATCATCAGCGCGTCGTCGAAGAAGCTCATCTTGCTGCCCAGCTCGAACGACTGCACCTTCTCGTCGTCGATCGGGCGGCACGAGGCCGGCACGGCCACGCAGTTGGCGCGGATGTTGTAGCCACCGGAATGGAAGCCTTCCGAGTAGCTGGCGTAGAGCTTGACCTGCTCGCTCACGCTCCAGTCCAGCGAGATCTTGGGCGAGACGTTGTTGGTCGCGTGCGAGCCGTTGAAGTCGGCCAGCGTGGCGATCGGCGTGGTGAAGGTGTCGTCCGAGTAGCCGAAGTTCTGGATCAGCGCGGTCTTCGTTTCGTGGGTGTAGCGCAGGCCCACGTCCAGGCTCCAGTCGGGACTGATGTCCCAGGTGAAGTCGCCGTAGCCGGCATAACTCTTGGTGCCCATGCTGCCGCCGGTGCCGCCGTACTGGGTCAGGCCCAGCGTCGAATACGGCGGCGAGCCGAGGAAGATGTTGTGGATGTGGCCGTTGGCCGTGCCGTCGAAGTAGTACACGCCGAACACGCCGTGCACGGTGCCGCCGGCGTCGTAATTGGCCTGGAATTCCTGGCTGAACTGGTGGTCGGTGTAGACCGCGTTCACGTCGGCGATCTTTTCCGGCAGCGTGTCGAAGTCGATGTTGGTGTCGGTGGAGGAACCACGCACGGCGGTGACGGATTTGAGCGACCAGTCCTGGCTGGCGATCCAGTTCATCGTCAGCGCGGTGCCGTAGAGCTTGGTGTGGTTGAGCTGGGCGAAGCCGCTGCGGGTGTCGAAGTCGCTGTCCAGCGGCGGGTAGCCCGGGTCGAGCGCATTGACCGTGAGCATCTTGGCGCCGCGCGGGTTGGAGTTGTCGCGCACGCCATCGACCGACAGCTGCATGTTGAACGCGCTGCTCGGGAAGAAGCCCACCGTGGCGCGAGCGGCGTTGGTGTTCTTGTTGCCGTTGCGGCTGCCGGTCAGGATGTCCTTGCCGAAACCATCGTTGTGCGCGCTGGCGTAGGCGATGCGACCGCGCCACACGTGATCGGCGCTGGCACCGCCGAGGCTAGCCTTGACGTCCTTCTCGCCGTGCGTGCCCGCGGTCACTTCCACCGAACCTTCGGTCTTTACCGGCAGCGGGTTGGAGACGTACTTGATCGCGCCACCGATGGTGTTCTTGCCGTACAGCGTGCCCTGCGGGCCGCGCAGCACCTCGATGCGGCTGACGTCGAACACGTCCAGTACCGCGCCCTGCGGACGGGCGAGGTAGACATCATCCAGATAGATGCCCACGCCCGGATCGAAGCCCCAGGTCGGGTCGGCCTGGCCCACGCCGCGGATGTAGGCGGTGAGCGTGGTGTTGGAGCCGCGCGCGGCGTAAATCTGCAGCGAGGGCACCTTGCCCTGCAGGTCGGACAGGTTCTGCACGTTCTGCTTTTCCAGCGCCTGCGCGGTGAAGGCGCTGACCGCGATCGGCACGTCCTGCAGCGTTTCCTCGCGCTTGCGGGCGGTGACCGTCACCTGTTCCAGCTGCCTGGCGTTGACCGGCTTGCCGGCGTCCTGCGGCGGCGTGCCGCCCGACTGCGCCAGCGCCGGCATGGCGAAAGCCACCCCGATCACCATGCCGATGGCCAGACTCAGATGCGTGCGTTGCATGACTCCCCCTTGAGTTGTAATGCAACCGCGCGGGTTGCCATGGACGTCTTTGCGCGAACCACACTCTTCCGGACGTCATTGACGCGAAAGCGGGAACCCACTTTGCCCTTCCCACCAGGCACGTGGATGACTCGCTACGCTCGCCCTTCCAGGGCCGGCTTTCGGCCGTTCTGCGAGCTTCGCTGGCCCCGCTTTCGCGGAAATGACGCACAGGGAGACGCGTGCTCCTTGATGTAGCGAGCTTAGGCAGGCGGGCGCGTGCGGGCACTTGTACCTTCGTACAGTGCCCGGTCGCCGCCATGCTGCCGATACTCGCCGCATTCGTATCGGCGCCGCTTGCGCCGCAAGGGGAACAGGCTCGATGGCTTTCCTGATCGTTCTGGTCGCGCTGGCGTTCCTGATGGCGGCGGCCTACCGCGGCTACAGCGTCATCCTGTTCGCGCCGATCGCGGCGCTGGGCGCCGTGCTGCTGACCGATCCTTCGCTGGTCGCGCCGATGTTCACCGGCCTGTTCATGGACAGGATGGTGGGCTTCCTCAAGCTCTACTTCCCGGTGTTCATGCTCGGCGCGGTGTTCGGCAAGCTGATCGAGCTGTCGGGTTTTTCCAAGGCGATCGTGGCGGCGACCATCGGCCTGGTGGGCCGCAGCCGGGCGATCCTCTCCATCGTGCTGGTGTGCGCGCTGCTGACCTACGGCGGTGTGTCGCTGTTCGTGGTGGTGTTCGCGGTCTATCCGTTCGCCGCGGAGCTGTTCCGCGCCAGCGCGATCCCGAAGCGGCTGATCCCCGGCACCATCGCGCTGGGCGCGTTCACTTTCACCATGGATTCGCTGCCCGGCACGCCGCAGATCCAGAACATCATCCCGACCTCGTTCTTCGGCACCACCGCGTGGGCGGCGCCGTGGCTGGGCACGATCGGCTCGGTGTTCATCCTGCTGGTCGGTCTGGCCTACCTGGAATCACGCCGGCGCAAGGCGGCGGCCGCGGGCGAAGGCTACGGCACGGATCTGGTCAACGAACCGGCGCCGTTCGAGCACGGCCGGCTGGCCCACCCGCTGGTCGCGCTGCTGCCACTGGTGCTGGTGGGCGTGGCGAACAAGCTGTTCACCGACGGGATCCCGCACGTCTACGGCGAAACCACTGCGTTCGAGCCCAGCGTGGTGGGCAAGGCCGAGCCGGTAGTGCAGCAGGTGTCCAAGGTCGCGGCGATCTGGGCGGTAGAAGGGGCGCTGCTGCTCGGCATCCTGTGCGTGCTCGCGTTTGCCTGGCGGCCGGTAGTGCAGCGCTTTGCCGAGGGCAGCAAGGCGGCGGTCGGCGGCGCGCTGCTGGCCTCGATGAACACGGCATCGGAGTATGGCTTCGGCGCGGTGATCGCCGCCCTGCCCGGCTTCAAGCTGGTGGCCGATGCGCTGCACGCGATCCCCAATCCGCTGGTCAACGAGGCGGTGACCGTGACGGCGCTGGCCGGTATCACCGGCTCGGCCTCTGGCGGCATGGGCATAGCGCTGGCGGCGATGGCGGACACGTTCATCGCCAACGCGCAGGCGGCCGGCATCCCCATGGAGGTGCTGCACCGCGTGGCCGCGATGGCTTCCGGCGGCATGGACACCCTGCCGCACAACGGTGCGGTGATCACGCTGCTGGCGGTGACCGGGCTGACGCACCGGCAGTCCTACCGGGACATCTTCGCCATCACGGCGATCAAGACGCTGGCGGTGTTCGTGGTGATCGCGGTGTTCGCGCTGACCGGGGTGGTCTGAGGCCAAGGCTTTCCCCATCCGCCCTTCGGGCCCTTCCCCGTGAACGGGGGAAGGGGCCGATCGCAAGGGGTCGGGTCCGGGAGCCGCCCTCGCCTGCCGGGGAGAGCCAAGGCGAGGTGCCCGGTTGCGAGCCCTCCTCCGTTTACGGCGGAAGGCGCCGACAGGCGGAAGGGGGTAACCCGCCGCGCTCGCCTATTCATCCAAGGCACGGGCAAAAAGCCGCGCAAGTCCGTATAATTGCGGAGTTTACCCCTCCGAAACTTACGTGGCGGCTGACCAAGCGCCGCCCGGGCCTGTGCCATGTCCATCGAAAAACTGCGCAATATCGCCATCGTCGCCCACGTCGACCACGGCAAGACCACTCTCGTCGATCAGCTGCTCAAACAGTCGGGCACGCTCAACGAGCGTACCGTGCTGGCTGAGCGCGTGATGGACTCCAACGACCAGGAAAAGGAACGCGGGATCACCATCCTGGCCAAGAACACCGCCATTTCCTGGCAGGGCAACCGCATCAACATCGTCGATACGCCCGGACACGCCGACTTCGGCGGCGAGGTCGAGCGCGTGCTGTCGATGGTCGACACCGTGCTGATCCTGGTCGACGCGATGGACGGCCCGATGCCGCAGACGCGCTTCGTTACCCAGAAGGCGTTCGCGATGGGCTTCAAGCCGATCGTGGTGGTGAACAAGATCGACCGCCCTGGCGCGCGCCCGGAATGGGTCGTGGAGCAGGTGTGGGACCTGTTCGACCGCCTGGGCGCCACGCCCGAGCAGATGGACTTCCCGATCGTCTACGCCTCGGCGCTGAACGGCTATGCCTCGCTGGACGAGAACGTCCGCGAAGGCGACATGACCCCGCTCTACGAGGCGATCATGCAGCACGCGCCCAAGCCGGAAGTCGACCCGGAAGGCCCGTTCCAGATGCGCATCAGCCAGCTGGATTACAACAACTTCGTGGGCGTGATCGGCATCGGCCGCATCCAGCGCGGCACGCTGAAGAAGAACATGCCGGTCGCGGTGATCGACCGCCACGGCAAGAAGCGCCAGGGCAAGGTGCTGCAGGTACTCGGCTTCATGGGCCTGGAGCGCATCGAGCAGGACAGCGCCGAGGCCGGTGACATCGTCGCCATCTCGGGCATCGCCGAACTCACCATCTCCGACACCGTCTGTGCGCTCGACACCCCCGAGGCGCTGCCGGCGCTGACCGTGGACGAGCCGACCATCAGCATGACCTTCCAGGTGAACAATTCCCCGTTCGCCGGCAACAAGGACCTCTCCGGCGGCAAGTTCCTGACCAGCCGCCAGCTGAAGGACCGCCTGGACCGCGAGCAGGTGCACAACGTCGCGCTGAAGGTCGAGCAGGGTTCGGACGCGGACAAGTTCCTGGTCTCCGGCCGCGGCGAGCTGCACCTGTCGGTGCTGATCGAGAACATGCGCCGCGAGGGCTATGAGCTTGCCGTGTCGCGTCCGGAAGTGATCATCAAGGAGATCGACGGCCAGAAGATGGAGCCGATCGAGCAGCTGGTGGTCGACGTGGAAGAGATCCACCAGGGCCCGGTGATGGAGCGCCTCGGCATCCGCAAGGGCCAGCTCAAGAACATGGAGCCCGACGGCAAGGGCCGCGTGCGCCTGGAGTACATGATCCCGGCGCGCGGCCTGATCGGCTTCCAGAACCAGTTCAAGACCCTGACCCAGGGTTCGGGCCTGCTGTTCCACGTGTTCGACCACTACGGTCCGAAGGAAGAAGGCCAGATCGCCAAGCGCCAGAACGGCGTGATGATCGCCAACGCCGGCGGCACCACCCCCGCCTACTCGCTGGGGCCGTTGCAGGAACGCGGCAAGCTGTTCGCCGCCGAGGGCGACAACGTGTACGAGGGCCAGCTGGTCGGCATCCACGCCAAGGACAATGACCTGACCGTCAACGCGATCAAGCCCAAGCCGCTGACCAACATGCGCGCCTCGGGCAAGGACGACGCGATCCAGCTCACCCCGGCGATCAAGTTCTCGCTGGAACAGGCGCTGGACTTCATCGACGACGACGAGCTGGTCGAGGTGACGCCGAAGGAAATCCGGCTGCGCAAGAAGCACCTGACCGAAAACGACCGCAAGAAAGCCTCGCGCGCCGCGTAACGCGCTCGATGCTTTCGCTGAAGGAGCCGCCGCAAGGCGGCTCTTTTTATTGGTTCGCGCGTCCGGCCATGCCGGAGCTCCGCACACGCGACCGCGGGTTCCAATCGGCATGGCGGTCGCGCCCAAGGGCGCTCCCACCGGGACCGGTCGCTTTTCGGCAGGGAGCGCGCCCTGTACGCAACCGGCTGAAACAGTTCACGGTCACAGCCTCCTGCCCCGTTTCACCTCGGCGGCGTGCACGCGGCGACCACGGCGGCGCGTGCAACGTCACAGTCGTCCGGCGCGGGGGCGCCGGCGCGCGACCCGAGGGAGTGTCATGGAGATTTCAAGCAGCCGGCCGGTGTCCTTTACCCAGGTTGGCAACGAGCTGGATGGCTTGAAGAACGAAGTGGAGGCGATGTCGCTGGTGCTGCGCGCGCTGGTCGAATCGCATCCGGCGCCGGCCGAACTGGTCAAGCGATGGCGTGCGCTCAGTCGCGAGCCGATCGAGCAGACCCGTCCCAAGGGCTCCCACCAGGGCGTGCTGACGCGGCAGGAGCGGCTCTACCAGACGCTGCAACGCTGGTCGCACACCGTGCACAGCGCCGAGATATCCGGTGCGGTTTCGCCGCCGGACAGGGGTGTGGGATAAACCCGCCGGCACCGCGCTAGCGGTTGTCGCCCTTGGGAAACTTCACCCGGTCGGGTTCGGCGTTGAGCCGCGCCAGCATGGTCCCGATCAACCGCGTCTTGACGCTGCCGGCTTGTCGCGGATCGACCACGTAGCGCACGATGGCGTCGATCCAGGTATTGGCGTTGACGCGGAACAGCACCGACGGCCGTTCGTTGACCTGCAACTCGTCTACCGGGGTCTTGGCCAGCACCTCGCGAAAGGTGCGTACGCGCGCCAGCATCGCCTCGCCCAGTTCCTCCTCGGCGGCTTCGCGCATCACCTGCGCCACGAAGGCGAAGTCGCTGTTGTAGGCGATCTGGAAATAGACCTCGTTCCAGACGTACGGGAACACCGGCCAGGAGTAGTTGTAGACCGCGCTGGTCAGCACGTTGGCGTTGGGGAACTTGATGATCCTCCCGCTGGGATGATCGGAGGAAAGATACGGGCCGCCGACTTCCCACAGGGTGGTGTCCAGGTAGGTCACGTCGATCACGTCGCCGGTGGCATCGCCGATCTGGATGCGATCGCCGACGCGGTAGGGCTCGCGCACCAGGATGTAGACCCAGCCGATGAAACTGGTGATCGGCGTCTGCAACGCGAAACCCAGCACCAGCGAGATCAGCCCCAGCGACGCCACCGCGGCGTACCAGTTGGCGAACAGCACCGACACCACGATCAGCGCCAGGATCACGTACACCACCAGCCGCAGGATGCGCTTCAAGTTGTAGCGCGTGACCGCCGTCTGCGCGCGCTCGATGGCGAACGCGCGCACCAGCCGGGAGGCCGCCAGGGTCAGCACGATCGCCATCGCGCCCACGGTCGCGCGCCTGGCCATCGGCAGGTAGCGCCCGAGGATGCCGAAGAACTCCAGCCGCAGCAGGTAGAACAGGACGCCCAGCCCGGCCAGCACCAATGCGTAGATGAGCAACCACAGCTTGTGGCCGGAGCGTAGCGGGCGCTTGTGTTTGCGGTGCGTCGCGGTGCTGTTGGCGAGCGCGCGGCGCACGTCGGCGCGGCGCTCGACCCTGCGTACGGCCTTGTCGGTCATGCGTTCTCCCGGGGCGTTCCACGCACAGCAGACAACCGCGGCGGTGCCGGGCAGGTGAAGGCGTTGACCCGGGCTGCACGCCGGCGCCGGATGATGAGCCTGGTTCCTTGGCAGGGCGCATCCTGTGCGCGACCTGCGGGGAGTGGTCGCGCACCGGGTGCGCTCCGACAGGGTTGCCACCAGCCAGGAGACGCCATGCCCGCCGAACCCGCCCCCACCCGCGACACCGGCGAAACCCGCCCACCACCGCGGCCAAACTGGAAGCGACGCCTGCTATGGGCTGGGCTCGGCGGATTCGCGGCGTTGGTGATCGGTGTGCTGGCGCTCAACCTGGTGCCGCAGACCCAACAGTTGGTCCACCCGCTCGGTCCGCTCAGTCCGGTCGAAAGCCCGCAGTTCCGGCGCGAGATCGGCAACCTGCTCGGCCCGACGATCGTCGACGGCAACGCGGTGGCGGATTTCCAGAATGGCGCCGAAATCTTCCCTGCCATGCTGGAGGCGATCCGCTCGGCCAAGGTGAGCGTCGACATGGAGACCTACATCTACTGGTCAGGGCACGTCGCCGACGAGTTCGTGCAGGCGCTGACCGAACGCGCCCGCGCCGGCGTGCGCGTGCACGTGATCGCCGACTGGGTCGGCTCTTCGAAGATGAAGGAGGACGTGGTCGAGGCGTTGCGCGCCGGTGGCGTGCACTTCGAATACTTCCACCCGCTGCGCTGGTACGACATCGACCGCTTCAACAACCGCACCCATCGCAAGCTGCTGATCGTCGACGGACGCGTGGCTTTCACCGGCGGCGTGGGCATCGCCGACGAATGGAATGGCCACGGCGACAAGCCGGACATCTGGCGCGACATGCAGATCCGCGTCACCGGCCCCGGCGCGCTGCAGATGCAGGCGGTGTTCGAGGACAACTGGATCACCACCACCGGCCAGGCGCTGCTCGGATCGGCGTATTACCCCGAGGTGCCCGCGGCCGGCGACATCGCGGTGCAGACCGTCGCCAGCTCGCCCGAAGGCGGCAGCGAGAACCTGCAGCTGATGTACCTGATGGCGATCGACGGCGCGCGCAAGGCGATCGACCTGGAGGCGGCCTACTTCGTGCCGGACGACCTGACGATGTCCGCGCTCAAGCGCGCGCTGGCGCGCGGCGTGCGCATCCGGCTGGTGGTGCCCGGGCCCTACACGGACAGCCAGATCATCAAGAATGCCTCGCAGACCCGCTGGGGCGAGATGCTGCAGGCCGGCGCGCACATCTACCGCTTCCAGCCGGCGCTGTTCCACAACAAGCTGATGATCGTCGACGGCTACCTCACCATCGCCGGCAGCGCGAACTTCGACAACCGCTCCTTCAGCCTCAACGACGAATCGAACGTGCTGGTGTTCGACCACGGCTTCGCCGCGCACATGACCGAGGTGGTCGACCGCGACATCGGCCGGTCGGAGGAACTCACCCTCGACCAATGGCGACACCGTCCGTGGACGCGCCGCGTGCTGGACTGGCTCTCCGCGCTGGGCGCAGCGCAGTACTGAGGACCGCCGATGCCCGCCCGCAAACCGCTCAAGGTCGCCACGTTCAACATCAACGGCGTGCGTACACGCCTGGCCTCGCTGCTGGCATGGCTGGAGCGTGAGGCGCCGGACATCGTCTGCCTGCAGGAACTGAAGGCGCCGGACGAGGCGTTCCCCGTCGAGCCCATCCGCGACGCCGGTTACGGCGCGATCTGGCATGGCCAGCGTTCGTGGAACGGCGTGGCGATCCTGGCCCGCGGGGCTGATCCACTGGAAAGCCGCCGCGGACTGCCGGGCGACCCCAAGGACACCCAGAGCCGTTACCTGGAAGCGGCGGCGCACGGCCTGATCGTCGGCTGCCTGTACCTGCCCAACGGCAACCCACAGCCAGGCCCCAAGTTCGACTACAAGCTGGCCTGGTTCGACCGCTTCATCGAGTATGCGCAGGGCCTGGTCGAAAGCGAGCATCCGGTGGTGCTGGCGGGCGACTACAACGTGGTGCCCACCGACGAGGACATCTACAACCCGCGCTCGTGGCGCAAGGACGCGTTGCTGCAGCCGGAAAGCCGCGCGCGCTACGCGGACCTGCTGGCCCAGGGCTGGACGGACTCGCTGCGCCAGCAGTTCGGCGAGGAGCGCGTCTATACGTTCTGGGATTACTTCCGCCAGCACTGGGAGCGCAATTCCGGCTTGCGCATCGACCACCTGCTGCTCAATCGCGCGCTGGCACCGCGGTTGAAGGAGGCGGGGGTGGACCGGTGGGTGCGGGGCTTGCCGCATCCGAGCGACCACGCGCCGACGTGGGTCTCGCTGGCGCGCGAGCGGTAGGGCCGAGGCAAGGCCTCCCCCATCCGCCCTCCGGGCACCTTCCCCCGTGAACGGGGGAAGGCTCACCTGCGGCAGCTCCTGGCAACGGGCCTTTCGAGGAGGGCTCAACCCGAGCCTTCCCCCGTTTACGGGGGAAGGTGCCGACAGGCGGATGGGGGAGGCCCCGCCGCGCCCCCGCATTTCTGGCACATTGGTTCCCGCCTTTCGCACATTCGGGGAACCCATGCGCCTCCTGCCCTGCCTTGCCGGCTTCGCGCTGGCCGCCACCGGTCTGGCCGCCCACGCCGCCGACGCCCTCGCCGCCAGCGCCTTCGCGCGCGACCCGGGCCAGCCGATCGACCAGGCCTACACCGCGCAGATCGCCCGCTTCACCACCGATCCGAAGTTCAACACGCCGCTGACCGACTACCTGCCCGCCTCGTCGAGCGTGCCTACGCCGCTGCAAGTGCTCGGGCATATTTCGGGCGCCGCCGACTGGTTGCCCTATTCGGCCGACGTCTATCGCTACTTCCACGCGCTGGACACCGCCAGCCCGAGGGTGAAGGTTTTCAGCATCGGCAGGACCGAGGAAGGTCGCGAAATGATCGCCGTGGCGATTGCCGACGAGGCGTTGCTGGCCAACCTCCAGGCCAACGACGCACGCCTGGCGCAACTGGCCGACCCGCGCACGATCGACATGGACGACGCGAAGGCCGATGCGCTGATCCGGGAAACCACACCGGTCTACTACATCACCGGTTCGATCCACTCCACCGAAACCGGCGCGCCCACCGCACTGATGGAGCTGGCCTACCGCCTCGCCGTGGACGATGCGCCCTACATCCGCAACATCCGCTCGCATGTGATCACCCTGATCACGCCGATCGTCGAAGTGGACGGGCGCGACCGCATGGTCGACCTCTACCACTGGCACAAGGCGCACCCCGGCCAGGATTACCCGCACCTGCTCTACTGGGGGCACTACGTCGCGCACGACAACAACCGCGACGCGATGGGCATGACCCTGGCCCTGACGCGCAACGTCGCCGATACCTATATCGGCTGGCACGCGCAGGTGCTGCACGACCTGCACGAGTCGGTGCCGTTCCTGTACGACAACACCGTCGGCGACGGCCCCTACAACGCCTGGATCGACCCGATCCTCACCAGCGAGTGGCAGCAGCTGGGTTGGGACAACGTGCAGAAGATGACCCAGCTCGGGCTGCCGGGCGTGTTCACCCACGGCGACTTCGACACCTGGAGTCCCGGGTATCTGATGTTCATCGCCGCCATGCACAACGGCATCAGCCGGCTGTACGAAACCTTCGGCAACGGCGGCGCCGACACGCGCAAGCGCATCCTCGATCCGTCCGAGTACGAGCGCACCTGGTACCGCCCCAACCCGCCGCTGCCGGAAGTGACCTGGTCGCAGCGCAACAACAACAACTACGAGCAGACTGGCGTGCTCACCGCGCTGGACTACTTCGCGCAGAACGGCCAGGCGTTCCTGAAGAACTTCTACCTGAAGGGCAAGCGCTCGATCGAAAAGCCGACCGAGGCTGGCCCCGCCGCCTACGTCCTGCCCGGCGACGAGAAGCGTGCTGGCACCCAGGCCCAGCTGCTGCGTGTGCTCGAGCGCCAGCACGTGGAGATCAGCCGTGCCAGCGCGCCCTTCAGCGTCACCCTGCCGGCTGCGGGCGAGGACAAGAAGACCCGCACGCGCCGCTTTCCCGCCGGCAGCTATGTCGTGCGCATGGACCAGCCCTACTCGCGCATCGCCGACACCCTGCTCGACCGCCAGTACTGGTCGCCCAAGGACCCGCAGCAGCATCCCTACGACGATACCGGCTGGTCGATGGGCGACCTGTTCGACGTCGAGGTGGTGCGTGTCACCGATCCGGGAGTGCTCAAGGCGCCCATGGCACGGCTGGACAAGCCCGTCGAAGTGCCCGCCGGCCTGGCCGGCGTCGACGCCACCGGCGCGAAGCTGCCCCGCGTGGCGCTGATGCATACCTGGCTCAGCACGCAGACCGAGGGCTGGTGGCGCATGGCGCTGGATCAGCTGGGCGTTCGCTACGACTACATCAGCACGCAGGACGTGGCGCGCATGCCCGACCTGCACGCCAGGTACGACGCGATCCTGTTCGCGCCCGTCGGCGGCGCGAGCCTGCGCCGCATCGTCGACGGCCTGCCGATGTGGGGTGCACCGATGCCCTGGCAGACCAGCGCGCTCACGCCCAACCTGGGCCACATCGACAGCACGCCGGACATCCGCCCGGGCCTCGGCGAGGCGGGGCTGGCCAACCTGCGGCGCTTCGTGCGGGAGGGCGGCCTGCTGGTGACCGCCGAGGACACCGCGCGGTTCGCGATCGATGCAGGCCTCGCGCCGGGCGTGTTCGTGACGCCCACGGCCAAGCTCAAGGTGGTCGGCAGCGTGCTGCAGGCCGATGTTGTGGGCCACGACAGCCCGGTGGCCGCGGGCTATGGCGACCACCTGGCGCTCTACAGCTCGGAGGGGCAGTCCTTCATCGTCTCCAACCTGCTCACCGGCGACCGCGGCCTGCCCTCCGCGCGCGATGCCGAACGGCCGACCGGCCGCGGCGGCCCGCAGGACGAGGACGTGCCCGAAGGCCGCCCCTTCGCCCAGCCGCCCGCCCTGCCCGACGCCAAGCCGTGGCAGGCGCTGCCGCTCAACGAAGACCAGGCCTACAACAACCCCTGGGTGATCCCTGAAAACCAGCGGCCGCGGGTGATCCTGCGCTTCGCCGACGCCAAGCGGCTGCTGGTTTCGGGCCTGCTGGACGGCGGCGGCGAGATGGCCGAACGCGCGGCGGTGGTCGAGGCGCACTACGGCAAGGGGCACGTGCTGCTGTTTGCCGGCAACCCGATCTGGCGCGGGGAAACCCTGGGGAGCTACCCGCTGGTGCTCAACGCGCTGACGGATTTCGATCGGCTGGACCAGGGGCGCTGACAGGCCGTTCTTCGCCCGTCGCAGGCGAGCCACGTTGCGGGAAGGCCTTCGCTCCCTCTCCCCGGGAGGGGGGAGAGGGAGCCAGTGCGGCGCTCGCGCACACAAGCCCGCAAGTCTTCTTGACTCAGCTCCCGAGCGCCCGATCGGAAGTCCGCGGCAGGCGAGCCAGCCCGGGAGGAACGTCCGCTTAAGGGGGCTCTCCCCTGAGGCTCGACGCTAATCAGGCACCGCAGCCAGAGCAGCCCTTGAACACCCGCCTGCCTGAACACCCCCCGCCCGCCTCACGGCTTTTTCATCACCCATTGCCGTTTGCGCCCGAAGACTCGGGCCAACCACTCGCATGGAGAACGGCATGAAAAAGCTCGCTTCGATGATGACCCTCGCGCTGGCCTTCGGCGCCTCCGGTGCGGTGATGGCGCAGCAGGCGATGACCGAGGCGCAGGTCCGCGAAACGCTCATCCACCAAGGCTATAGCGACATCGATGACCTGAAGTTCGATGGCGGCATGTGGCGGGCCGACGCCGAGAGCGCGGACGGCAACGACGTATCGCTGCGCATCGATCCCAAGAGCGGCAAGGTCTACCCGGACGAGAAGGTCTCGCACCTGAGCGCGGACGACGTGCGTGCGTCGCTCGCCACGCAGGGCTACACCCATGTCCACGACGTGGATTTCGACGACGGTGTGTGGCACGCCAAGGCCGACGACAAGAACGACCACCGCGTCGAGCTCACTATCGATCCGGCCAGCGGCAAGGTAGTCGACAGCGAAGACTGAGTTTCAACGCACCGATGCGTCTGCGGCCGGGCTGAGCGTCTGGTCCGCGGGCGCGGCGCGGAACTGCTGGCGCCAGCGCAGCGCACCCAGCACCAGCAGCACGAGCAGTGCCACCAGCAGCAGGATCAGTCCTAGTCGGCGCCTGGGCTTCTTCATCTATGTGTTCCTGAGGGTCGCGGCCCACGCTAACGACGCCCGCGTCGTGACCGCGTGCGCACGGCGCTAGCCGGCCGGCAGCGACCAGCGGCCGAGCACGCGGTACTCGGTGCGCCCGAGCAGGCTGTGGATGAGCAGGAACTCGCGTACCGTCCAGCCCAGCGGCTCGATCGGCCGCGGCGCGATGGTGCGGGCGTCGTAGAGCAGCGTGACGTGCGGCACGAAGCCACGCTCGGGCCGCGCCAGACCGGCCGCGGCGAGTCGCGTCCCGAGGCTTTCGTAAAGCCTGGTCAGCCCTGTCGAGTCCTCCTCGCCCAGCAACACGAACGGGTGCTTCCCCGGGCGCCCACGAAAGCTGCCCACGCGATCGAAGCGCGCCTCGAACGAAGGGACGGCCACGCCTTCCGCCGCCGCGCAGGCGCCGTCCACCCGCTGCTGCGGCAGGCCGGCGAAGTCGCCCAGGTGATGCAGCGTCACGTGCAGGTGCCCGGTGGGCCGTGGGCGCCCGCGCAGGCCCAAGGGCTCGCGCAGCCCGCCGGCAAGCGTCGCGACGCGCTCCGCGACCTCCGGCGGTGGCATCGCAGCGAAGAACAGGCGGTCGGTCGGGTGTGGCGCGGCAAAGCCGCCCAGGGAGCTCTGGTGCATGGGCGTCCGGCAAGTCAAAAGCACATTGTAAGAGCCCGCTCGCGGGCGATGCTCTTCTCCAGCGCTCCGCAGGGCGCATCGCCCGCAAGCGGCTCCCCACGGGTCCAGTGCAGAATGTCGACCTCACCCCCAGCGAGCATTCCACATGCCGAAGATCGATGTCCCGAACGTCCCCGAGCGCCGCGGCTCGGGCTACCCGGCGCCCTACGCGGAAGCTGCGAAAGATCGCATCAAGCAGGCGCTTGGGGATGCCGGCGGCTTGTCGGATTTCGGCGTCAATCTGACCCGGCTGCCGCCGGGCGGCTGGTCAAGCCAGCGCCACTGGCACACGCGCGAGGACGAATTTGTCTATGTGTTGTCGGGCGAACTGGTGCTCATCACCGACGCGGGCGAACAGCCGTTGCGGCCGGGCGATTGCGCGGCGTTCGCGAAGAACGTGGCCGATGGCCACCACCTGGTCAACCGCGGAAGCGACACGGCCGTGTATCTCGAAATCGGCACGCGCTCGGCCGACGACGCCTGCCACTACCCGGACATCGACCTGTACGTCGAAGGCGATCAGGGCTACGTCCACAAGGACGGCACGCCCTACTAGTTCACTCCCGGCCCTGGCGCAGGTCGCCCTCGGGATTGCTCTGGCAGACCGCGTGACCGCAGTCGCACGGACCGGCTTCGGCGCGGCCCGAGGTGGCCGCCTCGCGGCAATGATCGCTGCAGTATTGATCGCCGCCAGGCTTGGTGGTGCATTGGCAGGGCGCGTGGCCGCAGCGGTAACCGTCGTCGGACATGACGTGTGACTCCAGGTGGCGGGCATCGCGATGCCGTGGAAACGAACGCGGCGCATCGCGCTTCCTTGCCCTGGCTCAGCCATGGGCCACCGCAGGGGGGGTGCGGGGAGCCGGGTGCCACCCGGCAAGGGAAGCGCGATGCGCCAGCGCAGCGAGGTTGCCCAGCCGCGCGTGAAGACGCCGGCGAGGAATCGCGCAGCGTTCGTCACTTGTCGCGCAGGGCCTCGACCTGGATGCGCAGCGCGACCTGCATGTCGAAGCCGTAGTCCTTGCCCGCGTCCAGCCCGAACGCGCTGCGGTCGAAACTGCCGATCGCGTCGGCGCCGCAGTATTCGCGCTTGGACACCGGATGCGGGATGCATTTGAAGTGGTCGATACGCAGCTGCACCGGCCGCGTCATGCCATGCAGCGTCAGGCTGCCCTCGACCCGCGTCGGCGCGCCATCCACGAAGCCCGCCAGCGTGCCCTTGTAGACCGCGCGCGGCTGGTGCGCGACATCGAAGAAGTCTTTGCCGCGGGCCCACGCATTGAGCGCGTCCTGGCCGAAATCGATGCTGTCCAGCGCAATGCGCACCTCGAGGCTGCCGCGGCCGGCCGCCCGGTCCATCTGCACCCATCCCTGGCTGTGGTTGAACTTGCCGCGCCAGGTCGAAATGCCCATGTGGTCGGCCTCGAAGCTGGGGTAAGTGTGGTTCGGATCGAGCGTGTAATGCACCGGCGCCGCGGTGGCGGAACCGGCCAGCAGCCATGCGACGGGAAGCAGTCGACGGGCAAGGCGGGAGGGGATGCGCATGATCTTTCCTTCGGTGGCTGGCGCCCTTGCGCCGATACGGAACGACGCGCGACAGCCCCGCCAATCGACACCGCGCCTCTGCGTGGGGGCGGAACGGTGCGTCACCGAAACTACCTACCGCGTCAGTTTTTTGCGGGGAAACCTTGCTGCCATGATGCCCAAGCGGTTGCCACCTTGGAGTTTTCCATGGTCCAGAGCACGCGGCACTCCTCCTCATGGCCGGTCGGCCAAGGCGAGATGGCCGAGTGCATCCGCCGGCACGACTGGGCCGCCACGGCGCTGGGACCGATCGCCGGCTGGCCGCCGCATCTGCGCGCTGCGGTCGACATCTGCCTGGCTTCGCCGCTGCCGATCGCGATTCTCTGGGGCGAGCAACGCCTGCAGCTCTACAACGATGCCTACCGTGCCATCGCGCAGCATCGGCATCCGGCGATCCTGGGCCGACCGGTGCTGGACAACTGGGCCGAGGCACGCGACGTCATCGGGCCCCTGCTCGACCGGGTGTTCATCCACGGCGAGCCGAGCGAGGCGGAAAACTGGCCCGTGCTGCTCAACGACCCGTCCGGCACGCCGGTCGAGCGCTTCTTCAGTTTCACCTTTTCGGCCATCCGCGACCGCTACGGGCGGGTGGCCGGCGCGTTCCATACCGCCGTGGAAAACACCTCGCGCCTGCGCGCCGAACATCGCCTGCGCGGGGTCATGGGCGAAGCCGGCCTGGGCGCGGGGTTCCATGCGCTGTTCCAGGCGGCGCCGGCACCCTTGCTGCTGCTCGCGCCGCCGGACTTCCGGGTGGTCGCCGCCAACGACGCGCTGCTGCGCGCCAGCGGCAAATCGAGCGAGAACCTGCTCGGCCGGCCGGGTTTCGACCTGCTCGCCTCCTGGACCAATCACGCCGAGGTCGAGCACCAACTGCGCGCGTCGCTCGAACGGGTGCTCACGCAGCGCGTTGCCGACACCCTGCCGATGGTGGTGCAGCGCCAGCGCTCGCGCCAACGGGGGCCGCGTTACTGGTCCATCATCAATACACCGGTGCTGGACCCGCGGGGCGAGGTCGCGCTGGTGCTCCACCGCTGCGAGGACGTGACCGAACTGGTGCGCCTGCGCAGCGCCAGCGAAGCGCAGGCACAGCTGGACCGCGACCAGCAGGCGCTGATGGCGCGCCTGTGCAACGTCGGCACCGCAGGGCACGGGATGGCGCCGCCGCAGCCTTTGCGGCTGTTCGCCGCGATGCTCGATTCGATCCCCGACTACATCTACGCCTTCGATCGCGAACACCGTTTTGCCTACGTCAACCGCGCGATGCATCACCTGTTCGGTCCGGCCGGCGATCCGATCGGCAAGACCTTCCAGGAGCTGGGCTATCCACCCGCGCTCGCCGACCGGCTGGACGGTCATCTGCGACACATCTTCGACACGGGTGACACGGTCGAGGACGAGCTGTTCTTCACCGGCCCGACCGGTCCGCGCGCTTACTACCAGTTCGTCTGGGGACCGGTGCGCGGCGACGGCGGACGCATCGAGCAGGTGGTTGGCGTCTCGCGCGACACCAGCGAGCGCCGCCGCATGGAGGAACGCCTGCGCCAGGGCGAGGCGCGCCAGTCGTTCCTGCTGCAGATGGGCGACCGCATCCGCGGGCTCAACGATGCCGCGCAGATCACCAGCGCCATCAGCGAGATGGTCGGCCGCCACCTGCGCGTGGGCCGCTGCGGCTACGGTGAGGTGTCCGAGTGCGGGCAATTCTTCGCGGTCGAGCGCGACTGGACCGACGGCGAGATGCCCAGCCTTGCCGGACGCGTGCCGTTGGCCGACTTCGGCACGGCGGTGGTGGCGCAGTACCGCACCGGCCAGACCGTGGTGCTGGACGACGCCCTGGAAGACATCCGCACGCGCGGCAGCGAACAGGTCTATGCCGATGCCGGCCACATACGCGCCGGCGTGGGCGTGCCCCTGTTCAAGGGCGGCCGGTTCGTCGCGGCGTTCTACGTCCACCAGGTGCGCCCGCGGCACTGGCGCGACGAGGAGATCGCGCTGCTGGGCGAGGTCGCCGAACGCATCTGGGCCGCGGTCGCCCGCGCACGCGCCGAGCGTGCGCTGCGCGAGAGCGAGCGCCGCTACCGCACCCTCTTCGACGCCCTCGACGAGGGCTTCTGCCTGCTCGAAAAGGTCGATACCGCGCCGGGCCAGCCGTCGGACTACCGCTACCTGGGCACCAACCCGGCCTTTGTCACGCATACCGGCATCGGCGGGGTGAACGGCAGGACCATGCGCGAGGTATTCCCCGACGTCTCGGCGTTCTGGTACGACACCTTCGACAGCGTGATCGGCAGCGGCGAGGCCTTCCGCTTCGAGCACGGCATGGTGACCCGCGGACGGGTCTTCGACGTCTACGCCTGCCGACTGGATGACAGCACGCACAAGCGCGTGGCCGTGCTGTTCCACGACATCACCGAACGCAAGCGCCACGAACAGCACCAGCGAATGCTGCTCAATGAGCTCAACCACCGGGTCAAGAACACGCTGGTGACCGTGCAGTCGATGGCGATGCAGAGCTTCCGCGCCGGCGTCGACCCCGAACTGGCGCGGATCCAGTTCGAGGGCCGGCTGATGGCGTTGTCGCGCGCGCATGACATCCTCACCCGCGAGAGCTGGGGCCGTGCGCCGCTGGCCGAGATCGTGCGCGAGGCGATCGCGCCGTACCGCGACCAGCACCACGACCGCCTGCACGCGGACGGGCCGTCGGTGTGGCTGCCGCCGCGCCACGCGCTGGCCTTTGCCATGGTGCTGCACGAGCTGGGCACCAACGCGGTCAAGTACGGCGCGCTGTCCAACCAGGACGGACAGATCGACATCCAGTGGCAGGCCAACGGCAGGTTGCGCCTGACCTGGACCGAATCGGGCGGGCCGCCGGTCGAGCTGCCGAGCGGGCGCGGCTTCGGTTCGCGATTGATCGAGCGCGGCCTGCGCCATGAGATCGGCGGCCGCGTCAGCCTGGATTTCGCGCCCACGGGCGTCGTCTGCACCATCGAAGTGCCGCTGGACGGGCTCGAGCCGCTGGATCGCTTCTGATCCTTTCCAAAGCCGGGCCTGCTGTGCGCGTATGCACAGTTCGGTTATCGTGCGCGGGCAGCCCTTATGCAGGGGGAGCATGGTGGTTGACGCAGACCCGATCACGTTCGGCTACTACACCGCAGCGCTGCTTGCGACCGCCGGCATTGCCCTGGCGTCGGGCACGCAGTTTGCCGTCATCGGACTGTGGCGCCGGCGCGAGGCGATGTACCTGTCCTACGCGTCGCTGTGCCTGTGCATCGCCACGCTGGCCTTGGCCAACGCCCTGCTGCACACGGCAGGCAACCTGGCGGTGGCCACCGCCGCGCTGCGCACCATGATCGGCGCCGCGGCGATTTCCTTCCTGCCGTTCGTGATCTTCATCCGCGCCTACACCGGCGGCCCGCCGCAACCACGGCTGCAACTGGCGGTGGGCGTGACGGCCTGCTTTTTTGTCTGGCTCAACTTCCTGTTGCCCGGCACCGTGTTCTTCGTCGAGCTGGCGCCAGGGGCCGGCATCGCCCTGCCCTGGGGCGAGCAGCTCTACGACGTCGCCGGCACGGCCTCGCTCTGGGGCCTGCTGTTCCATGCGCTGACCTACCTCGCCTTCCTGTGGGCCATGGCGCGCGCGGTAAAGCAGATCCGCGAGGGCGAGGGGCTGCGCGGCGCGTTGCTGGCGATCTGCCTGGCGGCGCAGTTCGCCGCGCTGCTGTGGGGCGACATCGTGGTGGACGCGCTCGGCCATCCCTATCCCTACCTCGATGCCTTCTCGTTCCTGCCGTTCGTGTTGCTGATGGGCCTGTCGCTGGCCGCCCAGCTGCGCCAGCGCACGGTGCAACTGGAGCTGACCACGCGCCGGCTGGAGGCCGAAGCCACTACCCGGCGCGAGGCCGAGTTCAACCTGCGCCACGTCGCCTACCACGACAGCCTGACCGGCCTGCCCAACCGCCTGCGCGCGCTGGACCACCTGGCCGAACTGCACGCCGATGTGCTGGCCCGCGGACAGCACGGCGCCGTGCTGCTGATCGACCTGGACAACTTCAAGACCATCAACGACGCGCTCGGTCATCCGATCGGCGACCGCATGCTGGAGGCCATCGCCGACCGCCTGCTCGCCGCCGTACCGGCCGACGCGATGCTCGCACGGCTGGGTGGCGACGAATTCGTGCTCGTGCTGGGCCCGCTGGCCGGGTCCGCCGAGGCCGCGCAGGCGCAGGCCCAGCAAGCGGCCGAACGGATGGTCGCGCGACTGGCCGAGCCGGTGACCGTGGACAACCGCATCCTGGCGGTCGGCGCCAGCGTGGGCGTGGCCTCGTTTCCTGCCGGCGAAGAAGGCGTGGCCGATCTGATGCGTCGCGCCGACATCGCGCTCTATCGTGCCAAGGCGGCCGGCCGCAACACCGTGCGCCTGTTCCTGGGCCCGATGCAGCAGGAGGCGGACACCCGGCTGGCTCTGGAACGCGGCCTGCGTACCGCGCTGGAGCAGGAGCGCATGCCCACGCAGTTCGCGCTGCATTTCCAGCCGCAGGTCAACCGCCGCGGGGAGCTGCTCGGCGCCGAGGCGCTGTTGCGATGGCAGCACCCGCAACTGGGCGAGTTGTCGCCGGCGGTGTTCATTCCGCTGGCCGAGGAGACCGGCCTGATCCACGCGCTTGGCGCCTGGGTCATCGTCCAGGCCTGCGCGCACATCCGTGCGTGGGACCGCGACGGCGTGGCCTTCGGCGGCCGCCTGGCGGTAAACGTGAGCGCCTGGCAGCTCAACCATCCACGCTTTGCCGAACAACTGGAGGCGCAGGTCCACGCCGCGGGCATCGAGCCTTCGCGCCTCACCTTGGAACTGACCGAGAGCGCGCTGCTGCAGGACTTCGACAGCGCGCTGGACACGCTCAACCAGCTTTCCGCGGCCGGTTTCCGGCTGGCGCTGGACGACTTCGGCACCGGCTACTCCTCGCTGAGCTACCTGCAGCGCCTGCCGCTGGACGTGCTCAAGGTCGACCGCGCCTTCGTCCGGGAGTTGAGCCCCAACACGGCCAATCCGCTGGCGGGCTTCATCGTCGACGTGGCCCACCGGCTGGGCATGGCCACCGTGGCCGAAGGCGTGGAAACCGTGCCGCAGCGGCTCGCGCTGGAACGGCTCGGCTGCGACGGCCTGCAGGGGTTCCTGATCTGCCGCCCGCTGGACGAGCCCGGCTTTCGCCTTTGGCTGGCCGAACACCAGCAGGCGCGCGCGCTGCCGCAGGCGCAGCGCAACGCATCCGATGCACCGGAAGCGCGCGACCTGCCGTCGCGCGACAGGAATTCGTCAGCGGACTAGCTGTGTAAACCCACCAGGTTGTTCATGGCGATGCGGGTGATGGGAGGTCGGTAATCAAGGCTG
>NZ_JAGJRS010000026.1 GCF_017837635.1 Frateuria flava
CACTTGCGACCGATTCCTCGAATCGCCCCGAGACGTTTCGTCCCGGGTGAGCCGCCCATTCTACATTTGTTTCCCTTTCCGTCAACACCCTGTGAGAAGAAATTTCGTCGCAGGCGAGAGGGAGGAGAACTCTTCGCGAGGGCGGCCTCGTCGAAGGGGTGAGAATCATAGCGCCGCTCGCGAGCGCTGTGAAGGGGGCGTGGAGCTTTTTTTGGATCCGTTCGGCTTTGGTTCAACCGCTACACTCGAACGCTCAATCCATTCCGGACCGAGCCATGAAACGACTGCCCCTGGTGTTCCTGCTGCTCACTGCCTCCGGCTGCGCGACAGCGGTACCCAAGAACGCTGCCCCCGCGGTCCAGCTGCATGGGCACCGCTTCAGCACGGAACTGGCAACGGACGATGCCAGTCGCGAACACGGCTTGATGATGCGCACGGAGCTGCCAGCGGATCACAGCATGCTGTTCGTGTTCCCGGACACCCAGCCACGCTGGTTCTGGATGAAGAACACGCTGATACCGCTGGACATCCTCTACTTCGATGCCGACCGCCAGTTGGTATCCATGCAACTGGATGTGCCACCGTGCAAGGCCGATCCCTGCCCGAGCTATCCCAGCGATGCGCCTGCGCGCTACGTGCTCGAACTGCCCGCCGGCACGGCCCGTCGCATTGGCGTCGAGCAGGGCGACGAACTGACGGTCGATGGCGACATCGGCGCGGTGCGCTGACCGGCACCCCGCTGGCAGGGCAGGCCTGCCTGGTAGGGAACCAGCCGCGACGGGTCGAGCCGTTCAAGCATGTCCCACTCGTCTTCGAACGGAATGAACTGTTTCATGCGTGCCTCCGGCGTCGGTGACGGAGACAGGAAAACAGACGGCCCGGTCCGCACGATGACGGGACCGGGCCGTTTGATGACAGGCGCGAGGCGCGTGTCAGTCTGTCTCGACCATCTCGAAGTCGTCCTTGGTCGCGCCGCAGTCGGGGCAGGTCCAGGTGTCGGGCACGTCTTCCCAGCGGGTGCCCGGTTCGATGCCCTCTTCGGGCACGCCTAGCGCTTCGTCATAGATGAAGCCGCATACCACGCACATCCACTTGCGCGTCGCGGGGGGTTTGGCGTCGGTGCTCATCGGATCGTGTCTTCGTCTGCAGTTGAATGGGCCATTCTCGCAACTCCCCCGCCGGAGCGAAAGCCGGCGACCTGACACAAGGAACCCCGATGCATCCGTTCCCCTCGCGCGGCGTGTACGCGATCACCAATGGCCCCCGCAATGATCTGCTGGATGTGACGCGCGAGGCGCTGGCCGGCGGCGCACGAATGCTGCAATACCGCGACCTGGGTCATGACCATGCCCGCCGGCATGCCGAGGCCCACGCGCTCAAGCGACTGTGCGACGAATACGGCATACCGCTGCTGATCAACGGCGACGCGGCACTCGCGCAGGCAGTCGGCGCCGCCGGCGTACACATAGGCGAAACCGCTGAAGAACTGGCCGGTGCGCGCGAACGGCTCGGCCCGCAGGCAGTCATCGGCGTGTCCTGCTTCGACTCGCTCGAACGTGCGCAGTCGATGGCGAAGGCGGGCGCCGATTACGTTTCGTTCGGCGCCTTCTTCCCGTCACCGACGCTGCCCCACGCCCGCATGGCGCCGCTGGAACTGCTGAGGCAGAGCGCCGCATTGGGGGTTCCCCGGGTGGCGATCGGCGGCATCACCCCCGAGAATGGCGTCGCGCTGGTCGCCGCCGGCGCCGACCACCTGGCGGCCATCTCGGCCGTATTCGACGCGGCCGACGTGCGCGCGGCAACCCGTCGCCTTGGCGACCTCTACCGTTTCCTTTCCGACGAGTCCCATCCATGACCACGAACCACGAACTTTTCCAACGCGCACAGCGGTTGATGCCCGGTGGCGTCAATTCGCCGGTGCGCGCCTTCAAGTCGGTCGGCGGCGAGCCGTTCTTCACCGCGCGCGCCGAGGGTGCCTACCTGTGGGACGTCGAGGGCACGCGCTACATCGACTACGTCGGTTCGTGGGGCCCGATGATCGCTGGACACAATCACCCGCATGTGCGCGAGGCCGTGGAGCGGGCGGTGCGTGATGGCCTGTCCTTCGGCACGCCCTCGCCGGCCGAGGTCACCATGGCCGAGACGATCACGCGCCTGGTGCCCTCGGTGGAAATGGTCCGCATGGTCAACTCCGGCACTGAGGCGACGATGTCGGCGATCCGGTTGGCGCGCGGCGCCACCGGACGCAGCAAGATCGTGAAGTTCGAGGGCTGCTACCACGGCCACGGCGACAGCTTCCTGGTCAAGGCCGGCTCCGGCGCGCTGACCTTCGGCGTGCCGACCTCGCCGGGCGTGCCCAAGGCCGCCGCCGATCTGACCCTCACTCTGCCCTACAACGACCTGCCGGCAGCCGAGGCCCTGTTCGCCGAGCACGGAGCCGACATCGCCGGCCTGATCATCGAGCCGGTCGCCGGCAACATGAACTGCATCCCGCCAAAGGACGGCTACCTGCCGGGGCTGCGCGAGCTGTGCACGCGCCACGGCGCACTGCTGATCTTCGATGAGGTGATGACCGGCTTCCGCGTGGCGCTTGGCGGCGCACAGGCGCATTACGGCGTGGCACCGGACCTGACCACCTTCGGCAAGGTCATCGGCGGTGGCATGCCGGTGGGTGCGTACGGCGGGCGCCGCGATCTGATGGAACAGATCGCGCCGGCTGGCCCGATCTACCAGGCGGGCACGCTGTCGGGCAATCCGGTCGCCATGGCCGCCGGGCTGGCGATGCTGGAGCTGATCCAGGCGCCCGGCTTTTACGACAATCTCGCGGCACGCACGCGGTTGCTGTGCGACGGCCTGCAGGCCGTCGCCGATGCCGAAGGCGTGCCGTTCAGCACCAACCGCGTCGGCGGCATGTTCGGCCTGTTCTTCACGGCCGAACAGGTGGCGAGCTACGCGCAGGCCACTGCGGCCGACGCGGCGCTGTTCAACCGCTTCTTCCACGGCATGCTCAAGCGCGGCGTGTACCTGGCGCCGAGCGCGTTCGAGGCGGGCTTCCTGTCCAGCGCCCACAGCGAACAGGACATTGCCGACACGCTGGAAGCCGCCCGCGGCGCGTTGCGCGAGGCCCGGCAGCACGCGTGAGCGCGGCCATCCGCTGCGTGCCGTGCGATCTGCACGGCGCGCTCGCCGATCACGATCACGGCGCTCGGATGGAGCTCCCCCGCCACATGGGGCCTGAGGTCGGCGCGCGGCGTGAAGTTGCTGACGTTGCGCCAGCCGCCGCGAACCTGCAGCCCCGCCAGAGACGCCTCTACCAGACGCCGGTGTTGGGCATCGAAACCCAGGGCTCCCGCGGCGGCAGGTGGCCTTCCTGCAGCAGCTCGATCGAGATCAGGTCAGGCGAGCGCACGAACGCCATGTGTCCGTCGCGCGGCGGGCGGTGGATCGTGTAGCCCATGTTCCTGAGGCGCTCGCAGGTGGCATAGATGTCGTCCACGCGGAATGCCAGGTGGCCAAAATTGCGCGCCGAACCGTAGTCCTCTTCCGAACCCCAGTTGAAGGTGAGCTCGATCTCGGACTCGGGACTCTCCGGCGCGGCCAGGAAGACGAGGGTGTACTTGCCTTCCGGCACCTCCTTGCGGCGCACCTCGCGCAGGCCCAGGCCCTCGCAGTAGAAGCGCAGCGACGCGTCCAGGTCGCGCACGCGGATCATGGTGTGCAGGTACTTCATGGTGTCTCTCCGGCAGGGGTGGCGAGGAAGGCGGTCAAAGCCACGCGCAGGCGCTCCAGCCCCTCCGCCAGCTCCTCGTCGGTAATGGTCAGTGGCGGCAGCAGGCGCAACACGTCCGGACCCGCCTGCAGCAACAGCACGCCATTCTCCGCGGCCATGTCGAGCATGGCCGCGGCCTTGCCACGATGCGGCTGTGCCAGCGCCGCGCCCAGCATCAGGCCGCGCCCGCGTACTTCCTCGAACAGGCCCAGATCGGCATCGATGGCCGCGAGGCCAGCACGCAGTTCGTTCGTTTGGCGCTCCACGTTCAGCAGCACCGCGGGCGAACCGAGCTTGGCCAGCGCTACGCGCGCCACGGCCGCGGCCAGCGGATTGCCGCCAAAGGTCGAGCCGTGCGCGCCCACCTGCATGACCTCGGCGACCCTGGGTCCGGCCAGCATCGCGCCGATCGGGAAGCCTGCGCCGAGCGCCTTGGCCAGGGTCACGATGTCCGGCACCACGTTGTCCTGCACGTGCGCGAACAGCGTGCCAGTGCGGCCCATGCCGCACTGGATTTCGTCCAGCACCAGCAGCGCACCATGACGGTCGCACAGTTCGCGCGCGTGCCTGAGGAAGCCGGGCGCCGCCGGGCGCACACCGCCCTCGCCCTGCACGGGTTCGACCATCACCGCGGCCACGTCACCCTGTACGAAGGCCGCCTCGAGCGCAGCCACGTCGTTGAAGTCGATGTAGCGGAAGCCTTGCGGCAGCGGCTCGTAGCCTTCCTGGTACTTCGGTTGCGCGGTCGCCGTCACGGTGGCGAGCGTGCGCCCGTGGAAGGAGCCGCGGAAGGTGACGATGGTGCGTTGCCCGGGGTCGCGTCCCTGCGCGGCCGCCCAGCGGCGGACCAGCTTGATCGCCGCTTCATTCGCCTCGGCGCCCGAGTTGCACAGGAACACCCGTTCGGCGAAGCCGGACGCCTCGACCAGCTCCTGCGCGAGCTTCAGCGGCGGCTCGGTGTAGAACACGTTGCTGCTGTGCCACAGCTTGTGCGCCTGCGCAGTGAGTGCGGCGAGCAGATCGGGATCCTGGTGACCCAGCCCATTGACCGCGATGCCGGCGCCGAAATCCACGTAGTCGCGCCCCTGCGTATCCCACAGCCGCGCGCCACGGCCATGGTCGAGCACGAGCTCGCGCGGGCGGTACACCGGCAACCAGTAGCGCCGGGCCAGATCGATCAGGGGAGCGTCGTGCGTGGACATGGCCTCTCCGGCGGCGCATGGGCGCCGTCGCAACATGCGTGGGGTGCGACCGGGGCGTCGCCCGCACATGCTAGCACTGCGGCCTTCTCGCCCTGGGCGCCTCCGCTGTAACAGCCGCACAAGGTGTATCAGTCCTGTTACACCCCGCGCGAAGCCCGGTGCGACGCGGGTTGCGCCGAACGGGGCGGCCCGGTCGCGCCGGCCGCTGTAACACCCGGCGCAGGAGCGCGCCGCAGCATGGGTGCCCGCAAACCGCACCGTAGCGCGGTTTGGCGGCGTTCCGATGGTTTGGCACGGCGCTTGCCACCAAGGCACTCACCGAAGGAACGAGCCGTGCCATGGAATCCGCAGTCGCCCCTCTCTCCCGCCTTCTCGTGCTCCGGCCGCTTGCAGCCGTGCTCGCGCTGGTCGGCCTGCCTTCGCCCAGTCAAGCGGCGGACGCGCACCGGGCGGTCGTTGCCAAGCCAGGCGACATCGTACTGATGCGCAACGTATCCACGCGCGCGGCAGTCCGCGCGGCGCCGCCGGGCATGGCCCTGATGGTGTCGCCCTCGCCGCAACCGGAGATCCTCGCCTCGCTCGGCAGCGGCGAACTTTCCGACGACGACATCGCGCAGCTGGGCGCCTCGCCCGCGCCCATCGCACAACTGCAGACGACCGTGGGCCGCGCGCTCGACGGCATGCTGGTCCGCAACGGCGGTAGCACCACGGTGGCTGGCAACGGCGTGAGCAACACCGTAGCGACTCCGATCGGCGCCGTCGGCAACGCGACCCGCGGCATCGGCGACCAGGTGCAGGGTGCGCTCGCGCAGCTGCCCTTCGGCAACGGGCATTGAGCGTCATGCGCCGTTCGACCGTGCTCGGTTTCCTTGCCGCGCTGGCGATGCTCAGCACCGGCGTCAACGCCGGTGACGACGACTACGCCGCCATGCTTGGCTACCTCACCCGCAGCAGCCTGGATGGAAACGTCCTGCAGGGCGCGCAGGGCAGCGTCGCGGTGAACCTGGCCGCGGGCGATCTCAACAGCCAGGCCAACCTGCGCGCCTTCGCCACCGGCAAGGACGCACAGGCATGGGTCGACGCGAGCCAGCGCACGCTCGGCAACCAGGCCAGTGCTCCGACGCAGGCGCAGGCCACCATCGCCGGCGACGTCCTCGCCGGCGCGCACGGACTCGTATCGATCAACCAGGCCAGCGGGACGGCGAACACGCAGCTCAATGCGGTCGCCGCGGCGCTGGCCAGCCAGGGCATACGCGAAACGACGGACGGCTCGCTGTCCGCCGTCGTTTCGGCGTCGGCAGAAGTGCAGCCGGGAACGGGCGCCGGCGTACCGGGCGAAGGCACGCGCAGCGTGTCGGTCGCCGCGGGCGCCATGCAGGGCTTCCGTGGCGTGCTGCAGCTCAACCAGACCGCGGGATCGGGCAATGCCACGGGCAACATTCTGTCGCTGTCCGTGTCGGAGCTACCGCGGTGACCACCATAAGAATCGGAGTGAGGACACCATGAACGCATCCAAGAAGACCCTGATCGCCCTGGCCGTCGCCACGCTGTTCGGCAGCCCGATGGCTTTCGCGAACAACCACGACCAGCACCATGCGCCGTTCGATTCGGCGGCGGTCGCCACGGTCGACAACAACCAGTCGGTGACCGGCAACGTCACTGCCAACGACAAGCTGAAGAACACCAGCGCCATCGATGACCGTGCGGCCGCCCAGGCCTCGGGCAACATCGGCATGAACGTGGCCTCCGGCGACAACAACGCGCAGGACAACGCTGCCGCGCTGGCAGCCACGGATGCCGACTTTGCCTTCGGCCTGGCCGATTCCGAAATCGACGTCGGCCAGACCGGCATGGGCAACGTCACCGTGAACGAGGGCGTCAAGAACGATGCCTACGTCACCGACAACGCCTTCCGCTGGGCCTCGGGCAACATTGGCGTGAACGTCGCCTCGGGCAACAACAACCAGCAGAAGAACGCGCTGGCCGCCTCGGTCGCGACCACCAAGTTCGCCCATGCCGGCGTGAGCGTCGACCAGGCCTCCTCGGGCAACATCGTCAGCAACGCCGGCCGCGTGGAGAAGTACTACGACACCACCACGGTGCACATGAGCGGCACGGTGCAGGGCTACTCGCTGGGCCTGGGCCTTGGCGGCTATGCCGGTACCACCCAGGGCGTGTCGCACGGCTACCAGGCCGGCGGCGTCGACGTGCTCGGCTATCCCATCGGCGGCTACGAAGGCGGCAGCGTGGACTTCTCGCACGGCTCCGAGCAGGGCGCGCTGGGCTTCGTCGAGGTTTCCGCCAGCGACCTGCTGGCCGACCTGTGCGGCACCGTGCAGACCGCGCGCTACGTGGTGGTCAACGCCACCAACGACGCCAGCCTGTCGGGCAACGCGTTCCAGCACGCCACCGGCAACATCGGCCTGAACGTGGCCTCCGGCACCGGCAACCTGCAGGCCAACACCCTGTCGCTCGCCGTCGCGCAGCCGAGCCCGTAACCACTTCGGCCAAGGCAGGCCAACGAGGGCGGTACCCGGCTGTCCGCAGCCGGGTTCCTATGGAACCCCCCGGTCCGTCCCCTGCGGACCGGGGGGACTTCCTCCCACTGGTGATACTCATGCGACTGACGACCCGAACCCTTCTGCTTTGCAGCCTTGCGATCGGCGCGCTGGCCTCGGCGCGCGCCGGCGAGGTGCGCTTTGGCGGCGTGCTGCCCAACGGCGGGCTGTACGTGCATCCGGTGGAGAGCATGCAGGAGGCGCGCTTCCGCAACCTGGTACGGCAGCAGACCGACTACAGCTGCGGCGCCGCCGCGCTGGCCACGATCCTGCGCTACGCCTACCACCTGGACGTGGACGAAGCGGTGGTGATCCAGGGCATGCTCGGCCTGTCCGACGAGAATCTGGTCGAGCAGCGCGGCTTCTCGCTGCTGGACATCAAGCATTACGTGGAAGCGCTGGGCATGCGCGGCCGCGGCTACCGCGTCGACGAATCGCGCCTGCGCAGCCTGCGCGTACCCGGCCTGGTGCTGATGGACGTGCGCGGCTTCCGCCATTTCGTGGTGCTCAAGCAGGTCCAGGGCGACACCGTGGAACTGGCCGACCCGATGCTCGGCAACCGCAGCCTTTCTATCGCCGACTTTCTCCAGGCGTGGCCGTCGCGGGCCGTGTTCGTGGTGATCGGCAATGACTTCGACCGCAACACGGTGCTGCTCCAGCCCGAGGGCAAGGCCAGCGCCCGCGCGCTCTACGCCCGGCAGGGACCGATCACCGACGCCGAGCTGCTGGACTTCGGCTTCAGCAACGCCGACCTGTTCTAGAGAGGCTCAAGCCATGCTTCGCCGTACCTTTCCCCTTCTCGCCACCGCGCTGCTGCTCGCTCCCGCGTTGGGCGCGCGCGCGACCGACCGTACACCGGGCGCCGGCCTGCACGAGCTGGCCGACACCGAACTGAACGCCATGCGTGGCCGCTTCACCGTCGACGACCACACCGTGGCCTGGTTCGGGGTGACCATGATTTCGACCTGGCAGACCGCCAGTGGCCAGCTGCTGCAGGGGACGTTGGCCTTTGGCATGGATTTCGGCAACGGCAAGGGCCAGCCCACGCTCACCTTCACACCCAGCGTGACCCTCACCAGGGCCGACGCACCGGTGCCGATGCCGGCCACCGGCAGCCGCAGCGTCGACGGCAGCGGGCTGGCGAACGTGGGCGGCCTGCTGCAGAGCGTGCAGGTGGCCGGCGATGGCAACCTCGCCAGCAACGTGACCCGCCTGACCCTCCGCGATGGCCACGCACCCACCGTCAGCGGCACCGGCACCGGCACCGGCACCGGCGGCGTCAGTCTCAGTGATGGCGACGCCAGTGTCGCCGTTGGCCTTGACGGCCAGTCCGCCGGCGTGCGGCTGTCCGTCGAGGGCCAGGGCACGGTGCAGCAATGGATCCGCAACGGCAGCCTCGGCCAGAGCGTGCAGCTCGCCGCGGATAGCCAGAGCGTGAGCAATCGGCTGGAGATCGACCTGGTCCGCCAGGTGTCCGCGGCCAACACGCCGCTTGCGCTGAACGTGGCGCAGGCGATCGGCCTCACCCGAGGCATCGCAGGGAACTGAAACGCGCGCCACCGCCCGGCACGCCTTCGGTCCAGGGGAGCAAACACATGCACAAGACCTTGTTAGCCACCGCGGTGGCCTGCGGGCTGTTGATCAGCCTGCCCTTCGATCTCGCCGCGCAGGAGGCACCCACGCCGCAGGACGAAGCGCAGGTGCAGACTCTGCTGGCCCAGCTGCAGGCGTTGAAAGCCAGCTACGCGCAGCAGGTACGCCAGCTGCGCGAGCTGGACATGCAGGTGCAGGCGCTGCAGGCGAAACTGGCCGGCAAGACCGCGCCCGCCGCCCTGCCCGCGCCGGGTGGCACGCCGCCGCCTGCCCAGATCGCGCAGGCCGCTACGCCGCCGCCCGACGAGGGTACCCGCGCCGGCAGCGCCGCCGAGGCCGAAGCCGCCCGCCAGGAGGCGCCCACGCGCAGCCTCAAGGACGCGCTGCAGCAGGAGCACGCGCTGTTCGACCGCAAGTTCACGCTGGAGAACAGCGTCAGCTACGCCCGCTACGACCGCAGCCAGATCACCCTCAACGGCTTCCTGGCGCTGGACGCGATCTTCCTGGGCAACATCGCCATCGAGGACGTCAAGTCCGACTCGCTCACCTACAACCTGGCCGCCCGCTACGGCGTGAGCCCCCGCCTGACGCTGAACCTGGACGTGCCCTACCTCTACCGCAAGACGGTCTATCAGAAGGGTGGCGCCGGCGGTTCGGCCGCGGCCATCGCCGAAGAGGACACCACCGGCGCGGGCCTGGGCGACCTCGGGCTGAGCGCCAACTACAAGCTGTTCGACGAAACCGGCTCGCGGCCGGATACCGTACTGACCGTCGGCATCACCGCGCCGACCGGGCAATCGCCCTACGGCATCGACTGGAAGGTGCTGCAGCGCGGGGACGACCAGTACATCAGCTTCGCCGTGCCGGAGAAGCAGCCGACCGGCAACGGCGTGTGGCAGGCCAACTTGGGACTGTCGGCGGTCAAGACCATGGACCCTGCGATCGTATTCGCCAACCTCGGCTACATCTATTCCCGGCCGCGCGACTTCGGCGACATCAACACCGATCCGGAAACCCGCAATCCGGGTTCGGTGAAGCTCGGCAATACCTACTACTTCGGCGCGGGCGTGGCGTTCGCGTTCAACGAGCGCACCAGCCTGAGCCTGTCCTTTGCCGACAAGCTCAGCGCCAAGGCCTCGCTGCGTTACAAGGGTGCGCCGTGGTCCAAGGTCATCGGTTCGGACGCCCACGCCGCGACTTTCAACATGGGCGTGACCCATGCGCTGAGCCAGCACACCACGCTGGTCACCCTGCTGGGCATCGGCCTGACGCCGGACGCACCGGACTTCAGCCTGAGCTTCAAGGTGCCGTACATGTTCTAGCCGTGGGGGGCCGGGGTCGCGCGCGACCCCGGCCAGAACACTCAGGCGCTCGAATGCGCCAGTTCGTCCAGCGCCAAGCCGTGCTTCTTGCACAGGCGATAGACCGTGACCCGCGCGATGCCGAGCCGGCGCGCGCATTCGCTGACGTTGAAACGGGTCTCGCGCAGGCATGCGACCAGCGCGTCGCGTTCGGCCGACACGCGCACGCGATCCAGCGCGGCCGGCGCATGGCCGGGTCGCCCAGGCAGGTCCAGGTCATACACGCTGATCAGGGAATCTTCGGCGACCACCGCGGCCCGCTGCACGCGATTGACCAGCTCACGCACGTTGCCCGGCCACTGGAATGCGCGCAGCGCGCGGCGGGCGGCTGCGCTGAAGGCCAGCGCACGGCAGTCGTGTTGCTGGCGGAAGGTGTCCAGGAAGTGCTGCGCCAGCAGCTCCACGTCGCTTCCGCGATCGCGCAGCGCAGGCATCTGCACGCGCAGCACGTTGAGTCGGTAGTAGAGATCCTGGCGGAAGCGGCCGGCGGCGACCGCCTTTTCCATGTCCACGTGGGTGGCGGCCAGCACGCGCACGTCCGCACGCAGGCTCTGGCTGCTGCCAACCCGCACGATCGTGCCCTCCTGCAGGAAGCGCAGCAGGCTGGTCTGTGCGTCCAGCGGCAGGTCGCCGATTTCGTCCAGAAATACGGTGCCGCCGCTGGCGCTCTCGATGTGGCCGATGCGGCGGGTGGTGGCGCCCGTGAAGGCGCCGCGTTCGTGGCCGAACAGTTCCGATTGCACCAGGTTGCCGGGCAATGCTCCGCAGTTGATTGCCACGAACGGCTGCGCCGCCCGGGGCGACAACTGGTGGATGACGCGCGCGGCCACTTCCTTGCCGGTGCCGGTCTCGCCGGTGACCAGCACCGGCAGGTCCACGGGTGCGTATTTGCGCAGGCTGATGCGCAAGGCACGCATCGCATCGCTGCTGCCGACCAGGCCGGGCATGTCCGGTTCGCTGCGCGCAGGCACACCGCCCTGGGCCAGGCGGTCAAGCGCTTCGTACAGGCGCGGGAAATCGATGGGGCTGGTGAACACCGCCATGCAGTCGCGCAGGAGCGAAGTCACGCGTGGTTCGTGGGCGGGCGTCTCCGGCGAAACCAGCGCGATCCAGGGCACGCCCGGATGCTCGGCGACCATGCCTTCCATCGCCTGGAGCGTGTCCAGGCCTCCCTGGCGCAAGTCGGCCAGTGCCACCACCACATCGCCATGGCGGGCGCCTACGCCGCTGGCCTGTACGTCGGCTACGCGCACCGGCCAGCCTGAACGAGCCAGTCCCTTGCGTTCGTCGCCGTCAGGCGTCCCAAACCAGACGACACAGCGCCTGGGTGATGCCAATGCCGCGATCATCGCCACCTCCGCCCCTGAACGGATGTCCTGTGTCGATCAGCCGGCCCCTGCCGACTGGGATGCCGCCCGTCCGGGACGGCGGACTGTGATGGATATCACAAAACCGGGTGTAAGACCTAACGACAGATGTTGTGAAGGCGAGGTCAACCCAGGAACAGGTCCGGCAGCAGCGCTGCGCCCGGCTGGACGGCATACCGGTCGAAATCGACCACGCCCTGCGCTCGCAGCACGTCTTCGTCGAGGTCGAAATGGCCACTGTACGCCCGCGCCGGACGCGTCAGGATGGCGTGGGCCGCGTCGGCGACGATGTCTGGCGTACGGCACTGCTCCGGCCGCACGCCCTCGATCATGCCGATGGCAGCGGTAGCGATCACCGTGCGCGGCCACAATGCATTGACCGCGATGCCGAGCGGGGCGAACTCCCCGCTCATGCCCAGCACACACAGGCTCATGCCCATCTTGGCGATGGTGTAGGCGGTATGCGGGGCAAACCACTTCGGATCCAGGCTCGGCGGCGGTGCCAGCATCAGCACATGCGGGTTGGCTGCGCGCTTGAGCAACGGCAGGCAGGCCTGGGTGACCAGGAACGTACCGCGCGTGTTGACCTGGTGCATCAGGTCGAAGCGCTTCATCGGCGTATCTTCCACGCCGGCCAGCCAGATCGCGCTGGCGTTGTTGACCAGGATGTCGATGCCGCCGAAGCGTTCGGCCGCCTGCGCCACTGCCGACCGCACCTGCTCTTCCTCGCGGATGTCCACCTTGAGCGCCAGCGCCTTGCCACCGGCTTCCTCCACGGCCGCCGCCGCGGTGTGGATGGTGCCTGGCAGCCGCGGGCTGGGCACCCCGCTCTTGGCGGCGATCACGATGTTGGCGCCGTCCCGCGCCGCGCGCAGCGCAATGGCCAGGCCGATGCCGCGCGAGGCGCCGGTAATGAAGAGGGTCTTGCCGGCCAGCGAGTCGTCCATAGCGGGGCGTGCCTGGTGGGGAAGCGGCAGGATACTCCGCCGGCCGCACGGGCCCGGATGACAACCATCACTGGACGGGCGAAACGCAGCCCCCCACAGTGCTCCGGTCTGGACCGGGATGATCGCCGATGGCCACGCTACTGCCTTTTCCCTCCCCTCCCACGGCGGCCACCACCCCTGCCGAGCCGGTCCTGCGTGTGCACGGCGTGCGCAAGGCCTTCGAAGGACGCGAGGTGTTGCGCGGGGTCGACTGGCAGGTGCCGGCCGGGCGCGTGATCGGCCTGCTTGGCCGCAACGGCGCCGGCAAAACCACCTTGTTGCGCTGCCTGCTCGGCCTGGCGCCGATCGACGCCGGCGCGATCGAGCTGTTCGGCGCACCGATGACCGAGCCGGGCGGCGAACGCCTGCACCGGGTCGGCTTCGTCCCGCAGAATTTCGAGCTGTTCCCGTGGATGAAGGTGCGCGCCTACCTGGACTTCACAGCCGCCTTCTACGCGCGATGGAACCACGCGCTGGCCGCACGCCTGCTGCAGGAGTGGGAGCTCGATCCGAAGCAGAAGATCGGTCGGCTGTCGCAGGGACAACGGCAGAAACTGGCCATCGTGCGCGCGATCGCGCCGGAACCGGACCTGCTGGTGCTGGACGAGCCGGTCGCCAGTCTCGACCCGCAGGCGCGGCGCGCCTTCATGGCCGAGTTGCTTGCGCTGATGCGTGGGCCGGGCAAGACGGTGATCTTCTCGACCCACATCACCGCCGACCTGGAGCGCGCCGACGCCGATATCGCGCTGCTGCGCGACGGCCACATCCAGTTCACCCGACCGCTGGCCGAGCTGAAGGCGCGCCTGTCCCATGCGGTGCTCAATCGCCCGGCCGGCTGGCCGACGGCGCCAGCGCTGCCCGGCGTGATCAAGTCACGCATCGCCGGCGCCAGCCTGCACCTGCTGCTGGAAGACGTGCCGGCCGAGCGACTGCACCAGCTTGCCAAGGACGAGGACGCCAGCCTGCGCATCGAGATGCCCACGCTGGAAGACTTGTTCGTGGAACTGGCATGAGGGCGATCGCCCAGCTCTGGCTGCTGCCGAGCCGGCAGATGCCGCTGCTGGGCGTCCTCGCCCACCTTTTGTGGCTGACGGCGATCGGCTGCCTGGTGTGGATCACGCCACATGCCGACGGTGCAGCGCTGGGCGCCGGCGTGCTGGCGATGGGCAGCTGGTTCTGGCACCTGGGACTGGCCACCACGCTGCGCGGCGCCTGCCAGCCGGAGACCTTCCTGCTGCCTGCCTTCCGCCGCCGGCTGGCGGCCTTCGGCCTGCTCGACGCGGTGACCTGGGTCGGGCTACCCGCGCTGCTGGCGCTGGCCCTGGGCGTGCCGCACGTCCCGCTGGGCGGCGCGCTGCTGCTGCTCGCCGCGGTGATGGGCTTCGCGATGGGCGTGGAACGCTGGGTGAGCCTGCTGTTCTGGCCGCTGCTGGTGCTGGCCGGCTGGATGCCGGGCCTGGCCGCAGCGATCGTGCAGGACGCGCTGCACTCCCCGCTGACGCTGCCTCTGCTGCTGCTCCTGGCCCTACTGCTGCTGCGGCTCGCGCTGCATCCGATGCTGCGCGTGGTCGACCGGCCCGCGGATACCTCGCCGCTGGAAGGGCTGAGCCTCGGACGTAGCGCCAGCGCCGACACGGCGCCGCGGCGCAGTGCGCTCGGCCGGCGCTTCGAGGGCTGGTTCGATGCGATCGCGCAGCAGGCGATGGAACGTGCGCTGGCCCGTTACCGCGAGCGGCCATCCGCCGCTCGACGCCGCACACTCGTGCGCCGCCTGCTGCTGCCGCACGACAACGCCGCGGCGATCGGACTGCGCATCACGGTCATGGCGGTGTTCGCCACGCTGTACGTGGTGGTGGCGCTGCACCGGAAGCATTTCAATGCGACCGTCGTCGGCGCCTATGCCGTGCTGATCGCGCTGGCCCGCTTCCCGCAGATCGGTCGTGGCATGCAGCGCATGCGCCCGAACCTCGCCGACCTCTATCTGACGCTGGCGCCGGCCACGCGCGCCGAGTACCAGCAGACGCTGGCCGACGCCCTGCTGGTGCTGGTGCCGATCGGGACCGTGACCGCCCTGGCCTACACCGTCCTGGGCATCGTGCTGACCCATGCCGCGCAACCGGGCCTGATGCTGCTGGTCACGCTCGTGGTGGCGACCGGCGGCGGCCTGGTGGCATTGGCGGTGCACCTGATTGGGCCGCAAAACACGGTGGGGCGGCAGCTGGTCAACGCCGCCGTGCTGATCGGCACGATGGCGACGTACTGGGCCGGCGTCTGGCTGGTCGGTGCCCTGGGCTATGTCTTCGGCGGGGGGCTGCTCGCGCTGCTCACGCTCGGCTTCGGACTGGGAACGTGGTTGGCCGCGCAGCGCGAGTATCGGCGGCGCGCGCCGTTATTCGATGCACCGCTAGCGTGACGACTTGCCCTCTGCCGGAGGAGAGGGGAGCAAGGCGTCAAACCAGCGCTTTGACGAAGCGGCGCGGCGCGTTCTCGAAACCGCCGTTGGACATGAACACCACGTGGTCGCCCGGCCGCGCCTGGGCACGCAGCGCTTCGATCAGCGCATCGACCGTCGGCGCGGTGCGGCCCCGGCCCTGCAGCGCCTCGGTCACCCGCGCGGCGTCCCATGGCAGCTCCGGGCGGTGCAGGAACACCACCGCGTCCGCGTCCGCCAGCGATGGCGCCAGGCCTGCCGCGTGCGCGCCCAGGCGCATGGAGTTGGAACGCGGCTCCAGTGCCACCAGGATGCGCGCCTTGCCTACTTTGGCCCGCAGGCCGGCGAGGGTAGTGGCGATCGCGGTGGGGTGGTGCGCGAAGTCGTCGTAGACGCACACCTCGTTCACCTCGCCCACCTGTTCCATGCGCCGCTTGACGCTCTGGAAGCTGCCGAATGCCGGCAGCAGGACGCGCGGATCGGCACCGGCCGCGCTGGCGGCAGCCAGGGCCGCCAGCGCGTTGAGCACGCTGTGGTTACCCAGCAGCGACCAGCGCACTTCGCCGATCGCCTCGCCCCAGTGTTGCACGACGAAGGCCGAACCGTCGGGTTCGACCAGCCGCGCCTGCCAGTCGCCCCGGCCGATGCCAAAGGTTTCCACGGGCGTCCAGCAGCCCATCGTGAGCACTTCGGCAAGGTTGTCGTCATGGGCATTGACGATCAGCCGGCCGTTGCCCGGCACGGTGCGGACCAGGTGATGGAACTGGCGCTGGATCGCGGCCAGGTCAGGGAAGATGTCCGCGTGGTCGTACTCGAGGTTGTTGAGGATGGCGATCCGCGGGCGGTAATGGACGAACTTCGAGCGCTTGTCGAAGAACGCCGTGTCGTACTCGTCGGCCTCGATCACGAACGGCGCGGACTTGGCGCCCAGTCGCGCGGAAACGCCGAAGTTGCCCGGTACGCCGCCAACCAGGAAGCCGGGGGCCCTGCCGGCGCTCTCGAGCAGGTGCGAGAGCAGACTGGTGGTGGTGGTCTTGCCGTGGGTACCGGCCACTGCCAGCACCTCGCGTCCGGCCAGCACGGTCTCGCCCAGCCACTGCGGGCCCGACACGTAACGCAGGCGCGCATCGAGCATGTGCTCGACTGCCGGATTGCCCCGCGTCATCGCGTTGCCCACCACGACCAGGTCCGGCGCAGGGGTCAGGTGTGCGGCCGTATAGCCGTCCATCAGGCGGATGCCCAGCGCTTCGAGCTGGGTGCTCATCGGCGGGTAGACGGCGGCGTCGGAGCCTTCGACGGTCAGGCCCAGTTCGCGCGCGAGGGCGGCGACGCCGCCCATGAAGGTGCCGCAGATGCCGAGGATGTGCAGGCGCATGTGTTCCGAAACCCTCCCTCTCGCCGGATGGGACTCCCCTCTCCCGCCGGGAGAGGGGCTGGGGGTGAGGGTACGGGGCTTGCGGGTGGGAGATTACGCTCCGGGCGCCCCCTCACCCCGGCCCTCTCCCCGGAGGGGAGAGGGAGCAGATTCCGTCAGCCGTTGGCCGCGGCCGACTCGCTTTCCAGCGCGCGCTTGATGCGGGCGGTCACGTCGTCCAGTTCGCCGACGCCATCGACGACCTGCAGTTTGCCGCGCTTGGCGTAGAAGTCTGCCACCGGGGCGGTCTGTTCGGCATACACGCCCAGGCGCTTGCGCACCGTGTCGGGGTTGTCGTCGGCGCGCTTCTCGGCCTGGAAGCGGATCTGGCAGCGGCCCACGATCGCCTCGTTGGGCACTTCGAGCTTGACCACCGCGTCCAGCGGCTGGCCGATGCGCGAGAGCAGGTGATCCAGCGCGTCGGCCTGCGCCAGGTTGCGCGGATAACCGTCCAGGATGAAGCCGTTGCGCGCGTCGTCCTGTGCCAGGCGCTCTTCGAGCATGCCCAGCAGGATGTCGTCGGAGACCAGCTGGCCGGCATCCATCACCGCCTTGGCCTTCACGCCCAGCGGCGTACCGGCGGCCACCGCGGCGCGCAGCATGTCGCCGGTGGAGATGTGCGGTACGTTGAGGTCGGCCTTCAGCCGCGCGGCCTGCGTGCCTTTGCCCGAACCGGGCGCACCGAGTAGGACGAGTCGCATAATGCTCCAGGGCGTGTGGTCCGCACGCACGCTGCGGCGGTTCGTCAGATTTCACCCAAGGGGCGTCAAAGTACCGTCTGGGACCCGGCAGCGTCAAACCGAGCCGCACCCGGATGCGCGCCAAGTCGCTGTTTCGCAAGGGCACGTGCCCGTGCCTGCCAAGGAGATCGTCATGAGTCCTGCTTCCCGTTCCGGCCGCCTGCTCTACGCCCAGTCCGGGGGCGTCACCGCGGTGATCAATGCCACCGCCGCCGGCGTGATCGAAACGGCGCGCGCGAAGGGCGTGCCCGTTTACGCGGCGCGCAACGGCATCCTGGGGGCGCTGCGCGAGGACCTGATCGACACCACGAAGGAATCGAAATCCGCGATCGCCGCCCTTCGGCATACGCCGGGGGGCGCGTTTGGCTCCTGCCGCTACAAGCTCAAGTCGCTGGAGGACAACCGCGCCGAGTACGAGCGCCTGATCGAGGTGCTGCGGGCGCACGATATTCGCTGGTTCCTCTACAACGGCGGCAACGACTCGGCCGACACCGCGCTGAAGATCTCCCAGCTGGGCAAGGCGATGGGCTACGACATCCACTGCATCGGCGTGCCCAAGACGGTGGACAACGACCTGGCGGTGACGGACTGCTGCCCCGGCTTCGGCTCGGTGGCCAAGTACACGGCGGTGTCGGTACTGGAGGCCAGCCTGGACGTCGCCTCGATGGCCGACACCTCGACCAAGGTGTTCGTGCTGGAGGTGATGGGCCGCCACGCCGGCTGGATCGCCGCCGCCGCGGGCCTGGCCGGCGAGGGCCCGGACGCGCCCCCGCACGTCATCCTGTTTCCGGAGAACGTGTTTGACGAGGCGGCGTTCCTGGCCAAGGTGAAGGCCACGGTCGAGCGCGTGGGCTGGTGCACGGTGGTCGCCTCCGAGGGCGTGCGCGACGCCGCCGGGCGCTTCCTTGCCGAAGGCGGCACGCGCGACGCCTTCGGCCACGCGCAACTGGGCGGCGCCGCGTCGGTGCTGGCGCAACTGGTCAAGGACAAGCTCAAGTACAAGGTGCACTGGGCGCTGCCGGACTACCTGCAACGCTCGGCCCGCCACCTCGCCTCGGCCACCGACGCCTTGCAGGCCTACGCGGTGGGCCGCGCGGCGGTGGAGTTCGCGCTGGCCGGCATGAACGCGGTGATGCCGGTGATCGTGCGCACCTCCGAGGCGCCCTACCGCTGGAAGATCGAACCGGCGGAGCTGAAGAAGATCGCCAATCGCGAAAAGAAGCTGCCCAAGGGCTTCATCCGCCGCGATGGCTTTGGCATCACCGAGGCCGCGCGCCGCTACCTGTCGCCGCTGATCCGCGGCGAGGCGCCGCCACCCTATGGCAAGGACGGCCTGCCCGCCTATGTCGCCCTGCGCAACATGGCGGTAGCCAGGCGCCTGCCTGCCTTCCCCTGAGACGGCAGGCGCCCGTTTCCTTGCTGAGCGTCACGTGAAGGCGGTGTGCAGGCGGCTACCATGCGTTCAGTCGCAGATTCCTACGCTGCAAACCACCCGGGCCCGCGCCCGGCCAAGGGAGAGACACGAATGAAGATCCTGCTGAGCGCCCTGTTCGCCCTGCCCCTGCTTGCCGCCAGCGGCGCGGCGCTGGCCGATCATGACCGCGGCCACGGGCGCGGTCACGACAAGCACGGCCACGACGAGGGCTGGCACGGCCACCGCCACCATCGCTGGGAGCGCGGGCACCGCTACGACGGCCGGGTCATCGTCGTGCACGACTACGAGCGCGTGCGCCTGCGCCCGCCGCCGCGCGGCTACCACTGGGTTCGCGACGACAACAACGACTACGTGCTGGTCGCCATCGCCACCGGGATCATCCTGGACTACGTGCTCAACTGAGGTACGCGGTTCGATCTCGCGGCCGGGGCGGCAACGCTCCGGCCGCGTGCTTTTCCGGTCATCCGAAAGCTGCAGGCCGCAGGTCCCGCCGGCGGCGCCCTGACCTGGGGGCGGGCGCGCCGTCGCGGGGATGCGGCTGAAACGGGACGTAAGCCGAAGGCCTCCCCACCATTTCCCCCGGCGGTGCCCGGGGGAGCGGGTGCCCGTGCCCGTTGCGGCGCACAACAATCAATCACACAACCCCTGCCTATACTCGCCGAGGCCGCTGTTTCAGCGGACTGGGGCGAGCTGCCCGTGAGGCAACCCGCCTGTGGCGGTATTCACTCACCTGGGGAGGCACCGAATGCAGCAGCAGGACGGTATGTGGTTGTGGATCGCGCTGGGGTGCGCGGTTCTGGCGATACTCTACGGTTTGGTCTCGGTACGCTGGGTTGTCAGCCGTTCGGCCGGCAACGAACGCATGCAGGCGATTGCCGCGGCCATCCAGGAAGGCGCACGCGCCTACCTCAACCGCCAGTACGGCACCATCGCGCTGGCGGGCATCATCCTGCTGGCACTGATCTGGTTCTTCCTCGGCTGGCCTACGGCGGTGGGCTTCCTCATCGGCGCGGTGCTTTCGGGCGCCACCGGCTATATCGGCATGAACGTTTCGGTACGCGCCAACGTACGCACCGCCGAGGCGGCGCGCCACGGCATGCGCGCGGCGATGGACGTGGCGTTCCGCGGCGGCGCGATCACCGGCATGCTGGTGGTCGGTCTGGCGCTGCTGGGCGTGACCGGCTACTGGATGGTCCTCAACCACCTGGGCGTGCCTGACCCGCTGCACCCGCTGGTCGGCCTGGCCTTCGGCAGCTCGCTGATCTCGATCTTCGCGCGTCTGGGTGGCGGCATCTTCACCAAGGGTGCGGACGTGGGCGCCGATCTGGTCGGCAAGGTCGAGGCCGGCATTCCCGAGGACGATCCTCGCAACCCTGCGGTGATCGCCGACAACGTGGGCGACAACGTGGGCGACTGCGCCGGCATGGCCGCCGACCTGTTCGAAACCTACGCGGTGACGGTGATCGCCACCATGTTGCTCGGCGGCCTCATGTTCACCGCCGACCCCCACGCCGTGCTCTATCCGCTGGTGCTCGGTGGCGTATCGATCATCGCGTCGATCATCGCCACCTTCTTCGTCAAGGTGCGCGAAGGCGGCTCGATCATGGGCGCGCTGTACAAGGGCGTGATCGTCTCGGCGGTGCTCTCGGCGGTGGGCTTCTGGTTCGTCACGCGCAAATTGCTCCCGCAGGGCCTGCCGACCGCCAACGGCGGCATCGACAGCATGGCGATCTTCTGGTGCGCGCTGATCGGGCTGGTGCTGACCGGCCTGATCGTGTGGATCACCGAGTACTACACCGGCACGCAGTACAAGCCGGTGCGCCACATCGCCCAAGCCTCCACCACCGGCCACGGCACCAACATCATCGCGGGGCTGGGTGTCTCGATGAAGGCCACCGCGTGGCCGGTGATCGTGGTCTGTCTGGCGATCTGGGGGGCCTTCCACCTGGCCGGCCTGTACGGGATTGCGATCGCGGCCACCTCGATGCTGTCGATGGCCGGCATGATCGTGGCGCTGGACGCCTACGGCCCGATCACCGACAACGCCGGCGGCATCGCCGAGATGGCCGACCTGCCGCCTGAGGTACGCGGCATCACCGACCCGCTGGACGCCGTGGGCAACACCACCAAGGCGGTGACCAAGGGCTACGCGATCGGTTCGGCGGCGCTCGCGGCACTGGTGCTGTTCGCCGACTACACGCACAACCTGGCGGTGAACAACGCCGGCCAGACCTTCACCTTCGACCTGTCCGACCACATGGTGATCATCGGCCTGCTGATCGGCGGCCTGATCCCCTACCTTTTCAGCGCCATGGCGATGGAGGCGGTAGGCCGCGCGGCAGGCGCAGTGGTGGAAGAGGTGCGCCGGCAGTTCCGCACCATCCCGGGGATCATGGAGGGCACCGGCAAGCCGCAGTACGACAAGGCGGTGGACATGCTCACCCGCTCGGCCATCCGCGAGATGATCGTGCCATCGCTGCTACCGGTAGTGGTGCCGATCGTGATCGGCCTGTTGCTGGGACCGAAGGCGCTCGGCGGCGTGCTGATCGGCACCATCGTCACCGGCCTGTTCGTGGCCATCTCGATGACCACCGGCGGTGGCGCATGGGACAACGCCAAGAAATACATCGAGGACGGCAACCACGGCGGCAAGGGTTCGGAAGCGCACAAGGCGGCGGTCACCGGGGACACCGTGGGCGATCCGTACAAGGACACGGCCGGGCCGGCGGTCAATCCGCTGATCAAGATTATCAACATCGTGGCGCTTTTATTGATCCCGTTGTTGTGATCGCGGAAAGCCCACGGTCGCTACACCACCCAACAGGCGAACCCGCATAGCACGTTCGCTCCCTCTCCCCTCCGGGGAGAGGGTTGGGGTGAGGGGCCACTCTTGCGGTAAATCACCTACCCGAAGGCCCCTTGCGGGCCTTCCCTTTGTCCAAGGCATGCGCGAAGTTCCCGCGAGCCCCGACCCCTCACCCCGTCCCTCTCCCCTGAGGGGAGAGGGAGCAGAGCGCACGCCCTGACTTTGCTCACAGGCACTCCACCACCCCACCAGCCACACTCACCGGTTCCACAGGGGATACCGAACATGACCCACACCACCCGCTGGCTCACCCTCGCACTGGGCCTCACACTGGCAGGCATGACACACGCACAGACCTCCGCGCCGGCCGGCGCGCACGCCCCCGACGACGCTTACCTCTGGCTCGAAGACATCGACGGAACCCGCGCCATGGACTGGGTCAAGCAGCAGGACGCGGCCACTGTCGCCGACTACGCCCAGTCCAGCGAATTCAAGCGGCTCGACGCCCGCCTGCTCGAAGTGCTGGATTCGAACGAGCGGATCCCGTTCGTGCAGAAGCTGGGTGACCACTACTACAACTTCTGGCGCGACAAGGCCCATCCCAAGGGCCTGTGGCGGCGCACCACCCTGGCCGAATACCGCAAGGCGGAACCGGCCTGGGAAACGGTGCTCGACCTGGACGCGCTCGCTGCGGCCGAACACGAGAACTGGGTCTGGCACGGCGCGCAGTGCCTCAAGCCGGACTACCGCCGCTGCCTGCTTTCGCTCTCGCGCGGCGGCGCCGATGCCGAGGTGGTGCGCGAGTTCGACCTCCACGACAAAGCCTTTGTCGAAGGCGGCTTCAAGCTGCCCGAGGCCAAGACCCAGGTGGCCTGGGCCGACCAGGACCACATCTTCGTCGGTACCGACTTCGGCCCCGGCTCGATGACCGAGTCGAGCTATCCGCGCATCGCCAAGCTGTGGGCGCGCGGAACCCCGCTCGCCGAAGCGAAGACGATCTACGAAGGCAAGCCCGAGGACCTCGCCGTCAGCGCGTACCGCGACCTCACGCCCGGCTACGAACGCAGCTTCGTGCAGCGCGCGCTGGCCTTCTACGACAGCGAGAGCTACCTGCTGGGCAAGGACGGCAAGCTCGTCCGCATCGACGTACCCACCGACGCCGAGACCAGCGTCGAGCGCGAGTGGCTGCTGATCGAACCGCGGAGCGACTGGACCGTCGGCGGCCACACCTACAAGGCCGGCTCGCTACTCGCGACGAACTTCGACGACTTCATGGCGGGCAAGCGTGACATCACGGTGCTTTTCGAACCGACCGACACCACCGCGCTGGACGGCTATTCCTGGACGCGCCACCATCTGATCCTCAACGTGATGGACGACGTGGTGAACCGGCTCGAAGTACTCACCCCGCAGCCGGGCGCGTGGAAGCGCCAGCCACTGCGCGGCGCGCCGGCGCTCTCCTCGATCGATGCCGCGGGCATCGACGAGGACGCCAGCGACGACTACTTCCTCACCGTCACCGGCTTCCTGCAGCCGACCACGCTCTACTACGGCACGCTCGGCCAGGGTGACGCCGAGGCGATCAAGCACAGCCCGGAGTTCTTCGACGGCTCCAGGTACCAGGTCAGCCAGCACTTCGTGCACTCGAAGGACGGCACCCGCGTGCCGTATTTCGAGATCGCGCCGAAGGACATCAGGCTCGACGGCAGCAACCCGACGCTGCAGTACGGCTACGGCGGCTTCGAGATCTCGCTGCAACCGAGCTACAGCGGCAGCATCGGCCGCGCCTGGCTGGAACACGGCGGCGTCTACGTGATCGCCAACATCCGCGGCGGCGGCGAGTATGGCCCGCGCTGGCACAAGGCCGCGCTCAAGGCCAACCGCCTGCGCGCCTACGAGGACTTCGCGGCGGTGTCGGACGACCTGATCAAGCGCAAGGTCACCTCGCCGGCGCACCTGGCCGCGATGGGCGGCAGCAACGGCGGCCTGCTGATGGGCAACATGCTCACGCTCTATCCGCAGCTCTATGGGGCGATCGTCAGCCAGGTCGCGCTGCTGGACATGAAGCGCTACACGCACCTGTCCGCCGGTGCCTCCTGGATGGCCGAGTACGGCGATCCGGACAAGCCGGCCGAGTGGGCCTGGATCAAGACCTTCTCGCCCTACCAGAACGCCCAGCCGGGCAAGCACTACCCGCCGGTGCTCTTCACCACCTCCACGCGCGACGACCGCGTCGGTCCCGCGCACGCGCGCAAGATGGCCGCGAAGATGCAGGCGATGGGCTACGACGCGGACTTCTACGAGAACATCGAGGGCGGCCATGGTGGCGCGGCGGACAACAAGCAGTCGGCCTTCATGCACGCGCTCGAATACACCTGGCTGTGGCAGCACGTAAAATGAGGCTTCCGGCGGCCACCCGGCCGCCGCAGACTTCCACGCCCGACGCATGAGAGCTTCTTCCGGCAGCATCACCCCCCAGTTGCGCGAATGGATCCTGGCGACCGCGCGCGCGGGCCACGGCGTGCCGGACGTGCTCAAGCTGCTCAAGGAGGCCGGTTATCCGCCGGCCCAATGCCGCAGCGCGGTCGCCGAGGTGCTGAAGATTCCACTGAGCTCGATCAACGCCAGCGCACCGAACGGCCGGCGCACCACCGCACCGGCCGCCCCGCGGATAACCGTCGGCGCGCGCGAGGTACGCGTGAGCACCTCGATGGAAGCACCCATCGTGCGCGTACTCGACGGGTTGCTCGACCTCGACGAATGCGCGGCGCTTATCGAAGCCGCCCGGCCGCGGCTGGACCGCGCCAGGACCGTGGCCGAGGACGGCAAGCACCAGGTCGACGAACGCCGTACCAGCGCGGGGATGTTCTTCAAGCTGGGGGAGACGCCGTTGGTGCGCGACATCGAGGCGCGCCTGGCAAAGCTGCTCGATCTGCCGGTGGAACACGGCGAAGGCCTGCAGGTGTTGCATTACCTGCCCGGCCAGGAGTACGAGCCGCATTACGACTGGTTCGATCCCACCCAGGCGGGTTACGCGGCGGTCACCGCGCGCGGCGGCCAGCGCATCGCCAGCGTGGTGATGTACCTGAACACGCCCGAGGAAGGCGGCGGCACCGCGTTTCCAAACGTCGGGCTGACGGTCACGGCCCTGGCCGGTTCGGCCGTCTATTTCGCGTACGAGGGTGGCGACACCAGCTCGCTGCACGCGGGTCTGCCGGTGATCCGCGGCGAGAAGTGGATCGCCACCAAGTGGCTGCGCGAGCGACCGCTGCGCTGACAGCCTGCCGCTCGGGATCGCCGATCCGATCGCGCCGAGCGTAGGCCGGTGGTACTCGAGTCGAGCCGGCGAACTCCAGCTCATCCGCTGGATCCGCTTCGGGAGCACGTGCTTGCGCTGCGGCGGACCTTCGATTTCGTTCGTTTCGCTTAGGGCGAACGGCGTTTCGCAAACGGCTTCGTTGTATTGCAGGAAGCGCCTCCGGATAGCCGCCCGCTAAACACCGACCACCCCTTCGCTGCATTGCAGCAGCGTTTGCCGTATCCTTTCGCGCCTCGCTTTTTTCGTTCCCTCCGAAGGATTCCCATGGGTCTGCACCACGTCCCCGCCGGCCGCAACGTGCCGGATGAAATCAACATCGTCATCGAAATCCCCAAGGATGCCGAGCCGGTCAAGTACGAAGTGGACAAGGAGAGCGACGCGATCTTCGTCGACCGCATCCTGTCCACGCCGATGCGCTACCCGTGCAATTACGGCTACGTGCCGGGCACGCTGGGAGGCGACGGGGATCCGCTGGACGCGCTGGTGATCCTTCCGCTGCCGCTGATTCCGGCCTCGGTGATCCGCTGCATTCCGGTCGGCATGCTGAAGATGTCGGACGAAGCCGGCAGCGACGAGAAGCTGGTCGTCATTCCCGCGCCGAAGATCTTCCCCGGCTACGCGCACATCAGCGACATCAAGGGTGTCTCGCCGCACTGGCTCGAGCGCATCGGCCACTTCTTCGAGCACTACAAGGACCTGGAGAAGGGCAAGTGGGTGAAGGTCGACGGCTGGGTCGGCGCCGACGAGGCCAAGGCCGAGATCCTGGCTGGCGTCGAGCGCTACAAGGCAGCCAAGTAAGCCACTCCAGACAAAAGCGCGCCGCCATCCCTGGCGGCGCGCTTTTTGTGTTGGTCGATTGACTTTCCGTAGGCGTCCGGTTGCGGGCGATGCTCTTCGCGCACCTCGGGAAAAAACACGCCCGCAAGCGGGTTCCTGCAAAGTGCGCCAGTCAATCCGGGGCCCTTCGCACGGGGCCGGCAATCTTTCAGTGCTGCCAGCCAGAGCCGGCGTTGGATGATGGCTGCGCGGCCGGCTGGGCCTGCGCCGGACGGGCCGGCTCGCCCTTTTCGCCCAGCTGCGCCAGCAGGGTCGCCATGTCCTCGGCGTGTTCCTCTTCCTGTGCCAGCACCTCTTCCATGATGCGGCGGGTCGTCGGGTCATCGCTGCCGATGTACTCGATGATCGCGCGGTAGGTGTCGATGGCGATGCGTTCGGCGATCAGGTCTTCCTTGATCATGTCGAGCAGGTCGGCGCCCTCGGCGTAGTCGGCGTGCGCGCGGCTGAGCAGACCGTCGGGATTGAAGTTCGGCTTGCCGTCGAGCTGCGTGATGCGTTCGGCGATGCGGTCGGCGTGCTCCTGTTCCTGCTGCGCATGCTCGAGGAACTCGGCCTTGACCGCCTGCGAGTGGATGCCCGAGGCCATGTAGTAGTGGTACTTGTAGCGCAGCGTGCAGACGATCTCGGTGGCCAGCGCTTCGTTGAGCAGCTTGATCACGGTCTCGCGATCGGCGGTGTAGCCCGCAGTGATCGCACCCTGGTCGATGTGCTCGCGGGCACGCTTGCGGATGGCCTCGATGTCGGTCAGGAACGGCTTGCTTGCCATGTCTGTCCCTCGGATGGTGGATATCCGCGACAGGCTAGTGGAGGGGGCGCGAAACGCTGGTGAAGCGGCGCCGCGAAGGGTGGACTTGACGCCTCAGCGCGGCAAATAGGCGCGCAGGAACATCTGCACGCCGGCGCGTGCGGTCGCCTCGATCTCCGCGGCATAGCTGTCCGGGCATTCGCAGCAGCCGAACATCTGCCGCATCATCAGGTTGCCCTTGATCAGCGTGAGAAACTGCACGCAGGCGCGCGGCACGTCGTCGATCTGCAGCTTGCCGGCGTCAACCGCCTGTTGCAGCAGGCGTTCCATCAGGCCATGCGTGCGCGTGGCGCCCTCTTCCCACATCAGCCGACCGTAGCGGGGGTTGCCCTGGCGGCAGTCGGAGAGGATCGCGCGGAAGGTACCGACCGTTTCGGCGTTGCAGTCGAGTTTTGCGTGGGTCAACGCGACGCGCAGCAGCGTCTCGGCGATGTCCTCGCGCGGATCGAAGTGGTAGGTCTCCTCCGGCAGCAGGTCCTGCACGCGGGCGCGGATCACTTCGCGGAAGAGATTGTCCTTGTCGCCGAAATGGCTGTAGACGGTCAGCTTGGACACGCCCGCCTCGGCCGCCACGGCGTCCATGCTGGTGCCGGCGAAGGCATTGCGGATGAACAGCGCCTTGGCCGCCTCCAGGATCGCCGCGCGCTTCTCCATGTCCTTGGGGCGACCGGGGCCGGCAGTCTTGGCGTGGGCGGGACAATTCATGGTGACACCTTGGGCGGGAGCAGCTTCACAAGCACGGACAAGCACTTTATTATACGGATCGGTTTACTTATTTCCAGTTTCCATGGACGCAGTCAGGCGCTGGACTGCCGATCGTCCCTGTGCGCAGTGTACCGCCATGCAGGTCCCATGCCGGTTGACGAACGTCAATGCGCATGCCCGCACTGGGGGCCACTGTCCGCGGACACCGCGCCGGGCATGACTTCCGTCAATTCGGCGCGGTGACTTCCGGCACTTCGGACACCCGCCGCCAGGCCGCACGCTAACCCTCACTGTCGCGACGGCCTCCGAACGCTTATCCTTTTGATCTTTTTGATTCTTGCGGACGTAAGACCATGGCGATGAATTTCGAACAGGCACGGCAGAACATGGTCGAGAACCAGGTGCGACCCTGGGACGTGCTCGACACGCGCGTGCTCGATGCGCTGGCGCAGGTGCGCCGCGAGGATTTCGTGGCCCCGCAACACCGCCAGCTCGCCTTCGCCGACCTGTGCCTGCCGATCGGACATGGGCAGGTGATGATGAAGCCGGTGATCGAGGGCCGCGTGCTGCAGGCGCTGGAGTTGCAGCCGACCGACCGCGTGCTGGAGATCGGCACCGGCTCGGGCTTCCTGACCGCCTGCATGGCCAAGCTGTCCGCACACGTGACCAGCGTCGACGTGCATGGCGACTTCACCGCCACCGCGCAGTCGCGCCTGGCCGCGGCCGGCATCGCCAACGCCACCCTGGTGACCGCCGACGCGGTGCAGGAGTGGCAGCCGCAGGAGACGTTCGACGCCATCGTGGTGACTGGCGCCGTGTGGCAGGTCCCGCCGCGGTTCCTGGGTTGGCTCAAGCCGGGCGGGCGCCTGCTGGCGATCCGCGGCGAGTCGCCGGTGCAGCAGGCCGTGTTGCTGACCCAGGCCGGCGCCGGCGGCTTCCGCGAGGAGTACCTGTTCGAGACCGACCTGCCGTATCTGGCTCACGCCGAGCCGCCCCGACGTTTCGTTTTCTGACTTCCTATCGATTGCATGAGGCAACCCCGATGCGCTTGAAGCTGCTGACCCTCGCCCTGGCCATGTCGGCGATCTCGCTGCCCGGTCACGGCGAGGACCTGATGGACGCCTACCGCCAAGCGCGCGCCAATGACCCGGTGCTCTCCCAGGCCGAGGCGCAGCGCCTGTCGGTGGGCGAGAACGTGACCCAGAGCCGCGCCCTGCTGCTGCCGCAGCTGTCCGGCCGCGCCACCTTCAGCCAGTCCAGCGGCGCCAACGCGCAGACCGTTACCGAGGGTGGCGCACCGATCAACGCCGGTCACCTGCGCAGCCGCGACGAGTCGCTGGAGCTGAGCCAGACCATCCTCGATCTGAGCAAGATCGCCGACCTGCATGCCGCCGAGTCGCAGGCCGATTCGCAGGGCGCGCAGTACGACGCGGCGCTGCAGGAACTGCTGGTGCGCGTGACCGCCGCCTACTTCGGCGTGCTGACCAGCCAGGACGAACTGGCGTACGCCAAGGCCAACGAGGATGCCTTCCGGCAGTCCTACGAACAGGCCGAGCAGCGCTTCAACGTGGGCTTGTCGGCCGTCACCGACGTGTACCAGGCCAAGTCGTACTACGAGCTGGCCAAGGCGCAGACGGTTGCCGCCAACAATGCGCTGAACGATGCCCGCGAAGCGCTCGCCCAGATCACCGGCAAGCCGGTCGGCGACCTCAAGCAGCTGCGCGATGACCTGCCGATGGTGCCGCCCAACCCGGCCGATCCGAACGCCTGGGTGCAGCAGGCGCAGAAGAAGAACCCGAGCGTGATCGCCCAGCAGTACAACGTCGAAGCGGCTTCCCACGCGGTGAACTCCGCCCGCGCCGGCCACCTGCCGACGATCAACGCATCGGTCAGCCGCGGCACGTCGGCCAACTGGCTGGAGAACATGCGCGGCGCTTTTGCCGACCGCAACGGCCGCTACGGCACCACGGTAGGCATCACGCTCAACGTACCGATCTTTTCCGGTTTCGCCACGCAGTCGCGCGTGCGCCAGTCGATCTACCAGCGCGATGCCGCCGAGGATTCGCTGGAAGCCCAGCGGCGCCAGGTGACCCGTGACACGCTCAACTTCTACCGCTCGGTGATCGCCGGCATCAGCCAGGTGGAGGCCAACAAGGCCTCGGTCGAATCCGGCCAGAAGGCGCTCGAAGCCACCCGCGCCGGCTTCGACGTCGGCACGCAGACGATGCTCAACGTGCTCAACGCGATCCAGACGCTGACCCAGGCCGAGAGCAGCTACTCGCAGTCGCGACATGCGCTGATCCTGGACCAGCTGCAGCTCAAGCAGGCCGCCGGCACCATCGACGTGAAGGACATCGAGGCGGTCAACTCGCTGCTTCAGTAATGTGATCGCCCTCCCCGGCCGCGCCGGGGAGGGTGATGCCTGCCGCCGGACTATTCCCCCAGCACGCGGTTGATCAGCTCCATCACCCGCGCCACGGCGCCGCGCTCGCTGTCGAACACGCGTCGTGCCTGGCAGCCCATCTGCGTACGCCGACGTTCGTCGCGCAACAGTTCGAGCACGTGGCGGCCCAGCTGATCGACGTGCTCGACGCGGTCGGCACCGCCCTCGCGGATCAGCGTGAGAGTGATCTCCTCGAAGTTGAAGGTATGCGGGCCGACCAGTACCGGTCGCGCCAACGCCGCCGGTTCAAGCACGTTGTGCCCGCCGATCGGCACCAGGCTGCCGCCGACGAAGGCCAGGTCCGCAGCCGCATAGAACGGCATCAACTCGCCCATCGCATCGATCACGAACACCTGGTGCGCACCGGGCACGCGCTCGACGCTGCGCGTGGCGACGCTGAATCCCAGGCTGCGCGCCGAGTGCTCGACCAGCTTGAAACGCTCCGGATGGCGCGGCGCGATCAGCAGCAAGGCATCGGGCAGGCGGCGCAACACGTCCAGGTGCGCTTCCAGCACTGCCAGCTCCTCGCCCTCGTGCGTGCTGGCGGCAATCCACACCGGGCGCCGTGCCCCCCATTGCGCGCGCAGGGCCGCCCCCTCGTCCACCGCACCATCGGGGACGGGCATGTCGAACTTCAGGTTGCCGCTGACCATCACTTTGGCCTGGTCCGCGCCAAGCAGCCGGTAGCGCGCCGCGTCGGTGCGCGACTGCGCCGCGATCTGCCTGACCGTGCGCAACGCCGGTCGCACCAGCGAGAGCAGCGGCCGGTAGCCGCGCATCGAGCGCTCGGACAGCCGCGCGTTGACGATCATCAGCGGAATGCCGCGACGTCGGCAGGCGAAGTAGAGATTGGGCCAGATTTCCGTCTCCACGATCAGCGCCAGTCGCGGACGCACGCGCTTCAGGAAGCGATGCACCGCAAAGGGCAGGTCGTAAGGCAGGTAGACGTGGAACACGCTGTCGCCAAACAGCTGATGCACGCGGGCCGACCCGGTCGGTGTCACCGTAGTGACCACCAGCGGCGCGTTGGGGTAGTCGTGCCTGAGCGCCTTGATCAGCGGCTCGGCCGCGTTGACCTCGCCAACCGATACCGCGTGCACCCACAGGCTGCCGGTGAACTGCGGGCGCTGGAACAAGCCGAAGCGCTCGGGCCAGCGCCGGTGGTAGTTGCCGTAGCGCGCGCCACGGATCCACAGGCGAAGCATGATCAACGGCGTCGCCAGGTACATCACGAAGGTATAGAAGTAGCGCAACGGCAGGCCTGACGGTCGGGATGGCGCGATTATAGGCGGTGCCCTGCGCGCGCTCTGCTGCGGGCCCGATGGGCGCCGCGTAATCCGGCCTCCTCAACGCTGCCGGCGGCATGGCCGCGACGGCGGGAATCGGTCGCTCTGACGAGCGAACCAGGATGGGAGAACCCGCACTCGCTGTTGAAAAGCGCCTCCTGCTCTCGCGGGGACACGTCGCCGGTGGAGACAGTCGAAGCTCTCCTCCGAAACTCCTCGATGATCGGACTCAACACTGTTCGGGCCTTCCGGAAGAGGCCGTGGTGAGCAACCAGGCTCGAGGGAGCGCCGTTGGGGCTTGGCGCGGCGCGACTGCATCGGCCCTCCCCCGAATGAATCAGGGCTTCGACGCTACAATCCCCCGGATGCCCGGCATGCCCCGCCCCTCCTTCGACCCCGCCCTGCTTGCACCGCGCCACTGGCTCGCCTGGCTGGGCGTGGGCGTGATCTGGCTGATCGCCCGCCTGCCCTACCGATGGCTGCTGGGGCTGGGCCGCACGCTCGGTGCGTTGATCCGGCACGTGCCCTCGCGCCGGCGACGGATCGCCCAGACCAACATCGCACTGTGCTTTCCCGAACTGGACGCCGGCCAGCAAGATGCGCTGGTCGAGGCGCACCTGACCGACATCGGCCTGATGCTGGTCGAGTTCGCACTCGGCTGGATGGGTTCCGACCGCGCGATCGCGCGTATCCCCACCCGCATCGAGGGCCTGGAACACCTGGAAGCGGCGCGTGCGCAAGGCCATGGCGTGCTGCTGGTGGGCGGGCATTTCTCGCACCTGGAACTCTGCGCACGCCTGATCTCGCAACGCATCCCGATCGCCGGCATGTATCGCCGGATGGACTCGGCCGTTTTCGAGTGGACCGTGCTGCGCGCGCGACTGCATTACGCGGCAGCCATGTTCGAAAAGGACGACATCCGCGGCACCGTGAAGTACCTGCGTGGCGGCGGCACGATCTGGTACGCCCCCGACCAGGACATGCGCAGCAAGGACAGCGTGTTCGTGCCGTTCTTCGGCGTGCCCGCAGCGACCATCACGGCCACCACGCACCTGGCTCGGATGGGCCAGGCCCAGGTGATCCCGTTCTTCCACCATCGCCTGCCCGAAGGCGGCTATGCCATGCGGCTGGGCGCGCCACTGCCAATGGACGGCGATGCAGCCGCCGACACGGCGCGCGTCAACACCAGCATCGAGCAGATGGTGCGCGCCGCCCCCGAGCAGTACCTGTGGGTGCACAAGCGTTTCAAGACCCGCCCGCCGGGCGCGCCGCCGGTCTATCGCTGACGCGGGTGGCGTACCGCGCCAGGCGCGTTGCGCACGCGCGATTCGTACAGCTTGGCGTACTTGAGAAACGCATAGAAGGCATGCACCCGCGCAGCGATGAAGCCTGCCCAGCCGGCGCGCCAGTGGCCGCGCAGCAGGTAGTAACGCAGGAACGCGATCGTCGGATAGGCGATCAGCCGCCAGCCCAGCCAGGCGCGCTGGCGCCGGGCGTCCTCATTCGCCTGCAGCGTGGAGTAGCGGTTGGCCTTGTCCACGCGTCCGGCAATGTCCGGTTCGCCGAAGTGGTCCAGCACGACGTCGAGCCTGTCGACCGGCCCGTCCACCTCGACCGCTTCGTGCACGCTGTGTCCGCTCATGCGCGCGCGCCCGCGATCGAAGAGCCGCACGTAATGATTCAGCCGCGCGCGCGGCGATTGCCAGCGCCAGAACACCCACTCGCGCCGCCACAATTGATAGCCCGCGCAGGCCGGCGCCTCCAGCGCGCGCTGCACGCGCGCTGCGGCATCCGGCGGAAGCGCCTCGTCCGAATCCAGCAGCAATACCCAGCGATGCCTGGCGAGGTCGATCGCGGCCTGCTTCTGCGCGCTGTAGCCAGCGAACGGCTGCTCGTGCCATTGCGCCCCGTGGCGCCGGGCAATCGCGGCAGTGGCGTCGGTCGAGCCGGAGTCAAGCACGACGATCTCTTCGGCCCATGCCACCGAACCCAGGCACGCCTCCAGCGTCTGCGCGCTGTTGTAGGTCGTCACCACGACCGACAGCGGCTCACGCATCGCGCGCGTCCATCACAGCGTCCGTCTCGACGACGTTTTCTTCCAGGAACAGCGCCGCGCACCACAATCCCAGCAGCCAGGCGAACAGCAGTCCCCACCAGGCTGAATAGAAGGCCAGGTGCGTGTTGAGCGGGAACAGCATCACCGCCAACGCCACCGTCACCGGGAACGCCCGTGCGCGCGCCGCCGGGCCCTGCCGGCGCCACGCGCGAAGCGCCAGGAAAGTTGCGCCCAGCCAGAGCACCAAACCGGCCACGCCGGTCTCGCTCAGCACTTCCAGCACCACCTGGTGCGCGTGGCAGGCTCCCTCGCCCACGCCGCAGGCTTCCTCGACCACGAAATGGTCGTTGGCCGGTGCGTAGTCAGGATAGGCATAGCGAAAGCCGCGCACGCCCACGCCGTTCCAGGGATGGTCGGCCAGCATTCGCACGCTGGCGCGCCAGATCGCCGGCCGGCCGGTGAGCGCCTCGTCCAGGCCCTGCGGTTCGTCGGCGAACACGGCCAGAGTCCGCTCCATGCGGTCCTGGAAGCGACCGGACGTGCGCCAGGCCAACGTGCCGGCGAGCCCCACCAGCACCAGGCCCAGGCCGCACCAGAGCGCGAACCGGTGCGCCGAGCCGGCCTCGCGCCAGGCAAACGCCAGCGCGACCAGGCCGTAGCAGAGCCAGCCCGCGCGCGAACCGGCCAGCAGCACCGGCCCCAGCAGCAGCAGGAACGCCAGCACCAGGCCAGTGCGCCCCCAGCGATCGCGCGCCGCCCACAGGGCGAACGGCGCGAGCACGGACAGGGTGGGGCCGAGTTTGAGGTTGTCCGCGCCAAAAATGCCCGAGACACGTTCGGCGTCGGCGTGTCCGCCCAGGCTGAAGCCGGTGAACGCCTGCACCCACGCATCGGCAACCCAGAACGCGACGACCACCGCGACCGCGAACAGGAGCGCACGCAGTCGCTCGGCGCGGCGGATCGCGAAGCAGGCATACAACCCCAGCGGCACGTAGCGCAGCAGGCCCGCGGTGGTACCCCAGCTCTTGCCGGGCGCCACCGCATCGAACGAGGACAGCAGCGCCGCACCGACATAACAGGCCAGCAGGGCCAGCAGCAGGCGCGCCCCGGCGTGCCCGCGCAGTGCTCGCGGGTGACGTACGAACAGGAGGATCGCGCCGATCAGGCACAGCAGCGTGCCCAGTTCCGAGCTGCGCCCGACCGGCAGCAGCGCGATCACCAGCCAGAACGGCAGCAGTGGCGAGCGCAGGGCGGCGGCAATCGGCTGGGTCGAGGGCATCGGCCGATTGTAGAGGACGGCGAGCTTGCCACCCGCACACCGCGCGATGCCTGGCGGGCGGGCTCGCCCACCCTGCAACCATCTCAGCCGGCGACTTCCCCGTACAACGCCAGCACCGCCTGCTGCATGTCCGACAGCCGGTAGCTCTGCAGCATCGGGATCGGCGGGGCCACCCGCAGCAACTCGGCGGCACGCTCGACCAGCTTCTGGCGGTCGCCCAGCGGCACGCGGCCGGCCGGATACAGCTCGGCCAGCAGTTCGCCGACGCCGCCGTGGGCGTAGCCGAGCACCGGACGGCACAGCGAAAGTGCCTCGACCACCGTGCGCCCGAACGATTCGGGCTTGGTCGACAATTGCAGGATCAGCGCGGACACCGCGTAGATATCGCGCACGTCGGCGCGTGGCGGCGTCAGCACGACCTGCCCGTCCATGCCACGCTCGCGGATCAGCTGGCGGAGCTCTTCCACGTAGGCTTCGCGACCCGGTTCGATCACGCCCAGCAGCAACAGGCGCGCCTCGATGCCGCGGCGCTTGAGCTCGGCCACCAGCTCGATCGCCTCGTGATGGCCCTTCAGGCGCGTGCCGCGGCCCGGCAGGGTCAGCAACGGCGCGCCGGCCAGCTGCGGGTACTCGGCGAAGAAGGCCTTCTGCCAGGCGTCGTCCGGGCGATGACCATAAGGGAAGGCGTCAGGATCGATGCCACGCGGAATCACCTTCACGCGTGCCGGGTCCAGCCACGGATAGTGGCTCAGGGCATAGTCGCGCATGGTCTGCGACACCGCGATGACGCGCTCGCCGCGCAGCAGGATCGAGCTGTAGCGACCGGGCGAATTGAGCCCGTGCACGGTAGTGACGAAATGCGGGCGCGGGTTCATGCCACGCAGCGCCCACCAGCCCAGCCAGCCGGGCAGGCGCGAACGGGCATGCACGATGTCGGGCCTGAGTTCACGCAACCGCCGGCGCAGCGCGCCGAGGCGGAACAGTGTGCGCGGCGACTTGCTGCCGATGTCCAGCGTGATGTGCTCGCTGCCCTCGGCCTCCAGTTGCGCCACCAGGCGACCGCCGGAGGAGATCACGATCGAGCGGTGCCCCGCCTCCACCAGCGCCCGGCCCACCTCAAGCGTCGAACGCTCCGCCCCGCCCGTGTGCAGCGCCGGGATCAGCTGGACGACAACCAGACGCCGGGTGGGAGTGACGACGGCAGACATGAGGGGTTGTTGGGTGGCCTTCATCCGCCTAGGCAAGCAGCGATCGTGCCGAATGCCGCCGTTCAGGAACCGCTGGGGCCGGGCGGTTCAGTCCCGCAGGACGTAATGCGCGCCGCAGTAGGGACAGACGGACTCCCCGCCATCCTCGACGATCGGCAGATAGACCTTCGGATGCGAGTTCCACAGGGACATGGCCGGCATCGGACAGGACAACGGCAGGTCGTTGCGCGTCACTTCGTAACGATTTTCGGCATTCGCCGGGACCGGCGCGGCCTCGGACAGGGGGCGCGACATGGCAGGCTCCAGGGAGAGGACTTCGAGCCGCACATGGTAGCAGGCACACGCCCCGGCCACGCGTGGGCCGCCGCCCACGGCGGCTGCACTGGACTTCGCCGCACCGTTGCCCTCAACTGTGCCCCGGTGCCGCCCGAAGGGACGGTCGGCGCCTCGAGGGGAGGACGACCGTGGATGGGCAGGCGGCCTGCAGGGCTGCGGCCCGGCCGACGGCCATCCGTCGCCGCATTCATTCGTCGCAAGGGGAAAAACCATGGATTTCGGAAAAGCCATCGCGCGTGCCAAGGCCATCCTGGCCACGCCCAGGACCGAGTGGCCGGTCGCGGCCGCCGAACCGGCCAGCATCGGCGGGCTGTACACCACCTACATCGTCTGGATCGCCGCGCTTCCGGCGATCGCCGGCTTCATCAGGAACAGCCTGATCGGCACCAGCTTCCTGGGCATGCACGTGCGCACGCCGATCGGCGCAGGCATCGGCGGCATGGTGCTGCAATACCTGCTGTCGCTGGTGGTCGCCTACGTCATGGCGCTGGTGATCAATGCCCTGGCCGGCACCTTCAACGGCCAGAAGGACATGGTGCAGGCGCTCAAGACGGTCGCCTATTCCTGGACCGCCTCCTGGGTCGCCGGCATCGCCGTGATCATCCCCTGGATCGGGTGGCTGATCGCGATCGCCGGTGCCATCTACGGCATCTACCTGCTCTACCTGGGCCTGCCCTTCACCATGAAGTGCCCACCGGAGAAGGCCGGTGGCTACACCGCGCTGTCGGTCATCATCGCCATCGTGCTCAGCTGGATCGTCGGGCTGATCGTGGCCGGCGTGATCGGCACCGCCGCCTACACCGGCGCGGCCATGACCGGCACGCACCTGGGCAACACCAGTGACAACGTCACCGTCGATCCTGACAGCGCGCTGGGCAAGCTGGCGGCCATGGGCGAGCGTGCCGAGCAGGCCAGCAAGGAACTGGAAGCGGCGCAGAAGTCCGGCGACAGCGCCGCGCAGCAGGCCGCGATGAACAAGATGATGGGCGCGGCGATGGGCAACGACAGCGACGTGCAGGCGCTGTCCACCGAGCAGGTCAAGGCGCTCCTGCCCGAGACCCTGCTCGGGCTGAAGCGCACCAGCAGCTCCGCGCAGCGCAGCAACGCGATGGGCATGCAGGTCACCGAGGCGCATGCCGAATATGGCGACGACAACGGCCGCATGGTCACGCTGGAAGTCACCGACATGGGTACCGCGAAAGGGCTGATGGCGATGGCCGGCGCGATGGCGCCGGAAGAAGAACGCAGCACCGACCACGGTTACGAGAAGACCTACACCGCCGATGGCCGCCTGACCCACGAGGCGTGGGACCATGAGTCGGGCAACGGCGAGTACAGCGTCGTGGTGGGCCAGCGCTTCACGGTCAAGGCGCAGGGTGATGCCGGCAGCATCGACGACCTGAAGGAAGCGGTGGCCAGCGTGGACCTGGACAAGCTCGAAGCGCTGCGCGAAGAAGGCGTGACGCGGCACTGACCGCAAGAACGGGGTTCAGCACAGCGCCTCGGTATCGAGGTGGCTGAAGCCCACCCTGCAAAAGCGAAGCCCGCGCCGTGACGACGCGGGCTTCGTTTTTGTCCCGCGGGGACCGCCGCCGTTACTTGCCCGCCGAACCCTCGGTCGTGATGTGCAGGGTGATCTCGTCGCTCACGTTGGGCACGTACGCCGATACGCCGAAGTCCGAGCGCTTGAGCGTGCCGGTTGCGTCGAAGCCGATCGACGGATCGCCGCTCATCGGATGCTTGCCGATCCGGTTGAGCGTGGCATCGAGCACCACCGGCTTCGTCACGCCGTGCACGGTCAGGTCGCCGGTGATGCGGAAGTGGTTCTTGCCCAGCGGCTCGACCTTCGTGCTCTTGTAGGTCACGGTCGGGTACTTGGCCGCGTCGAGGAAATCAGGCTTGGCCAGGTGCTCATCGAGCGCCGGCACGTGCGTATCCAGCCCGGTCATCGGCAGGGTCACCTGCACGCTGGCCTGCTCCGGGTGATCCGGATCGAACACCAGCGTCCCCTGCCCCAGCCCCAGCTCCGCGGTCGGGTGCGAGAAGCCGAAGTGACTCCAGCTGAACAGCACCATCGTGTGGTGCGGGTCGAGCTGGTAGGTGACCGGGGCGGCCTGGGCGAGCGCCGCGGCGCCGAACAGGCCGGCGAAAAGAACCGTTTTGAACATGCGCATGCGTGACTCCTGCGTTGGGGTGTTCAGAGGATGCGGCAGGCTTCGTCGAACGCGAAGCGATCCTCGCGCGGACGCAGCACGGCAGGGTTGCCGTAGCCGATGTTGATCAGGAAGTTGGAGCGGACCTGCGTGCCGGCGAAGAACGTCTCGTCCACCAGCGCGTTCCTGAAACCGGACATCGGGCCGCAATCGAGCCCGATCGCGCGGGCGGCCATGATCAGGTAGGCGCCCTGCAGGCTGGAGTTGCGGAAGGCGGTCGCCTCGATCGCGGCCGGCTTGCCGGCGAACCAGCCGGTCGCGTCGGGCGATTCCTTGTAGAGCCGCGGCAGGTGTTCGTAGAAGGCGTGATCGGCCGCCACGATCACGGTGACCGGCGCGGCCATGGTCTGGTCGCGGTTGCCCGGATCCAGCGCCGGCTCGAGCTTCGCCTTGGCCTCCGGCGAGCGAACGAACACGAAGCGCGCGGGCGAGGCGTTGGCGCTGGTCGGCGCGAGCTTGGCGAGATCGTAGATCGCGTGCAGCTGTGCGTCGGTGACCGGCTTGTCCAGCCACGCATCGGCCGAGCGGCGATAGGTACGCGCGGTGCGGAACAACTGGTCGAGGGCGGCCTCGGAAAGCACTTCGCTCATGGGTATCCTTTGCTTCATGGCGCGCCGTCCGGCGCGGGCGATCTTCAAGTGTAAGCCCTGCGGCACGATTGGTCGGGTGAGGAACGGGGAACCCAGCGTGCAGAATCCGTCAACAATCGGCCCGGTCGCCGCCCCCATGAGCGGGCTGCGCGAGGAGTGCTGGGCGATCACCGACACCGCCGCCGGCAATCAGCGCCAGGCCCTGGCGCTGGCCGAGCGGCTCGGTCTGCCGGTGCGCCCGCTGGTGCTGGAGCCGCGCGGGCCTTGGGCGTGGCTGGCGCCGCGCCTGACGCTGGGCGCCGCTGTCGCGCTGCCGCCCGATGAGCGCGCGCGGTTCGGGCCTCCCTGGCCGCGCGTCGCGGTCGGCTGCGGGCGCGCCGCGGCATTGTTCACGCGTCTGCTGCGCCCATGGTCCGGCGGCCGTTGCCAGGCCGTGCAGATTCTCGATCCGCGCGTCGCCGCGACGCATTGGGACATCGTCGTCGCGCCGCGCCATGACGGCCTGACCGGCCCCAACGTGCTCACGCCACTGGGCTCGCTCAACCCCATCGACGACGAATGGCTGGCCGATGCACGCGACGCCTGGCCGCATCTGGCCGACCTGCCGGCGCCACGCATCGGCGTACTGCTCGGCGGCCCGCGCCGCGGCATTGCGCTCGATCACGCCTGGGCGCGTGCCTTCATCGACGGCCTGCGTGCCCTGCATGAGCGCGACGGCGGCAGCCTGCTGGTGCTTGCTTCGCGGCGCACGCCGCCCGCGCTGGCGGCGGCGCTGCGAGATGCGTTCGGCCACCTTCCCGGTCTGCACTGGCAAGGAGAAGCGGATGGTCCGAATCCCTATCCTGGCGTCATGGCCTGGGCCGACCGCCTGGTGGTCACACCCGACTCGGTCAACATGCTCTCCGAGGCCTGCGCCGTCGGCTGCTCCGTGCACACCCTCGCGCCCGCGCCACTGCCGGAGAAGCTCGCCCATTTCCATCGCGCACTGCGCGAGGGCGGGCTGCTGCACGATCTCCAGGTCGACGCGCCCGCACGTCAGCCGCCGTTGCGCGAGACAGAACGCATCGCCGCAAGGGTTCGCCGACAATTCGGGTTGCGCTGAGCCACATCGCGGCGAGCCCACCCCGACCACCCTGGCGCGCCCTGACTGGCGTCCAGTCCCGAGGGAGAGACTCGACCCATCACGCGGGCGTCCTTCCCGCGCATGCGGGAGGCGCTTTTCAACCGCGTAGGCTGGTCAACTTTTTGGCTTCGGCTGCCCGGCGCCAGATGGATTCCACCTTTGGGGGAATAACGTCCGGAAACCGGAAAGTCCCGGATCAGCCGAAATCGAACCCCAAGGCCTTCGTTACCGCGCGAACCTCCGCGCACATCGTTTCGAGCGAAGGCTCACGCGGCGCGATGCGCGAGCGCAAATCCAGCGTGCAGGTCAGCGCCCGCTGCAACAGATCTCCATGCACGCGCGCAAGCGTTTGCGCCTGCACCTCGTTGAGCAGCCCGACGCGCCAGCATGCGTCGATCATCGACGCGTTCGCGGTGTTGCCCAGCAGTTGCGGATACATCGCGGCGTGAGCAAGCACCAATCCCTGCAGCGCGAACTCGATGTCGAGCAGTGCGCCATGCCCCTGCTTCAGATCCAGCCGCGCCTCGTCCGAACGATCCCGCTCCGTCCGCCAGCGTTGACGCATCTGGCTGACGTCGGCGAGCACCGCGTCCCGCTCGCGGGAGACCGCCAACACCTCGCGCCTTACTTCGCCCAGGGCTTGTCCCAGGATCGCGTCACCGGCCACCGCCCGCGCGCGCAACAAGGCTTGATGCTCCCAGGTCCAAGCCCGGCTGCGCTGGTAGGCGTCGAACGCCTCCAGGCTGCTCACCAGCAGGCCCTTCGAGCCGTCCGGGCGCAGCCGCGTGTCCACCTCGTAGAGGCGCCCCGCGCGGGTCAGCAGCGAAAGCCAGTTCATCACCCGCTGGGCCAGGCGCTGGTACCAGCGTGCGCCATCGATCGGGCGCGCACCGTCGCTGGTGAGCGGGGCGCGCGCACCGTCGAACACAAATACCAGGTCCAGGTCCGAGGCGAATCCCAGTTCCTCGCCACCCAGGCTGCCGTAGCCGAGCACGGCGAAGCCCGAACCTTCCCCGGGCAGCCGTCCGTGCTGCGCGGCGAGTTCACGCTCGGCCAGGGCGGTGACCGCTTCGACGACCGAGGCGGCCAGCGCCGCCAGGCGTCGCGAGGTGGCCACGGCGTCGGCACGGCCGTCGTTGAAGGCCAGGCCGAGGCGGAAGGCGATGCTCGCCTTGAACTCGTTGATGCGCTCGAGCTCCGCCTCCGCCTCGCGCTCGTCCAGCGTGCCGAGCACACGGCTGATCTCGGCGCTGATGTCGGCACGCTTGAGCGGCAGTTGATCGATCCGCGGATCGAGCACGTCGTCGAGCAGCAGGGGCTGGGCGATCACCCGTTCGGCAAGGAAGGCGCTGTCGGCGAACAGCCGCGCCAGGCGAGTGCGCGCGGCGGGCTGTTCCTGGAGCAGCGCGAGGTAGGCCGAGCGGCGCGCCACCGCCTGCACCAGCCGGCACAGGCGCAGAAGGCACGGCAGCGGCGCGGTGCTGGCGCGCGCTGCGCCGATCAGGTGCGGCATCAGGTGATCGAGCCGCTCGCGCGAGCGCGGCGACATCGCGCGCACCGAGGCCGCCTGAGGCAATTTGGCCAGCGCCTCGGCCGCATCGATGCCGGGCACGAAGCCGGCCGCCTCCAGCGCGCCGGGCTCGGGCGTACCGTGGCAGGCCTGCTGCCACAGCGTGGTATCGGCGACCGCCACCTGCGCGGTGCGCCCGCCGGCGGGCATCAGCACGCTGGCGAAGTCTTCGCTGACGATCGCGCGGTGATGCGCCAGTTCGGCCTCCAGCGAGGCCCAGTCACCGTGGCCCAGGCCGCGGGCCAGCCGCTCGCGGCTCAACGCATCCTCGGGCAGGTCATGGGTCTGCGCGTCGCGCAGCATCTGCACGCGGTTTTCGACGCGGCGCAGGCAGCGGTAGGCCTCGCGCAACGCCCTGGCGCGCGCCGCGCCGATGTGCCCGCGCGCCTCGCAGGCGGCCAGCGCCGGCAACAGGCCGCGTACGCGCAGGGACGGCTCGCGCCCGCCGCGGATCAGCTGCTCCAGCTGCACGATGAACTCGATCTCGCGGATGCCGCCGGGGCCAAGCTTGAGGTTGTCGGCCAGGTCCTTGCGCGCGACCTCGGCGTCGATCAGCGCCTTCATCTCGCGCAGGCCGGCGAAGGCGGTGTAGTCGAGATACTTGCGGTAGACGAACGGCCGCAGGAGGTCCTGCAGTTGCTTGCCGGCGGCGCGGTCGCCGGCCACCGGGCGCGCCTTGATCCAGGCGTAGCGCTCCCAGTCGCGACCCTCGCTCTGGTAGTACTGCTCCATCGCCGCGAAGGAAAGCGCCAGCCGCCCGGCGTTGCCGAAGGGGCGCAGGCGCAGGTCCACCCGCGCGCAGATGCCGTCGTCGGTCGGCTCGTTGAGCAGACGCACCAGCTGACGGCCCAGCCGCACGAAGTACTCGCTGTTATCCAGCGAACGCGCACCGTCGCTCTGGCCGGCCTGCGGGTAGGCGAGTACCAGGTCGATGTCGGAAGAGAAGTTGAGTTCGGCCCCGCCGAGCTTGCCGAAGCCGATCACCACCAGCCGCTGCAGCGCGCCGCCGTCGCTGCGCGCGTGGCCGTAGCGCGCCGCCAGCGCGCGCTCGGACCAGCCCAGCGCCGCGCCCAGCAGCGCCTCATACAGTACGCTGGTCGCCGAGAGCGTCTCGGCCAGGTCGTCCAGCCCGTTGACGTCGCGGAACACCAGCCGCAACGCCTCGGCATGACGGAACCGGCGCAGCGCGGCCAGCGTGGCGATCTCGTCCTCGGGCAGGGCCAGCGCGCCGATGCGGGTGCCGGCATCGCCGGCGGCGCGCAGGCGGTCCAGGCCGGCCGGGGCCAGCAGCTGCGGCTGCCGGCGCCAGACCTCGAAGGCGAAATCGCTCGCCGCCAGCGTGCGCCGGATGCGCTCGGCCACGCCGGCATCATCGTGCAGCGCCACGCCGGCGGCGCGGCAGCGGGCGGCCAGTTCGGCGTAGCGGTCGTCGATCAGCGCGCGCAGCGCGGAGCTTTCGGGGGCGCTCATCCGGCCATTGTGCCGCAGCCGGGCACGCATGAACCGCCAGCAACCGCCCGCCACGGGCGAACATCGGGTTCATTGCGGCACGATTACAGTCACCTTCTCTCCACGTAGCGTCAGCGGACTCTGCCTGCCATGTTCCTTCCCGACCACTCCACCACGCACTGGCGCCCGCTTGCTTCGCGCGTCCTGGCCGTGGTGCTGATGAGCCTGGCCTTCGTGCTGCTGACCGGCCTGATGGATGGCGGCGTGGGCGTGGGTCCGCTGCGCCTCTTCATCCAGCCGAGCTACCCCCTGGCCAACGCCCTGCCCGGGCTGCTGGCGGCGTGGGCGCTGTTGGCCTTCACCCGGCGGCTGGTGTTCTCGTTCGGGCTGGTGTTCCTGTTCGAAGCACTGCTCTACCAGATCAATGCGTTAAAGGTGGCCAACCTGGGCAACCCGCTGATGCCGGCCGATTTCCTGATGGTCGACCAGCTCAGCAAGGGTGGCGCGCACCTGCTGGTGGGCTACCTGCCGCACAGCCCATGGCCGTACCTGGGCCTGCTCGCCGGGATCGCCCTGATCGTGGCGATGTGGCGGCTGGAGCCGCCGCTGTTCCCGCGGCGCAATTACGGCAAGCGCCTGCTCGGCGGTGCCGTCGCGGTGGTGCTGCTGGGCAGCCTGCTCGGCGGGGTGGCGGCGTGGGGCAAGCTCTACAACCAGCGCGTGCTGTGGCTGGAACCGTGGTCGCCCACCGTGACCGCCAACCACTCCGGCCTGGTCAGCTCGCTGCTGCTGTTCCACCAGCAGTACGGCCACGGCGGGCACAAGGCCGACCCGGGCGCCGCCAAGGCGCTGATCGCGCAGACCCGCCAGGCGCTGGAGGCACGACTGTCCGCTGCATCGTCGAGTGGCGAACGACCGGACATCGTGGTGGTGCAGAGCGAGTCGTTCTTCGACCCGAGCATCATGCGCGGCTACGAGGACAGCCACTTCACGCCCAACCTGCACCGACTGGAGAAGCGCGGCACCAGCGGACCGCTGCACGTACCGACCTTCGGCGGCGGCACCATCCGCACCGAATTCGAGGTGCTCACCGGCCTGTCGCTGCGCTACTTCGACGAGCTGCAGTTCCCCTACCTCACGCTCGACCAGAAGGTGGTGCCCAGCCTGGTGCGCACGCTGCGCGCGCACGGCTACAGCACCACCGCGATCCACGGCAACGATCCGGCGTTCTGGAACCGCGCCGCGGCCTTTCGCAAGATCGGCTTCGACCAGTTCCTCTCGCAGTCCTCGTTCCCGAAGGACTCGCCCAACGACGGCAAGTACATGGCCGACAGCGCGATGACCGACGAGATCATGCGCCAGCTCAAGGACAATGGCCCGCCGCAGTTCCTGTTCGCGATCAGCATCGAGGCGCACGGCCCCTACGATGTGCCGCCGGCGGACGTGGCCGCGCGCGACGCCATCCCGGTTCCGCCTGGCATCAGCGGCCGCGACAAGCAGGAACTGCAGACCTACCTCTACCACGCCGAACACGCCGACGCGGAACTGGGCCGGTTGGCCAGACTGCTGGCCAAGCGGGATCGCCCGACCTTGCTGCTGTTCTACGGCGACCACCTGCCGGCGCTGACCAACAGCTACAACGTCACCGGCTTCGTCGACGGTGGCGACATGCTGAGCGAGCCGGGCGTATGGCTGCTGCTCGACCCGCGCAACGCGGCGCCAGCCAAACGCGAGAGCCTGGCTGCCTGGATGCTGCCGGGCAAGCTGCTGGATGCGGCGGGCATCCACGGCGACCCCTACTTCGCGCTGACCCAGGTGCTGGCACCGCAGCTGGCCGAGCTGACCCGCGCACCCGGCGCGCCGCAGCCGGAAATGACCGCCGAGCAGAAGGTGATCGACCGCGACATGGCCAGCGTCGCGATGCTGCGGCTGAAGGGCAGGCTCGATGCGCTGCTGCCGCCGCAACTGGCCGCCGCGAGCCCAACGTCGCCGCGCGCGCAGCCGCCGGCGCGGTCAGGCGCCTATGGCGCGCACCCGTGACGGCGGCGTCTGCTTCATCCGGCATGGACAGGTGAGCATTCAGCCATCTGTCCGCTCGCTTAAGCGGACGCGGGCATATTCAGAATGAAGTCGGGAACGCACACCTAGGGTCGTCGCTGCCGCGGGACATGCCGCGGCTTCCCACGACTGGAGGTGTTCCATGCGCAAGACCCTGCTTGCAGCTGTGATGGGTGCCGGCGTGTTCGCCATCCTGCCTGCCCTGGCGCAGGTCAGCCTCGGCGGTGCCGGCCGGGTCGGTGCCGGCGTAACGGCCGGCGCCAACGGCGCCCTGACGGGCGCACCCGGGCGCCTGGGTACCCAGGCAGGTCAGACCATGCAGCGCGCCGATCGCCATGCGCGCCACGTGACCGATCAGACCCGCCGAACACTGGATCGCCACGACCGCGTGGAGGTAGACACCACGGCCCGCGGTTCGGCCGGCGTGCGCGCGGGCGATCAACACACTGCGGCAAACGCCGGCATCCACGCCGGCGCAGCGGTGGATACCGGCGCAGCGACGGCCCGGGCCCGAGGCACCGCGCGCGGCGTCGGTGGCCCGGTCAGCGACCGCGCCCATGCAGCCGTCGACAGCACGCAGCGTACGGCCGGTTCGGTCGGCGAGGCCGCGCGCCGCACCGCGACTGGAACCTCGACAGGTGCCGATGCCAAGGTAAGCGGCAGGGCCGACACGCATGGCCACTGACCATCGCAGGGTGGGCTTCGGTCACCGCCCTTCCCGCGGGTGCCTGTAGACCCGAGCGGGCCGATGGACGAGGTCGCACGCCGCCGCCGTTCAGCCATCTGTCTGCCCGCTTAAGCGGCACCAGGCCGGTTCAGAGCCCGTCATGACGAGCCGGTCTAGTGTCCCGCCCACCGCAGGTTCTGCGGCGACACTTCCGAAGGAGGATCCCATGCACAAGACTCTGCTAGCCGCTTTCATCGGCGCCAGCGTGTTCGCCGCTCCCGCGTTCGCGCAGGTCATCCCCGCCGGCGGCGGTCAGGCGACAGCGCACGGTTCGGCGCAGGCCGGCGCTACCGCGCCGGGCCTGAGCGCGAATGCCGGCATCGGTACCGGTGCCGCGCCGACGACCGGCACTTCGGGCACGCAACCGCTTGGCCTCGGCGGCCTGCTCAAGCAGACGCAGGCGGCCGATGCGGCAGCCACTACGCCCGGCGAGGGCGCCGGCCCGACCGGCGGCCTCAACGCGAAAGCCCGCGAGAAGCTGCGCGCCGCGCGTGGGCACTGAGTCCCCGGCAGGCAACCCCGCACCACGGGGTTGCCTGCTCAGGCGAGCGCATCTTCCGCGGCGACGAAGCCGCCGGTCTGGCGCTCCCACAGCCGCGCGTACAGGCCGCCCTGCGCGATCAGTTGCGCATGCGTGCCGCTCTCCACGATACGGCCCTTGTCCAGCACCACCAGGCGGTCCATGCGCGCAATCGTCGACAGCCGGTGCGCGATGGCGATCACCGTCTTGCCCTGCATGAGCAGGTCCAGGCTCTCCTGGATCGCCGCCTCGGCCTCCGAATCCAGGGCGCTGGTGGCCTCGTCGAGGATGAGGATCGGCGCGTCCTTGAGCAGCACGCGCGCGATCGCGATGCGCTGGCGCTGGCCACCGGAAAGCTTCACGCCACGCTCGCCGACGTAGGCGTCGTAGCCGCGCCGCCCCTCGCCGTCGGAGAGCGTCGGGATGAACTCGTCCGCACGCGCCTTGCGCACCGCTTCGGCCACTTGCGCCTCGCTCGCGTCCGGGCGGCCGTAGAGCAGGTTGTCGCGAATCGATCGATGCAACAGCGAGGTGTCCTGGGTCACCACGCCGATCTGCGAGCGCAGGCTTTCCTGGGTGACGCGCGCGACGTCCTGGCCGTCGATCAGGATTCGCCCGCCTTCCAGGTCGTACAGCCGCAGCAGCACGTTGACCAGGGTCGACTTGCCCGCGCCGGAGGGGCCGACCAGGCCGATCTTCTCGCCCGCCTGCACGGTCAGATCCAGGCCCGCGATGACGCCGCCGGCCTTGCCGTAGTGGAAGTGGATGTCTTCGAAGCGCACCTCGCCGCGGGTCACTCCCAGCGGCATCGCGCCGGGTGCATCCTGCACCGTGCGCGGCTGTGCGATGGTCGCCATGCCGTCCTGCACCGTACCGATGTTCTCGAAGATGCCGTTGACCACCCACATGATCCAGCCGGACATGTTGTTGATGCGGATCACCAGGCCGGTGGAGAGTGCGATCGCACCGACCGTCACCTGGCCGTGGCTCCACAGCCACAACGCGAGGCCGGAGGTGCCCACGATCAGGAAGCCGTTGAGCGTGGTGATGGTGGCATCCATGGCGGTGGTCTGGCGCGTCATCGCACGCGTCCTGTCGACCTGTTCGTGCAGCGCGTCGGCCACGTAGGCTTCCTCGCGCCGGGTGTGCGCGAAGAGCTTGAGCGTGAGCACGTTGCTGTAACCGTCGACAATGCGTCCCATCAATTTCGAGCGCGCCTCGGACGCCTTCCACGAACGCTGCCGCGTGCGCGGGATGAAGAACGCCAGCGTGGCGACGTAGAGCAGCAGCCAGACCACCAGCGGTGCCGCCAGCCAGGCGTCGGCCTGGGCGAACATCACGATGGCGCTGCCGGTGTAGATCGCCACGTACCAGATCGCATCGACGATCTGCACCGCCGACTCGCGCAGCGAACTGCCGGTCTGCATGATGCGGTTGGCGATGCGCCCGGCGAAATCGTTCTGGAAAAACGCCAGGCTCTGGCGGATCACGTAGCGGTGGTTCTGCCAGCGGATGCGCGCGGTCACGTTGGGCACGATCGCCTGGTTCACCAGCAGGTCGTGCAGGGCGTTGAACACGGGCCGCGCGACGAGCGCCACGAACGCCATCCAGAGCAGCTCACGGCCATGCTGCCGGAAGAACGCGGCGCCCTCGGCGACCTTGGCCATGTCCACCAGCCGGCCGATGAAGGCGAACAGCGACACCTCGATGACCGAGACGAAGAAGCCCACCACCAGCACTGCGGCGAACATCGGCCACACCTGGCGCAGGTAGAACAGGTAGAAGCGCCCGGGCGAAGCGGGCGGCATCACGTCCACCGGATCCTTGAACGGATCGATCAGCGATTCGAACCAGCGGAAGAGCATTGGCGCATCCGGGGGAGAGGGGCCGGACATTCTGGCGCATGCGCGCGCGGCCTGCGGTGAATGCACGATCCGACACCGTTCCACGCGCCCGCGCCAGCCGCACGTTGGTCTCCAGCGTAGGCGCGGGCCCCGGCGGCGAAGAACCCTTCCGCCGCGAGCCGCGCCCTGTCGTCAATCCGGCCGCGCCTAGCCCAGCACGGGCTCGAACCGGCATACGCGCGCCCGCTCGATGCCCTCGCGCACCACCGGGTCGTCCGCCACGAACGCCGCCACGGCCGCCAGGTCGAGCCCGCGGAAGACCACCATCCCGCCTTGTGGCCGGCCGTCGCGCCCACTCGCCGGTCCGCCCAGCAGGATCTCGCCCCGCGCGGCCGCTTCGCCCAGCCGCGCCATGTGCACGGCCATCTCAGGCATGGCCGCCAGCGCCTGGGCCACTTGGGTGGGCGTACCGCACGGATAGCGTTCGGCCGGCTCGTAGATCACCAGGACGTGGGGAAGGTCGAGATCGGACATCGGCGACTCCGTGGGTTGCAGAGGCCGACCATCCTGCCGGCTGCGCCCTCGGGCGGCGCGCCCGTCCCGGGCAAACCGCGCAAAGTGTCCTGGGACACTTCGTGCTTTCTCCACCACGCCCCGCGCGCGGCCGGGAGGCGCCCACGACCATGCGCATGTTTCCTCCGAGGCCACGTTGATGCATCACGAGAAGCTGCTCGCCTTCGCCCTGCTGCAGGGCCTGTTCGCAATCACCCCCGGGCCGGCGGTACTGCTCACCGCCTCGCACGCCATGGCGCGCGGCACCCTGGCTGGGTTGCGCGTGGCGCTCGGCATCCAGCTCGCGAACGTGGGCTACCTCGCCCTGTCGGCGCTGGGCGTGGGCCTGCTGCTGCGCGCCTCGCCGGTCGCGTTCCACGCACTGAAGCTGGTCGGTGCCGCCTACCTCGCCTGGCGCGGGCTCGCCGCCATCCATGACGCCTGGACTGCCAGCGACAGTGCGCCCCCGGGCAAAGCCGCCGACACTGTTCGGCCGTTCACCGAAGGCCTCATCGGGCAGCTGGCCAATCCCAAGTCGATCATCTTCTTCGGCGCGCTGCTGCCCTTGTTCGTCACGCCGGGCCACGCGCTGGTTCCGCAGTACGCGCTGCTCGCCGCGCTGTGCGTGGCGATCGAGCTGCCGGTACTGGGCGCCTATGCCGCCATGGCCTCGGCGGCCGGGCGGCTGGCGCATTCGGCACGCGCCGTGCGTCTGCGCCAGGCTGGCTCCGGCGCCTGCCTGGTGGCCGTCGCGGTGCTGCTCGCGCTGGTGCCGCTGGCGGACCGCTGAACTGCGAAAATGGCGGCATGACCGTCCCGACCTGGCAACAGTTGCTGCGCACGCTCGAGAGCGAGATTGCCAGCGGCACGCTGCAACCCGGCCAGCCGGCGCCCTCGCAGCGCGCGGCGGCGCGACGCTGGGGCGTGTCGGTCGCGACCGTGACGCGGGTCTACGCCGAAGCCACGCGGCGCGGCTGGCTGCACGCCCGGGTGGGCAGCGGGACGGTCGTGGCACGGCCAGCCGCGCCATCGAGCCCACCGCCGGCCGCGGGCCTGCACGACCTGGCGATGAACGCACCGCGGGTGCCGCGCCATCTGAACGCGTCCGCACTGCTGCGCGATGCCTTCGCGCGACTGGCCAACGGACGCGCGCACGCCCTGCTCGACCGCGCCGGCCAGGCCAGCGAGGCGCCGCAGCACGTCGAGGCGGCGGCGCAATGGCTGTCCACGCTGGGCATCGACGCGCAGCCGTGCCGCACGTTCGTCACTCCCGGAGCGCAGGCGGGGCTGCTGGTCGCCTTGCGCAGCGCCGTTGGCGAGGGCGGCGGCATGGCCTGTGAGCCGCTGGTCAACCCCGGTCTGGTGGCGGCGGCCGAGTTCGTGGGGGCACGTCTGCTACCGGTCGCCGTGGACGCTGAAGGCCCAAAGCCGGAGGCGGTCGAGGCACTGGCTGTCACGCGTGGACTGCGCGCGTTGTACGCCTCGCCCAGCTGCTCCAACCCGCTGGCCTTGCACTGGAGCGCAAGGCGCCGGCAGGCGCTGGCAGCCGTGGCGGAGAAGCACGACTTGTGGGTGATCGAAGATGACGACCTGCTTCCGATGGACCCCGCAACCTTGCCGCTGTGCGCGCTGGCGCCCGAGCGCACGCTGTTGATCGTGGGCCTGTCCAAACTGGCCGGCTTCGCCCTGCGCACGGGTTTCGTGCACGTGCCGCGCGCGCTGGTGGATGCCTACCGGCGGCACCTGCGCGCTGCCGTGTGGATGGCTTCGCCGGTCCTGGCCGAGATCGCCGCGCATTGGCTGGGCACCGGCCTGATGGACGAACTGGTTCAGGCGCGCCGGCAGGATGCGATGCAGCACCAGGCGATCGCAGCGGCGTTGCTGGGTGGCCACGGCTACCGCGCGCCGGCATTCGGAACGCATGGCTGGCTGCCGCTGGCAAAACCGTGGGATGCCGAGCGCTTCGCCTTCCACGCCCGCCGGCACGGCGTGGCGGTGGCAGCGGATGGCGAGTTCCGCCTTGCCGGCGTGCGCGGATGGGCCGGCGTACGCCTTGCCCTGTCCTCGACCGCCTCCAGTGCCGAGCTGCGCGAGGCACTGGAGGCGCTGGCGCACCTGCTCGCGCACGGCCCCAAGACCGGTTAGCACACCGCGTAGGAGCCCGCTTGCGGGCGACGCTCCTGTCCTGGTGGCTATCCGAGCCAGGAACTTCGCCCGCGAGCGGGCTCCTACAAAAAGAACAGCAGGCAAAAGAAAACCCCGCGCGAGGCGGGGTTTTCTTCGATACAGCGGTAAGCGAAGGACTTAGAAGTCCATGCCGCCCATGCCACCCATGCCGCCGCCCATGCCACCGGCACCAGCACCGTGGCCTTCGTCCTTCTTCGGCAGCTCGGCCACGATCGCCTCGGTGGTGATCGCCAGGCCGGCGACCGAGGAGGCGTGCTGCAGCGCGGTGCGGGTCACCTTGGTCGGATCCAGGATACCCATCTGCACCATGTCACCGAACTCGCCGGTGGCCGCGTTGTAGCCGAAGTTGCCCTGGCCGTCCTTGACCTTGTTGAGGATCACGGAGGGCTCTTCGCCGGCGTTGGCGACGATCGCGCGCAGCGGCGCTTCCAGCGCGCGGCGGGTGATCGCGATGCCGAGGTTCTGGTCGGTGTTATCACCGGTCAGGCCCTCGACGGCCTTGAGCGCACGGATCAGGGCGACGCCGCCGCCCGGCACCACGCCTTCCTCGACCGCCGCACGGGTGGCGTGCAGGGCGTCTTCGACGCGGGCCTTCTTCTCCTTCATCTCGACCTCGGTGGCGGCACCGACCTTGATGACGGCCACGCCGCCGGCCAGCTTGGCCACGCGCTCCTGCAGCTTCTCGCGGTCGTAGTCGGAGGAGGTCTCCTCGATCTGCGCCTTGATCTGGCTGATGCGCGACTGGATGCGATCGGCTTCGCCCGCACCGTCGATGATGGTGGTGTTTTCCTTGGTGATCACCACGCGCTTGGCGCGGCCCAGGTCGTTGATGGTGGCCTTCTCCAGCTGCAGGCCCACTTCCTCGGAGATCACCTGGCCGTTGGTCAGGATCGCGATGTCTTCCAGGATGGCCTTGCGACGGTCACCGAAGCCCGGCGCCTTGACGGCGGCGACCTTGACGATGCCGCGGATGGTGTTGACCACCAGCGTGGCCAGCGCCTCGCCCTCGACTTCCTCGGCGACGATCAGCAGCGGCTTGCCGGCCTTGGCGACGCCTTCGAGGATCGGCAGCAGCTCGCGGACGTTGGAGATCTTCTTGTCGTGGATCAGGATGAACGGGTCGTCAAGTTCAACCTGCTGCGACTGCTGGTTGTTGATGAAGTACGGCGACAGGTAGCCGCGGTCGAACTGCATGCCCTCGACGACGTCGAGCTCGTTCTCCAGGCCCGAACCTTCCTCGACGGTGATCACGCCTTCCTTGCCGACCTTCTTCATCGCGGTGGCGATGATGTCGCCGATGTTGGAGTCGGAGTTGGCCGAGATGGTGCCCACCTGGGCGATCGCCTTGTCGTCGGCGGTCGGGTTGGAGAGCTTCTTCAGCTCGCCGACGGCCGCGGTCACGGCCTTGTCGATGCCGCGCTTCAGGTCCATCGGGTTCATGCCGGCGGCGACCGCCTTGAGGCCTTCCTGGATGAACGCCTGCGCCAGCACGGTGGCGGTGGTGGTGCCGTCACCGGCGACGTCGGAGGTCTTGGAAGCGGCTTCCTTGACGATCTGCGCGCCGAGGTTCTCGTACTTGTCGGCCAGCTCGATCTCCTTGGCGACGGACACGCCGTCCTTGGTGATCGTCGGGGCGCCGAAGCTCTTCTCGAGCACGACGTTGCGGCCCTTCGGGCCGAGGGTGACCTTGACCGCGTTGGCCAGGGTGTTCACGCCCTTGAGGATGCGCGAGCGGGCGTCTTCGCCGAAGCGGACTTCTTTGGCTGCCATAAATTTTTTGCCTCAAAAAATTTGAATAGGTACGGAAAATTCCGCGGGATGTTTCCAGAAGGAGCCGAAGGCGACTGGCGTGCGCGCTCTTGCTTCCACGCGCTCAGCCAACCGCCAGACGATCAACCCTCGATCACCGCCACGATGTCGTCTTCCTTCAGGAAGACCAGCTCTTCGCCGTCGATCTTGATTTCCTGGCCGGCGTACTTGCCGAACAGCACCACGTCGCCTTCCTTCAGGCTCATCGGACGGACGTTGCCGTCTTCCAGGATGCGGCCGGTGCCGGCGGCGATGACCTTGCCGCGGGTCGGCTTCTCGGTGGCGCTGTCGGGGATGACGATGCCGCCGGCGGAGACGCGCTCCTCTTCCAGGCGCTTGACGATGACGCGATCGTGCAGCGGACGCAGTTTGCTCATGGACGGAACTCCACTAGTTCGGGTTGAAAGGAGGTGAGGATCACCCTGAGGCTGTTAGCACTCGGTGACGGTGAGTGCCAATTCTAGCGACGCAAACGGCCCCTGCAAGAGGCCGCGACGTCGAATGGCTCAGCAGATGGGGGGACGCGACGTGTGATTCAAGGGGCGACGGCCGACGGGTCATGGCGGTCCTTCGACTCCGGCGCTGTGCGCCTACGCTCAGGACGAATGCTTTCCTTCCCGCGGATCAGGAGTCTTAGCCGCCCTGGCTTCGGCACTACTCTTGTTCCGCCAAGGACCCGGAGACTCCGTTCGCACTGAGCGTAGCCCGCAGGGCGAAGTCGAAGCGCCTGCCGCAAGCCCAAAGACGAATCCCCCACCCTCCGGGAGAGGTGCCCGAAGGCGGGTGAGGGTCCGGGCGGAGCGAGGCGATACCGAACCCTCTCCCCAGCTCCTTCTCCCGAGGGGAGAAGGGCTACCATCTCGCGCCATGGCCGATACTCGTCCCGTCCTGCTCTGCTACTGCACCTGTCCCGACACCGGCAGCGCCCGGCGCATCGCCGAGGCGCTGGTGGCCGAGCGCCTGGCCGCGTGCGTGAACCAGCTTCCCGGGATCGTCTCGACCTACCGCTGGCAAGGCGAAGTCACCACCGACAGCGAATGCCTGCTGCTGATCAAGACCACCGCCGCCCGCTTCGAGGCCTTGCGCACGCGCCTGCTGGCGCTGCATCCGTATGACCTGCCGGAGCTGATCGCCGTGCCGGTCGAGCACGCGCATCCTCCCTACCTGGCCTGGGTGCGCGAAGCGACAGCCGAGGCCCCGCAAGACTGCTGACAGCCGTTGTCAGTGGCGCTGCCGCACACTTGCGTCTCCCCGTTCCCGCCTGCCCCACGATGAAGAAGATCGACTACGCCGTCCTGCTCTCGCTGGGCGCCCTGTGGGGCGGCTCGTTCCTGTTCATGCGCATGGGCGCCGGGGCGTTCGGCGCGCTGCCGCTGGCCGGCCTGCGCGCCATCGGCGCGGCGCTGTGCTTCCTGCCGCTGCTGGCCTCGCGCCGCCGCCTGGCCGAATGGCGCGAGCACGGGTGGCCGATCGCCGTGGTCGGGGTGACCAACTCGGCGCTGCCCTTCCTGCTGTTCACCTTCGCCACGCGCAGCCTGCCGGCGGGCGTCGCCTCGATTGTTGACGGCATGACACCGATGTTTGCCGCGCTGATCGGCTGGCTGTGGCTGGGCCAGCGGCTGGACGGCTGGCGTGGGGCCGGGCTGGTGGCCGGTTTCGCGGGCATCCTCTGGCTGGTCGAAGGCGGCCTCAAGGTGGCCCCAGGCGCCGGCATGGGGTTGCTCGCCTGCGTGGCCGCCACCGTGCTCTACGGCTACGCCGTGCACTACTCGCACCTGCGCCTGGCAAGCGTCAGCCCGCTGGTGGTGACGATCGGCAGCCACATGGTGGCCGCCCTGGTGTTATTGCCGACGACCGTGCTGGCCTGGCCGACTCAGCCGCCGCCGATGCAGGCGTGGCTCGCGGCGGCGGGGCTGGCCGTGCTGTGCACCGCACTGGCCTACGTGCTGTTCTTCTGGGTGCTGGCACGCGTGGGCGCGCAGCGCATCATGGTCATTCCCTACCTGATCCCCGCTTTCGGCGTGCTGTGGGGCGCCCTGCTGCTGGGTGAGCCGGTGACGATGCGCATGCTCGGCGGTTGCGCAGTGATTCTGCTCGGCACGGCGCTCACCACCGGACGGGTGCGCCCGCGGCGCGCGCTGCGGCCGCTGGCGGTCGAGGAGACATAAGGCCGCAACCGACGGAGGCTCGCGGCGCGATGGGTCCATAATGGATCTCCCGCCCCGTGCCCCTGGAGACGCGATGCGCCCGATGATCGGCCGCCTGGCCGCCCGCCTGCCGTTGCTGATGCTGCTCGTGTGCCTGGCCGCACTGGCGCGTCCGTCGTACGCCCAGGAAGACGACGGCCTGCTGCCGGTCACCGAGGCCTACAAGCTCTCGGCCGACGCCTCTACCCTCGGCGTGCTCAAGCTGCACTGGGAGATCGCGCCGGACTACTACCTCTACCGCGGCCGGATGAAGTTGAAGCCGGCCGACGGCGTATCGCTGGGCGAGCCCACTTTCCCCGACGGCGAGAAGCACCACGACGAGTACCTGGGCGACGTGGAGATCTACCACCACGCGATCGACGCCAGCGTGCCGTACACGGTGGCGCCGGGCGCCACGCGGCTGCGCCTGGGCGTGCAGTTCCAGGGTTGCCACGAGGTCGATCCGAAGATCTGCTACCCGCCGCATACCGAGCAACTGGACCTGCCGCTGCCCGCGGCCGGCATCGCGACCACCGGTGGCGGATCGCTCGGTGCCGCCCTGCAGAGCCTGGGCGCGACCCACGGCTCCACCGGCAGCGACACCCCGCTCCCCGCCGGGCAGGCATTCAGGCTCGAGGCGGTGCCGCAGGACCGCCAGCACCTGCTGCTGCGCTGGACGATGCCGCCCGGCTATTACCTCTACCGCGACCAGACCCGGCTGCAGCTGCGCGACGGCGAGGGCCTGGCGCTGGTGCCGCAGTGGCCGGCCGGCACGCGCAAGGACGATCCGCACTTCGGCAACGTCACCGTCTACTTCAACGAGCTGGATTTGCCGGTGACCGTCACGGGCGACCTCGGCGGTCGCACGCGCCTGGCGTTGGAGGCCAGCTTCCAGGGCTGCCAGGACGGCGGCCTGTGCTACCCGATGATGACCCGCGTGCTGGACGTCGACCTGGCTAGCGTGGCCCCGACCACCGGCACGCCCGCCGCCACTGCGCCGGAAGCGCCGCCTGCCCCGGCCACGCAGGGCCCGCTGCAGACCAGCCTGTGGCTCGCCTTGCTGCTCGCCCTCGGCGGCGGCCTGGTGCTGAACCTGATGCCGTGCGTGCTGCCAGTGCTGTCGATCAAGGCGGTGGGCCTGCTGGAAAGCGGCGAGAGCCCGGCGCGCGCGCGGGCCCACGCGATCGCCTATACCGCTGGCGTGCTGGTGAGTTTCGTGGCGCTGGGGCTGGGCATCCTCGCCCTGCGCTCGGCCGGCCATGCGCTCGGCTGGGGCACGCAACTGCAACAGCCGTTGCTGGTCGGCGTGCTGGCGCTGGTGATGCTGGCCGTGGGCCTGTCGATGTCCGGGCTGGTGCAGTTCGGCGCCTCGCTGGGCAATACCGGCACCAGGCTCGCCTCGCGTGGCGGCATGGCCGGCGATTTCTTCACCGGCGTGCTGGCGGTGGTGGTGGCCAGTCCCTGCACGGCGCCCTTCATGGGTACGGCGCTGGCCTACGCCTTCGCCGCGCCCGCGGTATCTGCGTTGCTGGTGTTCGTGGTGCTCGGCCTGGGCCTGGCGTTGCCGTTCCTGGCGGTCGGCTTCGTGCCTGCGCTGGCGCGGCGGCTGCCGCGGCCGGGGCGATGGATGGAGACGCTCAAGCAGTTGCTCGCCTTCCCGATGTACCTCACCGCCGCCTGGCTGGCCTGGGTGCTGGCCAACCAGCGCGGCGCGGACGCGGTCGGCCTGCTGCTGGTCGCGGCGGTGTTCCTGGCGCTCACCCTCTGGTGGTTCGAGCGCAGCCGCGGCCGTGCCGGGCTGGTGCGCGCGCCGGTGCTGCTGGCGTTGCTGGCCACCGCGGTGCCGCTGTACGCACTGGCGCAATTGCCGGCGCCGGTGCGCGCGGCACAGGCCCAGGCCGGAACGGTCGCCTACAGCCCGGAAAAGCTGGCCCAGCTGCGTGCTGCCGGCACGCCCGTGTTCGTCGACATGACCGCCGACTGGTGTGTCACCTGCAAGGCCAACGAGCACACGGTGCTGGACACGGCCGCCTTCCGTGCGTTGCTCCAGCGCACCGGCGCGGTCTACATGAAAGGCGACTGGACCGACGTCAACCCGACCATCGCCGCCTTCCTGGAGCAGTACCACTCCCCGGGCGTTCCGCTGTACGTGGTGTTCCCGCGCGGTGGTGGCGAAGGGCGCAAGCTGCCGACGGTGCTCACGTCGGGGCTGGTCGAGCAGGCCCTGACCGAGGCGGCGCGCTGACATGATGACCCGCGCGAGCTGGCTGATCCTCGCCCTGGCGGTGCTTGCCGCCGCAGCGGGCGGCTGGCTGCAGCACGCGTCGCGCGAGCGGCACGGGGCGGACCTGGTCGGCCGACCGGTGCCGGCGCTGCCGTTGCCCGACCTGGAGGGCCGCATGCACACCCTCGCCGATTACGCCGGCCACCGCGTGGTGGTGAACTTCTGGGCCAGCTGGTGTGGGCCCTGCCTCAAGGAGATGCCTGCCCTCGCCGCGGCACAGGCCCGCTTCGGGGGCGACCGTCCGGTGGTGATCGGCATCGCCATGGATACACCCGAGAACGTGCGCGCCTACCTCCAGGCCTACCCGGTGAATTACCCGATCCTGCTCGGCCGGCTGGACGATCCCGACAGTGCACGGCAACTGGGCGACAGCGCCAGCGTGCTGCCCTACAGCGTCCTGCTCGATGCGGACGGCACGGTGCTGGCAAGCCACGCCGGGCTGCTGGATCCGGCCACGCTGGAGCGCTGGCTCGGCACGAGCTCCCCGTAGGGCGCATGTGAGCGCGACGGGGAGGACCGACCGCGCCGTGGTAGCCCACGGTCGCGCCCGAGGGCGCTCCTGCAGAGATCTGGCCAGCCCGGTTGTATGCGGAGCATCGTCGTGGGAGCGCCCTTGGGCGCGACCGGGAGGCCGGCCGCGCCGAGGTCCCCCGGTCGCGCAACGGTCCGCTCCCACGGGACCGGTCAGGTCTACATACGCCCACGCACGGTTTGTGCGCCAGTTCTCCGCCGAACATCGCCGAACTGCGCCGAAGTGGACAACATCGCTAAGCGCGCGCACACTTCGCTCCCTCGCCGGACCCCTCCGGCTGGCTGCCAAGGTGTCGCGTGGCGAAACTGCTGGTCCTGCACGGGCCCAACCTCAACCTGCTGGGCTCGCGCGAGCCGGAGGTCTACGGGCGTGACACGCTCGCGGACATCGATGCGCGACTGTCGCAGCAGGCGCAGGCGGCCGGGCACGAGTTGATCAGTTTCCAGTCAAACGCCGAGCACGCCCTGGTCGAACGCGTGCAGCAGGCGCGCGATGAGGGCATCGACTGGATCCTGATCAACCCGGCGGCCTTCACCCACACCAGCGTCGCCCTGCGCGATGCGCTGGCGGCGGTGGCGATCCCGTTCATCGAGGTGCACCTGTCCAACGTGCACGCGCGCGAGCCGTTCCGCCGGCACTCCTATCTGTCCGACCTGGCAGCGGGAGTGGTTTGCGGCTTCGGCGCCCACAGTTATTCGCTCGCGCTTCAGGCCGCCCTGCAGCGGCTCGCGCCGGCCTGATTTTCCTTTAAGACCCGACCGGCCGCCCGCGCGGCCCCGAACAAGAAGGCACTCCCATGGATCTGCGCAAGATCAAGAAGCTGATCGACCTGCTCGAGGAATCCAACCTCGCGGAACTGGAAATCAAGGAAGGCGAAGAAGTGGTGCGCCTCTCGCGCGTGCCCACCGGCGGCATGACCGTTGCCGCCGCGCCGATGACGATGCAGGCCGCCCCGGTTGCGCCCATGCCGGCACCGGCTGCCGCGCCCGTTGCCGCCGACGCCGCGCCCGCCGCCAACGCCCTGCCCGAGGGTCACGTGGTCAAGGCGCCGATGGTCGGCACCTTCTACGCCTCCGCCACGCCGGGCGCGGCCGCCTTCGTCAAGGTCGGCCAGCAGGTCAAGGCCGGCGAGACGCTGGGCATCATCGAGGCGATGAAGATGTTCAACCAGATCGAGGCCGACGTCGCCGGCACCGTGCAGGCGATCCTCATCGAGAACGGACAACCGGTCGAATTCGACCAGCCGATGTTCGTGATTGCCTGAGGGGCTGGGAATCGGGAATGGTGAACAGGGAATCGTTCAAGCGGCCGCATGCCGGCTTGCTGGTCTGGCAGGACGCCATGGAGCTTGTCGAGATGGTCTACGACTTTTCCGGTTCCTTTCCCGATGATGAGCGCTTTGGGCTGACGGCGAAGATCCGGCGTGCAGCGGTAAGCATTCCGTCCAACATCGCCGAAGGAGCCGCGCTCGAGGCCGGAGTTCCGGCGGTTTCTGTCCATGGCACGCGGCTCGCTTTCCGAACTGGATACGCAATGCCAGATCGCCGAACGATTGAAGTACGGGCAGGCGCCAGCCAACCTGCCTGGATTGGTCGACCGGGTGTTTGCAAGGCTGACCGCCCTGCTCAACACATTGAGTTCCCAGGAGGTGCGCAATGAGCCATCGTGCCGCACTACGATTCCCCATTAACGATTCCCTATTCCCATGCTAGAAAAAGTCGTCATTGCCAACCGTGGTGAGATCGCGCTGCGCGTGCTGCGCGCGTGCCACAGCCTTGGCATCAAGACGGTCGCGGTGCATTCCACCGCCGACCGCAACCTCAAGCACGTGGGCCTGGCGGACGAGGCGATCTGCATCGGCCCGGCGCCGTCGGTCGACAGCTACCTCAACATCCCGCGCATCATCGCGGCGGCGGAGATCACCGACGCGCAGGCGATCCATCCCGGCTACGGCTTCCTCTCCGAGCGCGCCGATTTCGCCGAGCAGGTCGAGCAGTCCGGCTTCATCTTCATCGGCCCGACCGCCGACGTAATCCGCCTGATGGGCGACAAGGTCGAGGCGATCAAGGCGATGAAGGCCGCCGGCGTGCCGTGCGTGCCCGGTTCCGGTGGCCCGCTCGGCGACAACGTCGAAGAGAACATGCGCATCGCGCGCGAGATCGGCTACCCGGTGATCATCAAGGCGGCCGGCGGCGGCGGCGGCCGCGGCATGCGCGTGGTGCGCACCGAGGCGCACCTGGGCAACGCCATCACCATGACCAAGCAGGAGGCCAAGGCGGCCTTCGGCAACGACATGGTGTACATGGAGAAATTCCTGGAGAACCCGCGCCACGTGGAAATCCAGGTGCTGGCCGACGGCCAGGGCAACGCGATCCACCTGGGCGAGCGCGACTGCTCCATGCAGCGCCGCCACCAGAAGGTGGTCGAGGAAGCGCCGGCGCCGGGCATCACGCCGGAGCTGCGCGCGCAGATCGGCAAGGTCTGCGTGGATGCCTGCATCCGCATCGGCTACCGCGGCGCCGGCACGTTCGAGTTCCTGTTCGAGAACGGCCGCTTCTACTTCATCGAGATGAACACCCGCATTCAGGTCGAGCATCCGGTGACCGAGTTCATCACCGGCGTGGACCTGGTGCGCGAACAGCTGCTGATCGCCGGCGGCGAAAAGCTTTCGATCAAGCAGGAAGACATCCAGATCCGCGGCCACGCCATCGAATGCCGCATCAACGCTGAGGATCCGGACACGTTCATGCCCAGCCCCGGCACGGTCAAGCGCTTCGAGGCGCCGGGCGGCCCGGGCGTGCGCGTGGATACCCACCTGTACGACGGCTACCGCATCCCGCCCAACTACGACTCGATGATCGGCAAGCTGATCGTCTACGGCCCCGACCGCGAGACCGCGATCTGCCGCATGCGCCTGGCGCTGGCCGAGACCGTGATCGAAGGCGTCAAGTGCAACATCCCGCTGCAGCAGCGCATCATGGCCGACGCCGGCTTCCAGCACGGCGGCCAGAACATCCATTACCTGGAAAAGCGCATGGCCGAGCAGAAGGAACAGAAGGCCAGCGGCGAGTAACAACCGCCGCCCCCCCCCCTGTAGGAGCCCACTCGTGGGCGATGCTCTTCGTCCACCCACCAGAGCAAGAGCATCGCCCACACCTGGGCTCCTGCAACGAACGAACGAGCACCTCCATGCCCTGGCTTGAACTTGCCCTCACCCTCCGCGCCGAGCAGCAGCCGCGCGTGGAGGAAGCCCTCGACGACCTGGGCGCCCTGTCGATCACCCTGCGCGACGCCGACGCCGAGACGCCCGACGAACAGGCGATCTTCGAGCCGGGCGTGGGCGAGCTGCCGCTGTGGCCGACGATCACGCTCGACGCGCTGTTCGAGGCCGGCACCGACCGCCGGGGCCTGGTCGAAGCGCTGGGTGAGCTGTTGCCCTGGCTGGAGCCGGACCAGCTCGCCTTCCGCGACGTCGCCGACGAGGATTGGGAACGCGCCTGGATGGACCAGTTCAAGCCGATGCCGTTCGGGCAAAGGCTGTGGATCTATCCGTGGAACATCGAGCCGCCCGCCGACGAGGAGATCGTGGTCGTGCGACTCGACCCGGGCCTGGCCTTCGGCAGCGGCACGCACCCGACGACCGCACTGTGCCTGGAGTGGCTCGACGGGCTGCAACTGGCGGGCAGGCAGGTGACCGATTACGGCTGCGGCTCGGGCATCCTGGCCATCGCCGCGCTCAAGCTCGGCGCCGCCGGAGCGGTCGGTGTCGACAACGACCCGCAGGCACTGACGGCGTCCAGCGACAATGCCGAACGCAACGGCGTGGCCGATCGACTCCGCGTGTTCCTCCCGGGTGAGGAGCCCAAGGCGCCGGCCGACGTGTTCGTTGCGAACATCCTGGCCGGACCGCTGGGCGAACTCGCCCCCACCTTCGCCGCCGCCTGCAAGCGCGGTGCACCCTTCGCCCTCTCCGGCATCCTGGCTGGTCAGCAGGACGAATTGCTGGCGCGCTACGCCGAATGGTTCGACGACCTGCGCGTGGACGCACGCGAAGACTGGATCCGCATCAGCGGCCACCGCCGCTGAACGCTGCATCCTGTAGGAGCGCACCCTGAGCGCGACGGTGATGCATGGCGGTCGCGCTCAGGTTCGCTCCTGCACAAAGCCCCCCTGCCGACAAGCTCTTTTCAGCGCACACAGGAAGGCCTCCGTGCGCGCTACGCCGAATAGTCCTGCACCCCGAGCGAAGGCGCGCGCGACAACCGGCCCGCATCCGCGGCACTGCCGCCCCACCTGATCCTTCCCCCGCCTGCGGGGGAAGGTGCCCGCAGGGCGGATGGGGGAGGTCTTGGGGGAAGCCCTCCGCTTAACCTGCTCAACCCTCCAACACTGCGCGAAGAGCCCCCATCCGCCTTCGGGACCTTCCCCCGCTGCCGCGGGGGAAGGCTCGGTCAGCGACAACGCGCCAAGCGTGCAGTTGTGCGTCATTGCCTCGGACAACGTGCGCACGCGCTCCGACAAACGCCGGCTTTCCCTTTACTCTTGCCCACATGTACACCCAGTGCCCCGACTGCCGCACCGTCTTCTCGCTCGACGCGAGCGTGCTGGCGCATGCGCGCGGGGCAGTGATCTGCGGCAACTGCGAAACCCTGTTCGACGCGCTGGACACGCTCGCCGAGCAGCTGCCACCGGAGCCCTTCCGGTTGCTTCCCGGCCACACACGCTCGGAGGAAGCACCCAAACTCGAGGTGGCGATCTACCGGCCTCGCGAAGACGTGCCGGTTGCCGTGGCCGAAGCCCCGGCGGCGCCCGCTTTCACGCCCGGCTTCGTGCAGGATCGGCGGGCCGCGCGCAAGCTCCCGCGGCGCTGGCCCTGGGTAGTCACCTGCCTATCGCTGGCGCTGCTGCTGGCCGCCCAGGTCGCCTGGGCCAAGCGCGACGTGCTGATCAGCGACCCGACCATCGGCGCGTGGCTGCGCCAGGCCTGCATCTCGCTCGGCTGCCGGCTGCCGCTGGTGCGTGACGTGCACCGCCTGCACCTGGTCGCGCGGGACGTGCAGGCGCACCCGAGCGTGCCGGGCGCACTGATGATCAGCGCCACCGTTCGCAACGACGCCCCGTTCACCCAGCCCTACCCGGTGGTCTCGCTGACGCTGTCCGACGCCGACGGGCATCGACTGGCCATGCGCCGTCTGCACCCGTCCGAATACCTGGACGATGCCGCCGTGCTGCGCGCCGGCCTGGCGCCAGGCGCCAGTGCGGCGCTGTTGATCGAAGTCGCCGACCCCGGCAACCGCGCGGTGGCCTTCGAATTCGGTTTCGAGTGAGCGACGGTTTCGATTGAAACGAACGGCTACGGGCGGCAGCACTTAAATTTATCGCCCGGCGCCGGTACACTCGACCGCTCGCGCATGCTTCCGTCGCATGCCAAGCGCGCCATGCCGGCGAGATCCACCATAACCACTGCAGCGGCCCACGCGAGCCGCCGCGTCGCTCGTGAGGTACTGCCTGTGAACGCCGTCCGATTGCCTGTCAACGAGGCCGTCCGGGAGACCCCGTCGTCGCAGAGCGCGCTGGGCGAGTGCGTCAGCCGTATCGTGCGCCGCTACCTGGCCGACATCGGCGATACCGAGTGCGACGAGGGCCTGCACGCGCTGGTGATCCGCGAGGTCGAGGGCCCGCTGCTCAGCGAAGTGCTGGCCTTCCACGACGGCAACCAGAGCCGTGCGGCCGCCGTGCTGGGCATCAACCGCGCCACGCTGCGCAAGAAGCTGGCCGCGCACGGCCTGCTGTAAGCGCCACGCCCGACGTGGCGAGGCGTCCTCGCGCTTTGGCCGTCTGGCCGTCCAAACAGCATTCCACCTTCATCGGGTTATAATTGGCGGCTTCCCCCACCTGGAAGCCGCCATGCCCGCCGTCACTCCGATCCGCCGCGCCCTGCTCAGCGTCTCCGACAAGACCGGGCTGATCGATCTGGGGCGGCGCCTGGCCGCCAAGGGCGTGCAGTTGCTCTCCACCGGCGGCTCCGCCAAGGCGCTGCGCGATGCCGGCATTGCCGTGACCGACGTCAGCGAGCTCACCGGCTTCCCGGAAATCATGGACGGCCGCGTCAAGACGCTGCACCCGAAAGTGCACGGCGGCCTGCTCGGCCGGCGCGGCACGGACGACGCGGTGATGGCCGAGCTCGGCATCGCGCCGATCGACCTGCTGGTCCTGAACCTCTATCCGTTCGAGCAGACCGTCGCCAAACCCGACTGCACGCTGGAACAGGCCATCGAGAACATCGACATCGGCGGCCCGGCGATGCTGCGTTCGGCCGCGAAGAACTGGGCGGACGTGGCGGTGCTGACCGCGCCGGAGCAGTACGAGGACGCGCTCGCCGAGATCGAGCGCGACGGCGGCCTATCGCGCGCCACGCGCTTCAGGCTCGCGGTGGCCGCATTCAACCGCGTGTCCGACTACGACGGCGCGATCAGCGACTACCTCTCGTCGCTCAAGCTCAACGACGCGCACGATGCGATCGCCGGTCACGAAACCTTCGGCGGCCAGGCCAACGGCCGCTTCGTCAAGCTGATGGACCTGCGCTACGGCGAGAACCCGCACCAGAGCGCGGCGTTCTACCGCGACCTTTATCCCGCGCCGGGCACGCTGGCGACCTTCCGCCAGCTGCAGGGCAAGGAGCTGTCCTTCAACAACATCGCCGACGCCGACGCCGCGTGGGAGTGCGTGCGCAGCTTCGTCAAGCCGGCCTGCGTGATCGTCAAGCACGCCAACCCCTGTGGCGTGGCGGTGAGCCTGGACGGGACGGCCAGGGCCTACGACCTGGCCTTCCAGACCGACCCCACCTCCGCGTTCGGCGGCATCATCGCGTTCAACCGCCCGCTCGACGGCGCCACCGCGCGCGCCATCGTCGAGCGGCAGTTCGTCGAGGTGGTGCTGGCGCCCGGTTACGCCGAGGAGGCGCTGAAGGCCTTCGCGAAGAAGGGCAACGTGCGCGTACTGGAGATCCCGCCGCCGGCGGACGGTGACCTGCGTGCGCCGCACCCGGGCATGAACGTCAAGCGCGTGGGCTCGGGCCTGCTGATCCAGACCGCCGACACCGGCATGATCGGCGCCGCCGACCTCAAGGTAGTCACCAGGCGTGCGCCCACGCCCGAGCAGATCGACGACCTGATCTTTGCCTGGAAGGTGGCCAAGTTCGTCAAGTCCAACGCGATCGTCTACGCCAGGCACCGGCAGACCATCGGCATCGGCGCCGGCCAGATGAGCCGCGTGTACAGCGCGAAGATCGCCGGCATCAAGGCCGCCGACGAGAAGCTCGAAGTGCGTGGCTCGGTGATGGCCTCCGACGCGTTCTTCCCGTTCCGCGACGGCATCGATGCCGCGGCCGAGGCGGGTATCGCGGCGGTGATCCAGCCGGGCGGCTCCATGCGCGACGCCGAGGTCATCGCCGCCGCCGACGAGCACGACATGGCGATGGTGTTCACCGGCATGCGCCACTTCCGCCACTGAGCCTTGAGGCCCCTCTCGGCGGGAGAGGGCCGGTCTGTGCAGGGCCGGCGGAGCGCGGCCCTCCCGCCAGCGCAATTTGATCGTCACCGTGGCGCCACCCTCCTCGGAGGGCGGAGGAAAGGATCACTCCGCAAAGCGCTGCACCAACCGCCGCCATTCCTGCTGCGGCGGATCGTTGCAGAACGGCGCGCCAGCCCGCCCGTACCAGTAGCGGGCGTTGTCCAGGTCGCCTTCAAGCCGATGCACGTGCGCGTGGATCGCGGCGGCGCCCGCGTCCTCCATCAACTGCACCAGGTGGTGCGCGCGCTCGGGCTCGCCGTGGCCCAGCCACCACAGCGCCTGCAGGTGTCCGGACAGGCCGGCGGGCGGCGTACCCCCGGCGAGCGACGCTTCGAAACGGGCTTGATCCATACGGCGCCGATTGTGCGCCCTCACGGCCCCTTGTGGTGTGCATTGCGAGCCTTGGGCGATACGCGGAGGCCCGACCATGACCTACGAGCTCTACTACTGGACCGGCATCCAGGGACGTGGCGAATTCGTCCGGCTCGCGCTGGAAGACGCCGGCGCGGACTACATCGACGTCGCCCGCAACCGCGGCGATGCGGTGATGGATCCCTTCCTCGCCGGCGACAGCACCGAAGACGCGCTGCCGTTCGCCCCGCCCTTCCTGCGTGCCGGCCACCTGCTGATCGCGCAGACTGCCGCCATCCTGGCCTACCTGGGCCAGCACCTGCGGCTGGTACCCGAGGGCGAGGCGCGGCGCATCTACGCCAACCAGCTGCAGCTGACCATCGCCGACCTGGTCGCCGAGGTCCACGACAGCCACCATCCGGTCGCCGCCAGCCTCTACTACGAGGATCAGCAGCAGGAAGCCGAGCGCCGCGCGGCCGACCTGCGCAAGCATCGCCTGCCCAAGTACCTGGGCTATTTCGAGCAGGTGCTGGCGCGCTCGGACGGCCGCCACGCACTGGGCGAACACTCCTACGTCGACCTGTCGCTGTTCCAGCTCATGGCCGGCCTGGACTACGCCTTCCCCAACGCCATGCGCCGCCTGCGCAAGGACCTGCCGCGCCTGTGCGCGCTCGCCGAGGACATCGCCCGGCGCCCGCGCATCGCCGCCTACCTCGCCTCGCCGCGGCGCCTGCCGTTCAACGAACAGGGCATCTTCCGCCATTACCCCGCGCTGGACGATCCGGCCTGACGCTGGTTGCGGTGGGCTGAAGCCCACCCTACGACTGCAAGTCGCGGACGTAGGGTGGGCTTCAGCCCACTGCAACCTCGCGCAAAACCTACCCGCCACGGCGCCGCCCCCCGCTGCCGCATCAAGGGCTGGCAACCGACGCTGTGGCGATGAGCAATTACCTGCGTACATGGCAACCGGGCGGCACCTTCTTCCTCACCCTCGCACTCGCCGACCGGAACAGCGCCCTGCTGACGCAGCACATCGATCTGTTGCGGGCGGCACTCCGGCAGGCACTTCGTGCCAGGCCTTTCAGCGTGGAGGCAATGGTGGTGCTTCCCGAACACCTGCACCTGCTCTGCACGTTGCCGAGTGACGATGCAGACTACGCCACGCGCGTCGCGCACCTGAAAGCCAGCTTTTCGCGGAACCTGCCGGACGGCGGTCCGCCAGCACGCCGTTCCCGACGCGAGCGCGGCGTGTGGCAACGCCGCTTTTGGGAGCATACGATCCGTGACGAAGGGGACTTCCGGAACCACATCGATTACATCCACTACAACCCCGTCAAGCACGGGCATGTGGATCAGGTCAGAGATTGGCCTTGGTCAAGCGTCCACCGCTACGTAGCCCGAGGACTGCTGGCGCAGGATTGGGCGGGCACGAAGGAAGGCGACGCGCGCACGCGCTTCGGCGAGTAGTGCTGGTGGGCTGAAGCCCACCCTACGAATATCCGTGGACGCGTAGGACCGGCTTGAGCCCACCATCCCTCAGAACAACGCGATGACGATCGCGCCGGCGACGATCAACCCACCGCCGACCAGCACCGACAGGCTCGGCTTCTCGCCCAGGAACACCAGCCCCAGCACGATCACCATCGCCACGCTGAGCTTGTCGATCGGCGCGACCTTGCTTACCGGGCCCAGTTGCAGTGCGCGGTAGTAGCACAGCCAGGACAGTCCGGTGGCGATCCCCGAGAGCACCAGGAACACCCAGCTGTGCCATGGCAGTCCCGCAGGCCGCGCCCACTCGCCGCGCAGGCTGAGGATGCCGGCGGTGACCGCCAGGATCACCAGCGTGCGGATGAAAGTGGCCAGGTTGGAGTTGATCCCGGCCACGCCGAGCTTGCCGAACAGCGCGGTGAGCGCGGCGAAGAACGCCGAGCCCAGCGCGAACAGCAGCCAGCTCTGGCGCAGGTCCATGACCAGCTCAGTCGCCCGCGGAGGACGCCGGCGCGGGCTTGGACTTGCCCCACTCCAGGATCTTGTACATCACCGGCCGCGTCGGCTTCTGCCCATGCTCGTCGACCAGCCGGCCGCTCGGATCGACCATGTAGGTCTGCGCGATGCCGTTCGGCGGGGTGACCACCACCATGTAGAGCTGGCCGTTGCGGCGGTATTCCTGCACCACGTTCTCGCCCTGCTGGTGCACGCTGACCTCGGGCATCGGCTCGCCCGACCGGATCGGTTCGGGCTTGCGCGGCAGAATCGACGTGCCGCTGCGCGCCGGCGTCGCGGCCTGCGGCTGCGCCGGCGTGGGCGCGCTCGCCTTGACGCCCGGATCGTTCATCCCCGGCGGCGGTGGCACGTTCACCGGCGGCGGCGTCGACTGGGCGAAAGCGGGCGCGGCGAGGAAGGCGGGAACGAGGACGAGCGCGACGGCAAGCTTCATGGCTTCGGGTCCGGGGAAATGTGCCGCGAGCATAGCAGCGGCCCTGGCGCGGCCCGGTGAACCGCGACCTCATGGCACGCATGCGAGAATGCCCGGATGGCACAGCTCATCCTGATCGACGGCTCCTCCTACCTCTACCGCGCCTTCCACGCGCTGCCGCCGCTGACCAACGCGCGCGGCGAGGCGACCGGCGCCCTGTTCGGCGTGGTCAACATGCTGCGCGCGACGCTGAAGGCGCAGCCGGAGTACCTGGCCTTCGTCTGCGACGCGCCCGGGCGCACCTTTCGCGATGACATCTACGCCGAGTACAAGGCCAACCGCGCGGCGATGCCGGACGACCTGCGCGCGCAGGTCGAGCCGATGATGGCGATCGTCGGCGCACTCGGTTTCCCGATCCTGTGCGTGCCGGGGGTGGAAGCCGACGACGTGATCGGAACGCTGGCGCAGGCGGCCGCGGCGCAGGGCATCGACGTGACGATCTCCACCGGCGACAAGGACCTGGCGCAGCTGGTCGGCCCGCACGTGAAGCTGATCAACACCATGACCAACACCACGCTGGACATCGCCGGCGTGACCGGGAAGTTCGGCGTGCCGCCCGAGCGCATCGTCGATTTCCTCTCGCTCACCGGCGACAGCGTCGACAACGTGCCGGGCGTGACCAAATGCGGCCCCAAGACGGCGGCCAAATGGCTGGCCGAATACGGCTCGCTGGACGGCGTGATCGCCAGCGCCGACAAGATCGGCGGCAAGATCGGCGAGTACCTGCGCGAGGCGCTGCCCAAGCTGCCGCTCTCGCGCGAGCTGGTGACCATCCGCACCGACCTGGAGCTCGAACACGGCCCGACCGACCTCACCCTGCGCGAGCGCGACACCGCCGCGCTGCGCGAGCTGTTCACCCGCTACGAGTTCAAGGCGGCGCTGAGGGAGCTGGACGCGGAAACGCTCGGCGAACCGGGCCCCGCGCCTGTCGCCGCGGTCGCCCCCGCGCCGCACACGCCGGCGCCGGCGGCGGCCAAACCTGGCGAGTACGAGCTGGTGACCTCGCCCGAACGCTTCGAGCACTGGCTGAAGGTGCTGCGCGAGGCGCCGTTGATTGCCTTCGATACCGAAACCAGCGACATCGACGCCATGCGTGCCGAGCTGATCGGCCTGTCGTTCGCGGTGGAGGCCGGCAAGGCCTGCTACATCCCGCTCGCGCACGACTACCCGGGCGCGCCCTGGCAGCTCGACCGCGACCAGGTGCTGCACGCGGTCAAGCCGCTGTTCGAGGACCCGGCCGTCGCGAAGCTCGGCCAGCATGCGAAGTACGACATCAACGTGCTGTCGCACTACGGCATCGTCGTCGAGGGGCTCAGGCACGACTCCATGCTGGCCTCCTACGTGTGGAACGCCACCGCCACGCGCCACGACATGGACTCCCTGGCCAGCCGTTACCTCAACTACCAGACGATCCGGTACGAGGACGTCGCCGGCAAGGGCGCCAAGCAGATCCCGTTCTCCCAAGTGGACCTGGACACCGCCTGCCGCTACGCCGCCGAAGACGCCGACATCACCCTTCGCCTGCACCAGGCGCTGCAGCCGATGCTCGACACCGTGCCGGCGCTCAAGCGCGTGTACGAAGAGATCGAAGTGCCGCTGGCGCCCATCCTCGCCGGCATGGAACGCAAGGGCGTGCTGATCGACGTCGACGAACTGCGCAAGCAGAGCCAGGAGCTGGGCAAGCGCATGCACGAGCTGCAGCAGCAGGCCTATGCGGAGGCCGGTTGTGCGTTCAGCCTGGACTCGCCCAAGCAGTTGCAGGCGATCCTGTTCGACCAGCTCGGCCTGGCGGCCAAGGTGAAGACGCCCAAGGGCCAGCCCTCGACCAACGAGGAAGCGCTCGAGGCGATTGCCGACGACCACGCGCTGCCACGGCTGATCCTGGACTATCGCGGCCTGGCCAAGCTGCGCTCGACCTATACCGACAAACTGGCCTCGATGGTCAACCCGCGCACCGGCCGCGTGCACACCTGCTATCACCAGGCGGCGGTGGCGACCGGGCGCATCTCCTCCTCCGACCCGAACCTGCAGAACATCCCGGTGCGCACCGACGAGGGCCGGCGCATCCGCGCCGCGTTCGTGGCGCCGGAGGGCTGGGTGGTGATGGCGGCCGACTACTCGCAGATCGAGCTGCGCATCATGGCGCACCTGTCCGGCGACGAGGCGCTGCTGCGCGCGTTCAAGAGCGGCGGCGACGTGCACCGCGCGACCGCTGCCGAGGTCTTCGGCGTGGCGCCCGAGGACATCACGCTCAACCAGCGCCGTGCCGCCAAGGCGATCAACTTCGGCCTGATGTACGGCATGAGCGCATTCGGCCTGGCCCGGCAACTGGGCATCGACCGTGGCGAGGCGAGCGACTACATGGCGCGCTATTTCTCGCGCTTCGCCGGCGTGCGCGCGTTCATGGACGCCACCCGCGAGCAGGCCCACCGCGACGGCTACGTGGAAACGATCTTCGGCCGGCGGCTGTATCTGGAAAACCTCAAGGCGCGCAACCAGGCGCTGCGCTCCGGCGCCGAGCGCGCCGCGGTGAACGCACCGATGCAGGGCAGCGCGGCGGACATCATCAAACGGGCGATGATCGCCATGGGCGCCTACCTTGCCGAACGCAACGACGCGCACATGCTGATGCAGGTGCACGACGAACTGGTGTTCGAGGTGCAGGAAGAGTCGGTGGACAGCATGCGCCAGGCGGTGATCGAACGGATGTCCGGCGCCGCCGAGCTGGCCGTGCCGCTGGTGGTGGACGTCGGCGTCGGCGCAAACTGGGAGCAGGCGCACTAGCTCCGCTTTTGAGCCCTCTCCCCTCTGGGGAGAGGGTTGGGTGAGGGGTCGGGGCTCGCGGGAGAGTTAAAAAAAGCGCTGGCTCCGATGCATTTCCCCGCGAGCCCCGCGCCTCACCCCGGCCCTCTCCCCGGAGGGGAGAGGGCGCAAGATCTCGCGAATGAACCAATCCTGACCTATTCCGACGCCCCCGAACGCCTCCCTTGAAACTTTCCTGACCCGGACGCATCCAATGTTCCGGATGCACGCAACGGCATCCACGGCCCGTCCACCTCCCTGAGCGGGCCACACGGATGCGAACCTCTCCCCTGGGCTTCGCATCCACCCCCGGCCCCGAAGGTTCCCCCTAGCCTTCGGGGCTTTTTTTCGCCCGTTCACGGCCGAGCCCGCTAAGATCAGGTCACACCAACCGAGGAGGCGGCTCATGCGTGCAGGACTCATCATCGTCGGCATCATCCTGCTGGTCGCAGGCATCTGGGTGACCCTGGGCAACGGCAGCTACAAGCAGACCGACACGGTGGCCCAGCTCGGCCCCGCCAAGATCGAAGCGACGCACGAGAAGGCCGTGCCGCAGTGGCTGGGCATCGCCGGCATCGTGGTCGGCGGCCTGCTGACCATCGGCGGTTTCGTCAAGAAGCGCTGAAGTCCGGCGCGCCGCGTACGCGCGGCGCGCTTGACAGGTCCCGGTACAATGAGTCGATGGATGTTTCGTACCTGATCGACTCGCTGAACGACGCGCAGCGCGAAGCGGTCTGCGCGCCACCTGGCCACTACCTGGTGCTGGCCGGGGCCGGTTCCGGCAAGACCCGCGTGCTGACCCACCGCATCGGCTGGCTGACCCAGGTCGAGCGCGTGCCGCCGTGGGCCATTCTGGCCGTGACCTTCACCAACAAGGCCGCCGGTGAAATGCGCGCGCGGCTGGACTCGCTGATCCCCGGCGGCACCACCGGCCTCACCGTCGGCACCTTCCACGGCATCGCCCATCGCCTGTTGCGCCGGCACTGGCGCGAGGCCGGCCTGCCGGAGGGCTTCCAGATCCTCGACGCCGACGACCAGCAACGGCTGATCAAGCGCGTCGTCGCGGGCCTGGGGCTTGACGAGGCGAAGTTCCCGCCGCGCCAGGCCACCTGGCAGATCAACGGCTGGAAGGACGAAGGCAAGCGCCCGGACGCCATCGAGCACGGCAACCACCCGGTCACCCGCACCATGGTGCAGATCTACCAGGCCTATGAGGACGCCTGCCGCCGCGCCGGCCTGGTCGACTTCGCCGAACTGCTGCTGCGCGCGCACGAGCTGTGGCTGAAGAACCCGGCCGTGCTGGAGCACTACCAGCAGCGCTGGCGGCACCTGCTGATCGACGAGTTCCAGGACACCAATGCGTTGCAGTATGCGTGGATCCGGGTGTTGTCGGGGGCGGCGGGATTGGGGATTGGAGATTCGGGATTCGGAAAAGCCGATCCCGCCGTGCCTGGCAGTCCGGCGAATCCCGAATCCCGAATACCGAATCCCGCCTCCGTATTCGCCGTCGGCGACGACGACCAGTCGATCTACGGCTGGCGCGGTGCGAAGGTGGAGAACATGCAGCAGTTCCTGCGCGACTTCCCCGGCGCGCGCACGATCAAGCTGGAGCAGAACTACCGCTCCACCGCCACGATCCTGAAGGCCGCCAACAGCGTGATCGCGCGCAACGGCGGCCGGCTGGGCAAGCAGCTGTGGACCGCGGGAGAGGACGGCGAGCGCATTGCCCTGTACGCCGCCTACAACGAGCAGGACGAGGCGCGCTTCGTCATCGAGCGCATCCGCGAATACGTCAACGAGCACGGCAGCGCCAAGGACTGCGCGATCCTCTACCGCTCCAACGCGCAGTCGCGCAATTTCGAGGAACAGCTGAGCCAGCGCAGCATTCCTTACCGCGTCTACGGCGGCCTGCGCTTCTTCGAGCGCGCCGAGATCAAGGACGCGCTGGCCTACCTGCGCCTGACCGCCAACCGCCACGACGACGCCGCCTTCGAGCGCGCGGTGAACACACCGCCGCGCGGTATCGGCGACCGCACGCTGGACGTGCTGCGCCGCCGCGCGCGGGCCGAAGGCAGCTCGATGTGGGAAGCGGCGCTGGGCGAGCTGACCGACGGTCGCGAGCTGGCCGGGCGCGCGAAGAATGCGGTGAAGGCCTTCCTGGCGTTGATCGACCAGATGGCCAAGGACTTCGCGCCCTCTCCCCTCCGGGGAGAGGGCTGGGGTGAGGGGTCGGGCTTGCCGGAAGTCCCCGCTCCGAACGGCCCCTCACCCAACCCTCTCCCCGAAGGGGAGAGGGCTCAAGGTCACGAGAGCCTCACGCTCGCCGAGCAGATGGACCACGCCATCACCCACACCGGCCTGCGCGACCACTACGAAAAAGACAGCCGCGGCAACGGCGAGGCGCGCGTGGAGAACCTGGACGAGCTGGTCAACGTCGCCAGCCGCTTTGCCATGACGCCCGAAGACGTCGAGGCGGGCCTCACCGAGCTATCCGCCTTCCTCTCCCACGCCGCGCTTGAGGCCGGCGAGGGCCAGGGCGAGGCCTGGGACGACTGCGTGCAGCTGATGACACTGCATTCGGCCAAGGGCCTGGAATTCCCGCTGGTCTTCCTCGTCGGCATGGAGGAAGGCCTGTTCCCCAGCCAGCGCTCGACCGAGGACGAGAGCCGGCTGGAAGAAGAGCGCCGCCTGGCTTACGTCGGCATCACCCGCGCACGCGAGCGGCTGGTGGTCACCCACGCCGAATCGCGGCGCATGCACGGCACCGAGATGCTCGCCCGCCCCTCGCGCTTCCTGGCCGAGATGCCGCCCGAACTGGTCGACGAGGTACGCCCGCGCGTGCAGGTCAGCCGCCCGGTGTATGCCGGCCGCTACACCGACACGTCCTCGCTGCAGGAAGACCTGCCGGTCAAGCTCGGCCAGCGCGTCAGCCACCCGAGCTTCGGCGAGGGCGTAGTCGTCAGCGCCGAAGGCAGCGGCGCGCACACACGTTTGCAGATCAACTTTGCCGAGAGCGGCAGCAAGTGGCTGGTCGCCGCTTACGCCAACCTCACGCCCTTGTAAACCTGAGCGGACACCACGTCGGGGATGGAAGGAGCGCACCCTGCGCGCGACTGCCATCTCGCTCCTCCCCGATCGCGCCATTGCGCCACCACGACCGTTGCCCCCTGCCCGCAGCGCAATTGGCGGCGAATGTCAGCTAATGAGCCCGGGCCCTCCGACTTTCCGGGCGTGGTTCCCGCGAAAGCGGGAATCCATCTCGCTCTGGTAAGCCAAATTCAAAAAAGGACCCCGCCCGCGTTCGCGGGACACGATGTCCGTCGGGGCGGCCGACTTCCTCGCTCCCCTCGGCCGCGCGCGCTCCATACGGTTTATTTCTCCACTTTCGGCGGCCTATCAGATAGCGCCCCGTTTCCGCCCATATGCACCGGCCAAGCCACCCCACGCCACCGCATCGGCACGCCTTCTAAGTGGTTGAATCACCGCTAATTTATCCCACTTGACGCAAGCGTCCTCGGCGGGAGAGGATCGGCGCATATGCCCCGATCTGGGGTCTACTAAGCGTTAGACCTCACAACATGACTCTTCTGCGCGTGCTGGTCTCGATCATTGTTCCTCTCGTCGTCAGTGCTTGCGCTGGCCCGAGGTTGGCCGCAACCGTCGCAAAACCGGCAACTCCGCAAACGGCAGCCGAGTGCACCGCGCGAGGCGGCAACTGGACAACGCTCGGTCTTCCATATCCTGGCAAGCCAAAAGTCTGCGACCTCAAGGCTACTGACTCCGGCAAGGTCTGCTCAGACTCCAGCGAATGCCAAGGTTCGTGTGTTGCACCTGACAGCATTGCCAGCAGCGCTAAAGCAAGCGGCACCTGCTCGGCGTACGTGTCCAATTTCGGCAACGTCAAACTAGTCGAGCATGGCAAAGTTGTGTCGCTCAACGTAGAGTGAGGTCTAACCAGTCATTCGAGGCGGACGGCTTCGCCGCCGCTCAATTCCAGCGTTAGGCCCTTGCTTGGTTGCTCTTTCGCAGCGTGTGCTTCGGCCAAGTCTTTGCCAGCGTTTGGCCCTCCGCACTTGGCCGCTGCCTCTGCAGCAATGCGGAAAGCTCCAGGCATCCAAAGCTGCTAGCGTTGCGTTCGGCGGGGGCTCGCGGTTGTGCTGGCACGGTCGCCCAAGCATGGCGCGGCGCAAGCCCCTAACTCTTCCGTAAGAGACTTCCGATCAACCCCGGATGCATGACGCTTTTGCCCCAGGCCTTCGGGCCACTGCCGGTCATCGTGTTGTCCTCCGAAAGCGTGTGGTGCATATCGATGCAATGCGGTTTCAACGGACGCCCAGACTGCATTTCCGTAAACGGTCGTGTGGAGCCGATGCTGCCGGCTCGGACCAGGGTATAAACCGCACCCAGCGACCTCATTCATTCATCGGGCTGGCCGGCGTGCGGGGATCGGCCGCGACGCGGAATGGACGTCCAGATAGTTAGTCAGGTTCTCGCCGGGTCGGTCTGACCCGTTGTCTACCGCGTCGCACGGACGGTGAATCGAATCGCTCTCAAACGGTGGCGGTGGCTCGCTGATGCCGCGGGTGCTGCAGGCAGGCGTGCGGGTCGTAGTCGACGCCCCGGGCAAGCATCGCCCACACCTGCCGCGCATGCTTGTTGGCGATCGCCACCAGCACCCTGCCGAACGGCAGTCGTCGATCCAGCGCGCGTATCCGCAGTTGCTCCGGTGTGGCCCGCTCGGTCGCTACCGCCTCGGCCCGCTGCAGGCTGCTGCGCGCGCCCTGAATCAGCAGCGTGCGCAGCTAGCCGTCGCCACGGCAGCTGATGGTGCCCAGCCGCGCGCGCCCGCCGGTGGAATGCTGCATCGGCACCAGGCCCAGCCAGGCAGCCAGCTGCCGGCCGTTGCGGAAGTCGGTCGCGGAACCCAGCGTCGCCACCACCGCGTCGGCGGTGATCGGCCCGATGCCGATGATCGCGCGCAACCGCATGCAGCGCGCATCCTGTCGTGCGTGCGCGTCGATGCGGGCGTCGCACGCCTCGATGCGCTCGCGCACCTGCGCCCAGTGGGCCGCCAGGTCGCGCAGCAGCTCGCGGAACTCGCCGGGTAGGCCATCGTGCGCGTCCAGGTCGGCCAGCACCCGGCGCAGGGCCACATCACTCTGCGCCACCACGAAGCCGAACTCCGCCAGCAGGCCCCGCAGCCGGTTGCCGATCGCAAGGCTCTCGGCCTTGTAGCCCTCGCGTATCCGGTGCCACGCCAGTCGCGCCTGCTGCTCGACCGACTTCACCGGCACGAAGCGCATGTTGCCCTGCCGGGCGGCGGTGGCGATCGCCTCGGCGTCGTTGCGGTCGTTTTTGGTGGTGCGGCTCTTGCGGAACGGGCCGACGAACTGCGCGGCGATGATCCGCGGCTGCAGCCCGAGGGCAATACAGCGCCGCGCCCAATGGTGCGCTCCGCTACATGCCTCCATCGCCACCACGGCACCGGCCGGCTGCTGGGCGAGCCACCCGGCAAAGGCCTCGCGCTTCAACTCCTGCCGCCGCAGCACGTGCCCGGCGGCATCCGTCGCGCATACCGAAAAAACCCGCTTCGCCAGGTCCACACCCAGGGTTATAGTGCCCATGGAGACTTCCTCCTCTGCTGACGGTTGTGTCGAAACACCATCATGGCCCTCGAGGCCGAAAGGGGAGGAAGTCTCTTTTTACTCATTCGAGGCGGACAGCTACGCCGCCGCTCAGTTCTAGCGTTAGGGGAATCCACGGTGCGCGGCCAGCGCCCTTACTGCGAAGGACTTGGCAGCTCTTACGGCGCAAGCCCGTGCGGTCGCTCGCATCGCCCCCTAATAACCCGTTCAAGGCGGACGGTTTCGCCGTGCCCAACTCCAGCATTAGCCTATGAATCCGCCTTACACAAGCATCCTCTTCTTTATATTGTTCGCAATGTCGCTTGGCTGGCTGGCCATGGTGCGCTCGCTGTTCGAGTCGCTCGAAGAAAACCACTCTCAGAAGTACGAAGAGATGGGTGAGCCATCGTTGTTCGCCAACAACACAGCCCGCACGAATTGGGCTTTGCTCAGGTTTCTATTCACCAGAGCACCTGAGGCACTCAACGACTCCTCTCTTCTGCTCCAGGTCAACGTGATGCGCGTGTGGCTTCCGCTGCAGTTGGCAGGCTTCGTGTGGCTAGTTATTGTTGCAACAACTAGTCACAACGGCTAACAACTCGTTCAAGGCGAACGGCTCCGCCGCCGCTCAACTCCCGCGTTAGGCCGTAATGAAGCAAAAGCTGCAACTGTTGGCTGCTGTCGCAATGCTCGCTGCTATCACAGGCTGCGATATCGGCTGCGACGACGAGGTTGTTTCCACGGTCCCTTCGCCATCCCACGCGGCCAGCGCAGTCGTGTTCAACCGCAACTGTGGAGCAACGACCGGCCTCAACACCCAAGTATCTTTAGTGCGGGCAGGTGCAGCACCTTCAGGCGGTGGCAACGCCCTCATCCTAGATGGCACGGTTCCACTCAAGCTGCGTTGGGTCTCGGAGTCTAGGCTGCTGATCACGGGCCTCGGCTCAGCCAAGATATTCAAGCAAGAGCAATCGGTAGCCGGCGTCTCCGTAGCCTATGGTAAATAGGTGGCCGCCTAACAATTCAAGGCAGGCGGCTTCGCCGTTGCTTAACTCCAGCGTTAAGGCCAAGACATACGCCATCATAAAATGGACAGAGGACGACTTGGCGAAGACATATTTTCGGTGCGCTTTCCGTACTGTTACTCATCTCCCTGGCATCACACCCGGAGCTACGCCTGCCCCTTCCCTTCCTGGATGCAGTCGGGCCCGGCTTGTTCGTAGCACTTCTGAGCACCCAAGCTCTAATGTTATTGGGAGACACGTTCAAGCCTTATCTACTTCCTCTTTGGCAGAGATCGCTGCCTACCATTCATCCGCTTGGGAGGTCATTCCGGTGCTGGGCAGTATTCAAAGCGCCGCTACAGATCCTCAGTACCGCGCTGCACAGCCACAGTGGCGTTTTTGGCATTACGTCTGGGCTCAATTGTCGGCTACTTGGCACACTCCCCAGCTAGGCCCGGAATATCCACTCAGGCCGAGGCCGCCTCGCGGCCTGGCTTAACCAAGACGTCAGGCCCCGCATGAAAAAATTCGCAGCCCTCGCACTTCTGATTCTGCCGATTCAATCTTTCGCTGCTGACAAATGCATGGATACAGCGAACACAGACACAGAGATCGAAGAGTGCGCATCACAGGAGCTAGGCCAGGCAGATTCCGCGTTGGACTCAGCCTACGAGGCCGCATTGGCCGAGCTGGACAAGATGGCATCAGACGGCGACGAGGGGGCGGCTGAAGCAAAGAAGCAACTGATATCGGCGCAGCAGAAGTGGGATGACTTCCGAAAAGCTGACTGCGACGTGACATTCTTCATGAACGTGGGCGGCTCGATCCGCATTCCAGCAACCATGAAATGCATGGCAGATCATGCAAATCAGCGCCGCCAAGTGCTACAGCATCTTTTTGACTGAGCCATCTCGCGGTTAGTCCTGTCAACGGATTCAAGCGGAAATTTTTTCGAGGCCACTGCCGCTCAGCGTCCGGCAGCCTTTCGCAGGACGTGGATGAGGCGATCGGGCCAGCACACCGACGGAAATCACCGTGACCCGGATCCGCCCAGCCCAACCCAGTGACGCCAGGCAGCTCTGCGAGTTGGCGGAAGCTACGTTCAGGGACGCATTCGGCTTGGAGAACACGGCCGCGGACATGGATCTTCATTGCCGGACGAATTACGGCGAGGCGATCCAGGCGGGGGAGATCGCCCGGCCGGACATGCTGACGCTGCTGGCCGAGGAGGACGGGCGGCTGGCCGGCTTCGCACAGCTCCGGCGGGGCGACGCACCGGGTTGCGTGACGGGCTTGGAGCCGGGCGAGATCCAGCGGCTGTACGTGGTCCGCGACCGGCATGGCAAGGGTGTCGCGCAGGCGCTGAGCACGCGTGCATCGGAGCGATGCGGGCACGCGGTTCGGACGTGGTCTGGCTGGGAGTGTGGGGACGCAATCCGCGGGCGATCACGTTTTACGGGAAGGCTTGCCAGAGGCGCTCCTGAAAGCGGGCCCCGAAGACCGTAGCCGCGCGCTCCGCTCAGCCCCCACCCGTCTGTCGGCACCTTGTAAGTTAATCCCCTCACGCCAGACCGTTACACCTTAGGTCACCAGACCGTGGGGAAGC
>NZ_JAGJRS010000027.1 GCF_017837635.1 Frateuria flava
TCAACGTCACGACGCTATCGATCCCGGCCACCGAGGTCAGTCACTCCGGACAGAGCGTCACGGCACGTGCCTGTGATGCCAACGGCTGCTCGGCGTGGTCCAGCCCGGTGACGGCGGTGAAGCTATGAGGCGGGCGCGGCGCGGTGGCGCGGGCCGGGTGTGGACCAGGGAGGGAGCGATCGTGAAAGCATCAGGTTGGAGAGGCGCGGCGTGGGCGCGCGTTGCGGCGGTCGTGCTGACAATGCTGAGCCTGTGCTGGGGTGGCCCGGCGCCGGCGGCGGAAACGACGACGTACGTGCTGACGGATGTGCAGGGCACGGTGCTCGCGCGGGAGGATGCGCAGGGCAACATCATCGCGCGGTACGACTATCGGCCCTATGGCAGGCAGCAGGCGGGGCCGGTAGCGACGGGGCCGGGGTATACGGGGCATGTGGAGGATCCGGATACCGGGCTCGTTTACATGCAGCAGCGGTATTACGATCCGGAGATTGGAACGTTTGCCAGTATAGATCCCCATCCGGTTTTAGCGGGTGAAATTTTTTTCTTTAATCGATATCTATACGCTAGGGGCGCTCCTTCTCGATATGTAGATAGCTTTGGCGATAAGCCGGGGGACAAATTTAGTACAGCAGAAGAGGCTGCCCGTGATGCCCTTACGTATATAAACCAAACCTCGATAGCAACAAATCACGAATACCAAGGATGGATAGTGCTGTCCGGTTCTCAGTTTATTGCCACAGATCCTATGCAAATCTCGGAAACAGGCGGGCCGGGGTTGCCGCCGGGTGTCGCCAGCGTTGTTGGTGACTATCATACTCGCGGCAATTACTCTGTCTTAGATGCGGATGGGAACATAGTTGTAACAGGTAGATCTAGCCGAGACCACTTTAATAGCGACATGTTTTCTCCTAACGATATTTTGCGATACCAAGGCCTTGCTCGTAACCAGCCAGAATTCCAGGGTTTTGTTGGCACACCTGGAGGGAGGTTTTTGGCATGGTATAAAAATGTGATTTATCGATTGCCAAATTTGAAACAAAACTCAGCAGAAGAGCAGGAGAGAATATATGAGGAGCAGCGTAAGAAAGACGAGGAAAGAAAGGAGTCATCTATGCCGCCACAAGGTCGTGGATCGGAAGCGCAGCGATGATGTTTACACTTTTGCTACACTTCGCAAAACGGTGGCTCATTTCTGCCTGATTCTGGTGTCGATTTGCGTGATGGCTGATTTGCCGGCCCAGAATATCCTAAGCGGCCAGCCCTCTCCATTTGGAGCGGTGGTTCCGATTGCTCGTACAAAAGACATTTCAAGCTGTAGAGAAAAGGACTGCGATCTAACATCGGCCCAAGTTTCCGCGCTTTACGAGGCGAGTTCCTTTTACGCTAGGGACATGCCGACGGCGAAGGAATACAGTGCTCTCGTTGGATTACGTAACAGAGAAGTGTGGGTCACGTTTATGCCGCTAAAAAGCATAATCACCGGAGATGGGGCCGCTCGAAAAAGGATGTATCCTATCACCTATAGGTTTTCAGAAGATGGAAAGCTTCTGCTGGGAAAGTTTTACAACAGATAAAAGCTTAAGAATAAGAGTGCCAATATTCCGCAAGGCGCGTGATGCCGTTTGATAAGGGGGCTTGGTGTTAATTTATTAGCTGGGCTGCGATAAGGCGATGACAAGCTAATGGGCTCAGGTGCACTTACTGGGCGCAATGCAGCCGGTTACGGCTGCTATAGCACGGTCGCGACAATTAAAGGGGCGGGTAATTAAGCGTCTGGAAAATTAAGAGGCGGTGGTAATTAAGCGTCTGCGATTGCCGAATCAGAGCCGGCAATCTGCGAGCCCCATGGTGCGGCCGCGACCGTGGCAATCGCCATCCCGCCGCCGTCGTCCACGGGCGGGTACGCCAACACGACCGGTACGTCCAAAGAGGTGGAGAGCGTCTACGACGGGCCGCTTTCCATGCACTCGTATGCCGTACGTGCCTGCAACCCATACGCCTGCAGCGGCTGGGTCAGCGCTGTCCAGCGCGATGTGTACAACCCGCCCAGCTCGGCGCCGAGCCTGAGTGCCCCCAGCACCAATGGAACGGGCAGCTACACGGTGAGCTGGGGCGCGGTCTTCCAGGCCTCCAGCTACACCTTGCAGGAAAGCGTCAATGGCGGTGCCTGGTCCACGGTCTACAGCGGCGGAGGCACGTCGAAGGCGTTCAGCGGCAAGGCGGTCGCGAGCTACCGCTATCGGGCCATGGCCTCCAACAGCGGTGGCCATGGCCCGTGGAGCGCCACCGTGACCGTCACGGTAGCGATCGTCACCAACGTGACGGGCGTGACGGCGCAGGTGCGGTGGGTCAGTACCGGGTTCAGTGCGATCGCCAGTGCCCCCTCGCTCAGGGCGGCCCCCGCCGGTTCGACGGACGTCTCGCCGAGCATGATGCCGCCACCGCCCGAGCCGACCTACGCGTGGTTCCTCACCGCCAGCTGGAACGGGGCGACGGGTGCGACGCGGTATGAGGTGCGGGCGACCGATACGGTCACGGGCGCAGTCAAGACCTTTAACGTTACGACGTTATCGATCCCGGCCACCGAGGTCAGCCATTCCGGGCAGAGCGTCACGGCGCGCGCCTGCGATGCCAACGGCTGCTCGGCATGGTCCAGTCCGGTGACGGCGGTGAAGCTATGAGGCGGGCGCGGCGCGGTGGCGCGGGCCGGGTGTGGACCAGGGAGGGAGCGATTGTGAAAGCATCAGGTTGGAGAGGCGCGGCGTGGGCGCGCGTTGCGGCGGTCGTGCTGGTGTTGCTGACCCTAAGTTTGAGTGACCAGGCGCCGGCGGCGGAAACGACGACGTACGTGCTGACGGATGTGCAGGGCACGGTGCTCGCGCGGGAGGGTGCGCAGGGCAACATCATCGCGCGGTACGACTATCGGCCCTACGGCAAGCAGCAGACGGGCCCGGTGGCGGCGGGGCCGGGGTATACGGGGCATGTGGAGGATCCGGATACCGGGCTCGTGTACATGCAGCAGCGGTATTACGATCCGGAGGTCGGACGGTTCCTGAGTGTCGACCCGGTTATGGCTTACGAGAAGCCGATGACCAACTTCAACCGATACGCATACGCCAGGAACAATCCCTATCGCTTCACCGATCCGGATGGCAGGGACAGCGTGGGTAAGATGATTGATTCCCAGGCCATTGGCTGTGGTGAGGTTAGTTGCGCAGGCTGGGCTGCTACGAAGGCGCTCTGGACTGTTTTTGGTGCGGAAGGTGTTAGCCAGGTCTATGACAAAGGTGCGGGCGCTAGCACGGGCGACAAGGTGATGGCTGGAGTCGAAGTCGCTTCGCTCGGTTTAGGCGGCAAGGTTGGTGCTGGCATAAGGGCCGTAGAGGGTGCGGCGAAGTGGTTAGCTCCTGCTGCTCGCATGTCACGCCAAGTTGCTCGTGAATTCGGTGTCGCAGGCAAGGCCACCAGAAATGGTAGCGGCACAATTTTCAAACTTGCGGACGGGAAAGTGACCGTTCGAGTTATGGAAGAAGGTGGCGGTCGCACGAACTACCTTCGAGTTAGTGTCGAAGGGAAAGGAAGCGTGGATGCGGCAGGAAAACTTTCGAGTGACATGAATGCCACGCATATTCCAATCGGGAAGGATTCCCTGAGGCTGATACGGGATGTTGTTAAGAGGTTCGCGGAATGACAAGCCGAGTTGATTTCGACAGATACTGGGGCGCGCAGCTTTCTGCTATCGAATACGACTGCAAGTCAATGTCTATGGTGTTTGTTCTTTTTTGGACGATTGACTCCAGGCCGTGCTGTGCTCGTCTGCAATTCAACGGTGTATCGAGATGTGAACTTGCGGCCGAGAAGGTGTTTGAAAGCGAGGTTGTGGAGCTTGTATCGCTTGAGGGGAGGCATGCCGATGGGTATTGGCATATTGCTGGCGAACTGTCGAACTATGAGTTCTCGATTCGTTGTGTCGACATCCAAGACGATGCCAGCTGAGGTATGGAACTCGCGTCCGACCGCCCATGACGCGCTCATCGCCGAGCCTGCGTGCTCCTAGCACCAATGGTGAGCTGGGGCACGGTCTTCCACGCCTCCAGCTACACCTTGCAGGAAAGCGTCAACGGCGGTGCCTGGTCCACGGTCTACAGCGGCGGAG
>NZ_JAGJRS010000028.1 GCF_017837635.1 Frateuria flava
CAGCCTTGATTACCGACCTCCCATCACCCGCATCGCCATGAACAACCTGGTGGGTTTACACAGCTAGCCGCCGACTTCCGTCGCGCCGGCGTTTGCCCTACGTCCGCGCGATGCGAACCACCCTTACGCGCCGGCAGGCGAGCAAAGTCCCCCTTGCATGGGGCCTGCGTGTACCGCCCCCAGACAGCGCCGCTCGAACTCGGCAGCGGGCATGGGGCGGGCCAGCAGGTAGCCCTGCACCTGGTCGCAGCCGAGCGCGCGCAATGCCGTGGCCTGCGCCTGGGTCTCGACGCCTTCGGCCACCACTTCCATGCCCAGCGTGTGCGCCAGTTCGATGATCGCGGCGATGATCGCGCGCGGTTCGTGCCCGCCCTGGTCCAGTGCCTGGACGAAGAACTGGTCGATCTTGAGCTGGCGCACCTGGAACTTCTGCAGGTAGGCGAGGCTGGAATAGCCGGTGCCAAAGTCGTCGATCGCGAACTCGAAGCCATGGGCCCGGAAGTCCTGGAGGATCGCGGTCGTGCGCTCGGCGTCACGCATGGCCATGCTTTCGGTCACCTCGAACATGATCTGCGAGGTCTGCAGCCCGGCCGCGCCGACAATGCCCGCGGCGGTCTGCACCAGCCCCGGCTGCTGGATCTGCATGGGCGAGAGATTGATCGCGATGCGCACGGGCGCGAGGCCGCGATCATGCCAGTCGCGCAGTTGGCGGCACGCTTCGCGGATCACCCATTCACCAAGCCGGGCGATCTGACCGCTGCGCTCGGCCACACCGATGAACTCCAGTGGCGAGACCGCGCCCAGCTCGGGATGGCACCAGCGCAGCAGCGCCTCGGCGCCGACCAGCGCGCCGGTGTCGCCGTGGTGCTTGGGCTGGAAGTGCAGCGACAGGCTGCCGTCCTCCAGCGCGGTCTGCAGGCCACGCTGGATCGCCAGCATGCGCATGGCGCGGTCGCGCATCGACGGGTCGTAGCAACGGTAGCCGTTGCGGCCGCCATCCTTGGCCTCGTACATCGCCGCGTCGGCGTGGGCAACCAGCTCCTCCACGCTTTCGCCGTCGAGCGGGTAATAGGCCACGCCGATGCTGGGGGTGACCCTCAGCGCGGTGCCGCGCACGTCGAAACTGTCCTGCATCAGTCCGATCAGTTGTTCGGCGATGCGCAGCGCCGATTCGGGGCTGCGCATGTGTTCGAGCACCGCGACGAATTCGTCCCCGCCCATGCGCGCCAGGCTGTTGATGTGCAGCGCGCCGGCCAGTCGTCCGGCCACGGCGCGAAGCAGGTCGTCGCCGAAGCCGTGGCCGAGCGTGTCGTTGATGGTCTTGAAGCCGTCCAGATCGATGTACAGCACGGCCAGGTGACCATGCCCCGCGCGGGCGTGCGTCAGCGCCCGCTCCATGCGTTCGGCCAGCAAATGGCGGTTGGGCAAACCGGTCAGCGGGTCGTGCGTGGCCAGATGGCGCAAGCGGCTGTTGAGGTGATCGAGCGAACCGGAAAGCCGTTGCGCGCGCACGTACAGCCTTGCCACAAGCTCGGACAGAGCCAGCGCCGATCCCATGGCCAGTACCGCTGCCATGCCCACCACGCTGCCGAGCCATACCGTGCCCGGCGAGGCCTCCAGCGTCGACACGGGCCGGTCGCCGTAGGAGAGCCGGGTGGTGAAGTCCAGCAGCACCACGATCAGTGCGCCCATCAGCGCCGACAGGAACGCGCGTCGGACGTACAGCCCGCGCATCGGCCGCGGACGGAACGCGTGCATCAGGCGCAGACCGGCAGCGACCCCGAACGCGCACAGCAGGACCCAGTAGAACCACACCCGCGGCTGATAAGTGACGCCGCCGGCCACGTGCAGCGCGCCTTCGCTGAACATGTGGATGCAGGCCACGCCCACACCCAGACCCAACGAGCCGCCAAGCCAGCGAAGCCGCCCCATCACCGCGCAATCGGCCACCCACAACAGGCCCAGGCCAACGGCCAGCGCGGCCATGCCGGAGGCCGTGCTCAATACCGGGTCGAACGTGCCTACCGCCTGTGGCAGGCGCGCCAGCATGCCGACGAAATGCACCGACCACAGGCCAAGGCCAACCATCCAGGCGCCCACGCCATACCAAATCACGCGATGGGCGGGCGTACGCGAGGCGGCAATGCGTCGGGTGGCATCGACTGCCTGATACGCGATCAGGCTGCCGATGAGCAGCGAGAGCAGCTCCAGACTGAGGCGATAACTACCGACCATGGCGTCCCCGAAGCCGACAAGCCGGCATTTCTCCGTGCTGTAGCGGCCACTGCGCCTGTTCCTTTAGCCCCGTCCCGACATCGCGGAAGGCCCTGCGCCGTCAGCCCGCGTCCTGGAGCAGCTCCCTGACCCGCGCCACCAGTTGGTCGATCACGAACGGCTTGGTCAGCACCTGCATCCCCGGCTCGAGCTGGCCGCTGCCCATCACGCTGGTTTCGGCGAAGCCGGTGATGAACAACACCCTTTGCCCCGGCAGCAAGGCGCGCGCGGCATCGGCGAGCTGGCGTCCGTTGAGGCCGCCGGGCAGGCCCACGTCGGTGATCAGCAGGTCCGTTCGCAGGCCAGCGCGCAACAGCTCCAGCGCTTCGCCGCCATCGGAGGCCTCCAGTACGGAAAAACCGTGATCGCCCAGCACGTCCACCACCAGCATGCGCACAGTCGGCTCATCGTCGACCACCAGCACCGTCTTGCCCTTCGGCAGATCGGCGACCGCCGCGAGCGTCGTGCGCCTTTCATCGACGGAAAACTCCCCCAGGTGCCGCGGCAAAAGCAGGCTGACGCACGTTCCCTCACCGGGTTGCGAACGGATCTGCACGCGGCCGCCCGACTGCTTGGCAAAACCGTAGATCATCGACAACCCCAGGCCGGTTCCCCGCCCCAGTGGCTTGGTGGTAAAGAACGGTTCGAACGCACGAGCGACCACCTCTTGCGGCATACCGATGCCGGTATCGCTCACGGTCAACTCCAGGTAATCGCCCGGGGCCAGGTCCAGCGCCCGCGCCGACGCCTCGTCGAGTCGTCGATTGGCGGTCCCGATGCGCAGCTCGCCACCCTCCGGCATGGCATCGCGCGCGTTGATGCACAGGTTGAGCAGCGCGTTCTCGAGCTGGTGCGCGTCGACCAGAATGATCCAGGGCGGATCGGCGTGGTCGACGCCCCATGCGACAGCCGGGCCAATCGTGCGCCGGACCAGCTCCTCCATGCCGCCGATCAATCGATGGGTATCGACCGGCCGCGGATCCAGCGTCTGCCGGCGCGAGAATGCCAGCAGTCGATGGGTCAGTGCGGCCGCCCGACGGGCGGCATCACGCGCGCCGTCGAGATAGCGAGGCAGCTGATCGGTACGGCCCTGATCGATGCGTGCCTGCATCATGTCCAGGCTTCCACTGATGCCGGCCAGCAAGTTGTTGAAGTCGTGCGCCAGGCCGCCGGTGAGCTGGCCGACCGCTTCCATCTTCTGCGCCTGCAGCAGCTGCTCCTGCGTCTGGCGCAACGCCTCGGCCTGCTCGCGTTCGGCAGTGACATCACGCCCGTAGGCGTAGACCAGGCCGTCCTCGGCCGACGTGCTCCAGGAGATCCAGCGCAGCGTACCGTCGTGGTGGCGGTAACGATTCTGGAAGCCGGTCAGGCGCTGGCTGGCGGCCACCGCTTCGAGTGTGGATGTCTGGTCCGCGGGCCAGACCCACTGCAGGAAGTGTTGTCCCAGCAGATCATCCGGCGCGTAGCCCAGGATCGCCGTCCACGCCGGGTTGACGCGCAGGAACAGGCCGGACGCGTCGACGACGGCCAGCAGATCGCGCGAGTTCTGCCAGATGCGATCGCGCTCGGCGGTGCGCTCCTCTACCTTGCGCTCGAGCGAAGCGGTGAGCTCGCGGACTTCCTGCTCGGCGCGACGGCGCTCGATGACTGCGCGCGTGCGCTCGCCCACTTCGCGGACGAAAGCCAGTTCCTCATCGGTCCACTCGCGCGCCGTGGCGTGATTGAGGTACAGCAACGCCACGAAACACCCGTCCTCGGTGATCGGCATGTTGACCACCGACTGCGCGCTGATCGCCTTGAGCGCGTCGGCGCGAAAGGCCGTGCGAGGGTCTTTTTCGGCATCGGCGAACACCACTGTTTCGCCGCGGCGCAGGTTCTCGATGTAGCGGCCGTAGTCGCGGAAATGCAGCACGCCGGCGAGACTGCGAATGCCTGGCGCGTTCCAGTCGCGCTCGATGGTGATGGTTTCTTCGGTAAGGTCGATCGTGCCGTAGCCGGCGCGGCTGACGTCCAGCGTGCGCCCGAGGATCTCGCCGGCCGCGAACGAAAGCTCGGCGGGCGATTGCGCGTCGCGCAGCCGGTCGCCCAGCTCGATCAGCAGCGCCTGGCGCCGCGCGTGGGAGTGCAGCGCCTGCTGTGCAAGGTGGGCCTCGGTGACGTCGTGGCCCTCGACGAAGATGCCGGTGATTTCGCCCGTCTCGCCGACCGTCGGCGCATACACGAAATCGAGATAGCGCTCGACCGCCGGCAGGCCCGAAGCAGGCGTCAGGCGGATGGGAACGTGCGAGGCGACGTAGCGTTCGCCGCTGCGGTAGACCTCGTCGAGCAGCTCGTGAAAGCCCTGTCCTTCAATCTCGGGGAAGGCCTCGCGCACGGTGCTGCCGATCAGTTCGCGCCAACCGGTCAACTGGTGATAGGCGTGATTGACGAACTCGAACTCGTGCCGCGGCCCGCGCAGGATCGCGATGAAACCGGGCGCCTGCTCGAACAGCTTGCGCTGCCGTTCGCGTGCGGCCGCCTGCTGGCGCTCCAGCGTCACCTTGCGGGTGGTTTCCATTGCCGAGGCGAGCAACCCGGCGATGTGCCCCTGCTCGTCGCGCAGCGGTGTGAAGGAGAAGCTGAACCAGCGTGGGTCATGGGTGGCGCCACCGGCAAGCGCGAAGGGCATGTCCTCGACCCACTGCGGCTGGCCGGCGAACACCTCGGCCACCATCGGCTCCAGGACGTCCCATATCTCGGCCCACAGCGCCGCCGCCGGTTGGCCAAGGCCCGCGGGATGCTTGGTGCCGAGGATCGGCAGGTACGCATCGTTGTAGATGGTGGTCAGCTGTGGCCCCCACGCCACCAGCATCGGCTGACGCGCCTCCAGCACGATGTCGACGACGGTCTTCAGACTTTGCGGCCAGCTCCGGAATGCACCCAGCGGGGTTTTCGACCAGTCATGGCTCCGGACCTGCATCGGCAACACTCCCCCGCCCGCCAGGCGCGTTTCGTCGGCTTCACTCGGAGACGCTGTCGTCGAATCGCTGTGCATGGGCGCAAGCAGGTCCAAAACACCAGCTTACCGCCTGCACTCCCTCCTGCCTGCACTCCTCAGGCGATCTTTCTGCACGCGATTCCCACCGGCCGGCACGGCATATCGACTACTGCTCGACGCCACCGTCCCGCCGTTCGGGGCACGCGTCGGGAGGGCTGGCGAACATGGGAGGTACGCCGCCGGACATGGCCGACTCCCTCGCCAGGGCGGGCGCGAGACGTTGGATTACGGGGTGGCTGCTGGCGCTGGCGGGCAGCCGGATGGCGGGTTGGGACTCGTCGATAGGCATGGCGGTGGATTCCGCGTTTCAAGTCGGGCGACGATGCACGAACGGCAGTGCAGCGGGCGTGTGTATGGCGAGGTGCCGCGCGGCGGGCCCGGCCCCACTCTTTGACGCCACCAATCCAAACGCGCCGTCGCCGGCTCACCCGTTCAGGCGCGGCCACCGCGCGTCGGAGCGCCCGGCGGCGGATCGAGCCCGCCATCACCCTTGCCGCCAACGCCGTGGCCCTTGGTCGAGCCGACGCCGCTTTCCCGATGCTTGCGCTCTTCGATCTGCTGCTGCAGATCCAGGCCGGTGCCGCCGGTCTGGTAGGTGGGACCGTTTTCGGGCACCGGCAGGATCGCCTCCGGGTCGACTGGCTCGCCCATCGCCTTCTGCCCGTGCGGATCGCCGAAACCATGGTGCGGGCGCATCTGGCCGTTCCCACTTTCCCCGCCGGTGCCGCCGGCCGGCTCGATGGATTCGCGCGTTTCGCCCTCGACCTGGACCTGGTTCTGCTCGGCTCGCTTGGCGATGGCGTCCTGCAGGTTCTCGTTGGTTCGACCGCGCGGGTCGTCGATACTGCCCATGGGCTTCTCCCGTTCCGGTTGCTGGGTTCGATGGTGCCCGAGCGAAGGTCAGCAGCGCGTGCAGCGACAATGGCCGGAGCGTTAGGCGATTCGTGCACATGCGCCACGGCAAGCTCGCGCGACGCCATGTACAGGCCAACGACCATGCAGACCGAAGCCTTCCGGCTCGCGCCCCACGACTGGGTCCCCAATCACCCGCGCCTGCCGGTGCTGCTCTACCACGAGGCGATCGACGACCTCGGAGACGATGCCGCATCGACGTTCGAGACCCGCTTCGACGACAACGGATGGCCACCGCAGTGGCGCGCGGGCATCTACGACTTCCACCACTACCACTCGAGCGCGCATGAAGTGCTTGGCGTGGCCAAGGGCACGGTGCAGCTGGTGCTGGGCGGGCCGGGAGGTCGCGAGGTCAGGGTTGGCGCGGGGGACGTGGTGCTGCTGCCCGCCGGCACCGGACACTGCAGCATCGAGTCGAGCGACGACCTGCTGGTCGTCGGTGCCTATCCGCCCGGGCAGAAGTGGGACGTCTGCCGCGAGGCGCCGACGCAGGAGATGGTCGACCGCATCGCGCAACTGCCCTTCCCCGCGTGCGACCCGGTCAGCGGCGAACACGGCCCGATGCTTGCGTGCTGGAACCTGTCGTCCTCGTGAGCGCGCTCGCGGCGCCTACGAGGATCGGGATCTAAGGTGATCGAGGATGGCCGGCAGCGGCCCGGGAATTTCCCGCGCCAGGAATCCGAGCGATCCGACCGAGGATTCCAGCGCACGCCCCGCCTCGGCATGCACGAACACGCCCCACAGCGCGGCCTGTAGCGGATCGCCACAGCGCGCGGCCAACCCCGCGATCACGCCGGCCAGCACATCGCCCGAGCCGGACGTGCCCAGTCCATGGCAACCGCCGGCGTGGACCCACAGCCGGCCGTCCGGTGCGGCGACGTAGGTGGTGGCGCCCTTGAGCACCAGCACGCTGCGCGTGCGTCGCGCGAAGCTGCGCGCCAGCGTCTGCGGTTCCTGCTGGACCTGCGCTTTCTCCTGCCCGGACAGCTTGGCCATCTCGCCCGCGTGCGGGGTCAGCACCCAGGGCTCGCCGGGGGGCGCACGCAGGTCCGGCGAGAGTGCGCCGGCGTCGATCACCAACGTGCCCGCGGCATGGCGCAGCACCCGCTGCAACAGCGTGGCCGTCGCCCGCGTAGGGCTCATGCCCGAACCCACCAGCGCTGCGTCGCAGCCGTCGAGCGCCTGGTCCAGCGCGGCGTTGCCGCGCACGATTTCGCCCTGGGCATCGACTGGCAGCCCCAGCACCAACGCCTCGGGCATCGCCACCGCGAAAGGCAACGCCACGTCCCCGGCGGTGGCCACTTGCAGCTTGCCGGCACCGGCACGCAAGGCTCCGGTACCGGCGAGCAAGGCCGCGCCGGGCACGCGGCGTGAGCCGCCGATCACCAGCACCCTTCCGCGCTGTTCCTTGCCGCCGTCCGGATCGGGCAACGGCATGCCGCGCAGGAGCCGCGCGGTGAGCCGCTGCGGCTTCACCTCCGTCGGGCTCATCGGGCGCCCTTGGGCCGGTCCGATTCGATCGTCACCGGCGAGCCGGCTTCCACCAGCGGTGCCACGAAATTGGTGCGCTGGAGCAGCAGACCGCAACCGTCCGGCGCCTCCATGTATTCGGTGATGCCGCAGTTGGGCACGTCGCCGTTGCGATCGATCGAGAGGATGGTGCTCTCGTCCATCTGTTCGAGCAGATAGCGGAAACAGTTCACGATGACCTGGTGGGCGACGATCATCACCCGTTCGCCCGCGTGGTTGCGCTGCAGGTCGCCAAGCATGCTGCGCAGGCGCAGGACCACGTCGCACCAGCTCTCTCCGCCGGGCGGGCGGAAGTAGAACTTGCCCACCAGCTGGCGTTGCTCGGCCAGCTCCGGGAACTTGGCGCGGATGCCGGCGCGCGTGTAGCGGTCGAGTACGCCGAACTCCTTCTCGCGCAGGCGCTCGTCGACCACCACGTCCTGGTGCACGCGCCCCAGCGCGGCGGCGACCGCGATGGCGGTCTCTGTCGCGCGCTTGTAGGGCGAGGCCATGAAAGTGGTGGGCCGGTCGCTTTCCGGCAGTGCCCGTACCCAGGCGCCCAAGGCCTGCGATTGCTCCAGCCCCAGCGGCGACAACGGCACGTCGGCATCGCGATGCTTGAGGTCGATCAGCGACGCGCCCGACGCCTCTGCATGATCGCGCGCGACGTTTCCCGCGCTCTCGCCGTGGCGGATGATCCACAGCCGCTGTGGCCAGCCCACGTTGCCCTGTATGACCGCTGCTCCCACGCCGCTCTCCCGTTCTGCAACAGGCCGAGCTTTGGCACGCCGCGCGTGAATGGCCGGTCGACCGGCGGCAGGCCGGCGCCGCCCCTGTGCCGGCCGCCGAGCGCCTGAGCTTTTTCCTAGCGTCCGTTAGACGATGGCCTCACGGTCGTCCGGCCAACATCACCTTACGGGCCGCCACCGCGTTGACGCCCGTCCGCCCACCGCGCCTGACCGTCGAACGAGACCCACGCCATGCGAAATCCCCTGCAACTGCGCTGCAACCAGTTGGAGCGCTCGATGCGCGCCCTGCACGACGAATGCGACCGCCTGATGCGCGAGAACGCCATGCTGCGCGAGCGGATGCAGGGCGCCGGGCAGTCGGTGCAGCGGCTGGATGACGAACTGGCGCGCATCGCCTCCGGTCCGGACGCCGAACGGGATGCTTTCGTGATACGCGCTTCGTCGATGCGGATGTACTAGGAAGTGCCGCCCTGGAGTTCCCCCGACACGCCTGTCAGGGGGAACTGTCGGCTTTTCGTTGGTCTGGCTCACTGCCAAGGCGCTTGGCGGCGTCCCGCATCCCTTTGCTGATGGCCTCGAATACGGCCCGCGGGTAGCCCTCAGGCAGGCGCTCACCCAGATCATCCAGCACAACAGGCGTGCGCTCGACCAGCTCGGCAATCATCGCTGGAACCTCGGGCAGACCCAGGGATGTTCCCATCTCGACCCAGTGCCAGCGGTGAATGCCATAGAGATCATAGTGGCCATGTTTTCCCGATACCGCCATCGCCAGGCTCGCCTCGCGCGGATCCAAGCGATTGACACCGCGGCCCATGATGGGATAAGCGGAAAGGATGTCGTAAAGGGGCGCAAGACGGTAGTTTCCGCCAGGCAGCAGGGCCAGGCTGAAATTTTTTGCATGGCCGTCGGTGGCGCCCATCAGCCAGAACAGCAGTTGGCTTCGAAAAAATGCCGTGCGATCCTTTTCGGCATGCTCGGAACCACGTAAGACATCCATGATTTGCCGGATGCCTGGGCCTCCATCGGCTTCATACTTCTTGCTCGGCATCACGCCCAACGCCTGGCAGAAGTCTTCCTGTGGGTTGCGTATCCACCACGAGTGATCGTCCGAGAGGGCGCGGTCGAAGCGTTCGACGACCAGGGCCTTCTGGTCTTCAAAGCGACCGATCTGTGTGCTGGCCACGGAAAGCCCGAAGGCGCGCGCGATTTCCATCGACAGCCACTCGATTTCGACCGAGTCGCGCATATCCGCCTGCATGTTGCCCACCAGGCCCAGCGGCAACTTGAATATGTGAGTGCTGGGGGTTGACCGCTGGGGGATGCACCACTGTCCCTCATGCCGAAGAAGCGCCGTTTTCTCCTGGGCTCCGGCGATGGACAGGCGGAATGCCTCGCGCTCCCGCCGGCCCAATGGCCGGGCCAGCGTGGTGTCCCGCAAGACTTGCGCTACACCCGCCTCGGTCAGCGGATCGGCATGGATGGCGTGCACGTCGTCCGGCGACTTCCCGGCCGGCATCAATTGCACCGCACCGACACAATCCCGTCCTATGGCCGCGAGCAGATCGAACGCGGAGGTGCTTGCGGCAGCGTATCGATCGCGCAATCGATGAAGAATGCGGTCGTTGTCGGGCAGAAGATTATCGAAGTAGGCAGCGACCGCTGGCGGAGGCAACGTGGCGCCTGCCGCAACGAAAGGCAGTGACAGGGACAACGGCCGGCCTTCGGGTGCCGCCATCCATGCGTCGTCATAGGTCAGTTGGTCGACCCCGCTTCGGGTGCGGGACCAACGGCCGACGTACAAGCCGTTCATCCAGATGTCGATGGCGCGAACGCGGCGAGCCACGGATTACCAGGCCGCTTTGGCCGGAGTCGTGGATTTGACCGTTTTCGGCGTACCCGTCGATTTCTCTTGCAGACCGAGTTCCAGCCCCAGTAGCAGGCAAAGTCGATGGACGCGGTCGAAGGAAGCTTGGCCGGCGTTGTTCTCCAGCTTGGACACAGCCTGCGAGCTTATGCCGAGTTGCCTGGCAACATCCGCCTGAGTCATGCCGCGCTGCATGCGAGCAGCGCGAAGCTTCGGGCCGAGCTGGTTGGGGAGCCGGATGACATCCATGGGACTCAACCTGCAGGTTGAAAGCGTCAAAACCAACTTACAGGTTGATAAGGCCGATATCAACTCCTGGGTTGAGTCACGCTGGCCAGGTCTCAGGCCACAGTTTCCCCCGGAGATACGCCGTTCGGGGGCAGCCATGCCCAGGCAATTTCAGGCCAGCGTACCGTGGCGCGTGAACCAAGCCCCGCAGTGCGGGGCATAAGTGTTTGCCCGGGACGGATGCTTCAGGCGAACGGATCGTCCAGCACGATGGTGTCATCGCGATCGGCGCCGGTGGCCACGATGGCCAGGCGGCAACCGGACAGCTCTTCCACCGCGCGCAGGTAGGCGCGGGCCGCGGCGGGCAGCTTGTTCCAGTCGCGGATGCCGGCGGTGGATTCCTCCCAGCCGGGGAACTCCAGGTAGACCGGCTTGCATTCGGCCCAGCCGTCGGCGTCCAGCGGCGCCAGCTCGCGGCGCTTGCCGCGGTACTCGTAGGCGACGCAGACCTTGATCGACGGCAGGCCGTCGAGCACGTCCAGCTTGGTGATCGCCAGGCCGTTGATGCCGTTGATCTGCACGGCGCGCTTGAGCGCCACAAGGTCGATCCAGCCGCAGCGGCGCGGACGGCCGGTGCTGGCGCCGTACTCATTGCCCTTCTTGCGCAGCAGCTCGCCCATCTCGTCCTCGAGCTCGGTCGGGAACGGGCCGCCGCCCACGCGCGTGGCGTAGGCCTTACAAATGCCCAGCACGTAGTCGATGTCGCCCGCGCCCACGCCGGTACCGGCCAGCGCGCCACCGACGGTGGTGTTGGACGAAGTGACGTACGGGTAGGTGCCGTGGTCGATGTCCAGCAGCGCGCCCTGCGCGCCTTCGTACAGGATGTTGCCGCCCTCGGCGCGCACGTCGTGCAGGATGGTGGCGACGTCGTCGACCATCGGGCGGATGTACTCGCCCCAGGCCAACGCGTCGTCGAGCACCTTCTGGTAGTCGACCGGCTCGGCCTTGAGCCATTGGGTCAGGATGAAGTTGTGGTACTCGACCGCGGCCTTGATCTGCGCCGGAAGCTCGTGCGGGTACATCAGATCCGCCACGCGGATCGAACGACGGGCGACCTTGTCCTCGTAGGCCGGGCCGATGCCGCGGCCGGTGGTGCCGATCGCGCCCTTGCCGGCGGCCGCCTCGCGCGCCTTATCCACGGCGATGTGGTAGGGCATGATCAGTGGCGTCGCCGGGCTGATCTTCACGCGCGAGCGCACGTCCACGCCCTGCCCTTCCAGCTCGGCGATCTCGTTGATCAGCGCCTCGGGCGAGAGCACCACGCCGTTGCCGATCAGGCACAGCGCGTCGTCGCGCAGGATGCCCGAGGGAATCAGGTGCAGCACGGTCTTCTTGCCCTTGATCACCAGCGTGTGGCCGGCATTGTGGCCGCCCTGGAAGCGCGCCACGGCACTGACCCGCTCGGTCAGCAGGTCGACGATCTTGCCCTTGCCTTCGTCGCCCCACTGGGCTCCAAGGATGACGACTGACTTGCCCATGAAAGTTCTCGCTCGTTGGGTGCTCCCGCGGGAGCCGTGAGTGTGGGAAACAGGAAAAGCTTCAGCGCATCAGTTGCAGCACGGCCAGCCCGGCGATCACCGCCACCGCGCCGAACACGCGCAGCGTGCGCGGCGAAAGCGCCAGCGCCTGGCGCACTATCGACTGCCAGTGGCGCGGGGCGGCAAACAGCATCAGGCCTTCGAGCACCAGCACCAGGCACAGTGCCACGGACAGTTCGTGCGGCATCGACCGTCAGCGCTTGGCGCTGTCCTCGAAATAGCGCAGCAGTTGGGAATCGGGCTTGAGAACCAGCGTGCCGTGGCCATCGGCGAAACCGGTCTTGTACGCCGACAGGCTTCGATAGAACGCGAAGAACTCCGGATCCTGGCCATAGGCGCCTGCATAGATCGCGGCCGCCTGGGCGTCGCCCTGGCCACGCACGGCCGCCGCGTCGCGCTCGGCGTCGGCGCGCAGCACCTGACCCTGGCGGTCGGCGTCGGCGCGGATCTTCTCTGCCTGTTCCTGGCCGGTATAGCGCAGCTCGTTGGCCAGCTGCAGGCGCTCGGCGCGCATGCGCTTGTAGACCGATTCGCTGACTTCCTCGGGCAGGTCGATGCGCTTGATGCGAACGTCGACCACGGCAATGCCGAGATTCTTGCGGGCGGCGGTATCGGTCTGCTTGCGCACGCGCTCGGTGATGTCCTTGCGGCCGCCAGCGATCAGGTCCTGCAGGCTGCGCGAGTTGAATTCGAAGCGCAGCGCGTCCTTGACAACCGGACTCAACCGCTGCGCCGCCTGGTTGGCGTCGCCGCTGGTGGCGCGGTAGTAGGCGGCGTTGTCGGCGATGCGCCACTTCACGTAGAAGTCGACGTTGACGCTCTTCTTTTCCGAGGTGAAGTAGCGCTCCGGCGGGGCGTCCAGGCCCTGGATGCGGCTGTCGAAACGCATCACCTGCTGGATCAACGGTGCCTTGAAGTGCAGCCCAGGCGTGTAGTCGGTCTGCACGATGCGACCGAACTGCAGCAGCAACGCGCTCTGCCCCTCGCGCACCACGAAGGCGCTGTTGAGCCCCAGCAGGACCAGCAGCACGATGATCACGGTCCAGACGATCTTCATGGCTGGTTCCCCTTGTCGCTGGCGTCATCGGTGGTGACGGTGGCCGCCGCCGGGCTGGCCGGGGTGGTCGGCGGCAGGTTGATGATGGTTCGACCGTTGGAGCCGTCGATGACCTTGCGATTGCCGGCCATCACCTGCTCCATCGTTTCCAGCCACAGACGCTTGCGGGTGACTTCGGGCGCGGCCTTGTACTGCTTGAGCAGCAGGCTGAAGCGTTCGGCATCGCCCTGCGCCCGGGCGATGCGTTCGGCCTTGTAGCCGGCCGCCTCGGCGGCGATGCGCGAGGCGTCGCCACGCGCTACCGGCACCACCTTGTTGGCGTAGGCCAGCGCGTTGTTCTCGATGCTCTGCTTGTCCTCGCGCGCCTTGTTGACGTCGTCGAAGGCGTCCTTGACCTCGGCCGGCGGCGCGACGTTCTGGAAGCTCACGGCGGTCACCTGCAGGCCGCAGTGGTAGCTGTCCAGGGTCTTCTGCAGCGCCTGGCCGGCCTCGCTGACCAGCGCGGCGCCTTCGCCGGACAGGATCGTGTCCATGTCGTTCCGCCCGATCACCGAGCGCACGGCCGCCTCGGAAGCGGCGGCAATGGTGTTCTCCACATCGTCCACCGCGAACAGATACGCACGCGCATCGTTCACCTGGTACTGCACGGTGAAGTCGATCGTGATGATGTTCTCGTCGCGCGTCAGCATGCGCACGCTGTCCTGCAGCGAACGCACGCGGGTGGTTTCGACCTTGGTGACGGTCTCCACCGGCTGCGGCAGCTTGAAATGGAAACCTGGCGGCAGCGTGCGGCTGTACTGGCCGAAACGCAGCACGACGCCAGCCTGGCGCGCATCGACGATGGTGTAGCTGCTCAGCAGCAGCCAGGCCAGCACCAGCGCCAGCACGATGGTGATGATGCCGCCGGGGCCACCGTGCTTGCCCAGCCGGGCGCGCAGGCGCTGGAAAACATCGTCCAGTCCGTTGCCGTTGTTGCTGGGGCGCTTGCTGTTCCAGGGATCGCGCGGGCCGTTGCCGGGTTCGTTCCAGGCCATCTCAGTCTCCTTGGGACAAGCGGCAGGCCGGCGGGACGGGCCGGTGAATGTGTTGCGGAATCAGGGTCATGGAAACGCGGCGTCGAGGTCGGGGATGGGTGAACCGCGGCGCGCCGCGATCGATCTCGGTGCGGGCGGAGCAAACGCCGCACAAACGCCGGTTAGTCTAGCAGAGGTGAATTGAGGCGTGGCTTCGACGTCGCACCGGTCCACTTTTGCAGGGAGCCCCGGGGCGATGCTTTTGACCGCCCTGCCCCGAAAGCATCAACCAGCCGGCTCCTGCGGGAGGCGGCGCCCGAAGCGCTCAGGGCGCGTCGGGCGACCCGAGCACGCCCCGCAAAAGCGCCGCGTCCTGTGGATGTCCGCCGCCCAGCGGCGCAATCACGCTGCGTGGGGCATCGATCTGCAGGCGCCATCCATGCTCGTCCACCGACTCTTCGGCGATGGCGCCGGCGGCACGCAGACGCGCGTGCAGGCGACCGGCCGACAGCGGCAATTGCAGTTCGGTCTGCACGCGCTCGCCGCCGAGCAATTCGCCCAGCGCCTCACGCAGCAGGTCCAGTCCCTCGCCAGTGTGGGCGGACAGCCAGACCTGGGTAGGCCGCCCGTCGCCATCGCGCACGATCCGCGGCTCGGTGCCCGCGCGCGGTCCGTCTTCACCCTCGCGCAGCACGTCGATCTTGTTCATGACATGCAGCTGGGGCACGTCGCCGGCGCCGATCTCTTCGAGCACGCCGTCGACCACGCGGTGCAGGCGCACGCGCTCCTCGTCGGCCGCATCGCTGACATGCAGCAGCAGGTCGGCGTCGCGCGCTTCGGCCAATGTGGCGCGGAAGGCGGCAACCAGGTCATGCGGCAACTCGCGGATGAAGCCCACGGTGTCGGCGAGCACGGCCGGACCGCAGGAGAGGTCCTCGATCTTGCGTACCGTCGGGTCGAGCGTGGCGAACAGCAGATTCGCGGCGAACACCTCGCCCTCGGTCAGTGCGTTGAAAAGCGTCGACTTGCCGGCGTTGGTGTAGCCGACCAATGCCACTCGCGGCACCGTGTTGCGCAGGCGCGCACGGCGCTGCTGGGTGCGCTGCACCTGCACCTTCTCCAGGCGCCTGGTGAGCATCTTCACGCGCTCGCCGAGCAGGCGGCGGTCGGTTTCCAGCTGCGTTTCGCCGGGACCGCGCAGGCCGATGGCGCCACCGCGCTGGCGCTCCAGGTGGGTCCAGCCGCGCACCAGGCGGGTGGCCAGGTGCTTGAGCTGCGCGAGCTCCACCTCCAGCTTGCCTTCGTGCGAGCGCGCCCGCTGGGCGAAGATGTCCAGGATCAGCCCGGCGCGGTCGACCACGCGCACGGCCAGCAGCTTTTCCAGGTTGCGTTCCTGCACTGGCGTGAGCAGGTGGTCGACCAGCACCACGTCCGCTTCGGTCGCACGTACCGCCTCGGCCACTTCTTCGGCCTTGCCGGTACCGATGTAGTAGCGAGGGTTGGGATCTTCCACGCGCGCGGAAACGCTGGCGAGCACCTCGGCGCCGGCCGAACGCACGAGCTCGGCGAATTCCTCCGCGCGGCGAGCAGCGTCGCCCTCGCCGCGGGCGTGGGGCAGCACCAGTACGGCGCGCTCGCCCTTCTTCTGTCTATCGAACACTGGGTTGGCGTGGCCTGTGGGAACGGGTTCGCGCCATCGACGACAGGACGGCGCGGGGCCGGCATTGTATGCCCATCAGCACGCGGCCGTCGGCAAGGCGCCACGACCGATGGCCGCCGGCGGGCCAGGCAGCCCGCCAGCGGCGCGTGGAACCATCCGTGGGGTCAGTCTTCGCCCTCGGTGGGTGCGTGGTTGTCGACATGGCCTTCGTGGCCATTGCCCATGCGCACGTTGCGGCTGGGCACGACGGTGGAGATGGCGTGCTTGTAGACCATCTGGCTCACCTGGTTGCGCAGCAGCACCACGAACTGGTCGAACGACTCGATCGTGCCCTGCAGCTTGATGCCGTTGACGAGATAGATGGCCACCGGAACGCGCTCACGGCGAAGTGCGTTGAGAAACGGATCTTGCAAAGACTGCCCTTTGGACATGTTGTTGTACCCCCTCGCGAACCTTCGCGGGCCGGAGAAAAGACGCGCGCGTGGCGGCCGGCCCAAGTCGCAGCGATCTTAACCGCTTTTAAATGGCGGGCGGAAGCTCGGGAACCACGACGTGCGTCGCGGCATCGCCTGCTGCTTCGCGGGAACTCGTGAATGGCCCGTGGCGAGCAACAGACTGGGAAGCCCCGACCCAAGCGCGCCTTTCTGAAAAGCGCCGGACGGGCGCTACAGGAAGAGCTCCAGTGCACCACTGGCGCGCTCGAGCAGGCGCGGCCGGTCCGGGTCCAGTGCGCGAGCATCCAGTTCGGCGCGCAGCCAGGTGATCTGCCGCTTGGCCAGCTGACGGGTGGCGAAAATACCCTTGTCACGAAACGTGCCCGCATCGGTGGCGCCATCCAGGTGCTCCCATGCCTGGCGATAGCCGACCGCGCGCAGCGCCGGCAGGTCCGGGGCGAGGTCGCCGCGTGCACGCAAGGCGCGCACCTCGTCCAGAAAGCCGGCCGCCAGCATGGCGTCGAAGCGCTGTGCGATGCGCGCGTGCAACGGGCCGCGGTCGGCGGGCAGCAGCGCCAGTTTGAGCACGCGCCAGGGAAAACGTCCGCCGCTGCCGCCCGTCTGCTGCTCGGAAAGCGGCCGCCCTGTCAGTTCGATCACTTCCAGCGCCCGCTGCAGGCGTTGGGCGTCATTCGGCCCGATGCGCGCGGCCGCCGCGGGGTCGTTGGCCGCCAGTCGCGCGTGCAGCGCGGGCCAGCCGTGTACCGCCGCCTCCGCAGCCAGCCGCGCGCGGATGTCCGGCGCCGCATCCGGTAGCGCCGACAGGCCCCGCTGCAGCGCACGGAAATACAGTCCGGTGCCGCCGACCAGCAGCGGCACCCGCCCCTGCGCGCGAATGCGCTCCATGGCCGCCAGCGCGTCGACGCGGAAATCGGCCGCCGAGTACGGTTCGGAAGGGTCGTTCAAGTCCAGCAGGGCGTGCGGATGCTGGGCCAGCGTGGCGGGATCGGGCTTGGCCGCGCCGATCTCCAGCCCGCGATAGACCAAAGCCGAATCCACGCTCACCAGCTCGAGCGCGAAGCGTTCGCGCAGCGCGCAAGCCAGCGCGGTCTTGCCCGAGGCGGTCGGGCCCATCAGGAAAATGGCGGGTGGTCGGGCGTCGGCAGGCATCGGACCATTGTATCGGCGCCTTCGCATGGCCAAGCGTTTGACCCGGTCAAGGAAGGTCTGCCTGTTCCGTCCTACAACAGGATCACCGGGCCCTCCTGGAGGCACTATGAAGCCCATTCGACATGCTGCTGACACGCCCGTTTCCAGGGTGGCGCGTGGTCCGCAGTCAAAAGAAGGTGAATCCCGTCACGGCATGGGTGATAATTCGACCAAACGCCCGAAGTATGGCTTGCCTGCAACCTGGCACCGGCACACCATCGACGCACGGCACACACATAGAATTCACGCCATGGCGCACCGAATCGACGCGGAACATGATCAGGACGGCGGACCCGGCGCCGTTGTCATGCTGCGGCCGGGAGTCGCCACGTCCGCGCCACGCGTCCGTCCGGCCAGCCAGCCCCTGCCCTCGCGTCCGACGCAGGCAGAGCCGCCCTCGGGCCACAAGCCGATCTGGGACAAGGACAACTTCGGCTTCTGGCTGACCGTCTGCATCGTTATCAGCCTGATCTTCTCGATCGCCTGGCGCGCCCTCGGCTGAGTGCACGGCCCCCCGCGGCAAGGTCCTATAATCGTCCGCTTCCCCGCCCGCTCACGCGGGCCAGACGATGGTGGTCCCATGCCGCAGACGATGAAAGCCCTGGTCAAGCGCAAGCCCGAGCAGGGCATCTGGATGGAAGAGGTGCCGGTACCCCAGATCGGCCCCAACGAGGTGCTGATCAAGGTCGAGAAAACCGCCATCTGCGGCACCGACCTGCATATCTACAAATGGGACGAATGGTCCCAGCGCACGATTCCCCAAGGCCTGACCATCGGTCACGAGTTCGTCGGCCGCATTGCCGAGCTCGGCAGTGCGGTGACCGGGTACAAGGTCGGCGACCGCGTCTCGGCCGAGGGCCACATCGTCTGCGGCCACTGCCGCAACTGCCGCGCCGGCCGCCAGCACCTGTGCCCGAACACCGTCGGTATCGGCGTCAACCGCAACGGCGCTTTCGCCGAGTACGTGGCGATACCGGCCTCCAACCTGTGGCCGATTCCCGACCAGATCCCGAGCGAACTGGCCGCCTTCTTCGACCCCTACGGCAACGCCGCGCACTGCGCGCTCGAGTTCGACCTGATCGGTGAGGACGTGCTGATCACCGGCGCCGGCCCGATCGGCGTGATCGCCGCGGGCATCGCCAAACACGTCGGCGCGCGCAACGTGGTGGTCACCGACGTCAACGACTACCGCCTCAAGCTCGCCGCCGACATGGGCGCCACCCGCGTGGTCAATGTGTCCAACCAGTCGCTCAAGGACGTGGTCAAGGACCTGCACATGGAAGGCTTCGACGTCGGCCTGGAAATGAGCGGCAACCCGCGCGCCTTCAATGACATGCTCGAGGTGATGTACCACGGCGGCAAGGTCGCCATGCTCGGCATCATGCCGCGCGGCGCCGGCATCGACTGGGACAAGGTGATCTTCAAGGGCCTGACCCTGCAGGGCATCTACGGCCGGCGCATGTACGAGACCTGGTACAAGATGACCCAGATGGTGCTTACCGGCTTCCCACTGCAGAAGGTGCTGACCCACCAGATCGCCATCGACGATTTCCAGAAGGGTTTCGATCTGATGGACGCCGGTCAGTGCGGCAAAGTGGTCTGTTCCTGGACCTGACGCCTTCGCACCACCCACCCTGCTCAGCTCGCCCTTGCCGGACGCCATTTCCGCGAACGCGGGGATGACGCCGCGGCGAGATCGCAGCAGCGCCCAGTCGCCGCCCTCAAGTTTGGAGACCACCGTGACCTACACCGCCCGCGACCGCTACGCCGCCGAACTGGACTTGATCCGCGATCAGGGCCTGTTCAAGGGCGAGCGCGTCATCGTCTCGCCGCAGTCCTCGGAGATCACGCTGGCCAACGGCCGCAAGGTGCTGAACTTCTGCGCCAACAACTACCTCGGCCTGGCCGACCACCCCGACGTGATCGCTGCCGCCAAGGAAGCGCTGGACACGCACGGCTTCGGCATGGCTTCGGTGCGCTTCATCTGTGGCACACAGGACCTGCACAAGCAGCTTGAAGCGAAGATCGCCGAGTTCTTCGGCACCGAGGACACCATTCTCTACGCCGCCTGCTTCGACGCCAACGGCGGTCTGTACGAACCGCTGTTGGGCGAGGAGGACGCGATCATCTCCGATGCGCTCAATCACGCCTCGATCATCGACGGCATCCGCCTGTGCAAGGCCAAGCGCTTCCGCTACGCCAACTGCGACATGGCGGACCTCGAAAAGCAGCTGCAGGCCGCCGATGCCGCCGGTGCGCGCACCAAGCTGATCACATCCGACGGTTCGTTCTCGATGGACGGTTTCATCGCGCCGCTGGACCAGATCACCGCGCTGGCGAGGAAGTACAACGCAATGGTGCACATCGACGAATGCCATGCCACCGGCTTCCTCGGCGCCACCGGCCGCGGCTCAGCCGAGGTGCATGGCGTGATGGACCAGATCGACCTCTTCACCGGCACGCTGGGCAAGGCGCTGGGCGGTGCCCTGGGCGGCTTCACCACCGGGCCGAAGGAAGTAATCGAGTTGCTGCGCCAGCGATCGCGCCCGTACCTGTTCTCCAACTCGCTGCCGCCGCACGTGGTCGCCGCCGCGATCAAGGTGTTCAACATGCTGGTGTCCGCCGGCGAGCTGCGCACGCGCGTGCAGGAGAACACCGCCTATTTCCGCAAGGCGATGACCGAGGCCGGCTTTGACATCAAGCCGGGCGTGCACCCGATCGTGCCGGTGATGATCTATGACGCGCCCAAGGCGCAGGCGATGGCGGCGGCGCTGCTGGAAGAAGGCATCTACGTCACTGGCTTCTTCTACCCGGTGGTGCCGCAGGGCCAGGCCCGCATCCGCACGCAGATGAGCGCGGCGCACACGCGCGAGCATCTGGACCGGGCGATCGCCGCGTTCACCAAGATCGGCAAGCAATTGGGCGTGATCTGATCTTCTGCGCCCTCTCCCCTCCAGGGAGAGGGCTGGGATGAGGGGCCGCTCCTGCGACAACGTCACATCCCACAAGCGGCTCGACAAGCGGGGCCTGATTACCTTCCCCGCGAGCACTCATCCCTGACCCAACCCTCGTCCCGAGATCCGGGAGGGCTCAGATCCGGCCGCCGGTGGCGCGGGGGATCACGCGCAGCCCCTCGACCTCTTCCGCGGCCAGATGGCGCCACTGGCCTTTCGGCAGGTCGCCGAGCGCGAGCCCACCGATGGCCACGCGCACCAGCCGCAGCACGCCGATGCCGTGTGCCTCCAGCAGGCGACGGATGTGCCGGTTGCGTCCCTCGTCCAGCACGATGTCCAGCCAGGCGTTCTTCTCGCCGGCGCGCAACAAGCCGACCCGTAGCACGGCCAGCCGCTCGCCGTCGTCGACCACGCCCTCGCCGAGCCGCGCCAGCAACGCCGCATCGGGCACGCAATCGACCTGCACGTGGTAGGTCTTTTCCTGGTGGGTGACCGGGTCGGTGATGCCCGCCGCCCAGGCGGTGTCGTTGCTCAGCAACAGCAGGCCCTCGCTGGCCTTGTCCAGCCGTCCGACCGCGCCCAGCCACGGCAGGCCGGCCTGGGCCAACGCGTCGTAGACCGTGGCGCGGCCTCGCTCGTCCGACGCGCTGACCACCAGGCCGCGCGGTTTGTTGAACATCACGTAGACCGGGGCGGCCTCCCCGATCGGCTGGCCGTCCACAGTAATGCCGCGCTGCTCCGGCGCGGTCGGATGCTCCGGGTCGCGCACCACGCGACCACCCACCGCTACCCGGCCGGCGCGCACCCACTGCTCGGCCTGGCTGCGCGAGCACACGCCTCGCTTGGACAGGACCCGCGCCAATCCGTAACGGGGGCCGGTGGGAGCGGAAGCAGGCGAGGGGCGGCGGGGCGCGGGCATCGGCGAAGCGTATCGACCTGGCCGGAACACCAGCAAGCGGTTTGGTGCATCCGCCCGCGTGGCTGGTGCGTATTCACATGGGCAAGACGCATCGACAGGGCCCCCCATGAACCACACCGCCGAAGCTGCTCCCGGATTCACCCGACGCCTGGCGACCGGCGTGCTGCGCTGGTTCGATACCAGCGCCGTCGAAGCGGCCGACGACGACCGCATCGACTGGGGTCGCGTACTGCCCTTCATCGGGATGCACGTGGCTTGCTTCGGGGTGCTGTGGGTGGGCTTTTCCTGGTTCGCGTTCTGGGTGGCGCTGGCGCTCTACGCCGTCCGCATGTTCGCGGTGACCGCGTTCTATCACCGCTACTTCTCGCACCGTGCCTTCCGTGCCTCCCGTGCCGTACAGTTCGCCTTCGCGGTGATCGGCGCAAGCGCGGTCCAGCGCGGCCCCCTGTGGTGGGCCGCCCACCACCGCAACCATCATCGCCACGCGGATACCCCGGCCGACGTGCATTCGCCGGTCCAGCACGGCTTCTTCCGTAGCCACGTCGGCTGGTTCCTGAGCCGCAACGGCTTCCGCACGGACTGGAAAGTGATCCCGGACCTCGCGCGCTTTCCCGAACTGCGCCTGCTCGACCGCTTCGACCTGCTGGTGCCGGTGGCGCTGGCGGTGGGCCTGTACCTGTCAGGTGCCTGGCTGCACACCGCCCACCCGGCACTGGGGACGGACGGCCCGCAACTGCTGGTGTGGGGCTTCTTCGTCTCGACCATCGTGCTTTTCCACGTCACCGTGACGATCAATTCCCTGGCGCACCGCTTCGGCAGCCGGCGTTTCGTCACGCGCGACAACAGCCGCAACAATTGGCTGCTGGCGCTGCTCACCTTCGGCGAGGGCTGGCACAACAACCACCACTTCTTCCCCGGCTCGGCGCGACAGGGCTTCCGCTGGTGGGAGGTGGACCTGACTTTCTATCTGCTCCGGTTGCTTGCGCTGTTCGGCGTGGTGCGCGAGCTGAAGGCCGTTCCGTCCGGCCTCAAGCGCGGCGGTGGTTGAACGTGCGCATTGCGGTCATCGGATCGGGCATCGCCGGCATGGCCAGTGCGTGGCTGCTTTCGCGCCAGCACGAGGTCACGCTGTACGAATCGAACGCCTACATCGGCGGGCACACCCACACGCACGACGTCACGCTGGACGGACGCAACTACGCGCTCGACACCGGCTTCATCGTTTTCAACCGGACGCATTACCCGCTGCTGAGCCGCCTGTTCGACGAACTGGGCGTCGCCACGCAGCCGACCACGATGAGTTTCGCCGTGCACGACGAGCGCAGCGGGCTCGAGTACGGCGCCGCGTCGCTACGCACCCTGTTCTGCCAGCGACGCAACCTGGTGTCGCCGCGCTTCCACGGCATGGTGCGCGACATCTTCCGCTTCTATCGCGAGGCGCCCGCGCTGCTGGCCCAAGATGGCGAAGGCCCGACGCTGGGCGACTACCTCGACGCCCAGGGCTACGGGGCGATGTTCCGCGACGACCACCTGGTGCCGATGGCCTCGGCGCTGTGGTCCTCGCCCTCGCGGCAGATCCTCGCCTTCCCGGCCAGGTACCTGGTCGCCTTCATGGCCAACCACCAGATGCTGCAGGTGGAAGGCCGGCCGCAGTGGCGTGTGGTCAGCGGCGGCTCGCGCCGCTACGTCGACGCGCTACGTTCGCGCTGGCAGGTCCGCGAGCGCCTGGCCTGCCCCGTACTGGCCGTTCACCGCCCGGCGGTCGGTGGCGTGGAGGTGCAGAGCCTGGCCGGATCCGAGCGCTTCGACCAGGCCGTCCTGGCCTGCCACAGCGACCAGGCCCTTGCCCTGCTGGCCCAGCCAAGCGCCGCCGAAAAAGAGGTGCTCGGTGCGATCACCTACCAGTCCAACGACACGGTACTGCACACCGATACGCGCCTGCTGCCGCGCCGGCGCACCGCGTGGTCGGCCTGGAACGCGCTGGTGCCGCGCGACCGCGACGATGCCTGCACGGTCACCTACTGCATGAACCTGCTGCAGTCGATCCAGGCGCCGGAGACGTTCTGCGTGTCGCTCAATTGCACCGGCCGTATCGACCCGGCGAAAGTCCTGCGCCGATTGAGCTACGCGCACCCGGAGTACACCCACGCCTCAGTCGCGGCGCAGCGGCGCAAGGCGGACATCCAGGGCATCGACCGGGTCTGGTACGCCGGCGCCTACTGGGGTTGGGGTTTCCACGAAGACGGCATGCGCAGCGCCGTCGCCGTGGCCGAAGCGCTGGGGGTGCGCTGGTAATGGCCGCGCCGCTGGCCAGTGCGATCTATGAGGGCTGGGTGCGCCACCGGCGCTACGCACCGCGGCCGCATGCGTTTCGCTATCGCATCGCGCTGCTCTATCTGGACCTCGCCGAGTTGCCCCGGTTGTTCGAGCGCCGCTGGCTGTGGTCCTACGGTCGCGCCAACCTGGCCCAGTTCCGCCGAAGCGATTACCTCGGGCCTGTCGAGCTGCCGCTCGATGAGGCCGTGCGCCGCCGCGTGGCCGAACGCACCGGCCACCGCCCCGAGGGGCCCATCCGCCTGCTCACCCATCTGCGCTATGCCGGCCACTGCTTCAACCCGGTGAGCTTCTACTACTGCTACGGCGCCGACGGCCACTCGCTCGAGGCGATCCTCGCCGAGATCACCAACACGCCCTGGAAGGAGCGCCACGCCTACGTGCTGCCACTCGCCGAGGCCGAGCGGCACGGCCACGTGTGCGCCTGGCGCTTTGCCAAGACCTTCCACGTGTCGCCCTTCATGCCGATGGCGCGCGGCTACGACTGGCGCTTCTCCGAGCCGGCTGAAGCCCTGCGCGTGCACATGAACGTGCTGCGCGACGGCGACCGCGACTTCGACGCCACGCTCGTGCTCCAGCGCCGTCCGCTCGACGGCACGCAGCTGGCACGCGTGCTGTGGCGCTTCCCGCTGATGACCCTGAAGGTCGTCGCCGCCATCCACTGGGAGGCGCTCAGGCTCTGGCTCAAGCGCAACCCGGTTTACGACCATCCACGCCACCACGGGACCTGACATGGATCTGGAACTGAGTTCGTCCGACGAGCGCACCATCGATGGCATCGTCGATGCGCCCCGCTACGCGGACCGCCCCGCCGTCGCGAACCAGACGGAGTCGCCCGCGGCGTACGGCGCATTCGACCGCGCGCTGCGTTCGCGCCTGCTGGGACAGATGGGGCAACTGCGTGGTGCGCGGCTCGTGATCGTCGATGCGCTCGGCCGGCTGGAGCTTGGCCAGCCTGCCGATGGCGAGCCTGTGCTTCGCGTGCAGGTGCATGTCGACGACCCGCGCTTCTATCGCCTGGTCGCCGCCAACGGCAGCGTGGGGGCCGGCGAGGCGTACATGGAGGGCCTGTGGCACTGCGACGATCTGGTCGCGCTGATCCGCATCATGGTGCGCAACCGTGACCTGCTCGACGGCATGGAAACCGGCATGGCGCGACTGGGCGGCTGGGCGCTCAGGGTCTGGCATGCGCTCAACCGCAACACCAGGCAAGGCAGCCGGCGCAACATCGCCGCGCACTACGACCTGGGCAACACGCTGTTCGACCTTTTCCTCTCCGACGACCTGATGTATTCCTCGGCGATCTTCGCGCATGAGGACGAACCGCTCGAGGTCGCCTCTCGTCGAAAGCTTCAACGCATCTGCGAGAAGCTCGCGCTCGGTCCGGATGATCACGTGCTGGAAATCGGCGCCGGCTGGGGCGGCTTCGCGCTGCACGCAGCCACCCATCACGGCTGCCGAGTCACCACCACCACCATTTCGCAGGAGCAATACGAACTGGCCTGCGAGCGCGTCCAGGCCGCCGGCCTGGGCGATCGCGTCACGGTGCTGCTGCAGGACTACCGCGAGCTCACCGGCCGGTACGACAAGCTGGTTTCGATCGAAATGATCGAGGCCATCGGCGCGGCCTACATGCCCACCTACTTCGCCGCCATCTCGCGGCTGCTGAAGGACGACGGGCAGGCGCTGATCCAGGCGATCACGATCGAAGACCATCGCTACGCCAAGGCGCTCAGGTCGGTCGATTACATCAAGCGCTACATCTTCCCTGGCAGTTTCATTCCCGCGGTGAGCGCCATGCTCGATGCCGCACGACAGGCGAGCGACTTGCGCCTGTTCCACCTGGAAGACATCGGGCCAAGCTATGCGCTGACCCTCAGGCACTGGCGCGAGCGCTTCATGGCCAAGCGCGATCACGTACTCGCGGCCGGCTACGACGAGCGCTTCGTGCGCATGTGGGAGTTCTACCTGGCCTACTGCGAGGGCGGATTCCGCGAGCGCTCCATCGGCGACGTGCAGATGCTGCTCACCCGGCCGGGTTGCCGGCGCGAGTCCTACCTGCCGGACCTGGGGCCTCGATGAACGTCTGGCTCAACGCCATCGGCTACCAGTTGGTCTGGCTGGCCGCGGTCTGGGGCGCCTCGCACCAGCGGGCCTGGCTCGGGCCGCTGCTGTTGCTCCCGTTCGCGCTGATCCACCTGCGCGGGCGCGACGGGCGGCTGGATGCGTGGCTGCTGCTCGCCGCGGCGTGTGCGGGCACGGCGCTCGATTCGCTCTATGCCGCCACCGGCACCATTGCCTACGCATCACCCTTTCCCACCGCGCACGTTGCGCCGCCGTGGATCTTCGCCCTCTGGGCGGCCTTCGCGCTGACGCTGCGGCACAGCCTGCGCTTCCTGCAGGGCCGCTGGCTGCTGGCGATGGTGTTCGGTGCCGTCGGCGCGCCGCTGGCCTACGTCGCCGCGGCGCGCGGCTGGCAGGCGGTCAGCTTCCCGCAGGGGCCGGTCGTGGCCGTCGGCGCATTGGCGCTGGGCTGGGCGCTCATGCTGCCGCTGCTCGTGCGCCTGGCCATGCTCATCGAAACGCAGCCACGTCCGCAGGCGAAACATGTCCACGGCTGAACTTCTGCACCAGCCTGGCTGGGTGTGGGCGGCGAGCGCCATCGCGATGGCCCTTGGCTGGCTGGTCCAGCGACGCTCGCGCAACGCGGGCATCGTCGACGCGATCTGGACGGCCGGCATGGGCGGCAGCGCGCTCTATTACGCGGCCATGGGCGAAGGGCTGGCCGACCGCCGCCTGGCCCTGGCGCTTCTCGGCAGCCTGTGGGCGGCACGCCTGGGATTGCACCTGGGCCTGCGCATCCTCGGCGAAGCCGAGGATGGCCGCTACCGCCACCTGCGCCGGCACTGGCATGACGACCAGCGGAAGTTCTTCCTGTTCTTCCAGGCACAGGCGCTGCTCGTGGCCCTGTTCTCGCTGCCGTTCCTGGCGGTGGCCGCCAACCGGGCTCCCTGGTCGGGCTGGGACGGCGCGGGCATCGCGGTGTGGCTGGTGGCGCTCATCGGCGAGAGCCTGGCCGACCGCCAGCTCGCACGCTTCCGAGCCGATCCGGCGCACCACGGCCGCACCTGCCGCCAGGGCCTGTGGCGCTACTCGCGCCATCCCAACTACTTCTTCGAATGGGTGCAGTGGTTTGCGTACCTGCTGCTGGCGGTGGGTTCGCCGCTGTCGTGGATGGCGCTGCTGGGCCCTGTGCTGATGCTGGCCTCGCTGTACTGGATCACCGGCATTCCGTTCGCCGAGGCGCAGGCGCTGCGCAGCCGTGGCGAGGACTACCGCGACTACCAGCGCCGCACCAGCCCCTTCTTCCCCTGGTTCCCCAAGGATTCTTCGCCATGACCGACAGCCTCGCGCTCGACACCGCCTCTGCCGCCGATCCCGAGCGCGGCCTGATCCATCTCGCCGAGCGCGGGCTGGTGCCCGATGCCCTGCTGCGGCTGGGCATCCGGCGCCTGTGCGCGCAGCGGCTCCGGGAGGAGCGACAGGGCGGCACCGAGGCGAGCTGGGAACGCTTCCGCGCCCTGCTGGAGGAGTTGCGCCACAGTCCGCTGGCACTGCACACCGACGCGGCCAACGCGCAGCACTACGAGCTGCCACCCGCTTTCTTCCAGCTCTGCCTCGGTCCGCGCCTGAAGTATTCGAGCTGCTACTACCCGCTCGGCACCGAAAACCTGGAACAGGCCGAAGAGGCGATGCTCGGGCTCTATGGCCGCCGCGCACAACTGGCCGACGGACAGGACATCCTGGAGCTGGGCTGCGGCTGGGGCTCGCTCACGTTATGGATGGCCGAACGCTATCCCGGCTCGCGCATCACTGCCGTGTCCAACTCGCGCCTGCAACGCGAGCACATCGAGGCGCGCTGCCGCGAGCGCGGGTTGCACAACGTCACGGTGGTGACCTGCGACGTCAACCGCCTGACCCTGGATGCCGCGGCCTTCGATCGCGTCGTGTCGGTGGAGATGTTCGAACACGTGCGCAATTACCACCGCCTGTTCGAGCAGATTGCGCAATGGTTGCGCCCGGGCGGCAAGCTGTTCGTGCACATCTTCTGCCATCGCGAACTGATGTATCCGTTCGAAACGGCCGGCGGCGACAACTGGATGGGGCGGCACTTCTTCACCGGTGGACTGATGCCGGCGGCCGACACGTTCCTGCATTTCCAGGAGCACCTTGGCATCGAGCACCAGTGGCGCCTTCCGGGCACCCACTACCAGCGCACCGCCAACGCCTGGCTGGAGCGCCAGGATGCCAATCGCGCACAGGTCCTGCGCGTGCTGGCCGAGGCTTACGGCGAGACGGCCGCGCCGCTTTGGCACCAGCGCTGGCGCATGTTCTGGATGGCCTGCGCGGAGCTGTTCGGCTACGACCACGGCAACGAGTGGCTGGTAGGCCACTACCGCTTCAGCCGACGCGACTGAGCGCGCAGGATGGGCTTCCGCCCACCGCGTTTGGTTTGCAGAACCAGGAAAGTTGGCCACTGCAACCACCCTACGGGCGCCCTCGGAACGTAAAAAAAGCCCGGCTTGCGCCGGGCTTTTTTCATTGCGTTGCAGTTCCGGTTACTGCTGGACCTGCAGCTCCGTGCGGCGGTTGCGCGCGCGGCCTTCGTTGGTGTCGTTGGTGTCGATCGGGTCGGCTTCGCCGTGGCCGATCGGGCCTTCCAGACGGCTGGCGTCGATGCCGTGGGCGGTCAGGTAGTCGTACACGATCTTCGCACGACGCTCCGACAGCGCCTGGTTGTAGGCGTCGGTACCGACCGAGTCGGTGTAGCCGGCGACGGTCACGTGCACCTGCGGGTAGCGCTGCAGGGTGTCGACGGCCTGGTCGAGGATGGCCAGCGAGTCGGAGGTCGGCTCGGCCAGCGCCTTGCTGATATCCATCTCGCCCTTCGACGGGCGATCGAACTTGAAGTTGACGCCGCGCAGGTCGATCACGACCTTCTGCGGGCAACCGTCCGGACCGACGATCGTGCCGGCGGCGGTAGCCGGGCACTTGTCTTCGCAGTCGTTCACGCCGTCGTTGTCGCTGTCCTGCGTGGAGCAGTCATTGGCCGGCGGGGGCGGCGGCGGAGCAGCTGCCGGCTCGGGCGCAGCCGCCGGCTCGCCGAAGCGCGAGACGATGCTGAAGCCCAGGAACCAGTCGCCGTAGCCGTCTTCCGTCGGCTGGCTCTTGTCGTCCCAGTCGTAGCGGTAACCGGTCTCGATGCGGATGTCCGAGCTTTCCGCAACGGTCTTGGACACGCCCACGCCCAGTTCGGCCGCCGGCGCCCAGCCGTGCTCGGCCGGGTTCTTGTGGTAGCTGCCCATCACGCCGGCAAGCACGTAAGGACGCCAGGCGTTCCAGTCACCGGCGTAGAAACGCGCGGCCACGCCGTAGTTGGTGCTCGACCAGTTGCTGCCGCCCACGGCGGTATCGCGATCGCGATTGGTGCGATCGATGAAGAGGTCGATCGAAGCGTTCGGAGCGATGAAACGACCCACGCCGAGCCCGTAATAGAACTGGCGGCTGTTGGTGTTGCGATCGGTGTCGTTGTAGTAACCGCCAAGCGTCGGGGCGATATACCAACGGCCGTCATAATCGCCCGAGGCACTCATCGGCGCGGTGTCGCCCGCGGTATCGGCGGTATTGTCCTGCGCGTGAACGGCACCTACGCCGCCCAGGGCCAGGGCAATAAGGAAATACAAGCCCTTACGTTTCATCAGGTGTCTCCTTCATTTATTGGTGTTCGCAGCCGTTTCACCTCATACGGACCGCGCGTCAAACTCACTTTGACTTCCGGAAGCTTGAGCCGCCCCCTCGCTTTATGTCCCTACGGGCAAGCGGCACGAGTGTAGCAAAACCGTTAAGCCGTTCTCACAACGGCGCGGGTCCCCCGGTGAGGCGTTGTTCAGCAAAGCCTCCGCGCTTATTGCCGCCCGAATGGCGTGGAACTGGCGTGAATACGCGAAAACCCGGCCGCCGGGGCCGGGTTTTCGGGGGTGGGTCCATTACAGGCGCCAGCCTGCTTTTTATTCCCTCGCAATAGCTATTGCGAGGCTAATTGTGGTTAAAGCGTGAAAAGCCCGAGGAAATGCTGGATCGGCATGGCATCCAGCGCCGCCGGATCGGCGGTCGCCTCCAGAATGGCCTTGACCCGGTGTGCCGGCAGGTGCCCGCGCAGGGCCGCCTCGAACTTCTTCAGCAGCACGGGAATACCTTCGGCACGGCGCTTGCGGTGGCCGATCGGGTAATCGATGGACACCTTCTCGGTGGACGAGCCGTCCTTGAAGAACACCTGCACCGAATTGCCGATGTAGCGCTTGTCCGGATCGAAATAGTCCTTGGTGAACTGCGGGTTCTCGCGCACTTCCATCTTGTCGCGCAGCGCATCGATGCGTGGGTCGGCCGCAACCTCGTCGTTGTAGTCCTCGGCGGTGAGGCGGCCGAAGATCAGCGGCACGGCGACCATGTACTGGATGCAGTGGTCACGGTCGGCGTAATTGGCCAGCGGGCCGGTCTTGTCGATGATGCGCACGCCCGCTTCCTGCGTCTCGATCACGATCTTTTCGATCTGGTCGAGCTTGCCGGCGACCTGCGCGTGCAGCTGCATGGCGCACTCCACCGCGGTTTGCGCATGGAATTCGGCCGGGAAGCTGATCTTGAACAGCACGTTCTCCATCACGTAGCTGCCGAAGGGACGTTCGAACTCGAACGCGTTGCCCTTGAAGGCGACGTCGTAATAGCCCCAGGTCTTGGCGCTGAGTGCCGACGGGTAACCGACCACGCCGCGATAGACCGCATTGATCGCGTGGGTCACGGCGCGGCGGCAGGCATCGCCCGCGGCCCAGCTCTTGCGCGGCCCGGTGTTCGGCGCATGACGGTAGGTGCGCAGCGCGCCGTTGTCGATCCAGCTGTGCGACACGGCGGTGGTGATCTGCTCCTTGGAACCGCCGAGCATCGCGGTGGACACCGCGGTGGAAGCCAGGCGCACCAGAATCACGTGATCCTGGCCGACGCGGTTGTAGCTGTTCTTCAGCGCGTAGCAGCCCTGGATCTCGTGTGCCTTGATGGCGTAGCCCAGTACGTCGCGCACGGTGAACGGCTGGCCGCCCTCGCGTTCGGCCTTGCGGCTGAGGTAATCGGCGACCGACAGGATTGCGCCCAGGTTGTCCGACGGGTGGCCCCATTCGGCCGCGAGCCAGGTGTCGTTGAAATCCAGCCAGCGGATCTGCGTGCCGATCGCGAAGGCGCCCTGCACCGGATCGAGCTCGTGGCTGGTGCCCGGCACGCGGGTACCGCCCGGCAGCGTGGCGCCCGGCACCATGGGGCCCAGGTGCTTGACGCACTCGGGGAACTTCATCGCCAGCATGGCGGTGCCCAGCGAGTCCAGGAGCATGTAGCGGGCGGTGTCGTAGGCCTCCCTGGACTCGATCCGGTAGTCGGCCACGTAGTTGGCGATGTCGACCATCGGCTGGTCGGGATCGGGGCGAACGGCGGAGCGGATGTCGTGGGCACTCATGGAGGGCTTCTCGCGGGAGGAAAAACCGCCATTGTATCCGGCCGGCCGCGTGGCTGCTTTCTCTCTTGCGCAAGCGCCCCCGGGGGCGACCGCCATCTCCAGCCACCCGGCAGGGCGGTCGTGCACAGGGCTCTCCCGCCAAGCCGCGCTTGACCGCCGCAGGCGTCGCCCTCGACAATCGCCGCACACCCAAAGGGGAGTAGTTCCGGCGCCGCGATTTTCCTGCGGCGCCGTGCGGTGATCGTCATCACGGACGCCTTCGCGTCCCGGTCACGCCGGCGAGGTCCCTCGCGAACGAGACTTTTGCGGTGGTGCCGGGCCTCTGCGCGTGTCCGTCACCATCGCCATGAGTCACGCGCGGGAGTTCTGCATGGACATCAGCGGTACCGATTTCGTCTCCGGCCTCGTGGCCATCATCCTGCTCGACCTCGTGCTCGCCGGCGACAACGCGATCGTGATCGCGCTGGCGGCGCGCAACCTGCCCAAGGCGCTGCAGAGGAAAGCGGTGTTCTGGGGCACCTTCGGCGCAGTGGCGGTGCGCGTGGCGCTGACCGCCATCGTGGTCTACCTGCTCAAGCTGCCCGGCCTGATGCTGGCCGGCGGCCTGCTGTTGTTGCCGATTGCCTGGAAGCTCATCAAGCCCGAACCGGAGGGCGGGCACGAGGTGAGTGCCGCCGACAGCTTCTGGGCCGCACTGCGCACCATCGTGGTGGCCGATGCGCTGATGGGCCTGGACAATGTACTGGCGATCGCCGGCGCGTCTAAGGGACACCTTGGCCTGGTCGTGCTGGGCCTGCTGATCAGCGTGCCGTTGGTGGTGTGGGGCTCGACCCTGATCCTGAAGCTGATCGAACGCTTCCCGTTCATCGTCTACGTAGGCGCAGGCGCGATCGCCTGGACCGCGGGCCGCATGATCGCGCACGACCACCTGCTGCGCGCATGGTTTGACGCTCGCCCCTGGTATGGCTACGCGCTGGACTTCCTGCTGATTGCGCTGGTCTGCGGCGGTGGCTGGCTGGTCCAGCGCCGCAGGGCGAAAGCAGGCTGAAAGGAGGGGCCGCAACCGGACACGGTTACGGCCCTGCTCACCAGCGAAGTTTGACGAAGGCCGACGGACCGCTGAGCGTCATGTCCAGGTCGGCATCGTAGGCACTGCGGTTCCAGTGCAGCTTGATCTGGCTGTAACCGTATTCCAGCCCGAAGCCAAGGTTTTCCAGCGGCAGCCATTCCACGCCCAGCGCGGCGTTGTAGATGTGCCCACTGATGCGACCGCCGTTCTTGCGCACGCCCGAGGCGTCCAGGTACATGCGCCACTGGTCGTTGAACAGGTGGCGCCAGCCCAGCTGCAGCATGGGCGCCCAGGCGCTGTCGTTGCTGCCGGTAGTGACCGATACCGGTTGCTCGCCGCCCTGCCCCAGGTCGTAGGCGCCCTCACCCACCAGTTCGGTCTTCACGCGATACCAGCCCGCGCCCAGGCCCACGCCATAGGCGTCGTTGCCCTCGCCGAACCACCACCGCCAGGCGACGCTGCCGAAATCGAAATCGAGCTTGGCGCGAATGTCCGCGTTGGCGCTGTAATCGACGCCGTCGTAGCTGATGTCGCGTGCCAGCGTCTGATGGCTGGCGCGGTCGATGCTGTAGTAGTCCAGCGCCAGGCCTTGGTGTTCACCGAAAAGGAAGTCGGCACGCACGCGCGGCACGGTTTTGTTCTTGTCGAAGCCGAGGTCGTCTTCGAGATTGATGGTGCCGCTGAGCGTGTCGCTCGGGTCGGCCATGCGGACGTCCGTGTCCACGCCGGCGTAGTAACCACCCAACCGCACACTGGCACGGTCGAGGACGGGCGCGTCCTGCGCCACGGCATGGGTGCTGGCAAGGACGAGCGGAATCAGGACAAGGCCTGCGCCAAGCGCAGGCCGCGACGGACACTTTGCGGAATGTCGCATGCAGGGCTCTCTCCGGGGATGTCGGGCCACGGTAGCGAGCCCACCGTGGACAGCCCGTGGATAGCTCGCATGCGTTGTCGCCGCCGAACGCCCAGGCGCGCCACTCTCCCTCGACCAGCCGTTCCCCGGCGCGTGATGGCATCGGGCCTCGGAGGCGAGCCCCGATCGCTTCGATCGGCCGCCACCCGGCGAAAACGGCAATCCACCGGGGTTCGGCTCTCACCGAAGCCAGGTGGATTGCCGCTGTCGCGGGGATGAGGCCCCGGGAAATGGACAGTGGCGTCGATCGACCCGACCAGATCCGCGTCCGGAAGGGTCTGGAATCCGCAGCGGCGGTCAGCGCTTCTCGATCGGCACGTAGGTCTGATCTTCCGGGCCGGTGTAGTTCGCGCTCGGGCGGATGATCTTGCCGTCCTGGCGCTGCTCGATCACGTGCGCGCTCCAGCCGGAGGTGCGCGCAATGACGAACAGCGGCGTGAACATGGCAGTCGGCACGCCCATCATGTGGTAGGCGCTGGCCGAGTACCAATCGAGGTTGGGGAACATTTTCTTCAGATCCCCCATCAGCTTCTCGATGCGCTCGGACACCTCGAACAGCGTCGGGTTGCCGCCCTCGGTGCAGAGCTTGCGCGAGATTTCCTTGATGATCTCGTTGCGCGGGTCCGACACGGTGTAGACCGGATGGCCGAAGCCGATGATGATTTCCTTGCGCTCGACGCGTGCGCGGATGTCCGCTTCGGCGTCGTCGGCGTTGCGGTAGCGCGCGATGATCTCCATCGCCACTTCGTTGGCGCCACCGTGCTTGGGACCGCGCAGCGCGCCGATCGCACCGGTGATCGACGAATACATGTCCGAACCGGTGCCGGCGATCACGCGGGCGGTGAAGGTTGAGGCGTTGAACTCGTGTTCGGCGTACAGCACCAGCGACTTGTCCAGCGCCTGCGCGTGCAGTTCACTCGGGGCCTTGCCGTGCAGCAGGTGCAGGAAGTGCGCAGCGATCGAGTCGTCGTCGGTCTGCGTTTCCACGCGCTTGCCGTTGTGGCTGAAGTGGTACCAGTACAGCAGCATCGAACCGAAGCTCGCCATCAGGCGGTCGGCGATGTCGCGGGCCCCGGTGAGGTTGTGGTCTTCCTTCTCCGGCAGCACGGTACCCAGCACCGAGCAGCCGGTGCGCAGCACGTCCATCGGATGGGTCGCCGCCGGCAGCAACTCCAGCGCGCCCTTGACCGGCGCCGGCAGGCCGCGCAGGCGCTTGAGCTTGGCCTTGTAGTTCTGCAGCTCGCGCCAGTTCGGCAGCACGCCGTGCACCAGCAGGTAGGCCACTTCCTCGAAGCTGCCCTTGGCGGCCAGGTCGTGGATGTCGTAGCCGCGGTAATGCAGGTCATTGCCGCTGCGGCCGACCGTGCACAGCGCGGTGTTGCCGGCCGCGACGCCGGACAGCGCGACGGACTTCTTGGCCTTGGGGAGGACTTGCTCGGTCATCGGGTGTCTCCTGAGGTGCAGGTGGTGTTCCGTGTCTTGTCTTTCGCGGGAGCCTGCTTGCGGGCGATGCTCTTGGCCTGAACGCAAGCAACGCCATCGCCCGCAAGCGGGCCCCTGCAAGGGCCGGGGATGTCAGCCTTTCTTTGCGAACAGCGCGTCGAGCTTGCGCTCGTAATCGTGGTAACCGATGCGCTCGTAGAGTTCCTCGCGCGTCTGCATCTGGTCGATCACGTTGCGCTGGTGGCCGTCGCGACGGATCGATTCGTACACGTTCTCGGCCGCTTTGTTCATGGCGCGGAAGGCGGACAGCGGATAGAGCACGATGCCCACGCCCGCGGTGCGCAGTTCGTCCACGCTGAAAAGTGGGGTCTTGCCGAATTCGGTGATGTTGGCCAGCACCGGCACCTTCACCGCGTCGACGAAGCGGCGGTAGGTCGGCAGGTCATAGGCGGCCTCGGCGAAGATGCCGTCGGCGCCGGCTTCCACGCACTTGATGGCGCGTTCGATGGCGGCATCGACGCCATCCACCGCGATGGCGTCGGTACGGGCGATCAGGAAGAAGTCCGGGTCAGTCCTGGCGTCGGCGGCGGCTTTCACGCGGTCGGCCATTTCGCCGGTGCTGACGATTTCCTTGCCGGGGCGGTGACCGCAACGCTTGGCGCCGACCTGGTCCTCGATGTGGCAGGCGGCAGCGCCAAACTTGATCAGGCTGCTGACCGTGCGCGCGATGTTGAAGGCGCTCGGGCCGAAGCCGGTGTCGATGTCCACCATCAGCGGCAGGTCGCACACGTCGGTGATGCGGCGCACGTCGGTGAGCACGTCGTCCAATGTGTTGATGCCCAGATCCGGCAACCCCAGCGACCCGGCCGCGACGCCGCCGCCGGAGAGGTAGATCGCGCGGTAGCCGGCGCGCTTGGCCAGCAGTGCGTGGTTGGCGTTGATCGCGCCGATCACCTGCAAGGGCTGTTCTTCGGCCAGCGCGGCGCGGAACCGTGCGCCGGGGGATGCTTGGCTAGTCATGTCGCCTCCGGGGAAAAGCGGCATTTTACCGTATTGGCGGATCGGGCTTGCCGGCGGGGGCACTGGACGCCGGGGCAGAAGCGCCCCAACCGCCTGTCGGCGCCCTCCGCCGCGCTCGCGGCAGAAGGATCGGCAACGCAGCGACTCGACCCTCACCGGTTCACGGGGGGAGGATGCCCGAAGGATGAACGGGGGCGCCTTGCGGGAAGCTCGCCCGCCCCCCCCACCAGGACCGCCATCCGCCGGTGGCCTTCCCTCGAACCGGCTCGGAAATTCGGGAACGAACCCATGGCCACTTCCGTTCCGGCGTGTTCCGGGGACGGTGCACGCGGGAACCCCGGCTACCCCGCGTGCGGAATCTTGCGAAGCCGTCGCGCATTGGCCACAGTCGCCCCATGAGCACATCGACGCCGCTGGCGACACGCATTCTCTGGGGCCTGGTCATCGGCGTGGTGGCCGCGGTGGCCACGCTGGGTTTCGGGCAGTTCCATCCGGCGACGCTGCAGGCCATGCAAGCGATTTCCACGGCAGTGCTCGATCCGTTCGGGCAGGTCTTCCTGCGCATGCTGTTCTTCGTGGTGATCCCGCTGGTGTTCGCCTCGCTGGCCTCCGGCGTGGCGCAGCTGGGCAGGCTGGACCGGCTCGGTCCGCTGGCGCTGCGCACGTTCGGGCTGTTCGCGGCGAACATGCTGATCGGCGTGGCGATCGGCCTGCTGATGATGAACCTGCTGCAGCCGGGCCATCACCTGGCCGAGGGCGCGCGGGCGCTGCTGATGCAGGAGTACGGCGGCGGCGCCATGCAGGCGGTCCAGCGCAAGGCCGAACAGCCGGGCCTGAGCCTGGCCGTGGTGGTGGAGATGTTCATGCCGCGCAATTTGTTCGGCGCCTTCGTTGGCAACAGCCGCAACGCGCTGGGCGACGTGCTGCCGTTGATCGTGTTCGCGATCCTGGTCGGCGCCGCCGCCACCGCCCTGCCCGAGGACAAGCGCCGCAGGGTGCAGGACGGCCTGGACACGCTGAGCGAGCTGATGACGGGCATCGTCGGCTTCGCGCTGCGGCTGGCGCCGTATGCCGTGCCGGCGATGATCTATAGCGTGATCGTCAAAGTCGGCGTCGACGTGTTGCTGATCCTCTCGGTGTTCGTGGTCGGCTGCGCCGCGGCGTTGATGCTGCACCTGTTCGGCACGATGTCATTGTGGCTGCGCTTCCTGGCCCGACGCTCGCCGCTGGCCTTCTTCCGGCAGATCCGCCCGCTGCTGGTCACGGCGTTCTCCACCAGTTCCAGCAGCGCCTGCCTGCCCGCCTCGCTGGCGGTGGCGCATGACGAGCTCAAGCTCTCACCCAGCACCGCCGGCTTCGTGTTGCCGCTGGGCGCGACCATGAACATGAGCGGCACGGCGCTGTTCGAGGGCTGCGTGGTGCTGTTCGTGGCGCAGGCGTTCGGCATCGAGCTGTCGCTGCTGCACCAGTGCGTGCTGATGCTGCTGGCGGTATTGAGCGCGGTCGCGGTCGCCGGGATTCCTGGCGGTTCGCTGCCGCTGATCGCGGGGCTGCTCGCCACCTTCGGCGTGCCGCCGGAAGGCATCGGCATCGTGCTCGGCGTGGACCGGATCCTCGACATGCTGCGTACCACCGTCAACGTCGGCAGCGACATCGTGACCGCCGCCGTGGTGGACCGGCAGGTGCGTCCCGCGGCCGCGGGCTGACGGCGGTCCGCATGACCGGGGCGCCCGGCCTCGCCAGCACATGCTTGACCCTCACGTAACGTCATCCCGGAAAGTGCCCGCCACGCATCCGAGGAGATCGAAGCCATGCCCTTGACCGTCGGCGAACTCGCCCGCCGCTGCGGACTGACCGTCCGCACGCTGCACCACTACGACGCCATCGGCCTGCTCAAGCCCTCGCTGCGCTCCGATGCCGGCTATCGCCTTTACGACCGTGCCAACGTCGAACGCCTGCACCGTATCCAGGCGTTGCGCCAGTTGGGCCTGCCGCTGGCCGACATCGGAACCGTCCTGTCCGGACCCCAACAGCCCCTGGGCGATCTCATCGACCGCCAGATCGCCCAGCTCGACCAGGAGCTCGATCGGGCCACCCGCCTGCGCGGGCGGCTGGTCGCGCTGCGCGGGCAGCTTGCCGCCGGACAGTCTCCCGACCTGGCCGCCTGGCTGGATACGCTGGAACTGATGACCATGTACGAGAAGTATTTTTCTCCCGAGGAACTGAAGCAGTTGCCGATGCACCATGACCGTGACGCGCACGCCGAGTGGCAGGCGCTGATGGGCGCGGTACAGGCGGCCATCGACCGCGGCGCGCGACCGGACGATCACGACGCCCAGCTACTCGCGCTGCGCTGGATGCAGACCCTGCAGCGCGATACCGCCGGCAACCCTGATTTCCTGCTGCGGCTCAACGCCATGCACGACAACGAGCCGGGCATGGTGGCGCTGTCCGGGATCACGCCGGCGCTGAAGCAGTTCATCGAACAGGCCATTGTGGAAGCCCACCTGGCGATCTATGCGCGTTATCTGAAGCCGCACGAGCTGGCGTTCATGCGCGAACACTACCGCGAGCAGATGTACGCCTGGCCGCCACTGATCGCCGAGATGCGCAAGGCGATGGCGGCGGGGGTTTCGCCTTCGTCGCCCGAGGCAAAGGCACTGGCGCGGCGCTGGGCGGCCATGTTCCGCACGTACGCCGGCGATGATCCGGCCACGCATGCGCGGATTCGCGAGGCGAACATGAAGGAGCCGGACCTGATGAACGGAACGTGGGTGGACGAGGCGTTGCTGGCTTACCTGGGGCAGGCGATGCGGGCGGCGTCCTGAGGTTCCGAGGCACCTGCGTGAGGAACAGCCGCGACCCTCTCTCCGGCGGGGAGAGGGAGCAAGGTTTGAGGGCAACCGGACATCCGCAGCGTGCCGGATCGGCTCCCTCTCCCCGCCGGGCAGAGGGTTGGGGTGAGCGGCCAAGGCTTGCGGGAAGTCGCTGAAAAAAAGGGCGGCCCAGGGCCGCCCTTTTTCAAGCCACACCAGGTGGTCTTACTTCTTGGCGAACAGATGCTCCACGCCGCCGCGCTCCTCGCGCAGCTCCTTGTCGGTGGCATCCATCCGCCCACGCGAGAACTCGCCGATCTCCAGCCCCTGCACGATCGTGTACCTGCCGTCCTTGCAGGTCACCGGGTAGCCGTAGATCACGCCCGGCGCGATGCCGTAGGAGCCGTCCGACGGAATGCCCATGGACACCCAGTTGCCCTCTTCCGTGCCCAGCGCCCACGAGCGCATGTGGTCGATCGCGGCCGAGGCGGCCGAGGCCGCCGAGGAGGCGCCGCGGGCCTTGATGATCGCCGCGCCGCGCTGCTGCACGGTCGGGATGAAGTCGTTCTCGTACCAGGCCTGGTCCACCAGCGTCAGCGCCGGCTTGCCGTCGACGGTGGCGTGGTGCAGGTCCGGGTACTGGGTCGAGCTGTGGTTGCCCCAGATGGTGACCTTCTTGATTTCGGTCGTGTGCTTGCCGGTCTTCTCGGCCAGCTGGCTCAGCGCGCGGTTGTGGTCCAGGCGCACCATCGCGGTGAAGCACTTCGGATCCAGGTCCGGCGCGTTCTGCTGGGCGATCAGCGCGTTGGTGTTGGCCGGGTTGCCGACCACCAGCACCTTGACGTCGCGCTTGGCGTGGTCGTTCAGCGCCTTGCCCTGCGGGCCGAAGATGGCGCCGTTGGCTTCCAGCAGGTCCTTGCGCTCCATGCCCGGGCCGCGCGGACGGGCGCCGACCAGCAGCGCGTAGTCGACATCCTTGAAGGCGACGTTGACGTCATCGGTGGCCACCACGCCGGCAAGGGTCGGGAACGCGCAGTCGTTGAGCTCCATCACCACGCCCTGCAGCGCGGGCAGCGCCGGGGTGATCTCCAGCAGGTGCAGGATCACCGGCTGGTCGGGACCCAGCATGTCGCCGGCGGCGATGCGGAACAGCAGTGCGTAGCCGATCTGGCCAGCGGCACCGGTGACGGCAACTCGGACGGGGGCTTTCATTGGTTGTCTCCGTGATTCGGGATTCGGGATTCGTGATTCGGGCAGGCGAGCGCCCGGCTTACTGGAGCTCGGCGAAGAATTGCTGAATGCGTTCCAGGCCCGGCTGCAGTTGTGCCGTCGGACAGGTGTAGGAAATGCGCAGCGAATGCGGCTCGCCGAAGGCCGAGCCGGGCACGCAGGCCACGCCCTTGGCCTCCAGCAGCGCCGCGCAGACGTCCACGTCGCTGTTGATCGGCGTGCCGTTGTGCGACTTGCCGAAAGCGACGGAGATGTCCGGGAATGCGTAGAACGCGCCCTGCGGGCGCGGGCAGATCACGCCGGGGATCGCGCGCAGCGCGGTGACCACGATGTCGCGCTTGGCGGCGAACTCGGCACACCTGGCCTGCGGCACGTCCTGTGGGCCGCCGAAGGCAGCCACCGCGGCGGCGGTGATCACTTCGGGCACGCTGGTGATGTGGTTGGAGTTGAGCGTGGTCACGGCCTTGGCCACGACTTCAGGCCCTGCCAGCATGCCCACGCGCCAGCCGGGCATGCCGTAGGTCTTGGACACCGAGTCGACGAACACCAGCCGCTCGCGCAGCTCCGGCCGGGCGAACACGAAGTTGTGGTAGCCGATCCCGTCGAACACCATCGAGTTGTAGATGTCGTCGGTGATGATCCAAGTGTCCGGATAGCGCACCAGCACGTCGGCCAGCGCGGCGATTTCCTCGGCCGTGTAGACCATGCCGGTCGGGTTGGACGGATTGTTGAACAGGAACACCTTCGGCTTGCGCTTCAGGGCTTCCTCCAGCTGCGCGGGCGCGAGCTTGTAGTTCTGGGTCGACGGGCACGGCAGCACGTTGATCTTCGCGCCGACGATGTCCGCGATGTCGCGATAGGTCGTCCAGTACGGCGCGGCGAAGCAGATCTCCTCGCCTTCGTCCAGCAGCGCCTCGGCCAGGTTGTAGAGCACCTGCTTGGCGCCGATGCCGATGGAGAGGTTCATGCGGCCGTAGCCGGAAAAACCGAGCGCCTCGATGTGCTTGAGGAAGGCGTCCAGCAGCGGCTCGGCGCCACGGTTGCTGCCGTACTGGCCCGAGTCATGGCTGAGCGATTCGCGCGCCGCGGCGTAGACGTGCTCACCCGGCAGGAAGTTCGGCACACCGATCGAGAAGCTGATGATGTCCCTCCCCTGTGCCTTCAACTGCCTGGCCTTCTCGGCGATGACCATGATCGCGCTGGGCTTGGCGCGGCCGACACGCTGGGCGAGCTGGGGCATGGCTTCCTCGGGGTGTGGGAGTGAGGTAACCGGAGGATTTTAGCACGCGGCCCGGAGCCCTCGCCCCTGGACGGGAGCCCGGGGACGGGCCTGGTGCTGGGCTGCCGTCGGCCCGAGCGCCTCGGGACGGTCGGCGGGATGGCTTGCCGCCCGGCGGGCGGCCGCCGGCCATGCATGCAGGAGCGCCCTTGGGCGCGACCACGTCGCGCGGTTGTGCATGGCGGTCGCGCCCAAGGGCGCTCCTACAAAGAGGGCCTCGGTGGCGGCGACCATCGCGAGGGGGACGTCGGCCCGCCTCGGAAAGCCAAGCGAAGCGGATTCCAGACGACAGACGTTCCCCCCGGCTGCGCCGGGGGAGAACAGGCGAGAAGTACTCAGCCGCGCTGGTCGAGCTTCTCGTTCCACTCCTTGATGCGATCGGCCTGCGCGGCCATCAGCGCGTCGACGTCACCTTCGACCGCGACCCGCTCGATCGTGTCGCCCTGGCGGATCGCGTTGACGACCTTCTGGTCGTCGCCGCTGACCACTTCGCCGAACACGCTGTGCTTGCCGTCCAGCCACGGGGTCGGGCCGTGGGTGATGAAGAACTGGCTGCCGTTGGTGCGCGGGCCGGCGTTGGCCATGGACAGCACGCCCGGCTTGTCGTGGCGCAGCGAGGGGTGGAACTCGTCCTCGAACTTGTAGCCCGGGCCGCCGGTACCGGTGCCCAGCGGGCAGCCGCCCTGGATCATGAAGTCGTTGATGACGCGGTGGAACGACAGCCCGTCGTAATAGCCACGGCGGGCCAGGTTGACGAAGCTGGCGACGGTCACCGGCGCCTTGTCCTCGTGCAGGCGCAGGTGGATCGGACCGCGGTTGGTCTCGAAGGTGACGTTGATGGTCATGGGCAAACCCTTGGGACGTGAGCGAAAGGCCGGCAAGAATAACGCAGCCGCCGGCCGTCGCCGTGAACCACCGTTTCAGTGCACCGCGGGCGCCTGCGTGCTCCGCGCGGGAGCGGGCGCCTGCGCAGGCATGCCCTGCAGCAACTGGTGCAGCTTCAGGTACACCGCGTTGGTCCAGCCGAAGCCGATCACGTTCGTCGTGTAACCGGCGGTGATCCGTACGTCCGCGTTGCCCTTCACCATGTTGTATTTCTCCCGGATCGTGCCGTCGTGGGCGAAGCCGGTTTCCACGGTGCCCATGAACTTGCGCGCCAGGCGCTGCGCGTCGCGGTGGAAGCCGTAGGCGTCCAGGCCGGAGATCGCCAGCCAGTTGGTGGGCGCCCAGCCGAACGGCTCGTCCCACTGCGCGCCGCTGCTCAGGTCGTCCATCGACAGGCCGCCCTTGCGCTCGAACACGGCCAGGTGCCTGTCCAGCGCAGCGGCCTGCGCCTTGGAGGCGAGCCCCGCCCAGAGCGGCCAGAAGGTGGTGACGTAGGGCTGTTCGGAGGCCTTGCCGCGGGTGAAGTCGTAGTCCATGAACAGGCCGCGCTGGTCGTTCCACAGGTACTTGTCCATGGCCGCCTTGCGCGTGGCTGCGGCGTCCGCCCACTGCTGCGCCTCGCTTACCTTGCCCAGTTGCAGGGCGAGGTCGTGCAGGTCGCGTTCGTAGCGGTAAAGCAGGCTGTTCAGGCCCACGCCGGCGTAGTGGTGGGTGGTGCCGCCGTAGGGGCCGAAGTGGAAGTTGGTGTCGAAGCCGGACTCGCGCATGGCGCGGTCGCCCAGGTAGTAGTCGGCGCTCAGCCGATAGCCACTGGCCCAGGCACCGGCGCAGACGGTGGAGGCCTGGATGTCGCAGCTGCCGGTTTTGAGCTTCGCCATCTCGGCGGCATCGGGATGCTCGGAGGCCTTGACCAGGTAACCCGGATCCTTCGCCGGATGCGCCAGTACCCAGGCGATCACGCCCCGGTAGTACTCGCTGCCGTGCATCTCCGGTACCGGCCCCTGGCCCAGGTCGAAGTAGCGCGCCAGGCCGGTGTCGCCGGCCCGGTGCTCGGGCCGCGTCCAGATGTGATAGTTCGCCACCACCAGCGGATAGGCGCGAGCCAGCCAGGCGTGCCGTTCGGCCTCGTCCTTGAAGGCTTTGGGCGCGGCCAGCACGTCGGACACCATGCGGCTGAGGAACGGCGGCTGCGAGCGGGTCAGGTAGTAGGTGCGGTTGGCATTGAGCACGCCGCCGTAGTGCTCGACCTCGAACAGCATGTTGTCGGTCATGTCGCGGGCCAGATCGTCGCGCTGGTCGGCGAGCAGGCCCAGCTGGATGAAGTAGCTGTCCCAGCCGTACATCTCGTTGAACTGGCCGCCGGGCACCACGTAGGGCCGGGGCAGGTAGAGCAGGCCTTCGGCGGGGAGCTTCGAGGGCATCAGGTCACCGAGCTGCCCGATGCGCCGGGGTAGCGTGCGTACCTCGACCTTGCAGCGCTTGGCGATGTCATCGATGCCGGCGGGCTTGTCCAGGTCGGCGGGCAGGTACAGCACCGGGCGCGCATCCATCTTCGGATCGTGCAGCGCCGAGCAATCGTCCAGCGAGCGCGTCAGGGTGTCCCAGGCCTTGTGAATGTAGGCCTGCGTCTTCGCCGGGCTGGGCGTGGCGGCGCTGGCGGCGGTGGAGAGCACCAGCGCCGTGGCGCCGAGCAGGGAGAGGATGCGCGGACGGGTCTGCATGGAGGGGCTTCCTCTTGCGGTGGGGCGAGGGAAAACAACGCATGTCACAGGCGGTCGATGATGCGCCAGCGTGTGTGGTCAAGGTGCCTTTGCTGCCAGGCGCAGCCGCAGCGCCACGCTTGATGAGACCACGCTTCATGGCAACGTCTCGCGCACCAGCCGAAGCTTGCCGTCGGCAGCGCGTTCGACGCGGATATCGAGGCGCTGTCCACGGAAATGCACGCCCTTGAGCGTCAGCCCGTGCCAGCCGGGCGGCAGTACCGGCGCGTACTTCTCGCTGAGGCCTTCGTCGTCGATGCGCAGGCCGGTGAGGCCGTAGAGCATGCTCTGCACGAAGCCGGCCGACGTTGCAAGGATGTAGCCGGCGTTGTTGGCGGCCGTCTCAGTGCGCACGTTGAACGGCGGCTTCAGGAAGCCGACCAGGTTGCGGTCGATCCACTCGCCCGCGGCCTTCGCATCGCCCAGTTCCGCAGCGCCCACGGCCAGCATCACCATCATCATCTCGTTCGGGTCGTCGCCGTGGCTCTTCAGCGCCTGCAGCTGGAAGTCGAAGTCATTGCGGCGCACCTGCGGCGACATCGGCAGGTCGAGGTTCGGGTACATCAGCCAGACCAGCGAGGAGCCCATCCAGGTGATCTTGTCGTGCGGCACCGACTTGTCGAAGTCCAGGTGGCGCTGTTCGGCTTCGTCGAACGGGATGTACATCTTCGCGGCGATCTCGCTCCAGCGCGGATCGGCCCGGGCGCCCACGATGCCCGCGGCCTTCACGGCGATCTCCAGCGCCTTGCGCGCGGCGGCGTTGGTGAAGGAGTCGTTCGGCACGTCGTTGTAGGCCTCGTCGGGCGAGGTGACGTGGTGGATTTCGTAGCGGTCGTGTGCCTTGTCGTAGGTGACGCGGCTGGTCCAGAACGTGGCGATGCCTTCCAGCACCGGCCAGGCGTGGGTCTTCAGCCACGCCTTGTCGCCGGTGGCCAGGTAGTACTGCCACTGCGCGATGGCGATGTCGGCGTTGACGTGCACCTCGCGGTAGACCTCCCAGGCGAAGTGCGGTGTGACGTCCACGCCGGTCTGCGGATCGGCCTCCCACGGGTACATGGTGCCGGCCACGCCGTACTGGCGGGCGCGGGCGCGCGCCGGTTCGGTGGTGCGGTCGCGGAACATCACGATCGGTTTCGCGCGCTCCGGATGCAGCAGCAGCAGCGCGGGGAACACCCACGAGTCGCTGTCCCAGAACGCGTGGCCCGCGTAGTTGGGCGTCAACGCGCAGGCGCCCATCGGCCAGGCGGTGCCGACGGTGCTGTTGGACAGCAGGTAGTAGAGGTCCGAATGCACCGCCTTCTGCACGGCCGGATTGCCGTCGATCACGATGTCGGACTGCCAAAGCCGGTGCCAGGCGTCCTGGTGGTCGGCCAGCAGGCGGTCGAAGCCGGTCGTGCGCGCGGCGGTGGCCAGGGCGAGCACGTCCTCGTCGTCGCCCCAGCCTTCGCGCGAGAGCGCCAGGTACTTGGTGAAGACGTAGCGCTGTCCCTTGTGCAACGTGGCGGTGATCTCCAGCGACAACTTCGTGGACGTCCGTTCCAGCTTTACCGCGTCAGGGGAGAACCCCTGCGGCAAGCCGATCGCCGCTGCCTCGGCCATGCCCAGCCCGTGCTGCGCCCTGCCCTTCAACTGCAGCGTCAGCGCCTTGCTGTCGCCGCTGCTGGAAAGCACCTGCGTGTAGCCCGGATACCAGACCGGCGCACGGTCGGGCGTGGGCACCGGCTTGTTGTCCAGGGTCTGCCCGCTGGCGATGACCGCCGCGATCATCTCCTCGCCGCCCATGCTGGCGATCGGGAAGCGCGGCTGGTGCTCGGACCAGAGCCTGATCGGGAAACTGAGCTGCACCGGGCCGTCGAACTGCGGGGTGATCGCGATCTGCGTGGCGGCCAGGTGCGGCGAGGCCTGGCTGACGAAGGTGGTGACTTCGATGTCGCTGGCCTTGTTGGCATAGGCGAAGCGGTAGCGCGTGGTCAGCGTGGCGCCGTGCATGTCCAGCGTCTGCGCGTAGTCCTGGAAGATCCCCGCGTCCAGTCGCGTGCGGTTGAGCCAGCCGCCACCGGGGTTGTAGTCGATCTCGCTCCAGCCGGGAATGGCCGCAGGACGCGAGATGTCCCCCGGCTTGTAGTCCATGAAGGCCACCATGTATGCCGCGTTCGGCTCGGTGCCGCGCGGCGAGGTCATGGTGGAGAAGTAGCCGTTGGCCAGGTAGCTCGGGAAGTAGCTGCCGAAGTCCCTGGCCGTGGCGGTGAACAGGAAGCTCGGATCGGCGGCGGCGAACGCCGGCGCGGCGAACGCCGCCGCGACGCAGCACGAAGCCCGGAACAACACGGCAAGCAGGCGACCGGATGTCATCGCGCCTCCTCAAGTGAGGTCGAAAAAAAGATGTCTGCGCCCCGCCATCGAAGGCGGGGTGCAGGCAATCCGGGGTTGCTTCAGAACAGGTACTTGACCTGCAGGTTGACCTCGCGGCCTTCCAGCGGGCGGGCCAGGATCACGCCGGTGGTGCCGGCGGCCGAACCGAAGATGCGCGAGTTGCTCTCGGTCAGGCCCAGCTCGTTGGTCATGTTGGTGCCCTGCAGTCGCAGCTGCCAGCTCTGCTGGATGTTGGCGACGATGCCGAAGTCCCAGGTGTGGTAGCTGCCCAGCTGCTGCAGCCCGGAGATGTCCTGCGTGTGCGCACCCACGTGGGTGAAGGTGACGAAGGCCAGCACGTCGCCCCAGCCGAAGGGGATCCTGTAGCTGGGCGTGAACATGTAGCGCACCTTCGGCTGGCGCTGCAGCTGCACGCCATTGATGAATGCGCAGCCGTCGCCCGCCACCGGGTTGGTGTAGGGCAGGCACGAGCGGTTGTGCGAGTAGTGGCCGTCCAGGTAATTGCCGACCAGCTGGAACTTCAGGTTCTCGGTCGGGCTCCAGGCGGTGTTGACGTTGACGCCCTTGGAATCGGAGCCGTAGGTGCTCTGCGGGCCGTTCGGCACGCCGGCCGCATCGGTGGGCTGGTACAGCAGGCCGATGAACTGGCGGTGGTAGGCGCTCAGGTCGAGGAACCACTGCTCGCTCTGGTACTTGAAGCCGCCCTCGAAGTTCTGGATCTTCTGCATTGGCGCTGTGTTGCCGGTGGTGTTGCCGCGGATGCCATTGTCGAAGTCGTCGAAGTGACCGCCCTGGTTGGCGCGGAAGTACACGCTCATGTTGTCGGCGAGCTCGTAGTTCACGCCGAAGGTCCACGACGGATGGGTCTTGTCGTAGCGCGTACGCGCGAACGTGCCGTCGCACACCGGCACGGCGTTGTTGTAGAGCGTGTACGGGTTGCCGTCGGTGTCGATCACACCGTTGACAGGGTTGCCGTCGGCGTCGACGCGCCCGTCGCTCTGGAAGTTGCACACGTTGTTGGTGGCGTCCTGGTTCTCGATGCGGCCGGAAAGGTCGATCAGCCACCTGCCGATGCGCCAAATGTCGGACAGGTAGAACGCCTTGTTGGTCGCGCTGCCGTGCTGGGCGATGTTGTAGCCGCCGTTGTCCAGGAAGCCCTGGCCGTCGGTCAGGTAGTAGGTCTGGCCGCCGTCGGCGTAAGTGACCGTGATCGGCCGCGCATTGGGGGTGTTGGTCATCAGCATCTGGTTGCCCAGCGCCCACTCGTCGTCCATGGTGTAGTGCGCCAGGTAGACGCCCGCGGTGAGCGTGTTGCCTTCGAAGATCTCCTTGCTCAGGCGGAAGTCGTTGCTGATGTTCTTCAGGTGCTTGTGGATGAACCACCAGCCCTGGTGGATCACGCTCTGGTTGGGATCGACCGCGCCGCCGCCGACGTAGCTGGCGGTGGCCGAGCCGGGCGCCAGGTTGAACGCGCCGATCTGGCTCTGGTCGCTGTAGAGCATGTCGTCGAGGCTGCCCGGGTTGGTGCCGGAGAACAGCGCATTGGTGTCGGCATCGCCACCGTCGATCAGGAACTTGTCCGAGATGCTCCAGCCGTTGCCCAGGTCGTAGTCGAAATTGCCGCCGAAGAAGCCGAACTGCGCACCGCGCCCGTTGGCGAGGTTCGCGTCGCGCCCGCCGCCCGGATAGCCGGCCAGGAACACGTGCTGGATGGCCGGACCGTTGTAGGTGTCCGTGAGCGGATCGAAGCCCGGATAGGCGCTGAAGTGGTCCGTCCCGCTCTGCAGCAGCGGTATCGGCGTGATGAACTGGTTGCGGTCGTTGAGGTAGCGCGCGTACAGCATCATCGTGCCGTTGTCGCTGTCGTGGGTGAACGTGCCGGTGAGCTGGCCACCCTTGTCCGCCGCGAATCCCGGATCGCGCACGCCGTCGGAATCGCGGTAGAAGCCGCCGATGCTGCCGTAGGTGTCCTTGCCCAGCGGGAAGCCGAAGAAGCCGTCGATGCGCTTGAGGTTCTCGCTGCCGTAGGTGACCCCGACGCTGCCCGAGGGTACCTCGGTGCCCTGCTTGAGGATGAAGTTCTCGCTGGCGCCGATCTGGCCGTCGGCGAACACCACCGACGGGCCGCCCTGGATGATCTCCGCGCGATCGACGGTGTCGTCGAGCCGGAAGATGGACGTCTGTTCGAAGAACGACAGCGTGGGCATGCCATACAGCGGCGACCCCATCAGCTGCACCGTGTTGAACGGCGCATCGCCGCCGCCGGGAAAGCCGGCGATCTCGATGTTGGCGCCGGTCTGGCCGCCGGTGGATTCGGGCCACAGGCCCGGGGCGATCTTCAAGAGGTCCGCCGTGCTCTTGGGGTTGGCCATGCGGATCTGCTCGGCGGTGGCCGTGGTCACCGTGTAGCTGGTGTCGATCTTCTTCAGGCCGCCGGTGGCGGTGTTGCCGGTGACCACCACCTGTTCGAGGCTCTTGGCGTTCGCGGCGCTGGGCGCCTGTGCCTTCGACCGGGTCGGTTGCGTGGTGTTCGACGGCGGCGTGGTGTCCTGCGCCGCGTCGTTGTTCTGCGCCAGCGCAAGGCCGGGCATCAGGCAGGCGGCGATCGCCGCGGATAAGGCCAGTCGCACGTGCTTGTTCATCAGCTTCGCTCCCCGCATAAGTGATGTTCAAACGGCCCGGGACCGCGCGTGCAGCCCTGCCGCTCCGCCTACTTGCGCCCACTTGTGTGCCTTGCGCCTGCGGCATCTCGAGCGCAGACCGGGGGCATGTTTGCCCTGCTTTGACAGCGCTGTCAATTTGCCGTGCAACAAATTTCTTACACGCACCTTTCCTTCACGCCGCCGGCGCGGTCGACTCGCGCAGCTCCAGCGAAAACGTCGCCTGCACCATCGCGCCAGGCCGTCCGCGCAGGGTGTCGAGCAATTGCAGCGCGGCGATGCGGCCCATCTCACGGCTGGGCTGGTGGATCGTGGTGAGCGTGGGCCAGATCTGGCGCGCGATCGGGGTGTCGTCGAAACCGCAGACGGAAACGTCCCCCGGCACCGACAGGCCGTGCTCGCCGGCGGCCCAGATCACGCCGGCGGCCATGTCGTCGTTGGCCGCGAACACCGCGGTGGGGCCATGCGGCAACGAAAACAGCCGGCGCGCCGCCGCCACGCCGCTGCCGAAGGAAAAATCCCCCGCCACTTCCAGCGCCGGGTCGCACGGGAGCCCGGCGGCGGCCAGCGCCTGGCGATAGCCGGCCAGGCGCCACTGGCTGGCACCGTGGTCGGGATGACCGATCACGTGCGCAATTCGCCGATGCCCCAGTTCAAGCAGCCTGGCCATCATCTGGCGCGCCGCTTCCGGCTCGTCGATGAAGGCACCGATGGTGCCGGTGCGCTCGATCGGCGAGATGCTGGCGTAGAGCACGCGCCGCTCGCGCAATCGCTGCAGCAGCGCGGGGTGATCGGTGAGCGGTGGGGTCAGCACCAGGCCGTCGGGGCGATGGTGCGTGATCACCCGGTCGACGCGCTCGACGAAGTCGGCCTCCTCCATGTGCAGGGGGCGCACCATCATGCTGTAGTGGTGCAGGTCGCACGCTTCCAGTACCCCGGCCTGGATTTCGGTGAGGTAGTTAGCCGAGGGGTTGTCGTACAGCATGGCGACCAGAAACGAGCGGTTGCTCGCCAGGCTGCGCGCCGACTGGTGCGGGCGATAGTCCATCGCCGCCATCGCCGCGCGCACCTTTTCGCGCGTGGGGGCACGCACGTTCGCTTCGTCGTTGAGCACGCGGGAGACGGTCTTGGGCGACACCCCCGCGGCGCGTGCCACATCTTCCAGGCGTACCCGCATGGCGCGTCCCGCATCGACTGCTGGTGGCGGTCGACTATGCGTGTTGCGTCCGCCGGGCACAAGCGCGGTGGCGGCTACTCCAGGTCGAGCGCGGCCTTCGTGAGCACCTGCGTGCCGCGCGGATGTCCTGCCGGCGTACGGATGTCGGCCGGCCACGGCGCGCCGCCAGCCAGATGCGTCCACAGCCGGTCGAGCGCGGCGTAGCCATAGGGCAACAGGGGCAGGTGGCGCTCGCCGAAACCGGGCAGTGGCAGGAACGCATCGAAGTGCTGCGCGTGTGGCACCTTCCAGTACAGCGGGTGACGGCCCTCCGCGCGCAACCAGGCGATGTAGGGCTCGGAGGTGAAGGCGGTGGGCAGCAGGCCATCGTCGGCACCGTGCACGACCCATAACGGCAGGTCCGCGCGAGGCAGTCGCGTGGCGGTCGCCTCGATACCCGCGTGCAGCGCGCGCGAGGTGGCGTCGTCGCCGGTCCAGAGTGCGCGCAAACACAGCTCGCCCACCAGCGTGGGATCGGTTGAACGGTCGACGCCGCCGAACAGGCCGATGCCGTTGCCGGGCGGGATGCCGCCGCTGTCCGACCACCACGCCGCGCGCGTCGCCGCATCGGCCACGCCGGGCGTGCCGTCGGGCCTTGTCGCCGCGTAATGAAAGCCGCAAGGCATGTTGGCCGGGCCGCGGCGCAGGTAGGCCGCGGCGTAGCCAGCACTGATCGCGCGCCACAGGTCGAACGCGGTGGAGGTGGCCGCGACCTGCATGGCCGCGTCGGTCCAGCCGGCGGTGCGCAAGTGTTCGTACGCTTCGGCCGCCTGCGCCGCGGGCGCGTCGGCCTTGATGAGCCCCTGCGCATGCAGGCTGGCGCAGCGCTGCGCCCAACCCTGGGTCATCGGCGCGCGGGCGAACGGTACGGCATCGAAGCGCGCACCGCTCAGCGCGCACGGCAGCCAGATCGCCGCCTCGGTGGCGTAGTCGTAGAGCATGCGGCCCTGCCCCGCCAGTTGCACGTTCGGCTCCAGCGCGACCACGCCATCGAGCAGATGCCCGTCGTCGAGGCCCGCGGCCTGCAACACTGCGCCGCCGCCGTTGGACAGGCCGGTGGCGATGATGCGCGTGTTCTGCGGCGTGAACGGCGCCAGGTCCGGATAGGCGCGATCGAGCATGGCCAGTCCGAAGCGGGCCGCCTGCAGCACGTGGTGGCCCCAGTCGGCCTCCGGATTGTCGCCCGAGTGCATGTGCTTGACCGCGATGCCGGCGGCGCTCGGCAGAGGCGCCGGGGTGAACTCCAGCGGCGCCTCGCCGCGCTTCGCGCGCCGGCCATCCAGCGCGACGCCGCTGTTGTCGGCGTAGTCGAAGAAACCGGTGCCGGCGCCCTTGTCGGTGTAGGCGACCGCACAACCCTTTGGCAGCCCCCAGGCGCCGGCCAGCGCGATCGCGCCGTAGATGCCGCGCGAACCGGACGATGCAGTGACCACCAGGCACCGCTTGTCCTTGTCGAACGGGTCGGGCGCCTGCAGCAGCACCCGATGGGGCTGGTGCGCGCCGCGGATCCACGCGAACGCCTGATACTCGCGCCCCGGCACGCTCGGCACGCTGCCATAGACCTGCCCGTAGCCGCCCAACGGGCCGAGATCGGCGATGCCTTTCCAGCTCATCTGGATGGCACGGCGGCGCAGTTCCGCTGCGCTGGGGTCGGCCGGATCGGCGAACGGCACGGGCGCACCGGCCAGGCCCGCAAGGCCCAGGCCGGCGCTGAGCAGGTCATCGTGGTCGCGATGGGCGGTGACGCGCACCTCGCCAGGCACGAAATCGATCGATGGCATGGCAGCCTCCGTCGCCGCGGCGTGGGCGGCACCGCCGGCCAGGGCCGGCGCCAGCAACAGGGTCAGGCGCTTGAGTAACGCGTTCATCCCGCGCACCTTAGCAAGCGCGCACGCGGCCGCCATCGTACGAAGGTCCATGCCCTGACCCTGCGATGAGCTGATTGGCATCGCGAAAGTGGGAATCCTATGGCTCCAGTGGACAGCTCCTCGCCTCGCCCTGGCCGCCGCTCCCTCCGCGCAGCGAAAGGAGCCGAGCTTCAACTCGACGGGAAGGCCTCCGCCCGCTACTTTCCATCTTCATGCCTTCCCTGCTGATCGCCGACGACCACCCGCTGTTCCGCGCCGCGCTGCGCCAGGCGGCGCTCGCCTGCGTCGCCGATGGCCAGGTGATCGAAGCGGCCGACCTTGCCGACGCCCTGGCCGCGCTCACCGCGGCGCCTGACACCGACCTCGTGCTGCTGGACCTGCACATGCCCGGCAGCCAGGGCCTGTCCGGCCTGGCCGCGCTGCGCGGCCAGCATCCGGGCGTGGCGGTACTGGTGGTGTCGGCGCACGACGAGCCGCGCACCGTGCGGCGCGTGCTCGACCACGGCGCGGCCGGCTTCATTCCCAAGAGCGCCAGCCCCGCGCAGATCGGCGAGGCGATCCGCACCGTGCTCGATTGCGGCACCTGGGTTCCTCCCGAACTGGCCAGGGCCGTCGATGCACTCGCGCCCGACCCGCAGGACACCGACCTGGCCGCGCGGCTGGCGCGCCTGACCGAACAGCAGTACCGCGTGCTGGCGCTGATCGGCGAGGGCCTGCTCAACAAGCAGATCGCCGATCGTCTGGCGATCCAGGAGCGCACGGTGAAGGCCCACGTGACGGCGATCTTCGAGAAGCTCGGCGTGCGCAACCGCACCCAGGCCGGCTTGTTGCTGCGTTCGCTGGACCTGGGCGAGCCGGCGCGGGTGTCGTAGGCGGTTTGAGGCAAGGCTTCCCCCATCCGCCTGTCGGCACCTTCCCCCGCGCAGCGGGGGAAGGCTCACTGGGTGACGTTGCGCGGAAGTGGTCTTGCCGCTTTGGTTTGTTTTGCCACGCGCGAGTGAACCGACGCGAGCTTTGGCGGCGGTTCGAGGCAAGGCTTCCCCCATCCGCCTGTCGGCACCTCCCCCGCGCAGCAGGGGAAGGCTCGCTGGGTGACGTTGCGCAGAACCGGAAAGGCCTCACGGGTTGCGCTGCGGGAAGCTCATCCTTCCCCGTTCACGGGGGAAGGTGCCCGGAGGGCGGATGGGGAAGCCTTGCCTCAGCCCCACCCCAGCGACAACGCGCTACGGAACGCCCGCGACTGTCCGCTCAACGGATCGACGAACGCCAGCCCGCACGCCAGCAACTGCAGCGGCCGGCTGAAATCGTCTTCTGCCTGCTCCTGCAGCTGCGGATAGAAACGATCGTTGCAAATCGGTGCGCCGAGCGCGGCCATGTGCACGCGCAGCTGATGTTTGCGTCCGGTATGCGGTTCAAGTGCATAGCGCCACAGCGTCGGCCCGCGTTCGATCACGTCCACGCGCGTCTCGCTGTTGGCCTCACCCGCCACCTCACGCATGCGGAAGAACGGATCGCCCGCCTCCAGATGCGACCGGTGCACATGCGGAAACGAAAGTCGCGGCAACGGCGCAGCCAGCGCTTCGTATCGCTTGGCGATGCGCCGCTCGCGGAACAGCGCCAGGTAGGCATCGCGCGTCGCCGGCAACGCCGAGAACAGCACCAGCCCGGCCGTATCGCGATCGAGCCGGTGCAACGGCACCAGCGCCGGATTGCCCAGCCGCTCCACGAGCCTGGCCAGCAGGGTCTGCCGCACGTAGCCACCGGCCGGAATCACCGGCAGGAAGTGGGGCTTGTCGACCACCACCAGATGCTCGTCGGCGTGCAGCACCACCAACTCGCCGGAGATGGTCGGCTCGCTCGCGACCTCGCGGAAGTAGCGCAGCTTCATGCCCGCGCGAAAGGGCGTGTGCTCGTCGATCGGCCGGTCGTGGGCATCGAGCACGCGGCCGCGCCGCACGCGGTCCCGCCAGCGTTCACGGTCGATCCGTGGGAAGCAGGCACACAGGCCCTCGAACGCCGTCGTCCAGTCGCCCTGGGGCAGGTGCACGGTGCTGGGCGCGGTGGCGTGGATCATCCGGCCAGCTTAGCGCCCGCCGCGGCGTACAATGACCGATTGACCCGCACCAGGCACGACCATGGCCCTCAACGCCACCATCCACAAGGCCGAACTGTCGATCAGCGACATGGACCGGCACTACTACGCCACCCACGCGCTGACCCTCGCCCGCCACCCTTCCGAAACCGAAGAGCGGCTGATGGTGCGCCTGCTCGCCTTCGCGTTGCACGCGGACGATCGGCTTGAGTTCGGCAAGGGCCTGAGCGACGAGGACGAGCCGGCGTTGTGGCGGCGCGGGTACACCGACGAAGTCGAACAGTGGATCGAGCTCGGCCAGCCGGACGAGGCGCGCATCCGCAAGGCCTGCGGGCGGGCCCGCCAGGTCGTCGTGGTCAACTACGGCGGACGCGTCGCCGACATCTGGTGGGACAAGGTGGGCGCCTCGCTCTCGCGCAACGACAACCTGACCGTGCTCGACATCGACGAGCCCACCGTGCGCGAGCTCACCGCCCTGTGCGAGCGCGGCATGCGGCTGCAGTGCCTGATCCAGGATGGCGAGCTGCAGGTGATCAGCGGCGATACGACCCTGGCGATCCGGCCACGCGCCCGCATGGGCGAATACGCCGCCGCCTGACGCCCGACTTCCCATGCAGGAGCGCAGCGGCACGCGACCGCCAATGCACAACCACGCGCCGTGGTCGCGCCCAAGTGCGCTCCCACACGCGACACAGCTGCCGCGACCCGCTGCAACAACCGCAATAGCGCCAGCAGCCTGAGCGGTCTGTAAAGCACACCGATCCCCACACCGGGCAGGAGCGCACTTGGGCGCGACCGCCATGCACAACCGCGCGACGTGGTCGCCTACGTGCGCCGCTACACGCGCACGGCGGCTGCCACACGCTGCAGCAGTTGCCGCAGGGCCAGCGGCTTGAGCGGTTTGTAGAGCACGCCGATTCCCGCATCGAGCAGCCGCTGGCGCAACTCGCCGTCGCGGTCGGCGGTGAGCATCACCGTCGGCACGTCCGGATGGCGTCCGCTCAGTTTGCGCCACACGTCCCAGCCGGTGCGCCCGGCGTCGAGGTGGTAATCGAGGATGTGCAAGTCGGGCTGCCATGGCGCGGCCAGTGCCTGCGCGGCATCGCGCGCGGCATGCACCTGCCAGCCCCAGCTGGTCAGCAGCGCGCTGAGCGCCGCGAGCGCGGCCGGCTCGTTGTCCAGCACCAGCGCACGCCCGGCCGGCAGCGGTTGCGGCGGGGGCGTGACGGCCGGCAGGCTGGCCGGGCGCCGCGCCAGTGGTACGCCCAGGTCGAACACGCTGCCCTCGCCCGGCCATGAGCGAAGACCCAGCGGATGCCCCAGCAGCCCGGCCATGCGCCGGGCGATCGACAGGCCCAGCCCCAGGCCCTGCCCGCCCGCGGCGCTGCCACGGCGGAACTCCTGGAAGATCATCGCCCGCTCCTCCGGCGCGATGCCCGGTCCGGTATCCCACACCTCCACGCGTACCTGCCGGCCGCATCGACGCACGCCCAGCAGCACACGGCCCCGCTCGGCATAGCGCAGTGCGTTGGACAGGAAGTTCTGCAACACGCGACGAAGCAACTGCGGATCGGAATGCACCCAGGCGCGCGTGCCGACCACGTCCAGCCGCACGCCGCGGTCGTGGGCGATGGCGCGGAACTCGGCAGCCAGCGGATCGAGCACCTCGGCCAGCGCGAACACGCGCGGCTGCGGCTGCAGCCGCCCGCCTTCCAGCCGCGCGATGTCGAGCAGGCCGGCGAGCAGCCCTTCGGTCGCCGCAAGCGCGCCGTTGAGGTTGGCCGCGATCGCTCCGTCGGCGCCGCGTTCGGTCAGCGTGTGGGCGAACAATTGCGCCGCGTGCAGCGGCTGCATCAGGTCGTGGGTGACGGCAGCCAGGAAGCGGCTCTTCGCCTCGTTGGCGCGTTGGGCCTCGGCGCTGGCGGCGGCCAGGGCGCGGGTGCGCTCCTCCACGCGAAGTTCCAGCGTCTCGTTGACCTTCTTCAGCGCCTCCTCGGCGCGGCGGAAGGCGGTGACGTCGGTGAACGTGGCGACGAAGCCGCCGCCCGGCATCGGGTTGCCGCGGATCTCGACGATGGTGCCGTCGGGAAAGCGCCGCTCGGACAGGTGCCGCGTACCGGCCTGCATGTGGGTGAGCCGGCGTTGCACCCGCGTTTCCACGTCGCCATCGCCGATCAAGCCCTCGCCGATGATGAAGCGCGTCAGGTCGGCGACCGGGCGCCCCACCTGCAGCATGTCCGCCGGGTACTGGAACAGCCGCGCGTAGCAACGGTTCCAGGCGACCACACGCAGCTCCGCGTCGACCACGCAGATGCCCTGACTCATGTTCTCCAGCGCCGCTTCCAGCACGCGCTGGTTGAAGCGCAGGTCCTGGGTGGCCTCGCCCACGATGGCCGCGACCGTATCCAGCTGCGCACGGCCCTGCTTGTGCACCACCTCCAGCAGAAGTCGCGCCGAGGCCGCGCCGATCACCGCGGCCAGCTCGTGCTCCACCGCATCTACGCGCGCCGGCCCGGCGGCGCCCTGGGCCGGGGCCGAGGCGAACAGGTGCGCCACGCGATCGGGCGGCAGGAAGCGCTCCGCCAGCGCGCGCAGTTCGGCCACGCCCACGTCGCCGACACCGGCCACGCGCGCGGCCTGGCCAAAGCGCGATTGCGCCACCAGCCACATCACCGCCACGTTTGCCGCCAGGCTCAGCACCACGGCGCGCCCCAGCTGGCTCCAGTCGCCCAGGCCGAGCAAGTGTCCGGGCGACAGCCAGGCGATGCCGAACGGCCCGTCCGACAGCGACGCCGGCATCGTCGGCCACAACGACGGCAGCACCACGTAGAGCCACACCAGCGTCCCGCAGGCCAGTCCCGCTGTGACGGCGCGCGGACCCACCTGCGGTCGGTAGACCGCGGCGAGCAAGGCCGGCGCCAGCCCGGCCAGCGCCGAGAACGAGATCGCCCCGATATCGGCCAGCGCCTCGTGGCTGGCCAGCACGCGGCTGTAGCCCCAGGCCAGCAGGATCACCACCACGATCGCCACGCGGCGTTGGTTGATCACCTCGCCGCGCAGGTCGCCGCGCTCGTCGCGGCCCCAGCCGGCGCGCACGCGCAGCGGGGCGATGAAATGGTTGACGATCATCAGGCTGAGCGCCAGCGTCGCCACCACTACCATGCTGGTGGCGGCGCTCAGGCCCCCGAGGAAGGCCACCAGCGCCAGGGCGTGCTGCCCGCGCGCCAGCGGCAGGGCCAGCACGTAGAGATCCGACGGCACGCCGCTGGGCCCAAGCCACGCGTCGCCGAGCTTCGCCAGCGGCAGGATCGGCAGCGCGATCAGCAACATGTACAGCGGAAACAGCCAGCGCGCGGTGCGCAGGTGCCCGCCGTCGCGGCACTCGACCACACCGGCGTGGAACTGGTGCGGCAAGGTGAACATCGCCAGCGCGCCGAGAAGGATCAGCGCGGGAAACCCGTTGGCTTCGTGCGGTACCGCCACCGGCGGTGGCAGGCCCGCGGGCAACGGCGTGAACAGCAGCGTGCCCAGCGCCAGCATCGCGCCGAGCTTGAACAGCGACTCGAACGCCATGGCCAGCACCAGCCCTCGGTTGTGCGCGGTGGTGCTGGCGCGGCGGGTGCCGAACAGCATCGCGAACAGCGCCATCAGCAGCGCGATGTACAGCGCGCTGTCCTGCCAGGGTTCGGACTCGGCCAGTTGGCCGTGGCTGAGCAGCATGTAGCTCATTGCCACGGCTTTGAGCTGCAAGGCGATGTAGGGAACGATGCCCAGCACCACCACCGCGGTGACCAGTGCCGCCAGTCCCGAGTGACGGCCCAGCCGCACCGCGATCAGGTCGGCCAGCGAGCCGGCGTTGTACTCGCGCGCCAGCTCCACCAAGCGGCGCAGCACGGCAATCGCCAGCAGGTACATGAGGATCGCGCCGACGAACGTCGGCGGCAGCCACCAGCCCGAGCGGCTGGCCTGGGTCACCGTGCCGTAGAAGGTCCAGGAGGTGCAGTGGATCGCCAGCGACAACGCGTAGACGATCGCCCAGCGCTTCTCGAACAACCGCGGGCGACGCTCGCCCAGCAGTGCGACACCGAACAGCAGACCGAGCCAGCAGGCGGCGGCGAGGGCGATCAGGGTGGGGCTGGGCATGACGTTACACGCTGCCGGATGCACTCCCTCTCCCCTGCCGGGAGAGGGTTGGGGTGAGGGGCGGGGGCTCGCAGGAAAGGATGCTCAGGCCGCCCCGTGTCGCCCCCCAGGTACGCAACCGGAAGCGCAAGACCGCAGCACCCGATGCACTTCGCTAAGCCCGGCAACATCACGGCCAGCCCCCACCACTCGCCCCGGCCCTCTCCCTGGAGGAGAGAGGGAGCAGAGCGTGAGGTCATCGGCCTTCTGGCAATCCCAGCGCACGCACGGCATCGACCAGCCAGCGCAATTGCACGCCCTGGCGCGTGTCGTAATCGGCTCCGGAGTATCCCCACCAGTCCCAGCATGCCTGTGGATTCAAGGGCGCGAAGCTCGCGCGTGCCTGAGGGTACAGCACGACCACGTCGTAGGCGTCGGCCCAGCGGTTGAAGCCGGCGTCGCGCACGAACGCCTCGCTCACCGCCTCGGCGTTCTGCTTGCAGCCGTGCAGCGCGACCAGCAGGCCGCAGGGTTTGCCGCCGGCGCAGGCAGGCGGCAGGTAGAGGTAGCCCTGGTCGGCGAGGAAAGCGTCCTTGCTGCCCGGGCGCAGCGCGTCCTGGTCGAACGTGCGCAGCTCGCCGCGCGGGGCGGCCACGGCACGCGCCGGCTTGCCGAACAGCTCGGCGAAGATCTCGCCCGCCGCATCGAAACCGCAGTGGCCCAGGAACGGCGACACCGACTTGCCGCAGTCGTCGCCCTTCCCCGCCACGGGCAGGTTGTGTGCGAAGGCGCGGCCACCGTCGTCGTGCACCTGCATGCTTTCCAGGCCCGGCACGTCGTCGCGCAGAGTTTGATAGAACTGCGCGCCGGCTTCGGCCACCGACGGCGCGACCATGGCGTCCTTCTTGCCGTGCAGCAGGTAGACGCGTGCGTGGGCCAGCTCGGCAAGCGCGCCGAGGCGTCCTTCGGCCGACAGCTTGCGCGCGCGGGCGACGAGCGCGGCCACGTCCGGCGCCGGCGTGCCCTTCATGCAGCTGCCCAGCGCCGTGGCGAGCTGTCCGCCGGCACAACCGTAGGGGCCGCCGGCGACGAGGGCGGCGCCATGGAAGATCTCGGGGTAGGCCATCTGCGCCTGGGTGGCCATGTAGGCACCGGAGGAGAGGCCGGCGACGGCGACGCGCGCGGGGTCGAGCTTGAGCGTTGGCAGCGACGGAGCATCGCCGGCATGGGCGAGCGCGCTGGCGAAAAGGAGGGCCAGCAGGCCGAGGGTCTTGCGCATGTCGATCTCCGGAGCGCGTGTCGTCTGTGGGAGCGCCCTCGG
>NZ_JAGJRS010000029.1 GCF_017837635.1 Frateuria flava
GCAGAAGCGCTCGCTCGAAGTTGGATCTCTCACGGTACAGAGTGCTCATTGTTCCGGGGCCTAACGCTGGAGTTAAGCGGCGCGCGGCTTTTTCGCGCGTCCGCTTGGACGAGATGTTAGACGGTTGCGACGCTGCATGCTCGGGCGACAACGACTGCCATGACGAGCGCACAGCTTGAACAACCGACTACCCCAAAACTACCAGCTCTGAATGCCCAGGCTTGCGACGATGCCGCGCGAAAACTTGCTGCGGCGACGGACGACAAGCCAGCGCGACGCTGGGCGAAACACACCACACGAAGAACCAACACGAGCTACCGGCTAACGCTGGAGTTAAGCGGCGCGCGGCTTTTCGCGCGTCCGCTTGGACGACGGGTTATGTGACCTACCCGTGAGATGCACGTCGATACCCAACGTTGTGGGCGGCATGATGTGCCGAAAGATTATGCGCCCCGCCTGACCTAGCACAATGACGTACTGAGAGATTGCACCATCTTCAAGCGGATCGGATTGCTCGACGGAAGTTATGAGAGCAGGCAGCAATGCACCACATTCTTGGACCTGCTGAGCCTCTATGACATGACCGTCAGGCTGTAGAACACGCAACCCGGCCGGAGAAGACTCCCGCAGTTCCAAGCCTAGGGACGGGTACTTTTCCTCGTCCAGGACGACCTCGCAGGCATTTAGTTGCAGGAAGACATCGTCGGCCAGTTCGAGGAAAGCGTCGTACGTAACGATTGGCGTGGTGAGCTCATTGACCCATGCCGGATGCACTGGGCCTGACGGGAACAGCCAGACGGCCCTCAGAGTCCTTCCTGTTAGCGAAGTAGCTTCCATGGGCACCTAACGCCGGAGCTCAGCCGCTGCCAGCCCGCGTAGCGGGTTGGCGGTCGGCTGCAGCAACCTGTTAGGCGACCTGACGTTCATGGCTGCGATAGAACGCAAGGAGCGAAAGGCTCCGAGGTGAACACATGATCTTGTGTGTCCGAAATTTCTATCCTGAACCGACTTGATTGATCACCCCGCTTGACCTCGTACACAGGGGCTGTCAGTACGGCGGCATCGCCTGGACCGATATTTAGGGTGTTCGGTGGCATTGGACCGTGCCCGCCGGGTCCGTGCGCCCATGAAATGCTGTGTTTTGGACCCGCAGCGCGGATCTTGTAGCCCAGCCAACTAAGTTCGTAAGGCGAAGATTGCCCATCTACCCATATTTTGAGAATGCCGTGACTATTGTTACGAATATGGAGGAGGACGGGGACAGTTGCACCAAGCTCGCTACAGGGTGCCTGAGGTTGATCTACAGTCAGATCAACTAGTGCGGGATTTACGCTACGCCAACTGGCACAGCCAGAGAGAAGAGCGAGGGCGGCGAAGAGGAAATGTTTCATTGGCCTAACGCTGGAATTGAGCGGCGGCGAAGCCGTCCGCCTCGAATGAGATGTTAGGCATGGACGCCAAGAGTGTTGTTGTAGATGGCAACGGCCGACCAAGCCAAGACAAGTACAAGAATACCGACGAGCGAAATCTGGTTGACGTGACGTTGAGCGTCGTGGCCACGCGGATACTGCCCGAGCGTAATAACAAGCAATGAGGCGCGACCAAGGTTGAACAGAACGAACGACCAGATGATGTAGTACGCGATGAACTTGACGACAGCAACAATGCCATTGGTGATTTCTTCCTGCATGGCTACACGATGCCTAACGCCCGAATTAAGCGGCGGCGGAGCCGTCCGCTTGAATGAAGAGTTAGGGGCTTGCGCTGCGCCATGCTTGGGCGACTGTGCCGGCGCAACCGCGAACCCCCACCAAGCACAACGCTAGCAGCTTTAGATGCCTGGGGTTTGCCGCAGCGCTACAAAGGCAGTGGCCAAGCGCCAAGGACTGCACGCTGGCGAAGGCTTGGCCGAAGCACACGCTGCGAGAGAACAACCCAGCAAGGGCCTAACGCTTGAGTTAAGCGGCGGCGCAGCCGTCCGCCTTGAACGAGCAGTTAGGCCACACTGCGCAGTAGCCGCATTTGCACAGCATCGTAATACACGCCATCGAACCGCATAGCGTGTACCTTGACCGCCTCATGCACGAACCCTGCAGACTCGTAGAGCCGGATAGCACGCTCATTGTCTATGCGCGCCTCCAACTCGACGCGCGTGATGCCCTTGGACCAGGCCTTGGCTATGCAGGCCTGTAGCAGACGCTTGCCGATGCCCCGGCCTCTGTAGCCGGGGAGAACACCCATTCCAAGGAATCCACAGTGGGCGATCGCGTGTGCCCATGCAGGAAAGATGTCTGCCCACCCGACTACCCGCCCTGCTTCCAGTGCAACAAACTGAACTGCATCTGTGGCAACGCTCTCTTGAATAAAGGCACGAACGCGCTCCAGCGGCAGTGCCTCCACCTGTGCAAGATACTTCTTCTCACGCGCGACAGTGTCCAAGCAGGCACGGAAGCTCTCGGCCATGTCTTCAGCGATCGGGACGATGGGCACCATGATCATCCTGTGCGGCCTAACGCTGGAGTTAAGCGGCGCGCGGCTTTTTCGCGCGTCCGCTTGGACGAGTGGTTAGGCTATTTGCATTGGACTTCCACGGTTATCTCCGACTCGCTGCTGCCGCGCCATGCGTTGAAGGACATTTGAGTCTTGTTGTTCTCGTTGGAGATGGTGTAACCGTTGGGGCAAAGCTCGTTGGCCTTAGCCACGCAAGCACCTTTGTCGTCGCCGCAGTTCATGAAGTAACGCGATGAGCCGTCGGACGTGTTCATTTTGACTGGATCGACGCCGCAACCGGCCACGAGCACGGCAAGTGCAACTAAAACAATTTTCTTCACGGAGTTCCCCTTACTTGCTGAAATGCGCCGCTTGGATAGCCTAACGCTCAAGTTAAGCCGAATTGCAGCGCGTAGCCGGGCACATGGCAAGCTTTTTTTGCCATGTGGCTGGCGTAGCGATGCAATTTCGGCTTGAACGCAATGTTAGGCGCCACCGCTATAACCGGCCATCTTCATACGATCTTTCCCAACCGGCAGCGCTCACGATGCGACCTGATTCAAAGACGAACTCCACACGGGACACGGTCTTGCCTTGGCTGTCGATAAATTCGACTTCGACTTTATGCCTTGAGCAGGCGTCTGTTGGCATGTCCATGTAGTCCCAACCCAGATAGCGATAAGCGTCCGCGTTCATAGTCCTCGCAAGTTCGCGAGCGCCATCGACTCCCGTACCCAATGGGCGACCGACGTCGCCTGCGCCAAGGCTGAAACTTGCGGAGGGGGCGATTAGCTCTACGAGCTGGCTATCCCCGCTTGCTGCTCGCTTGACTACTTCAACGGCTCGAAGGCTCAGGACCTGGTGGAGTTCACGTGAGCCCGTGATCACCGACAGACTGCATCCGGAAGTCCCTGCAAATGAGGGGCCTGCAACAAGCATCAAGGCAATGCAAACCAACCACTGAGGCAGCTTCATAGGCAGAGACTTGTCGGCAATGCTCCTTAGAGAATCAAGCAACATAAGTTCTCCCATTGGGGCCTAACGCCTAAGTTAAGCCGACTCGTGTGGCGGAGCAAACAGCATGGCAAGCTGTACCTGCCATGCTGTTTGTGGAGCGACACGAGTTCGGCTTGAACGCAATTTTAGGCGGCATTGGCTAGTCAAAAATCATGCCTCCGAATTTAAAGAGTAGAGACGTGCCGCGGAACAAGCCGAAGAAGTTATTGCCATTCTTGCAGTAAACGTATCGAAGGTCGTCTCCGGGTTGCATTGTGGAAATAGCTGCAGCCCATTCTGGTGAATCCGCGAGATTTGGATCCCCCATTCGGTCTGCGTAGTCCAATGCTTGGTAGCGCCTCATTGGTTCAGTAACGCTACATCCGGCGTATCCAAGTTCACGCGCAACACGAGTTGACTCGATCTCTGGCCCAAGACGATGCGCGCAACCGGAAACGAATAGGGCGCCGAGCATTGTCAGCGCTAGCGTCGAAAGCATATTTCCAGAGTTCAGAGAATGCATCATTGTGCCGCCTAACGCTGGAATTGAGCGGCGGCGTAGCCGTCCGCCTCGAATGACTGGTTAGACCTCACTCTACGTTGAGCAACACAACTTTGCCATGCTCGACTAGTTTGACGTTGCCGAAATTGGACACGTACGCCGAGCAGGTGCCGCTTGCTTTAGCGCCGCTGGCAATGCTGTCAGGCGCAACACACGAACCTTGGCATTCGCTGGAGTCTGAGCAGACCTTGCCGGAGTCAGTAGCCTTGAGGTCGCAGACTTTTGGCTTGCCAAGATATGGAAGACCGAGCGTTGTCCAGTTGCCGCCTCGCGCGGTGCACTCGGCTGCCGTTTGCGGAATTGCCGGCTTTGAGACGGTTGCGGCCAACCTCGGGCCAGCGCAAGCACTGACGACGAGAGGAACAATGATCGAGACCAGCACACGCAGAAGAGTCATGTTGTGAGGTCTAACGCTGGAGTTAAGCGGCGGCGAAGCCGTCCGCCTTGAACGAGATGTTAGGGGGCTGACTGCTGGCCTCCACGCGCCAACAACCATGCGACCGCAACCGCAAATACATTGACACCAATAAACCAAGGCTGATTCGGCTGGAAGAGCGAGTAGTTGAACGTGCTACCGAGCAGAAAATTGCCATTGAGCTTAAGCGGTGCAAATTGGACCGATACGGTTGTGTGAAACCCGCTCGACAGGAAATACCCTAGCAGCGGTGAACCAAAAGCAGGAACCTGAGCTAGCCAATACCTAAGACTGGAGCGTTCAGCACCTAATTGCCCTTCAAGCAGCCGAACACCGCACCAGACACCCCAAGCGTATACCGCCATAAATGCAATGCAGAATATCCACTCAATGGGGTTGGTGCGGGTGAGAAGCAAAGTGATCGCCGCGGCGATGCCGATGGAACCACCTCCGAGTGTAAGTATCCCAATTGCTCGCCGCTGCCAAATTTTCAACTTGCCCCCTAACACCTGAGTTAAGCCGCGCCGCGAAGCGGCGTCGGCTTGGACGAATTGTTAGGTGCCCAGCTTAGCCAAGCCCCAAGCCAGGGCCAACAAGCCAACGCCAAGAATGCCGTAGGTGGCCCAGATAGGGCTGCCTTGCCCCCAAGCAAAGGCAACATAGGCTTCCCGGATGCTGCGACCCGTTAGGGCGGGAATGATGGCAAGGGCGAGAAGCGGTGCGGCTGATGCCGCACCAAACCCCATGGCCAGCGGCCAAGGATCATTGCTGGCGTAGCCACCTAGCTTATACATGGCCAAGCTAAGAAGGATGCCAGCCATGAAGAGCCCGTTGGCGGCGTACACCGCAACCCGGTGCTCGCGAAGCAACTGCTCCCGTGACTTGGATCGATAGCCGCGCGGGAGCGACCGAGCCCAGCGACTCAAAAGCCAAGTAGCGATTGCGCCACCAGTGAGGCCGCTAAGAATGGGACGGATGCTGTCGAACTCCATCTGGGCACCTAACGCTGGAGTTAAGCGGCGGCGGAGCCGTCCGCCTTGAACGAACTGTTAGGCCACGCTACCAGAGGCGCCAAGTGGGCACCAAGGGATGCGCAAACCAGTGAAGTGCGAGCCCTGCCACTGCCCCGCAAGCCAGAGCCAGAGCGAGGCCGGAGCCTCTAGGTGTTTTGGTGACGATCCAGGCGGCTGCGACGAAGGCAGTAGCAGCACCGAGCATGGTTACGCCGAGCAGGAGAACTTCGACAAGGTCGGAGGCACCGTACGGTTCGCCAGCGGCTGGCCCCCAGCTTTGCCACACAAGCATTCGGAACAGCAGTGCGACCGCTGCAGTTGCGAGCGGGAATGCAGCAAGGCGGCGGAGGACTGTTTCGGACACCGTGATGCTTCCTGCGGGCCTAACGCTGGAGTTAAGCGGCGGCGAAGCCGTCCGCCTTGAACGAAATGTTAGGTGCCACCCACTGCACCGCTGAAGTCAAATGTAACGGATTGCTCCGCACCTGGCTTGCCAGCCTTGAACTCAACACGCTGATTGGGTTCTTGCCAAGTCGCTTGCCCAAGCAGGCCTGGGAAAGTGGCGGTAATTTGTTTGCTCTGACCCGTACGTGCGTTAAAGAACATGACCAAGCCAGATGCGGCTTGCTGGTAGATGGCGAATTTCCCACTGGGCGAAGGTGACATGCGATCACAATGGCCCAAATTGAGGGTGTTGTAGTAGCAGTAGCTGAAGTGGCCAACAGACTCAAAGCTACCCTCAACATTTTCCGCAGCCGTGATCAACCAGAATCCGTGGCCGAGCGACTGCGATGCTTCGAGCCCGTTAACGGAAGGCGGGCGTGAACTTGCACACGCCATAAGCGATAGAGCCAAGAGCAAGATTGCGATCACCCGCATGTGGCACCTAACGCTGGAGTTAAGCGGCGGCGAAGCCGTCCGCCTTGAACGAGTTGTTAGGCGAAACGCGGCCACCACCAGAAGTAGAGAGGTGGTGACTGCCCCATGCCGAAATCCCCCTCGCCCTTGGGGATTCCCCTGAGCCCTGCCTCGAGCTGCTGCAAGAACTTGCCGCCTACGGTGAGGGTAGCTGGCTCAAGTTCGAGGGGGAACTGCCAAGTGTCTTCAGATGAGCACTGAACGCGCCATTTGGCTGGCGCGGACCAAAGGGCATCCCCTTGCTGGAAATTTGGCACGCGCAGCACTGCAGGCGAAGGTGGCGTGACAGCAACGGTGCGATGGGCACCAGGGGTGCGGGCAAGCAATTGCAGCAGGACTAGTAGCGACGAGATGCCTTCGCTATTTGCGGTGATGTGCCAGCCGCCGAACTTCTTGCGGAACTCTGTATATCGCCAGAGCGAGACTGTGCCTTCCTGCTTCCACGACAGATGATCCTTCATGTATCGCCTAACGCTTGAATTAAGCGGCGGCGCAGCCGTCCGCTTGAATGAGAAGTTAGGGGCTTGCGCCGCGCCGTGCTTGAGCGACTGTGCCGGCACCACCGTGAGCCCCACCAAGCGCAACGCTAGCAGCTTTGGGCGCCTGGAGCTTGCCGCAGAGCTGCAAGGGCACCGACCAAGTGTCGAGAGCTGCAAGCTGACTAAGGCTTGGCCGAAGCGCACGCTGCGACGGAACAACCAAGCAAGGGCCTAACACCTGAGTTAAGCCGCGCCGCGAAGCGGCGTCGGCTTGGACGAATTGTTAGGCCGCAAAGCCGGTTACCACCGGCTGGGGATGGTGGCAGTGACCAAGCAGAACGACCCGGCGGCTAACGCCGCTACCAAGTAGTTGAACGGAGTGGCAGCCATACCTTGCCATACCTGCAGCGTTGCGACGAACGCCGACACCACTATTGCCCCCAAACGAAGCAAAACAGCAAGGCTCGAGCCGACGCCCAGGATGCGAGCCTGATGCGCCGACGGCTGCGCAGCCCAGACGCAGCCAACGGCGCCGCAAAGAAGAAGGCGCCAAACAGCAGAGGCACCGCAAAGGGCGCCCCGGACGCGCCCATGAACCGAACCGCCATGAACTTGACCAGCGCAATGGCGCCCCAGACAGGAAGCAGCCGCGCCAATATGCGTGACGTATCCAGCAGCAGGTCTGCAGTTGGAATGCTGCGATCTCGCATCTTGCGGCCTAACACCTGAATTAAGCCGCGCCGCGAAGCGGCATCGGCTTGAATGAATTGTTAGGCGACGGCCGAGTTACCACTCTCCGCGCGCCCACGGATGCTCATCATGCCAGTCTGCACCGCTAGAGACGTTCCATGCTGCGGGTGGAAGCGAAGATAAAAAGGCCAGTGCGTCATCTAAGCAGTCGTGGGCTTCGGCCCAGTCCAACTGCTCGGATAGGCGCAAGTGCTTCTCCGCATGGGAGGCTATGTCGCCTCCGAGGATTAACGGATTGGGCAACTTGAACTTAGCTTCAAGCTTGGCAGAGCGAACAAGGTGCTTGCGAAAGTTCTCCCAATGCATCCCGGCTGGGCTGGATCGGTTGTCGGAGCGAATGCTTTTCAAGAACTGTGACTTGTCCATGATGTTGATCCGCCGCCTAACGCCCGAATTAAGCGGCGGCGGAGCCGTCCGCTTGAATGAAGAGTTAGGGGCTTGCGCTGCGCCATGCTTGGGCGACTGTGCCGGCGCAACCGCGAACCCCCACCAAGCACAACGCTAGCAGCTTTAGATGCCTGGGGTTTGCCGCAGCGCTACAAAGGCAGTGGCCAAGCGCCAAGGACTGCACGCTGGCGAAGGCTTGGCCGAAGCACACGCTGCGAGAGAACAACCCAGCAAGGGCCTAACACCTGAGTTAAGCCGCGCCGCGAAGCGGCGTCGGCTTGGACGAATTGTTAGGCCCCGGCTGAC
>NZ_JAGJRS010000003.1 GCF_017837635.1 Frateuria flava
GGCTGGGTGGGTCGCACCTCCAGAATCCCGGGATCGCCCCGGGTGAACAACCTACTGAGAGATCACATCAGCCGCGCACTTCGCGCCGCGCCAGGTGCAGGAGCATCACCGCAAGGGCTGCCAGGCCACCGAGGCAACCCCATGCCAGGGCGAGCCGCGCCCGCAGTGGATCGCTCGCCAGCATGTTGATCGGCACCTGCCAGGGCAGCACCACGCCGACCTTGGCGGAACTGGCGACCACCGCGAAGAACGTTCCGCCGATGCCGGCGGCCAGCGCGGGCACGAAGCTGGCGTAGCGCAACGCCAGCCAGAGCTGCACCGCCACCAGCAACAGCGAGGACGCGTACATCTTTGCGTACAGCAGCGCGCCGTATGCCAGGTCGAAGTGCCCTTGTGGCGCCACCGCCGGATCGACCCGGCCGGCCAGGTACAGCGCCGCGGCACTGCCCAGCAACACGCCCAGGCTCATCAGCGCCACCGTGCCCAGTACCCAGGCCGCCTTGGCGAGATAGAGGTGCCAGCGGGGAACGGGCAGGGCGCGCAGGTGGTCCCAGCTGCGTGGCCCATGCTCGACCTGCGCCACCAGCACGGTCAGCGCGGTCACGCCCATCGGCAGCATGAAGAACGCCCAGATCGCCGCGCCCATCTGCATGCATTGCTGCCAGGGGCGCGGCTGGTGCATGCGCAGCAGGTTGAAGAAAAGGAACACCGCGATCAGCAGCGGCACGCTGGCGGCCAGCAGCAGGGCCAGCGAACGGCGCAGCTTGCGGTGTTCGACCAGCAAGGCGGTGGCCAGGCTCATGGCGTGGCCTCCATCGCGGCCGGAGCGTGCGAGACGGCCGAGTACAACCGTTCCAGCGACGGCAGCCCCGGCTGCAGCGCGTGCACGGCCACGCCCGCGGCGCACAGCGCGCGGTTGAGTGCGGCCGCGTGGGGACGAGGGTCCGCGCCGGGTGCCAGGCGGGCGACGAGGGCGTCATTCGTCGTGTCCACCTCGAAGCCGTGCGTGCGTGCCACGCCGGCAGCGCGTGCGAGGTCATCGGCCTCGATGCGGATGTCCGCCGCGAGGCTCGCCTTCAGTGCGCCCAGCTCGCCCTCCATGACCAGCCGGCCCTTGCTCAGGATGCCCACGTGCGTGGCGACTTGCTCGATCTCGCCCAGCAGATGGCTGGACAGCAGCACGGTGACGCCCGCGCGCCCGGGCAACTCGCGCAGGAGCCGGCGCATGTCGGCCATGCCCTCCGGGTCCAGGCCGTTGGTCGGCTCGTCCAGCACCAGCACCGGCGGCGCGCCCAGCAGGGCGCGCGCCAGCCCGAGCCGCTGGCGCATGCCCAGCGAGTAGTCGCCCACGCGACGGCGCGCGTGCGCGTCCAGCTCGACCAGCGCCAGCACGCGTGCGACTTCCCTGGTGGGACAACCGAGCAGGCGCCGGGTGAGATCCAGGTTGGCCTCGCCGCTCAGGTTCACGTAGAAGCCCTGTGCTTCGAGCAGGGCGCCGATCCGGCGGGCGGCGGCAAGGCGGTCGGTCGCCACGTCGATGCCGTCGACCAGCGCCCGCCCGCCGTCGGCGCGCAGCAGGCCGAGAAGAATCCTCAGCGTGGTCGTCTTGCCGGCGCCGTTGCGGCCGAGGAAGCCGTAGATGGCGTGGCGGGGCACGCGCATGGATACCTGGTCGACCACCAGCCGGTCGCCGAAGCGGCGGCAAAGGTCTTGAGTCTGGATCGCAAGGCACACGGGGGGTGTTCCGAGTTTTAAGTTGGAGATAAAGTTATCCTTGCCGCCTGTTTTAAGTCAAACATAAAGTTTCTGGAGCCTGCCATGTCCGGACCAAACCGTTTCCAGCACCAATGCCGCCTGTTGCGGCACGTTGCGGGCTTCGTGTGGGTTTGCCTCGCGCTGCTGCTGGTGCTGCCGTATCTGATCGTGCCGTTGACGTCGCTGCTGGCCCGCGGCGACACAAGTGGCCACGGCTGGCGTGACCTGCTGCTGGCCGGTGTGCACGTGGTGCCGGGCGCGTTCTATCTGTGGGGTCTGTGGGCAGTGCGCCGCGCGCTCGATGAACTGGCGCAGGGCCGCCTGTTCGCCGCCGCGGTGGCGCGCGCGCTGCGGCAGATCGGCTCGGCGGTGATGGTCGGCGCGCTGTTCAACCTGTTCGCGGTGACCAACCTCACACGGGTGATCGAGCACGGGCGCGGTGGCTACGCGTATTTCGACCTGTCCGGCATCATGCTGGTGATCATCGGCGCCGCGCTGATGCTGCTGGCGCGGCTGGTGGAACAGGCGCGCCGCATGCAGGCCGAACTGGACGAGATCCTCTGATGCCGATTCGTGTGACGCTCGACGAGGTGATCACCCGCAAGGGCATCAAGGCGCGCGACCTGGCCGGCCGCGTGGGCATCAGCGAAACGCAGCTTTCGCTGTTCCGCTCGGGCAAGGTCAAGGGCATCCGTTTCCGCACGCTGGCGAAGATGTGCGCGGCACTGGAGTGCAAGCCGGGCGACCTGCTCGACTACCGGTTCGATGCCGGTGACCTGGCGGACGTGTCGCCGGATGACGAGCAGGGCTGACGCGACAGGCGGCCCCGCGTACCCCGAACGAAGAAGGCCCCGCTTGTGCGGGGCCCTGGTCGTGATCAGGACACGTTCGGTTCGCTGAACGCTTCGATCTCTTCCTTGAAGTCGTTGATCGGCACGCAGCTGCAGAACACGTTCTTGTCGCCGTAGATGTTGTCCACGCGGGCCACCGGCGACCAGTACTTCTGGAACTTCAGGCTGGGCAGCGGGAAGGCCGCCAGTTCGCGCGGATAGGCGTGGGTCCACTCGGTGGCCGACACCTGGGTGGCGGTGTGCGGGGCGTGCTTGAGCGGGTTGTCCTCGCGGTCCAGGCGGCCGTCCTCGATCGCGCGGATCTCGTCGCGTATCTGGATCATCGCGTCGATGAAACGGTCCAGTTCGGACGTCGATTCGCTTTCGGTCGGCTCGACCATCAGCGTGCCGGCGACCGGGAAGCTCAGCGTCGGGGCGTGGAAGCCGAAGTCGATCAGGCGCTTGGCCACGTCCTCGGCGCTGATGCCGGTGGCATCCTTCAGCGGACGCAGGTCGAGGATGCACTCGTGCGCCACCAGCCCGTTGCGGCCGGTGTAGAGCGTCTCGTAATGATCGGCCAGCCGTTTGGCGATGTAGTTGGCGTTGAGCAGCGCGACCTGGGTGGCGCGGCGCAGGCCTTCGTTGCCCATCATGGTGATGTACATCCAGCTGATCGGCAGAATGCTCGCGCTGCCGAAGCTCGCGGCCGAAACCATGCCCACCGGCGTGTCCTCGCCCAGCTTGCGGGGCAGGAACGGCGCGAGGTGCGACTTGACCGCGCACGGGCCCACGCCCGGGCCGCCACCGCCGTGCGGGATGCAGAAGGTCTTGTGCAGGTTCAGGTGCGAGACGTCCGAGCCCCACTTGCCGGGCTTGGCCACGCCGACCAGCGCGTTCATGTTGGCGCCGTCGGTGTACACCTGACCGCCGTGCTGGTGGACGATGTCGCAGATGGCGACAATGTCTTCCTCGAACACGCCGTGCGTGGACGGGTAGGTGATCATCAGCGCGGCGAGGCGGTCGGAATACTTCTCCGCGTTGCGGCGCATGTCTTCCAGGTCGACGTTGCCGTTGGCGTCGCACTTGGTCACCACCACCTGCATGCCGCACATCTGTGCGGACGCCGGGTTGGTGCCGTGGGCGGACTCGGGAATCAGGCAGATGTCGCGATGACCTTCGCCGCGCGAGCGGTGGTAGGCGCGGATCGCCAGCAGGCCGGCGTATTCGCCCTGCGCACCGGAGTTCGGCTGCAGGCTGACCGCGTCGTAGCCGGTGCACTCGACCAGCATGGCTTCCAGGCCGTCGATCAGGTCCTTGTAACCCTGCGTCTGCGCGGCGGGCGCCAGCGGGTGGATCTGGCCGAACTCGGGCCAGGTCACCGGGATCATCTCGGCGGTGGCGTTGAGCTTCATGGTGCACGAGCCCAGCGGGATCATCGTGCGGTCCATCGCCAGGTCCTTGTCCGCCAGCGCACGCATGTAGCGCAGCAGCTCGTGCTCGCTGTGGTAGGTGTTGAACACCGGATGGGTGAGGAAGGTGCTCTTGCGCTCCACCGCGGCGGGCAGGGCGTCGGAGACGGCCGCATCGAGCGCATCGATGTCCGCCTGCGCGCCGAACAGGCCGGCCAGCGCGACGACGTCGGCGCGCGTGGTGGTCTCGTCCAGGCTGATGCCCACGCTCTTCTCGTCGATGCGGCGCAGGTTGATGCGCGCCGCCTCGGCCTTGGCGAGGATCGCCTTGGCGTCGATGCCGGTGACGTGCAGCGTGTCGAAGAAATCCTTGCCCACGGCCACGCCGGCCTTGCCCAGCGCGGCGGCCAGGATCGCCGCCAGGCGATGCACGCGGCGGGCGATGCGGGTCAGGCCCTCGGGGCCGTGGTAGACGGCGTACATGCTCGCCATCACCGCCAGCAGCACCTGCGCGGTGCAGATGTTGGAGGTCGCCTTCTCGCGGCGGATGTGCTGCTCGCGCGTCTGCAGCGTCAGGCGATAGGCCTTCTTGCCCTCGGCGTCGATGGACACGCCGATCAGGCGACCCGGCATCGAGCGCTTGTAGGCATCGCGGCAGGCCATGAAGGCGGCATGCGGGCCGCCGAAACCGTACGGCACGCCGAAGCGCTGGGTGTTGCCGACCACGATGTCCGCGCCCCAGTCGCCGGGTGCGGCGATCAGGGTGAGCGCCAGCAGGTCGGTCGCCACGCACACGATGCCGCCGCGCGCGTGCACGGCCTCGGCCAGCGTCTTGTAGTCGCCGATGTGGCCGAAGGTGTCCGGGTACTGCAGCAGGATGCCGTAGCTGTCGACCGCGGCGGCGTCGGCGTCGGAACCCACGTGCAGGTCGATGCCCATCGCCTCGGCTCGGGTCTTGAGCACTTCGAGCGTCTGCGGGTGCACGCGGTCGGAGACGAAGAACACGTTCGATTTGGACTTGCCCGAACGCTTGGCCAGCGTCATCGCCTCGGCCGCCGCGGTGCCTTCATCCAGCAGCGAGGCGTTGGCGATCTCCATGCCGGTCAGGTCGGCGCACATGGTCTGAAAGTTGATCAGCGCCTCCATGCGGCCCTGCGAGATCTCCGCCTGGTAGGGCGTGTAGGCCGTGTACCACGCCGGGTTCTCCAGGATGTTGCGCAAGATGACGTTGGGCGTGTGGGTGCCGTAGTAGCCCTGGCCGATGAAGCTTTTGAAGACCTGGTTCTTGTCGGCGATGGCGCGGATCTTGGCCAACGCCTCGACCTCGCTTACAGCGGAAGGCAGGTCCAGCGCGGCGGGCGATTTGATCTTGCCGGGCACGATGGCGTCGGTCATCGCCTCGAGCGAGTCGTAGCCGATCGTGCGCAGCATCTGCGCGATCTCGGCATCGTTGGGGCCGATGTGGCGCGCGATGAAGGCGTCGTGGTTTTCCAGGTCGCGCAGCGAGGGGGTCTTGGTCTGGCTCATGGCGGGCGTCCGAAGGCAACGCGTGCGTGCCGCACGCGGGGCGCCCCTCTGTCCTTTTGCCTGAGAGTTTGGAAGCTGGACGCTTCGTGCCCCTTCGGCGGCGGATTCAACCGCTCTCTCCAGAGTTTTTGCACGCGGCGGTATCGGGCCTGAGCGATTACGGGCGTTGCGTCTTCGGCAGCGGGCTGTTCCCCGCTTCTCCCGCCGCGTGCGAAGGGGCGATTATACCCCGCGGGCAGCTGTACGATGCCGGTACCCTTGGCCTTTGCAGGGAGCCACTGGCGGGCGACGCCCTCGCGCTGCCGGCCACCGGAACCAGCCCAGTGGCCACCGGTGGACTTCCACGGGAAAACCCAGTCGAGGAGCCGCCATGCCCCCGTTCCGACTCCAGCAGATCGACCACGTGGTGTTGCGCGTTTACGACCTGGCGGCCATGCAGGCGTTCTACTGCGACGTACTCGGCTGTACGGAAGAACGGCGCCAGGACGCCATCGGCCTGGTGCAGCTGCGCGCGGGTGAGTCGCTGATCGACCTGGTGCCGGTCGATGGCAGGCTCGGCCGCCCCGGCGGCGCCGGGCCGGGCAGGGACGGCCATAACATGGATCACCTGTGCCTGAGCGTGCAGAACTACGACGAGGCCGCCATCGTGGCGCACCTGAACGCCCACGGCGTGCGCGTGGGCGAGATCGGCTCGCGCTACGGCGCGCAGGGCGAGGGGCCCTCGATCTACTGCTACGACCCGCAGGGGAACAGGGTCGAGCTCAAGGGACCGCCGATCGGGACGGACGAGCCCGCTCCGGGAGCCTAGAACCCGCTCACGTGTTGCAGGGGCGCACCTGTGCGCGACGGTCGTGCATCCAGGTCGCGCGCAGGGTGCGCCCCTACGGCACAGCGGGCAGTGGCGAACCGCCCTCGCCAACCCAACCTCACCTCAGAGGAAGAGGGAGTAAACAGCGGAAACGAAAAAGCCCGCCTTGCGGCGGGCTTCATCTACAATTGGTGCCCAGGAGAGGACTCGAACCTCCACGGTTTTACCCGCTAGTACCTGAAACTAGTGCGTCTACCAATTCCGCCACCTGGGCAGGTGTCGCGCGAGCCGTTCGGGCTGCGCGAGCCGCGTAGAGTAGGCATGTCCCCCCAGCTTGTCAACACTTCGTTGATAGGAAATTCATTGCAACGCGCGGCATGCTGCGCGGCGCTCCACCACAAGGATTTTTCGTGACCAGAAAGAAGACACCCCGCACCGGCAAGGGCGGCGATACCGCAGCCCCGCGCGCCCCCAAACCTCGCGCCCGGGGCGGCTCACGGCGTATGCCACCGGCCGGCGCGCCGGCCCACGCGAAAGGCGCGCGCGATCCCTTCGCCGAGCGTGAAGCGCAACGCTACGAGCGGCCGATCCCCAGCCGCGAAGCGATCCTGGCGCTGCTGGACGAACGCGGCGAGATGCTCAGTGAGGCGCGCATCGCCGAGGCGTTGGAGCTGTTCGACGAGAATGACATCAACGCGCTGCGCAAGCGCCTCGGCGCGATGGTGCGCGACGGCCAGCTGCTGCAGGGCCGCCGCGGCGACTACGCGCCGGTACGCAAGCTCGACCTGATCCCCGGCGTGGTGCTGGCGAACGCCGAGGGCTACGGTTTCCTGCGCCCGGACGAGGGCGGCGACGACCTGTACCTTTCGCCGCAGCAGATGCGCATGGTGCTGCACGGCGACCGCGTGCTCGCCAGCGTGGTTGGCATCGACCGGCGCGGCCGACGCCAGGGCGCGATCGCCGAGGTGCTGCAACGTCGTTCACCCCGGCTGGTCGGCCGCGTGGTGATCGAGAACGGCGTGACGCTGGTTTCCCCGGACGACCGGCGCCTGCACCAGGACGTGATGATCCCGCCGGGCAAGGAGCAGGGCGCGCGCGCCGGACAGATCGTGGTCGCGGAAATCACCGATCCGCCCACGCCGCATCGCGGACCGCTGGGCACGATCGTGTCGGTGCTGGGCGAGCGCCTGCAGCCCTCGTTGCTCGTGGAAATGGCGATCGCCAGCCATGACCTGCCGCACGCATGGCCGGCCGACGTGCTGCGCGACGCCGCCCAGGTCGAGCCAGAAGTAACCGCCGCCGAGCGCCAGGGCCGCACCGACCTGCGCAAGCTGCCGCTGGTGACGATCGACGGCGCCGACGCGCGCGATTTCGACGACGCGGTCTACGCCGAGCCGCGCCGCGGTGGCGGCTGGCGCCTGGTGGTGGCGATCGCCGACGTCTCGCACTACGTCAAGGTCGGCAGCCCGCTGGACCGCGAGGCCTACGAGCGCAGTACCTCGACCTACTTCCCCGGCTTCGTGGTGCCGATGCTGCCGGAGACGCTGTCCAACGGCATCTGCTCGCTCAATCCCAAGGTCGAGCGGCTGTGCATGGTCTGCGACATGCAGATCACCGACGACGGCGAGGTGGTCAAGTCGAAGTTCTACGACGCGGTGATGCGCTCGCACGCGCGGCTGACCTACGACATCGTGTGGCAGGCGGTCGGCCTGCTCGAGCCGGAAGCGCGCGACCAGGTCGCCGACGTGCTGCCGCAGCTCGAACACCTGCACACGCTCTACAAGGCCATGGCCGCGCAGCGCAAGCGCCGCGGCGCGATCGACTTCGAGACGCCGGAGGTCAAGTTCCGGCTCGACCAGCGCGGCGAGGTGGAGTCCATGGGCGCCACCGAGCGCAACGACGCGCACAAGCTGATCGAGGAATGCATGATCGCCGCCAACGTGCAGGCGGCGTTGTTCCTCAGCAAGAGGAAGATCCCGGCGTTGTTCCGTGCACACGAGCCACCGCCGGCGGAGAAGTACGAGGACCTGCAGCAGTTCCTGCGCGAGTTCAAACTGCGCATGCCACCGGTGGAGGAAGTCACCCCCGGCGACTTCGCCGACATCCTGCGGATGGTGCACGACCGCCCCGAGCGCGAGCTGATCCAGTCGGTGCTGCTGCGTTCGCAGAGCCTGGCGGCCTACCAGCCGGAGAACCGCGGACACTTCGGCCTGTCGCTGGAGGCCTATGCGCACTTCACCTCGCCGATCCGCCGCTACCCGGACCTGCTCGTACACCGCGCGATCCGCTACGCGCTGACGGGCGGCAAGCCGAACGACTACACCTACACACCAACCGAGATGGCCGCGATGGCCGTGCATTGCTCGCAGCGCGAGCGGCGCGCCGAGGAGGCCGAGCGCGACGTCGACGAACGCTTCAAGACCGCGTGGCTGTCCAAGCACGTCGGCAGCGAGTTCGACGGAGTGATCACCGGCGTCACGTCGTTCGGCCTGTTCGTGGAACTTGAGGAGTCGCGCGTGTCCGGGCTGGTGCACATCAGCCAGCTGGCCAACGACTACTACCACTTCGATCCGATCCGGAAACTGCTCAAGGGCGAGCGCACGGGCGAGCAGTTCCGCCTGGGCGACCACGTGCGCGTGCAGGTGCTGCGGGCGAGCATCGAGGATCGCAAGATCGACTTCCGCCTGGCGCCAAGGCGCGAGCAGGGCAGGCCACCGGCCGCGCCGCGCAAGGCGTACGACTACAGCGCCAGCGGCGAGCGCTACTCGCTGCCCAAACCGGCCAGCCCACCGGTTGCCAAGGAGCCCGGCATGTTCGGCCGCGCTGCCAGGGCGGTGGGGCGGGCGTTCGGACGTGGAAACCGGGCAGCGGTGGAACCGCCGGCCCCGCCAGCGCCGGTGATGGAGGATAATCGCGCGCCGCGCGGGAAGGCCGCCAAGGTGGCATCCGAGGCGATGGGACGGCAGGCGCTCCCCTCCGAGGAAGCGCGGCCGAAGGTCCGCAGCAAGGCGACCAAGCTGGCGTCCGAGGCGCTGGGCCGGTCGGCCCTTCCGCCAGAAACCAAGCGGCAGGGCAAGGGCAGCCAGGCCAGGGGCGGTCAGGCCACGGGCGCTCAGGCAGGCAGGACCAAGGGCGAACGCGCCAACAGCAACCTGAAGACGTCCGGCAAGGCTGGCGGCGGTAAGCGCAAGGCGCTGGAGGCCGCTTCCGCCGCCGCCAAACGCCCGGGTCGCCAGCGCAAACCGAAGGGCAAGGCATGAGCGAGAGTTGGATCGTCGGTATCAATCCTGTCGAAGGCGCGCTGGCCAATGACGCCACGCGCGTGCGGGAGCTGCTGGTGGATGTCGCCACCGCGCAGCGCAACGCGCGCATCAAGGAACTCGTCGACCAGGCGCGTAATCACCACATCCCGGTGCATCATCGTCCGCGCGAGCAGCTCGACAAGATCGCCGGTCAGGCGCGTCACCAGGGCATCGTGGCGCTCTACGAACCGCCGCCGATGACCCACGAGGACGAATTGGCCGCGCTGATCGAACGCGACGGCATGGACACGCTGGTGCTGGTGCTCGACGGCATCACCGATCCGCACAACCTGGGTGCCTGCCTGCGCTCGGCCGCGGCCGCGAAGGTCACAGCCGTGATCGTGCCGAAGGATCGAGCCGTCGGCCTGACCCCGGTGGTGCGCCGCGCCTCCGCAGGCGGCGCCGACCGCGTGCCGCTGGTGGCGGTCACCAACCTGGCGCGCACGCTGCGCGAGCTCAAGGATGCCGGTGTGTGGATCACCGGGCTGGCCGGTGACACCGACACCTCGGTCTATGAGGTGGACTTCCGCGGGCCGGTGGCGCTGGTGCTCGGCAGCGAAGGCGAGGGCATGCGCCGGCTGACCCGTGAGCTGTGCGATTTCGTGGCGAAGATCCCGATGCCGGGGATGATGGAGAGTCTCAACGTGTCGGTCGCCACCGGCGTGGTGCTGTTCGAGGCGTTGCGCCAGCGTGGAGCGAAGCGATGAGCGCGCTGTTCTGGTACGACTGGGCCGGCTTCATCGGGGTGGTGCTGGTGCTGCTGGCGTTCCTGCTGCTGCAGGCGCACAAGCTGCACGGCAACGGGCTGACCTATCAGCTGATGAATGTGCTGGGCGCGCTGGGCGTGGCGCTGTCGTTGCTGTTCGGCAGCTTCAACGCCTCGGCGTTCGCGCTGGAAGTCGCGTGGATGGCGATTGGCATCTTCGGCATCGTGGGCAGCGCCCGGCGGCGGCGAGCCGAGAGGGTGACGGGGCCGGAGCTGTAGTTTCCTGCAAGGCTTCCCCCATCCGCCTGTCGGCACCTTCCCCCGTGGAACCGGGGAAGGCTCACTCGGAAAGCGTGACGCAAGGCGGGCGTGGAACGGGGGGAAGGCTCACTCGGAAAGCGTGACGCAAGGGGGGCGTGGAACCGGGGAACGGCTCACTCGCAAAGCGCGACGCAAGGGGTGGGTTCCTTCCCCCGTTGACGGGGGAAGGTGCCCGCAGGGCGGATGGGGGAGGCCTTGCCTCAGCCGCCCAACCGGGGCATGTCCGGGTTGGAAGTCAGGTCGCGGTTGTCCCGCTGCTTTGCCAGCGGCTCGCCGTACACCTGGTACCAGAGGTTCTCGGCGATGTTGGTAGCGTGGTCGCCAATGCGCTCGATGTTCTTGGCCATGAACAACAGGTGCGTGCACGGCGTGATGTTGCGCGGGTCTTCCATCATGTAGGTGAGCAGCTGCCGGAAGTAGCCGGTGTAGGCCTCATCCAGCTTGGCGTCGCGCTTCCACACCTGGTAGCCCTGCTCGGCATCCTGCCGGGCATAGGCGCCCAGCACGTCGCGCACCTCGGCGGCGGCCAGCCGGGCGAGGAGGCCCAGGCCGCTGGTGGGCGCCACCGGGGCGACCATCGACAGCGGGATCGAGCGCTTGGCTACATTGGCCGCGTAGTCGCCGATGCGTTCGATGTCCGAGGCGATGCGCAGGGCGGCGAACACGTTGCGCAGGTCGCCGGCCATCGGGGCGCGCAGGGCGAGCAGGCGCACCACGTCGTGGCTGATCTCCTGCTCCAGCGCGTCGATCGCATCGTCGTTGGCAACCACGCGCTGGGCGGCGCGATCATCGCGGCGCTCGACCACGTCGATGGCCGCCTCCAGCTGCGCGGCGGCGAGCTCGCCCATGCGGACGATCTCGCCGGTGAGGCGCGCCAGTTCGCTGTCGTAGCTCTTGATGATGTGGTCTTTGGTCATGGGATGGTGATTCGCTGATTCGGGATTCGGGATTCGGGATTCGGGATTCGGGATTCGGGATTCGGGATTCGGGATTCGGGATTGGGATTGGGATTGGGATTGGGATTGGGAGAGGGTGAGCGGGTTTGGGCTGTACCGAATCCCGAATCCCGTATCCCCAATCCCCGCCCCTCAGCCAAAGCGGCCGGTGATGTAATCCTCGGTCTGCTTCTTGCCGGGCTTGGTGAAGATCTTCTCCGTTTCGTCGTACTCGACCAGCTCGCCCAGGTACATGAAGGCGGTGCGGTCGGACACGCGTGCCGCCTGCTGCATGTTGTGCGTGACGATCACGATGGTGAACTGGCTTTTCAGCTCTTCGATCAGCTGCTCGATGCGCCCGGTGGCGATCGGGTCGAGCGCGGAGGTCGGCTCGTCCAGCAAGAGCACCTCGGGCTTGAGCGCGATCGCGCGCGCGATGCACAGGCGCTGCTGCTGGCCGCCGGAGAGGCCCAGCGCATTCTGCTTGAGCTTGTCCTTCACCTCGTCCCACAGCGCGCCACCCCGTAGCGCCTGCTCCACGCGCGCTTCCATCTCCGCCTTCGAAAGCCGCTCGTGGTGGCGGATGCCGTAGGCGACGTTTTCGAAAATCGTCATCGGGAACGGCACCGGCTTCTGGAACACCATACCGACCTTGCTGCGCAAGCGGTTGAGCGAGTAGCGCGGATCCAGGATGTTCTCGCCGTCCAGCTCGATCGAACCGGTCGCCTTCAGCTTCGGGTAGATCGCGTAGATGCGGTTGAAGATCCGCAGCAGCGTGGACTTGCCGCAACCGGAGGGCCCGATGATCGCGGTGACCTGCTTCTCGGGAATGTCCATGCCGATGTTCTTCAGCGCATGGAAGCCGTCGTAGTGGAAATTGAGGTCGCGGACCTTGAGCTTGGGCTCGGCCTCGGGCGGCGCCATCGAGGGAGCAAGGGCGAGGGCGGCAGCGTTAGTCATGGGACACCTTGCGGGCGAACAGCAGGCGGGAGGCGAGGCTGAGCAGCAGCACGAACAGCGTGACCACGAAGGCGCCGGCCCAGGCCAGCGCATGCATCGTCTCGCCCGGATCGTTGGCGTACTGGTAGATCACCTGGGGCAGGCTGGACATCTTGTCCAGCGGGTTGAAGGTCATGAAGTTGTTGCCGAACGCGGTGAACAGCAGCGGCGCGGTCTCGCCGCTGATGCGCGCGAGCGCCAGCAGCACGCCGGTGACGATGCCCGACCGCGCCGCGCGCAGCAGGATCTGCGAGGTCAGCTTCCATTGCGGCACGCCGAGCGAGAGCGCGGCCTCGCGCAGCGTCGGGGGCACCAGCCGCAGCATCTCGTCGGTGGTGCGCACGATCACCGGCAGCGCGATCAGCGCCAGCGCCACGCCACCGGCGAAGCCGGAGAACGTAGTGTTGCCGTGGGTCAGCGCGGTGCTCGGCAACACGATGATGGTGTAGACGAACAGGCCCATCACGATCGAGGGCGCCGAAAGCAGGATGTCGTTGAGAAAGCGGATCGTCTCGCCCAGCCGGGTGCGGTTGGCGTACTCGGCCAGCCACGTGCCGGCGAGCACGCCGATCGGCGTGGCAATGGCGATGCCGACAAAGTTGATGATCAGGCTGCCGACCATGGCGTTGGCCAGGCCGCCCTGGTCGCCGTAGGCGGTGATCTTCGTGAAGAGCTTCAGGTCCAGCGCGGCGAGGCCCTGGCGCAGGGTTTCCCACAGTATCCATGCGAGGAAGGCCAGGCCAACCAGCGTGGCGAGGGTGCTCAGGACGAGCGCCAGCGCGTTGGTCAGGCGGCGGCGGAAGTACAGCAGGTCCATCAGCGGCCCTCCCGGCTGGCCAGGCGGCGCAGCATCAGGCGCGCGATCAGCAGCACGATGAAGGTCACCACGAACAGCAGGAATGCCAGCGCCATCAGCGCGGATTTCTGCAGGCCTACCGCCTCGCTGAACTGGTTGGCAATCGTCGAGGCGATCGAGGAGCCGGGGTCGAGCAGCGAGGCAGACAGGTCCATGGCGTTGCCGAGCACGAAGGTCACGGCCATCGTCTCGCCCAGCGCGCGGCCCAGACCAAGGAAGATGCCGCCGATCACCGCCGAGCGCGTGTACGGCAGCACGATGTCCCAGGACACTTCCCAGGTGCTGGAGCCGAGCGCGTAGGCCGACTCCTTCAGGCGCGTGGGTACGGTCTGGAAAACCTCGCGCATCACCGAGGAAATGAACGGGATGATCATGATCGCCAGCACGATGCCGGCGGTGAGGATGCTGGCGCCGAACGGGTAGTCGCTGGCGAACAACTTGCCGACGAACGGCACGTGCGTGGCCACCCACGAGGGGGTGCCGTCATCCGGGTTGTTGCCGAGGTAGTTGGTCAGCCACGGCTTGATGTGCTCGGCGAAAAAGGGCGCGAAGACGAACAGGCCCCACATGCCGTAGATGATGGAGGGAATGCCCGCCAGCAGCTCGATCGCCGAGGCGACCGGCGTCCGCAGCCAGCGCGGCGCGACTTCCGAGAGATAAAGGGCGATACCGAAGCTCACCGGGACGGCGATCAGCAACGCGATGAAAGAGGTCGCCAGCGTGCCGTACACCGGCACCAGCGCCCCGTATTCCTGGCTGCTGGGGTCCCACGCGGAACTGACCAGGAAGTGCCAGCCGAACGTGCCGAACGCCTCGCGCCCGCCCCACAGCGTGGCGAACGCCGCGCCCAGCAGCGCGGCCAGGACGATCAGCGCGCAGGCCTTGAGCAAGCCGGCGAACAGGCGGTCGTGGCGGGCGTCGTGCCTGGCGCGCTGCTCGGGAATGTCGGTGGCGGGAATGGTTGACATCAAGTGGATCGCATGAAGGGAGCGGGGCTCCAGCGGTTGCTTCCCCCGTGCGCGGGGGAACGGTTCGACGGACTGAGGGGGCTTTCGGCGAAAGGCGCCCTATGCGCCCTGCAGTCCTTCCCCGGCGGATCGGGGAAGGACCGGCTGGCGCAGGAATAGCCGTTGGGTGTCAGTGCTTGTATTCCGAAGCCCAGTAGGCCTCGATCGTCTGCACCAGGTTCCGCGGCAGCGGCACGTAGTCCAGCGCGGCTGCCTGCTGCTGGCCGTTCTCCAGCGCCCACTTGAAGAAGTCGAAGGCGACCTTGCTGTGCTCGGCGTTCTTCGGCTGCTTGTACATGATCACCCAGGTGGTCGCGGTGATCGGCCAGGCCTTGGCGCCGGGGGCGTTGGTCATGATCAGGTTGAAGTCCTTGGCGCTGGCCCAGTCGGCGGTGGTGGCCGCGGCGGCGAAGCTGTCGGCGTTCGGCGGGACGACGTTGCCGGCGGCGTTCTTCAGGTCCACCCAGCTGATCTTGTTCTTCACCGCGTAGGCATATTCGACGTAGCCGATCGAGCCCTTGATCTGCTTGACGTACTGCGACACGCCCTCGTTGCCCTTGCCGCCCACGCCGGTCGGCCAGTCGACCGAGGTGCCGAACTTGACCTGGCTGGCCCACTCCGGGCTGACCTTCGACAGGTAGTTGGTGAAGTTGAACGACGTGCCCGAGCCGTCCGAGCGATGCACGACGGTGATCTTGCCCGCCGGCAGCTTGAGGCCGCTGTTCATCGCGGCAATCTTCGGATCGTTCCAGTTCCTGATCTTGCCCAGGAAGATGTCAGCCAGGGTCGCGCCATCGAGCTTGATCTGACCAGCCTGCACGCCGGCGATGTTGACCACCGGCACGATACCGCCGACCACGACCGGGAACTGGCCCAGGCCGAATTTCTTCAGGTCTTCGGCCTTCATCGGCGCGTCGGAGGCGCCGAAATCGATCGTGCCTTCCTTGATCTGCGCGATGCCGGCGCCGGAGCCGACGGACTGGTAGTTCAAGTGGTTGCCGGTCTTTTCGGCGTAGCTCGCCGACCAGCGAGACAGTACGGGGTAGACGAAGCTCGAGCCGGCACCGGTGATATCGGTCGCCTGGGCGGCGTTGGCGCCCATCAGCGTGGCGGCAGCCAGTGCGGCGGCCGTACCGAGGCGGGAAACGGTGGTTGCATTCAACACGGTCAGTTCCTCTCAAGGTGTGCATCGCGGGTGGATTCCCGGCGGACGCATTTGAGGTCAGGCGTGTTGCAATGAGATGAGATGGATGTTGCAGCGTGATGACAGGCCGCATCCGACTGTCATGAAACGATCAGATCAGGGTCAGCCCGACCTGGTCGCGCTCGAGGGTTTCCAGCCGCCGCCAGCGGTTGACGATCGAGCAGAACAGCTCTGCCGTGCGCTCGGCATCGTAGACGGCCGAATGCGCCTCGCGCCCGTCGAACTCGTGGCCGGCCGCCTGCACCGCCTTGCTGAGCACGGTCTGTCCGTAGGCCAGGCCGCTCAAGGTCGCCGTGTCGAAACAGCTGAACGGATGGAAGGGGTTGCGCTTGTGTCCGCAGCGGCGCACGGCGGCGTTGAGGAACGCCAGGTCGAAGGCCGCGTTGTGGCCGACCAGCACGGCGCGCTGGCACTCGCTCTCGCGCATGGCCTGGCGCACCGGATTGAACACGTGGTCCAGCGCCTGCCGTTCCGACAGCGCGCCGCGCAACGGGTTGTCCGGGTCGATGCCGGTGATCTCCAGCGAGCGCGGGTCGATGCGGGCGCCGGGGAAGGGCTCCACGTGCGTAAACACCGGCGCGCGCGGGCGCAGGTAACCCTCGGCGTCCATCGCCAGAGTGACCACGGCGATCTCCAGCAATGCGTCGTGCTCGGCGTCGAAGCCGCCGGTTTCCACGTCCACGATCACCGGCATGAAGCCGCGGAACCGCTGGCACATGCGGGCGGCCATGCTGTTGCTTACGTATTCCATCGACGAAGCATATCAGCGCCCGGTGGGGGGCTCGCGAAGTCCGCGTCTGCACGCTGATGCCTGGTGTCTTCGTTCTGTCACGCAACCGGCATGGAACCGTAAACGAAGCGACGCATCCTGCTGCCCATCCCAGCTTGGCCATCCGGATCGAAGGGGGCGGTCGAGGGGTTCCTACCAACAGTGGAGAGACACATGCGTTCGAAGATGCTCGTGGTGGCGATCGCCGCCAGTTTGGGCCTGGCAGGCGCCGGCGTGCATGCGGCACCGGCCCCGCAGGATGCGCAGTCCCCTGCGCGCAGTGCGGAGGTCGAGCAGCTCAAGGCCCAGCTGGCGGCCCTGCAGGCGAAGATGGACGAGCTGGAACAGCGCACTGATGCGCAGTCCGACATCAACGTGAGCACCGGCCAGAACATCGAGGCACTGCAGAAGTCGCAGGCCGCGGCGCCCTCGCTGGACAAGGCTCTGGCCGACACCACGTTCTCCGGCAAGATGTATTTCGACTTCTCGAACATCGACCAGAAGAACAGCGACACCGGCAAGACCGACGCCTCGGGCACGGGCCTGGGCGTCAAGCGCTTCTACCTGGGCGTGGACCACAAGTTCAACGATGTCTGGTCGGCCAACCTCACCACCGATTTCAACTATGTCAGCAGCGATGGCGAAACCAACCTTTTCGTCAAGAAGGCCTACGTGCAGGGCAAGTTCGACCCCGCGGCCGTGCTGCGCATCGGTTCGGCGGACATGCCGTGGATTCCCTTCGTGGAGAGCTACTACGGCTTCCGCTACGTCGAGAACACCCTGACCGACCGCCTGAAGTACGCCAACTCGGCCGACTGGGGCTTGCACCTGTTCGGTGACCTGGGCGCCAGCAAGGTCGCCAACTACGCGGTGTCCGTGGTCAACGGCGGCGGCTACAAGAACCCCGGCCGCAGCAAGGGCGTGGACATCGAGGGCCGCGTGGGCTTCGTGCCGTTCGAAGGCATGATCGTTGCCGTCGGCGGCTACAGCGGTCACCTCGGCAAGGAGACCGAGAGCATCGATGCGCCCCAGACTGCCCAGCGCGGCGACCTGATGGTCGCCTACGCGGACAAGAAGGTGCGCGTGGGCGCCGAGTACTTCACCGCGAAGAACTGGGGCAACCTCGTGCTGAGCCCTGTCGAGGACAAGGCCGACGGCTACTCGCTGTGGGGCTCGGTTGCGCTCACCGATGAGGTCGCCCTGTTTGCCCGCTACGACAACGCCAAACTGAGCAAGGACCTGGACGACGGCGCCAGGGACGTCTATTACAACCTCGGCCTGCAGTACCAGGTGACCAAGGGGTTCAAGCTGGCCGCGGTATGGAAGCACGAAAAGGCCGAGCGCTCGGTCACCACTCCGGTGCCGCCGCATGTACAAAACGTCAAGACCAACGAAATCGGCGTGTTCGGCGAGGTCGCGTTCTAGGCGGACGCTGCGTTTGCGCGCTCTTGAACAAACCTTCACGCGGCGCGTGGATCATTAGCCGCGTGTCAAGGAGTAGTTATCGGAAGGGAGTTCTACCCAGGGAGGGACAACGGCGGGCCGCAAGCCCGCCGTTATTTTTTGGCCGTCGCGTGACCGCTCCCGTGTCCGAACGAATACGCACGGCGCGTCGAAACTGCCGCCACACAGGGGCATGGAGCAGGCGGGACCGTGCTGCTATCGTCGCGCTGCCCTTGGATCGCCAGGAGGTCTCCATGCACATCCGCAAGCTCACCGACCAGGTCAGCGTGTCGCCGCAGATACTGCCCGGCGAAATGGCCGACCTTGAAGCGGCCGGCTTCCGCAGCGTGATCAACAACCGCCCGGACGGTGAGGTGGACGATCAGCCTTCCAGCTCGGAGATGGCCCAGGCCGCCGCCGCGCACGGCCTTGCCTACCGGGACATTCCGGTCGTGCCTGGACGGTACGACCCCGACGTCATCGATGCGATGGCGCAGGCGCTGCAGGAGATGCCCGCGCCGGTGCTTGCCTTCTGCCGCACCGGCACGCGTTCGACGACGCTATGGGCGCTGCAGGCGGCCCGTGAGGGCGAAGCCGAAGCGATCGTGAAAGCCGCGGGCGAGGCCGGCTACGACATCGCCGCGCTTGCGCCGCGGCTGCGGGCGATGCGGCATGCCTGAGCCGATGCGGGTGGACCACCTGTCCTGTTGGCGGGGGCGCGCGTGACGCTGGTGCCGGGAGTCGGCGAGTTGCTGGCGCTGCTGTGCGGTTCGGTCGTGGGGTTTTCGCTCGCGTTGATCGGCGGCGGCGGGTCGATCCTGGCCACGCCGCTGCTGCTTTACGTCGTCGGCGTGCGCGACCCGCACGTGGCCATCGGCACCAGCGCGGTGGCGGTGTCCGCCAATGCCTTCGCCAACCTGGTGCCCCATGCGCGGGCGGGGCACGTGCGCTGGCGCGCGGCGTTCGTGTTCGCCGCGGCCGGCGTGCTCGGTGCTTGGCTGGGATCGAGCGCGGGCAAGGCGATGGACGGCCATCGCCTGTTGGCGCTGTTCGCGCTGCTGATGCTGGTGGTGGCGTTCCTGATGTTGCGCGGGCGGCGCGGCGGGGCAGGGGGCCGCTATCCGTTGCCCAACACCTTGCCGCGGCTGGGCGCGGTCGGCATCGGTGCGGGCGGGCTGGCCGGCTTCTTCGGGATCGGCGGCGGCTTCCTGATCGTGCCCGGACTGATGTTCGCCAGCGGCATGGAGATCATCAACGCGATCGGCACCTCACTGTTTTCCGTCGGAACCTTTGCCGCGACTACCGCGGGCAACTACGCGGCCTCGGGCCTGGTCGACTGGCGTGTCGCGGCCGAATTCATCGGCGGCGGCGTGATCGGCGGCTGGCTGGGCGCCCTGGGCGCGCGCCGCCTGGCCGGCACGCGCGGCGCGCTCAACCTGGTTTTCGCCGGCGTGATCGTGGTGGTGGCGATCTACATGCTCTACCGGTCGCTGACCCACGGGGCTTGAGCGGCTGCTCGCGCCTACGCCCACCGAGGTGCGGGCCATCGCGTCTGAAGGCGCCCCCATCCGCCTGTCGCACCTTCCCCCGCGTTCGCGGAGGAAGGCTCGGGAATGTGGCGTCGCGACTTTGTTCCTTTCGATCTCGCAGGGGAAAGGTTGGCAAGCGCGGGCCTGCGCCCTGGATCCTTCCCCCGTTGACGGGGGAAGGTGCCCGAAGGGCGGATGGGGGAAGCCTTGCGAGGAGCCCCGCCTACGCCGGAAGCGTCTTGTGCTTGTACCGACACAGATCGCGGATCGGGCAGATCGGGCAGTCGGGCTTGCGCGCCTTGCACACGTAGCGGCCGTGAAGGATCAGCCAGTGGTGGGCGTCCTTCTTGAACTCGGCCGGTACCACCTTTTCCAGCTTGTCCTCGACCGCCCGGACGTCCTTGCCGGGCGCCAGGCCGGTGCGGTTGGAGACGCGGAAGATGTGCGTGTCCACCGCGATGGTCGGTTCGCCGAAGGCGGTGTTGAGGACCACGTTGGCGGTCTTTCGGCCGACACCTGGCAGCGCTTCGAGCGCTTCGCGCGTGCGCGGCACCTCGCCGCCGTGCTGCTCAACGAGGAGCCGGCACAGCGCGATCACGTTCTTCGCCTTGGCGTTGTACAGCCCGATCGTACTGATGTAGCGCTTCAGGCCTTCCTCGCCCAGCGCCAGGATAGCCTGGGGTGTGTTGGCCTTCGGGTAAAGCTTGCGGGTGGCCTTGTTGACGCCCACGTCGGTGGCCTGCGCCGAGAGCACGACCGCGACCAGCAGCTCGAACGGCGTGCGGTATTCCAGCTCGGTGGTCGGGTGCGGGTTGAGCTCGCGCAGGCGGGTGAACAGCTCGACGACGTCGGCGCGCTTCATGCCCGGGAGCCCTGCTTGGCGCGGGCGCGGGCGAGTGCCGCCAGTACCGGGTTCTGCGGAGTGGCGGGTGTGTCGACCGCTGCCTTGCGCGCGGCCAGTTCGGCCTCGCGCTCGTCCCGTTCCCGGGCCAAGCGTACTTCGCGGCGCTGGAAGTGCGTGCGGCAGGCCTCCGCGTGGGCCGGGTCGTCCACCTGTGCCAGCGGCATGGGTTCGAGCACGATGCAGTCGACCGGGCAGGCCGGTACGCACAGCTCGCAACCGGAGCACTGATCGGGCACCACCGTATGCATCAGCTTCGCCGCGCCAACGATGGCATCGACCGGACAGGCCTGGATGCACTTGGTGCAGCCGATGCAGTCGGCCTCGACGATGCGCGCGAGCGTGCGCGGCTTCTCCACGCCGTGTGCCGGATCGAGCGGCAGCACGGGCGTGCCCAGTAGTGCCGCAAGCTTCGCGATGCCGGCCGCCCCACCGGGCGGGCAGCGGTTGATCGGCGCGTCGCCGCGCGCCATCGCCTCGGCGTAGGGACGACAGCCGTGGAAGCCGCACTGCTCGCACTGGGTTTGCGGCAGCAGGGCATCGATGCGGGTGGCCAGATCGGTGACGTCGTTCATGGTGTTCCGGGCGCGTTGCCGGGCAGGCATCGGCATAATCAGCGCTCTATTGTCCCGCAAGTCGGCTGGAGCTTCACATGACCCGTTTTCGTCCTTCCCTGCGCGCCGCCTCGCTGCTGCTGGCTGCCGCCATCGGCATGACCGGCACGCTCTTGCTCACCCACGCCTCGCCCGCCCGGGCCGAAAGCGTGCAGGGCGATACCGTCACGGTATTCGTCGATGCCACGCTGGGCTTCCGCAAGAACCACATGGCGAAGAAGCTGACCGAATCGCACGCCGAGTACGCTGCGCGCGGCTATCACGTGGTGGACCTGTCGGCGTACAACGAGAACGGCGATCTGGTCGGATTTTTCGTCACCTACGCGCGCTGACGAGTTCTTTGCAGGAGCCGCTTGCGGGCGATGCTCGGGAATGAAGTCGCATCGCCCGCAAGCGGGCTCCTACGAAAAGCGACGTCAGCGGACGGTGGCACCGGGCTTCGCGCCCGGATCGGCATCCAGCAGGAACAGGTCGCTGCCGCCGTCGCCGGCCGACAGGATCATCCCCTCGGACAGCCCGAAGCGCATCTTGCGCGGCGCCAGATTGGCGATGAACACCACGTTGCGCCCGACCAGCTTCTCCGGCTCGCCGTAGGCGGCACGGATGCCCGAGAAGATCTGCCGCGTCCCAAGCGGACCGGCGTCCAGCTCGAAGCGCAGCAGCTTGTCCGAGCCTTCGACGAACTCGCAGGCAGTGACTTTGCCGATACGCAGGTCCAGTTTGGCGAAGTCGTCGATGGCGATGGTGGCCGGCGTGTCGGTGGCCGGTGCAGCGGGTTCGGTCATGGGCTTGCGGGTTTCCCTGGTTGACTTGGGCGCGGCGGCCGGAGCCGGCGCGAGCGATTCTCTGGAGGCCTCGACCATCGCCTCGATGCGCTTCGGGTCGATGCGCGCGAGCAGCGGCTCGAACGGGCCGATCGCGTGGCTGTGCAGTTCCGCGCGGGCATCGTCGAAGTCGGCAATCGGCGCCTGCAGGAAAGCCTCGGCCGCGGCGACGGTCGTCGGCAGGATCGGCTTGAGGAGGCCGGCAAGCAGGCGGAAGGCGGCGAGCGCGAACGAGCACACCTGGTGCAGCTCCTCGCGGCGCGAGGCGTCCTTGGCCATGGTCCAGGGCGCGGTAGCGGCGATGTGCCCGTTGACCAGGTCCGCCATCAGCACGAAGCGGCGGGTGACCTCGGCGAAATCGCCCGCGTCGTACAGCGCGTCGATGCCGTCGTAGTGCTCCAGCAGCGTATTCCACAGCGCCTGTTCGGTGGCGCCGAAGCGCGCACCCAGGCGCCCGTCGAAGAACTTGTGCACGAAGCCCGCGGTGCGACTGGCGATGTTCACCCACTTGCCGACCAGGTGCGAGTTCACGCGCTCCTCGAAGGCCTTCAGGTCCAGGTCCACGTCCACCGGCGCGTCGTCCAGCATGCTGGCGAAGTAGTAGCGCAGGAACTCCGGGTTGAGGCCCGAGTCCAGGTAGGTGCGTGCCTGGATGAAGGTGCCGCGGGACTTGGACATCTTCGCGCCGTTGACGGTCAGGTAGCCGTTGACGTGCAGCGCGGTGGGCGTACGGAATCCCGCGCCGTGCAGCATGGCCGGCCAGAACAGGCCATGGAAATTGATGATGTCCTTGCCGATGAAGTGGTGCATCTCGGCGCGGCTGGACGGCGCGAGGAAGTCGTCGAACTTCAGCCCGCGCTTGTCGCACAGCGCCTTGAAACTCGCCAGGTAGCCGACCGGCGCGTCCAGCCAGACGTAGAAGAACTTGCCGGGCGCATCGGGAATCGGGAAGCCGAAGTAGGGCGCGTCGCGGGAGATGTCCCAGTCCTTCAGGCCGCCATCCAGCCACTCACGCAGCTTCGCCGCCACGCCAGCGTTGGCCACCGGCTGGCCGCCGGTGTAGCGGCCGGCGAACCAGTCGCGCAGCAGCGCCTCGAACTTCGACAGCTCGAAGAAGTAGTGTTCCGAATCGCGCAGCACCGGCGCGGCGCCGGAAACCACCGAATAAGGCTCGATCAGGTCGGTCGGCGCATAGGTGGCGCCGCAGTTCTCGCAGTTGTCACCGTACTGGTCGCTCGTGCCGCAGCGCGGGCAGGTGCCCTTGATGTAGCGGTCCGGCAGGAACATCTCCTTTTCCGGATCGAACAGCTGCTTGATGTCGCGGCGCGCGATGAAGCCGCCGTCGCGCAGGCGGGTGTAGATCAGTGTCGCCAGCTCGCGGTTCTCGTCCGAGTGGGTCGAGTGATAGTGGTCGAAGTGCACGCCGAAGCCGGCGAAATCCGCCTCGTGACCGGCGCGGATGCCTTCGATGAACGCCTCCGGCGTCATGCCGGCCTTCTGCGCAGCGAGCATGATCGGCGTGCCGTGGGCGTCGTCCGCGCAGACGTACACCACCTCGTTGCCCGCCATGCGCTGCGCCCGCACCCAGATGTCGGCCTGGATGTAGCCCAGCAGGTGGCCCATGTGCAGCGGGCCGTTGGCGTAGGGCAGGGCGTTGGTGACAAGCAGGCGGCGGGTCATGGCGGGCGGCGTTTCCACGGAATCCCGCATTATGGCATGGGGGCGCCCGGTGGTCGGGTGTTTGGATGGCCGAACGGCAGTCTCCTGGTGAGCGTTCTCGCCGGCGTCAGTCCCGCGAGAGCGGGAATCCATCTGCCCTTCGAGCCATTGCGGCAAACGGACTCCCGCTTACGCGGGAACGGCTTCCGGAGCGGGAGGGCGAGGCTCGATGTTGCGGCGCAGCGTCAGGGGTTCGATAATTGGCGCACGCAGGCTGTTCCTGCCGGAACCACATCTGTCATGCACCTGAACATGCTCAAGGCCAAGATCCACCGTGCCACCGTGACCCACGCGGAGCTGCACTACGAGGGGTCGATCGCGATCGACGGCCTGCTGCTGGATGCCTCGGGCATCCGCGAGTACGAGCAGATCCACGCGTGGAACATCAACAGCGGGCAGCGCTTCGTGACCTACGCGCTGCGTGCCGAGGAAGGTTCGGGGATCATCTCGGTCAACGGCAGCGCCGCGCGCAGCGCGCAGGCTGGCGACCTGATCATCATCGCCGCCTTCGTCGGGCTCAGCGAGGCCGAGCTGGAGAAGTTCCAGCCCACGCTGGTGTACGTGGATGCGGACAACCGCATCAGCCACACCAACCGCTCCATTCCCAAGCAGATGGCCGCGGCCTGACCGGATCCTCCCTCCGCGTCCGCGGAATGCCCTGGACGTGCCGTGATCTCCCCCCGTTTACGGGGGAAGGTGCGCGAAGGCGGATGGGGGCGGCCCTGCGAAAGGCTCGCCCAAACATCGCGCCCAAAGCGCCCCCATCCGCCTGTCGGCACCTTCCCCCGCGTTCGCGGGGGAAGGCTCGAGTGTGCATGATGCCTCCCACGTGTCGGGCATTTCTCCGCGTCGGCGGTGCGCCGTGATCCTTCCCCCGTTTACGGCACTACTGTCTGGAGAAACATCCGCCCCGCGGACGAAAAGCGTTGCGGCACCTGATGGAAGGGTCTAGAACCCTGAGCGCCAACTCAAATCCACAGGTGCCGCAACGTGTTCAGCATAAGCCGGTTGGGAAGCGTGATGAAGGGTGTGCCGCGGGGTGTATTCGACCGGGCGGTTCAGGCCAGTGGAGCGGAGCGTTACCACAAGTGCTTCAGTGGCTGGAATCATCTGACGGCGATGGTCGTGGGCCACTTGAGCGGCGCCACCAGCCTGCGCACGCTCGAGCGCACCTACAACAGCCAGACCCACCAGCACTACCACTTGGGGACCGGCCCGCTACGCCGTTCGACCCTGGCCGATGCCAACGCCAAGCGCTCAATGGCGCCTTTTGAAGCGGTGGCGCAGGCGCTGATGGCGCAAGCGCACCGCACGCTGCGCCGGGAGGGGCAGGCCTTGCTGTACCTGCTCGACTCCACGCCGATCCCGCTTGCCGGGCGACACTTCGACGCCTGGACGCAGGCCAACCGTACCCAGCGCACCCAGGGACTGAAGTTGCACCTGCTGATCGCCCAGCCTGGGGCGAAGCCGCTGCAGTGCGCCTTCAGCGCAGCCAACGTCAACGACATCACCTACGGCAAGTCGCTACCCATCGAGACGGGCGCCACCTACGTGTTCGACAAGGGTTACTGCGATTTCGGCTGGTGGGCCGCCATCGACGCGGCGGGCGCTCGCTTCGTGACCCGCTTCAAGCGCAACGTCGCGCTGGTGCAGCTGCACCAGCGGCCCGTCAGTGCGGCGGACCAGGACGTCATCCTGGCCGATGAAGAGGTCCACTTCGCGCCGCGCAAGCGCGGCAAGCAACGCGATCACGGCTACCGTGCGCCCTTGCGACGGATCACCGTGGCCCGGCCGAACCACAGCACGCCCCTGGTGCTGGCGAGCAATGATCTGGACGCGCCCGCCCGGGTCTTGGCTCAACACTACAAGGAGCGCTGGGGCATCGAGCTGTTGTTCAAGTGGCTCAAGCAACACCTGAAGATCACCCAGTTCTACGGCCGCAGCCAGAACGCGGTGAAGATCCAGATCCTGTGTGCCCTGATCGCCTACCTGCTGCTGGCCATCTACCGCCAGCTCAACGGCTCGCTCGCCAGCCTGTGGATGGTGCTGGCCGAGCTACGCGCCACCTTGTTCCAGCGGCCCACGACCGACTCGACCGTCCACCGACGATGGATGCAGCGGCGAAGGGCCTCTGAGCAACTCCAGGGGAGGCTGTTTACTTGATTCCCCGGACAGTAGTGCCGTTCACGGGGGAAGGTGCCCGGAGGGCGGATGGGGGAGGCCTTGTGAAAGGCTCGCCCGAACATCGCGCCCAAAAGCGCCCCCATCCGCCTGTCGGCACCTTCCCCCGCGTTCGCGGGGGAAGGCTCCAGTGCGCATGATGCCTCCCACGTGTCGGCATTTCTCCGCGTCCGTGGTGCGCCGTGATCCTTCCCCCGTTTACGGGGGGAAGGCTGCCCGAAGGGCGGATGGAGGAGGCCTTGCGAAAGGCTCGCCCGAACATCGTGCGGGAAGCCCCCTCTGTCGGCGGCCATCCCCACGATCGCGCAGCAGGCTTCGACCGCGTCATGCCACCCGACGTGTTCCTCACGCGCGCCCGGCTTAAGATGCAAGGCTTCCCTCGCCAGCGCGTCCGCCCATGCCCGCCAACGTCCCGACGTACGCTTCGCTGTTCGCCGACCACGCCCGCCGCCTTTCGCAGACCCACCTGCGCACGCTGATCGCCGATGCGGCCCGCGGCGCGCGCCTGCGCCACCGCGCCGGCCCGCTGCTGCTCGACCTCAGCCGGCAGAAGCTGGACATGCGGGCGCTCGATGCGCTGGGTGCGCAGCTGGAAGCGAGCAGCTGGGAAGCGGCGCGCGACGCTATGTTCGCCGGCGAGCCGATCAACACCTCCGAGGACCGCGCGGTGCTGCATACGGCTCTGCGTGCGGGCGCCTCGTCCATGCCCTCGCCGGCACCGGCCGGGGCTCGCCGCGAGATCGAGGCGACGCTCGAGCGCATTGGGCAGCTGGTCGACGCCATCCATGGCGGCCAGCAGGCGGCCCTGGGGCTACCCGACACGGTCACCGATATCGTCAACATCGGCATCGGCGGTTCGGACCTGGGGCCCCGGCTTGCCGTTGCCGCGCTCGCGCCCTTCCGCACGCCGAAAGTGCGCAGCCATTTCCTTACCAACGTCGACGGCCAGGCGGCCTACGACCTGATCACCCGCCTCGATCCGAAGACCACGCTGGTGGTCATAGTTTCCAAGACCTTCACCACGCAGGAAACCCTGCTCAACGGCAACGTGCTGCGCGGCTGGATCCTGGAGGCCTGCAACGGCGACGAGCGCGAGGTGGCGCGGCATTTCCTGGCGGTCAGCGCCAACACGGAGGTCGCGGGCAGCTGGGGCGTGCCGCTGAAGCAGATCTTCCCGATGTGGGACTTCGTCGGCGGGCGCTACTCGCTGTGGTCGGCGGTCGGGCTGTCGCTGGCCCTGGCGATCGGCACGCAGGGCTTCCGCGCCGTGCTGGCCGGTGGCGCGCGGATGGATGACCACTTCCGCAGCGCGCCCTGGCAGGAAAACCTGCCGGCGCTGCTGGCGCTCGTCGAGATATGGAACCGCGACGTGCTCGGCTACCCGACGCGCGGCGTGGTGCCTTACGCGGACCTGCTCGGCGACCTGCCGAGCTACCTGCAGCAGCTGGAAATGGAGAGCCTGGGCAAGTCGGTGACGCCGCAAGGCCAGCCGGTCGGCCAGCCGACCGTTCCGGTGGTCTGGGGCAGCGTCGGCACCAACGCGCAGCACGCCTACTTCCAGGCGTTGCACCAGGGCACCGAGGTGGTGCCGCTGGACCTGATCGGCATCGTCAACCCCGCGCACCCGCTGCACGGCAACCACGATGCGCTGCTGTCCAACCTGCTCGCGCAGGCGGCCGCGCTGGCGCTGGGCAAGACCACCGAGGAGGCGCTGGCCGAGAACCCCGCTGGCGGCCCGACGCTGGCGGCCCAGCGCACGTTCCCGGGCGACCGCCCGAGTTCCGTGGTCCTGCTCGATGCGCTCACCCCCGAGAGCCTGGGTGCGCTGATCGCGCTGTACGAGCACAAGGTGTTCCTGCTCGGCCACCTGTGGGGCATCAACGCGTTCGACCAATGGGGCGTGGAGCTGGGCAAGAGCATCGCGCGGCAGATCCTGCCGGCGTTGCGTGGCGAGCAGTCCGACGTGCCGCCGCTGGATGCGGCCACGTGCGCGCTGATCGGCGCCATCCACGAGCGTCGCACCTAGCGGCGCAGGGTGGGCTTCCTCCGCCCGGCGCTTGTCGCTCGTCGGAGCAATCGGCTGAAGCACGCCCTACAAGGGCTGCTCGCCGTGCCGGGCCAACGCCCAGGCGACATGCTCGCGGACGATCTGGGAGGCGTCGCGTTCACGCGCACGAAGTGCGGCGACCACCTCAACCGTCGAGGGCGCATTGCCCAATGCCACAGCGACGTTGCGCAGCCAGCCCTCGTAGCCGGTGCGGCGGATCGCCATGCCCTCGGTGCGGCGCAGGAATTCCTCCTCGCTCCACGCGAACAGCTCCACCAGCTTCGCGCCGTCCAGGCTGTGCCGCGGCGCGAAGTCCGGCTCCGTGGCGTCCTGCGCGAACTTGTTCCAGGGGCACACCAGCTGGCAATCGTCGCAACCGAAGATGCGGTTGCCCATGGGCGCACGCAGATCCTCGGGGATCGACCCTTTCAGTTCGATCGTGAGGTAAGAAATGCAGCGGCGCGCGTCGAGCCGGTAGGGACCCAGGATCGCCTGGGTGGGGCAGACGTCGATGCAGCGCGTGCAGGTGCCGCAGTGCGCCGTGGCAGGTGCGTCGATCGGTAGCGGCAGGTCGGTGTAGAGCTCGCCGAGGAAAAAGTACGAGCCGGCATCCTTGTTGATGAGCACGGTGTGCTTGCCGATCCAGCCCAGGCCGGCGTTGCGCGCCAGCGCCTTCTCCAGCACCGGCGCTGAATCCACGTACGCCCTGTAGCCGAAGTCACCGATCGCCGCGCGGATGCGCTCGGCCAGCTTCTGCAACCGGTTGCGCATCAGCTTGTGGTAGTCGCGGCCCAGCGCGTAGCGGGCGACGTAGCCGGCCTCGCCGTCGTTGATGACGTCCCAGGCGTGCCGGGTACCCGGCGCGCGGTAGTCCATGCGTACGGAAATCACCCGCAGCGTGCCCGGCTCCAGCTCGGCAGGCCGGCTGCGGCGGGTGCCGTGGCGGGCCATGTAGTCCATCTCGCCGTGCAGGCCGTCGCCGAGCCAGCGTTCCAGGTGGGACTCGTCCTCACCCAGCTCGATGCCGCTGATCGCGGTTTGCGCAAACCCCAGCTCGCGGGCCCACTGTTTGATCTCGCGGGCAAGCGCGGCATGGTCGGGGGAGGGAACGACGGACATGCGCCCATTGTAAGTGCGGGCCCGCACCTATAATCGTCCGATGACCGCGCCACATCGCCACGCCCTGTACACCGTCGCCCAGGTGCGCGCGCTGGATCGGCGTGCGATCGATGTGCTGGGCATCCCCGGCTACGAACTCATGCGCCGCGCGGCGGCCGCGGCGTTCGCCAGCCTCCGCCGGCATTGGCCGCAGGCGCAACGCATCGCGGTCTATTGCGGGCCCGGCAACAATGGCGGCGACGGCTATCTGCTCGCGCTGCTGGCGCACGAGGCCGGCCTGGCCGCCGACGTGCTGGCCCTGGCCGAGGCCGCGGGCGAAGGGGACGCCGCCCGCGCCCGGACCGCCTGCGAGCAGGCTGGCGTACCGGTCCGTCGCTGGGACGGCACGTCACCGTTGCTCGAAGCGGACGTGCACGTCGACGCGCTCTATGGAACCGGCCTGAACCGTCCGCCCCAGCCAGCGGCAGCCGCGCTGATCGAGCGACTCAATAGCGGAGGCAAGCCCATCCTGGCGCTGGACGTGCCCTCCGGCCTGAACGCCGATACCGGTCACTGCCCGGGCGTGGCGATCCGCGCCAGCCTCACGGTCAGCTTCATCGCGGCCAAGCGTGGCCTGCACACCGGCCAGGCCAGCGCGCATACCGGACGCGTCGAGCTGGCCACCCTCGGCCTGCCCGAAAGCCTGTGGCAGGAAGCGCCCGATGCGTACCTGCTCGAAGCGGCGGTGTTGCCGCCACGCCCGCGCGATGCGCACAAGGGCCGCAACGGCCACGTGCTCGCGATCGGCGGCGACCACGGCACCGCGGGCGCGATCCGCCTGTGTGGGGAGGCTGCCCTTCGCGGCGGCGCAGGCCTGGTCAGCGTGGCGACGCAGGCCGAACAGCTGGTCGCGCTCAACGCGGCCCGCCCCGAGCTGATGGCGCATGCGGTCGACGGTCCCCAGGCGCTGGAACCCTTGCTCGAGCGTGCGACCGTGCTGGCGGTCGGCCCGGGCCTGGGGCGAGGCGCCTGGGGGCACGCGCTCTGGCTGACCGCCCTGGACAGCGCGCTGGCGCTGGTGCTCGATGCCGACGGTCTCAACCTGCTGGCGGCCGAGCCGCGGCGTTTCGATCCCGCGCGGCAGGTGGTGATCACGCCGCACCCGGGCGAGGCTGCGCGACTGCTGGGGTGTTCCGTTGACGACGTCGAGCGGGACCGGTTCGCCGCCGTGCGCGGGCTTGCGCAACGCTTCGGCACGTTGGCGGTGCTCAAGGGCGCCGGGTCGCTGATCGCTGACGCGGACGGCCGTCTGGACGTCTGTCCCTGGGGCAACCCAGGCATGGCCTCGGGCGGCATGGGGGACCTGCTGACGGGCCTGGTCGCGGCCTTGCTGGCGCAAGGCTGCAGCGCCCGGGATGCTGCCCGCCTGGGCGTGGGCCTGCATGCCCGTGCCGGCGACCTGGCCGCCCGCGACGGTGAGCGCGGCCTGCTCGCCAGCGACCTGCTCGCCCCGCTGCGCAGCCTTCTGAACGGACTGGATGCATGAGCTACTGGACTCTCCCGGATGAAACCGCCACCGCGGCGCTGGCCCAACGCTTCGCCGCGGCGGTCGACGGGGGGCTGGTGATCTACCTGCATGGCGACCTGGGTGCCGGCAAGACCAGCTTTGCCCGCGCGCTGCTCACCGCGCTTGGCGTGGGCGAACGGGTCAAGAGCCCCACCTACAGCCTGGTGGAGTCCTACCGCGCCGGCGAGCTCACGGCCTGGCACCTGGACCTCTACCGCATCGCCGATCCAGGGGAACTGGAATGGCTCGGGCTGGACGCCCTGGGCGATCCGGCCGCGCTGGTGCTGGTCGAATGGCCCGAGCGGGGCAGCGGCGCCTTGCCGGCACCGGACCTGGTGCTCGAACTGGAACACGCCGGCGATGGGCGGCGCGCACGCGCGGACCCGCGTAGCGACCGCGGCAGCGTTGTGCTGGAACGTCTTGGCGAAAGCTAAGTTACGGTTCCGTAAGCAAAAACACGCTATGACGCGTTCGCGTCGAGAAAGCGCGGCTCGGTTCCGTACCTTGGGTTTGCATGACAAAAGCAACGCAGGTTATGGATATCCAAGGGAAAAACGCTTGCAATCGCGTTTTTGCTGCGTTTCAATGCGGCGCCATGACACGTACGTTCGCGCGCCTGGGAGGAATGGCTCTGGTGGCCCTTGCCGCCGCGCTGCCGTTGCGCCCGGCGCAAGCGGCCGACGTGCAGGGTGCGCGCGTCTGGGCGGGCCCCGAGTACACCCGCGTGGTGTTCGACCTGTCTGGCCCGGTGGACTACAAGCTGCGCCGTGACGGCGACACCATCGAGCTGGAGCTTTCCGGTGGCGATCTGGCGCGCGGCTTCGACGCGCCGGCGGCGCAGGGCCTCTACAAGGGTCTGGACAGCCGCGCTTCCACTGGCGAATTGCACCTGGTGGCGCATGCCGCCGCGGGTGCCCAGCCGAAGAGCTTCCTGCTCAAGCCCGCGGGCGAACACGGCTATCGCCTGGTGCTGGATCTCTACCCCGGCAAGGCCGGAGCTATCGCGGATGCGGCAGACGCCCGCACGCCCGACGCCCCCACGCCCGGCGTGCTGGCCAGCGTCAAGCCCACGTCCAGCGTGGGCAAGGGCGCCAGGCAGGCTGCCGCGCTGCTCGGTGGCGAGCGCAAGGTGATCGTTGCGGTCGATGCCGGGCACGGCGGCAAGGATCCCGGTTCGCACGGGCCCAGCGGCACGCAGGAAAAGGACGTCACGCTTGCCGTGGCGCGCGCCCTGGCCGCCGAGATCAACCGCCAGCCGGGCATGAAGGCGGTGCTGACCCGCGACGGCGACTATTTCATCCCGCTCAAGCGTCGCTACCAGATCGCCCGCGAGCAGAACGCGGACATGTTCGTCTCCGTCCACGCCGATGCCTTCACCAGCAGCGACGCCAAGGGCTCCTCGGTGTGGGTGCTGTCGCCGCGCGGCAAGACCTCCGAGGCGGCGCGCTGGCTGGCCGACCGCGAAAACCGCGCCGACCTGATCGGCGGTGTCTCGCTGGACGACAAGGACGACAGCCTCGCCGCGGTCCTGCTGGACCTGCAGCAGGGCTACGCCATCCAGGCCAGCGAGGCGATCGCCGGCAACGTGCTCAAGGCGCTGGCCAGGCTGGGCCCGACCCACCGCGGCCACGTCGAACATGCCAACTTCGTGGTGCTGCGCTCGCCGGACGTGCCTTCGATCCTGGTCGAGACCGCTTTCATCAGCAACCCGGCCGAGGAGCGCAAGCTGCGCGATCCGGCGCACCAGCGCCAGCTGGCCGAGGCGGTGATGGGTGGCGTGCGCAACTATTTCGAGGCGACCCCGCCCCCGGGCACCTGGTTTGCCGCGCAGGCGATGCGTCGCAGCGGCATCCTGGCGTCCGCCAGCAAGCCCGCCGCGACCGTGGCGGACACGCGCGCCGATGCCAACGTGCGCGACCTGCACCGGGTCGCGCGCGGCGAGAGCCTGGGCAGCATCGCGCGCCAGTACGGCGTCAGCGTGAACGCGCTCAAGAGCGCCAACCGCATGAACAGCGACACCGTGCAGGCCGGCGCGGTGCTGGCGATTCCCGCCGGTTGATTTTCCACCGCCCGCCTTCGCGAGCCTTCCCCGCGCCAAGGGGAAGGTGCCGACAGGCGGATGGGTATGACCTGGCCTCGGTCCCCATTTGCATTTGAGCTCTGGCGAGCGACTGCGCGTCCGGCAACCCCCATCCGCCCTTCGGGCACCTTCCCCCGCAGGCAGGAACGCTCGATGGCCTGCATCCACGAGTTTGCGTGCCCGCCGGGCAGGATCGTTGGGCATTGCCTGCCGCACGCTTTAAGCTTGCCCGATGCCCGTCATCCGCCAGCTTCCCCCCGACCTCATCAACCAGATCGCCGCCGGCGAGGTGATCGAGCGCCCGTCCTCGGTGGTCAAGGAACTGGTCGAGAACAGCCTCGACGCCGGCGCCACCCGCATCGAGGTGGACATCGAGCAGGGGGGCGCGCGGCTGATCCGCGTGCGCGATGACGGCGGTGGCATCGGCCCGGACGACCTGCCGCTGGCGGTGGCCTCGCATGCGACCAGCAAGATCGGCAGTTTCGACGACCTCGAACACGTCGCCAGCATGGGTTTTCGCGGCGAAGCGCTGGCCTCCGTCGCCTCGGTGGCGCGTTTCGCGCTGACCTCCCGGTTGCGTGATGCCGACAGCGCATTCCGCCTTGAAGTGGATGGCGGGCGCATGCAGCCGGTGCGTCCGGCGCAACACCCGGCCGGGACCAGCGTCGAGGTGCGCGACCTGTTCTTCAACGTGCCGGCGCGGCGGAAATTCCTGCGTGCCGAGCGCACCGAGCTTGCGCACATCGATGACCTGCTGAAGTCGCTCTCGCTGGCGCGTCGCTCGGTGGAATTCCGCCTGAGCCACAACGGCAAGCCGCTGCGCCTGTTCAGGGCCTGCCCGGACCAGCCCTCGGCGCTGGCGCGCGTGGCCGAGGTGCTCGGCGAGGGATTCCCGGCGCAGAGTCTGCACATCGACCACGCCGCGGCGGGCATGCAGCTCTCCGGCTGGGTCGGGTTGCCGACCGCGTCGCGCGCGCAGGCCGACGGGCAGTACTTCTACGTCAACGGACGGCTGGTGCGCGACCGCGTGGTGGCCCACGCCGTGCGCCAGGCCTATGCGGACGTGCTGTTCCACGGTCGGCATCCGGCTTTCGTGCTGTACCTGGAACTCGATCCGGCCGGCGTCGACGTCAACGTGCATCCGGCCAAGCACGAGGTGCGTTTTCGCGAGCAGCGGCTGGTGCACGACTTCCTGTTCCGCAGCCTGCACGAGGCGCTGGCGCAGACGCGGGCGGGACTGGCCGTGCCGCCGGTGCACGAATCGCCGCTCCCGCCGACACCGGCCTACGCCTACGGCAGTCCCGGCGGTTCGCGCCCTGCGCAGTTCGCCCAGAGCCGGCTCAGCCTTGGCCTGCGTGACGAGCCGCTGGCCGACTACGCGACGCTGCTCGGCGAGCCCGGGGTACCGATGGGTGCTGGCGTGCCGATGGCCATGCCCGAGGCGGACGAGCGCGAGGCGCCGCCGCTGGGCTTCGCCATCGCCCAGCTCAAGAGCATCTACATCCTGGCCGAGAATGCGCACGGCCTGGTGCTGGTGGACATGCACGCGGCGCACGAGCGCATCACCTACGAGAAGCTCAAGGCCGCCCGCGCCTGCAGCAACCTGCGCTCGCAGATGCTGCTGGTGCCGCTCAATCTGTCGATGAGCGCGAAGGAGGCGGCCGCCGCCGAGGAGCACGCGGAGGCGCTGGCCGCGTGGGGCCTGGAGCTTTCGCGCAGCGGCCCGTCCACCGTGGTGGTGCGGCGGATCCCCGCGTTGCTGGAGGGCGCGGACGTCAACCAGCTCGTCACCGACGTGCTGGCGGAACTGGCCCAGCACGGCAGTTCGCGCCGCCTGCAGGAACTGGAGAATGAGCTGCTCTCGACCATGGCCTGCCACGGTTCCGTGCGAGCCGGGCGTCGGCTGACGCTGCCCGAGATGAACGCGTTGTTGCGCGAGATGGAGGCGACCGAGCGCTCGGGCCAATGCAACCATGGCCGGCCGACCTGGGTGCAGCTGTCGCTGGGCGAGCTCGACCGGCTGTTCCTGCGCGGTCGCTGATTCCGCAGCAGCGCAGGTTGCGCGCAAGCGCCATGTCCTGGTCGCGCACAGGTGCGCTCCCGGGAGCCTGGGCAGGCTCGTCTATACTCGATCGCGATCCCCCACGCTGGAGAGCCCCATGCTTCGCGCCAGCCTGTTCCTCGCCGCCATCACCCTGGGAGCCGTTGCCGTGCACGCCGCCGATACCGATCCGTACACCCGCCAGATCGAGCAGTGGCGGGCCGACCGCGTCGCACGGCTGACCGCGCCGGACGGCTGGCTGAGCCTGATCGGGCTGGAGTGGCTGCACGAGGGTGCCAATCGCATCGGCAGCGCTGCCGACAACGACATCGTGTTGGCTACCGGCGCCGCTCACCTGGGCACGGTGACCCTCGGCCAGGACGGCACTGCGCGCATCGCGCTGGACAAGGACGCCGGTGCCACCGTCGACGGCAAGCCGGTGGCGGAGGCAACGCTGGTCGATGACATGCACGCCGGCGCTACCGGTCCCACGCTCGTGCGTTTCGGCAGCGCGAGCTTCTACGTGATCGATCGCGACGGCCGCAGGGCGCTGCGCGTGAAGGACCCGGACGCGCCGACCCGCGCGCGCTTCGCGGGCATCGACTATTTTCCGATCGACCCATCCTGGCGCATCGAGGCCGACTGGGTGCCGTTCGCGCCTGGCCACAAGCTCGAGATCGGGTCAGTGATCGGCACCATCGAGGCGGTCGACGTGCCGGGCAAGGCGGTATTCCAGCGCGACGGCCACACCTTCGAGCTGATGCCCTACCAGGAGGAGCCGGGCGGCGAGCTGTTCTTCGTGATCGCCGACCGCACCTCGGGCAAGGAAACCTACGGTGCCGCGCGCTTCTTCTACGCAGCCTTGCCCAAGGGCGGGTTGTCGCAGCCAGGCAAGGTGGAGCTGGACTTCAACAAGGCCTACAACCCGCCGTGTGCGTTCACGCCATTCGCGACGTGTCCGTTGGCGCCGCCGGAGAACCGGCTGGACCTGGCCGTGACCGCCGGCGAAAAGAAGTACCGCGGCGGACACTAGCGTCCCCCTGTAGGAGCGCACCCTGTGCGCGACCCGATGCACGGTCGCGCACAGGGTGCGCTCCTACAGCAAGGTTTCAGCGACCCTTGAACGCGGCCTTGCGCTTTTCCAGGAACGCCTGGGTGCCTTCGCGCATGTCCTCGGTGGCGAAGGCCAAGGCAAAGCCCTGCGTTTCGAATTCGAGGCCCTGATCCAGCGCCGTTTCGCCGCCCAGCAGGATCGCATCGAGGATGCCCGCGGCGGCCAGTGGCGCGGCGGCGGCCAACTGGTCAGCCAAGGTGTGGACCGCTTCGTCCAGCGCCTCGGGCGCCACCACGCGATTGACCAGCCCCAACTCGTAGGCCCGTTGCGCACCGATCGGCGCGCCGGTCAGGCACAGTTCCAGCGCAGCGCTGCGGCCGGCCAGGCGCAGCAGGCGCTGGGTGCCGCCGAAGCCGGGGATCAGGCCCAGGTTGATTTCCGGCTGGCCGAACTTGGCCTTCTCGCTGGCCACGCGCAGATGGCAGGCCATCGCCAGCTCCATGCCACCGCCGAGCGCGAAGCCCTGGATGCGTGCGATCACCGGTTTGCCCAGGCGCTCAATCGTGCTCATCAGGCGTTGCCCCGTGCGCGAGAACGACTGCGCCTGCACCGGCGTATAGCCGTTCATCTCGGCGATGTCGGCGCCGGCCACGAAGGCCTTCTCGCCCGCGCCGGTGAGCACCACCGCCCGCACCGCGTCGTCCTGCGCGGCCTGGGTGAAGGCGAGGGTCAGCTCGTTGAGCGTATCGCGGTTGAGCGCGTTGAGCTTGTCCGGGCGGTTGACGGTGATCACGCGCACCGCGCCGCGGTTGGCGATTTCCAGATTGCGATAGGCCATGTCAAGCGCTCCGATGGCGAGGAGAAAACGCGCATGGTAACGCGGGAACCTTTGCGGCTGTGCGGGTTCGAAGCACACGCCGGTCGCGGCGCTGCATGGCGTCGCCAATGCGCATAGCATGTCGGTACCGTCGACGTTGGAGGCAGGCATGACACGACTGGGTGGGTTGGCGCTTGGCATGCTGCTGCTGGGAAGCGTCGCGCATGCGCAGGACCGCGCCGGCGCGCCGACCTCGCAGATCAAGCTGGACAAGCACAAGCTGTCCTACGCGATCGGCTACCAGATTGGCAGCCAGTTCGCCGGCGGCGAGCCAGACGTGGATCTGGCTACCGTGCAGAAGGCCATAACCGACGCGTACGCCAAGCGCCATCCAGCCGTCTCGATGCAGGACATGCATGCCCAGCTCCAGCGACTGGAGCAACAGATGCACGCCAACGCCGTGGCCGAGTTCAAACACATCGCTCAGGCCAATGCGCGCAAGAGCGCCGACTACATGGCGCAGAACCGCAAGCGCCCGGGCGTGGTCCAATTGCCTTCGGGCATCCAGTACGCGGTGATCGCGTCGGGCAAGGGCACGCAACGCCCCCGGGTCACCAGCACGGTGACGGTGAACTACCGCGGCATGCTGGTGGACGGTACCGAGTTCGACAGTTCGTGGGCTCACGGCGCGCCGGTCACCTTCCAGGTCGACAAGGTCATCCCCGGCTGGCAGGACGTGATCCCGCGCATGCATGTGGGCGATCGCTGGAAGGTGGTGATCCCGCCGCAGCTGGCTTACGGCGAACGCGGCCAGCTGCCGCGCATCGGGCCCAACGAGGCGCTGGTGTTCGAGATCGAACTGCTCGACATCGCACAGTAGGCGAAGCCCCCGCGAACGGTGGGCCAGACCGTTCCTGCCAGGCGCAGGCGCGTGGTTGAAATCGAAGCGCATGCCGCGGTCGTTCGCACAGCCACGCCCGCGCGCATCGGCTAAAATCGCACGAATGCCGCACGACCCCATCGCCCCCGCCACGCCACTCACGCCCTGCATCGGCCTTTGCCGGCTGGACGCGCGCGGCTGGTGCGAGGGCTGCCTGCGCAGCGGCGAGGAAATCGCGCGCTGGCGAACCATGGACGACGCCGAGCGCCTGCATTACATGCGCGAGATCCTGCCCGCACGCGCGAGGGCGTGATGGACGGCGCGCCGAAGCGATCGGTCGAGCGGCTGCTGGATGGGTTGCCACAGGCCCTGCGTTCGCTTTCCGATCCGCCGGCGGCACCGGGATGGAACCACGCGCAGATGGCTGACCTCCTCGGTGAGGCGCCCAGGCGTCCTGCGGCGGTCCTCATCGGCGTGCGCGAAGGCGTACAGCCGCGACTGGTCCTCACCGTGCGCACCGCCCACCTGCAGTCGCACGCGGGGCAGGTGGCGTTTCCGGGTGGCCGGCAGGACCCGGAGGACGTGAATGCGATCGACACCGCCCTGCGCGAAAGCGAAGAGGAAATCGGGCTGGAGCGCGCGCTGGTGCAACCGCTGGGCTTCCTCGACTGCTTCGAGACGATCAGCGGCTACTGCGTCACCCCGGTGGTGGCGCGCATCAACGAGCGCGCCGTGCTCTACCCGACGCCGGCGGAGGTAGCCGAGGTTTTCGAAGTGCCGTTCGCGTTCTTCCTTGAACCGGCGAACCTCAAACGCTATGTGATGGACTACCGCGGGCATCGGCGGCCGATGGTCGAATTCGTCCACGGCGGCCACCGCATCTGGGGCGCTACCGCCGCGATGCTGCTCAACCTGCTCGAAAGGATGGAAGACGCATGAGCCTGCATACCACGCTCATCGACGCGGCCACGCTGGCTGCGCTGCCTCCGGATGAGGTGTTGATCGTCGACTGCCGGGCAGATCCCGCAGGCGCCGGCGCGGCCGATCCGGACAAGCCCGAGCGCGAGTACCGCGAATCGCACATCCCTGGCGCGGTGCATGCCAGCCTGGAACATGACCTGTCCGACCTTGACCGCAAGGGGCAGGGGCTGGGGCGTCATCCGCTGCCGCTGGAACAGGCGTTTTCCGCCGTGCTCGGGCGCTGGGGCTGGCGTCCGGGCCTGCAGGTCGTGGCCTACGATGCCGGCAGCAGCGCGCTGGCGGCCGCCCGGCTCTGGTGGCTGCTGCGGCTGGCGGGCGTGCGTGAGGTGGCGGTACTCGATGGCGGTTTTGCGGCCTGGCGCGGAGCCGGCTTGCCGGTGGAAAGCGGCACCGTGGAACGCGCGCCCAGCCAGGTCGGCCTGCACTTCGATCCCGAGCAGGCGATCACCGACCACGCAACCCTGCATGCCGATCCCAGGCCGGTGCTGGTGGATGCCCGCGCCGCCGCTCGCTATCGCGGCGAGACCGAACCGCTGGACCGCGCTGCCGGCCACGTCCCGGGCGCGCTCAATCGCCCCTTTGCCGACAACCTCGACGCCGGCGGCCGGTTCAAGTCACCGGCGCGTTTGCGCGAGGAGTTCGCGGCGGTGCTGGGCGACACGCCGCCGCAGAAGGTCGTGCACATGTGTGGCTCGGGCGTCACCGCCTGCCACAACCTGCTGGCGATGGAACACGCGGGCCTGCACGGCTCGCGGCTCTACGCGCCGTCGTGGAGCGGCTGGGTGAGCGACCCGTCGCGGCCGATCGCCACCGGCTGATCCGCTCGGCGTACGCGATTGCCGGCTGCGGCCTGGCCCTCCGCGGATCCTGCAGAAGCCCCGTGGGCTCCTGCAGGACGAAGCGGCTTCAGCTGCTTTTGGCTTTCAGGCGTGCCACCAGCCCGTGCAGGGTCGCCTGCGTCTCGCTGTTGAAGAACGCCTCGAGAAAGCTGTCCATGGGCAGCGCATCGACATCCTTCCACGCCTCACGCAGGTCGGCGCGGGCCAGTTCGCGCGTGGCCAGCATGGCGTGGCGGGGCAGCGCCAGCAGTTCGGTGAGCCAGTGCACCGCGCGGGTGACCACCTGGTCCACGCCGGTCAGCTCGTCCACGAAGCCACAGGCCAGCGCCTGCTCGGCCTCGATCATGGCGCCGGCGACTAGCAGCCGTTCGGCGCGGTAGGTGCCGACCACGCGGCGCAGGGCGAGCTGGATGCAGTCGGGCACCATCAGGCCCACCTGCACTTCGTTCAGGCCGATGCGGAAGGGGCCCTGCGCCATCACGCGGTAGTCGCAGAACAAGGCCAGCACGGCACCGCCCGCCGGGCTGTGGCCGGTAATCGCCGCCACGGCGGGGACAGGCAGGTGTGCAAGGTCCGCGCACAGGTCGAACAGCGCGCGCCAGTAGGCGCGAACGCCGGCGCGGTCGCGCTGGAGCAGTTCGGGCACGTCCACGCCGGCGGAGAACAAACCCTGGGCGCCGGAAAGCACCAGCCCGCGCGCGCCGTCGCGTGGCGCCTGGGCGAGGGCATCGCGCAGTGCGGCGATGAGGTCCATGTTCAACGCGTTGACCGGCGGGCGGGCCAGGCGGATCTCGGCGATGTCGCCGTCGTGCGGAAGGATGTCGAGCATGGAGGATTCCTTGGTCGTCGGCGCAAGCGGGTGGGATTGTCGCAAGTTTGCCCCTATCCGCCCTTCGGGCACCTTCCCCCGCCGAGCGGGGGAAGGACCAGTGGACGGCAGCCCGTGATCGAGCCTTCCCCCGCACGCTGTGTAGGACAGGCGAGCAGCCCGTGATCGAGCCTTCCCCCGCACGCTGCATAGACCAGGCGAGCAGCCCGTGATCGAGCCTTCCCCCGCTACGCGGGGGAAGGTGCCGACAGGCGGATGGGGGAGGTCATGCCTTGGACCGCCTACTCGGCCCAGCGGTAGTGGACCGCGTAGTCCAGCGTCGCCTTGCCGCCGGCCGGGACATTTACCTTGAACTCCAGCACGTCAGGCGATTGCCTGCTCGGCTTGACCGACGAGGACGCCAGCGTCCATTCGCGCCAGCGGCTGGGGTGTTCGCGCACGGTCACCACTCGCGCCGCTTCGCCGGCATTGGTGAGCGTGATGCGGAAGGCTTCGTCCATCGTGCGGGCGGCCTTGTCCACCTTGAAGGCGGTGCGCTCGCGCTCGGCGCGCAGGTCGAACGCGGTGCCGAGGGTCAGCGTGGCATCGCTGCCCTTGGGTGTGTCCTCGATGCGGCCTTCGCCCAGGAATTGCGGCGTGCCGCGGTTGTCATTGCCCAGCACGCGCAGGTAGCCGGCGGGCAGGCTGTCGAAAGCGGTGAAGCGCAGGGTGCTTTCGATGGTGTTGCCGCCCCCGGTGTTGAAGTCGGCAGCGAGCATCGGCTCCGGAGGCGTCCACGCGTTGCCATTCTCGTACAGCGCAGTCCGCTCGCAGGCCAGCGTCCGGGGCGTGTAGAGCGGTACCTGGCTCACGCTGCCGTCCGGCAGGTCGACCGGCTGGGGCAGGGTGTAGAGACGGTAGTCGCCCAGCGAGGACTGACGGGGCAGGTCGGCCGCCTCGCCCTTGTATGCGCGGGCCATCGACATCGCCATCGGCTGTGGCGCATCCGGCTTGGCGAAGCGCGGTTCACCCGCGACCAGCTTGAGGGCGGCGTCGTGCCAGTCCCGCCCGCTGCGGTTGGCGATGCTGGCGCGCGATTCGAACTGCAAGCGGCAGGCATTGCCAGGCTCGAGCGTGCCCATGTAGGCGGCACGCCAGCCCAGGCCGGCGGTGGGATAGCTCAGCGTGGCCGTGGCGTTGCCGGCGCGTGCGGCATCCACGCGCAGGCGCAGGCTTGCGCCGGTGGGGAAGTCGCCGCCGGTGCTGCGCACTGCGGCGTACTCGCGCACCAGCGTGTTGCCGAGCGAGCCCTTGACCAGCAGGCCGTTGCCCGCGCGCAGCAGTGTGCCTTGCGCCAGCGGATCGCCGTTGGAGCCGAGCACGGTGATGTCCTGCCCGACCAGGCCGGCGAGCGCCGCCTCGTTGCCCTGTCCCAGCAGCAGTCGCTGGGAAATCACCCGGGCCCGGTCGTCGGCGAAGGACAGGGCGATCGCTTCGGGATCGAGGTAAAGCGGCAGGTCGCCTATCGCGACGTCCTGGGTCCCGGCTTTCAGCTGCAGTGCGCGTTGCTCACGCGCCACCGCGTGGCCCTCGGCCACGCTGCCGTCGCCCGCGGCGGTGTACAGCGCGGAATTGTCACTGCGGTAAAGGGTCAGTTCGGTGTCGGTGGCCTGTACGGCGGGGGCCAGGCAGGCGGCAACGCAGGCGAAGGCGAGGGCACGGCGAGGGGGCAGGGTCATGACGGGCTCCTTCGTGGGGAGGGGCCATCATAGAGGCATGGCGCGGGCGGGCTGAACCTTTGCACGCACGCCGGCCGGAACTGCAGCAGGCCGCTTCCGGGCGATGCGCCGGTTTCGTCGCCCGCCCCGGCGAACCATTGCCCGCGGCCGGCGCACGCACGGGGCCTGCGCAGGTTTACGGGTGGCCGCCGGCCGCCTCGCGGATGGCCTCGGGCAACGCCACCGGCTTGCCGCTTGCGGGGTCCATCCAGACCATCACCACGTGGCCGTCGCCGTAGAGGCGGTCGGCATGCTCGGCGTCGAGGATGCGGTGGCCGATCGTCATCGAGCTGTTGCCCAGCCGCTCGCAATAGAGTTCGACACGAAGCTGCGCCGGCCACTCGATCGGGCGCCGGTAGTTGAGCTGGACGGCCGCCATCACCGGCATCGCATGGTCGTCGAACCATGGGCCGGGCACGTGGCTGAGCCACTGCAGTCGCGCCTCTTCCAGGTAGGTCAGGTAATTGGAGTTGTTGACGTGGTTGAAGGCGTCCAGGTCGCGCCAGCGCACCGGCAGGCTTGCCGTGAACAGTGGCGCGGACACCACGGGTGCGCCGGTTTCGGCAGGGACGTCGGCCTCAGCCTTCCTGGTCGACTTGCGCGGGCTCATGGGGCCTTCTTCTTGCGGGGCATGGGGCGGTGTTTGTCCGCCGAGGCGATGTGCTTGAGCGTGTTCTTGGTGCGCTTGGTGGCCGGCTTCTGCGCTGCCGGAGCGGGCGCCGGGGCCTTCAGATGCGGCAACAGGAAGCGCCCGGTATGCGACTCGGGCGAGGCAGCCACGTCTTCCGGCGTGCCGGCGACCAGGATGCGGCCGCCGCCGGCGCCGCCCTCGGGACCGAGGTCGACGATCCAGTCGGCGGTCTTGATGACGTCCAGGTTGTGCTCGATCACTACCACGGTGTTGCCCTGGTCGACCAGCTGGTGCAGCACGTCAAGCAACTGCTCGATGTCGTGGAAGTGCAGGCCGGTGGTCGGCTCGTCCAGGATGTAGAGCGTGCGGCCGGTGTCGCGCTTGGACAGCTCCTTGGAGAGCTTCACGCGCTGCGCCTCACCGCCGGACAAGGTGGTCGCGCTCTGGCCGAGCTTGATGTAGTCCAGGCCCACCGCCCGCAGCGTGTCGAGCTTGCGCGCGATGGTGGGCACGTTCTCGAACAGCTTGAGCGCGTCCTCGACCGTCATGTCGAGTACGTCGGCGATGGTGTTGCCCTTGTAGTGGATCTCCAGCGTCTCGCGGTTGTAGCGCTTGCCGTGGCAGACGTCGCAGGGCACGTAGACGTCGGGGAGGAAGTGCATCTCCACCTTGATCATGCCGTCGCCTTCGCAGGCCTCGCAGCGGCCGCCGCGCACGTTGAAGCTGAAGCGGCCCGGCGTGTAGCCGCGCGCGCGCGCCTCGGGCACCTGGGCGAACAGTTCGCGCAGCGGGGTGAACAGGCCGGTGTAGGTGGCCGGGTTGGAGCGCGGCGTGCGGCCGATCGGCGACTGGTCGATGTCGACCACCTTGTCGAACAGGTCCATGCCGGTCACCGATTCGAACGGCGCCGGCTGCGCGCCGGCGCCGTTCAACTCCGAGGCCGCCAGGCGGAACAGCGTGTCGTTGACCAGCGTGGACTTGCCCGAGCCGGACACGCCAGTGACGCAAGTGAACAGCTTGGCCGGGATCGCCAGATCGACGTTCTTCAAATTGTTGCCGCGCGCGCCCTTCAGGCGCAGCCAGGCGTCCTCGTCGACCGGCTTGCGCCGCTCGGTGGGCACCTCGATGGCGCGCGTGCCGGAGAGGTACTGGCCGGTGAGCGAGCGCTCGGAAGCGAGGATGTCCTTGAGCGTGCCCTGCGCCACGATTTCGCCACCGTGCACGCCGGCGCCGGGGCCGATGTCGAGCACGTGGTCGGCCATGCGGATGGCGTCCTCGTCGTGCTCGACCACGATCACCGTGTTGCCCAGGTCGCGCAGGCGCGTGAGCGTGCCGAGCAGGCGCTCGTTGTCGCGCTGGTGCAGGCCGATGGAGGGTTCGTCCAGCACGTACATCACGCCGACCAGGCCGGCGCCGATCTGGCTGGCCAGGCGGATGCGCTGCGCTTCGCCACCGGAGAGCGTGTCGGCCTGGCGGTCCAGCGTGAGGTAGTTGAGGCCGACGTCGCTGAGGAAGGTCAGCCGCTCGCGGATCTCCTTGACGATCTTGGCCGCGATCTCGCCGCGCCAGCCGGCGAGCTTGAGATCCTCGAAGAACGCGAGAGCATCGTCGATCGAGCGATTGGTAAGCGACGGCAGCGGCTGGTCGGACACGAACACGTTGCGCGCCGAGCGGTTCAGGCGCTGGCCCTCGCAGGTGGGGCAGGGATGGTCGCTGATGTACTTGGCCAGCTCCTCGCGCACCGCGGACGATTCGGTTTCCTTGTAGCGCCGCTCGAGGTTGGGAAGGATGCCCTCGAACGCATGCTCGCGGGTCACCCGGCCACCGCGCTCGGTGAGATAACGGAAGGCGATCTTTTCCTTGCCGCTGCCGTAGAGGATCGCCTGCTGGATGTGCGCAGGCAGGTCGCGCCAGCGCGTGTCGGCCTCGAAGCCGTAGTGCGCAGCCAGCGAAAGCAGCATCTGGAAGTAGTGCGGGTTGCGCCGGTCCCAGCCGCGGATCGCGCCGTTGGAGAGCGGGAGTTCCGGGTGGCCGACCACGCGCGCCGGGTCGAACACCTGGGTCACACCCAGGCCGTCGCAGCTCGGGCAGGCGCCGATCGGTGAGTTGAAGGAGAACAGGCGCGGTTCCAGTTCCGGCAGCGAGTAGTCGCAGACCGGGCAGGAGTAGCGCGAGGACAGCAGTTGCTCGGGCGCGCTGTCGTCGTCCATGTCGACCACGATCACCAGCCCGTCGCCTAGCCGCAGCGCGGTCTCGAACGATTCGGCCAGGCGCTGCTTGAGATCCTCGCGCGGGCGGAAGCGGTCGATCACGACTTCGATGGTGTGCTTCTGGCGCAGGGTCAGCGGCGGCACGGCGTCGAGCTCGTACACCACGCCGTCCACCCGGGCGCGTACGAAGCCTTGCGCGCGCAGCTGGTCGAACACCTGCACATGCTCGCCCTTGCGCTCGCGGATCACCGGCGCGAGCAGCATCCAGCGTTTGTCCGGATTCAGCGCCAGCGTCGCATCGACCATCTGGCTGACCGTCTGCGCTTCCAGCGGAATGCCGTGGTCCGGACAGCGCGGCGTGCCGACGCGGGCGAAGAGCAGGCGGAGGTAGTCGTAGATCTCGGTGATCGTGCCGACGGTCGAGCGCGGGTTGTGCGAGGTCGACTTCTGCTCGATCGAGATGGCCGGCGACAGCCCCTCGATCGTGTCGACATCGGGCTTTTCCATCATCGACAGGAACTGCCGCGCGTATGCCGAGAGCGACTCGACGTAGCGGCGCTGGCCTTCGGCGTAGATCGTGTCGAAGGCGAGTGAGGATTTGCCCGAGCCGGACAGGCCGGTGATCACGATCAGGCGATCGCGCGGCAGGTCCAGGTCGATGTTCTTGAGGTTGTGCGTGCGGGCGCCGCGGATGCGTATGGTTTCCATGCGCGCTGGGATATGGGGGAGACCGGCCACTATACCAACCTGCCGAGGTCAGAAATTGAGACTCGGTAGGGTGGGCTTCAGCCTTGCGCCGCCCCTGAAGAGGGCCGGCGCCGAGCTTTTCGTCGGCCGCTGGCTGTGGCCCAATGCCGGACCCTGCCGCGCGACGAGGAGACCCATATGCGCAAGTGGACTGGACTGGGCCTGGCCCTGTGGCTGGCGACGGGAACGGTGCTCGCGGCTTCGCCTAAACCGGCCAGCGAGGCGCAGGTGCGCGCGCTGATGGACGTGTTCGGCGTCGACCGCATGCTCGGCCAGATGAACAGCCAGATGGCCGCGATGATGCAGCAGCAGTTGCCCTGCGTGCCTGCCAGCTACTGGCAGGGCTTCATCGACGCCAAGGGGGCGCAGGAGCTGACCGAGCGCATGGTGCCGATCTACCAGCGCCATTTCAGCGCGTCGGATATCGAGGGGCTGCTCAAGTTCTACCGCTCGCCGCTGGGCAGGAAGGTGGTTACCGAGATGCCCGCGACCATGGCCGAGGGCATGAAGCTGGGCCAGGAATGGGGCCGCGAGCGCGCCCAGGCGATGCTGGCCGAACTGCAGAAGAGCGGGCGGATCGACGGCCAGGGGCGCTGCCCGGCGTCGCCTGCCGCCACACCCGGGGCGAAGCTTGCGGCGCCGGCGTCCGGGGGCTCGTCCGCCACGCCTTGAGCGGGTTGCTCAAAGATTGACCAGCGACGGACCGCGCCGCTATACTTCGCCGTTCACCACGGCTGTCACGCGCGCGGTGAGACCCAAGAGAATAACGACAGAAGGGACCATCCCATGAGTTATGCAGTCATCAAGACCGGCGGCAAGCAGTACCGCGTCCAGCAGGGCGACGTGCTGCGCGTGGAGCTGCTGGATGCCGAGGAAGGCGCTAACGTGAGCTTCGACCAGGTGCTGCTGGTCGGCTCGGGCGACTCGGTCAACGTCGGCGTGCCGACCGTTGCCGGCGCCACCGTTTCGGCCACCGTGCGTCGCCACGGCCGTGCGGACAAGATCCGCATCATCAAGTTCCGCCGCCGCAAGCACCATAAGAAGCAGATGGGGCACCGGCAGCATTTCACCGAAGTCGAGATCACGGGCATCAACGCCTGATACACCAGCCGAGGATTTAAGTCATGGCACATAAAAAAGGCGTAGGTTCGTCCCGCAACGGTCGCGACTCGAACCCGAAATACCTGGGCGTGAAGGTTTACGGTGGCCAGGCCATCGAGGCCGGCAACATCATCGTCCGCCAGCGTGGCACCAAGTTCCATGCCGGCACCGGCGTGGGCCTGGGCCGCGACCACACCCTGTTCGCGCTGACCGATGGCGTGGTCGAGTTCAAGACCCGCGGCGAGAACAACCGCAAGTTCGTCAGCGTCGTCAAGGCCTAACGGCCTTGGCACGAAGCAGAAGGCCCCGCCCTGCGGGGCCTTTTGTTTTGTGCGGGAATCGGGAATGGTAAATGGGGAATCGCAAAGGCGGTTTCCCTGATGCTTGCCCTGCGCGGTGTGCCTGGTCTCCACAACGGTGGCCGTAACATGGGCGCGCTTTTCCGATTCCCCATTCCCGATTCCCCATTCCCGGCTCTCCCATGAAATTCGTCGACGAAGCGATCATCAAAGTCCAGGCCGGTGACGGCGGCAACGGCTGCGTCAGCTTTCGGCGGGAGAAGTTCATCCCGTTCGGCGGCCCCAACGGCGGCGACGGCGGCCATGGCGGTTCGGTCTGGCTGGTGGCCGACGAGGGCCTCAACACGCTGATCGATTTCCGCCACCAGCGCAGCTTCAAGGCCCAGCGCGGCGAGAACGGCATGGGCTCGGACATGTACGGCAAGGGCGGAGAGGACACCGCCATCCGCGTGCCGGTCGGCACCGTGGTCACCAACGTCGATACCGACGAGGTGATCGGCGACCTGACCCAGCATGGCCAGCGCCTGCTGGTCGCCGAGGGCGGCAAGGGCGGGCTGGGCAACATCCACTTCAAGAGCTCGGTCAACCGGGCGCCACGCAAGTCCACGCCGGGCACGCCGGGCGAGGTGCGCGAGCTCAAGCTGGAGCTCAAGCTGCTGGCGGATGTGGGGCTGCTTGGCTTTCCCAATGCCGGCAAGTCGACCTTCATCCGTGCCGTCTCGGCGGCGACGCCGCGCGTGGCAGATTACCCGTTCACCACATTGCATCCGAACCTGGGCGTGGTCAGCCTCGGTACCGACCAGAGCTTCGTGATCGCCGATATCCCCGGTCTGATCGAAGGCGCCGCCGAGGGCGCCGGCCTGGGTATCCAGTTCCTGCGCCACGTCTCGCGCACGCGCCTGCTCCTGCATCTGGTGGATATCGCGCCGATCGACGGCACCGATCCGGTCGAGCAGGTGCGCGCGATCGAGCAGGAGCTTTCGAAGTTCGATCCCGAGCTGCTGGAGCGCCCGCGCTGGCTGGTGCTCAACAAGGCCGACGTCTTGCCGGAGGATGAGCGCCAGGCGATCGCCGAGGACATCGTGGCCCGGCTGGAATGGAAGGCGCCATGGTTCCTCGTGTCGGCGATCGCGCGCGACAACACCATGGCCGTATGCCAGCAGGTGCAGCGATTCTTCGAATCGCAGCGGCAGGTGCGTGAGGAGCGCGTCGACATGCAGCCGGGCGACGTGCGGCTGCGCGGGGAGTCGTAGGCGGGCTTCCCGCAAGGCTTCCCCCATCCGCCCTTCGGGCACCTTCCCCCGTGAACGGAGGAAGGCTCGCGCCGGGACATCACGCGATCGATCCTTCGCTCGTCAATTGGGGAGGGCCGAGCCGCAGCGCCGCGCCACGATTCTTGTCCGTAAAAGGGGAAGGCTCGCGCCGTGGCACCGCACCATCGATCCTTCGCTCGTCCTTGGGAAAAGGTCGAGCCGTAGCGCCGCGCCCTAGATCCTTCTCCGTGAAGGGAGGAGAGCTCGCACCGTGACACCACGCCATCGATCCTTCACTCGTCATGGGGGAAAGGTCGAGCCGTTGCCGCGCCATCGGTCCTTCCCCCGCGAACGCGGGGGAAGGTGCCGACAGGCGGATGGGGGCGACCCGCGGGAAGCCCATGCTCGCCTGCCCAGCTGTGATCGCGCATCATGTGGAGCTTCTGCCCGAGGAATCGCCCTCCATGCCCTCCCGCCGCGACTTCCTGAAGACCTCCATGCTGGCCGCCGGCGCGCTCGCAGCGCCCCGCTTCGCGGCCGCGACCGCCGTGCCCTCGAAAGGCGCGCTGCCGGGCGCCGAGGGCGCCCGCGTGATCTCTACCTGGGACTTCGGCGTACCCGCCAACCGCGCGGCCTGGACCGTCCTTGCGCGCGGCGGGAATGCGCTGGATGCGGTGGAGCAGGGTGCGCAGGTGCCCGAATCGGATCTGGCCAACCACAGTGTCGGCAAGGGCGGCTATCCGGACCGCGACGGCCACGTGACCCTGGACGCCAGCATCATGGATGGCGATGGCCGCTGCGGCGCTGTGGCCTGCCTGGAGAACATTGCGCACCCGATCCGCGTGGCACGGCGCGTGATGGAGGCCACGCCCCACGTGCTGCTCGTGGGCGACGGTGCGCTGCAGTTCGCCCGCGAGCAGGGCTTCCACGAGGAAAACCTGCTCACGCCCGAAGCGGAAAAGGCCTGGCACGAGTGGCTCAGGAGCGCGAAACACCGGCCGGTCGCCAACAGCGAGAATGCGGACTATCACCGCAGCCTGCGCGGCGGGCACGACAACCACGACACCATCGGCATGCTCGCCGTCGATGCCCACGGCCACCTGGCTGGCGCCTGCACCACCAGCGGCATGGCGTGGAAGATGCACGGCCGCGTGGGCGACAGCCCGATCATCGGCGCGGGTCTCTACGTGGACGGCGAGGTGGGCGGCGCGACCTCCACCGGCGTGGGCGAGGAGGTGATCCGCAATGCCGGCAGCTTCCTGGTGGTCGAGCTGATGCGCCAGGGGCGCAGCCCGCAGGAAGCCTGCGAGGAAGCCGTGCGGCGGATCGTGAAGAAGCGCCCGGACGGCGCGAAGGAAATGCAGGTGGGCTTCCTCGCGCTGCGGCGCGACGGTGCGGTGGGCGCGCATGCGATCCAGCGCGGGTTTACCTACGCCGTCTGCGATGCGACGAAGCAGGACGGCCTGTTCGCCTCGCCCAGCGTGTACGCGACCAGCTTCTCCTGAGCGGAGGGCAGGCACCCGTCCGCGTGCCTGCCTGCTTTTGCCCGCGCAAACGAAAAGGCCGGCTTGCGCCGGCCTTTCCACCAACCCGTGATGTGCGAAGCCGGCTTACGCCAGCTCGCGGATCTTCGCGTTGAGGCGGCTCTTGTGGCGAGCGGCCTTGTTCTTGTGGATCAGGCCACGCGCGGCGTAGCGGTCCATGACCGGCTGGGCGGCGGCGAAGGCTTCCACGGCGGCGGCCTTGTCCTTCGCCTCGATGGCCTTGACGACCTTCTTCAGGGCGGTGCGCACCATGGAACGGGCGCTGACGTTGCGCAGACGGCGCTGCTCGGACTGGCGCGCGCGCTTCTTCGCGGACTTGATGTTGGCCAAGGTAGAACTCCAGAGAAGGCTTGGGTTGGAAAAAGACGGGCAATTATGCGGGCAATGCGCTGGTCGGTCAACTGTTTAGGGAAGACCCGGCGGCATCGTCCCTGCTCCTGCAGGGACAGATTGGCGCCATGCCCCGGCTACCTGCGCGCCCCGGTGGGCTGTCACACTAGCGCCTTTGGCCGGCACCAGGTTCCGCTCCACGCATGAAATCCCCCAGCATGTTCCGCGGGCTGCTCTCGTTCAGCAGCATGACCATGATCTCCCGCGTGCTCGGCCTGGTGCGCGACATGGCGATCAACTCGGCCTTTGGCGCCAACGCGGCGACCGACGCGTTCTGGGTGGCATTCCGCATCCCCAACTTCATGCGCCGGCTGTTCGCGGAGGGCTCGTTCTCCACCGCCTTCGTGCCGGTGTTCACCGAGGTGAAGGAGAAGGGCAGCCACGCCGACCTCAAGGAGCTGATGGCGCGGGTGTCGGGCACGCTGGGTGGCGTGCTGCTGGTGGTCACGGCGATCGGGCTGATTTTCGCGCCGGAGGTCACCACGTTGTTCTCGCCGGGCGCGCTGGACGAGCCGAAGAAGTTCGCCCTCACCGTCGAGTTGCTGCGGCTGACGTTCCCGTTCCTGCTGTTCGTGTCGCTGACCGCGCTGTGCGGTGGCGCGCTCAACAGTTTCCACCGCTTCGGCCTGCCGGCGCTGACGCCGGTGATCCTCAACCTGTGCATGATCGCCGGCGCGCTGTGGTTGTCGAAGTGGCTCGCTACGCCGATCCTGGCGCTGGGCTGGGCGATCCTGGCTGCCGGCATCCTGCAGTTGCTGTTCCAGTTGCCGGCCCTTCGTGGACTGGACCTGCTCGCACTGCCGCGGTGGGGCTGGAGCCATCCGGAAGTGCGCCGCATCATGCGGCTGATGGTCCCGACCCTGTTCGGCTCCTCGGTGGCGCAGATCAACCTGCTGCTGGACACGGTGATCGCCTCGCTCCTCATCGCCGGCTCGCAGAGCTGGCTGTCGCAGGCCGATCGCTTCCTGGAACTGCCGCTGGGCGTGTTCGGCGTGGCGCTGGGTACGGTCATCTTGCCGTCGCTGTCGCGCCACCACGTCACCACCGACCGCACCGGCTTTTCCCGGGCGCTCGACTGGGGCCTGCGCACCACGCTGCTGATCGCGGTGCCGGCGATGTTCGGCCTGATGCTGCTGGCCGAGCCGCTGGTGGCGACGCTGTTCCAGCACGGCCGCTTCAACGCCTTCGATACGCGCATGGCAACGCTGTCGATCACCGCGCTGAGCTTTGGCCTGCCGGCGTTCGCACTGGTCAAGGTGCTGTTGCCGGCGTTCTACGCGCGGCAGGACACGCGCACGCCGGTGCGGGCGGGCGTGGCCTCGCTCATCGCCAACATGGCGCTCAACGTGCTGTTCGTGGCGCTGCTGTTCGCGCTGTGGGCGACCCCGGCGCAGAAGCAGGCGCCCTGGCTGCAGGCGCTGGCCGAAGTGCCGGGCCTGCACATGGCCCTGGGCATGGCCAGCGCGCTGGCCAGCTACATCAACCTGGGCCTGCTGTGGCGCTGGCTCAAGCAGGCCGGGGTGTACGAGCGCCAGCACGGCTGGGCACGGCATTTTCTGCGGCTGGCCGTGGCCTGCACGGCGATGGTCGCGGTGCTGCTGCTCGGGCGCTGGCTGTGGCAGGACTGGACCGCGGTGCCGACCGTCACGCGTGTCTGGCACCTGGCGGTGCTGGTGGGCACCGGTGGCGTCACTTACGTGGTGGCGCTGTTCGCCATGGGCTTCCGCCTGGGCGAGCTGCGCGGGGTCTAGCCGCCCCGTAGGAGCGCCCTTGGGTGCGACCGGGAGGGTGGTCGCGCCCAGCGGCGTTGCTACAGCGCGTGAACGGCTCGCGACGGACGTCCGCTTATACTGGACGGATGACGAGACTCTCCCGGGACCTTGCGGGCCCTTGCCTTGCCCCCGAAGGCAGCGTGGTGGCGATCGGCGCCTTCGACGGCCTGCATCGCGGGCACCAGGCCCTGCTGGCGGAGGTGCGCATTCGCGCCCAGGCGCTGGAAGCGGCGCCCGCGGTGATCAGCTTCGAGCCGCTGCCGCGGGCGTACTTCTCGCCCGAACCGGTGCCGCGGCTCTCCGGTGTGCGCGAGAAGCTCAAGGGCTTTGCCGCGGCGGGCATGTCGCACGCGCTGCTGCTGCGTTTCAACGAGGCGTTGACCGCGATGTCCCCCGAGGACTTCGTACGGCGCGTGCTGGTCGAGCGGCTGGCCGCGCGGGAGGTCTGGGTCGGTGAGGATTTCCGCTTCGGCCACAAGCGTACGGGCGACGTGGCCATGCTCGAGCGCCTGGGCGGAGAACTGGGATTCATCACGCGGGTGATGCCGCCGGTACTGCTCGACGGCGCACGGGTGTCGGCCACGCGCGTGCGGGCGTTGCTTGCCTCCGGCGAGTTCGCCGGCGCTACGCCGCTGCTGGGCCGGCCGTTCGTGATCGAGGGCAAGGTCGAGCGCGGCAACCAGTTGGGCCGGACGCTTGGTTTCCCCACCGCCAACATCCAACTGCGCGGGCGCGTCAGTCCCATCGGCGGGATCTTCGCGGTACGCGTCGGGCTCGGCGAGGCACCGTGTAGCTGGCCCGGGGTGGCGTCGCTGGGCCTGAGGCCCACCGTCAACCAGGTCGCGCAGCCGGTCCTCGAGGTCTACCTGTTCGATTTCGAAGGCGATCTCTATGGCCGGCGCATGGCCGTGGAATTCGTCGCCAAGCTGCGCGACGAGCAGAAATTCGATGGCCTGGAGGCGCTGACGGCGCAGATGCACGACGACGCTCGCCAGGCGCGCGAGCTGCTGGGCATGAATCCGCGGCTGGCCGAGGCCTGATCGATGGCTGCCTGTAGGAGCGCCCTTGGGCGCGACCGCCAAGGTGGTCGCGCCCAAAGGCGCTCCTGCCGGGCATCGTCCCCTACCGCAACGCAGCAATTTCTACTATTTTCAACGGTTCGCCGGCGCCTTTCGCGCGTCCCGGCGTCGCCCACGGACACCCCCTCATGACGCACGACTACAAGAGCACGATCAACCTGCCGCAGACGGATTTCCCGATGCGCGGCGACCTGCCCAAGCGCGAGCCGCAGTGGCTCGCCGAGTGGCAAAAGGCCGACCGCTACGCGCAGATCCAGCAGAAGGTGGCCGGTCGCGACAAGGCTTTCGTGCTGCATGACGGCCCGCCGTACGCCAACGGCGAGATCCATATCGGCCACGCGGTCAACAAGATCCTCAAGGACATGGTGGTCAAGTCCAAGCTGCTGGCCGGCTACCGCTCGCCGTACGTGCCCGGCTGGGACTGCCACGGCCTGCCGATCGAGATCGCGGTGGAGAAGAAGCACGGCAAGCCGGGCGAGAAGCTCGACGCGCGCGCATTCCGCCAGAAGTGCCGCGAGTACGCGCAGGAGCAGGTCGACGGCCAGCGGGCGGGCTTCAAGCGGCTGGGCGTGCTGGGCGACTGGTCGCACCCCTACAAGACGATGGACTTCCGCTACGAGGCGGACATGCTGCGCGCGTTGGCGCGCATCGTCGACAACGGACACGTGGTACGCGGCGCCAAGCCGGTGTACTGGTGCTTCGACTGCGGCTCGGCGCTGGCCGAGGCGGAGATCGAATACGGCGACAAGCAGTCGCCGGCGGTGGACGTGGCCTACGACGCGGTCGATCCGGGTGCGTTGGCCGGCAAGTTCGGCGTCGATCCGGGCGATGCGATCGTCGCGGTACCGATCTGGACCACCACGCCGTGGACGCTGCCCTCCAGCCAGGCGGTGGCGCTGGGTGCGGATCTCGAATACGCGCTGGTCGAAGGGCCGGCGCGCGATGGCCGGCGCGTGCTGCTGGTGGTCGCCAGTGCGCTGGTCGAACCGGCCCTCAAGCGCTACGGCATCGATGCGCCGAAGGTGCTCGGGCACGCCAAAGGCATCGACCTCGACCGCTCGGCGCTGCATCACCCGTTCTACCCGCGCGAAGTGCCGGTCCTGCTCGGCGAGCATGTCTCCGCCGAGGACGGTACCGGTGCCGTGCACACCGCGCCCGACCACGGCATGGAGGACTTCATCGTCGGCCGCGACAACGGGCTGGGCACGCTCAACTATGTCGGCCCCCGCGGCGCCTACCGCGAGGATGCGCCGGCCGCCGGCGACCTCTCGCTGGCCGGCATGCACATCTGGAAGGCCAACGACGCCATCGTCGACCTGCTGCGCGATCGCGGCGTGCTGCTGGCCCACGCGAAGATCGAGCACAGCTACCCCAACTGCTGGCGCCACAAGACGCCGGTGATCTTTCGCGCCACGCCGCAATGGTTCATCGGCATGGAGCAGGCGCAGCTTCGCGCCACCGCGCTGAAGGCGATCAACGACGTGCGCTGGGTGCCGACCTGGGGCGAGGAGCGCATCGCCGGCATGGTCGCGGGCCGCCCGGACTGGTGCATCAGCCGCCAGCGCACCTGGGGTGTGCCGATCGCGCTGTTCGTCCACAAGGCCACGCAGGAGCCGCATCCCGATTCGGTCGCACTGCTGGAGCAGGTGGCGAAGAAGGTCGAGCAGGGCGGCGTCGATGCGTGGTACGAGCTGGATGCCGCTGAGCTGCTGGGCGACCAGACGGGCGACTACGAGAAGGTCACCGACATCCTTGATGTCTGGTTTGATTCGGGGGTGACGCACTTCTGCGTGATCGGCCAGCGGCCCGAGCTGCAACAGGGCGACGCGGCGCAGTACAAGGTGATGTACCTGGAAGGTTCGGACCAGCATCGTGGCTGGTTCCAGTCCTCGCTGCTGACCTCCTCGGCGATCCACGGCCGCGCGCCGTACGACGAGGTGCTCACGCACGGCTTCACCGTCGATGCGTCCGGCCGCAAGATGTCCAAGTCGCTCGGCAACGTGGTCGCGCCGCAGAAGGTGATGGACACGCTCGGCGCCGACGTGCTGCGCCTGTGGGTGGCCTCGGCGGACTACCGCAACGAGATGACCGTCTCCGACGAGATCCTGAAGCGCGTCTCCGACAGCTACCGGCGCATCCGCAACACCGCGCGCTTTTTGCTCGGCAACCTGGACGGCTTCGATCCGGCGAAGCATCTGTTGCCGGTGGATCAGACCCTGCCGCTGGACCAGTGGGCCGTGCAGCAGGCCTTCGACGTGCAGCAGGCGGTCATTGCCGCGTACGAGCGCTACGACTTCCCCGACGTGGTCGCGCGCGTGCAGAACTTCTGCACCAACGAGATGGGCGCGCTGTACCTGGACATCACCAAGGACCGCCTCTACACCATGCCGACCGATAGCCACGGCCGGCGCAGCGCACAGAGCGCGATGTTCCGCATCGCGCAGGCGCTGGTGCGCTGGCTGGCGCCGATCCTGGCGTTCACCGCCGAGGAGATCTGGCAGCAGCTGCCTGGCGAGCGTGGCGAAAGCGTGCTGTTCGAAACCTGGTACGACGGCCTGGCAGCGACACAAGGCTCGCCCGAGCAGCGTCGCTGGTGGGCCGACCTGCTGGCGATCCGCGAAGCGGGCGCGCGCGTGCTGGAGGGTATGCGCAAGGCCGACCGGATCGGCGCGTCGCTGGAGGCTAACCTGGACATCTACGCCGATCCGGCGCTGGTGGCGCGCTACACGGCGGCGCAGGACGAACTGAGGTTCTTCTTCATCACGTCCGACGCCTCGCTGGGGCCGCTGGCGCCGCGCGCCGACGAGGCGGCAAAGGTGGAGCTGGCCGATGGCGAAGCCTGGGTTTCGGCCACTGCGAGCGACGCGGCCAAGTGCGTGCGCTGCTGGCATCGACGCCCCGATGTGGGCAGCCATCCGGAGCACCCGGAGCTGTGCGGCCGCTGCATCGAGAACGTGGCCGGGCAGGGCGAGACGCGCCGCTGGTTCTGACCACACAACGCCGTTCACCCTGGGCGTAAGCCCGCAGGGCCGAAGTCGAAGGGCCGCCCGCACGCTGGCCCTTCGACTCCGCTGCGCTACGCTCAGGGCGAACGGTGTCGGATAAACCGCTCTGGACAGGTTAATGCACCCCAAACCCAACGCCTTGCCCTGGCTGCTGCTCTCCCTGCTGGTCATCGGCCTCGACCAGCTCACCAAGGCCTGGGCCCTGCACGCCCTGCAGCCGGCCGGCATGCCGCATCCGGTGATTCCGGGCTTCCTCAACTGGACGCTGGCCTTCAACACGGGCGCCGCGTTCAGCTTCCTGGCCTCCGGGGACGGCTGGCAACGCTGGTTCTTCGTGGCGCTGGCGCTGGTGATCAGCGGCGCATTGGTCGTGTGGCTGGCGCGCACCGCGCGCCGCGACTGGCGCACGGCGCTGCCGCTGGCGCTGATCGTCGGCGGCGCGCTGGGCAACCTGGTCGATCGCCTGCACGCGGCGCAGGTGACCGATTTCATCCATGTCTACTACCGGCAGTGGAGCTATCCGGTGTTCAACGTGGCCGACTGCGGCATCACGGTGGGCGCCGTGCTGCTGATCCTGTTCGGTTTCCGGAGCGGCAAGGCCGACGTGCGATAATGCCGCGTGTAGGAGCGCGCCGGGACGCGACCGGGACAGCTTCGGTCGCGCCCAAGGGCGCTCCTGCAGCAAACCTGCCACTTCTGCGAAACGCCATGGACATCCTGCTCGCCAATCCCCGCGGCTTCTGCGCCGGCGTTGACCGCGCCATCGCCATCGTCGAACGCGCGCTGGAGTCCTATGGCGCGCCGATCTATGTGCGCCATGAAGTGGTGCACAACCGGTATGTCGTGGAGAAGCTGCGCGCCGACGGCGCCATCTTCGTCGAGGAACTGCACGAGGTGCCCGACGGCGCCACGGTGATCTTCAGCGCCCACGGCGTATCGCAGGCCGTGCGCGAGGAAGCCGGCCAGCGCGCGCTCAAGGTGTTCGACGCGACCTGTCCGCTGGTCACCAAGGTGCACATGGAGGTGGCGCGGCTGGGACGCACCGGGCGCAGCGTGGTGCTGATCGGCCATGCCGGCCACCCGGAAGTCGAAGGCACCATGGGCCAGTGGAACCCGGCCAACAGCGGCCAGATCCTGCTGGTCGAATCGGTCGAGGACGTCGCCTCCCTGGCGCCGCGCTTTCCGCACCAGCTGTCCTACGTCACCCAGACGACGCTCTCGGTGGACGACACCAAGGCGATCATCGCCGCGCTGCGCGAGCGTTTCCCCGATATCGAGGGGCCGCGCAAGGACGACATCTGCTACGCCACGCAGAACCGCCAGGACGCCGTGCGCCGGCTGGCCGCGGCGGTCGACCTGGTGCTGGTGGTCGGCTCGGTCAACAGCTCCAACTCCAATCGCCTGCGAGAGCTGGCCGAAAAGCAGGGTGTGCGCGCTTTCCTGATCGACGGTGCCGAGCACATCGACCGCGCCTGGCTTGATGGCATCACCCGGATCGGCCTCACGGCCGGCGCCTCGGCGCCGGACAAACTGGTGCGCGACGTGATCGCCCGCCTGCAGTCCTGGGGCGCCGGCGACGTGCGCGAGCTGCAGGGCGAGGCGGAAACCATCACCTTCGCGCTGCCGCGCGAGCTGCGCCTGGATGGCGGCAACGTACCTGCCAGCCTCTGACGCAAGTGTCTTTCACCAAAGAAAAAAAGGCCCGCTCGCGCGGGCCTTTTTTCTTGATCTGGTGCCGGAAATAGGAATCGAACCTACGACCTACGCATTACGAATGCGCCGCTCTACCAACTGAGCTATTCCGGCAAAGAGACGGAAATTCTACGGATCGACCGCGGCACACGCAAGCGCGCCAGCCGTGGCAAGCTTGGAGACTGCAGTGGATGGTGGATGGATGGAGGGGGCGCCGCCCACTACAGTTTCCAGGTCTTCTGCCGCTACATGGGGGAGACATGCAGCCAGAGCTCGCCAGGGAGAGGCACCCAACGGATTCCTCGACCTTGCCCACATCGACAGCCAGAGCAAAACCGCTGCTGCGGGCAGTGTCGATCCTGATCGTCTTGCTGTGCCTGGGGTCGGCGTTCGCCGCCGTGCCGTCCGACCAGGCCGCTGCCTTCGATCAGTACGCAGGCCAACTGGAGCGGGGCGAAATCTCGCCCGATACCCAGGCGGGCGTCCTCGAAGCGCTGCAGCACATGAAGAGCCTGCTGCCGCCGGACGATCCCCGGCGCGAGTTGCGCTACCGCTACATGTACTGCGTCCTTGGCCTGGACACCTCCCCTGAACAGGCTATCGCGTACGCCGACCAGGGCATTGCAGACGCCCAGCGCCTTGGCTACTACGAGGCGGAAGTCAATTTCCATTTCTGCCGCGGCGCCAACCAGGAGGCGCTGACCACGCCGCGCGATGCGCTGGCCGACTACGACGCCGGCATCTCCCTGGCCCACCAGCACGAAGACCAGCGACTGGTCGCCGACGGCCTGACCTGGCGCGGCAGCGTGCAGTCGCTGTTGGGCGAGCACGCGCTGGCGCTGGTCGATTTCCTGGAGGCGCAGAAGTTCTACGAAAGCAGCGGTGCCCCGGTCGAGAGCGAGGACAACCTGTTCAATATCGCGGTGGCCTATCGCCGGCTCGGCGAGGAAGCGCAGGCGCGCGCATATCTCGACAAACTGCTCGCCATCGGCCAACAGCGTCATGACCGCGCGGAGCAGCTAGGCGCCCACATGGAGCTGGGCTTCCTCGAAAGCGAAGCGGGGAATCAGGTGGCGGCGGAGCGGCATCTGCACCGGGCGCTGGTGTTGGCGCACGAGGTCGACAGCCGTTCGCGGGGCGCGAGCATCCACCTGGGGCTGGCCCAGGTCGACAACCTGCAGGGGCGCCATCAGGAAGCGCTGGTGGAGCTGGAAAGGGCCAAGCCCGGGTTCGCGCGCATTGGCGACCGCTCCAATCGCGACATGATCATGCTGCAGACTGCCCAGGCGCATGCGGGCATGGGCAAGCACGCCGAAGCGATCGACGAATACAACCAGGCAGAGAAGCTGCTGCAGCAGAGCGGCAACCTGCGTTACCTGGCGGAACTGCTCGATGCCCGCGCGCGCAGTTACCAGGCGCTCGGTCATCTGGATCTGGCAGTGGCGGACCTGCGCCGGCTGGTTTCGGTGCACGAGGCGCTCGATCGCAAGGCGCACTCGGACAACGCCACGCTGATGAACTACCAGTTCCAGACCGCCCAGCGCGAGCAGGAGAACCGCCGGCTGGCCGCGGATCGCGCGCTGAAGGAGCAGCAGCTGGAGTCGCTCGAGCACGTGCGCCACTGGCAGCGCCTGGCGCTGGTGCTGGGCGGCGTGCTGATCGTGCTGTTGCTATGGCTGGCGGCCCGGCAGTTCCGGCGCTCACGGAAACTGCACCGGCTGGCGATGACCGATCCGCTGACCGGCATCGCCAACCGCCGTCATATCGAACAGCTGGCCCAGCGGGCGCTCGCGCGTGCCGGCGCCGACGGTGAGCCGTTGTGCGTGCTGGTGGTGGACGTGGACCACTTCAAGGCGGTCAACGACGCCTTCGGGCATGCGGTCGGCGACCAGGTGCTGGTGCGCGTGGCGCAATCGTGCAAACAGGCGCTGCGCCGCTTCGACATGATCGGGCGGATGGGCGGCGAAGAATTCCTGGTGGTGCTTCCGGACACCACACCGGAGGTGGCCCTGCAGATCGCCGAACGCCTGCGTCGGAAGGTCGAAAGCCTCCCGCTGGCCCATCTCGCTCCGGGGTTGCGGATCACCGCCAGTGTGGGGGCCGCCATGGCTGACCATGATGCCGACGATCTGGCGGAACTGATTCGGCGCGCCGACAACGCGATGTACCGCGCCAAAGATGCCGGGCGCAACCGCGTGGAGGTCGGCGGCCGCGCCCAGGTCGTGTGACGCACGCCTCATCCGGCCGGGCGGTGGATGCCGTTCGTCGGAAAAATGCCGCCATTCGTCCGTCCGGGTCTGGCGGCTGCCGTGAGGCCGCCTATGCTGGAGTCGGCGTGATCCGGTAGGGGACGGAAAATGAATCGTTACGCGCGCAGCCAGCGCGGCGTGTCGCTGATCGAGGTGATGGTCGCGATCGTCGTGTTCGGCATCGGCATGCTTGGCCTGGCGTTGCTGCAGACCAAGGGTGCCCAGTTCACCAAGGAATCGAGCTCGCGCACCAACGCGATCATCCAGGCGCGCAGCCTGGCCGACGCCATGCGCGCCAATCCGCAGGGCGTCGATCCGGCCGACGGCAGCAGCAGCTATTACATCTACGATGGTTCGGTCGCGCCGAACCCGGCCAGCTGTGCCAGCAATCCGCCGTGCGCCCAGGCCAAGACGGATCTGAAGAACTGGCTGGACAGCCTGAAGAACAGCACGATCGCCGCCAAGGGCGTGCCGGCGGGCAAGGTGGCGCGTGATGCCAACCTCGGCACCTTCACCATCACGGTGTCCTGGAACGGCCTGGATCTCAACGGCGACAAGCAGCTGACCGCCGCCGACAACGGCACCTACAGCTTCAGCATGCTGCCATGAGGACGCCACGCATGGGATCGAGCCGCTCCCGCCGCACCGCCGGTGGTTTCTCGCTGGTGGAGATGATGATCGCCGTGGTGCTGGGCCTCATCGTGGTCGCAGGCCTGATCCAGGTGCTGCTGGCCAATCGCAAGTCCTACCAGTTGCAACAGGGCACCAACATCCTGCAGCAGAACGTGCGTTTCGCCTCCGACCGCATCGGATGGTCGCTGCGCATGGCCGACTTCTGGGGCGGCAATGCGGGCGGCGTGGTGACCGGTTCGCCCGCGGTAACCGCGCGTGGCGATTGCAAGGCTGACTGGATTCTCGATACCCGGGAAGGCGTCTTCGGCTACGAGGGCGGCAGCACGTTCCCGCTGTCCGGCTGCGTCGACGACAAGGACTACGTGAAGGGCTCCGATGTCCTGGTGACGCGCTATGTGGATGCCGATGGCATGGACCCGGCCGCCAGCACCACTATCGGCGCCGCGCCCAAGCAGGTGTATCTGGTGTCGGCCATAGGCCAGCAGGCGGCCTTGTTCCTGGGCAGCGACTCGGTGCCGACCACGCCGCCCGCGTCGGCGATCGGCCGCTACGTGTACCCCTACCGCCTGGACATGTATTACCTGCGCCCCTGCAGCAATCCGTCCGGCGGATCGGACGCATCCCATTGCGACGCGTCGGACGATGACGGAAACCCCGTCCCCACGCTCATGCGCATGCGCCTGGACAGTACCGGCAACCTTACCGAAGAGCCGCTGGTGGAGGGCATCGAACAGTTGCAGTTCCGTTATGGCATCACCGGTACGGACATGAGCCAGCTGGTGCCGGCAGCCTACGAGGACGCAAGCACCATCTCGGCCGATGAGTGGACGCGCGTAATCACCGTCAACGTCGGCCTGGTGGCGGTGTCGCAGCAGCGCGACGTTTCGATGCCGCACACAGGTACGTTCAGCGTCGGCAACTGCTCCTACGTGATCGGCACCGCATCCACCACCACCACCGGCTGCACCAACTTCTCCGTAGCCGGAACCCAGCCTTGGCAATTCGCCCGCACCCCGTTGACCCAGGTGGTGCAACTGCGTAACCGCATTCGCATGCTGGTGGCAACCCGATGAACATTCCCGCGACACGTTCACGTCAGCGCGGTATCGCGCTTTTCGTCGGCCTCGTCTTCCTCGTGGTGCTATCGCTCGTGGCGGTGATCGCCATGCGCGGCACTCTCATGGAAATGCGTCTGGTCACCAACGTAGCCAATCACCAGCGGGCGTTCGAGACCTCCGAGACCCTGCGCTCGGTGCCGATCGCCATGTTCGACGAGCACGTCTTCCAGCGTGGCTGGCCCGAAGATCTCGGTGGCACGTTGCCTAACGATGACTTCGATTTCAGCCTCACCGACGACATGTTGGCGGTGGTCAAGGATGGCCTGCAGAAGGATTGTGATGGCGTGGTCGATCTGTTCTACGCCAACCTGCAACCGACCTGCGGCACCCTGCCGGAGGAGAAGCGCTACGACAGCAGCACATGGCATCCGGACGCGATCCTGTCCATGTGCGACGTGACCAGCAGCAATTGCTCGCGCAACGTCTCGGCAACGATATCGATCATCCCGGATGGCACTGTGCTGGCGGAAGGTTCCGGCGGCGCCCAGGCGGCCGGTTACCGCGGCATTGGCGGCGGCGCCGCGGCCGGCGGCGGCAGCATGTATTTCGAAGTAATGAGCGTTGGCACCGTACCGGGCGACGGCCGCGCCGTCACCATGGCCCAGTACCGCCAATCGATCCGCAACTGAAGCGGGCAGGGGAATGAACATGCAACTTGGCAAACTGTTTTCCAACGTCGCCGGACTGGCGCTGCTGACGCTGGTTTCCGGTGTTTCGTACCTGCCGCCCGCGCACGCGGCCGCCACCACGGCGGGCGTCGGGCTGGACGCCCCCATTTCGATCACTAGCAACGGCAGCGTTGCGACGGCGGACAACTACACCGCCTATCCGCTGCTCAACGTCGGTTCGGTACCGCCGCTGGTGATGCTGGTGATGTCGCGTGACGAGCAGCTCTACATCAAGGCCTATACCGACTACACCGACCTCGACGGAGACGGCGTCGTCGACACCACTTACCAGGATGGGTTCGATTACTCCGGCTATTTCGATGCGAACCTGTGCTACGGCTACAGCAATGGACAGTTCGTTGCCGGTGCCGACGCCACGGATGCCAACGGCAACGAGAAAGCGCACGAGTGCGACGGCACGAAGTGGAGCGGCAACTTTCTGAACTGGGCCGCGATGAGCCGCATCGACGTGTTGCGGCTGGTGCTCTACGGCGGGAATCGATCCACCGACACCAAAACCAGCACGGTACTGGAGCGCTCCTACATTCCGAGCGACCTGCATGCCTGGTCCAAGGTCTACCTGGGCAGCGACGTCAACAAGTACACCCCCTTCACCACCACCAACACCGGTGGCAAGGGCCTGTCCATGTGCAACGTTTCGCCCAGCACCTCCGGTGCCCCGCAATTGAGGGTGGCCAAGGGCTCGTACACCGAGTGGGCATCGACCGCACGTGAGCAATGCCGTTGGCGCGACGACATCTCGGAGTCGGGCAGCGACATCAACAAGTCGGACTCTCCGCAAAAAAGTGACGGACTGGGCAACTCGGTCTACACCGTGCGCGTGCTCGCCTGCAATTCGTCCGACTATCGCGAAAAGTTCTGCCGCAAGTACACCGAGACGCTCAGCGATGGTACGTCGGCCGACCACTGGAAGCCCGCCGGGCTGCTGCAGCGCTACGGCGAGAACGGCTCCATGCGTTTTGGCCTGATCACCGGCACCTACAGCAAACCCCGCGCGGGTGGCGTTCTGCGGCGCAATATCGGACTGTTTGCCGGTAACGCCGCCACCGGCTGCACTTACGATCCGGCCAACGGCAAGGTCGACGAAGTCAACCTGCAGACCGGCCAGTTCTGCAACGTGGCCGCTGGAAACGAAGGCATCGTCAATACCCTGAGCCGGTTCCGCCTGACCTCGTGGAATCCGAGCACGGACAATTACGACGATTGCGGCACCTACGGCATCCTGCAGCGAGGTTCGGCGGGCACCAAGCACCTGAACGATCCGGGTGCGGCGGGCACCGATGCGTACGATTGCAAGGATTCGGGCAACCCGCTCGCTGAGATGTATGCCGAGGCGTTGCGTTACATCGGCGGCGAGAGCGCACCCACCACGCTGTTCAACGTCAGCGATGCGGCCATCAACGGCGTTGCCGGCTTGCCGCTGGCGACCTGGAAGGATCCCTACCGGAAGCCGGAGGACGGCGGCAATGCGTATTGCGCCAACTGCAGCATCATTGTCATCACCACGGGGCTGAACTCGTTCGACAGCGACCAGATCCCGAACGTCGCGTCACTTCCGGCGCAGGCCGATGCAGCGACCACGCTGGTGGGCAACAACGAAAACCTGTCCGGTACCAAGACCAGCGGATCGCCGCCCAAGTACCTGGTCGGACGCTACGGCGCACTGGACGGGAGCACCTATCAGGACGTCTGCACCCCGTACGAGATCGACGATCTCGCACTGGCGCACGGCATCTGCCCGGATGTGCCCTCGCTCGAAGGCGGGTACCAGATGGCCGGCCTGGCCTACGAGGCCTGGACCAACGACATCCGCAAGGACAAGACCGGCACGCAGAAGGTACAGACCTATGCGATCGCCCTCGCCGAATCGCTGCCCAGCTTCACCATTCCGGTGTGCGAAACGGGCAACGACATCGACAAATGCGCGGTCGACTTCATCACGATCACGCCGGCATGCCAGGCCAACAACAACGGCTCGGCGGCGCTGAACAGCACCAGCGGCTGGCGAAGCTGCTATCTGGGCAACCTGACCGTAGGTCCGAAGACGTCGACGACGCAGAAGGACTCCAAGGGCAATTACAAGGTCTATGGCCTCCCCTCGCTGGACGTGACCTACAACGGGCAGCGTCGCCCCGTACGCGGCAGCTTCACCATCACCTGGGAGGACTCCCAGTGGGGCAACGATCACGACAATGACGTGGTCGAGATGCTGAGCTTCTGCGTGGGGGCCTACTGTTCCTACGACGGGAACGGGGACGGCTACGACGACATCTGCGTAGACACGCTCGATTCCCAGATCTGCAAGAACGGCAAGGTCAATACCAGCAACGGGCAGTTCCTGGTGGCCCGGGTGCAGGCGCTTTCGGCCTATGCGGGCAATGCCTTGCGCATCGGCTACACCATGGCTGGCGCGGACAACTCTACTGGCCAGGCCGCGAAGTTCACGGTGTTGAGGCCCGGCGACAAGAACGGCAGCCTCCTGTATGGCGACAAGGGCGGCGCCGACAACTGGAGCCGCCCGTCCGCGGACAAGCTGAGCACCGGTCCCTCCGAGCAGCTGCCGCTGCCCAATCCGCTGTTCTACGCGGCCAAGTACGGCGGCTTCATCGACCAGAACAAGGACAACAAGCCGGACCCGGCGGATTCGCCCGAATGGGACGCGATCGTCAACGATTCGGGCGCCAACGGGCAGGACGGCCTGCCGGACAACTACTTCATGGTCCGCAACCCGGCCCAGCTCCAGGATCGCCTGTCGCGAACGTTCGACGCCATCCTCAAGCGTGCCGGCTCCGGTACGGCCGCTGCGGTGGTGGCCAACAGCGCCAAGGGCGTAGGTCTGGTCTACCAGGCGCTCTACCAGGCCGAACGCAAGGATTCCAGCGATCGTGTGGCGGCGTGGAGCGGTACGCTCAACGGCCTGTGGACCGACAGCTACGGGTACCTGCGAGAAAACGGCAACGGCTTCACCAGCGGGGCGGCCGTGCTCGATGGCTATGACGTCGATCCGGTCATCGAATTCTTCTTCGACCCGAACGACAACCAGACCAAGTTCCACCGCATGGTCATGCCCGCCAACGCGGACGGCTCGCCCGTGACGGTCTTCAAAAAAGATGAGGCGATCATCACCGATCAGAAACTCGACCAATTGAGGACGGTATGGAGCGCGCAGGACCAGCTGTGGAGCACCGCCTTCAGCACTGGCGTCAACAACAGTGACCTGACCAGCGCGAACCGCGATTACGACACCCTTTCCAGCAACGGTCGCTACATCTTTACCTGGATCGACGCGGACCACGATGGCGTGGTCGACAGCGGTGAGCAGCAACCATTCGCGTTCACCGGCACCGGTTCGGGCAAGACCAAAACGGGCTTCTACGGCGAAAAGAAAACCAACAGCACCACCGGCAACTTCCGGTACCTCAACACCGCCGACCCGGACGTGGCCAAGCGCATCGTCGCCTGGATCCGCGGCTACGAGCTGGCGGACAATGATGCCAAGGGCAACCGCTTGTGGCGTTCGCGCACGGTCGACTACGGCAACGACGGTACGTTGCGCGTGCTACGCCTGGGTGACATCGTCGACTCCACGCCCGTCGTCGTCGGCACTCCCTCGGAAGCGTTCGATTTGCTGTATGGCGATACCAGCTACGGCAAATTCAGGGACAAGTACCGCAATCGCCGGCAGGTCGTCTACGTAGGTTCCAACGACGGCATGCTGCATGCCTTCAACGGCGGCTTCTATAACGCCAGGGAACACCGGGTGCAGCTGACCCCGACCGATACCGACGCCTCGGTGACCGCCGACCCGCTCGGTGGCGAACTCTGGGCCTACGTGCCGGGCAACCTGTTGCCGCACCTGCGCTGGCTGGCCGATCCGGCCTACAAGCACAACTTCTACGTCGACGGCAGCCCGATCGCCCAGGACGTGAAGATCTTCCCCGAGGACACGGCTCATCCCGAGGGCTGGGGCACCATCCTGATCGTGCCGTTCCGTTTCGGAGGTGGTCCGATCTCGGTCAACACCGCCACCGACAACACCACGGCCACGCAGAACTCCTTCTCTGCCTACGTCGTCCTGGATGTAACCGATCCGGAAGATCCGCCCAAGCTGCTGGCCGAGCTGACCAATACCGCGTTGTCGGACGGCACGGCCAAGTGTGCCAGCGACAACAAGCTGAATGCGCCCTCGTGCGTCGATATCACCAAGGTGGTCGATACCTACACCTCGTCGATTCCTGCCGCCGCGATGTTCCGCGACAACACCTCCGGCAGCCCGAACAAGTTCTTCCTGTTCACCGGTTCGGGTACGACGGACAACGGCGGTGTCGGCTCGACCGAAGGCGGCAGCGCGGTGGCTGCCACCTCGCTGAAGATTCGTGCCTACGATCTTGCGAGCCTCTCCGCCACGCCGACCAATGTGTTCGATTTCAAGGACATCGGTGCCACCGACGCAGGCGCCACCAGCTTCGCGGGTGATCTCATCGCCTCGGACTACAATCTCGACGGCCGTTCCGAAGGCCTCTACTTCGGCAGCGTCAAGGGCACCGGTACCGGGGCATTCGGCGGCTCGTTGTGGAAGCTCAGCTTCATCTACGACGGTGCAGCCGATCCGGATCCGAGCAGGTGGACGAAGCTGCGCATAGTCAAGGACCTCGACCTGCCGGTGACCATTCGCCCCACGGTCGGCCGCAATGACCGCGGTGCGCCCATGGTGTTCTTCGGCACCGGCCGCGCGTATACCAAGAAGGACTTGGACTCGACGGCGCAACAGAAGATCGTGGGTCTGATCGACACCTCGCTCCTTTCGACCACCGATCAGCAATACAAGGTGCTGCCACTGGACATGGCCGATCTGGTCGACGTCACTAACGTCAATGTCTTCACCGATACATCGGTGTCGGGGGCGGGCACCGATGCCGATGGCAAGAGCATCGATACCTTCGACAAGCTGCTGGGAAGCTTCGACACGGACACGCGCCTGGGCTGGTACCAGAAGCTGACCGCGCCGACGACCACCACCGACAAGACGCCAGCCGAGCGCGTGGTCAGCTCGCAGAGCTTGCTGGGCGGCGTGCTGTTGACCTCCACGTTCTTCCCGGGCACGGACACCTGCACGGACGTGGGCCGAGGCGCGCTCTACAGCCTCAACTACAAGAGCGGCACGGCCAACCCGACCGACAATCCCTTCGGCACTACCAGCGTCGACGGCAAGGAACGGGTGAACAAGTCGACCGACATGGGACCGGGCCTGCCGGCGCCGCCAAGCCTTCATGTCGGTGAAGGCACCGGCCAGCGCAAGCTGACGGCCTGCGTGCAGACCTCGACGGGCGCGATCATCTGCAAGGAGATCACCACCCTGAAGTCGGTGCTCAGCAGCGAGGTATCCTGGCATGAACCGCTGGACAAGTAAGGAGCGCCGCATGCGCAGGCAGCAGGGCTTTACGTTGATCGAAATGATGATCGTGTTGCTGATCGTCGCCATCCTGGCGGCGGTTGCGATCCCGTCGTACCGCAGATATGTGGTGCGTTCCCATCGCGTGGACGCGCAGCGCGCGCTTACCGAGCTGGCGGCCAGGCAGGAGCGCTTCCTCTACAGCAACAACAGCTATGCCGATAGCGTTTCCGCCCTTGGCGGCACCAGTTCGATGGCCGGCAGCTATTACACGGTCCAGGTCGACCCAGCCAGCGCCAGCACGACCACCTATACCTTGGTGGCTACCGCGGTGGGCTCGCAGCACGACGATGACACGCAGTGCCAGACGCTCAGCCTCGATCAGGCCGGTCGACAGGAGTCGACCGGTTCGACCACCAACGATCCCAAATGCTGGGGCCGCTGATCATGGCGCGGGGAAGGCTACTGGCCGGATGTATCGCCGCGTGCATGTGCCTGGCCGCCGCCGCCCAGGACGGCACGTATTACAAGTGGACCGATGCCAGTGGCACGGTCCATTTCAGCGCCTCGCCTCCGCCGGGGAAGAAGGCCGAGACGCTGAAGCTTGCGGGGCAGGGCGGCGAGCAGGCGGCTCCCGCGCCGGCGGCGTCGACGGCCGAGCCCACGCCGCAACTGGAGGAGGCGCAGGCGGCCTACCGCAAGCAGGCGTGCGATGCGGCACGCGATGATCTGGCGGTGCTGGAAAAGAATCGCATGGTGGTCAGCGGCAATAGCCCCGATGCAGCCACCAAACTCGACGCGGAACAGCGCAGCCAGGCCAAGCTCCGCACCAGGCAGCGCATCAACCAGTTCTGTGAAACGGGGAGCCAGCCATGAACACGCATGCGTCCAGGCCATCGCGCGGCTTCACCCTGATCGAGTTGATGGTGACCGTGGTCGTGCTCGCGATCCTGGCTGGCATTGCCTTGCCCAACTTCCGCGACTTCATGCGTCGCAGCGCGGTCACGGCGCAGTCCAACGCCGTCCTTGCCGACTTGCAGTACGCACGCAACGACGCCATCACCCGTCGCGTAGTCACCGAGCTCTGTGGCAGCACGGACGGTACCGCCTGTACGGGTTCGAACACGTTCGAGGGCGGTTGGGTGGTGTACCGCGAGACTGCGCCGGGGTCGGCCGCGACGTTCACCTCGGCCGATGAGGTGTTGCGCGTCACCCAGGCCAAATCAGGCATAAGCGTTCGCCTGGTGGACGATACCGGCACGGCGGTAAACGACGTCGGGTTCAGCCAGGACGGTTCGACCACCAGTACCGCGCCGCTGAGCTTCCTGGTATGTCCCATGTCCGACGGCGATACCGTCGGCGAGAGCACCGACAAGGTGCGGGGCGCGGCGGTTTTGCTGTCGACTTCCGGGCGCGCGTCGATCCGGAAGATCGAGGCCGGCGGCAGCTGCGGCTGATCCGCGTCAGTGGCAAGAAAAAACCCGGCACAAGGCCGGGTTTTTTTTCAAACGTGGTGGGCGATGCAAGGATCGAACTTGCGACACCTGCCGTGTGAAGGCAGTGCTCTACCGCTGAGCTAATCGCCCGAGAGCGCGCAACTATACGGACCCTCGCGGGTGCGGTCAATGCCCACGTCGCACGCGGGCGGCGTTCGGTAGAATGCCCGCCTTTCAGGCAGGCGCCGCCCCATGGATCTTCTCGCTCCCATCCTGCACGCGTTGCAGCAGTTCCACCTGACGCCCTGGAAGCTGGTCGGATTCGCCGGCACGTTCATGTTCACCAGCCGCTGGTTCGTGCAGCTGTACTACACGCGCAAGTACAAGCGGGTCGTGATGCCGCTGGCGTTCTGGTGGCTGTCGGTGATCGGCAGTGCACTGCTGCTCGCCTACTTCACCGTGGGCAAGAACGACTCGGTCGGAATCCTCTCCAACTTCTTTCCGGTGTTCGTGTCGGTCTACAACCTGGTGGTGCACATGCGCCACCGCAGGCGCGACGCCGCGGCGGAAGTCTGAGCCGGAGCAGGCTCTTCGCCTGCAGGAACGCATCTGGGGCGGCCCCGGCACCGGGCACCGCCATTGATGGTGGTCGCGCAGGGGTGTGCTCCCGCAGGTTCAGTCGGGATCGTAATCGAGGTTGGAAGCCAGCCAGCGCTCCGCTTCCTCGCGGCTCCAGCCTTTGCGCTTGGCGTAGTCGTCGACCTGCTCGCGGGTGAGCCGGCCGACCACGAAGTACTGGCTGCCCGGGTGGGAAAAATACCAGCCCGAAACGGCCGCGGCCGGATACATGGAAAAGCCCTCGGTGAGTTCGATGCCGGCGTTGCGCTGGGCATCGAGCAGGCGGAACAGGGTGGTCTTCTCGGTGTGGTCAGGGCAGGCGGGGTAACCCGGGGCCGGGCGGATGCCCCGGTACTTCTCGGCGATCAGGGCTTCGTTGTCCAGCGCTTCGTCGGTTGCGTAACCCCAGAACTCGCGACGCACGCGTTGGTGCATGCGTTCGGCGAAGGCCTCGGCCAGGCGGTCGGCCAGGGCCTTGAGGATGATCGATGAATAGTCATCGTGTTCGGCATGGAAGCGCTGCAGGTGCGGCTCGATTCCCAGGCCCGCGGTCACGGCGAAACCGCCGACCCAGTCGCGCTTGCCGTATTCCTTCGGCGCAATGAAGTCGGATAGGCACAAGTTCGGGCGCTCGATCGGCTTGTCGGCCTGCTGGCGCAGGTGGTGGAGCATGGTTTTTTCTGCAGCCGCTCCGGTCGTCGCTTCCAGCAAGCCGCGACCTCTCACCCCAACGCTCTCTCCGGAGGGGAGAGGGCGCAGGTCAAGTTCGATGTCGTCGCCGACGTTGGCGGCAGGCCAGAAGCCGATGACGGCACGGGCGGTCAGCCACTTCTCGGCGACGATGCGGTCGAGCATTGTCTGTGCATCGTTGAACAGCTCGGTCGCCTGCGGACCGACGATCTCGTCGGTGAGGATCGCCGGGTAGTGGCCGGCAAGCTCCCAAGCCTGGAAGAACGGCGTCCAGTCGATGTACTCGCGCAGCTCCGCGAGGTCGTAGTCGTCGAACACGGTAAGGCCGGGGCAGGCCGGCTGTGGCGGGTCGTAGTTGGCCCAATCACAGGTAAAGCGTTGCGCACGCGCCTTTTCAAGTGGCACCAGTTGCTTGCCGGGGCCGCGATGGCGGTGGCGTTCGCGCACCTCGGCATATTCGGCGCGGATCCTGGCCATGAACCCGTCGACCAGGTCCTTGCTGACCAGCGACTGCGCCACGCCGACCGCGCGCGAGGCGTCCTTGACCCATACGCAGGGCGACTTGTAGTGCGGCTCGATCTTGAGCGCGGTGTGCGCACGCGACGTGGTGGCACCGCCGATCAGCAGCGGCACGTTGAAGCCCTGGCGCTGCATTTCGCGGGCGACGTGGCCCATCTCCTCCAGTGACGGGGTGATCAGACCGGACAGACCGATCATGTCGGCCTTCTCGGCAATCGCGGTGTCCAGGATCTTCTGCGCCGGCACCATCACGCCCAGGTCGATCACGTCGAAGTTGTTGCAGCGCAGGACCACACCGACGATGTTCTTGCCGATGTCGTGCACGTCGCCCTTGACCGTGGCCATCACGATCTTGCCGTTGCTCTTGCCGGCGTCGCCCGTGCGTGCCTTCTCCGCTTCGATGTAGGGCAGCAGGTAGGCGACCGCCTTCTTCATCACGCGGGCGGACTTGACCACCTGAGGCAGGAACATCTTGCCGGCGCCGAACAGGTCGCCGACGACGTTCATGCCGTCCATCAACGGACCTTCGATGACGTCCAGCGGGCGCGTGCTTTGCTGGCGGGCTTCCTCGGTGTCCTCGACGACATACTGGTCGATGCCGTGGACCAGGGCGTGGGCCAGCCGCTCGCGAACCGGCCTGGCACGCCAGGCAAGGTTCTCCACCACCACCTCGCCCTTCCTCGCCTTGTAGCGGTCGGCGATCTCCAGCAGGCGCTCGGTGGCGTCGGGGCGGCGATTGAGCACCACGTCTTCGACGCGCTCGCGCAGCTCCGGATCCAGGTCATCGTAGATCGCAAGCGCACCGGCGTTGACGATGCCCATGTCCATGCCGGCCTTGATGGCGTGGTAGAGGAACACCGAGTGGATTGCCTCGCGCACCACGTTGTTGCCGCGAAAGGAAAACGACACGTTGGAGACACCGCCGGAAACGTGGCAGGCGGGGAAGCGCTGCTTCAGCTCGCGGGTGGCGTCGATGAAGTCGACCGCATAGTTGTTGTGCTCTTCGATACCCGTGGCGATGGCGAAGATGTTGGGGTCGAAGATGATGTCTTCCGGCGGGAAGTCGAGCTTTTCCGTCAGCAGCGCGTAGGCGCGCGAGCAGATCTCCACCTTGCGCGCGCAGGTGTCGGCCTGGCCTTCCTCGTCGAAGGCCATCACCACCGCGGCGGCACCGTACTGGCGCACCTTGCGTGCCTGTTCCAGGAACGCTTCCTCGCCTTCCTTCATCGAGATGGAGTTGACGATGCCCTTGCCCTGCAGGCAGCGCAGGCCGGCCTCGATCACGCTCCATTTGGACGAATCGACCATTACCGGCACGCGCGCGATGTCCGGCTCGGCGGCGATCAGGTTGAGGAAGCGCACCATCGCCGCCTCGGAGTCGATCAGGCCCTCGTCCATGTTGACGTCGATGATCTGCGCGCCATTGGCGACCTGCTGGCGCGCGACCTCGACGGCCTCCTCGTAGCGGTCTTCCTTGATCAGCTTCTTGAACTGCGCCGAGCCGGTGACGTTGGTGCGCTCGCCGACGTTGACGAACAGCAGGTCCGGGGTGAGCACCAGCGGTTCGAGGCCGGAAAGGCGGGTGTGGCGGATGGTGGTCATGCTTGTGCTTCTGCTCCCTCTCCACGTTGGGGCGAGGGCTGGGGTGAGGGGGCGGGGCGTGCGGGAAGGTCCAGAAGAGCCGGCGCTGGTGTGGGGCCGTCGCCAGCGCGGCCCCTTACACCGACCCTCTCCCCGGTGACGGATGAGAGGCGGAAGAGAGGGAGCTGCGCTGAAGTACTCACGCCGCCTCCTGTGAGACGCCTGGCAGCCTGCGCGGCGCACAGCCGCGCACCGCTGCGGCGATCGCCGCGATGTGCGCCGGCGTCGTGCCGCAGCAACCGCCTACCAGATTGAGCAGGCCGTCGCGGGCGAAACCGGCGACCACGCTGGCCATCTGTTCGGGCGTCTCGTCGTATTCGGCGAAGGCGTTGGGCAGGCCGGCGTTGGGGTGCGTGCTGACATAGCAGTCGGCAATGTCGGCCAGGGTCTGCACGTGCGGGCGCAGGTCGGCGGCACCGAGCGCGCAGTTGAGGCCAACCGCCAGCGGGCGGGCGTGGGCGATGGAGTAGTAGAACGCCTCGGCAGTCTGGCCGGAGAGCGTGCGTCCGGAGCGGTCGGTGATCGTGCCGGAGATCATCACCGGCACGCGCGCACCGCGCTCGCGGAACAGCTCGGACAGCGCGAACAGTGCCGCCTTGGCGTTGAGCGTGTCGAAGATGGTCTCCACCATGACTACGTCGGCGCCACCATCGATCAGGCCGGCAGCCGACTCGCGGTAGTTGGTTGCCAGCTCCTCGAAAGTGACATTGCGGAAGCCCGGGTCGTTGACGTCGGGCGACAGCGAAGCGGTGCGGCTGGTTGGCCCGAGCACGCCGATGGCGAAGCGGGGCTTGCCTGGTGTTCTTGCGGTATACGCATCGCAGGCCGCCCGGGCCAGCCGGGCGCCCTCCAGGTTCAACTCGTAGGCCAGGTGCTCGAGGTGGTAATCGGCCTGGCTGATGCGGGTGGAGTTGAAGGTATTGGTCTCGACCAGGTCGGCGCCGGCCTCGAGGTAGGCCTCGTGCACGCCGCGGATCAGCTCCGGGCGGGTGAGCGAGAGCAGGTCGTTGTTGCCTTTCAGGTCGCAGCCGCCCGGGTGGTCATGGTCATGCTGGCTGTCGTGACCGTGCGCGAAGCGCTCGCCGCGGAAGCCCGACTCGTCCAGTGCATGACCCTGCAACATGGTGCCCATGGCGCCATCGAGGATCAGGATGCGCTCGCGCAAGGCCTGTTCGAGCTGGGCGACGCGGTCGGGATGGAGCCAGGGCAGGGCGGTCATGTTTTTCTCGATGGTGCGGGTGTGAGGCGAGTGCCACCATCCCCTTCGGCGCCTTCCCCGAGCGCGGGGGAAGGATCGGTTTACGGTTTGCGGGCCAGCAGGCTGATGACTTCGAAGTGCGGCGCCTTGCGCTCGCGGCTCAGGCGCACGCAACTGGACACGGTCAGGCCGGCGTCGGTGGCGAAGCGCGACAACTCCTCCCGCGTGAAACCGAGATTGCGGTGATCGAATGGCTCGACCGCGGTGCGATGGGCGTGCTTGCCCAGCGTCACGGCGAGCAGCCGGCCGCCAGTGCGCAAGAGGCGCGCAGCTTCGGCCACGGCCCGGGCCGGGCGCTCGGCATAGGTCAACGCGTGCAGCATCAACACCAGGTCGAAACGCCGCTTGCCCAGATCCAGTGCGTGCATGTCGCCTTCGCGCACTTCCACGTTCGGGAACGCCTTCAGGCGCTGCGCGGCGGCCGCGACCACGCGCTCGCTCGAATCCACGCAGACGATCGAACGGGCGTGCGGCGCCAGCAGCTCCGCGGTGATGCCGTCGCCCGAGGCGATGTCCAGCACGTCGCCGGTTTCCAGCAGTTGCAGCAGCGAGCGGGCGAGGGTTTCCCACGTGCGGCCGGGCGAGTAATGGCGTTCCATGTCGCCGGCGACGGTATCGGCCCAACCCTCCGCGCGGGCGCGGTTGGCCAGTACCGACGGCAGGCGTGCGGCGTCCTCTCGCAGCAAGGCATCGTCGATGCTTTCGCGTAGCGAATGCAGTAGCGCGTGCTGGTGCGAGCCGCCCTCGTTGTTCGCGCGGTAGTAGGCCGACACGCCGGCACGCCGATCGCGCACCAGCTCGGCCTCCTTCAGCTTGGCCAGGTGCGTGGACACGCGCGGCTGGGCCAGGTGCAGTACCTGCGCCAGCTCGGCCACGGTCAGTTCCTCGCGCTCCAGCAAAGCCAGCAGGCGCACGCGGGTGGGATCGGCCAGCAGGCGCAGGACGCCGGAGGCAGTCGCCAGATCCATTTCCATCCTTTTATCGCGATGCGAAGATGGATAGGCTAGGTGGCCGGGATGGGAACGTCAAGGGCGGGACCGGTTTCCGGCTCCTGCAAGGTCGACGCGTACGCGTGGTGCCACCCTACGGGGCCACCTGCCGGTTCGGTTAAACTAGCGGGCTTCGCCAAGTCTTGGAGCCGCCCATGGATTTCCGTTTCACCGAAGACCAGCTCTCGATCCAGTCGATCGCCCGTGATTTCGCGCAAAAGCGTATCGCGCCGGTGGCGGCCGAGCTGGACGCCAAGGGCCAGTTCCCGCTGGAGAACATCCAGGAGATGGGCCAGCTTGGCCTGATGGGCATCGAGGTGCCGACCGAGTACGGCGGTGCCGGCATGGACCCGATCGCCTACGTGCTGGCGATGATCGAGATCGCCGCGGCCGACGCGGCCACCTCGACCATCATGTCGGTCAACAACTCGCTGTTCTGCAACGGCATCCTCAAGCACGGTACCGAGGAGCAGAAGCAGACCTATGTGCGCGCCATCGCTTCGGGCGAGGCCATTGGCGCCTACGCGCTGACCGAGCCGCAGTCCGGCTCCGACGCTTCCAACATGCACACCCGCGCGGTGAAGAACGCCGATGGCGAGTGGGTGATCAACGGCAAGAAGAGCTGGATCACTTCGGGCCCGGTGGCGCGCTACATCGTGCTGTTCGCGATCACCACGCCGGGCATCGGCGCCAAGGGCGTGTCGGCGTTCATCATCGACACCAAGCGTGCAGGTTTCCTCGCCGGCAAGACCGAGCCCAAGCTCGGCATCCGCGCTTCGGCCACTTGCGAGATCGAGTTCAACGATTACGTGTGCCCGAAGGAAAACCTGCTGGGCCAGGAAGGCAAGGGTTTTGCCATCGCCATGGGCGTGCTGGATGCCGGCCGCATCGGCATCGCCTCGCAGGCCGTGGGTATTGCGCGCGCCGCCTATGAGGCCACGCTGCAGTGGTCGCGCGACCGCAAGGCGTTCGGTACGCCGATCGGCACCTTCCAGATGACCCAGGCCAAGATCGCCGACATGAAGTGCAAGCTGGACGCGGCCACGCTGCTGACGCTGCGCGCGGCGTGGGCCAAGGGCGAGGCGGAGAAGAACGGTGGCCGTTTTGGCACCGAGGCGGCCATCGCCAAGCTCACCGCATCGGAGGCGGCGATGTGGATCAGCCACCAGGCGGTGCAGATCCACGGTGGCATGGGCTATTCGAAGGAGATGCCGCTGGAGCGTTATTTCCGCGATGCCAAGATCACCGAGATCTACGAGGGCACCAGCGAGATCCAGCGTATCGTGATCGCGCGCAACGAGACCGGCCTGCGCTGAGCTCCAGGCGCCCTCTCCCCTTCGGGAGAGGGATGGGGGGGGAGGCTCGCGGGACGTTCCAGGCGAGCCTTCTTGGAAAATAGCCCGACCGGCCGACAAGCCATTCTTTCAAGCAAAAAAAACCGGGCATTGCCCGGTTTTTTTTGCAGTCCGAGGCTAGCCCCGCCCCTCACCGCAATCCTCTCCCCGAAGGGAGAGGGTGCAGGAGCGTGGCTAGTGCCCGCGGCGCGGATCGGAGTCGAACGTGTGCGGGCCGTGACCGATGCCCGGCTGCGCGGGACCGTTGCCGTCGAGCTTGTCGCCCAGGAGGCGACGCACGACCACGTAGAACACCGGAATCAGCAACACGCCAAGGAACGTGGCGAACAGCATGCCGCCGATCACGCCCGTACCGATCGCGTGACGCGCGTTGGCGCCGGCGCCGGAGGAGATGAACAGCGGAAACACGCCCAGGATGAACGCCAGCGAGGTCATCAGGATCGGGCGCAGACGCAGGCGCGAGGCTTCTACCACGCCTTCGCGCAGCGTACGGCCGAGCGCCTGCTGCTCCACCGCGAACTCCACGATCAGGATCGCGTTCTTCGCCGCCAGGCCGATCACCGTGATCAGGCCGATCTTGAAGTAGATGTCGTTGGGCAGCCCGCGCAGCAGCGTGAACACCACCGCGCCGAGCAGGCCCAGCGGCAGCACCAGCAGCACCGAGACCGGAATGGACCAGCTCTCGTAGAGCGCGGCCAGCGCCAGGAACACGATCACGATCGACAGCACCATCAGCAGCGTGGCGGCGTTGCCGGAAAGGATTTCCTGGTAGGACTGGCCGGTCCAGTCGAAGCCGTAGCCCTGCGGCAGGTCGTTGGTGACGATCTTCTCCATCTCCGCCATGGCCTCGCCCGAGGCGTGCCCCGGCGTGGGCGAGCCGACGATCTCCACCGCCGCGTAACCGTTGTAGCGGTTGAGCGAGGGCGAGCCCATCTGCCAGTCGGCATGCACCACGTTGGACAGCGGGATCATCTCCGGCGTGCCCGCGGCGGTGGTCTGTGTGCTGCTGGGGGTGAAGAAGTGCTGCAGCGCATCCGGACTCATGCGGTAGGGCGCGTCGGCCTGCATGATCACGCGCTTGACGCGCCCGCCGTAGGTGAAGTCGTTGACGTACACCGGTGCCAGCATCAGGCCGACGGCGTTGTAGATGTCACCCACCGACAGGCCCATCGACTGCGCCTGCACACGGTCGACGTCCAGATGCAGCTGCGGTGCATCCTCCAGCGCGTTGGGACGCACGCCGGTCAGCACCGGATCCTGGCTGGCCTTGCCCAGGAGCGTGTTGCGCGCTTGGGTCAGCGCGTCGCGACCGAAGCCGGCGCGGTCCTGCAGGTACATGTCGAAGCCGCCGAACTGGCCCAGGCCCTGCACTGTAGGGATGTTCACCACGAAGATGCGCGCATCGTGGATCTGGAACAGCGCCCCGTTGGCCCGCTGGATGAACTCCGCCGCGGTCACGTCGCGCTCGGACCAGTCCTTGAGCTTGATGAAGGCCATGCCGGCGTTTTCGCCCGAGCCGATGAAGCTGAAGCCGGCGACCTGCAGCACGGTGTCGACCGCCGGATCCTTTTTCAGGATCTTCAGCATCTCGCCCATCACCTCCTCGGTGCGCTGCTTGGTGGCACCCGGCGGCAGCTGGATCACCGACATCGCGTAGCCCTGGTCTTCCTCCGGCAGGAAGCTGCCGGGCAGGCGGGTGTAGAGGAAGCCCGCCAGCACCGCGACCAGCACGAACACGAACATCCAGCGCGGCGCGTGCCGCACGGCACTGCCGACGTGGCCGGTGTAGGTGCGCGTGGTCCAGTCGAAGAACTGGTTGAACTTGCGGAAGACGACGTTCTTCTTCTTGTGGTGCTCGGGCTTGAGGAAGCTCGCGCACAGCGCCGGCGTGAACGACAGCGCGAGGAACGCCGAGAACGCCATCGACACGGCAATGGTCAGTGCGAACTGGCGATAGATGATGCCGGTGGCGCCCGGTTGCAGGGCCGAGGGCACGAACACCGCCGTCAGCACCACCGTGATGGCCACCACCGCGCCGGTGATCTGGCCCATCGCCTTGCGCGTGGCGTCCTTCGGCGACAGGTTTTCCTCGGTCATGATGCGCTCGACGTTCTCGATCACCACGATCGCGTCGTCGACCACGATGCCGATGGCCAGCACCATGCCGAACAGGGTCAGCTGGTTGATGGTGAAGCCCAGCACCAGCATGCCCAGGAACGTACCCAGCAGCGCCACCGGGATGACCAGCGTGGGAATGATGGTGGCGCGGATGTTCTGCAGGAACAGCAGCATCACCAGGAAGACCAGGACGATCGCCTCGATCAGCGTGTGCACCACCTCGTCGATGGAGATCTTCACGAAGGTGGTGCTGTCGTACGGACTGAACCAGGTCACGCCGGGCGGGAAGCTGGGCGCCAGCTCGTCCATCTTGCCGCGCACGGCGGTAGCCACGTTGAGCGCGTTGGCGCCGGGCAGCAGCTGGATCGCGAAGGCGCCGATCGGCTTGCCGTCCACCGTGGTGTTGAATCCGTAGCTGCCGGGGCCGAAGCTGATCCGCGCCACGTCGCCGAGCTTGACGGTGGTGCCGTCGGGGTTGGCGCGCAGAATGATGCCGGCGAACTGCTCGGGGCTGGTGAAGCGGCCCTCGGTGGAGACGGTCGCGGTGAAGCCCTGGCCAGGCAACGCCGGGTCCGCGCCGATCGAGCCGGCGGCGAACTGTACGTTCTGCGCGCGGATCGCGTTCAACACCTGGGTGGCGGAGAGGTCATAGCCGTGCAGCTGGTCCGGGTTGAGCCAGATGCGCATGGCGTATTCGGAGCCGAACTGGTTGGTGCTGCCCACGCCCGGCACGCGGGCGATCTGGTCGAGCACCTGCGTACCGACGATGTCGCTCAGCCGGTCGCGGTCGATGTTCGGATTGTCCGACTTGAGCGCCACCACCATCAGGAAGCCCGAGTTGGCCTTGGCCACCACCACGCCCTGCTGGGTCACCTCCGAAGGCAGGCGTGGCGTGGCCAGCGAGACCTTGTTCTGCACCTGCACCTGGGCGATGTCCGGGTCGGTGCCGCTCTCGAAGGTCAGCGTGATGTTGGCGCGGCCGCTGGCGCTGGAAGAGGAGCTGAAGTACAGCAGGTGATCGATGCCGGTCAGCTGCTGCTCGATCACCTGGGTGACCGCTTTCTCGGTGGTCTCGGCGCTGGCGCCCGGATACGAGGCGCTCACCGTCACCGAGGGGGGCGCGATGTTGGGGTAGGACTCCACGCCCAGGTTGAGGATGGCCAGCACGCCGCCCAGCGAGATCAGGATGGCCACCACCCAGGCGAAGATCGGGCGGTCGATGAAGAAACTCGGCATGAGGGCGCTCCGTTACTTGCCGCGCGCGGTTGCGGCGGCGGCCGGCGCCTTGGCGGCAACCGGAGCCTGGCCGGCCGGGGCCGGCGGCTGCCACGGGGACGGGTTGGCCGGAGCGCCTTCCTTGACGTTCTGCACGCCCGAGACGATCACCTTTTCGCCGGCCTTCAGGCCACTGGTAACGACCCAGTTGCCACCCTGCATGGAGGCGGTGGAGATGTCACGGCGGGCGACCTTGCCGTCGGGCCCGACCACGTAGACATAGGCCCCCACGGTATCGCGCAGCACCGCCGCCTGCGGCACCACGAACACGTTATGGCGCTGACCGAGCGAGGCCTCGATGGTGACGTACATGCCCGGCAGCAGGGTGTGCTCGGGATTGGGGATGCGCGCGCGCAGCGACACCGCGCCAGTGGCCGGATCGACCGAGGTCGCGGAGAAGTCGACCGTGCCCGGCTGAGCATAGGTGCTGCCGTCAGGCAGGGTCACGCGCACGCTGGCGTTCTGGTCGCTCTTGCCGGCGACCGCCAGCGAGACGTTGCCTTGGCCCTGCGCCTGGCGCAGCTGCTCGAGCTCGGACACGCTCATGTTGAAGTTCACGTACAGCGGATCGATCTGCTCGACGGTGGTCAGCAACGTAGCCTCGCCCTGGCCGACCAGTGCGCCTTCGGTGACCTGCTGCTGGCCGGCGCGGCCGTCGATCGGCGAACGCACGTCGGCGTAGCCGAGGTTGATCTGTGCCGACTGCACCGAGGCGCGCGCCTGCTGCACGGCGGCCTTGGCGCTGCGCTCGGTGGCCAGTGCGCTGTCCAGGTCGGCCTTGGAGACGTAGCCCTTGGGCGCCAGTTCGCGCGCACGGTCGGCGTTGACCTTGGCATTGGTGTAGCTCGCCTGCGCCTGCGCCAGGCTGGCCTGCGCCGCGCCCAGCGTCGCTTTCAGCGGCGCCGGGTCGATCTGGAACAGCAACTGCCCCTTTTCGACGTCGGTGCCTTCCTCGTAGGTGCGCTTGAGCAGTACGCCGGGCACGCGGGCGCGCACGTCGGCGCGGCGGAACGGCGACAGGCGGCCGACCAGGTCCTTGGTCAGCGGCACGGTCTGCGCCTTGAGGGTGATCACGCCCACCTGCGGCGGCGGCATCTGCTGCTGTTCCTGCGGCTGCTCCTTGCCGCCGCAGGCGGCTAGGGCAAGCATGCCGAGGCACAGGGCCAGGGTGCGCGTTGTCGTGGACTTCATGGGAACTCCATTCTTATGAGGCGTGATCTGGGACGCGGCGGGGAAGCCGGCGAGCATACGGGCGCCGACGTGACCGACCAGTGCCAGTGGTCGTGACACGACGGGCCGGCGATGGGGCAACCGCCGGCAGGAAAGCGCAACTATACCGGCCAGTTTACATATGGTGGGCCGCCGCGGCCAAGACTTGCTTATGGCACGGGAATGTGGACAAAGCCGCGGCACGCGCATCGTTTGGGCGGACGCCCCATTCGTGCGCGGGCGCACGGTGAAGTGTGCGATGGACGGGCGTGCACACCCATCTTGAATTGTCGCTGCATGCATGTGCCTGAAAGCCCGCCGGCAGTGGCCTCATCGGTGGAATCGCCCTGACGCGAGGCGTATCCTTTTGGGGCTTTACGCCTCCCCAGCGTGGGCACCATCCGTTTCCACTGACAAGCAGATGCCATGAATGCCATTCGCGCGACCAGCGACAGCACGGTTCCCCCGGCTGTCTTCGAGGAACTGAAGAAAAGCGGCTTTGCGACCGGGCGCCTTGATGAGGCGCAATTTTTTATCGGCGCCTTCTTCGCGCGGATGGCGCATAGCGACGTGGACCTGCATACCCCGGCCGAGTGGGCCGGGCTGATCGGCGGACTGCTGGATTTCGTCCAGCAGCGTGAACCGGGCCGCGCCAAGGTGCGCGTGTTCAATCCCGAGCGCGGCCATGCTGGCCGCAGCGTGATCGAGGTCGTCACCGACGACATGCCGTTCCTGGTCGACACGGTGAGCATGGTCGCCTCCGACGACCTGCAGATCCATGCCGTGATCCACCCGGTGGTCAGCGCCACGCGCGACGCCGAGGGCCGGCTGAAGCAGCTGGGCGGCGAGGGTGGCAAGCCGGAATCGGTGATGCACTTCGAGGTCGATCGCGTCGCCGACGAAGCGGCGCAGGCCGCGCTCAAGGCGCGCGTGGAAGCCGCGCTGGAGGACGTGCGCGTGGCCGTGGTCGACTGGTCGACCATGCGCGACAAGGCGCTGGCGATCGCCGCCGAGCTGCCGCAGCGCAAGCTGCCGGTGGGCGAAAGCGCCGTGGGCGAGGCCTCGGCGTTCCTGCGTTGGCTGGCCGACGACAACTTCACCTTCCTGGGCTATCGCGAATACGAAGTGACCGAGGCCGACGGCGAGGAAGTGCTCCGTGCCATCAATGATTCCGGCCTGGGCATCCTGCGCGGCAGCGAGCGTTCGGTCGCGCCGCGTTCGCTGCGAAGCCTGGCGGCTTCGGCGCTGCCGCAATCGGGTTCGACCGACGCGGTGATCCTGACCAAGACCAACGCCCGCTCGCACGTGCATCGTCCGGGCTACATGGATTACGTGGGCGTGCTCAAGTTCGACGCCAACGGCAAGCCGGTCGCCGAGCAGCGCTTCCTGGGCCTGTTCTCCTCCAATGCCTACATGGCCCGCCCGCAGGACGTGCCGCTGATCCGCCAGAAGGTCGAGACGGTGATGTGCCGCTCGGGCCTCAAGCGCGATTCCTATTCCGGCAAGTCGCTGCGCCATATCCTGGAAACGCTGCCGCGCGACGAGCTGTTCCAGAGCAGCGAGGACGAGCTGTTCGGCATCTCCTGCGGCATCCTGGACCTGCGTCAGCGTGCCCGCACGCGCCTGTTCGTGCGCCGTGACCGCTACGGCCGCTTCTACACCTGCCTGGTCTACGTGCCGCGTGAGCGCTTCAACACCACCGTGCGCGAGCGCATCGAGAACCTGCTGCGCGACGCGCTGCACGGCGAGCACGTCGACTCGGCGGTACTGATGGGCGAGGCTGCGCTGGCCCGCCTGCACGTGGTGGTGCGCCCGAAGATCGGCGATCGCGCCAGCTATGACGCCGCCGCGCTGGAGCAGGCCGTCGCCGCCATCGTGCGCAACTGGCACGACGACGTGCGCGACGCGCTGGTGCAGGCCCGTGGCGACCACGAGGGCGTGGTGCTGGCCAACCGCTACGTGAAGTCGCTGCCGGTCGGTTACGTCGACGAGGTGAGCCCGGAGGTCGCGGCCGAGGACGTCTACGAGCTCTCGCAGCTCGAGGGCGACGATGCCGTGCGCATGTCCTTCTACCACCCGCCGCAGCGGCCGGACGAACTGCGCTTCAAGGTCTACCGCTCCGGCAGCGACATCGCGCTTTCCGAGGTGCTGCCGCAGCTGGAGAACCTGGGCCTGCGCGTGCTCACCGAGCACGTCTACGACGTGCGCACCGGCGGCACGCCGCTGTTCATCCAGGACTTCGAGGTGCAGCCGGTCGGCCACCTGACGTTCACCGTGGAGCAGGTCGGCTCGCTGTTCGAGGACGCCTTCGAGCAGATCTGGCGCGGCCACGCCGAGAACGACGGCTTCAACCGGCTGGTGCTGGGCGCCAAGCTCAACTGGCGCCAGGTCGCCATGCTGCGCGGCTACTGCAAGTACCTGCTGCAGGCCGGCGTGTCCTTCTCGCAGGCCTACATGGAGGACGCGCTCAACCGCTATCCGGCCATCGCCGGCCTGCTGGTGGAGCTGTTCAACGCCAAGTTCGACCCGCGCCGCGAAAGCCTCTCGGCCGACGAACTGAAGACCGCCGGCGAGCTGCTCGACGCCGAAATGCGCGTGCTGATCCCGGGCAACGTGCAGGGCGCGCAGCCGGCGCTGGTCGACAACCTCGTCGGCATGCTCTCGCGCCCGCGCAACGAGCAGGTGGCGATCCTGGAAGAGGCCATCGCCACGCTGCTGGAGAACGTCTCCAGCCTCGATGACGACCGCATCCTGCGCAGCTTCCTGGGCGTGATCCGCGCCACGCTGCGCACCAGCTTCTTCCAGCAGTGGGACGGCGCCTACCGTCCGTACATCAGCTTCAAGTTCGATTCGCACAAGGTGCCCGAGCTGCCCAAGCCGGTCCCCTACCGCGAGATATTCGTCTCGGCCGCGCGCGTGGAGGGCATCCACCTGCGCTTCGGCGCGGTCGCCCGCGGCGGCCTGCGCTGGTCGGACCGTCGCGAGGACTTCCGCACCGAGGTGCTGGGCCTGGTCAAGGCGCAGATGGTCAAGAACACCGTGATCGTGCCGGTCGGCTCCAAGGGCGGTTTCTTCGTCAAGCGTCCGCCTGTCGGCGGCGACCGCGATGCACAGATCGCCGAGGGCATCGCCTGCTACAAGATGTTCATCAACGGCCTGCTCGACATCACCGACAACCTGGTCGAGGGCAAGGTCGTGCCGCCGCACGACGTGGTGCGCCACGACCAGGACGATCCGTACCTGGTGGTCGCGGCCGACAAGGGCACCGCGACGTTCTCCGACATCGCCAACGCCATCTCGATCGAGCACAACTTCTGGCTGGGCGACGCGTTCGCTTCCGGCGGCTCGAACGGCTACGACCACAAGGGCATGGGCATCACCGCCAAGGGTGCGTGGGAGTCGGTCAAGCGCCACTTCCGTGCGCTCGGCCGTGACTCGCAGAGCCAGGACTTCACCTGCGTGGGCATCGGCGACATGTCCGGCGACGTGTTCGGCAACGGCATGCTGCTGTCCGAGCACATCCGCCTGCTGGCCGCGTTCGACCATCGCCACATCTTCCTCGACCCGAACCCCGATGCGGCGAAGTCGTTCGCCGAGCGCCAGCGCATGTTCAAGATCCCGCGCTCGAGCTGGGAGGACTACGACAAGTCGCTGATCTCCGAGGGTGGCGGCGTCTATCCGCGCAGCGCCAAGTCGATCCCGGTCTCGCCGCAGGTGCGTGCCGCGCTCGGCCTGAAGGACGACGTCACCCAGCTCAACCCGAACGAGCTGATGAGCGCGATCCTCAAGGCGCCGGTCGACCTGTTGTGGAACGGCGGCATCGGCACCTACGTGAAGTCCTCGCAGGAAACCAACGCCGACGTGGGCGATCGCGCCAACAACGCACTTCGCATCAACGGCGGCGAGCTTCGCTGCAAGGTGGTGGGCGAGGGCGGCAACCTGGGCTTCACCCAGAAGGGCCGCATCGAGGCCGCCCAGCACGGCGTGCTGCTCAACACCGACTTCATCGACAACTCCGCCGGCGTGGACACCTCCGATCACGAGGTGAACATCAAGATCCTGCTCAACGACGCGGTGCGTCGCGGCGAGCTGACCGAGGAAGGCCGCAACAAGCAGCTGGCCGCGATGACCGACGAGGTCGCGCAACTGGTGCTATGGGACAACTACCGCCAGAACCAGGCGATCACGCTGATGGAGCACCAGTCGGTCAAGCGGCTGGGCTCGATGGCGCACTTCATCCGCGAGCTCGAAGCCCAGGGCCTGCTCGACCGCCAGGTCGAAAACCTGCCTTCCGACGCGGAACTGTCCGAGCGCAAGGCACGCCACCAGGGCATGACCCGGCCGGAGCTCTCCGTGCTGCTGTCCTACGACAAGATCAAGCTGTTCCAGCAGCTGCTCGAGTCGGACGTGCCGGAAGACCCGTACCTGTCCAAGGAACTGGTGCGCTACTTCCCCGAGCCGCTGCACGAGAAGTACGCGGCCAACATGCAGCGCCATCGCCTGAAGCGCGAGATCATCGCCACCGCGGTGACCAACTCGACGATCAACCGCATGGGCGCCACCTTCATGATGCGCATGCAGGAGGACACCGGGCAGGGTCCGGCCTCCATCGCCAAGGCATACACCGCCGCGCGCGAGATCCTCGATGCGCGCGAGCTGTGGGCGGAGATCGAGGCGCTCGATGGCAAGGTCGCGGAGGACACCCAGATCGACGCGATCATGCAGATCTGGTCGCAGCTGCGGCACATGACCCGCTGGCTGCTCAACCGTCCGGGCGCCAGCCTGGACATCGCCGCCAACGTCGAACGCTACCAGGCCGGCGTCACCGCGCTGCGCCAGGGCCTGCCCGATGTGCTGACCGAGACCGGCAAGGCCGACTTCGAGCTCAGTTGCGAGAAGTGGGAAGGCCTCGGCGTGCCGAAGGCGCTGGCCGTCCGGCTGGCCCGCATGCCGGTGCTGCGCGCGGTGCTGGACATGTGCGAGGTCGCCCAGCAGAGCGGGCAGCCGATCACCACCGTCGCCCGCGTGTTCTACGAACTGGGCGAGACGCTGGACCTGGAATGGCTGCGCGGCCAGATCGAGGCGTTGCCGGTGGAAGGCCACTGGCATGCGCAGGCGCGCGGCTCGCTGCTGGATGAGCTCAACCACCAGCATCGCGCACTGGCCCAGCAGGTGCTGGCGCTGGCCGGCGACCGCAAGGACGTCTCGCCGGTGCAGGCATGGCTGCAGCGCGACGACGCCACGCTCAACTACACCCGCAGCATGCTCGCCGAGATCCTGACCCAGAACGCGGACTACCCGATCGCCTCGGTCGCCGTCCGCCGCCTGGCGCAACTGGCGCAGGTGCCGGTGGGCTGATGCAAGCGCCCGGTACGCCGGGCCTCCCCTGCAGGAGCGCCCTTGGGCGCGACCGCTATGCCCCGCGTTCGGGGCGATGGCAGTCGCGTCCGGGGCGCTCCTACATTCGCCCGCCGCTGCGCTAAGCTCGAAGCTCCCTCGCCACGCCGGACGCCCATGCGCTTCGCCTTCGTTGCCAGCGATACCGCCGTCGCCCAACAGGCCCGCCGCAAGCTGGCCGAGCGCTACGGCGACCTGCCGCCGCTGGAGGCCGAGGTGATCGTCGCGCTGGGCGGCGACGGTTTCATGCTTCGCACCCTGCATGCGCACCGCGCGCTCGACCTGCCGGTCTACGGCATGAAGCTCGGCCGCGTCGGCTTCCTGATGAACAAGCACCAGCTCGACGACCTGCCCGCACGCATCGAAAGGGCTCACGCCGCATTGCTGTATCCGCTGCAGATGCGCACCACCGACGCCGACGGCAACGAGCAGTTCGCGCTGGCCTTCAACGAGGTGTCGCTGCTGCGCCAGACCAACCAGGCGGCGCACCTGGAGGTCAAGCTCAACGACGAGGTCAAGCTTCCCGCGCTGGTCTGCGACGGCATCATGGTGGCCACGCCGGCGGGTTCCACTGCCTATAACCTCTCGGCCCACGGCCCGATCCTGCCGCTGGACGCGAACGTGCTGGCGCTGACCCCGATCAGCCCGTTCCGCCCGCGCCGCTGGCGCGGCGCCATCCTGCCGCACCGGACACTGGTGTCCCTGCGCGTGCTCGAGCCAGGCAAGCGCCCGGTCAGCGCAACGGCCGACTTCCTGGAGGTGCGCAACGTGCGCACGGTGAAGATCTGCCAGGCGGAGGAGTGCGGGGTGAAGCTGCTGTTCGATCCGGAGCACAACCTGGAGCAGCGGATTCTGGACGAGCAGTTTGCGGCGGAGTAGGGCGGCTCCCCGCAAGGCTTCCCCCATCCGCCCTCCGGGCACCTTCCCCCGCAGGCGGGGGAGGGGTCTGGCAGCTCTCACGATCCGCCGTTCCCACCCGTGGACGGCGACGTGCGGCAGCTCACGATGCAGGCGCCTTCGCTGCTGGCGGTGAGGAACCTGCCGGCTCACGATGCGAGCGCCGCTTGCAGCGACGGGCCGGCTCTCACGACGCGGTCTCCCCTTGCAGCGACGGGCCGGCTCTCACGATGCGGGCTCCCCTTGCAGCGACGCGCCTGATCTCTCGATGCGAGGCTTCCCCCGCCTGCGGGGGAAGGTGCCGAAGGCGGATGGGGGAGGCCTTGCCGCACACCCACCCAGCCGCCTTTGCTAGATTGACCCCATGACCGCCCCCGACGTCCACGACCCCAGCGCCAGTACCGACAACCGCCTGGTCGTCGCCATCTCCTCGCGCGCGCTGTTCGACCTGGGCGACAGCCACGCGCTGTTCGAGCGCGATGGCCTGGACGCCTATCGCCGCTTCCAGATCGAGCACGAAGACCAGTTGCTCAAGCCCGGCGTCGCCTTTCCGCTAGTCCAGAAACTGCTCGGGCTCAACCGGCTGGCGGGCGACAAGCCGCCGGTGGAGGTGATCCTGCTTTCGCGCAATTCCGGCGACACCGGCCTGCGCATCTTCAACGCGATCCAGCACTACGGTCTGGAGATCAGCCGCGCGGCCTTCACCAGCGGCGCGCCCACCTCCGACTACATCGCCCCGTTCAAGGCCGACCTGTTCCTCTCGGCCAACGCCGAGGATGTCGGCCGCGCGCTGGCCGCCGGCGTGGCCGCCGCAACCATCCTGCCGAGCACGGCGCCGCCGCGCGCCAGCGAGCAACTGCGGATCGCCTTCGACGGCGACGCGGTGATCTTCGGCGACGAGGGCGAGCGTGTCTCGCGCGAGGAAGGGCTGGAGGCGTTCCATCGCCGCGAAACCGAGCAGGCGGGCGAGCCGCTCTCGGTCGGCCCGTTCCGCGGCTTCCTCACCGCGCTGCACCGGCTGCAGACGGCTTTCCCGGCGGAGGACTCGCCGATCCGCACTGCCCTGGTCACCGCCCGTTCGGCACCCGCGCACAAGCGCGTGATCCTGACCCTGCGCCGCTGGGGCGTGCGCATCGACGAGGCGCTGTTCCTGGGCGGCCGCGACAAGGGGCCGTTCCTGGATGCCTTCGGCGCCGACATTTTCTTCGACGACTCGCCGGCGAACGTGGAGTCGGCCCGCAAGCATGTCGCCACCGGCCACGTGCCGCACGGAGTCAGCAACCGCTAGCCTCCCGCCGGGTGGCACCGGTGCTAGGCTCGCGCCGGGCATCCGGAGGATACGGCGGTGGGCAAGCACACGATGGGTACCTGTGCCGTTTGCGGTCGCACCCTTCCTGCGCGCGACCTGGTGCCCGGCGAACTGGTCCGGCCGGAGGTTGCCGAGGAGCTTTCCAGGGCAGCGCCCGGGTGGACGCCGGACCGCGCCGTGTGCCATGCCGACCTGGCCAAGGCCCGCACCGCCTACGTGCATGACCTGCTGGAGTCGGAGAAGGGTGAGCTGAGCTCGCTCGAAATGGATGTGCTGCGCAGCCTGCGCGAGCACGAGCTGGTCTCCACCGACATCGAGCGCGAATTCGATCGCCAGTGGAGCTTCGGCGAGCGACTGGCCGACCGCATCGCCACCTTCGGCGGCAGCTGGACCTTCCTGGGCTGCTTCGCACTGTTCCTGCTCGGCTGGATCGGGGTCAATTCGTTCGTGCTCTGGCGCCGCCCGCCGGATCCATATCCCTACATCTTCCTCAACCTGCTGCTTTCGTGCCTCGCGGCGGTGCAGGCGCCGGTGATCATGATGAGCCAGAACCGGCAGGAGGCGAAGGACCGCCTGCGCTCGCAGCACGACTACAAGATCAACCTCAAGGCCGAGCTGGAGATCCGCCACCTGCACGAGAAGGTCGACCACCTGCTGTCGCACCAGTGGGAACGGCTGGTGCGCATCCAGGAGCTGCAGGTGGAACTGCTCTCTGACCTGGGCCGGCACCGCTAGCGGCGCGGGCAGCGGTGGCCTTTAGGACACCAGCTTCATCCGCCGCCACCAGCCGGTGACCTGCTCCTCGCGCACCAGCGTGAACAAGCCCGCGCCGAGAATCAGCACGATGCCGGCCAGCATCGGCCAGTCCAGCGTGTCGCCGAACAGCCAGTAGCCGAAACCGATCGCCCAGAGCATCTGGCTGTACTGCGTGGGCGCCACGCGGTTGGCGGGAGCGAGCTGGGTGGCGAGCATCAGCAGCACGCCTGCCAGGCCGGCAAGCAGCCCGTAGCCAGCCAGCAGCCAACCCTGGTGCAGGGTGGGCCAGATGAAGGTCGGCAACATCAGCAGGCCGCCAGCCACCAGCGGGCCGACCACGCCGGCGCCGTACAGGCTAATGCGCTTCTCGTGCGCACCGGCCATGCGCAATGCGACGACCGAAACCGCTCCCGCCATGCCACAGGCGATCGCCGCGAAGTGGCCCACGCCAAGTTGGCGGAAGCCCGGCCGAAGTACGACCAGCACCCCCGCGAAACCGGCGAACACGGCCGACCACCGCCGCCAGCCCACGTGCTCCTTGAGAAACACCACCGACAACAGCGTCACGAAGATCGGCATCAGGAAGATCAGCGCGAAGGTCTCGGCCATCGGCAGATGGGTGAACGCCACCACCGCCGAAACGTTGCAGATCGCGCCGGTGACTGCCCGAATCCACCACAGCGAGGGGCGGTTGGCCACGAACACCTCGTGCCAGCGGTCGCCCGGTTTGCGGATGAAAGGAATGGCCACCAGCCCCAGCACTGCGCCGAAGAACACCGCCTCGAACGCCGGCAGCGTGCCGTGCAGCGATTTGACGAAGGCATCGCTGATCGCATAGGCCGCGTAGCAGGCAAAGCCGAGTAATACGCCCTTGAACATGCGGTGTCCGGGTTGGGTGGGGCAGGGCGGCAGGTGGGCGGGCGCCCCGGCATGACCTGCCCCCATCGCGGCGGTAGAATGCCGGGCTTGTCCCTCCAACGGAACCCTCGCATGGCCGCCCGTCTCGACCCGCTCGACCTGTACGACGTCCGCTCGCTGCTGTCCGACGAGGAGCGCATGGTGCAGGACACCGTCGGCCGCTTCGTCGATGAGAAGGTGCTGCCGATCATCGGCGACTGCTTCGACCAGGGCCGCTTTCCGAAGGAACTGATTCCCGAAATCGCCAACCTCGGCCTGCTCGGCGCGACCATTCCGGAAAAGTACGGTTGCGCCGGTATGAACGGCGTGAGCTACGGACTGATCTGCCAGGAACTCGAGCGCGGCGATTCGGGCCTGCGCAGTTTCGCCTCGGTGCAGAGCTCGCTGTGCATGTACCCGATCTACGCTTACGGCACCGAGGAGCAGAAGACGCACTACCTGCCGAAGATGGCGGCGGGCGAGATCATCGGCTGCTTCGGCCTGACCGAGCCGCACGGCGGCTCCGATCCGGCCAACATGAAGACCAACGCCAAGAAGGACGGCGGCGACTGGGTCATCAACGGCGCCAAGATGTGGATCACCAACGGCAACCTGGCGCATATCGCGATCGTCTGGGCGCAGACCGAGGACGGCATCCAGGGCTTCATCGTGCCGACCGACACCAAGGGTTTCACGGCGCAGGAAGTGCACAAGAAGATGAGCCTGCGTGCCTCGGTCACCAGCGCGCTGTTCTTCGACAACGTGCGCGTGCCCGAAGCCAACCGCCTGCCCAACGTGAAGGGCCTCAAGGGTCCGCTGGGCTGCCTGACGCAGGCCCGCTACGGCATCACCTGGGGCCCGATCGGCGCCGCGCAGGCATGCCTGAAGGAAGTGCTCGACTACACCGCCGAGCGGATTCTTTTCGGCCGGCCGCTGGCCTCCAACCAGGCCGTGCAGTTGAAGATGGCCGACATGGCTCGCCGCATCACCACCGCGCAGCTGCTCTCGCTGCAGCTCGGTCGCCTGAAGGACGCCGGCACCATGCAGCCGACCCAGGTCTCGCTGGCCAAGTGGAACAACTGCCGCATGGCCATCGACATCGCCCGCGAGTGCCGCGACATCCTCGGCGGCGCCGGCATCACCACCGAGCATTCGGCGATCCGCCATGCCTTGAACCTCGAGTCCGTGATCACGTACGAGGGTACTGAGACGGTGCATCAGCTGGTGGTCGGGCGCGAGCTGACCGGCATCAACGCGTTCTGACGTTCCTTCTCCCGCCGGGAGAAGGTGGCGCGCAGCGACGGATGAGGGTTCGGCCGAAGCGCAAGGACACCATCTGCGGCACGCCCGAACCCTCTCCCCAACCCTTCTCCCGACGGGAGAAGGGCTACCAGGAGCCAGGCCTTGCACGTTCCGGATATCCGCATCGAAACCGATCGGCTGATCCTGCGCCCACCGCGCATCGAGGACTTCGATGCCTACGCGGCCAACATGGCTGACCTGGAGGCCGCCCGCTTCATCGGCGGGCAGCAGCCACGCGCGCTGGCGTGGCGTGGCTTCCTGTCCTCCGCGGGCGCCTGGATGATCCAGGGTTTTTCCATGTTCTCGGTGATCGAGAAAGCCACCGGCCAGTGGGTCGGGCGCCTCGGTCCCTGGTATCCGGAAGGCTGGCCCGGCACCGAAGTCGGCTGGGGACTGGCCCGTGCCGCCTGGGGCAAGGGCTATGCGGTGGAAGGCGCCACTGCCGCGATCGACTGGACGTTCGACCACCTGGGATGGGACGAGGTCATCCACTCGATCCACCCGGACAACAAACCTTCGCAGGCGCTCGCGCAGCGGCTCGGCTCCACCTGCCGCGGCCCCGGCAAGCTGCCGGCCCCCTACGAAGACTCACCCACCGAAATCTGGGGCCAGACCCGCGAGCAGTGGCGCGCGCGCCAAAGGGCGCGGGCGTGATCACCGTCTACGGCATGCGCGCCTCGGGCAACTGCTACAAGCTGCAGTTGCTGCTGGACCAGCTCGGTCGCCAATACCGCTGGGTCGATGTCGACAGCGCAGGAGGCGCCACCCGCACTCCCGAATTCCTCGCCCTGAACCCCAACGGCAAGGTGCCGTTGCTGGCGCTGGAAGACGGGCGCCGGCTGGCCGAGTCCGACGCGATCCTCTGCTACCTCGCCGAAGGCACGGCGTTCTGGCCGCAGGACGCCTGGCTGCGCGCGCAGACGCTGCAGTGGCTGTTCTTCGAACAATACAGCCACGAGCCGTGCATCGCGGTGGCGCGCTTCATCCGCGGCTGGCTGCCGCCGGAGCATCCGCGGCAGGCCGAGGTGCCGGCGCTGATCGAACGCGGCAAGGCAGTGCTGGCGGTGATGGAACAGCACCTGGCCGGACGCGAGTGGTTCGTGGGCGAACGCTACGGCATAGCGGACATCGCACTGTATGCCTACACCCATTGCGCCGGCGACGGCGGTTTCGATCTGCGCTCCTTTCCGAACATCCAGGCCTGGCTGACCCGCGTGCGGGCGCAGCCGGGGCACTCTCCCATGCAGCCCTGAACCCCTGCAGGAGCGCCCTTGGGCGCGACGGATGTTTCGGTCGCGGCCAAGGGCGCTCCTACAATGCCCTCCATTTCCAGACGAACACCACCATGTCCCTGCCATTCCCGATCACCGCCCGCCACAAGGGCTTCAACCGCGCCGAGATCGTCGATCAAAACTTCACCGAGTTCGTGACGTTGTGGGAGGGCGAAGTGCGCAGGGCGCCCCACGACGACCAGCCGGTGCTGCCGGGGAGCGCGCTTGATGCGAAGGGCTTCCGCGAACTGTTCGAATCGCAGCTGATCAGCCGCCATCTCGACCTGATGGCGCGCGTGCTTCGCGTGCAGAACAAGGTGTTCTACACGATCGGCTCGTCGGGACACGAGGGCAACGCGATGGTGGCGCGGCTGACCCGCCACACCGATCCGGCGTTCCTGCATTACCGCTCCGGCGGTTTCATGGCCGAGCGCTTCCGCAAGCTGCCGGGCATGGACCCGGTGATGGATTCGGCGCTGTCGTTCGCCGCCAGCAAGGACGACCCGGCCTCCGGCGGCCGCCACAAGGTGTGGGGCAGCAAGCCGCTCTGGGTGCTGCCGCAGACTTCGACGATCGCCTCGCACCTGCCCAAGGCGCTCGGCACCGCGATCGCCATCGACCATGCGCGTCGCATCGGCCACACGCTGCCGGTGCCGGACGATTCCATCGCGATCTGTTCATTCGGCGATGCCTCGTCCAACCACGCCACCGCACAGACCGCCTTCAACGCCGCGGGCTGGACCGCCTACCAGAAGCTGCCGGCGCCGGTCCTGTTCGTGTGCGAGGACAACGGCATCGGCATCTCGGTGAAGACGCCGACCGACTGGGTGGCGGCCAACTACCGTTCGCGCTCCAACCTGGACTACTTCTACGCCGACGGGCTGGACCTGGCCGAGGGCTATGCCCAGGTGCAACGCGCGGTCGACCACTGCCGCAGCACGCGCCGGCCGACCTTCCTGCATCTGAAGACCACCCGCGTGATGGGCCACGCCGGCACCGACTTCGAGATCGAGTGGCGCAGCATCGAGGAGCTATGCGCGGTGGAGGCGACCGATCCGCTGCTGCGCTCGGCGGCGATCGGGATGGAGTCGGGGCTGTATTCGAAAGACGAACTGCTGGCCTTGTACGAGGCGACCCGCAAGCGCTGCTTCGCTGCCGCCGAGGAGGCCGACCGCCGCCCGAAGCTGGAGCGGCTCGACGACGTCATGGCGCCGCTGGCGCCTTACACACCGGCCAAGGTCAAGGCCGAGGCCGAGCGCACCGATTATGCGGACGCTCGCCTGAAGGCCTTCGGCAGTGTAGAAAAGCTGCCCGAGAACCAGCCGCCGCGCCACCTTGCCATCCAGATCGGGCAGGCGCTGCACGACACCATGGCCAAGTACCCCGAATCGCTGCTGTTCGGCGAGGACGTGGCGCAGAAGGGCGGTGTCTATACGGTCACCAAGGGCTTGCACAAGGCGTTCAAGAACACCCGCGTGTTCAACACGCTGCTGGACGAGACCGTGATCCTCGGCCTGGCCCAGGGCTACGCAAACATGGGCATGTTGCCGATCCCGGAGATCCAGTATCTGGCCTACTTCCATAACGCCGCCGACCAGATCCGCGGCGAGGCGGCCAGCCTGCAGTTCTTTTCCAACGACCAGTACCGCAACCCGCTGGTCATGCGTGTGGCGTCGCTCGGCTACCAGCGCGGCTTCGGCGGGCACTTCCACAACGACAACTCGATCGCCGCGTTGCGCGACATCCCGGGCCTCGTGGTCGGATGCCCCAGCCGTGGCGACGATGCGGCGACCATGCTGCGCACGCTGACCGCGCTGGCCAAGGTGGACGGACGCGTGTGCGCGTTCCTCGAACCGATCGCGCTGTACATGACCAAGGACCTCTACGACGCCGGCGACGGTGCGTGGCAGTTCGCCTATCCGGCGCCGGGCGAGGCGATGGCGCTGGGCGAGGGCAGGGTCTATGGCGAGGATGCCAGCGACCTGGTGGTGTTCACCTTCGGCAACGGCGTGCCGATGGCGTTGCGTGCGGCACGCACCGTCGAGGCGGAACTGAAGTGGAAGGTTCGCGTGGTCGACCTGCGCTGGCTGGCGCCGCTCAATGATGCCTTCATCGCTTCGGAAGCAAAGACGGCCAAACGGATCATCGTGTTGGACGAGGGCCGCAAGAGCGCCGGCGTGGGCGAGGGCGTGATCAGCGCCATCGTCGAGGCCGGCCTGGGCGCCACGCCGCTGGAGCGGGTCGTGGGTGCCGATACGTTCACCCCGCTGGCGGGTGCGGCGTTCCTGGTGCTGCCGGGCGAGGCGGATGTGGTGGCGGCGGCGCGGCGGCTGGCCGGCTGAGGAAGCGCTGCGCGGGAGAGTTCGAGGCAAGGCCTCCCCCATCCGCCCTTCGGGCACCTTCCCCCGTGAACGGGGGAAGGCTCACCAGGCAGGGGCCCGACCCCGGATTTCTTCCCGCGCCAAGCGAGGTTGCCGAGTATTGAATGGCGCAAGCCGCAACATTGCCTATTCTTCGACTTCGCTAACGCGCGGCCACGAACCCTCGGTGATGGCCCGCGGCCGGTCGTAGAGTCGTGCCTGGTTGCGGCCGTTCACCTTGGCCTGATACATCGCCTGGTCCGCCCGTTCGATCAGCGTTTCCACCGTATCGGACAACGTACGCATGGCCACGCCAATGCTCACGCTGAGCAGGAGCTCGGCGTCGACCGGGATTTCCAGCCGGTGCACCCGTCGGCACAGGCGGGTGGCCACCTGCATGGCCTGCTCTTCCACTACGCCGTCGAGCATGGCGATGAACTCCTCGCCACCATAGCGTCCGAGCAGGTCCGAGGGGCGCAGTTCGGCGCGCAGCGCCTCGGCCACCTCGATCAGCGCGCGGTCACCGGCGCGATGGCCCTGCTGGTCGTTGAGCAGCTTGAAACGGTCCAGGTCCAGGAACAGCAGCGCGACCGGCCGACCGGTGCTTCCCTCCAGCATCGCCTCGGCGGCCTCGTTCCAGGCGCGGCGGTTGAGCACCCCGGTGAGCGAATCATTGTCGGCCAGCGCACGCACCATGTCGCGGTCGCGCCGCATGGTCAGCGCTCGATCGCCCAGGCCGATCGACAATACGATCGCCTCGAACGCGCCGGCGACCACGCTGGCGTCGCTGGTCCAGCTCATGTTGGGCAGGGCGCCGCTCAGCTGGGCGGTCGACAGCGCGGTGAGCGCCAGGAGCGGTGTCCAGCCGACCAGGAAAAACCACGCATGGCGGGACCCGTGCGAGGCGGCCACGATGGCGGAGAGCAGCATCAACAAGGCGCCCAGGATCAGCAGCGGATCGACCAGCGCCTGCGCGGCGTCCACCAGCAGTCCGATCGAGCTGCTGCGCATCAGCACCAGCACCGGCATGCCGATGGCCAGCGCCAGCACGGGCGCGCGCAGCAGAGGGGCGAAACGCTGCAGTTCGCAGAAGCGCGCCATGAACAGCGCCGCGAAAGCCACCGACAGCGCGATCGATGCCGATTCGAGCAGACTGGCCGAAGGCGCCAGCCACGTCGCTTCCAGCGGATGGAACAGGAAACCGGTTTGGATGCTCTGGATCAGCGCGTAACAGAAGATGTAGCCGGCGTACCAGAAGAACGTGTTGTCGCGCAGCATGAGCGCGAAGCACAGCGCCATCAGCGCCATCGTCAGCATCACGGCGAAGCAGGCACTGAACAGCGTAAGCCAGTGCGCGTCATGGCCCAAGAAGGCGGTCAGCGATTCCAGGTGGAAGCTCAGCGGCGGCGAGAGTCCGTCCACCGGTTCGAGCTTCAGCAGGATGAGGGTGGAGGCCGGCACGCTGGCCGGATAGCGGAAAGCCAGCCGTCCGTGCCCCAGCGGCGGGCCGCCGATGTCGTCCAGCGCCAGGCGGCTGATAGGGCCGTTCTCGTCATAGACGGTGATCCGCCCCAACGCGGGCGGATAGATGGTCAACACCCGCTCCTCGTTCACCCAGGGTGGCTGCGGCCGAAGCACCACCCAGGTGCCCAGGTTCTCGCGAGGAAAGCTGTGCAGCAGGGACGGGTCGAACGCGGCCAGTTGGCCCTTGTGGAACTGCTGCAGTACCGCGGCGGGGGTGTCGCCGGGATGCGCCTCGCGCCAGCCGCCATCCAGCAGCATGGCCGCGTGCACCACGCCGAACCACAGCCACAGCAAGCCGAGCACGCTTCCGATCAACGGGAGCCTGCACCGGTTCCAGATCCTTGCTGCGGACAGCGTTCGCATCCCCTTGTCCCCGCTTGGCGTCGGCTGCACGTTCCTGCAGTCGGCGACCCCCACCCCTTGGTCCGGCGCGGCGGTGGCCTCCCGGCCGTCGCACCGTTGTTGAAGACGATCCTACGCGAACCGTCCGGTCCTCCGCCCGCCTTTTTTCAGGCGAGCCAAAGGCTGATCTAGCAGGCTCCGTGCCAAGGTGTGGATGATCCCCGGCGCTCACAGGCCCTTGCCGGCGCGCGCGTCATGCTTCGCCGAATCGCGGCCGTGTCTGACCCTGTGGGGTAGCTATGGACCCATACGAGCAGTCGCGCCGCTTGCCTTTCACGAAACGATGACGCCCGGCAGGGCGCATCCCGCGGAGATCGCCCATGAGTATCAAAGTGGCCGTCCTGGTCGGCAGCCTGCGCAAGGACTCCTTCAATCGCCGTCTGGCGCACGCGGTGGAGAAACTGGCGCCCGACGAACTGGCGTTCGAACACGTGGCCATCGGTGACCTGCCGCTGTACGACCAGGACCTCGACGGCAACTACCCGGTGCCGTGGACGGCGATGAAGCAGCAGATCCAGGCGGCGGACGCGCTGCTGTTCGTCACTCCGGAATACAACCGCTCCGTGCCTGGTGTGCTGAAGAACGCCATCGACATCGCCTCGCGTCCCTATGGCACCAATGCCTTCGCCGGCAAACCTGGCGCGGTCATTGGCGCGTCGATCGGTTCGACCGGCAGCGCGCTGGCGCAGCAACACCTGCGCAATGTGCTGGCTTACCTGGACGTCCCTTTGCTGGGACAGCCGGAGGTGTTCGTGCAGTTCAAGGACGATGGCCCGGTCGACGCGGACGGCAACATCACCGTCGACAGCACGCGCAAGTTCCTGCAGGGCTTCGTCGATCGCTACGTGGCGTGGGTGCACGCCATCCTCCAACGCTGAGCATCCCGCAGGGTGGGCGTCAGCCCACCGACGTGCGTCGTGCCCAGCCGGTGGGCTGAAGCCCACCCTTCGGTACGGGCAGGGACTTGACTCTGGACCTGGATCAAAGGTCTAGACTTGCGCCATGAACCCCCAGACGCCGCTTACCATCGGAGCCGTCGCCAAGCGCGTCGGCGTGGCCATCGACACCATCCGCTATTACGAGCGTGAAGGGCTGCTGCCCGAGCCCACGCGGCGGCCCTCCGGCTACCGCAGCTACGGCGAGGGCACGGTCGCCCGGTTGCGCTTCATCCGCCGCGCCAAGAACCTGGGCTTCACGCTGGAGGAAATCCGCGACCTGCTCGCGCTCTCCGCGGACCGCACGCGCGGCGTCAAGGCGGTCAAGCAGCGCGCACAGCAGCGGCTGGCGGACATCGAGGCGCGCATCGCCGAACTGGAGCGCGTGCGTGGCGGCCTGGCCGAGCTGGTGGATGCCTGCCCTGGCCATGGCGCGCCGGAAGCCTGCCCGATCCTGCGGGCCCTGGGCGGGGAGGAGCAGCCATGAGCGGCTGCTGCCATACGACCACGGCGACCGGCGAGCGGGATCCGGTGTGCGGCATGGCGGTGGATCCGGCAAGCACGCCCCATCATGCCGAGTACGCGGGCCGCACCTATCACTTCTGCGGTGCGCGCTGCCGCGAGCGCTTCCTGGCTGCGCCCGACGCGTTCGCAGGCGACACGCCCGCGCCGCCTGCTGCCGCCTGTTGTCACGGGGCCGCCGCTGTGCCGGCAGATCAGCACGCGCATCGAGTCAAGGACCCGGTCTGCGGCATGGACGTCGATCCGCACACGGCCAGGCATCGCGCCGAACATGCGGGCAGGACGTGGTATTTCTGCAGCGCGCGTTGCCGTGAACGCTTCGTGGAAAGCCCCGGGCGATTCCTTGGCGAGCAGCCCACGCCGCCCGCCGATCCGGGCGCCATCTACACCTGTCCGATGCATCCGGAGGTGCGTCAGGTCGGACCCGGCGACTGCCCCAAGTGCGGCATGGCGCTGGAGCCACTCGCGCCCCGTGCGGACGCCGACGATGGCGGTGAGGTGCGTGCCCTGGCGCGCCGCTTCGGCGGGCTGGTCGCGCTGACCCTGCCGGTGCTGGTGCTGGCGATGGGCCCGCACCTGGTCGGCCATCCGTGGCCGATGCGCTGGGCGGGCTTGCTGGGCTGGATCGAAGCGATGCTTGCCAGCGTCGTGGTGCTGTGGGGCGGCGCGCCGTTCTTCCGCCGTGGCTGGCGCTCGCTGCGGCCGTGGTCGCCGAACATGTACACGCTGATTGCGCTGGGCACCGGGGTGGCCTGGCTCTACAGCGTGGTGGCGTTGCTCGCGCCGGGCCTGTTCCCGGCCGGCTTCCGCATGCATGGCCGCGTGGGTGTGTACTTCGAATCGGCGGCCGTGATCGTCACCCTGGTCAGCCTGGGTGACCTGCTGGAACTGCGCGCCCGTCGCCGTACGGGCGAAGCGTTGAAGGCATTGCTCGGGCTGGCGCCGAAGACCGCGCGCCGCCTTGAGCACGGCCACGAGCACGACGTGCCGCTGGAAGCGGTGCAGGTGGGCGACCTGTTGCGCGTGCGTCCGGGCGAAAAGGTGCCGGTCGACGGTATCGCCACCGAGGGCGAGAGCCACGTCGACGAATCGATGCTCACCGGCGAGCCGATGCCGGTGGCCAAGGCCGCCGGCGACCGCCTGACCGCGGGCACCGTCAACCAGGACGGCACGCTGGTGCTGCGGGCGGAGAAGGTCGGCGGCGAGACCATGCTGGCGCAGATCGTCGCGCTGGTCGCACAGGCCCAGCGCAGCCGCGCGCCGCTGCAGCGGGTGGCCGATCGCGTGGCGGCGTGGTTCGTGCCGGCGGTGGTGGCAGTCGCGGTGCTTGCGTTCGCCGCGTGGGCCGCGCTCGGACCGCAGCCGCGGCTGGCGCATGCGCTGATCGCCGCGGTGTCGGTGCTGATCATCGCCTGTCCCTGTGCGTTGGGCCTGGCCACGCCGATCTCGATCATGGTTGCCAGCGGGCGCGGTGCGCAGGCCGGCGTGCTGTTCCGCGACGCGGCGGCGATCGAGGCGCTGCACGGCGTGGACACGCTGGTGGTGGACAAGACCGGCACCCTCACCGAGGGGCGTCCGGTCCTGACCGACGTGCTTGCCTTCGGTGACCTGCCGCGGGCGCAGTTGCTGACCCTGGCCGCCGCGCTGGAGCAGGCGAGCGAACACCCGCTGGCGCGCGCGATCGTGGCCGGCGCATCGGCGCAGGGCGTCGCGATCCCGGCGGCGACCGGCTTCCGTTCGCTCACCGGTCGTGGCGTGCGGGCGCAGGTCGATGGTCGTGAGGTGGCATTGGGCAATGCGCGCTTGCTGGACGAGCTGAACGTCGCACTGGCCGAGCCTGCCGCGAGGCAGGCCGAACGCCTGCGCAGCGATGGCGCCACGGTGATGTTCCTCGCCGCCGATGGCGTGCTGGCGGGCCTGATCGCGGTGGCTGATCGCATCAAGGCCGATACGCCCGCGGCGCTCGACCGGTTGCGCGACGAGGGGCTGCGCATCGTGATGCTCACCGGTGACAACGCGACGACGGCGCAGGCGGTAGCGCGCCAGCTCGGTATCGACCAGGTGCATGCCGATGTCTCGCCGGCGGACAAGGCGGCGGTGGTCGAGCGGCTCAAGCGACAGGGGCGGCGGGTTGCGATGGCGGGTGACGGCATCAACGACGCGCCGGCCCTGGCGGCGGCGGATGTCGGTATGGCCATGGGCAGTGGCACGGACGTGGCGATGGAGAGCGCGCAGGTGACGCTGGTGCGCGGCGAGCTTTCGGCGATCGGTCGGGCGCGGGCGTTGTCGCAGGCGACGGTGCGCAACATTCGCCAGAACCTGTTCTTCGCGTTCGTTTACAACGCGGTGGGCGTGCCGTTGGCCGCCGGTGTGTTGTATCCGGTCTTCGGGGTCGTGCTTTCGCCGATGGTGGCGGCGCTGGCGATGAGTTTGTCGTCGGTGTCGGTAGTGACGAACGCCCTGCGGTTGCGAAGCACGCGTCTCTGATCGCGTTGCGGGGTTTCGGCGACGTGGCGAGCCTGCGGGGGCTTACGGTCGCCTGCCGCACTCGGGATCGAGGCTGGAGCATGCGAAGCTGCTCTGTCCCCACCCCGTCCAGGGAGTGGGTTGGGGTGAGGGGCAGGGGCTCGCGGGGATGCACGCAGTCACCAACAAAAGCGCATCCCGCTTCGATGCCTTAAGCTGCGCGCCGCCCCACCACAAAGACCCCCCCCATGCCAAGCACGCTGGCCGAATGGCTTGCCTACCAGGAAGGCGTCAACCCCCACAGCATCGAGCTCGGCCTCGAGCGGGTAAACAAGGTATGGCAGCGCATGGGAGCCAAGGCACCGGCGCGTCGAGTGATCACCGTGGGCGGCACCAACGGCAAGGGCTCCACCGTCGCGCTGCTCGAAGCCATGCTGGCCGCCGCCGGAAGGCGGGTCGGCTGCTACACCTCCCCGCACCTGCTCCGTTACAACGAGCGCGTGCGCATCGACGGCCATGACGCGAGGGACGAGGACCTGATCGCCTCTTTCGAACGCATCGAGGCCGCGCGCGGCAGCGGCTCAGACGCCATCCCGCTGACTTACTTCGAGTACGGCACGCTGGCCGCGCTCGATCTTTTCGCACGTGCCGATCTCGACGTCGCCGTACTCGAAGTCGGCCTTGGCGGACGGCTCGATGCCGTCAACATTGTCGATGCCGACGCCGTAGTTATCACCACCATCGACATGGACCACATGGACTGGCTGGGCAACGACCGCGACAGCATCGGCCGTGAAAAGGCCGGCGTCGCTCGGCGTGGACGCCCGGCCATTGTCGGCGAGCTCGACCCGCCCGCCGGCCTCCTGGACGCATTGGCGGTCAGCGGCGCACAGGTGCAGCGGGCGGGTCGCGATTTCCGCGTTGAGCGGCACGCGCAGGGATGGCGTTGGCAGCACCGCGACGGCACCGCGTTCGAGCTGCCCGATCCGGCGTTGCCCGCTCCGGTGCAGTACGCCAATGCCGCCGCCGCCATCGCCGCACTGCACGCGCTCGACGCGAACGGCGCGCTGGCCGCGCCGATCGCCCTGGGCCAGGCCGCCACCGACGGTCTGAAGTCCGTACGGGTGCGTGCGCGCCTGCAATCGCTCGGCGGCGACCCGGTGGTGGTGGTCGACGTCGGCCACAACCCGCAGGCGGCGCGCGCCCTGGCCGACTGGCTGCAGTTACGCCGGTTCCCGCGCGTGCACGCGGTCTACGGTGTCCTCGCCGACAAGGACGTGGTCGGCGTACTGGGTGCGCTCGGGCCACGGGTCGATCACTGGCACCTGGCCGGGCTGGACAGGGATTCGCCCCGCGGGCTGCCCATCGGCGCGCTGGTCGAGGCGCTGCGCCAGACCCTGCCGGAGGCGAGCCACGACGCGCATGCAAGTGTCGCCGATGCGCTGGCCGCGGCGCGCGCGCAGGCGCGGCCGGGCGAGTGCATCCTGGCCTTTGGCTCGTTTTTCGTCGCCAGTGCGGTGTTGGCTGAACCGACCGCCTGAGCGAACCGTGCCGGCGGTACGGGCAGGTATAATCATCGTGTTGCATGCCGTGCCGCCTTGGAGCTTCAGTCTTGAAAACACGCCTGTTGGGTGCCTTCGTCCTGATCGCGTTGGCGGTGCTGTTCGTGCCGATGTTCTTCTCCAGCACGCCGCCGACGGCCGCGGGCGACCAGGCGGTGAGCCTGGCGATCCCGCCGGCGCCCGATCGCGACCTGCAGACGCGCACGATGAGCCTGGATCCGAACGCGCCCGCCAGCAGCGGCACGACGGCGCCGGTGATTCCGGCGCGCACGCAATCGAGCGCGGCGGCAGCACCGTCGGACCGCCTGGCCACCGTCGACATCGCCTCGCGTCGTCCGCATGACGTGGAGATGGAGCCGGAAGCGGCCGCGCCCGCGCAGGCGCCGGCGACGGAAACCACCAAGCCCGAGCCTGCGGCGCCGAAGCCGGCCGAGAAGCCCGCCGACGAGCCGGCGATCGCCAGCGCGCCGGCCGACACGGCCGGCACCGCCGCGCGCGGCAACTTCACGCTCAACCTCAGCGCCTACTCGAACGAAGGCGCGCAGCGCTTGATCCGTAAGGTGCGCGCGCTGGGCTATCCGGTCAGCGGAGCGCCGATCCGCCAGGGCGGTCGCGCGCTCACGCTGGTGACCGCCGGGCCGTTCCAGACGCGCACGGCCGCCGAGGCTGCGCGCCTGAAGATCACCCAGACCATTCCCGGTGCGCCGGCACACCTTGAAAGTGGCGCCAGCGACCAACAGGGTGACGTCGCCGCTGCGACGCCGGCTGCGGCTCCGGCGCGTGCCGGTGGCTACGCGGTGCAGGTCGCGGCGATGGGCAGCCAGGCCGATGCCAATGCGCTGCGCGACAAGCTGCGCGCCGCCGGCTTCGACGGGTTTACCGATTCGGTCAGCAGCAGCGGTCGCACGCTGTGGCGCGTGCGTGCCGGTCCGCAGACCCAGCGTGCGGACGCCGAGCGCGTGCGCGACCAGATCAAGGCCAAACTCGGGATGGCCGGCAACGTGGTGAGCGTGCCGTAAGGCGCGGTCCACCGGGGCGGCAGGCATGAACTGGATCGACTTCACCATCCTCGCCGTGCTGGCCCTGTCCGTGCTGGTCGGGTTGTGGCGCGGGCTGGTCTCCGAGGTGCTGTCGCTGGTGGCGTGGGTCGCTGCGTTCTGGGTCGCCTGGATGTTCGGGCCGGTGGTCGCGGCGCACTTCGAGCACAGCCTGTCGCTGCCGGCGGCGCGGATCCTGCTGGGCTACGGCCTTTGCTTTGCGGTGGTGCTGATCGTCGGTGCGCTGCTGCGGTTTGTCGCCCGGCGGATCCTTTCCGGGATTGGGCTCGGCGGGCTGGACCGTTTGCTGGGCATGGTTTTCGGTTTTGCGCGAGGCGTACTGCTGGTGACGCTGGTGGTGTTCCTGGCGGGCTTCACCGCACTTACCCGCGAGGCCGGCTGGCAGCACTCGCTGCTGCTGCCGCAGTTCACTGGCGCGGCGGCCTGGCTGGGCGAACGGGTGCCGCAGAGCGTGCGCCGCTATCTGCATCCGCCGGCGCAGCTTCCCGCGTTGCCGCCGGGCATCGTGCCGGCACTTCCGGGCAGTTCACCCGCGCCGGCGCACTCTGTCCCTTCGGCCGTGCGAGCGGCCACGCTCACCTGAACACGCCTTACCCCACCCGGTTTCACGACATCAAGGCATCAAACCATGTGCGGAATCATCGGCATCGTCGGTACCACCGAAGTGGCATCGGCGCTTTATGACGGACTCACGGTGCTGCAGCACCGCGGCCAGGACGCGGCCGGCATCGTCACCGTCGATGGCGCGCACCTGCGCCTGCACAAGGGCAACGGCCTGGTGCGCGACGTGTTCAACCAGACCGCGATGAGCCGCCTGCGCGGCGCCATCGGCATCGGCCATTGCCGTTACCCCACCGCCGGTTCGGACAACGCCGACGAAGCGCAGCCGTTCTACGTCAATTCGCCCTACGGCATCGCCTTCGCGCACAACGGCAACCTGGTGAACACCGAGGCACTGCGGCGCGAGATGTTCCAGGACGACCGCCGCCACATCAACACCGATTCGGATTCCGAGGTGCTGCTCAACGTGCTCGCGCACGAACTGCAGATCCAGGACCGCATGGCGCTGACGCCCGACCAGATCTTCAAGGCGGTCGCCGGCGTGCACGCCCGCGCGCGCGGCGGCTATGCCTGCCTGGCGCTGATCCAGGGTTACGGCCTGCTGGCCTTCCGTGACCCGCACGGCATCCGCCCGCTGGTGCTGGGCGAGCGCGTGACGCCGGAAGGGCGCGAGTACGCGGTGGCGTCCGAGTCGGTCGCGTTCGACGTGCTCGGTTTCAAGCGCGTGCGCGACGTCGAGCCGGGCGAGGCGGTCTACATCACGGTCGACGGCCAGCTGCACGCACGCCGCTGCGCCGAGGCCGCGGTGCATGCGCCATGCATCTTCGAATACGTGTATCTGGCGCGGCCCGACTCGATGATCGAGGACGTCTCGGTTTACAAGGCGCGCCTGCGCATGGGCGAAAAGCTGGCGCAGAAGATTTTGCGCGAGCGTCCCGATCACGGCATCGATGCGGTGATCCCGATTCCGGATACCGCGCGTACCGCCGCCAGTTCGCTGGCCAACGCGCTCGGCGTGCCGTTCCGCGAGGGCTTCGTCAAGAATCGCTATGTCGGGCGCACGTTCATCATGCCGGGGCAGGGCGACCGCGTGAAATCGGTACGCCGCAAGTTGAACGCGATCGACCTGGAATTCCGCAACAAGACCGTGCTGCTGGTCGACGACTCGATCGTGCGCGGTACCACGTCCAAGCAGATCATCCAGATGGCTCGCGATGCGGGGGCCAAGAAGGTGTACTTCGCCTCGGCCGCGCCGCCGGTACGCTACCCCAACGTCTACGGCATCGACATGCCCTCGGCCAGCGAACTGGTCGCCGCCGGCAAGTCCGAGAAGGAAATCGAGCAGCTGCTCGGTGCCGACTGGCTGATCTACCAGGACCTGGCCGACCTGGTCTGGGCCGTGCAGGACGGCAACGAGGAGCTCAAGCAGTTCGACACGTCCTGCTTTTCCGGCGAGTACGTCACCGGCCTGGACCGCGACTACCTGCAGCAGATCGAGATGCTTCGCTCGGACGACGCCAAGGCGGCCCGCCGCAGCGCCTGATGTCGGGTCACCGGATGTTGTGGGCGATGCGCCAGAGCACGCCCGAGGGGTCGGTCAACTGGAAGTCGCGCATGCGTCAGGGGCGATCCCCCGGCGTGGTCATGCGCACGTGGTGCGCGCGATAGCGACCGACGATGTCCTGCTCGACCAGGCGCGCGTGCCAGGCATCGGCGTCTTCCACCAGCAGGTGCATCATGAAGTTCTCGGCATGTGCCTGCTGGTAGAAGCGTTGCAACAGGAAACTGCACTCACCCGCCGCGAAGTAGGCCACGCCGTCGGAGTTCGACTTTTCCTCGAAGCCCGCGTCGGCGTAGAAGCGTCGCGACAGCTCGAAGTCGCGCGCCGGCACGAACGCCTTGATCTCGACCGTAAGAAAATTCGGCATGTCCCGTTCCCTGGTGCTGTGGAAGGCCACTATGCGGTCGCCCGGTTGCACTGGCAATGCGGGCCACGCCGTAAACTTGGCCCATGACCGACTTGCACCAAGCTGCCCGGCGCTGCCTCGACGCCAGCGACCCGGAAGAAAAGCTGCGCCTGACTCATGAAGCCTGGCGGGCGCTGCAGGCCGGCGAGCTGGGTCCCGACGCGCAGGCATCGCCTGCGGAACCCTTCGGGACCCCGGGCCGTCCGGCCCGCCCCCGGCTGGTCGAAGCGCGCGGGGTGCCGCAACGCGGCCTGGGCACCCCCGAGGGTCGGGCGGCACTCGTCCACGCCATTGCGCACATCGAGTTCAACGCCATCAACCTGGCGTGGGACGCCGTCTACCGCTTCCGCGGCTTCCCCGGCGACTACTATCGCGACTGGGCCAGTTGCGCGAACGACGAGGCGCGCCACTTCCGGATGCTCCAGGAGCGACTGGCCGAGCTCGGTCACGCCTACGGCGACTTCGACGCGCACAACGGCCTGTGGGAGATGGCCGCCAAGACCGCCCACAGCGATCTCGCCCGCATGGCGCTGGTGCCACGCGTGCTGGAAGCCCGCGGCCTGGACGTGACGCCTGGCATGATCGAGCGCCTGCGCGGCGTCGGCGACCAGCGCACCATCGCGATCCTGGAGGTGATCCTGCGCGAGGAAGTGGCCCACGTGGCGGCAGGCACGCGCTGGTTCCGCTGGTGCTGCGAACGCGACGGGCTGGAGCCGCGCGGAACCTTCGTGCAGCTGCTTCGCGACTACATGGGCGGCCATCTGCGCGGGCCGTTCAACCATCCCGCACGGCTGGCCGCCGGCTTCGACGCCGAGGAAATGGACCAGCTGGCTGCATTGGCGCGATGACTGCAGGAAACCGGAAAGAAAAAGGCCACCGCTAGCGGTGGCCTTTCCACGAACCTTGGTCGGGGTGACATGATTCGAACATGCGACTTCTACGTCCCGAACGTAGCGCTCTACCAGGCTGAGCTACACCCCGTGGAGCCGCGTATCTTAGTGAGCCGGCGCGGGCTTGGCAACATCCCCTCGGCTTTTTTCTTCGCCGCGCGCTCCGGGGCGGACGTGCCCTTCTGCTAATCTAGGCGGCTGCCGTCGCGCGGCCTTCGGCCGCCGCTTCCGTTACCCCGCAAGCAGAGGATTCCATGGCGCTTACCCCGGCCCGCACCATGCCCGGCGTACTCGAGTTGCTGCCGCTGGACCAGATCGCGTTCCAGCGCATGCTCGACACCATTCGCCGCAATTTCGAGCGCTTCGGTTTCCTGCCGGTGGAAACGCCGGTGATCGAATTCTCCGACGTGCTGCTGACCAAGAGCGGCGGTGAGACCGAGCGGCAGGTGTACTTCGTGCAGTCCACCGGCGCACTGGCGAAGGAGGGCACGCCGGAATTGGCGCTGCGTTTCGACCTCACCGTGCCGCTGGCGCGCTACGTCGCCGAGCACGAGCACGACCTCAACTTCCCGTTCCGCCGCTACCAGATGCAGCGCGTGTACCGCGGCGAGCGGGCCCAGCGAGGGCGCTTCCGAGAGTTCTACCAGTGCGATATCGACGTGATCGGCAAGGACAGCCTGACCACGCGCTATGACGCCGAGCTGCCGGCGGTGATCTACAGCACCTTCCGCGACCTGGACATCGGCGCGTTCACCATCCAGCTCAACAACCGCAAGCTCATGCGCGGCTATTTCGAGAGCCTGGGTATCGCCGACAGCGAGCAGCAGATGCTGGTGCTGCGCGAGGTGGACAAGCTCGACAAGCGCGGGCCCGATTACGTCCGCGACACGCTCACCGGCGGGACCTTCGGGTTGTCGGCCGAGGTCGCGGCGAAGATCCTCGACTTCGTGCAGGTGCGCTCGACCTCGCTGGACGACGCCTTCGCCAGGCTCGACGCGCTGGGCAGCGGCTCCGTGGCGCTGGAAGAGGGCAGGGCCGAACTGAAGGAGGTGCTCGGGCTGATCCGCGACTTCGGCGTGCCCGAGACGCATTTCGCGCTGAACCTCTCCATCGCCCGTGGCCTGGACTACTACACCGGCACCGTCTACGAGACCACGCTCAACGACCATCCGCAGATCGGCTCGATCTGCTCGGGTGGCCGCTACGAGAACCTGGCCAGCCAGTACACCAAGTCGAAGCTGCCGGGTGTGGGCATCTCCATCGGACTGACCCGCCTGTTCTGGCAGCTGCGCGACGCCGGCCTGCTGGGCAGCGCGCGCAGCACGGTGGACGTGCTGGTGACGCAGATGGACCCGGCGCAACTTCCCGCCTACCTGGCGATCGCCAATGAGCTGCGCGCGGCCGGGATCGCCACCGAGGCGGTGCTGGAGAGCGGCAAGCTCGGCAAGCAATTCAAGTACGCCGACCGCGCCGGCATCCGTTTTGCCGTGGTGCTGGGCGAGAATGAACTGGCCAAGGGCGTGGTGACGGTCAAGGACCTGCGCCGGGGCGATCAGTTCGAGGTGGCGCGCAGCGAGCTGGTCAAGGCGCTGCGGGTGGAGCTGGAACAGGCGGCGGCGATGGGGCAGTAGGCGGCATAACCCACGCCTGCCGGCCGTCGTTCGTTCGAAAGCGGGAATCCAGCGTGCTCCGATGCCTGGAGAGCGAAAATGGATTTCCGCTTTCGCGGGGATGACGGCCTTCCCTCGATGGCGTCACTCCCCGCGCAAGCTGCATCCATCTTGTTTCACGCGAGAACACAACTACGGAGCACCGGTGGACAAGATCATTCTCGATGGCCGCAACCTCACCCGCGCGCAACTGGTCGCCGTGGCGCGCCAGCGCGCCACGGTGAAGCTGGACCCGGCCCAGCTCGAGCGCGTCCAGCACGCGGCGGACTTCCTCACCGAAAAGGTCAGTTGCGGCGAGCCGACCTACGGTGTCACTACCGGCTTCGGAAGCAACGCCGACAAGTTGCTTGGCGGCCACCGTCTGCGCGACGAGCTGGTGGTCGACCAGGCCGACCCGCGCCACCCGGGTCGGGGCGGCGCGAGCCTCATGGAGGAGCTGCAGCACAACCTGATCGTCACCCACGCCGTTTGCGTGGGCAAACCGTTCGCGCCCGAGGTGGTGCGGGCGATGCTGGTGATCCGCATCAACACCCTCATGCGCGGTCACTCCGGCATCCGCGTGTCCACGCTCCAGGCGCTCACCGCGATGCTCAACCGCGGCGTGGTGCCGGTGGTGCCGGAGAAGGGTTCGGTCGGCGCCAGCGGCGATCTGGCGCCGCTCTCGCACCTGGCGATCGTGCTGCTGGGCGGCGGCGAGGCCTTCTTCGAAGGCGAGCGTCTGCCCGGCGACGAAGCGCTCAGGCGCGCCGGGCTGGAGCCGATCCGCCTGTCGTTCAAGGAGGGCCTGGCGCTCAACAACGGAACCGCGCAGATGCTCGCCACCGCGGTGCTGGCGCTGGACGAGCTGGAATACCTGCTCGGCGTGGCCGACCTGGCGGGGTCGATGACGCTGGATGCTTTCGCCGGCCGCAGCGGCGCGCTGCGACCGGAGGTGCACGCGCTGCGCCCGCATCCGGGCCAGGTCGAGGCGGCGGCGCACGTGCGCCAGTTGCTGGACGGCTCCACGCTGGTCGACATTCCCTACCACCTGGTGCCGCGTTTCAAGCCGTGGTCGGCCGAGGCGTGGACGCTGCCGGAAGACCAGGCGCTGTCCTTCGATATCGGCTGGGACTGGGTGCCGGCCAACCAGCGGCACGGCCGCGAGGCCTTCTACGACCGCTTCCTGCCGTTCAAGGGCGGCAAGAAGCACCAGCCGCAGGACGCCTACTGTCTGCGCTGCATGCCGCAGGTGCACGGCGCGGTGCGGGATGCCTGGGCACAGGCCTGCCGCGTGATCGACGTCGAGCTCAATTCGGTCACCGACAACCCGCTGATCTTCCCGGATGCCGAGGGCGCGCAGTTCATCGAAGAGCAGGTGATCTCCGCCGGGCACTTCCACGGCATGCCGCTGGCGCTGGCGATGAGCTACGTCAAGGCCGCCATCCCGGTGCTGGCCTCGATCTCCGAGCGCCGCCTCAACAAGCTGGTCGATCCGGCCACCAACGACGGCCTGCCGGCGTTCCTCACCGGCAACGAAGACGGCACCGATTCGGGCTTCATGATCGTGCAGTACACCGCCGCGGCGCTGGTCAACGATCTGGCCACCCGCGCACACCCGGCCAGCGTGTACTCGATCCCGACCAGCGCCAACGCCGAGGACCACGTCTCGATGGGTGCCAACGAGGCGCGCCACGTGCTGGACATGATGGAGGATCTCGGCCACGTGCTGGCGCTGGAGCTCTACACCGCCGCGCAGGCGCTGGACTACCGCCGCGAAATGCTCGATGCGGCGCGCCGCCTGGCCGCGCGTGGGGACTGGCGTGCGCTCGCCGCCAAGATCGGCAATGCGCCGCGCGAGGGCCATCCGCACCACGCCCAGTTCGAACAGGAAGTGCGCCAGCTGATGGCGGCGCTGTCCGAAGGCGATGACTTCCACGCCGGCACCGCCGTGCGGACCGCCCATGCCCTGCTGCGCGAGCGGGTCGCCTTCATGCATCGCGACCGTGCGATGGACGGCGACATCCGCGCCATCTGCGACCTGCAGCAACAGCGTGCGTTCGCCGCTGCGGCACACCCGTGGCTGGTGGCCGACGTCGTCGCTTACCCCTGATTTGCGGAGATCTTCATGAGCCTCATCCAAGTCCCGGTTTCCTACGGCGAGCTGATCGACAAGATCACCATCCTGGAGATCAAGGCGCGCCAGATCAGCGATCCGGCCAAGCTGGCCAACGTGCGCAACGAGCTGGACCTGCTCAATGCGACCTGGGCCAACGACGCGGCGTCGCACACCGACATCACCGACGAGCGCGCGCGATTGCTGGCGGTCAACGAGGACCTGTGGGACATCGAAGATCGCATCCGGCTGAAGGAGAAGGCGCAGGCCTTCGACGCGGAGTTCATCGAACTGGCGCGTTCGGTGTATTTCCGCAACGACGTGCGTGCGGCGGTCAAGCGCGAGATCAACCTCAAGCTCGGCTCGCAGCTGGTCGAGGAAAAGTCCTACCAGGACTACCGCCCGTCCGCCTGAGCGGTCCGGTCCCGCGCGCTACGCTCGGGGCGATCGGTTGTAGTGATCCGACCGTGCCCGGCAGCCCGCAGGCGACGTCGACGCACCGGCCGGATCTATCCGGGCTGGCCGGCAGGCGGGTGAGGATCCGGACGATGCGCGACGTCGAGGTCCGCCCAGGCTCAGCCGGCCGGCGCAGGAAGCCAGTCAAGCCAGCCCGCGCGACGAGGCAAACGCCTCGAACCGCTCGATCACGTCGTCGACGTCGATCAGGCCCATCACGCCCGGCCGCTCGATCTTCGTACCCCAGGCCAGTTCGCTCGCCGGCTTGCCGAGGAAGCGACGCGCCGCCTCGTCGTACTTGTCCACGCACCAGGTCCGGTCCGAGTAGGGGCCGGAGCGGTTCGGGTTGCTTGCCGCATGCAGCCCCAGCACCCTGGTCCCGACGGCATTGGCCATGTGCATCGGGCCGGAATCGGGCGTGACCAGCAGCTGCGCCCGAGCGCACATGGCGAGCATCCGCTTGAGCGTGTCCTTGCCGGTAAGGTCCAGCGGCGGGTGCTTGCAGGCGGCCAGCACGGCATCGGCCATCGTTCGCTCGCCGGGAGACGGGCCGCCCACCAGTGCCACGCGCCAGCCGCGCGCCAACGCGTGGTCGATCACCGCCGCGTAGCGCTCGGGATACCAGTTGCGCAGGGCATGGCTGGACGTGGGGCTGACCAGCAGCGTGGGCGTGTCGCCCGGGAGTTGTTCCTCGGCCCATGCGCGTGCTTCTTCGGGAATCGGGATATCCCAGCGCACCTGCGTCTGCTTCAGCCCCAGCGGCTCGCTGAAACTGCCGATGGCATCGAGCACGTGCTCGCCGGTGCGCGCCGGAATACGCTCGTTGATCACCAGGCTGTGCAGGTCTTTCGAGCGCGCGCGGTCGTAGCCCACGCGACGTGCGGCCCGCACGCCCAGGCTCAGCAGGTTCGAGCGTGCCGCCACTTGCATCTGCAGCAGCGCGTCGAAGCGCTGCCCGCGCAGCGCATGCCACACCGCGCGCATGCCCGCCCAGCCCGCTGCCTTGTCGAAGGTGACGAATTGCACCCCCTCGATATCGCCCACCAGCCGGCGCTCGAGCTTGCCCACTACCCAGGTCAGCGCCGTCTGCGGCCACGCCTGCTGCAACGTGCGCACCAGCGGTACAACGTGGGTGACATCGCCGATCGCCGAGGTGCGCAGCAGGCACAGCGAGGCGGGAGCGGGCAGGGGGCTTGGGCTAGAATCGACCGGCATGAACGTCTCCTTCGACCGCACATGATGATGCAGGAGCAGATCCGCGAGGAAGCCGGCGGCAAGGTGCTGTTCGATGCCGCGCTGGCCGGCGTCGACGGCGACTGGTTCGACCCGGCCTTCTGGCGTGACCGCGGCGCGCTCCAGGTGCAAGGCGGAGGACGTGGCGGCGTTGCCATGATCGATACGCCGACCGGTGCGTGCGTGCTGCGCCATTACCATCGCGGCGGCCTGGTGGCACGCTTCAGCCGCGACCGCTATCTGTGGACCGGCGAGGCGCACACGCGCAGCTTCGCCGAGTTCCGGCTGCTGGCCCATTGCGCCGGCCTGAAGCTCCCGGCGCCTGAACCGGTCGCCGCGCGCTTCTGCCGCCACGGCGTGTTCTACACCGCCGACCTGATTACCCGCCGTATCGACGACGCGCGCACGCTCGCGCAGTGCCTGGCGGACGGCCGCCTCGACGCGGACCTGGCGCGCGAAACCGGCGCGTTGGTCGCGCGCTTCCACCGCGAGGGGATCTGGCACGCGGACCTCAATGCGCACAACGTACTGGTCACCTCCGAGGCTCTCTACCTGATCGACTTCGATCGCGGCAGGCTGCGCGCGCCGGCCGAGGCCTGGCGGCTGGCGAACCTGGCCCGTTTGCGTCGTTCGCTGGTCAAGCTTGGCGCGATCGAGCGCATTGCGGACTTCCAGGCGGCCATCTGGGGACCGCTGGTCTACGGCTACGAAAGGACGCTGGGCGCATGAACTGGTCGTTGCGGTTTCTCGGTGTCGGCGCGGCGCATGCGGTGGAGCTAGGCTCCTCGGCGGCCGTACTCGAGCGTGACGGCCGGCCGATGCTGCTGATCGACTGCGGTCCCGACACGCTGGATCGCTACCAGGCCGCCTTCGGCGAACTGCCGCGGGCGATCTACATCACCCACACCCACCTGGACCACGTCGGGGGGATGGAACGGCTGTTCACCCGGCTGTGGTTCGACGAAGCGTTGCGCGGCACTGTCCGTGTTTTCATCCATGCTGCGCTGGTGCCGTGGCTGCAGACGCGCGTGGCGGACTACCCCGGCGTGCTGGCCGAGGGCGGGGTGAACTTCTGGGAGGCATTCCGGCTGGTGCCGTGCAGCCGTGGCTTCTGGCTGGACGGGTGGTGGTTCGACGTGTTTCCCACCCGGCATCACCGGCCGAACACCTCTTTCGGCCTGGCGCTGCATGGAAGCTTCGTGTTCACCGGCGATACCCGGCCGGTGCCCGAGATGCTTGCGCAATACGCGGCGGGCGATGAGCGCGTGCTGCACGACTGCGGGCTGGTCGGCAATCCCTCGCACAGCGGCGTGGACGACCTGGAGCGCGAATACGACGAAAGGCTGCGCCGACAGCTCGTGCTCTACCACTACGGCAGCGCCGCCGATGGGGAAGCGCTGCGCGCGCGGGGCTATGCGATCGCCCGAACCGGCGGCAGCCTCGAGCTGCCCCCGCCATCACCCCCGCAGCCGGACGCCGGCTGACTCCGGCAGAAGCCCCGTGTGGGCGATGCTTTTGCCTGGGCAGGAGGAAAGCATCGCCCACAAGTGGGTCCGCCGGTTGTGTCGGCCGGGGGAGATCGCTATCCTTCCGCTTCTTTGCCAGCCCCCAGGGCCGGCAAGGAAGATCCGGAGAGGTGTCCGAGTGGTTGAAGGAGCACGCCTGGAAAGTGTGTATACGGCTTATCCCCGTATCGCGGGTTCGAATCCCGCCCTCTCCGCCAGTTGTGATGTGCGTGCCGGCTGAAAGCTGGCGCGAGTTTGAAAAGAAGCAGGAAGAGAGGGTGGGTGAGAACCCGCCCGGTTCGACGGATTCGCCGGGAGCGAATCCGGACAGCCGAAGGCTGGCCCCGAGCGGAGCGAGGGGTGAGGCCCAGGACGGGCCGAACAATCCCGCCCTCTCCGCCAGTTTCAAATAGGGCTTCCAGGCCCACGTCCATGGTGGCCCCGTCGGTCCCCCCGCGACGATAGTCCGCAAACCCCGCCAGGTCCGGAAGGAAGCAACGGTAGTGGATGATTCGGGTGCCGGGGTGTGGCTGGCGGGGCCGCCGCCATTTCGGGGCTCCGACGCGCTCGGCTGACTTGCCGGCGTCGACTTGGCACAATCGGTTTCCGCCCCAAAGTCAGTGCTGACTCAAGGGCCACCGCCCAGCCGCAGAACAGGCTCCAACGCATGTCCTATCAGGTCCTCGCCCGCAAGTGGCGCCCGCGCAAGTTCGTCGAGCTGGTCGGGCAGGAGCATGTGGTGCGCGCGCTCACCAATGCGCTGGACACCGGGCGCATGCATCACGCCTACCTGTTCACCGGCACCCGGGGCGTGGGCAAGACCACCATCGCGCGCATCTTCGCCAAGTCGCTCAATTGCGAGCGTGGCGAGTCGGCCGATCCTTGCGGCGAGTGCGCCGTCTGCACGGCAGTGGATGCTGGCCGTTTCGTCGACCTGCTCGAAATCGATGCGGCCAGCAACACCGGCGTGGACGACGTGCGCGAGGTGATCGAGAACGCGCAGTACGCCCCCGCCCGCGGCCGCTTCAAGGTGTACCTGGTCGACGAGGTGCACATGCTTTCCAAGCCGGCCTTCAACGCGTTGCTCAAGACGCTCGAAGAGCCGCCGCCGCACGTGAAGTTCCTGCTGGCGACCACCGATCCGCAGAAGCTGCCGGTGACCGTGCTCTCGCGCTGCCTGAAGTTCAACCTTAAGCGCCTGTTGCCGGAGCAGATCTCCGGCCAGATGCGCCACATCCTGGATGCCGAAAAGATCGCCTACGAAGACGCCGCCATCGGCGAGCTGGCGCGCGGCGCCGATGGCTCGCTGCGCGACGGCCTGTCGCTGCTGGACCAGGCGATCGCCTACGGCGGGGGGGCGCTCAAGGCGGACGACGTGCGCGCCATGCTCGGCAGCGTCGCGCGCGGCCAGGTACTTGGCGTGCTCGATGCGCTGGCCGACGGCGATGGCGCGCGGCTGATGGCCGAGTGCGAGCGCATCGCCTCGTACTCGCCCGACTTCGGCGGCGTGCTCGACGACCTGGCCGCCACCCTGCATCGCATCCAGTTGATGCAACTGGTGCCCGGTTATCACGCCGAAGGCGACGGCGAGCATGTGGAGCGCCTTGCCGGCCTGGCCGGGCGCATGCAGCCGGAAGACGTGCAGCTCTACTACCAGATCGCCACCACCGGCCGCCGCGACCTGGCGCTGGCGCCCGACGCGCGCACCGGTTTCGAGATGGCGCTGCTGCGCATGCTGGCATTCCAGCCAGGCGAGCCGGGCGAAGCCGCGCCAGCCGAACGCGCGGCCCGCCCGGCGACGGCGCCGCGGCCGGCGGTCGCCCCGCCGCGCAGCGCACCTGCGGCGGCGCCCGCCCCGGCATCGCCGCGCTCCCAGCACACGCACGCCGCCAGCACGACCCAGGCGCCCGCCGCTGCCCCCGCCGTGCGCGCGCCGGTGGCCACCGATGCCCGCGGCCTTCCGCGCTGGGAGGCGCTGATCGAACAGGCCGGCCTGCGCGGCCCCCTCGGCCAGCTGGCGCAGAACGCCGCACTGCGCGAGCGCGACGGCAATACGCTGGTGCTGGCGCTGCAGCCGGCGCACATGCACCTGGCCGTCGAGCCGATGGTCGGCCAGATGGCCGACCGCATCGGCGACGTGCTGGGCGAGCGCATCAAGCTGCGTTTCGTGGCCGACAGCCAGGGTGCGTCCGAGACGCCCGCCGCGCGTGCCGCTTCGGCCCGCGAAAGCGCGCAGAGCGCGGCCGAGCAGGCGATCGAGGACGATCCGCTGGTGCAGTCGCTCAAGCGCGAATTCGGCGCCCGCGTGGTGCCGCAATCCATCAAACCCATCGAAAGTTGAGTGGAGCAGAAGTCATGAGAGGCCAGATCGGTCAGCTGATGCAGCAGGCCCAGCGCATGCAGGAAGACATGAAGCGTGCGCAGGACGAAATCGCGAAGATGGAAGTCACCGGCAGTGCCGGCGGCGGCCTGGTCACCGTGCTGATGACCGGCGCACACGAGGTGCGCCGCGTGCAGATCGACCGCAAGCTGTTCGCCGACGACCCGGAGATGGCCGAGGACCTGGTCGCCGCCGCCGTCAACGACGCGGTGAACAAGGTGGCCGAGGCCAGCCGCAACAAGCTCGGCGGCGTCACGGCGGGAATGAACCTGCCGGCCGGCTTCAAGATGCCGTTCTGAACGGGAATCGGGAACAGGGAATGGTGAATCATTCAAACGCGTCGCGCAGGCCAACGCTTGTGGCAATGACGATTGCCGATTCACCATTGACGATTCCCGGCCACTAATGCCCGGCTCCCCCCTCCTGACCGACCTCATCGAGGCCTTGCGCTGCCTGCCCGGCGTGGGTGGCAAGAGCGCGCAGCGGATGGCTTTCCATCTGCTCGAGCGTGAGCGCACGCGCGGCCTGAAGCTCGCCGGCGTGCTGCGCGAGGCGATGGAACGGATCGGCAACTGCACGCGCTGCCGCAACTTCAGCGAGGAGCCGGTGTGCGCGCTGTGCGCCAGTGCCAGCCGCGACCGCCACGTGCTGTGCGTGGTCGAATCGCCGACCGACCTTGCCGCCATCGAACAGGCCACCGGCTACCGCGGGCAGTACTTCGTGCTGCTCGGGCGCCTGTCGCCGCTGGACGGGCTGGGCCCGGAAGAGCTCGGCCTGGCGCAGCTGAGCGCACGCCTGGGCGAGGGCGAGATCGAGGAGATGATCATCGCCACCAATCCGACCGTCGAAGGCGAGGCCACCGCGCACTACCTGGCGCAGTTGGCGCACGCCGGCGGCGTGAAGCCGACACGGCTGGCCCATGGCGTGCCGCTGGGTGGCGAACTGGAGTACGTCGACCGCGGCACGCTGGCGCATGCCTTCGGCAGCCGACAGGCGCTGGATTGACCGGAGCAAGCGTGGCCTGCGTGGTGCCGGCCGAATAGCTGCGGCGTTACGGCTTGCCGGCCTGAACGCGATGGACCTGTCGCCGGCGGTCGCCGCTGCCGGCGAGCTGTGCGCCGTCAGCCTGCGCGGCGGCGGCGATCTGGTGGCGTGGGACCGCAGGGTCGGTGACGGGGCGCTGTTCCTGCAGCTGGTCGACGTCGCCGTGCGGCCCGCCGGCCGGCGGCGCGGCCTTGGCCGTCGGATCATGGCTGCGTTGCTGCAGGACGTCCCGGGCGCGCGCCCGGCGGCGCGATCGTCACGCTGCTCGCCCACGGCGAAGGGACGAAGTTGTACGAGCAGTCCGGTTTCCGGCTGAGCGCGCCGCGCTCGCAGGGTATGCTGCCTGATCAGTGAATCCACGCGAGGAATCAGGCATGGGCGACACCATCTTCGGCAAGATCATCCGCCGCGAGGTCCCGGCGGACATCGTCTTCGAGAACGACGACGTGCTGGGCTTCCGTGACTTGAACCCGCAGGCGCCGGTGCACGTGCTGTTCATCCCGAAGAAGGCGTTGCCCACGCTCGATGACGCCGGCCCCGGCGACGCCGAGTTGCTGGGCAAGCTGCAGCTCGCCGCGGCCGAGTACGCCAGGCAGGAGGGCCTTGCCGAGCAGGGCTACCGCACGGTGATCAACTGCAACGAGCATGGCGGGCAGACAGTGTTCCATCTGCACGTGCATCTGCTGGCTGGCCGCCGGCTGGGCTGGCCGCCCGGCTGAGCGGATCCTGTAGGAGCGCACCCCGTGCGCGACCGCTCGCGCACGGCAGGCGCTTCCACAGGGAAAGCGCACGGCGCTGTATTGACGGCAACGAAAACGCCGGCCCTGGGCCGGCGTCTTCGTGAATGCAACCGCGCTTACTTGTGCGCCGGTTTCGGTGCCGGCGCCGGCGGCGGGCGCACGATGATCACGCGCGGGCGATTCCAGAACGGATCGCCCCACGGGCCCCAGTACGAGGGGCCCCAGCCCGGGCCCCAGAACGGGTCGTAGTAGCCCGGCGGGTAGCGCACCGTGACCGGGCGCTTGGGCCACAGGTAGACCACGTCGGCCGCCACGCGCGGATAGGCGTAGTCGTACTCGCCCACCTTCTTCGTCACGGTGCCCTGCAGCGTGCCCGTGACGGTCAGCTCGCGGCCGCGGGTGAACACCTCGGGGTCGTAGAAGCCTTCATGGCAGGCAACGAAACGGCCCTCGGTCGCCCCGCTGGTATCGGACTCCGGGCGCGCCTGCTTGTCCAGCGGGCGCGACAGCAGGTAGAAGCAGGTCTCCTGCGGTCCCGGCTCGGTCTTGATGATCTCGCCACCCCAGCGCACCTTCGCGCCGCCGGCACCGCCCTGCTGGGCGCCCGCCGTGCTCACGTCGGAGTAGGTGCCCTGCAACGGCTGGGGCACCGTTGCACAGGCGGTCAGCAGGCCGAAGGCGGTGGCCAGGGCCAGAGGGCGGTAAGGAAAGGACATGGCGGTTCTCCCTGGGGCAGCGACCGCCCCGGCGGCCGCATGGATGTTCATTTGACCACGCGCCGCGGCCGGAATTCCCGTACCGCCCGCTGGAACTCCTTGAGCAGTTCAGGCACCGGTTCGTCGTGCGCATAGCGCAGTTCAAGGTAGCGGTTCATCAGTTGCTCCAGCTCTGCGCGTTGCGCCGGCAGCGCCCGCGCGGCGCGGCGCAGGTAATGCTGCGGTCCCTCGCCGCGACGGCGCGTGATGCCGGCGCGTGCGAGCCTGGCCTCCAGCCGGCGCAGCGCCTGGCGCAACGGCTCGGGCCGTTCACGCCGCCACAACGCCCAGCCGGTGCCGATCGCCACGAACAACGCGGTGCCGATCGCCAGCAGCATGCCCAGCATCGCCGTGCCCGTGTCGCGGATGCCGAACGGGGTCAGCAGGCCGCGCTGGCGCAACGCATCGAACCCGATAACACCCTGGGCCCACCAGTGGTTGACCACGTCCCAACGGTTGCGCAGCGAGGCCAGCCAACCGGAGTCCGTCCAGCCGAGCTGGTCGCCGGCCGCCGCCGCGGCGCCCAGGCTGACGCGCTCGGGTCGTACCGCGGCGGTGGGATCGACGCGCACCCAGCCGCGACCTTCCAGCCACACTTCGCTCCATGCATGCGCATCGGACTGGCGAACCAGCAGGTAGTTGCCCAGCGGATTCCAGTAGCCGCCCTGGTAACCGGTGACCACGCGCGCGGGAATCCCCGCGGCCCGCATCAGCACGGTGAAGGACGATGCGTAGTGCTCGCAGAAGCCCTCGCGCGTGCCGAACAGGAAGTCGTCCACCGCGTTGCGGCCCAACGGCGCCGGCGCCAGCGTGTAGCGGAAACCACCGTCGTGGAACAAGGCCAGTGCCGCGCGAACGATGGCCTGCTCGTCGCCGCCGTAGCGTGTGCGCCATTGCGCGGCCAGCGCGTGCGTGCGCGGATTGAATCCCTGCGGCAGGCGCAAGGCCAGTTCCCTGGCGCCCGCGGGCAGGCTGGCCTGGAGGCGGTAGTAGAGCGCCGAGCGCACGGTGTAGTGGAGTGACTCGCGCACCGGTTTGTCGCTGAAGACTTCGCGGTCCGCGCTGAGCTGTGCGTCCGCTGGCGCCGTCAGCGGCACATCCAGCGCGGGCAGGACGGTGCGGTGGGTCGGCTCCAGATCGATCTCGTAGCGGCTGGTGGCCCTCGCCTCCAGCGTTTCCAGGGGCCGGGCCTGGCCGTCGGCGCGGCGCAGGTCGGCATGTTCCCAGGTGCGCCCGTCGTACAGCCACATGACGTACGCGCGGAAGTAGCGCAGCTCCGGTGCCGGAGCGGGGCCGTCGAAGCTGACCCGCATGGCGGGGCGGTCGTCGGTCAGCAGCTCGGTGAAGTTCCCCGGCGACATGCGGTCGCTGAGGCCGGTCCGGGCCTCCGGGCTGTTGGCCGCTCCCCACAGCGGCGAACTCAGTCGGGGCACCAGCGCGAAGGCCAGCAGCGCCAACGGTACGGCGGCTGCAAGCAGGGCCAGCCCCGGCAGCAGCGCGCGTGGCAGGTTTGTCGGCGCCTGCGCCGGCTCCAGCGCACGCAAGGTGGCCAGGGCGGGCAGCAGACCCAAGGCGACCACGAACGTGGCCACGAGGCCCTGGTCGAACAGCAGCGCAGCCATCAGGCCGAAACAGGCGAAGCTCACCCCGACCCTGGCGTCGCGGGGCGTTTCGCTTTCCAGCAGTTTCAGCACCAGCAGACCGACAGCCAGCGCCGAACCGGGTTGCTGCCCGAAGATGGTGCCGTAGGTGAAGACGACCGCCACCGCCAGCAGAGCCAGCAAGGGCAGCTTGAGCAGCGCTGGCGGGCGCGCGCCATGCCGGCGGCGTTGCCACCAGCGAAGCGCGAGCACCAGCGCCAGCCCAGCCACCAGCCACCAGGGCAGATGCGAGGCGTGCACGCCCAGCACGCAGGTCATGGTCAGGCATAGCAGGTCGAATGCGCGGCCATCCAGCGTGGCTTCGCTCGGGGGACGCATCGCGCCGATCATGGCAGTGACGCCAGTGCGCTCATGCAGCGCGCATAGTGGCCGGGGCCGCTTCCCGCCTCGATCGGCTGGCCCGGCAGCCACAGGCTGTGGCGCCGCCCCTGGGCATGGGCCTCGCCCAGCCAGCGGGCGAGGCGGGCGATGCGTGCCTCGTTGTCCATGCCTTCCAGTTCGCGCCAGTCCAGTCGCCATTCGGGACGCGACTCGGGCTGCTCGAAGTCCTTGCTGAGCAACTGGCCCAGTCGCGCGCTGGCCTTCCAGGCGATGTGCTTGCGCGGATCGCCGCTGCGGTAGTCGCGCAGGGCCGCCAGGTCCTCGCCGTGGTGCAGGCGGGGACGCAGGCCTTCGTCGGCGGGCAGCCGCGGCGGCGGGCCGCCGCTTTCCGGGCGCGGCCAGACCAGCACGGACTGCTCCGGATGCATCCAGCTCCAGGCGCGGAACAGTCCCAATGGCCACGTCGTCCACACCCGCACGCGCGGCAGCGGGTGCCAGCCGCGTTGGTGGGTGGCCAGCGGCAGCGTGACGTCGGCTTTGCCGGAGGCATCGATGGCGAACGCCTGGCAGGCGTCGCCCAGATCAACGCGGATCGCGCTGCGCGGCCGCGTCGATTCGAATTCCAGCGTCAGCGCCAGCGGCTGGCCGGCGACCGCCTGGCCCGCGCGAACGCTGGCCAAGGCCAGGCCGTCGAGCGCACGGAACGCAATCAGCATGCTCGCCGCGCCGGCCGCGCCCAGCAGGCAGGTGAGCAGCAGGGCGGCGTTGTTGGAATAGTTGAGCGAGCCGACGAGCATCACCAGCAGCAACACGGTAAAGCCGATGCCGAAGCCGGTCGGCACGATGTAGATGCGCCGGCGGTTCAGCTCGATCGGCATCGGCTCCGGGCGGCGGAAGCGGGTCAGTGCGGGCAGCCGCCGTTCGGCCAGCTCCTGCAGGCGGCGCAGCGCGTCGCGCATGGTCAGTCGACTGCGGTATCGGCCAGCAAGGCGCGGGCCAGCGCGTCGCCGCTGGCCCCACGCGAAGGCACCAGCCGGTGCGCGGCCAGCGGCACGAACAGCGCCTGGATGTCTTCGGGCAACACGTGGCCGCGGCCGCTCAGCAGGGCCCAGGCGCGCGCCGCGGCGAGCAGGGCGATGCCGGCGCGTGGCGACAGGCCGACGCGGATGTCGGCGTGCCGTCGACTGGCCGCGAGCAACGCCTGCAGGTAATCGAGCAGCGCGCTGCTGGCGGTGACGCCCTGTGCCTGGCGGTGCAGGGCGGCCAGGCTCGGCGCATCCAGTTGCGGGGTGAGCTGCGCGAGCAGGTCGCGGCGGTCGCTGCCGGCAAGCAGCGCGCGCTCGGCGGCGGCATCGGGATAGTCGAGCGAGATGCGCAGCATGAAACGATCCAGCTGCGAATCGGGAAGGGGGAACGTGCCGTGCAGATCCAGCGGGTTCTGCGTGGCCACCACGAAGAACGGTTGCGCCAGCGTGTGCGTCTGGCCGTCCACCGTGACCTGGCCCTCGGCCATCGCTTCCAGCAGCGCGCTCTGCGTCTTGGGCGTGGCGCGGTTGATCTCGTCGGCCAGCATCAGGCCGGTGAAGATCGGCCCGGGGTGGAAACGGAACTGGCCCGTCTCGCGCTCGAACACGCTGACCCCGATAATGTCCGAGGGCAACAGGTCGCTGGTGAACTGCACGCGCTGGAAGTCCAGCGTAAAGCTCGCGGCCAGTGCATGCGCCAGCGTGGTCTTGCCGACGCCCGGCACGTCCTCCAGCAGCAGGTGGCCGCCGGCGACCAGGCACGTAAAGGCGAGCTTCACCTGGCGCGGCTTGCCAAGCAGCACGCGATTGACCTGGGCCATCGCCGCTTCCAGGCGCGGATGGAGCGTTTCTTCGGACAGGGGAGTGGTGGCGGACATGGGTTCCTGGCAGTCGGCACGGGCGCAACGCGGGGAGGGCCGGTCGAGTGTAGCGGCCGGTCTCGCGCGCTGGCGAGGCGCGTTCCTCATCGCGTTCGTCGGCCTGCTGGTTCTGAAGTGCATCGTGGCGGCCACGATGTCGCCGTTTGGCGACGAGGCGTTCTACTGGTTGGAAAGCCGGCATCCGGCCTGGGGCTACAGCGACCTGCCGCCGCTGACCGCATGGCTGATCTGGCTCGGCGAGCGCCTCGCCGGGCACGGACTCATCGGCATGCGCTGGCCGTTCCTGCTGCTGGGCAGTGCGCTGCCGTGGCTGATCGTGGCGTTCGGAAGGCGTGCCTTCGATGCGCGTATCGGCTGGCAGGCAGGCCTGTTGTGTCTTGGGCTGCCGCTGGCCGGCACTTTCGGGGTGATGGCCATGCCCGACGTGCCGCTGACGCTGGCGATCGCGGTCGCGCTGTATGGGTTGTTGCGCGCGATGGACGAGGACCGGCTGCGCGACTGGCTGCTGCTGGGACTTGCGCTGGCGGTGGCGTGGCTGACCCACTACCGCGCCGCGATGGCGATGCTTGCCGGACTGTTGCTGCTGGTCTTCACGTCGCGCGGCCGCGCGCAGTGGCGCAGGCCGGGCCTGTGGTTGGCGCTGGCGGTAGCGGCGCTGGGGTTGGTCCCGTTGATCGTGTCGAACTGGCGTCAGCACGGTGCCGGGCTGGCGTTCCAGCTCGTCGATCGAAACCCCTGGAGCTTCCATGCCGATGCGCTGGTGCAACCCCTGGAGCAGGCGGTCGCCTGCACGCCGGTGCTCTATGTCGCGCTGTTGTGGGCGCTGTGGCGGTGCTGGCGTCGGCGCGGCGAGGGCGCGCCGTGGGACCTGCTTGCCTGGACCTCACTGGGTTTTCTCGTTCCGTATTTCGTGTTCGGCCTGTTCGCCGACGACCTGCGTTTCCGCGCGCACTGGCCGCTGCCCGGTTACCTGCCGCTGCTGGGCGCGTTGCCCGCGCTGTGCCGCGGGGCGGGCAGGGGCTGGCGCACGACGGTTGTGGCCGGTGGTGTGCTGGGCGGGCTCGGAACGCTGCTGGGGCTTGGTTACCTGGCGCTGGCGGCGAGCCCGCAGGGCGTCGACGTGCTGGCGTCGAGCAAGGCCTTTCCGACCAACTTCGTCGGCTGGCGCGAAAGCGCGACGCAGGCGCGCACGCTGTTGGGGCGGAAGGATGCCGTGCTGGTGGCCGACAATTTCATGCTCGCCGCGGAGCTCGAGTTCCAACTCGGCGACCGCCCGGTGTATTCGCTGGACAGCACGCTCAACGTCAAGCACGGCCGTGCGCCGCAGTTGGCGATCTGGGGACGCGACGAGGCCGGGCTGCGTGCCACGCATGCGGGTGCGCCGATGCTGCTGGTGGTGAGCGAGGTCATGCGCGAGCGCGAGAGACTGGAGCGGCTCGGTGGCATCTGCGGAAGCATCGATGCGCCACGGCTGGTCACGCGGCTGGTGCTGTTCGATGGTCGCAAAAGCTTTGCGTATTACCGCGGACGCGTGCCGGTGGCAGCCTCCCGGCCATTGGCCGACCCCACGCAATGCCTGTTCTGGCGCAACGCGCAAGTCTTGCCGCGGCCGTAGGGTGGGCTTCAGCCAACCACCATCCATCCCGCCGATGCGCGTGGCGGGTTGAGCCCGCCCGGTTTACGGAAGCGCGAGGCCTGTTTCACGAAGCAGCCGCGCCAGCGCGATCAGCGGCAGGCCCACCAGCGCAGTCGGATCACTGCTGTCGATACGCTCGAACAGCGAAATCCCCAAACCTTCGCACTTGAAGCTGCCGGCGCAATCCAGCGGCATCTCCCGCTTCACGTAGCGGGCGATTTCCGTCAGCGTGAGCGACCGGAACCGCACGCGGGTGGTATCCAGATACGTGTGGCGGCGTCCTTCGCGGGTGTCGAACAGGCACAGTCCGGTATGGAAACGCACCTCGTGGCCCGCGCAGTCGGCCAGCTGGGCCTGCGCTCCCTCGACCGTGCCGGGCTTGCCCAATGCGCGGCCGTCGAGCTCGGCGATCTGGTCCGAACCGATCACCAGCGCTTCGCCGAGCCCCCGCGCCGCACCTTCCGCCTTGGCGACCGCCAGCCGCAGGGCGCCCTCGGCCGGGGCTTCGCCGGTCATCAGGGTTTCGTCGGTGCCGGGCGCGCGCTGCTCGAACTCCGGCACCAGCCGGCGCAACAGTTCGGCGCGGTAACGCGACGTGGAGCCCAGTACCAGCAGGGTCATACGTCCGATTCGCGACGGATGTGTTCGCGCATGGCGTCGTCCAGTTCGTGGTGCGCGCGCTCCAGCGCCTTTACCAGCGGGCGCAGCCGGGCGCGGGTCTGGCTCATGTCGGCGGCGGCCTCGTCCAGGCCCTGCTGGCTCGCATCGGGGGCGCAGTCGCGGATCCACAACCGCTGCTGCAGCAGCGAACGCAGGCCGGCGTCGATCGCCTGCTTGGCTTCCTGCTCGCCGGCGGCCGGCTGGTCGGGGTTGAAGGACATCACCGCATGGGCCTGCTTGAGGCCCTTGCGGCAGGTCTTCAGGTCCGCTTCCAGCTGGTCGGCCAGCTCCAGCAGCCGGTGCATGCTGTGGCGACGCCGCTCCAGCCGCCGCCGCCGTCCGGCCAGCACGAGCGCGCCGGCGCCCACCAGCAGCAGGCACATCGCGGCGAGGCCAAAGGCGAGGGAAGCGGGCACGAGGACAACCGGTTACGATCGGAAGGGCAGTCTGCCGCAGTCCCGTCGGGAGGCAAAGCCCGTAGTGGTGCGGTTGACTTGAACCCCCGCCGACCCTAAGATTTCGCGATTATGTCCGTGACACTGCCAGAGTCCGTGGACGCTTGGCGCATGGTCTCGGCGCGGCGTTCGTTTGCCGGAGCGCTTCCCGTGGCCGCCATGTCCCGTCTGTGCGGGATGCTGGCGGGCAACGAAGGAGCGGCGCAGTACACACTGGACTTCGGTCGCGACGACTTCGGCACGGCCTACCTTCAGGTGCACGTCGAGGCGCCGCTGACGCTGACCTGTCAGCGTACGCTGGAACCGTTCGTGCTGCCCCTGACGGTGGACAGCCGGCTCGGCCTGATCCGCAGCGAGCGCGAGGAGGCGGCCCTGCCGCCGGGCTGCGAACCGCTGCTGGTCGAGGACGACGGCAAGCTGGACCTGGCCGCCGTGATCGAGGACGAATTGCTTTTGGCAGTGCCGCTGGTGCCGGTCAATCCGGACAGCAGCCTGCCACCCGAGGTGACTGGCCCCGGCCCGGAGGAATCCGTGTCGGAGCCCAACGACAACCCGTTCGCGGTTCTGCGCGAACTCAAGAAAACCGATTGAAGCCGGAGATACACCCATGGCCGTTGCCAAGAGCCGCAAGACCCCGTCCACCCGCGGCATGCGTCGTTCGCACGACAAGCTCAAGACCGTGCAGCTGGCGACCGACCCGACCAGCGGCGAGGTGCACCTGCGCCACCACGTCACCAAGGACGGCTACTACCGTGGCAAGAAGGTGATCGACACCGCCGCGGCCGTCGACGCCGAGTAAGCGGCTTCCATCGGACGCAACCCTGGCGGCGCGGCGACGCGCCGCTTTGCGTTTCGGCGTCCGCGAACGTAACGTTGCGGCTCCGGCGTGGCCTGGCCATCGCCCCCGCATGCAGATGGAAAGTCCATGGCTTCGACCTACGCCCGCATCATCGGCACCGGCAGCGCGCTGCCCGAACGCGTCCTGAGCAATTTCGACCTGGAGAAGTTCGTCGAAACCAGTGACGAATGGATCCAGAGCCGCACCGGCATCCGCCAGCGCCACGTGGCCGCCGAGGGCGAAACCACCGGCGACCTGGCCTTCCTCGCCGCCGAGCGCGCGCTTGCCGCCGCCGGCGTCAAGGCCTCCGAACTCGACCTGATCATCCTGGGCACCACCACGCCCGACCTGATCTTTCCCTCGACCGCCTGCCTGGTGCAGAACCGCCTGGGCGCCAACGGCTGCGCCGCGTTCGACGTCAACGCCGCTTGCTCGGGTTTCGTCTATGCGCTGGGCGTGGCGGACAAGTTCATCCGCAGCGGCCAGACCAAGAAGGCGCTGGTGATTGGCGCCGAGACGCTGACGCGCATGGTCGACTGGAAAGAGCGCGAGACCTGCGTGCTGTTCGGCGATGGCGCCGGCGCGGTGGTGCTCGAGGCAAGCGACGAGCCGGGCATCTATGCCACCTGCCTGCATGCCGACGGTGGCTACAAGGAACTGCTGTGGAACCCGGTCGGCGTGTCGGTCGGCTTCCGCGACGAGCCCAATCACGGCGTGCGCATCAAGATGGCGGGCCGCGAGGTGTTCAAGGTCGCGGTCAAGACGCTCGACTCGCTGGTCGAGCAGACCCTGAAGGCCGCCGGCATGGAGGCCTCGCAGCTGGACTGGCTGATCCCGCACCAGGCCAATCTGCGCATCATCGAGGCGACGGCCAAGCGCCTGAACATGTCGATGGATCAGGTCATCGTGACCGTCGACAAGCACGCCAACACCTCGTCGGGCTCGGTGCCGTTGGCGCTGGACTACGCGGTACGCTCGGGCAAGGTGCAGCGCGGCCAGAACCTGCTGCTGGAAGCCTTTGGCGGCGGCTTTACCTGGGCGTCGGCGCTGCTGCGCTACTGAGCCGTGCCAGTCACTCACGCGATGCCGCCTTCGGGCGGCATCGTTGTTTCCGGACTGAGGCAGCTGTTCCTTTTATCCGCTCTGCGGTCCTCGTCTTCCGCGCCGGGAACGATTGAAGGCGGGACATCCGGTGAGCAGGTCTGCATCGTCACGGGATCTCCGATCGCGAGCCTTCCCGCGCGCGCGGGGGAGGGTGCCGACGGGCGGATGGGGGAAGCTTTGCGAAGACGCCAGGCCATGCGCGCCAATCCGATACGGCTGCGTACGCACGCCGCTGCTGGCATCATCGCTTTTTTGCCTTTGACGGATCGACACCGATGACCGATACCTCCGCCTCGCTCGCCTTCGTCTTCCCCGGCCAGGGCTCGCAATCGGTCGGCATGCTGGCCGACCTGGCCGCCGCGCACGCGGAAGTGCGGGCGACGTTCGAGGAAGCCTCCCAGGGCGCCGGCGTCGACCTCTGGCAGCTCAGCCAGCAGGGGCCGGAAGACCAGCTCAACCGCACCGAAAACACCCAGCCGGCGCTGCTGGCGGCGAGCGTGGCGGTATGGCGGGTGTGGAACAAGCTCGGTGGCGCGCGGCCGGCGCAGCTTTCCGGCCACAGCCTGGGCGAGTACAGCGCGCTGGTCTGTGCCGGCGCCCTGTCCCTGCACGATGCCGCCGCGCTGGTGGCCGAGCGTGGCCGCCTGATGCAGGCGGCGGTGCCTGCCGGCGTCGGCGCGATGGCGGCGATCCTCGGCGGTGACGATGCGCAGATCGCGCAGGTGTGCGAAGAGGTCGCGCAGGACCAGGTGGTCTCGCCGGCCAACTACAACTCTCCCGGCCAATTGGTGATCGCCGGCAACGCCGAGGCGGTCGACCGCGCGCTGGCCAAGCTCGCCGAGCTGGGTGTGAAGAAAGCGGTCAAGCTGGCCGTGTCGGTGCCCTCGCACTGCGCACTGATGCGCGAGGCCGCTGATCGCCTGGGCGAACGCATGGCCAGGATCGAGTGGTCGCTGCCGGCCGTGCCCGTCGTGCAGAACGCCGAGGCGCGCAGCTATGGCAGTGTGGAGGAGATCCGCGGCGCGCTGCAGCGCCAGCTCTACCTCCCCGTACGCTGGACCGAATGCGTGCAGGCGCTCGCCGGCAACGGCGCCACCCGCGTGCTCGAATGCGGCCCGGGCAAGGTGCTCTCGGGCCTCATCAAGCGCATCGACAAGGGCCTGGATGCGCGTGCCATCGGCGCGCCGGCCGAGCTGGAGTCCGCGCTCGCCTGATACCACACCGCCTTGCAGGAGCCCGCTTGTGGACGATGCTTTGGCCGATCGGGACACGAGCATCGCCCGCAAGCGGGCTTCCACAAAGAACCTTTCTTCGCTTTCGATAAGGGCAAGACCATGAGCAATACGCTGCAAGGGGACATCGCACTCGTCACCGGCGCCAGCCGCGGTATCGGCGCGGCGATCGCCGACGAGCTGGCCGCCATGGGCGCCACCGTGATCGGTACCGCCACCAGCGAGAATGGCGCCAAGGCCATTGATGAGCGCCTGACGGCGAACGGCGGACACGGCCGTGTGCTGGACGTTACCGACGGCGCGGCTGTCGAGGCGCTGATCGATGCGATCGCCAAGGAGTTCGGCGCGGTGTCGGTGCTGGTCAACAATGCCGGCATCACGCGCGACCAGTTGCTGATGCGCATGAAGGACGAGGACTGGCAGGCGATCATCGATACCAACCTGACCTCGGTCTATCGCACGTCCAAGGCGGTCATGCGCGGCATGATGAAGGCGAAGAAGGGCCGCATCATCTCGATCGCCTCGGTAATCGGCCTCACTGGCAACCCTGGCCAGGCAAACTACGCCGCGGCCAAGGCCGGCATCATCGCGTTCTCCAAATCGCTGGCGCGCGAGATCGGTTCGCGCGGCATCACCGTCAACGTGGTCGCGCCCGGTTTCATCGACACCGACATGACGCGTGCGCTGCCGGAAGAATCGAAGCAGGCGCTGCTCGGTCAGATCGCACTGGGCCGCCTGGGCGAGGCGAGCGACATCGCCAAGGCCGTCGGCTTCCTCGCTTCACCGGCCGCCGCCTACATCACCGGCGAAACGCTGCATGTCAACGGCGGCATGTACATGCCCTGACGTATGGAACAGTTGTCGCCAACGGCTCGTTTTTAGGCGACAATTGACCTTTCGCGCCGGCAGGAAAGCCGGCGCGTATTGACCCTGTCGGCGGAGCAATGGCGGCCTGGCCGCTTAGCCACTACAATTCGCCGTCCTTTGCCGGACCCGTGCCGGCCCGACAAAAAAGCACACCCCTTGGGAGGTTTGGCAACATGAGCACCATCGAAGAGCGCGTCAAGAAGATCGTCATCGAGCAGCTGGGCGTGAAGGAAGACGAAGTCACGGCGAACGCTTCGTTCGTGGACGACCTGGGCGCCGATTCGCTGGACACGGTGGAACTGGTGATGGCCCTCGAGGAAGAGTTCGAGACCGAGATCCCGGACGAAGAGGCCGAGAAGATCACCACCGTTCAGCAGGCCGTGGACTACATCAAGGCCCACACCAAGGACTGATCGGTTTCGTGGCCGGTGTCTGCGCTCATGTGGCGCGGATTCCGTTCACGTGGCGATACTGAAAGCTGCGCCACCTTGGCGCAGTTTTCGTTTCTGCGTTTTGAAACGTCCGATACCGTATGGTGGCTGGACTTGAGGCCGTTGCGCGGCAGCGAGCCTAAGAGAACACGTAAGGATTGAAATCCATGAGCGAACGACCCGTGAGTAGACGGCGTGTTGTAGTGACCGGCATGGGCATCATCTCGCCGGTCGGCAATGACATCGCCACCGCCTGGGACAACATCCTCAAGGGCAACAGCGGCATCGGGCAGGTGACGCATTTCGACGCCACTGGCTACGCCACCCGCATCGCCGGGCAGGTACGCGACTTCGACCCGGCACAGTGGATGCCACCGAAGGACGTCAAGAAAATGGACCCGTTCATCCATTACGGCATCGCCGCGGGCACCCAGGCGCTGCGTGATTCCGGGCTTGAGGTCACGGAAGCCAACGCGCCGCGCATCGGCGTGGCGGTCGGCGCCGGCATCGGCGGTCTGAACACCATCGAGGACACCTCGATCGAGCTGCACGAGAAGGGCCCGCGTCGTGTGTCGCCTTTCTTCGTGCCCAGCTCGATCATCAATATGGTCTCCGGCCACTTGTCGATCATGTTCGGACTGAAGGGCCCGAATATCGCTTGCGTCACCGCCTGCACCACGGCCACGCACAACATCGGCCTGGCCATGCGCATGATCCAGTACGGCGACGCCGACGTGATGATCGCCGGCGGCGCCGAGTTCGCCACGACCGGTACCGCGATGGCTGGCTTCTGCTCGGCCAAGGCCATGTCCACGCGCAACGACGAGCCGACCAAGGCGAGCCGTCCGTGGGACAAGGACCGCGACGGCTTCGTGCTGTCCGATGGCGCCGGCGTGCTGATGCTGGAGGAGTACGAGCACGCCAGGGCCCGCGGCGCAAAGATCTATGCCGAGCTGGTCGGCTTCGGCATGAGCGGCGACGCGTACCACATCACCGCGCCCAGCGAGGGCGGCGAAGGTGCCGCGCGCTGCATGCAGGCGGCGCTGGACGACGCCAACGTCAAGCCGACCGAGGTGCAGTACATCAACGCGCACGGCACCTCCACGCCGCTGGGCGATCTCGGCGAGGTGATGGCGGCGAAAAAGGTGTTCGGCGAGCACGCCTACAAGCTGGCGATGAGCTCGACCAAGTCGACCACCGGCCACCTGCTCGGTGCCGCTGGCGGCGTCGAGGCGATCTTCACCATCCTGGCGCTGCGCGACCAGGTGCTGCCGCCGACCATCAACCTGGACGAGCCGAGCGAAGGCTGCGACCTGGACTTCGTGCCGCACACCGCGCGCAAGGCCGATCTGGACGTCGCGATCTCCAACTCCTTCGGCTTCGGCGGTACCAACGGCACGCTCGTCTTCCGCCGCCACTAAGGCGGAAGCGTGGGCTGCCATCTGAGGGTCCTCGACGGCCGGCGCGACCTGCTCGCGCCGGCCGCCGCATTTGCGGACCGCTATCCCTGCCTGCTCGAAAGCGTGGTGCGCGGCACGGCGCAATCGCGCTACGACATCCTGTTTGGTTTTCCTCGCGAACAACTCATCCTGCACGGCGACGGCAGCGTCTGCAGGAGTCCGCTTGCAGGCGATGCTCAGGGCGTTGCAACCGGAGCATCGCCCGCAAGCGGGATCCTGCCGGGAGTCCGCTTCCTCGACGCACTCGACGCCGCGTGGCGGGCCGAGCGCATGCCCTCAGCGGAGGACGATCTGCCGTTCCACGGTGGGTGGGTGCTGATGCTTGCCTACGAGCTGGCCGCCGAGATCGAACCGCGGCTGCGCCTGCGCTCGTCCGCGCAGTTGCCCGTGGCGCTCGCGCTGCGTTGTCCGGCGGCGGTGATCGTCGATCACCTGCGTGAACGCACGCTGCTGGTCACCGAGGATGGTAGCGAGGCACTGCTTGATGCGATGGAGGCGGACCTCGCTGCGTCGCCTCCGGACTTCGCGCCTGCCGCACCGCGTTCCGTCGCGGAAGACGCTCCCGCGCACTTCCTCGACGGCGTGGCGCGCATCCACGATCACCTGCACGCGGGCGACATCTTCCAGGTCAATCTGTCGCGCGCCTGGCACGCACACTATGCCCAGCCACCGTCCGCCGCCGCGCTCTACGCGGCCTTGCGCAAGGCCAATCCGGCGCCGTTTGCGGGCCTGTTGCAGCAGCACGGCTGGGCGGTCGCCAGTTCCTCGCCGGAGCGGCTGGTCGAAGTACGCAATGGCATCGCGCAGACCCGCCCCATCGCTGGCACGCGTCCGCGGCTGGCGGGCGAGGACGACGCGGCGGGCGTCCGCGAGCTTGCCGCACATCCGAAGGAGTGCGCCGAGCACGTCATGCTGATCGACCTGGAGCGCAACGACCTGGGCCGGGTCTGCGTGCCCGGCACGGTCGAGGTCGACGAGCTGATGGTGGTGGAGAGCTACGCGCACGTGCACCACATCGTCTCCAATGTGCGCGGGCGCCTGCGCGAGGACGTGACGCCGGGGCAGGTGATCGCCGCGACCTTTCCGGGCGGCACCATCACCGGCTGCCCCAAGGTGCGTTGCATGGAGATCATCGCGGCGATCGAGGACACGCCGCGTGGCGCCTACACCGGGGCACTGGGCTATCTCGACCTTAGCGGCGAGCTGGATCTCAACATCCTGATCCGCACGCTCACCCAAATCGGTTCCGAGGTTACATTGCGTGCGGGCGCCGGCATCGTCGCCGACTCGGTCGCCGAGCGCGAGCTGGACGAAACCCGGGCCAAGGCCCGCGGCTTGCTGCTCGCATTGGGAGCGCCCGGTTGATCGCGCGCGTGCTGGTGGACGGCCGGGCGGAGGACCGGGTTTCCGTGCTGGACCGTGGGCTCGCCTACGGCGATGGGTTGTTCGAGACGATCCGTTTCCTCGGCGCCAAGGCGCCGCTCTGGCCGCGCCACATGCAACGCCTGCAGGACGGCTGCCGCCGGCTGTCTCTGTCGGTGCCGGCCCCTGCCATCCTGCTGGCCGAGGCGCAGGCCGTGTCGCGGGATCTGCCGCAGTCGGTCGTGCGCATCACGCTGACGCGGGGTACCGGCGAGCGCGGCTACAAGCCACCGGTGTCGGCGCAGGCCACCCGCATCGTCGCTGCCTTTGATCCGCCGCCGCGCGACGAGGCTGCCTGCGCCGAAGGTATCCGCGTGCGTCTGTGCGCCACGCGCCTGGCCTTGCAGCCGCGGCTTGCCGGCCTCAAGCACCTCAATCGCCTGGAGCAAGTGCTGGCGCGCGCCGAGTGGGACGATCCGGCGATTGCCGAGGGCTTGCTGTGCGACGCCGACGGCCTGGCGATATCTACCACCGCGGCCAATCTGTTCGCGGTTTTCGGTGGCGTGCTCGCCACACCGGCGGTCGATCGTTGCGGCATCGCGGGCGTGGCCCGGGCCGAAGTGCTGTCAGCCCGGCCGCACGCGCAGGTGCGCCCGATCACGCTGAAGGAACTGCGCCGGGCGGACGAACTCTTCCTATCCTCGAGCGTGCGCGGCATCCTGCCGGTTCGCGAACTGGACGGCCAGGCTTTTGCGGTCGGCGCGGTGACGCGCGCGCTGCAGTCGCATTGGCGCGAACTGGGTTTCTGAAGGAGTCCCCATGGGGCGCAAGAAAAGAAAAGGTCGAGCGGCCTGGCGGATCCTGGGTTGGCTGGTGCTGCTCGCCATGCTGGCCGCGCTGGTGGCCGGCTGGTACGACTTCGAGCGGTTCAGCCGCACGCCGCTGACGGTCGGGCCGCAGCGCCAGACGCTCGATGTGGAGCGCGGCAGTAGCCTGCGTGGCATCGTGGCGCAGCTGCGTAGCCGCAACCTCACCCGTGCGCCATCGTTGTACTGGCGCGTGCTGGCCGAACGCATGCGGGTCGCCGACCGGTTGCACGCCGGCGAGTACGCGCTCGATCCGGGCGTCACGCCTGGTCAGCTACTGGACGCCATGGCCGCCGGGCGCGTGCTGCAGCGCGACTTCACCATCGTCGATGGCTGGACCTTTCGCCAGTTGCGCGAGGCGCTGGCGAAGGTGCCGACCTTGCGCCATGACGATGCGGCACTGGACGATGCGGAAATCATGCGACGCATCGGTGCCCCTGGCGAGAAGCCCGAGGGGCGCTTCCTGCCCGAGACCTACGCCTACGTGAAGGGTGACGGCGACCTGGACATCCTCAAGCGCGCGCATCAGGCCATGGTCCGGGCACTGGCCGAGCTCTGGCCTGGGCGCGACAAGAATCTGCCGCTGGCTACGCCCTACGAGGCGCTGATCCTCGCTTCCATCGTCGAGAAGGAAACCGGGCGCGCCGACGAGCGGCCCAGGATTGCCGGCGTGTTCGTGCGCCGGCTGGAGAACCACATGCTGCTGCAGACCGATCCGGCGGTGATCTACGGCATGGGCGAGGCCTACGCCGGCAACATCCGCCGCAGCGACCTGCTCGCCGATACGCCCTATAACACCTACCTGCATGCGGGCCTGCCGCCCACACCGATCGCCCTGCCGGGACGGCCGGCGATCCAGGCCGCGCTGCATCCGGCGCCGGGCAAGGCCTTGTACTTCGTCGCCCGCGGCGACGGCAGCCACGTGTTCGCCAGCTCGCTGGCCGAGCACAACCGCAACGTCGCCTGCTACCAGCTGAAGCGTTGCCATGACTGAGGCGCGGCGCGGACGCTTCATTTCGCTCGAGGGTGGCGAAGGCGCCGGCAAGAGTACGTTGCTGGCCGGCTTGCGCGAACACATCGCGGGGCAGGGTGTCGACCTGGTGCAGACCCGCGAGCCGGGCGGCACGGCGGTGGGTGAGGCGGTCCGCGCGATCGTGCTCGATCCACAGGCAAGCGGCATGGCTGCCGAGACCGAGCTGCTTCTGATGTTCGCCTCGCGCGCCCAGCTCGTGCGCGAGACCATCGCGCCGGCCCTGGCAGCCGGACAATGGGTGCTTTGCGACCGCTACGTCGATGCCAGTTACGCCTATCAGGGCGGCGGTCGCGGCCAGCCCGCGGAGCGCATCGCGGAACTGGAACGCTGGGCCTGCGCCGGTGTGGCACCGGACCTCACGCTGCTGCTCGACCTGCCGGTGGCGACCGGTCGTGCGCGTGCCGCCGGGCGAGGCGAGGCGGACCGCATCGAAATCGAGGCCGATGCCTTCTTCGAACGCGTACGCGCCAGCTATCGCTCGCGCGCCGCCGCGGAGCCGGACCGTTTCCGTGTGATCGATGCCGGCCAGCCGCCCGAGGCCGTGTTGCGGGCGGCCATCGCGGCGCTTGCGCCGCTGCTCGCGGAGGACGCGGCATGACGTCACCGTCCTGGCACGAGGCGCATTGGCAACGGCTGCAATCGCGCCTGGCGCGCGAAGCACTGCCGCACGCGCTACTGCTGTGCGGTCCGGCGGGACTGGGCAAGCGTGCCTTCCTGCGCCGTTTCGTGCGTGGCCTGCTGTGCGAGCGCCCACGCGAGGGCGAAGCCTGCGGTCAGTGTCGTACCTGTCTGCTGCTCGATGCCGGCACCCACCCGGATTTCGTCACCATCAGCTACGGCCTGCGCAAGGACGGCGTGCAGCGCAAGGAGATCGTGGTCGAGCAGATCCGCGAGCTCTCTGCACGGCTGGCGATGGCCAGCCAGTTCGGCGGCTGGCAAGTGGTGGTGATCGATCCGGCCGATGCCATGAACACGGCCGCCGCCAATGCTCTGCTCAAGACGCTGGAGGAGCCCTCGCCGCAGACCCTGCTGCTGCTGGTCGCCGATGCGCCCTGGCGGCTGCCGCAAACCATCCGCAGTCGCTGCCAGCGGATCGAATTCCAGTTGCCCCGGCCGGCCGAGGCGATGGCCTGGCTCGCCGCGCAAGACGTGACCGATCCCGCGGCAGCACTGCAGGCGGCCGGCGGCAACCCGGGGCTGGCGCAGGCCTGGGCAGAGCAGGGCGCGCTGGCGCGCCGGCAGGCGGTGCGCAAGGACCTGGCCGCGCTGGCGGCCGGCCGCGCCGAACCGATGGAGGTGGCCCGCCGCTGGCTGGATGCCGAGCCGGAGCAGTGCCTGTGGTTTGCTGCGCAGGCCGCGGTCGACGAGGCCCGTGCCCGCGCGACCGGCGGTGCCACGCCGCTCGGCAGTCAGCTCGATGCCGAGGCGCTGGCCGACTGGTTCGCCGTTGCCAATCGCACGCGCGACGCCTTGCGCGGCCCGCTGCGCGGCGACCTGCTGCTGCTAGAGTTGCTCGCCGGCTGGCACTGACCCTGAGCCTTGCGGGTCGTTCCGGTCGTCAGCCTCACGCTACACGTAGTGCGAACGCGCGCTGCCGCAAGCTGCGCGCAACGACCGCCTGCGGCTTCCGGCCGGGGCGTTCCCCACACCCTGGCGCGGGAGGCGCCACGACATGCCGTTGAGCCCGGAGCTGTACAGCCCCGACGCGCGGACCCGCCTGCTGGTGGTCGCGCCGCACCCCGACGACGAAACCATCGGCACCGGCGAACTGCTGCAACTCGTGCGTGCAGCCGGCGGCGAGGTGCGCGTACTGCTGCTCACCGACGGTGACGACAACCCCTGGCCGCAACGCTGGCTTGAGCGCCGCCTGCGCATTGGCGATGTCGAGCGCGCGCGCTGGGGCAGGCGCCGTCGCGGCGAGGTCGCCGAGGCGCTGCGACGGCTGGACGTGCCGTTCGACGCGTTGCACGCGACGGGCTGGCCGGACATGGGGCTCACCACACTGGTGCGCGGGGATGCCTCGATGGCGCGCGCACGCCTGGTCGCCGAACTGGTGGATTTCGGACCGAACGTGGTCGCCCTGCCGGCGCTGTCCGACCGCCACCCCGACCACGGCAGTGCGCATGTCCTGATGCGGCTGGCGCTGGCCGACTGGGATGCCGAACCGCCGCTGCTGCTCAGTTACCTGGTGCATGGTCGCGGGGAGGCGGCGCCCGATATCGCATTGCCCGCTGCTGCCGAGCGCCACGCGGCCAAACTCGCCGCATTGACCGCCCATGGCAGCCAGATGGCATTGAGCGCGGGCCGCATGCGCCGGCTCACCGATCGCCCCGAGCGCTACGAACGGGTCGCCCGGCCTCCGGCTGACCGCGAAGCCGGCGCGCTGCCCTGGCGCCCCAGGGCCTGGCGCTCGCAGTTGCGGTTGACCATCGCCAGTCCGGACGGGGTACGCCATTGGCCCTGGGCGGACGCACCGCTGCGGCGCGACGGACAGGGAGGCTGGCGCCTGGCCGAAGTGCCGACCGCGCCGTGCTTCGCGCGCCTGGACATGCCTGTGCCGTCCCCCTGGATTTTCGACCGCTGGGGATGGTGCGAGCTGTAGTAGACACGCCGTGCGTAGGGTGGGCTTCAGCCCACCGGCCTTCTCGCGACCGTGGGCCTGGTGGGCTGAAGCCCACCCTGTGTGATGGGCCGCTTTGCGCCGGCCCATCACGCTCGCTACGATGCTCGGGCGCCGGCCGAAACCGGCTTGTTCGCTCCGGAGCCCAGCATGACCGCCACCGCCGCCCGTCAGGGCATCATCTCGCTGAAGATCAAGGACGCCGCGTCGCTATACAGCGCGTACATGCCGTTCCTGAAGAACGGCGGCCTGTTCGCGCCGACAGCGCAACGTTATGCGCTGGGCGACGAGGTGGTGCTGCTGATCACGCTGATGGATGAGACCGAGCGCCTGTCGGTCGTGGGCAAGGTCGCCTGGATCAGCCCGCTCGGGGCGCAGGGCAACCGCACAGCCGGCATCGGCGTGCATTTCAACGAATCCGGCGATGCCGAATCGGCGCGCCAGCGCATCGAAAACATCCTCGCCGGCGTGCTCGCCTCCGAGCGCCCGACCCACACCATGTGACGTCCCTTCCGCCAGCGCGCGCTCCGGCCGCGCGTTCGCCGCGTACTCACCCGCGATCTGCGAGAACGGGCTTGCACTAACCAATAACTGTCGCGTCCGCAATACTTGGCGTAGTCCCCGTACGCGCTGATACAATGCGGCGGTTACACGAAGGGATTTCGTGGAAATCGGGCGCTCGCGGCCCCCACGCGTGCGATCGTGGCCGGACAGCCCCTGCCGTGCGCGGCCTGCCGAATCGAACCAGCCGGATCGCCATCGTGGCGATCACTGATGCGCCCGAAGGGTGCGGAGGTACGTTGCATCGTGCTTGCTCAATACTGGCCCATCCTGCTGTTCATCGGCGTTGCCGCCGGCCTGGGCGTGGTGCTGCTGATCATCGGCATGCTCGCCGGCCCGCGCCGCCCCGCCGCGATCAAGCTCGCGCCCTACGAGTGCGGCTTCGAGGCTTTCGAAGACGCGCGCATGCGCTTCGACGTCCGCTATTACCTGCTGGCGATCCTGTTCATCATTTTCGACCTGGAAATCGCCTTCCTGTTTCCGTGGGCGGTGGTGTTCCAGCAGATCGGCATCGTGGCGCTGATCGAGATGGCGCTGTTCCTGCTGTTGCTGGTGGTCGGGTTTGCCTACGTGTGGAAGAAGGGAGCGCTGGAATGGGAGTGATGTCTTCCATCGACCGGGTGATGCACAACCCGGAGCCGTTGAACCTGGTCGACGACATCCTGCGCCCGGCCGAGGACAACCCGGTCGTGCAGCGCGGCTTCGCCACCACCTCGGTCGATGCGCTGATGAACTGGGCGCGCACCGGTTCCATGTGGCCGATGACCTTTGGCCTGGCCTGCTGCGCGGTCGAGATGATGCACGCCGGCGCCGCGCGCCTGGACCTGGACCGCTACGGCGTGATCTTCCGCCCCAGCCCGCGCCAGTCCGACGTGATGATCGTGGCCGGCACGCTGGTCAACAAGATGGCGCCGGCGCTGCGCCGCGTGTACGACCAGATGCCCGACCCGAAGTGGGTGATCTCGATGGGCAGCTGCGCCAACGGCGGCGGCTACTACCACTATTCCTACTCGGTGGTGCGTGGCTGCGACCGCATCGTGCCGGTGGACATCTACGTGCCGGGCTGCCCGCCGACGGCCGAGGCGCTCATCCACGGCATCCTGCAGTTGCAGAAGAAGATCCGCCGCACCAGCACGATCGCCCGCGGCTAAGGCCCTACGCCATGACCGATACGCAAAACACCTCGCTCGCCGCGCGCCTTGCGGCGCGGTTCGGCGACACCCTGTCGCTACTGCCGGCCCGTGGCGGTGAACTCACCGCCGAACTGGCGGCTGCCGACCTGCTGAGCGTCGCCACCGCGCTGCGCGACGAGCCGGAGTTCCGCTTCGAGCAGCTGATCGACGTCTGCGGCGTGGACTATCTCGGCTACGGCCAGGACGAATGGGCCACCGAGACGGTCACGGCCACGGGCTTCTCCCGCGGCGTGGAAGGCCAGGCCATGGGCCGCTTTAACTGGGCCGAGCGGCCCCGCGACGCCAACATGCCGCGCCGCTTCGCTTCGGTCGTGCACCTGCTTTCGGTCGCGAACAACCGACGCCTGCGCCTGCGCGTGTTCTGCGAGGACGACGCGCTGCCGATGGTGCCCTCGCTCACCGGCATCTGGCCCGTTGCCAACTGGTTCGAACGCGAGGCGTTCGACCTGTTCGGCATCATCTTCGACGGCCATCCGGACCTGCGCCGCATCCTCACCGACTACGGCTTCGTCGGCCATCCGTTCCGCAAGGACTTCCCTCTGATCGGCAACGTCGAGGTCCGCTACGACGCCGAGCAGCAGCGCGTGGTCTACCAGCCGGTGACCATCGAGCCGCGCGTGTTGGTGCCGCGCGTGATCCGTGACGACGCCGACCTCATCCAGGCCAAGGCCGAAGCCGCCGACGACTGGCGGAGGAACTGACATGCAGGAAATCCGCAACTACACGATGAACTTCGGCCCGCAGCATCCGGCCGCGCACGGCGTTCTGCGCCTGGTGCTGGAGATGGACGGCGAGACCGTGGTGCGCGCCGACCCGCATGTGGGCCTGCTCCACCGCGGCACCGAGAAGCTGGCCGAGTCCAAGCCGTTCAACCAGTCGATCGGCTACATGGATCGCCTGGACTACGTGTCGATGATGTGCAACGAGCACGCCTACGTGCGCGCGATCGAGACCCTGCTGGGGATCGAGGCGCCCGAGCGTGCGCAGTACATCCGCACGATGTTCGACGAGATCACCCGCATCCTGAACCACCTGATGTGGATCGGCTCCAACGCGCTCGACCTTGGCGCGATGGCGGTGTTCCTGTACGCGTTCCGCGAGCGCGAGGAGCTGATGGACGTCTACGAGGCGGTCTCGGGCGCGCGCATGCACGCGACCTACTACCGTCCGGGCGGCGTCTACCGCGACCTGCCCGACCGCATGCCGCAGTACAAGGAATCGCCCTGGCACAAGGGCGCAGATCTGAAGCGCATCAACGCGGCGCGCGAAGGCTCGATGCTCGACTTCATCGAGGAGTTCACCCGCATCTTCCCGTCGCGTGTGGACGAGTACGAGGACCTGCTCACCACCAACCGCATCTGGAAGCAGCGCACGGTCGGCATCGGCGTGATCAGCCCGGAGATGGCCAAGGCCTGGGGCATGACCGGCGCGATGATCCGCGGCTCGGGCGTCGAGTGGGACCTGCGCAAGAAGCAGCCTTATGCCAAGTACGCCGAGATGGATTTCGACATCCCGGTCGGCGTCAACGGTGACTGCTACGACCGCTACCTGGTGCGCGTGGAAGAGATGCGCCAGTCCAACCGCATCATCAAGCAGTGCGTGGATTGGCTGCGTGCCAATCCGGGCCCGGTGATGGTGACCAACTTCAAGGTCGCGCCGCCGTCGCGCGCCGAGATGAAGGAGAGCATGGAAGCGCTCATCCATCACTTCAAGCTGTTCACCGAGGGCTACGGCGTGCCCGCCGGCGAGACGTACTGCGCGGTCGAGGCGCCCAAGGGCGAGTTCGGCTGCTACCTGGTTTCCGACGGCGCCAACAAGCCCTTCCGCGTGCACCTGCGCGCGCCGGGCTTCGCCCACCTCTCGTCGATGGACGCCACCGTCAAGGGCCACATGCTGGCCGACGTGGTGGCGATGATCGGCACCTACGATCTCGTGTTCGGCGAAGTTGACCGCTAAGCCGGCACCACGGAGATTCCCCCATGAAGGCCACCAACAACTACGAGCAGGTCAAGCACGTCGATCCGCTCGTCGTGCTCAGCGACCACACGCGCCACCACATCGACGAATGGGTCGCCAAGTTCCCTCCGGACCGCAAGCGCTCGGCGCTGATCCAGGGATTGTTCGCCGCGCAGGAGCAGAACCAGGGCTTCCTCACCGACGAGCTGATCACGGCGGTGACCAAGTACCTCGAGTTGCCCGCGATCTGGGGCTACGAGGTGGCGAGCTTCTATTCGATGCTCGAGACCAAGCCGGTTGGCCGCAACAACGTCGCCATCTGCACCAACATCTCGTGCTGGCTCAACGGGGCCGAAGGGTTGGTGCGCCATTGCGAGAACAAGCTCGGCATCAAGCTGGGCGAAAGCACGCAGGACGGCCGCGTGTACCTCAAGAGAGAAGAGGAATGCATTGCCGCCTGCGTGTACGCGCCGGCGATGACGGTCAATGGGCACTACCACGAGCATCTCACGCCCGAGAAGCTCGACGAGATCCTGGACGGGCTGGAGTAAGGGCATGGCGAACAGCACCGGTCCGGTAGGACCCGCACCCCAGGACCACCAGGTCGTCTACACCACGCTGCACTTCGACACACCGTGGTCGATGGACAGCTACGAGAAGGTGGACGGCTACAAGGCGTGGCGCAAGATCCTCGCCGAGAAGCCGGATCCGGCCACGCTCATCGAAGAGGTCAAGAAATCCAGTCTGCGCGGCCGTGGCGGCGCGGGCTTCCCGACCGGCCTGAAGTGGTCCTTCATGCCCAAGGGCACGATGCAGAAGTACATCCTGTGCAACTCGGACGAGTCCGAGCCGGGCACCGCCAAGGACCGCGACATCCTGCGCTACAACCCGCACTCGGTGATCGAGGGCCTGGCAATCGCCTGCTACTGCACCGGCTCGACCGTGGCCTACAACTACCTGCGTGGCGAGTTCCACCACGAGCCGTTCGAGCACTTCGAGTCGGCGCTGAAGGAAGCCTATGCAGCCGGCCTGCTGGGCAAGGACATCGGCGGCAGCGGCATCGACGTGGACATCTACGCGGCGCTCGGCGCGGGGGCCTACATCTGCGGCGAGGAAACCGCGTTGATGGAATCGCTCGAGGGCAAGAAGGGCCTGCCGCGCTTCAAGCCGCCGTTCCCGGCCAATTTCGGCCTGTACGGCAAGCCGACCACGATCAACAACACCGAGACCTACGCCTCGGTGCCGGCGATCCTGCGCAACGGCGCCGACTGGTTCCTCAACCTCGGCAAGCCCAACAACGGTGGCCCGAAGATCTTCTCGGTGTCCGGCCACGTCAACAGCCCGGGCAACTTCGAGATCCGGCTGGGCACGCCGTTCAAGGACCTGCTGGCGATGGCCGGTGGCGTGCGCAACGGTCACCAGCTGAAGGCGGTGATCCCAGGCGGTTCTTCGATGAAGGTGCTGCCGGCGGCGACGATCCTCGAGTGCACGATGGACTACGACAGCCTGCAGAAGGCCGGTTCGGGCCTCGGCTCCGGCGCGGTGATCGTGATGGACGAGACCACCTGCATGGTGCGTGCCTGCCACCGCATCTCGCGCTTCTACCGCTACGAGTCCTGCGGCCAGTGCACGCCCTGCCGCGAAGGTACCGGGTGGATGCATCGCGTGCTCTCGCGCATCGTCGAAGGCAAGGGCACGCTCGATGACCTGCATCGCCTCAAGGCGGTCGCCGGGCAGATCGAGGGCCACACCATCTGCGCCTTCGGCGAAGCCGCTGCCTGGCCGGTGCAGGGCTTCCTGCACCACTTCTGGAACGAATTCGAATATTTCGTCGAGCACGGTCGCTCGATGACCGACGACAAGCTTGGAGTTGCCGCCTGATGAGTGCGCAGCCGACCCCCACCGCGCCCGATCTCGTCAACATCGAGGTCGACGGCAAGTCCGTGCAAATCCGCAAGGGCGCCTTGATCATCGAGGCGACCGATGCCGTAGGCATCTCGCTCCCGCGCTTCTGCTACCACCGAAAGCTTCCCGTCGCCGCCAACTGCCGCATGTGCATGGTGGAAGTGGAGATGGGTGGCCGGATGATGCCCAAGCCGCAGCCAGCCTGCGCCACCCCGGTGGCCGAGGGCATGAAGGTGCTGACGCGCTCGGACAAGGCGCTGAGGTTCCAGAAGGACGTGATGGAGTTCCTTCTGATCAACCATCCGCTGGACTGCCCGATCTGCGATCAGGGTGGCGAATGCGAGCTGCAGGACCTGGCGCTGGGCTATGGCCGCAGCGTGTCGCGCTTCACCGAACGCAAGCGCACCATCTCCGACGAGAACATCGGTCCGCTCGTCGCCACCGAGATGACCCGCTGCATCCACTGCACCCGTTGCGTGCGCTTCACCAGCGAGATTGCGGGCACCTTCGAGCTGGGCGCCATGTATCGCGGCGAGGACCGGCAGATCGGTACCTACATCGGCAAGACGGTCGAGACCGAGCTGTCGGGCAACATCATCGACGTCTGCCCGGTCGGTGCGCTGACCGACAAGCCGTTCCAGTTCAAGGCGCGCGCCTGGGAGCTGATCGCACGGCCCTCGATCGGCTATCACGATGCGCTGGGCTCCAACCTGTGGCTGCACACCCGCCGAGGCGAAGTGCTGCGCGTGGTGCCGCGCGACAACGAGGCGGTCAACGAGTGCTGGCTGTCCGACCGCGACCGCTACAGCCGCGAGGGCCTGTACGCGGCCGATCGCCTGCACGCGCCGCAGATCAAGCGCAACGGCCAGTGGCAGCAGGCCAGCTGGGAAGAGGCGCTGGCCGTCGCGGCCGAGGCGGTGAAGTCGGTGCCCGGCAGCGAGCTGGGCATCCTGGTTTCGCCGGCCACCACCAACGAGGAAGGTGACCTGCTGCTGCGCCTGGCGCGCGGACTGGGCAGCGCGCACATCGATCATCGCCTGCGCCAGCTCGACCTGTCCGACCGCCCGGTCGTGGAGCGTTTCGAGGTACCGGTGGCCGAGGTGGCCGAGGTCAGGGCGGCGCTGCTGGTCGGCTCCAACCTGCGCCACGAGATCCCGCTGCTCAACCATCGCCTGCACCAGGCGGTCAAGCGCGGCGCGAAGGTCTACGCGGTCAACCCCGTCCGTTTCGAGTTCAACTACGCGCTGGCCGGCGAGGCCATCGTGTCGCCCGCGGCGATGGTCGACGCGCTGCTGGCGCTGGCCAAGGCTGCGGTTGCCGGAGGCGCCTCGGCACCGGCCGCGCTGGCCGATGCTATCAACGGCGCGCAGAGCGACCAGGGCGACCACGACGCGATTGCCGCACTCAAGGCTGGTAAGGCCGTGGTGATCCTGGGCGAGGCGGCTGCCACGCATCCGCAGGCGTCCTGGCTGCGGGCCGTTGCGCGCTTCATCGCGCAGGCGACCGGCGCCGGCTACGACGAACTCCCGGTCGGCGCCAATGCGCTGGGCCTGGGGCAGGGCGGCGTGGTGCCCGGCAACGGCGGCCTGGACGCGCAGGCGATGCTTGCGCAGCCGCGGAAGGGCTATGTGCTGTACGGCGCCGAGCCGCCCTACGACTTCGCCGACGGTGCCGCGGCGCTCAAGGCGCTGGGCGGCGCGAAGGTGGTGGCATTCAACGCCTACGCCGGCGCTGCGTTGCGCGAAGTGGCCGACGTGATCCTGCCGATCGCGCTGCTGCCGGAAACCGACGGCACGCTAGTCAACGTCGATGGCCTGGCACAGGGCGTAATCGCCGGTGCGAAGGCGCCGGGCGAGACGCGTGCCGGCTGGAAGGTGCTGCGTGCGCTCGGCGGCATGCTGCAGCTGGCCGGCTTCGAGTTCGATGACCTGGCGGGTCTGCGCGAGGGCATCACGGCGCGCCCGCAGCCAGCGCATGGCGCCACGCTGGCACCGCGTCAGGGCACGGCCGGCGGCCTGGTGCGCCTGGCGACCTGGCCGATCTACCGCAGCGACGCGGTGCTGCGCCGGGCCACCGCACTCAATGCGCATCCGATCAACCGTCCGGCCGCCGTGCGCATGAACGCCAACGAAGCCATGCACCACGGCCTGACCGCCGGCACGCAGGTGCGTGTTGCCGATGCGCTGTTGCCGGTGGCTGTCGATCCGGCCGTGCCCGACGGCGCGGTGTGGATCGAAGCAGCACACGACCTGACCGCCACGCTGCCGCCATATGGCGCGGCCATCACCCTGAGCAAGGCGTAACCCATGGGCGAACAACTCCTCAACGAGCTGGTCTGGCCGGTCGTCTACATCCTGTGCATCGCGGTGCCGCTGATTCTGGCGGTGGCCATGTTCGTGTACTGGGAGCGCAAGGTCATCGGCTGGATGCACGTGCGCATGGGGCCGAACAAGATCGGTCCCTGGGGCATCCTGCAGGCCTTCGCCGATGTGGTGAAACTGCTGATCAAGGAAGTGATCCTTCCTTCCAGCGCCAACCGCTTCCTGTACTACCTCGCGCCGCTGCTCGCGCTGGTGCCGGCGTTCGCTGCCTGGGCGGTGGTGCCGTTCGACGACCGGATGGTGTTGGCCAACGTCAACGCCGGCCTGCTCTACCTGCTGGCGATGACGTCGCTGGGCGTGTACGGCATCATCCTGGCCGGCTGGGCGTCCAACTCGCGCTACGCGCTGCTCGGTGCCATGCGCTCGGCGGCACAGGTGATCTCCTACGAGCTGGCCATGGGCCTGTCGCTGGTCTGCGTGCTGGTGCTGGCCGGTTCGCTCAACCTGACCGACATCGTGCACGCGCAGGCGGGCGGCAAGGGCCTGTTCGACTGGTTCTGGCTGCCGCTGCTGCCGGTGTTCATCGTCTACTTCATCTCGGGCGTCGCCGAGACCAACCGTGCGCCATTCGACGTGGCCGAGGGCGAATCGGAAATCGTCGCGGGCTTCCACGTGGAGTATTCCGGCTCGGCCTTCGCGATCTTCTTCCTGGCCGAGTACGCCAACATGATCCTGGTGAGCTTTCTCGCCTCGATCTTCTTCCTCGGCGGCTGGCTGAGCCCGCTGCAGGGCTGGGTCACGGCTGACGTCTCGCCCTGGGTCAACTGGATCTGGACCGGCAGCTTCGTCTGGTTGCTGATCAAGGCCTTCCTGATGTCCTTCCTGTTCCTGTGGTTCCGCGCGACGTTCCCGCGCTACCGCTACGACCAGATCATGCGGCTGGGCTGGAAGGTGTTCATTCCCATCACGATCGTGTGGGTTCTCGTGGCCGGCTGCATGAAGTACTTCGGCTTAGTTCTCGTCGGAACGGGGGCATAAGGCAAAACCCATGAACCGCATTACCGAATACTTCAAGAGCCTGTTGCTCATCGAGCTGCTCAAGGGCATGGCGCTGACGTTGCGCTACATGTTCGCGCCCAAGTACACCGTGCGCTTCCCGATGGAGCACATTCCCCGCTCGAACCGTTTCCGCGGCCTGCACGCGCTGCGCCGCTACGCCAACGGCGAAGAGCGCTGCATCGCCTGCAAGCTGTGCGAGGCAGTGTGCCCGGCGCTGGCGATCACCATCGACTCGGCCCCGCGCGAGGGCGACGGCCAGCGCCGCACCACGCGCTACGACATCGACCTGTTCAAGTGCATCTTCTGCGGCTTCTGCGAAGAGAGCTGCCCGGTCGACTCCATCGTCGAAACCTCGGTGATGGAGTACCACTTCGAACAGCGCGGCCAGAACGTGGTGACCAAGGCGCAACTGCTCGCCATCGGCGACCGCTTCGAACCGGAAATCGCCGCGGCCCGCGCGCAAGACGCCGCGTACCGCTAAAGGTCACCGACATGATCGATACCAATCTGCTTCAACTGATCTGCTTCTACGGCTTCGCCGCGGTCACCATTGGCGCCGCGCTGGCGGTGATCACGGTGAAGAACTCCGTACACGCGGTGCTCTCGCTGGTATTGGCGTTCTTCAGCACCGCTTGCATCTGGCTGCTGGCCGAGGCCGAGTTTCTCGCCATCGCCCTGATCGTGGTCTACGTGGGCGCCGTAATGGTGCTGTTCCTGTTCGTCGTGATGATGCTCGACATCAAGATGGAGCAGGTACGCGAAGGCTTCATCCGCTACCTGCCGGTCGGCATCATCGTCGCGCTGGTCATGCTGTCGGAGATGCTGGCGCTGATCGGCGTGCGCGCCATGCACGCGCACGTAATGGGAGCCGACCCGGCCGCCGCCGCCGGCCTGTCCAATACCGCCTGGCTGGGTGGCGCGCTGTACACGCAGTATTTGCTGCCGTTCGAGATCGCCGCGCTGATCCTGACCGTGGGCGTAGTGGTGGCGGTGGCGCTGACGCTACGCCAGCGCGGTGACAAGAAGCACGAGTCGGCCAGTGAGCAGGTGCGCGTCAATCCTCGCGATCGCATCCGCGTGGTCAAGATGGCGCCCTCGCGCCCGGACGAGCCGACCGCCGGCCCGCCGCAACCCGCATCCCCGGAGACCCGCCCGTGATCACCCTGTCGCATTTCATCGTGCTGGGCGCGGTGCTGTTCTGCATCGCCGTGGCCGGTCTGTTCATCAACCGCAAGAACGTGATCGTGCTCCTGATGGCGATCGAGCTGATGCTGCTTGCGGTGAACATGAACTTCGTGGCGTTCTCGCGCTTCCTGGGCGACGTGGGCGGCCAGGTGTTCGTGTTCTTCATCCTTACCGTCGCGGCGGCCGAGTCCGCGATCGGCCTGGCGATCCTGGTGCTGCTGTTCCGCAACCGCAGCACGGTCAACGTCGCCGAAATCGACTCGATGAAGGGCTGAGCCGATGCAACTTTCGACCTCCATCCTGCTGACCATCGCGCTGGCGCCGCTCGTCGGCTGCCTGCTCGCCGGCTTCCTCGGCAAGCCCATCGGCCGCGCCGGTGCGCACAGCGTGACCATCCTCGGTCTGCTGATCTCCTGCGCGCTGTCGTTCTACGTGCTCTACCAGATCACTGCCGGCGGCGCTCCTGCCTACAACCAGGACATCTACACCTGGTTCGAGATCGGCCGCCTGCACGTCAGCGTCGGCTTCATGGTCGATCGCCTGACCGCCATGATGATGGTGGTGGTGACCTTCGTGTCGCTGCTGGTGCACGTCTACACCATCGGCTACATGGCCGACGATCCGGGCTACCAGCGCTTCTTCAGCTACATCTCGCTGTTCACCTTCGCGATGTTGATGCTCGTGATGAGCAACAACTTCATGCAGCTGTTCTTCGGCTGGGAAGGCGTGGGCCTGGTGTCTTACCTGCTGATCGGCTTCTGGTACAAGCGCCCGACCGCGATCTTCGCCAACCTCAAGGCGTTCCTGGTCAATCGCGTAGGCGACTTCGGCTTCCTGCTCGGCATCGCCGCGGTGCTGTACTTCCTCAACACGCTCGACTACGCCACCGCGTTTGCGAGCGCGCCCAGCCTGATCGGCAAGACGCTGGCGCTGACCGCCAACACCCACTGGGACGCGGCGACCGTCATCTGCGTGCTGCTGTTCGTGGGCGCCATGGGCAAGTCCGCCCAGGTGCCGCTGCACGTGTGGCTGCCCGACTCGATGGAAGGCCCGACCCCGATTTCCGCGCTGATCCACGCGGCGACGATGGTGACCGCGGGCATCTTCATGGTCGCTCGCATGTCGCCGTTCTTCGAGCTCTCCGAAGGCGCGCTCAGCTTCGTGATGATCATTGGCGCCACGGGCGCCCTGTTCACCGGCCTGATCGGCATCGTGCAGAACGACATCAAACGCGTGGTCGCCTATTCCACGTTGTCGCAGCTGGGCTACATGACCGTGGCGCTCGGTGTCTCGGCCTACGCCGGCGCGGTGTTCCACCTGATGACCCATGCCTTCTTCAAGGCGCTGCTGTTCCTTGGTGCCGGCTCGGTGATCATCGCCATGCACCACGAGCAGGACATGCGCTACATGGGTGGCCTGCGCAAGTACATGCCGATCACCTGGATCACCATGTGGATCGGTTCACTGGCGCTGGTCGCGATCCCGTTTACCTCGGGCTTCTACTCGAAGGACGCGATCATCGAAGCGGTGGGCGAGTCGCATCGCTGGGGTTCGGGCTACGCCTACGTGTGCGTGCTGGTGGGCGCGTTTGTCACCGCGCTCTACACCTTCCGCCAGATGTACCTGACGTTCCACGGCAAGGAGCGCTTCGTGGTCGTGGGCCATCACGGCCATGCGCATGACGCGCATGCCGTCCATCACGACGTGCAAGCCCACGACGGCCACGCCGACGAACACCATGCGCCTTCGGACGATCCGCATCACGCCCACAAGCCGGGCGAGCTGGAACATGCGCCGCACGAGTCGCCGTGGGTGGTGACGCTGCCGCTCATCCTGCTGGCGATCCCGTCGCTGCTGGTGGGCTTTTTCACGATCGGCCCGATGCTGTTCGGCGACTGGTTCGGGCAGGCGATCCACGTGGAAGAGGCCAACAACGTACTCGGCGAACTCGGTCACGAGTTCCATGGCGCGGCGGCCATGGCGCTGCACGGGTTCGCCAGCTGGCCGTTCGCGCTGGTCGCACTGGCCTTCGTGATCACCACGTACATCTACCTGTTCAACCCGGCCATGGCCGGCAAGATCAAGAACGCGCTCAAGCCGCTGTGGACCGTGCTGGACCGCAAGTACTGGGTCGACGACGTGTACTTCGCGATTTTCGCCCGCGGCGGCGTGGCGCTCGGCCGGCTGTTCTGGAAGGCGGGCGACGCGGCGGTGATCGACGGCGCGATGGTCAACGGCTCGGCCGGACTGGTGCAGCGCGTTGCCGGCGGCGTGCGTCGCCTGCAGTCGGGTTATCTCTACCACTACGCCTTCGCGATGATTCTCGGCCTGATCCTGCTGCTGGGCGGGTTCTGGGTCTTCGGGTCCGGGCAGATCGGGCAATAAGGAAGCACGCTCCATGTTCAATCACTTGCTCAGCCTGCTGATCTGGCTCCCCATCGTCGGTGCGATCCCGGTATTGCTGGCCGGCTCGGCCCGACCGGGCCTGGCGCGCTGGATCTCGCTGCTGGTGGCGGTGCTGGCCTTCGTGGCCAGCCTGTTCCTGCTGCCGGCCTACAACGCTGCCGACAGCGCCATGCAGCTGACCGAAAGCCACGTCTGGATCGCCTCGCTCGGCGTGCACTACGGGCTGGCCGTGGACGGCATCTCGGTGGCGCTGATCCTGCTCACCACCTTCGTCACGATTCTCGTCATCGTGGGCGCCTGGGAGGTGATCCAGGACAAACCGCACCAGTACATGGCGGCCATGCTGGTGCTCGAAGGCCTGATGATCGGCGTGTTCTGCGCCACCGACGCGTTGCTGTTCTACGTGTTCTTCGAGGCGATGCTGATCCCGATGTTCATCCTGATCGGCATCTGGGGTGGCCCACGGCGCGTCTACGCCACGCTGAAGTTCTTCATCTACACCTTCCTCGGCTCGATCTTCATGCTGATCGGGCTGATCTACCTGTACCTGAAGGCCGGCACCTTCGACTTGCACACGCTGGCGATGCTGCCGCTGACGATGAAGGAGCAGACCTGGCTGTTCTTCGCCTTCCTGATCGCGTTCGCCGTCAAGGTGCCGATGGTGCCGGTGCACACCTGGTTGCCGGATGCCCACGTGGAGGCGCCGACCGGCGGCTCGGTGGTGCTGGCGGCGGTGATGCTGAAGATCGGCGGGTACGGTTTCCTGCGCTTCACGCTGCCGATCGTGCCTGACGCCTCCGAGCACTTCGCCTGGCTGATCATCGTCCTCAGCCTGATCGCTGTGGTCTACATCGGCTACGTCGCGCTGGTGCAGGACGACATGAAGAAACTGGTGGCGTACTCGTCCGTGGCGCACATGGGCTTCGTCACCCTGGGCATCTTCATTGCGTTCATGCTGGTGCGCGACGCGAACAACATCGATGCCGCCAAGCTCGGCATGCAGGGCGCGATGGTGCAGATGATCTCGCACGGTTTCGTCTCGGGCGCGATGTTTTCGTGCATCGGCGTGATGTACGACCGGCTGCACACGCGCCAGATCAAGGACTACGGCGGCGTGATCAACGTGATGCCGTGGTTCGGCTTCTTCTACGTGCTGTTCGCCATGGCCAATTCGGGCCTGCCGGGCACCAGCGGCTTCGTCGGCGAGTTCATGGTGGTGCTGGCCAGCTTCGCGGCCAACCCGTGGATCGCGCTGTTCGCCGCCTTCACCCTGATCATCGGCGCGGCCTACACGCTGTGGATGGTCAAGCGCGTGCTGTGGGGCGACGTCACCAACCCTCACGTGCGTGAGATGAAGGAAATCAACGGGCGCGAGACGTTCGTGCTGGCCGCCTTCGCCCTCGCCGTGCTGGCGCTGGGCATCTGGCCGCAGCCGCTGATCCACCTGATGGACGCTTCGGTGTCCCAGTTGGTCCAGCAGCTCGCCGTTCACAAGATCTAAGCGGAATCCCACGCTAATGCCGAATCTCAACGACATCATGATCATGCTGCCGGAGTTCTATCTAGTAGCGGCGGCGTGCCTCCTGTTGCTGCTGGACGCCTGGATGAAGCCCGAGCAGCGCAACATCCTGCACTGGGTTTCGGTCCTGGTTGTACTGGTGGGCATCTACCTGGTGGTGGCCGGCCAGCCGGACGTGGCAGTGACCGCCTTCGGCGGCATGTTCGTGCGCGACGCCGTGGCGGAGGTCCTCAAGGTCTTCGCGCTGCTGTGCACGGCCCTGATCTTCGTGTTCTCGCGCCCGTACATGCAGGACCGCAAGCTGTTCCAGGGCGAGTTTTATACGCTGATGATCTTCGCCACCATCGGCGCCATGCTGCTGGTTTCGGCCGGCAACCTGGTGATGGTCTACCTGGGGCTGGAGCTGCTGACGCTGTGCTCGTACGGCCTGGTGGCGCTCAATCGCGACTCGCAGCTCTCCTCCGAGGCGGCGATCAAGTACTTCGTGCTGGGTGCGCTGTCCTCGGGCATGCTGCTGTACGGCATGTCGATGGTCTACGGCGCCACCGGCACGCTGGCGCTGGCGCAGCTGCACGGCGCGGTAGTGCACGCGGGCATGTCCAACCTGATGGTGTTCGGTCTGATCTTCATGATCGTGGGCATCAGCTTCAAGCTGGGCGTGGCGCCGTTCCACATGTGGATTCCGGACGTCTACCAGGGCGCCCCCACCTCGGTGACCACCTTCATCGCCTCGACCTCCAAGATCGCCGCTTTCGGCATGGCCTACCGACTGCTCGAGTCGGGCATGGGCGGCATGGCGGGGCAGTGGCAGATGATGCTGGCCGTGCTGGCGGTGGTCTCGCTGGCGATCGGCAACCTGGTCGCGATCGTGCAGACCAACCTCAAGCGCCTGCTGGCCTATTCGACCATCTCGCACATGGGCTTCCTGCTGCTGGGCCTGGTCAACGCGGGCCCCGAGGGCTACGCGGCGGCGATGTTCTACGCCATCTGCTACGCGCTGATGAGCACCGCGGCGTTCGGCGTGATCCTGGCGCTGGCGCGCGCCGGCTTCGAGTGCGAGGAGATCGACGACTTCAAAGGTCTCAATCAGCGCTCGCCGTGGATGGCTTTCCTGATGATGCTGGCGATGTTCTCGCTGGCCGGCGTGCCGCCGCTGTTCGGCTTCTTCGCCAAGTTGCTGGTGCTCAAGGCGGCCATCGACGCGGGCATGATGTGGCTGGCGCTCGTCGGCGTGGTGTTCGCCATCATCGGCCTGTACTACTACCTGCGCGTGGTCAAGGTGATGTACTTCGACAAGCCCGCCGAGGGGCTGGAAGTGCGTCCGCAGGCGGACGGTTTCCTGCGCACTGTGCTTTCGCTCAATGCGCTCGTGCTGCTGGCGCTGGGCCTGTACTGGGGCCCGCTGCTGGGCTGGTGCCGCTCGGCTTTTGCGGGTTGATCCGGTAGGGGCGCATCGGGTGCGCTCCTACAAAAACCTTTGCGTGATCGGTATCAAAAAGCTTGCAAGAAATCGGCCATGCCGCTATAGTTTGCGGACTCTGATGCGGGGTGGAGCAGTCTGGCAGCTCGTCGGGCTCATAACCCGAAGGTCGCAGGTTCGAATCCTGCCCCCGCTACCAGATCTTTCTTAGAACAAGAAAGCCTCCTCGTGAGGCTTTTTTGTTGGGCGCAAGGATGCGTCGCAGTGTTCGGGACGCTAAGGTGTCCGATGCGCTGCCGGAAAGAGCCTGGACGAGTCGGCACATCGTCGAGGTGGAGGAATGGGCCGCATGCGCCCATTTTTTGTTTCTGGAGCACACGAACGACGACTATGGATACACAGGCACTGGCACAACGATTCACCGACGTCCTGGCCGATCTGGGCCTGGAATGCCTCGGTGTGGAATTCTCCCCGTCGCAGGGGCAGAGTACCCTGCGCGTTTATCTGGACGTGCTGGACCACGCCGATGGTCGCGAGGTCACGTTGGACGACTGCGAGACGGCCAGTCGTGAGCTGTCGGCGATGTTGGACGTCGAGGATCCGATCCCGGGCCATTACGTGCTCGAGGTGTCCTCGCCGGGCATCGATCGCCCGCTGTTCACCGCGGCGCAGTTCGGCAAGGTCGTCGGACAGGACGTGAAGGTGCTGCTCAAGGCGCCGATCGAAGGTCGCCGGCGCCTGCGGGGCAAGCTGGCCGCGGTCGATGGCGACAAGCTGACCTTCGAGGCCGAGGGCAAGACATTCGAGTTCGACCACGTCGACGTGGAAAGCGCGCGGGTGGTGCCGGACTGGGCCGCGCTCGGCTACGTGCCGCAGCCCAAGCCGGGCGGAAAGCCGGCCAAGAAGGCCCCGAAATAAACAATCAAAAAACCATTGGCGTTCGGATGGGCGCCTGCGGAGTTGCTGCAATGAGCAAAGAACTGTTGCTGGTCGTCGAGGCGGTCGCCAATGAGAAGGGCGTGCCGCGCGAAGTGATCTTCGAGGCGATGGAGGCCGCGCTGGCTTCGGCTGCCAAGAAGCGCTACCCGGAAGAGGATCCGGACATTCGCGTGTCGATTGACCGCACGAGCGGCGACTACGAGACCTTCCGTCGCTGGGAAGTCATCGCCGACGACGGCGAGATGGAATCCCCGTTCCACCAGCTGCGCCTGATGGATGCACTGGATGAGAAGGATGACTCCCAAGTAGGCGACTTCATCGAGCAGCAGATCGAGAACGCCGAATTCGGCCGCATCGCCGCGCAGGCCGCCAAGCAGGTGATCGTGCAGCGCGTGCGCGAGGCCGAGCGCCAGCAGGTGGTCGACGCCTACAAGGATCGCATCGGCGAGTTGATCACCGGCATCGTCAAGCGCGTCGAGCGTGGCAACGTCTATCTGGACCTGGGCGGCAACGCCGAGGCATTCATTCCGCGTGACAAGACCATTCCGCGCGAGTCGGCGCGCGTCGGCGACCGCGTGCGTGGTTATCTCTACGAGGTGCGTTCGGAAGTGCGCGGCCCGCAGCTGTTCGTTTCGCGCGCCGCGCCCGAATTCATGATCGAGTTGTTCAAGCTCGAGGTTCCGGAAGTGGGCCAGGGCCTGGTTGAGATCAAGGGTTGTGCCCGCGATCCGGGCGACCGCGCCAAGATCGCGGTGATCGCGCATGACGCGCGTACCGACCCCATCGGCGCGTGTATCGGCATGCGCGGTTCGCGCGTGCAGGCGGTGTCGAACGAGCTCAATGGCGAGCGTGTCGACATCATCCTGTGGCACGACAACCAGGCGCAGTTCGTCATCAACGCGATGGCGCCGGCGGAAGTGCAGTCCATCATCATGGACGAGGAAAAGCACTCGATGGACATCGCGGTGGCCGAGGACAAACTGTCCCAGGCCATCGGTCGCGGCGGCCAGAACGTGCGCCTGGCCAGCAAGCTCACCGGCTGGCAGCTCAACGTGATGACCCAGGACCAGGTCACTGCCAAGAGCGAATCCGAGCAGCAGGCCGCGCGCCAGCTGTTCATGGACAAGCTGGAAGTCGACGAGGAGATCGCCAACATCCTGGTGCAGGAAGGCTTCTCCAGCGTCGAGGAAATCGCCTACGTGCCCAGCGCCGAGCTGCTGGCGGTCGAAGGCTTCGACGAGGACATCGTCGAGGAGCTTCGCGCCCGCGCCCGTGATGCGCTGCTCACCGAGGCGCTGGCCGTGGAAGAAGGCATTGCCGAGCCGACCGAGGAACTGCTCGGCCTGCCTGGCATGGACGAAGCCACTGCCTATGCGTTGGCTGCACGTGAAATCAGTACGGTGGACGACTTGGCCGACCTCGCGGTCGACGACCTGATCGACATCGAGGGCATGGACGAGGAGCGCGCTGCGGCATTGATCATGGCGGCCCGCGCACCGATGATCGAGCGACTGGAGAAGGGCGGCTAACCGCGGACGGCGGCGCCTTTGGAAGGGCGCGCCGAGGAGGACCTGCGGGTCTTCCACCAGGGATGGAGGTGGACGTGAAGGCTTGGGGCCGCACGGACGATAAGCGCGGGAACGGCGGAGAAAGAACACGATGTCGGATGTAACGATCAAACAACTGGCCCAGGTGCTGGGCATGCCGGTCACCAAGCTGCTTGGGCAGCTGGGTGAGGCGGGCATGAATTTCTCCGATCCGGAGCAGGTCATCAGCAGCACCGAGAAGGTGAAGCTGCTGGGCTTCCTGCGCCGCACCCATGGCAAGAGCGAGCCCGTCGCCGAGGCGGAGGACAGCGCGCCACGCCAGATCACGCTCAAGCGTCGCAAGGTCAGCGAGCTCAAGGTCGCCACGCCCGGTGGGCGCGGCGCGGCCAGCAGCGCCAAGACAGTCAACGTGGAAGTGCGTGCCAAGCGCACCTACGTCAAGCGCAGCGTGATCGCCGAGGAAGCCAGTGCCGAGCCCGAGCGCGAGGAGGCCGTGCGCAAGCTGGCCGAGTCGCAGCAGCAGCGCGAGCACGAGGAACGCGAGCGCCTGGAGGCCGAACAGCGTCGTCAGGACGAGGCGCGTCGCGCCCAGGAAGAGCAACAGCATCAGGCCGAGGAAGCCCGTCGCCTGGCCGCCGAGCAGGCCGCCAGCGCATCCATCGAGCCGGCCGACGAGCCGGTGGCCGAAGCCGCGGACGAAGCCGTGGCCAAAGCGCCCGTGGCCGAGCCGGCCAAAGCCCCCGCGCCCGTCGCTGCGCCGGCGCCCTCCGGCAGCAGCGTGACCGACCACAGTGCATTCGGCATGATCGTGCCGCGCATCCACGAACCGCGTAAGCGCGAGAAGAAGGTCGTCGCCCCGGCGCCGGCGCCCGCGCCTGCCCCGGCGCCCGCACCGGCCGACAACCGCGGCGCCAAGCCCCGCTATGGCCGCGATCGCGACGAGGGTCCGGGCGGCAAGCGTTTCGCTGGCGGCGAACTGCATCTGTCCGAAGCCGATCGCGCGCGCCGCTCCAGCAAGCGCGGCAAGCCTGGTCGCAGCGGTCGCGACGTGTCCCGTGGCGGCGGCGCTTCCAGCGGTCCGCACGGCTTCTCGCGTCCCACCGCGCCGGTCGTGCGCGAAGTGGTGGTCGGCGAGGCCAACGTGGTCGCCGACCTCGCCCAGAAGATGGCGGTCAAGGGTTCGGAGGTGGTCAAGGCGCTGTTCAAGATGGGCGTGATGGCCACCATCAACCAGACCATCGACCGCGACACCGCCACGCTGGTGGTCGAGGAACTGGGGCACACCCCGGTCGAGGCGAGCGAAAACAATGCCGAGGCCGCTCTGGCCGCGCACACGCAGAACGCCGAGCTCGAGGGCGAGAAGTCCACGCGTCCGGCGGTGGTCACCATCATGGGCCACGTCGACCACGGCAAGACCTCGCTGCTGGACTACATCCGCCGCACCAAGGTGGCGGCGGGCGAGGCCGGCGGCATCACCCAGCACATCGGCGCGTACCACGTCGAAACGCCCAAGGGCGTGATCACCTTCCTCGACACCCCGGGCCATGCCGCGTTCACCGCGATGCGCGCCCGTGGCGCGCAGTCCACCGACATCGTGGTGCTGGTGGTGGCCGCCGACGACGGCGTGATGCCGCAGACGGCCGAGGCCGTGCAGCACGCGCGCGCCGCCAAGGTGCCGCTGATCGTGGCGCTCAACAAGATGGACAAGTCCGACGCCAACCCGGACCACGTCAAGCAGGGCCTGGGCAACCTCGAGGTCATTCCGGAAGAGTGGGGCGGTGATACGCCGTTCGTGCCTGTGTCGGCCAAGACCGGCATGGGCATCGATGACCTGCTCGACGCCATTTCGGTGCAGGCCGAGGTGATGGAACTGACCGCCGTGTTCGACGGTCCGGCCTCCGGCGTGGTGATCGAATCCAGCCTGGACAAGGGCCGCGGCCCGGTCGCTACCGTGCTGGTGCAGCAGGGCACCCTGAAGCGTGGCGACTTCGTGGTCTGCGGCGTGGAATACGGCCGCATGCGCGCGCTGGTCGATGAAACCGGCAAGACCGTGCAGGAAGCCGGTCCGTCGATCCCGGTGCAGGTGCTCGGCCTGTCCGGCGTGCCCGAGGCCGGCGACGACTTCGTGGTGGTGGCCGACGAGCGCTTGGCGCGCGAAGTGGCCGCCGAGCGCCAGCAGAAGCGCCGCGAGACGCGCATGGTCAGCAAGGCCAACCGCCTCGAGGACATCATGGCGCTCATGGGCCAGGGTGCGGAGCAGCAGACGCTCAACATCCTGGTCAAGGCCGACGTGCAGGGCTCGGTGCAGGCGCTGCGCGACTCGCTCAGCCAGATCGGCAACGAGAACGTGAAGGTCAACGTGATCGCCGCCGGCGTCGGTGGCATCACCGAATCCGACGCGACGCTCGCGGCCGCATCGAAGGCGCTGGTCATCGGTTTCAACGTCCGCGCCGATGCCTCGGCGCGCAAGGTGATCGATACCGCGGGCCTGGACGTGCGTTACTTCTCGATCATCTACGACGTCATCGACCAGGTGAAGCAGGCCGCTTCGGGCCTGCTGGGCATGGAAGTGCGCGAGGAGATCATCGGCATCGCGCAGGTGCGCGAGGTCTTCCGCAGCTCCAAGTTCGGTGCGGTGGCCGGCTGCATGATCACCGAGGGCACGGTCAAGCGGAACAAGCCGATCCGCGTGCTGCGCGACAACACGGTGATCTTCCAGGGTGAACTGGAGTCGCTGCGCCGTTTCAAGGAGCTGGTCGACGAGGTGCGCAACGGCATGGAATGCGGTATCGCCGTGAAGCAGTACAACGACGTCAAGGTCGGCGACCAGATCGAGTGCTTCGAGCGTATCGAGGTGGCGAGAACGCTGTAAGCGTCCGGGAATCGGGAGTGGTCAACGGGGAATCGTCGAGGCGATTTCCCGTGACCTTCTCATTCCATGCTGGCGGCTTTTCCTATTGACGATTTCCTATTGACGATTTCCGGCCATTCCATGCCCTCACGCGACTTCAAACGCACCGACCGCGTAGGCGCCGAGCTCCGCCGCGAACTCGGCCTGCTCGTCCACGCCGCCGTGCGCGACCATGCGCTGCCTTCGGTCAGCGTTTCGGACGTGGAGGTCACCCGCGACCTCGATTTCGCCACGGTGTGGGTCACCGCTTTGCAGGCGGAGCAGGCAAAGGACGCGGTCAAGGCGCTCAACGAACTGTCGGTGGAGTTCCGTCGCACGCTTTCGCGCAGCATGCGCCTGCGCCGCGTGCCGGAATTGCGCTTCAAGTACGACGACTCGGTCGACAAGAGCGAGCGGATCGAGCGGTTGCTGCGCGACTCGGGCGACATCCAGCCAAAGAGCGATGGCGAAAGCGAGTCGTAATCGGCGGGGTTCGCACCGCGATTCCGCCCCTGAACTTCGCGACCTGCACGGCATCCTGCTGCTCGACAAGCCGCTGGGGTTGAGCTCCAACCAGGCATTGCAGGCCGCCCGCCGGTTGCTGCGCGCTGCCAAGGGTGGCCATACGGGGGCGCTCGATCCGCTGGCCACCGGCCTGTTGCCGCTGTGCTTTGGCGAAGGCACCAAGATCGCCGGCATGCTGTTGGGCTCGCGCAAGGCCTATCTGGCCGAATGCCGGCTGGGCCTGACGACCACCACGGCCGACCTGGAAGGCGATATCGTCGAACAGCGGCCGGTGCCCGCGCTGGACCCGGCGACGATCGAGCAGGCCCTGGCCACGCTGCGCGGGCGCATCACGCAGGTGCCGCCGGCGTATTCGGCCCTCAAGCAGGGCGGCGAGCCACTGTATGTGAAGGCCCGCCGCGGTGAATCCGTGGAGGTGCCGCCCCGCGAGGTGGAGGTCCACCGCCTGGAGCTGATGGCCCATGTGGGCGACCGACTGCAGCTCATGGTCGAATGCGGCCCGGGTACCTACATCCGCAGCCTGGCCGTGGACCTTGGCGAGCGACTCGGCTGCGGTGCGCACCTGACCTCGCTGCGCCGACTGTGGGTCGAGCCGTTTCGCGAGCCAGCCATGGTCACCTTGGCGGAACTGGAGCAGGTTGCGGGGCAGGGCGAGACGGCCGCGGAGGCATTGTTGTTGCCATTGGCGGCTGGCCTGGCAAATCTGCCTGCGCTCATGCTGGATGCGCCGCAGGCCCTGGCGGTGACCCTGGGCCAGCAAATCCCCTGGCCAGGCATTGCGGACCAGGGATGCAGTGCCGCCTTCGATCCCGATGGCCGCCTGTTGGCGCTGGTCGAACCGGACCCGATCGGCCGGATCCGCATCGTACGCGGCTTCAACCTGCCAAGCCCCTGAGCCCACCCGGCAATCCTTTCCCGCTTGCGGGGGGGGGGGGTGGCGGGCGGTGGCAGGACCCCGGAAATTGCCCGCCATACCCGCTCTTGTTGCCGGACGCCCGCCCTCGCTACAATAGCGAGCTTGTTCCAGCGTTTTACATTCAACCGGCGGAGCTTGTGCAACCTCATCGGGTGGTGACGTTGCACAAGTTCCGCATCCGCATTTTCGAAGGAAGAGATACACATGTCCCTTACCGCAGAACAGACCGGCAAGATCATTGCTGAGTACGGCCGCGTGCCGAACGACACCGGTTCGCCGGAAGTCCAGGTGGCCCTGCTGTCCGCCCGCATCGACCACCTGACCGGCCACTTCAAGGAACACAAGCAGGACCACCACTCGCGTCGCGGCCTGCTCAAGCTGGTCAACCAGCGCAAGCGCCTCCTTGGCTACCTCAAGGATCGCGACCTGGCTCGGTATCAGAGCCTGATCGAACGTCTCGGCCTCCGCCGTTAATCCACAAGGAGACCTAACGTGGCGAAAGTAACCAAGTCATTCCAGTACGGTAATCACGAAGTCACACTGGAGACGGGCGAAATCGCCCGCCAGGCGTCCGGTGCGGTCATGGTCAGCATGGGCGGCACCGTGGTGCTGGTCACTGCCGTGGCCGCCGCCAAGCCGCGCGAGGGGCAGGACTTCTTCCCGCTCACCGTCGATTACGTCGAGAAGTTCTACTCCGCCGGTCGCATCCCGGGTGGCTTCTTCAAGCGCGAAGGCCGCCCGACCGAGAAGGAAACGCTGACCTCGCGCCTGATCGATCGTCCGGTCCGCCCGTTGTTCCCGGAGGACTACAAGAACGAAGTGCAGGTCATCGCACAGGTCGTTTCGCTCAACCCCGAGGTCGATGGCGACATCGTCGCGATGCTCGGCGCGTCCGCCGCGCTGTCGCTGGCCGGGATCCCGTTCAAGGGGCCGATCGGTGCCGCCCGCGTCGGTTACGTCAACGGCCAGTACGTGCTGAACCCGACGCACACCGAGCTGAAGACCTCCGACCTGGACCTGGTGGTCGCCGGTACCGCCGGTGCCGTGTTGATGGTCGAGTCGGAAGCCAAGCTGCTGTCCGAGGAAGTCATGCTCGGCGCGGTGATGTTCGGCCACAAGCAGATGCAGGTCGCGATCAACGCGATCGCCGAGCTCGCCACCGAGGCGGCCAAGACCGCCTCGACCTGGCAGGCGCCAGCGCGCAACGAGTCGCTGATCGCCGCCCTCAAGGGTGAAGTCGGCAACAAGCTGGAAGAGGCCTTCCAGGTGCGCGACAAGCTGCAGCGCCGCGACGCGATCAGCGCGATCAAGGCCGACGTGCTGGAGGCCCTCAAGGGCCAGGCTGAAGCCAACGGTTGGTCGAGTGCCGAGCTGTCGAAGGAATTCGGCGAGCTCGAGTACCGCACCATGCGCGACAGCGTGCTCAAGACCAAGGTGCGCATCGATGGCCGCCAGCTCGACGACGTGCGCCCGATCAGCGTGCGCGTCGGCGTGCTGCCGCGTACCCACGGCTCGGCGCTGTTCACCCGCGGCGAGACGCAGGCGCTGGTCGTCGCCACGCTGGGCACCACCCGCGACGCACAGATCATCGACGCGCCGGAAGGCGAGTCGAAGGATCCGTTCCTGTTCCACTACAACTTCCCGCCGTTCTCGGTGGGCGAGGCCGGCCGTTTCGGCGCGCCGAAGCGTCGCGAGATCGGCCACGGCCGTCTCGCCAAGCGCGGCGTGCAGGCGGTGAAGCCCTCGATCGAGGAATTTCCGTACGTGCTGCGCGTGGTCTCGGAGATCACCGAGTCGAACGGTTCGTCCTCGATGGCCTCGGTGTGCGGTTCCTCGCTGGCCATGATGGACGCCGGCGTGCCGCTGAAGGCACCGGTGGCCGGCATCGCCATGGGCCTGGTCAAGGAAGGCGGCGACTTCGTCGTGCTGTCGGACATCCTGGGCGACGAGGATCACCTCGGCGACATGGATTTCAAGGTGGCCGGTAGCGCCGATGGCATCTCCGCGCTGCAGATGGACATCAAGATCGACGGCATCACCGAAGAAATCATGAAGGTGGCGCTGGAGCAGGCCAAGCGCGGTCGCCTGCACATCCTGGGCGAGATGGCCAAGGTCATCAGCACGCCGCGTTCGGAGATGAGCGAGTACGCCCCGCGCCTGCTCACCATCAAGATCCATCCGGACAAGATCCGCGAGGTCATCGGCAAGGGCGGCGCGACCATCCGCTCGATCACCGAAGAGACCGGCACCACGATCGACATCAGCGACGACGGCACCGTCATCATCGCCTCGGTCAACCGCCTGGCGGCCGACGAGGCCAAGAAGCGCATCGAGCAGATCGTCTCCGACGTCGAGCCGGGCCGCATCTACGAGGGCAAGGTCGCCAAGCTGATGGACTTCGGCGCGTTCGTGACGATCATGCCGGGCAAGGATGGTCTGGTGCACGTCTCGCAGATTTCCTCCGAGCGCGTGGAGAAGGTTTCCGACAAGCTCAAGGAAGGCGACATCGTGAAGGTCAAGGTGCTCGAAGTGGACAAGCAGGGCCGTATCCGCCTGTCCATGAAGGCTGTGACCGAAGACGAAGCCGCCAACGGCTGAGCACCGCCGACACGGTGAAATGAAAAGCGGGCCTGTTGGCCCGCTTTTTTTATGCGTGCATCACCCTCACGCATTGCGCCCGTTCCTCGAAGCAGCCCACTGGTGGAGATGCTCTTGTGCCGGATGGCAGGGCATCGCCCACAAGCGGTCTTCCACGAGGGCTGCGGTCGCCCCGGTGTGGGGTCGGTCACCACAGCGTTTTGCTACGATCTCCACGATCCCACGCAAGGCACTCCCGTGACCGCCGCGAATAACCCCTTCACCGACTTCGAAAGCCTGGGTCGCCAGGCCTGGGAGGCCTGGAGCCGCCATTGGCCGGGGCAGGTCGCCTCACCCGCCGCCGACGCTGTGCCCGGCATGGACGGCCTCAAGGGTTACCTCGACTGGATGCAGCAGGTGGCGGCCGCCATGACCGGGCAGGTGGCCCCGACGCCCCCGCCAGTCGCCCCTTTCGCCGGCTGGAGCATGCCTGGCACGGCCACGCCGCCCGTCGGCCTCGACGCCTTGCGCGGCCTGCTCGACAGCCCCGCCTTCGGTTATACGCGTGAACAGCAGGCCCAGCAGCAGGCGCTCCTGCGCGCGTTGATCGACCACCAGCAGGCGAGCGCGCGCTACCAGGAGTTGCTCGCCCGGGCCCAGGTGCAGGGCGCCGAACGGATGCAGCGCAAGCTGGCCGAGCCCGGCTTCCAGGTCGATTCGCTCAAGGCCATGTACGACCTGTGGGTCGACGCGGTGGAAGAGGCCTATGCGGAGATTGCGTTGTCTGACGAGTTCCGCGCCGCTTATGCGGCACAGGGCAACACGCAGATGCGCGTGCGCCAGCTGCAACGGCAGCAGATGGAGCAGTGGTGCCGGGAAGCGGGTCTGCCCACGCGCAGCGAGGTCGACACGCTCGGCCAACGGTTGCAGGAGCTGCGTCGCGAAGTGCGGCGACTGCAGGCCGGAAACGAGGATACGGCGGCTCCGGCCGTAAAGACGCCCAAACGCAAGTCCGCCTCGAAGCCCTCACTCCGCGCCACACCAACCTCCAAGCCCACCTCACGCCGCGCGCCTCGCAAGACGCGCTGAGACCGCCCATGCAGACGCCAGGACCGCTGGATCCCACCCGGATGCTCGATGAGATCACCACCTTCCAGCGCAAGCTTGCCGCCGGCGCCGCCAGCCTGCGCGGCCTGGCCGAGCCTGCCTACGCCGATACCCCGCGCGAGCTGGTCTATCGCGAGGACAAGCTCACCCTCTGGCGCATGCGTGGCGAGGGTCGACCGACATCGAACGCGCCGCTGCTGATCGTCTATGCGCTGGTCAACACGGTATGGATGACCGACCTGCAGAGCGACCGCTCGCTGGTGCGCAACCTGCTCGCGCAGGGCGAGGACGTGTACCTGATCGACTGGGGCTACCCGGACGGCGCCGACCGCTGGCTCACGCTGGAGGACTACATCGACGGCTACCTCGACCGCTGCGTGGATGCCGTGCGCGCCCACGCGGGCGTGACGGCGGTCGACCTGCTCGGCATCTGCCAGGGCGGCGCGTTCTCGCTGTGCTACACCGCGCTGCACCCTGCCAAGGTACGCAACCTGATCACCATGGTCACGCCGGTGGATTACCACACGCCGGACAACATGCTCTCGCACTGGGCGCGCGACATCGACGTGGATTTGTTCGTGGACACGCTGGGCAACGTGCCGGCCGCGTTGATGAACTGGGTCTACCTCACGCTCAAGCCGGTGCGTCTGCTGCAGCAGAAGTACGTGAACATGGTCGAGATCCTGGACAATCCGAAGGAGCTGGAGAACTTCCTGCGCATGGAGCGCTGGATCTTCGATTCACCCGACCAGGCCGGCGAAGCCTTTCGCGAGTTCGTCAAGGAATTCTTCCAGGGCAACAAGCTGGTCAGGGGTGGCCTGGCCATCGCCGGCAAGCCGGTCGAGCTGGCGCGCATTACCCAGCCGGTGCTCAACATCTACGCCGAGCAGGATCATCTGGTCCCGCCCGACGCGTCCCGCGCGCTTGCCCACCACATCGGCAGCGACGATTACACCGAGCTGGCTTTCAAGGGCGGACACATCGGCATCTATGTGTCCGGCCGCGCGCAGCGCGAAGTGCCGCCGGCCATCCACCGCTGGCTGCGCGACCGGTCCTGAGGACCGGCGGGGATGCGGATCCGCAGTCTGCTTCTGGTGGCCATGCTGGTCAGCCTACCGGCCATGGGCAGACAGCACGCGAGAGCATCTCAAGTGATCAACGACTGGGCCGTGCTCGCCTTTGACAGCAACCTGGCCGACGCGCGCGATGCCGACTTGCGGCAGTGCATGAAGTCCCTCCCCGGGCAGCTGGACCTGGTCAGCCAGGCAGGCCCTTTTCCCAGAGCGTCCGAATACGCGGCCCTGGTTTCCTGGGGCGTGGGCTGGATGACGATGTCACTCGGTTATGCAGCGGTTGACGATCGCGGCGAAGGCCGGCTGATTTCCGATCTCGAGGAAACCGTCGTTGCGCAGAGGGTGCCCGCACCGGAGGTCCGAGCGCTGCTCTACCGGCTGTCGCGGCTGCACGAGCGCTATGGCTTCACGCTGGGTGTACAGGACGGTGGATGCGATTTGCTCGTCATTTCGGATCGGATGGGAACGCGAGCGATCCTGTTGCCTCCAGGCTGGGAGGTTTCCTCGGAAGACGGTGATCCGCGCGAGATCTTCCGCGCCTGGCTGGACCAGCGTGTCCCCACGCGTGCCCCGTAGCTGGCCCATGCTAGGCTCCCCGGTCCCGTTGTTTCGATGCATCCGACCATGGACACTTCCACCCAATCCCTTCGCGAACATGACACCATCCGTGCGGTGCGATGGCAGGGCGATCGCCTGTGCCTGCTCGACCAGCGCCTGCTGCCAGCCGAAGAGCGCTGGATCGAGTGCCTCAATGCCGAAGAGGTCACCCAGGCGATCCGCGACCTGGCCGTGCGTGGTGCGCCCGCCATCGGCATCGCCGCCGCCTGGGGTGTGGTGCTGGCCGCGCAGCAGGGCGCGCCGCTGGATGACGTGCTGGCGACCTTGCGCGCCGCGCGGCCCACGGCGGTCAACCTGATGTGGGCGCTCGACCGCATGAAGGGGCGTATCGCGGCCGGCGCGCAGGCCGCGGCGCTCGAGCGCGAGGCGCAGTCCATCCAGGACGAGGACCTGGCCGCCAACCGCCACATGGGCGAACTGGGCGCGGCGCTGATCGCTCCGGGCTCGGGCGTGCTCACCCATTGCAACACCGGCTCGCTGGCCACCGCTGGTTACGGCACCGCGCTGGGCGTGATCCGCGCGGGCGTGGCGGACGGGCGTATCAACGAAGTGTTCGCCGGCGAGACACGTCCCTGGCAGCAGGGTGCGCGCCTGACGATGTACGAACTGGTGCGCGACAGGATCCCGGCGCATCTGATTGCCGACTCGGCGGCGGCCCACCTGATGCGCTCGGGCAAGGTGCAGTGGGTGATCGTCGGTGCCGACCGCATTGCCGCCAATGGCGACACCGCCAACAAGATCGGCACCTATCAGCTCGCCATCGCCGCGCGCCACCACGGGGTGAAGTTCATGGTGGTCGCGCCCTCCTCGACGGTCGACATGGCCACACCCGATGGCGAGGCAATCGAGATCGAATTGCGCCACGCCGACGAGCTGCTCGCCACCGGCGGGCGTCGTACGGTAGTGGAGGGCGCCAGGGCCTGGAATCCGGTGTTCGATGTCACGCCGGCGGAGCTGATCGATGCAATCGTCACCGAGCGCGGCGTGATCGAACGCCCCGATGCGATGGCCATGCGGGCAATGTTCGGCCAATGAGGCTGGGCCGCGAGGCCGGGCTGTTCGCCGTCGGCGGGGTGCTAGGCCTGCTGGTGGATGCCGGCACCGTGCAGGCCCTGGTCGGCTGGGGCCAGTGGAATCCGTACCTGGCGCGCGTGCTTTCCTTTTTGCTGGCCGCCACGGTGACGTGGGCCTGGAATCGTCGACACACCTTCGCACACCGCGCCAGCGGGCGTGCCCCGGTGGCCGAATGGCTGCACTGGATGGCGCTGATGGGCGTTGGCGCATGCGTGAACTACGCCGTTTATGCCGCCTTGTTGCTTGCCTTCGAACCTCTCACGCGCTGGCCCGCGCTGGCGGCCGCGGCAGGTTCGGCGGTGGCTGCGCTGGTCAATTTTTCGACAGCGCGGGGCGTGCTTTTTCGGCAGCCAAAACAACCTCTTTAAGCAGCTGTTTCTAAAGGGAAAAATAAGGGCTTTCCAGGCGCATTCGTGATACAATTTCACGATTGCTTGAGGGTCGCGCAACCGCGCGCATGCAGCGTCCGTTGCGCGGCCTTTTTTGGTTCCACGGAAGCCACTGGGAAGCCGATTGATGGCAGAACTCGCCAAAGAAGTCATCCGCGTCAACATCGAAGACGAGATGCGCCAGAGCTACCTCGATTACGCCATGAGCGTGATCGTGGGACGCGCCCTTCCGGATGTACGCGACGGCCTCAAGCCAGTCCATCGCCGCGTGCTCTTCGCGATGAACGAACTGGGCAACAGCTGGAACAAGGCTTACAAGAAATCGGCACGCGTGGTCGGTGACGTGATCGGTAAGTACCACCCCCATGGCGATGCGTCGGTCTACGACGCGATCGTGCGCATGGCCCAGCCGTTCTCGTTGCGCTACATGCTGGTCGACGGCCAGGGCAACTTCGGTTCGGTCGATGGCGACAGCGCCGCGGCCATGCGATACACCGAAGTGCGCATGTCGCGTCTCACCCACGAGCTGCTGGCCGACATCGACAAGGACACGGTCGACTTCGGCCCGAACTACGACGAGAGCGAAAGCGAGCCGCTGGTGCTGCCCACCCGCGTGCCGAACCTGCTGATCAACGGCTCGGCCGGCATCGCCGTCGGCATGGCCACCAACGTGCCGCCGCACAACCTCAACGAGGTGATCGCCGGCACCATCGCGCTGATCGACGAGCCGTCACTCTCGGTCGATGAGTTGATGCAGTACATCCCCGGTCCGGACTTCCCGACCGCCGGCATCATCAACGGTGCCGCCGGCATCGTGGAGGCCTACCGCACCGGGCGCGGCCGCATTCTGGTGCGCGCGCGCGCCGAGATCGAGACCGAGGCCAACGGCCGCGAGACGATCCTGATCCACGAACTGCCCTACCAGGTGAACAAGGCGCGTCTGATCGAGAAGATCGCCGAGCTGGTCAAGGAGAAGAAGCTCGAGGGCATCAGCGAGCTGCGCGACGAGTCCGACAAGGACGGCATGCGCGTGGTGATCGAGGTGCGCCGCGACGCCATGGCCGACGTGGTGCTCAACAACCTGTTCCTGCAGACGCAGTTGCAGGTGACCTTCGGCATCAACATGGTCGCGTTGCTGGATGGCCAGCCGCGGTTACTCAACCTCAAGGAAATCCTCGAGGCCTTCATTCGCCACCGCCGCGAGGTGGTGACCCGTCGCACCATCTTCGAACTGCGCAAGGCCCGCGCCCGCGCCCACATCCTGGAAGGCCTGACCGTCGCGCTGGCCAACATCGACGAGATGATCGAGCTGATTCGCAGCTCCGCGTCGCCCGCCGAGGCGCGCGAGCGCATGCTGGCGCGCAAGTGGCAGCCGGGCATGGTCGGCACCTTGCTGGCCGCCGCCGGCGCGGAGGCCTCGCGGCCGGAAAACATGGACCCGCGCGATGGCCTCAAGGGCGATGGCTACCAGCTCTCCGACGTCCAGGCACAGGAGATCCTGGCCATGCGCCTGCATCGCCTGACCGGGCTGGAGCAGGAGAAGCTCTCCGACGAGTACCGCCAGATCCTGGAAACCATCCGTGGGCTGATCGAGATTCTCGAGAACCCGGATGTGCTGCTGAGGGTCATCCGTGAGGAACTGGAGGCCATCAAGGCCGAGTACGGCGACGATCGGCGCACCGAGATCCAGCACTCGCAGGAAGACCTCAACGTCCTGGACCTGATCGCGCCGGAGGACATGGTCGTCACCCTGTCGCACACCGGTTACGTCAAGCGCCAGCCGGCCAGCACGTATCGTGCGCAGAAGCGCGGCGGCAAGGGCCGTTCGGCGTCGGCGCTGAAGGACGAGGACGTGGTCGAGCAGTTGTGGGTGGTCAATACCCACGACACGCTGCTGACCTTCACCAGCACCGGCCGCGTCTACTGGCTCAAGGTCTACCAGATGCCCGAGGCTGGCCCGGGCGCGCGTGGCAAACCGATAGTGAACCTGCTGCCGCTGGGCGAGGGCGAGAAGGTACAGGCGGTGCTGCCGATCCGCGAATACAGCCCGGACTGCTATGTCTTCTTCGCCACCAGGAGCGGTACGGTCAAGAAGACCCCGCTGACCGAGTTCGCCTTCCAGCTGCAGCGCGGCAAGATCGCGATCAACCTGGATGAGGGCGACGCGCTGGTCGATGTGGCGATCACCGACGGCAACAGCGACATCCTGCTGTTCGCCTCCAACGGCAAGGTCAACCGCTTCGACGAGAACACCGTGCGCTCGATGGGTCGCACCGCCACCGGCGTGCGCGGCATGCGCCTGGCCGAGGGGGCGGAGGTGGTCTCGCTGATCGTGGCGGCCGAGGGCGACATCCTCACGGCGACCGAGCGTGGCTACGGCAAGCGCACCCCGCTGGAGGAGTTCACCAAGAAGGGGCGTGGCACCCAGGGCGTGATCGGCATCCAGTGCTCCGAACGCAATGGCGCACTGGTCGCCGCGGTGCAGGTCACCGAGGGCCACGAGCTGATGCTCATCTCCAACCAGGGTACGCTGGTGCGGACCCGTGTCGGGGAAATCTCGCAGTTGGGTCGCAATACCCAGGGTGTCACGCTTATCCGCCTGCCGACCGATGAGCACCTGGTCAGTGTCGTGCGGCTGGATGCCGAAGAGGCCAACGGCGAGGATGCCGAATCGACCGATGATGCGCCGCCGGAAGGTCCGGCTCCTGTCCAGGACGGAACGGAAGAAACCTGATGAACGAAAAAGCCCCGGTTCGCCGGGGTTTTTTTTGTTTTCGGCGGGCCGCCCCGAGGGTTAGCGCCGGTCGATCGAATACCTTCCCGGCCCAGTCACGCACAGCAACAGCAGGCCACCGATGATCGAGAGGTTCTTGTAGAAGTTGATCATGTTGGCCATGCGCTCGGCGCCTTCCATGGTCCAGTAGTGGTGTCCTATCAAGGCCGTGCCGAGCGTGTACAGGGCCAGCAGCAAGGCGAGCGGTCGCGTGCAGAAGCCAAGCCCAATCGCCAGGCCGACGAAGAATTCCATGATGACGACCACCGCCGCTGCCAGCGTCGGCACCGGCAAGCCCTCGCTCGCCATGTAGCCGACCGTCCCCGAAAAGTCGGTCAGCTTGGTCCAGCCGAACAGCACGAACAGCACTACCAGAAGTATCCGCGCAAGCAGGATGACCTCGTTACTGACCCTGTCGAACCGTAGGTACCGCATGGCAGCGCTCCTTTTGCGATCGATGGATGTGGCCTGGACGGGTTGATGTCGCGTACCGCGAGCGGATCGTAACGCTTCCGGGCCGCACAGGCTTTGCGTCATGGGACCCGCGCCTTGGGTACATCACCCGGTCGTGCCGGCCTCGGGTGCCTTGAGCGCCTGCAGCACCGCCTCGGCGGTGGAGACGCGGAACTCGCCGGGCGCTTCCACGTGCAACTGGCGTACCACGCCGTCCTCGGCGTAAAGCGCGAAGCGACGCGCGCGCAGGCCCATGCCGTAAGCGGTGCCATCGAATTCCAGCCCCAGCGCGCGGGCAAAGCCGCCGTTGCCGTCGGCCAGCAGCTTCATGCCGGGGGGCACCTGCTGCACGGCCGCCCACGCCTGCATCACGTACACGTCGTTCACGGCCATGCCGACCACCCCGACGCCGAGTTCGCGGAACGCCTCGAAGTGCTGCACGTAGCCAGGCAGGTGATGGTCCGAGCAGGTCGGCGTGAAGGCGCCGGGCACGGCAAACAGCACCACCCGGCCCTGGCCGAGCAGGCTGGCGGTGGACATGCGCCGGGCCGGTGCGCCGTCCTCGACTACGTCCACGTCGAGGTCCGGCAGGGCCTGGCCGATTTGGATGCTCATGGGACGTCGTCCGCGCAATGGGGCCGAGCATCGTAAACCCGCCCCGCGCCAGCTGTCGCCTTGAATCGGCGGCGCCCGTACCTACCTTTGGGTCAAGCGGCGCCTGCCGTGACCCTTTCTGGAGGACCTGCCCATGAGTTCGAACCGCAACCCGATGTGGAATGCAGCCAGCGCGTTTCCCGAGGAGATCCGCCACGCCTTCGACCGCTTCTTCCAGCAGGACGAGGCCGACCCGTCCAACGTGGTGACCAGTCAGTGGGCCCCGCGTGTGGACATCAAGGAAGAGGACAGGCGCTTCGTGATCTTCGTCGACGTCCCGGGTGTCGACCCGGCGGACATCGAGGTGAGCATGGAAAAGGGCATCCTCACCATCAAGGGCGAGCGCACCGTGCAGAACCAGGAACAGGCCGGCCGCTTCACCCGCATCGAGCGCGCGCACGGCACCTTCCATCGCCGTTTCGCGTTGCCTGACAGCGCCGATCCGGAGGGGATCACCGCGGTCGGGCGCCACGGCGTCCTGGAGATCATGATTCCCAAGCGCGCCGAAACCACGCCCCGGCGGATCTCGATTACCACCGAGCACGGCAGCAGCACGTCAGGCAGTTCGGGCTCGGGTTCGAGCAGCGGCAACCACTGAGCGGCTACCGTAGCGTGATCTTGGCGGCCCCTCGCGGTAGTCATCGCGACGGGCCGCCTGCCTGCGTTACTCCTGCCGAGGAAGGCCAGTGGAATTCAAAGATTATTACGAGATCCTCGGGGTCAAGCCCGATGCCAGCGAGGCCGAGATCAAGTCGGCGTATCGCAAGCTGGCGCGGCAGTACCACCCGGACAAGAACAAGGAGCCCGGCGCCGAGGAGCGCTTCAAGGCGATCAACGAGGCGAACGAAGCGCTGCGCGATCCCGAAAAACGCCGTACCTACGACCAGCTGCGCGCAGGCGGTTACCGCGGTGGCGAGCAATTCCGGCCGCCGCCGGGCTGGGGGCAGGGCGGTGGTTTCGACTTCGGCGGCGCCGGTGATAGCGACTTCAGCGATTTCTTCGAGAGCCTGTTCGGCCGTGCCGGCGGGGGGCCGCGCGGCCAGCCGCGCCCGCGCCGTGGCCGCGACGTGCAGGCGCAGGTGCAGATCGACCTGCAGACGGCCTTCGACGGCGGGCGCACGCGCCTGGCGCTGCAGGATGGCAGCGGCAGCGAACGGGTGCTGGAGGTAAAGATTCCCGCCGGCATTCTGCCCGGCCAGGTGATCCGGCTGAGTGGCCAGGGCCAGCCGGGCGCCGCCGGGGGGCCCAACGGCGATCTGATGCTGGAGGTTACGATCCGCGACGATCCGCGTTTCAGGCTGGAAGGCCGCAACGTGGTGCACGTGCTGCCGCTGGCGCCGTGGGAAGCGGCCCTGGGCGCCACCGTGCCGGTGCCGACGCTTGCCGGCGCGGTCGACCTGCGCATCCCGGCCGGCTCCCAGTCCGGCCGCAAGCTGCGGCTGAAAGGTCGCGGCCTACCGGGAAACCCGGCGGGAGATCAGCTGGTGGAGCTGTCGATCCGCGCACCGGCCATCGAGAGCGATGCCCAGCGCGAGGCCTACGAGGCCCTGAGCAAGCAGTTCGAAGGGTACGACCCGCGCGCGTGAGATCTTGTTGCCGCTTCCTTTCGGGAGGAAAGCGGGAACGAGTGGCGCTCTGCCAGGAGCTTGCGAATTGCGCTCAGAACAGCCGAGGAGCAACGGGGCCGAAGTTGGTGGCGAGCCCCGGCCCTCACCCAACCCCCCTCCCCGAAGGGGAGAGGACTCCAAGGCAGGCGGGCTTTCGGAGCGTTCCGACATGCGCCGGGCCCGCTTCTCTCCCCTCCGGGGAGGGGGGCGCCAAGGCAGGCGGGCTTTCGGAGCGTTCCGACATGCGACGGGCCCGCTCCCTCTCCCCTCCGGAGAGAGGGCTGGGTTGAGGGGCGCTCTTGCGGGGAGCCCGCTTGCTGTTCTTGAAGCCAGGCCATGGCGCATCGGCGCAATGGCGGCATCCCTCCACGGAACGCGAAGGGCGAAAGAAAAGGTCAGGCCGGCAGCAGCGGCTTGATGGTCGCGACCAGTTCGTCTTCCTTGATCGGCTTGGTGACGTAAGCCTTGGCGCCCTGGCGCATGCCCCACACTCGGTCGGTTTCCTGGTCCTTGGTGGTGACCAGCACGACTGGAATGTGCGCAGTGTCCGGATCCTTGCTGATGATGCGGGTGGCCTGGAAACCGTTGAGGTTGGGCATGACCACGTCCATCAAGATCAGGTCGGGGCGCTCGCGCTTGGCCGCTTCGACGCCTGCGGCGCCATCTTCGGCGGTCAGCGACTCATGGCCGAGCTTCTCGACGATGCGCTTGAGGCCCAGCAGCTGCGACGGGGAGTCGTCGACGATGAGGATTCGTGCCATGAGGTGGGGGTTTCCTGGTAGTTGTCGTGGATTCTATGCCGCGCGGAGAGCGCTTCCAAGGGCGGGCTTCAGGGGCCGCCGATGCGCACGAGGGTGCGCCCGAAGGAACGCCCGGCCAGCATGCGCTCGAAAACGGCAGGCAGCTCCTCCAGCGTGACCTCGTCGGTGGCGATCCGGTCGAGATGGCGGGGCTTCCAGTCGTCGGCCAGGTGTTGCCAGATGGCTTCGCGCAGGTTGCGCGCGGTGCCGGCCGAGGCGATCCCCAGCAGGCTCACGCCACGGATGATGAAGGGCATGACGGTGCCGTCGAAGGCGATACCCCCGGCGTTGCCGCAGATGGCCACGTTGCCGTAGGGCGCGATGAGCGGCAGCAGGCCGGCCAGCATCGGGCCGCCGACGTTGTCCAGCGCACCTCCGAAGCGGGCCGAGTCCATCGGCTTGCCGCTGAAGGCGAGCTGGTGCCGGTCGATGCACTGGCGGGCACCGAGGCCCTGCAGGAAGTCGAAATGGTCACTCTTGCCGCTGATCGCGTGCACTTCGTAGCCAGCGCGGCTGAAGATGTCGATGGCGAGCTGCCCGACGCCGCCGCTGGCGCCGGTGACCGCGATCGGGCCCATGTTCGAGGTCTGCCGGTTGTCCTGCATGCGCAGCAGGGCCAGCGCCGCGGTGAAGCCGGCGGTGCCCAGGATCATGCTCTCGCGCAGGGACAGGCCCGCGGGCACCGGGATGGTCCAGCGCGCGTCCAGCCGGGCGTATTCGGCATAGCCCCCATCGCGCGTCTCGGACAGGCCGCTGCCCGTGCACAGCACGGCGTCGCCTTCCTTGAACGCGGGGTCGGTGGAGGCCACCACGTGGCCGGCCAGATCGATGCCGCCGTTCAGCGGATACTGGCGCAGGATCTTGCCCTTGCCGGTGCCGGCCAGAGCGTCCTTGTAGTTGACCGACGACCAGGCGACCTTGACCAGCACTTCGCCCGGTGTGAGTGCGCCGGTATCGATGCGTTCGATGCCGCTGCGATAGCCGGGCGGGTCGTTGTGGATGCGCATGGCGCGGAACGCGTTGGAAGGGCTCATGCTTGCCTCCTTGCCTGCACTTCAGGCGTCGATGCTGCGGTCGTCGACCCACTTGGGCAGATAGCGACCTTCGTAGCTTGCCATCCAGTCGAACAGGGCCACCATGTCGTCCCCGAACCAGACGTCTTCGCGCTGCTCCGGACGCACGAAGCGCTCGGCGACCATGTGATCCATCATCGCGCGCAAGTGCGTGTAATAGCCGCGTACGTCGAGGAAGCCACAGGGATAGCGATGCAGGCCCAGTTGCGCCCAGGTCAGCATCTCGAACATCTCGTCCATGGTGCCGAAGCCGCCGGGCAGGGCGGCGAAGGCGTCGGAAAGCTCGTACATGCGCGTCTTGCGCTGGTGCATGGTCTCGACCACCACCAGTTCGGTCAGCCCCGGATGGGCGACCTCCAGGTCAACCAGCTGGCGCGGGATCACCCCGATCGCCTTGCCACCTGCCTCCAGCACCGCATCGGCGACCGTGCCCATCAACCCGACCTTGCCGCCGCCGTAGACGAGCGCGATGCCGCGCCGGGCCATCTCGGTGCCGAAGGCGCGGGCCTGTTCGACGTAATCGGGGTGGCTGCCGCTGCTGGAGCCGCAATAGACGCAGAGGGCGGTGGGCTGGGGCATGGGTATCCGGTCTGCTTGGGTGTCCGCAGGAGCCCGCTTGCGGGCGATGCTTCTGCTCTGATGCGTCAACGTCAGAACATCGCCCACAAGTGGGCTCCTACGAGAGTTTCGGGGGCTCTGGCGAAACGAAACGGCCCGCCCATGTCGCCACGAGCGGGCCGTCTGGCCGTCCGGCGGGCGGTCAGTTGCCCTTGTGGATGGCGCGCTTGTCGACCGACAGCGCGGCCTCGTGCACGGCCTCGGACAGGGTCGGGTGGGCGTGGACGATGCGCGCCAGGTCCTCGGAGGAGCCCTTGAACTCCATCGCGACCACGCACTCGGCGATCAGCTCGGATACGCCCGGGCCGACCATGTGCACGCCCAGGATGCGGTCGGTGTCGGCGTGGGCGAGCATCTTCACCTGGCCGATCGCCTCGTTCATCGCCACCGCACGGCCGATGGCCGCGAACGGGAAGGTGCCGACCCTGTACGGCACGCCCTCGTCCTTGAGCTGCTTTTCGGTCTTGCCGGCCCAGGCGATCTCCGGCTCGGTGTAGATCACCCACGGCACGGTGTCGAGGTTGATGTGGCCGGCCTTGCCGGCGATCCACTCGGCCACCGCCACGCCTTCCTCGGAGCCCTTGTGCGCCAGCATCGGGCCGCGCACGGCGTCGCCGATCGCCCACACGCCGTCCACGCCGGTGTGGTTGTGCTCGTCGACCACGATGCGGCCGCGCTCGTCCAGCTTGACGCCGGTGTCTTCGGCCAGCAGGCCGTCGGTGTAGGCGCGGCGGCCCACGGCCACCAGCAGCTTGTCGACCACGAGTTTCTGCTCGCCGTCCTTGTCGGCATAGGTCAGGTGCACGCCGTCCTTCTTCACCTCGGCCTTGGAGACCTTGGCGCCGAGCTTGATGGCCAGGCCCTGCTTGGTGAATTCCTTCAGCGCGATCTTGGCGATGTCCGCATCGGCGGCGCCCAGGAAGTCGGGCAGGGCCTCGAGCACGGTGACCTCGGCGCCCATGCGCTTCCACACGCTGCCGAGCTCCAGCCCGATCACGCCGGCGCCGATCACGCCCAGGCGCTTGGGCACTTCGGTAAAGTCCAGCGCGCCGGCGTTGTCGACGATGGTCTTGCCGTCGAACTTCGCGAACGGCAGCTCGATCGGCACCGAGCCGGAAGCCAGGATCACGTTGGTCGCGCTGATCGTCTGCTTGCTGCCGTCCTTGCCGGTGATCTCGACCGAGTTGCCCTTGAGCAGCTTGCCCTTGCCGTAGAACGCGGTGACCTTGTTGGCCTTGAACAGCTGGCCGATGCCGCCGGTGAACTGCTTGACGATCTTGTCCTTGCGGCCGATGAAGGTGCCCAGGTCGACCTTGGCGCCTTCCACGCTGATGCCGTGGACGGGGAAGTTGTGCGAGATGTTCCAGAACTGGCGCGAGGAATCGAGCAACGCCTTGGACGGGATGCAGCCCACGTTGAGGCAGGTGCCGCCGAGCGCCTGCTTGCCGTCCTTGCCGGTGAAGTCGTCAACACAGGCGGTCTTCAGGCCCAGCTGCGCGGCGCGGATCGCTGCCACATAGCCGGCCGGGCCGGCGCCGATGACGATGACGTCGAATTGTTCGCTCATTTCATTTGCTCACGCGGGAATAGGGAATGGGGAATAGGGAATGGTTAGAGCGGGAGCGGGCGGCGCTTTCGACCATTCCCGATTCTCCATTCCCCATTCCCGGATGGTTCTGGGCCTCACAGGCCCAGAAGCATCCTCTGCGGATTCTCCAGCTGGTCCTTGATGTCGACCAGGAACAGCACCGCGTCCTTGCCGTCGATGATGCGGTGGTCGTAGGAGATGGCGATGTACATCATCGGTGCGGCGATGACCTGGCCGTTCTCGACGATCGCGCGCTCCTTGATCGTGTGCATCCCGAGGATCGCGCTCTGCGGCGGGTTGACGATCGGCGTGGAGAGCAGCGAGCCGAAGGTGCCGCCGTTGGTCACGGTGAAGGTGCCGCCCTGCAGGTCGTCGAGCGAGAGCTTGCCGTCGCGCGCCTTCTTCGCGTACTCGGCGATGCCCTTCTCGATGTCGGCGAAGCTCATGTCCTGCACGTCGCGCAGCACCGGCGTCACCAGGCCCTTGTCGGTGGACACGGCGATGGAGATGTCCTGGTAGCCGTGGTAGATGATGTCGTTGCCGTCGACCGAGGCGTTGACGATCGGATGGCGCTTGAGCGCCTCGGCGACCGCCTTGACGAAGAAGCTCATGAAGCCGAGCTTGATGCCGTGCGTCTTCTGGAACTGTTCGCCCAGCGACTTGCGCATCTTCACGACCTCGGCCAGGTTCACCTCGTTGAACGAGGTGAGCATGGCGATCGAGTTCTTCGACTGCATCAGGCGCTCGGCGATCTTGGCGCGCATACGGGTCATCGGCACGCGCTCTTCCGGACGCGAACCCGGCGTGGGCTTGGCGGCCGGCGCCGGAGCAGCGCCTCCCTTGCCGTAGTTGACCAGGTCTTCCTTGGTCACGCGGCCGTCGCGGCCGGTGCCGGCGACCTTGGACGGGTCGATCTGCTCCTCCGTGGCGACGCGGCGGCCGGCCGGGGACAGCTCGTCCACGCCCTTGCCAGCCTTCGGCGCCTCGGCCTTGGCCGGAGCCGGGGCAGCAGCCTTGGGCTCTTCCTTCGCGACGGGCGCGGGCGCCGGCGCGGCGGCGCCTTCCTCGAGAACCGCGATGACCTGCTGGCTGTTCACCGTGTCGCCGGCCTGGTGCCTGATTTCCTTGAGCACGCCGTCGACCGGGGAGGGCACTTCCAGTACCACCTTGTCGGTTTCAAGGTCGACCAGGTTCTCGTCGCGCTTGACCGCCTCGCCGACCTTCTTGTGCCAGCTGGCGATGGTGGCGTCGGAAACCGACTCGGGCAGGACGGGGACTTTGACTTCGATGGACATGACGGGTCCTTAAAGGTGGGCGCCGGTCCTGGCGCGGCACAAAGCGGCCATCCTGGCCGCACGATCCGAGAAGTTTACTCTGCCGACTGGTCGTCGCCGACCGGCGCGACCAGCGCCTGCTCGACCAGCGCCGTCTGTTCGGCGATGTGGGTGTTGAGGTGGCCGGCGGCCGGGGCCGGCGAGCGGCCACGACCGGCGTAGGACAGGCTGTGCTTGGCGCCCACGCAGGCCTGCAGGTGGTGGCGGATCTGGAACCAGGCGCCCTGGTTCATCGGCTCTTCCTGGCACCACACCACTTCCCTGGCCGACGGGTAGTTGGCCAGCTCATCGACCACGCGCGGGCGCGGGAACGGATAGAGCTGCTCGACGCGCACGATCGCCACGTCGGTCAGCCCGCGCTTCTCCGCGTCCTCGAGCAGGTCGTAGTAGACCTTGCCCGAGCACAGCACCACGCGCTTGACCTTCTTGGGTGCGAGGTCGCGGTGTTCGCCGATAACCAGCTGGAACTCGCCGCTCGCCAACTCGTCCAGCGAGGACACCGCCAGCTTGTGGCGCAGCAGCGACTTGGGCGTCATCACGATCAGCGGCTTGCGCACCGGGCGCACCATCTGGCGGCGGATCATGTGGAAGGCCTGCGCCGGGGTGGTCGGCACGCACACCTGCATGTTGTCCATCGCGCACAGCTGCAGGAAACGCTCCAGACGCGCGGACGAATGCTCCGGGCCCTGGCCTTCGTAGCCATGCGGCAGGAACAGCGCCAGGCCGCACAGGCGGTTCCACTTGGCCTCGCCGGAGCTGATGAACTGGTCGATCACCACCTGCGCGCCGTTGGCGAAGTCGCCGAACTGGGCCTCCCAGATGTCCAGCGTCTGCGGATCGGTGGTGGCATGGCCGTACTCGAACGCCATCACCGCTTCCTCGGACAGCAGCGAGTCGATGATCTCGACGTCGGCGCCCGCGCGCACGGTGGCCAGCGGCATGTAGGTGTGGCCGTCCTTCTGGTCGTGCAGCACCGCGTGGCGGTGGAAGAAGGTGCCGCGGCCGGAGTCCTGGCCGACCAGGCGCAGGTTGTAGTCCTGGTCGATCAGCGTGGCGTACGCCAGGTTCTCCGCAAAACCCCAGTCGGCCGGGTGCTCGCCTGAGGCCATCTTGCGGCGGTCGTCGTAGATCTTGGCCACGCGCGGTTGCAGCGTGAGGTCGGTCGGCAGGGCCAAAAGGTGGTTCGCCAGCTCCAGCAGCTTCTGCTTCGGCACGCCGGTGTCGGTCGGGGTGGACAGCTTGCCGCCGGCGAAGCGGCTCCAGTCGACGTGGATGTCGCGCTCGGGGTTCGCGTCGAGCGCGGTCATCGACCCGCCCGCTTCCAGACGGTCACGGTAAGCGTCGAGTTCCTTTTGCCCGTCGCCCTCGGCCAGCACGCCTTCCTTGACCAGCTGCTGCGCGTACAGATCGCGCGTGGTCGGGCGCTTCTTGATGATCTGGTACATCACCGGCTGCGTGGCGGACGGCTCGTCCGCCTCGTTGTGGCCATGGCGGCGGTAGCAGACCAGGTCGATGACCACGTCCTTGCGGAACTGCTTGCGGAAGTCGTAGGCCAGGCGGGTGACTTCGATCACTGCTTCCGGATCGTCCCCGTTTACGTGCAGCACCGGCGCGTTGACCATCTTGGCCAGGTCGGTGCAGTACAACGTCGAGCGGGCGTCCTGCGGATTGGACGTGGTGAAGCCCACCTGGTTGTTGATCACGATGTGCAGGCTGCCGCCGATCTTGAAGCCGCGCGCCTGCGACATCTGGAACAGCTCCATGTTGACGCCCTGGCCGGCGAAGGCCGCGTCGCCGTGGATCAGCACCGCCATCGACTGGGTGCGCTCGCCATCGTGGCGGCGGATCTGCCGCGCATGCACGGAGCCGGCGACCACCGGGTTGACGATTTCCAGGTGCGAGGGATTGAACGCCAGCGCTACGTGCACGCCGTTGCCCTTGGGCGTCTTGACGTCGGCGGAGAAGCCCATGTGGTACTTCACGTCGCCCGAGTGCGCCGGGTCGTCCGGGTGCTCGAACTTGCCCTCGAACTCGTTGAACAGCGTCTTGGGCGGCTTGCCCAGGATGTTGACCAGTACGTTCAGGCGGCCGCGATGGGCCATGCCGATGACCAGGTCCTTGACGCCGTTGTCGCCGGCGGAGCTGACCACGTCATCGACCATCGGGATCAGGCTGTCGCCGCCCTCGAGCGAGAAGCGCTTCTGGCCGACGTACTTGGTGTGCAGGTAACGCTCAAGGCCTTCGGCGGCGGTCAGACCGGCCAGCACGCGCTTCTTGCCGCTGGCGTCCAGGCCGGCACTGCCGTTGGCCTGTTCCAGCCGGGAGTAGATCCAGGCGCGTTGTGCGTGGTCGGAGATGTACATGAACTCCGCGCCGATCGTGCCGGCGTAGGTTTTCTTCAGCCGCGCGAGCAGCTCGCGCAGCTTCATGCGCTGGCCGCCGCCGGCGTAAGTGCCGCAGTCGAATTCGGTGTCGAGGTCCGCGTCGGACAGCCCGTGGAAGGCCAACCCCAGGTCCGGCGCCTCCATCTTGTTGGCCAGGCCCAGCGGATCCAGGTTCGCGGCCAGATGACCGCGCGAGCGGTAGGCGGTCAGCAGGCGCAGCACGCCGGCCTGCTTGCGGGCGTGGGCGTCGTCGACCGGAGCGCCGGCCACGCGACGTTGCTTCTGGGCGGCCTCAATGCGGGCGATCGCGGCCGAATGCGGGGTATCGCTGCTGCGCCCCTTGAACAATTCGAAGTAACCGGCCCAGTCGGCCGTCACCGACGCGGGGTCGGCGAGCCAGGACTCGTAAAGCTGTTCGACGTAATCGGCGTTGCCGCCAGCGAGTTGGGAGGACTCGGAAAACTCGCGAATCAGGTTCGTGCTCACGTCACCACCGGCAGGGAAGGGAGGCTTTTGCGGCCGTCCGACTGGGGAAGGGCGAAGGCCGTATGCAATCTTAACGATTATACGCCGGGCCTGCTGCGCCGCGGCAAGCCGGACAACCCTTTGGAGGTCGCGGTGCGGCCGCGGATTTCAAGGTCACGCCCGCAAGGATTGGCATGGCACGGTGGATGTGGGCGTGCAGGGGCACGGAACAGCCGCGAGCCTGGGGTGCAGGCTTCGTTCAGTTGGCTGGCCATGGCGGAGTGCGCCATCGAGTGCGGGACGGTTGCGACCGAGCCCTTCCCCCGTTCACAGGGAAGGTGCCGACAGGCTGATGGGGGAAGCCTGGCCTCGGCCTACCCGGACCAGGCCTCCCTGTGGACGGGCAATCCGCTTGCCCCGCGGTGTGGGGAAGGATCGTTGGTCCTCCTGGCCATGGCGGAGGGCGCCAACGAGTGCGGGACGGTTGCGACCGAGTCCTTCCCCCGTTCACGGGGAAGGTGCCGACAGGCGGATGGGGGAAGCCTAGCCTCGGCCTACCCGGACCGCACGCCCCTGTGGCCGCGCAATCCGCTTGCCGCATACGCTCTTCGGGCACCTCCCTCCGCGGGCGGGGAATAACCGTTCGATCCGCGCGGGCGGGTCAGGTACGCGCGTGCGCCGCGGCGGCGATCGCATCCTGCAACTGGGTGGGGGTGAACGGCTTGGAGACCACGATCACCCCTTCGGGCGCTCCGGAAATCGCCGCCTTGTCGGCGTAGCCGCTGATGATGATACCGGGCAGTCCGGGCTTCACTGTGCGCAGCTTGCGGATCACCTCCGAGCCGGACACCAGCGGCATGGCGTAGTCGCTGATGATGAAGTCGATCGCCTGCAGGTGGTCGGCCTGGATCAACTGGCTCACGTGTTCGCCGTCGGCGGCAGTGGTGACCTGGTGGCCCAGGTCTTCGAGCATCGCGGCGGTCGTGGCCCGCACCCCCTCGTGGTCGTCGACCAGCAGGATGTGGCGGGTACGGTTGGTCGCGGACGAGCCATCCGTCGCGACGACCGCGGGCCGGCGTGCCGCCTCCGGGGCGCGCGGCAGCCACAGCTCGACCGTGGTGCCCTGGTCCAGGCGGCTCTCGATACGCATGGTGCCGCCCGATTGCTGGGCGAAGCCGTAGACCATGGACAGGCCCAGGCCGGTGCCCTTGCCGACGGCCTTGGTGGTGAAGAACGGTTCGGTCACGCGCTCGAGCATCTCCGGCGCGATGCCGCAGCCGGTATCGGAAACCGCGAGCACCACGTAGTCGCCCGCAGCCGCATCGTCACCGCCCGCCACGCTGACGTTGCGGCAGGCCACGCAGATCTTGCCGCCCTCGGGCATGGCGTCGCGCGCGTTGATCGCCAGGTTCATCAACGCCAGTTCGAGCTGGGTTTCGTCCGCATAGGGCGACCACAGGCCCTCCTGCAGCTCCCATTCCAGCGCGACCAGTCCACCCAGCGTATGTCCCAGCAACTGGGTGACCGCGTCGGTCAGGTCGACCATGTCGATGTGCGCCGGCTCGAGCTTCTGCTTGCGCGCGAACGCGAGCAGCCGCGAGACCAGTTCGGCGCCCTGCTGGGCCGCGTGGCGGGTCATGTCCAGCACCTTGCGCTGGTCGTCACCCAGAGTGACGCGCCGCTCGATCAGGCCCAGGCCGCCGAGCACGGCCGCCAGCAGGTTGTTGAAATCGTGTGCGATGCCGCCGGTCAGCTGGCCCAGCGCGTCCATCTTGCGCACGTGCAGCAGCTGGGTTTCGAGGTTCTTGCGGTCGGTGACGTCGAGCAGGGTGCCCGCGTACTCCAGCGGGCGACCCTCGGCATCGCGCAGCAACACCGCCTGGTCGAGGAAGTGCTTGTAGGTGCCGTCGGCACATTGCCAGCGGTACTCGACCGCATAGGAGCGGCCCTGGCGGCGCGCGCGCAGGGCGTCGACGACGCGGTCGCGGTCCTCCGGGTGCAAACGGTCCAGCCAAAGCGTGGGCGTGGCCACCACGTCGTCGTAGGTGAACCCGGTGACCGCGGTGAAGTTGCCGCTGACGAACTTGGGCATGCGCGGCGTGGCGTCCTGGTCTTCCAGGTAGAGCACCAGCGGCAGCGAGTGGATGATCACCGCCTGGCGCTGCTCGGCCAGGCGCAGTTCCTGCTCGGCGCGCAGGCGCTCGGCGTTGGCGCGCAGATTGGCATCGAGCAGTTGTTGTTCCTGTTTCGCCTTGCGGCGCACCTCGCGGGTCATCATGTACAGGTCGACGAATACGGCCGCCTTGGAGCGCAGCACCACCGGTTCGACCGGTTTGAACACGTAGTCGACCGCGCCCATCGCGTAGCCGCGGATCAGGTGTTCGGTTTCCTTGTTGACCGCCGAGAGGAAGATGATCGGGATGCGCTTGGTCTGTTCGCGCGCACGAATGATCTGCGCCGTCTCGTAGCCGTCCATGCCCGGCATGTAGACGTCCAGCAGGATCACTGCGAACTCGCCCTTGAGCAGTTGCCGCAGCGCGTCCTCGCCGGAACGGGCGAGCACCACGTCGGCGATGTCCTCGAGCACGGTGCGGATCGCCAGCAGGTTGCGCTCGTCGTCGTCGACGATGAGGATGCGCGCCCGCTCGGACGGCTCGGCCGGATGGCTGCGCCGCGGCGCGGACAGGGATTGGCGGGAAACGGGTGCGTTCATGGCGTCTTGGGCTCTGCGCTACAGCGCGACGGCAGGCGACCGCTCGCGCGAGCGGGCGAGCCACACGCGGAGCAGCGCCAGCAGCAGTTCGATGTCCACCGGCTTGGCAATGTAATCCGATGCACCCGCGTCCAGGCATTTCTGGCGGTCGCCCTTCATGGCCTTGGCGGTCACCGCAATCAGCGGTACGTCGGCCAACGCCGGTTGCGCGCGGATCTGCTGCATCGTTTCGTAGCCGTCCATCTCCGGCATCATGATGTCGATCAACGCGATGTCGATCCCGGGCGTCTGTTCCAGGATCGTGATGCCCTCACGACCGCCCTCGGCGTGCATCACCTCCACGCCGTGGCTTTCCAGCACGCTGGTCAGCGAGTAGATGTTGCGGATGTCGTCATCGACGATGAGGATGCGCGCGCCAGCCAGTTCAAGCATCGGCCCCGTGCTGCTGGCGGCCTCCAGCCTCGGTCGCGGAGCGGGTGCCTGGCCGATATGGGCCGCGAGGCGATCGAAGATCTCGGTCAGCTGTTCGGGCGCGGCCGGCTTCTCGGTCACGCCGAAGGCGCCCAGGCTCAGCGCGGCGCCGAGCTTGTCGGCACCGGAAATCACCTGGATCGGCATGTGCATGGTCTGCGGGTCGTGCTTGAGCAGGTCCAGCAGCACGAAGCCGTCGATGTCCGACAAGCCCAGGTCCAGCGTGATCGCGTGCGGCTGCAGCTTGCGCGCGAGGGTCAGCGTGCCGGCTCCCGCGGTGGAAACCACGCCCTTGAGACCGGCCTCGCGGGCGATGTCGAGCAGGATCGAGGCAAACGTCGGGTCGTCCTCGACGATGAGCACGAAGGGCGAGTTGCCCAGCGCGTCGCGGTCGTCGGTGACTTCCATTGGCGCGGGCAGGGTGCCCGGAACCATCGCGCCGCTGTTGTCGTAGCGGGCGGTGCTGCTGCCCACGGGCAGCGAGGCGGCCGTCACCGCTTCGAGCGGGACGAACAGCGTGAATGTCGAGCCGACGCCCGGCGTCGAGCGCACCTGCAGCTCGCCGCCGATCAGGCGCGCGATCTCGCGGCTGATCGACAGGCCCAGGCCGGTACCACCGTATTTGCGACTGGTGGTGCCGTCAGCCTGCTGGAAGGCCTCGAAGATGAGCTTCTGCTTGTCCTTCGGGATGCCGATGCCGGTGTCGGTCACAGCGATCTCGATCGCCCGCTCGGCGTAGCGCAGCACCGGGTGGTTGGTGCTCCAGCCGCCGGACACCGGGCGTACGGCCAGCGTGACGCTGCCTTCGCCGGTGAACTTGAAGGCGTTGGAGAGCAGGTTGAGCACCACCTGCTGCAGGCGCTTCTCGTCGGTGCGGATCGAGGCGGGCAACGCCGGGTCGAACTCCACCTTGAACTCGAGGTTCTTGTCACTGGCGAGCTGCCGGAACGTGCGCTCCATGTGCTGCTTGAGCCCGCTCATCGGCATGTCGCCGATCTCGATCGAGACCGTGCCCGATTCGATCTTGGACAGGTCCAGGATGTCGTTGATCAGGCTCAGCAGGTCGGAGCCGGCCGAGTGGATGGTGCGAGCGAACTCGGTCTGCTTCTCGCTCAGGTTGCCCTGCGGGTTGTCCGCCAGCAGGCGCGAGAGGATCAAGAGCGAGTTGAGCGGCGTGCGCAGCTCGTGGCTCATGTTGGCCAGGAACTCGGACTTGTACTTGGAGGTGAGCGCCAGCTGTTCGGCCTTCTCCTCCACCGCGCGGCGGGCCATGTCGATCTCGAAGTTCTTCGCCTCCACCTGCTTCTTTTCGTTCTCCAGCAGCTGGGCCTTTTCCTGCAGCTCTTCGTTGGTGGCGTGCAGCTCTTCCTGCTTGGTGGTGAGCTCGGTCTGGCGCGCCTGCAGCTCGGTGGTGAGCAACTGCGACTGCTTGAGCAGACCCTCGGTACGCATCGTCGCGGCGATCGTGTTGAGCACGATGCCGACCGATTCCATCAGCTGGTCGAGGAAGTTCTGGTGGGTCTCGTTGAAGCGGTTGAACGAGGCCAGCTCGATCACCGCCTTGACGTCGTCCTCGAACAACGCGGGCAGGATCGCCACGTTGGCCGGCGGCGCGTGGCCCAGGCCCGAGCCGATGCGGATGAAGTTCTCGGGGATGTCGGTCATCAGCATCGCCCGCTTGTCGGCGGCGCACTGGCCGACCAGGCCTTCGCGCAGCTTGAAGGTGGGCTTCAACTGGTCGCGGCTCTCGGCGCCGTAGCTAGCGACCAGGTCCAGCACGGTCTCGTTGTCCTCGCGGCGAGCGACGTAGAACACGCCGTACTGCGCGTTCACCAGTGGCGCGAGCTCGGACATGATCAGGTTGGACACCGTCGCCAGGTCGCGCACGCCCTGCAGCATGCGCGAGAAGCGGGCGAGGTTGGTCTTGAGCCAGTCCTGTTCCGCGTTCTTCAAGGTCTGGTCCTTGAGGTTGCGGATCATCTCGTTGATGTTGTCCTTCAGCGCGGCCATTTCGCCGGAGGCGGCCACCGCGATCGAGCGCGAGAGGTCGCCCTTGGTCACCGCGGTCGCCACGTCGGCGATCGAGCGCACCTGGTTGGTCAGGTTGGCGGCGAGCTGGTTGACGTTGTCGGTGAGGTCGCGCCACAGGCCGGCGGCGCCGGGCACGCGCGCCTGGCCGCCGAGCTTGCCCTCGATGCCCACTTCGCGCGCCATGTTGGTCACCTGGTCGGCGAAGGTGGCGAGCGTCTCGATCATGCCGTTGATGGTGTCGGCCAGCGCGGCGATCTCGCCCTTGGCGTCCACCGACAGCTTGCGCTTGAGGTTGCCCTGCGCCACCGCGGTCACCACGTCGGCGATGCCGCGCACCTGGTTGGTCAGGTTGGTGGCCATCAGGTTGACGTTGTCGGTGAGGTCCTTCCAGGTACCGCCCACGCCGGGCACCTGCGCCTGGCCGCCGAGCTTGCCCTCGGTACCCACCTCGCGCGCCACGCGGGTCACTTCCGAGGCGAAGGAGTTGAGCTGGTCCACCATCACGTTGATGGTGTCCTTGAGCGCCAGGATCTCGCCCTTGACGTCCACGGTGATCTTCTTGGAAAGGTCGCCGCGCGCCACGGCGGTGGTCACGTCGGCGATGTTGCGCACCTGGCCGGTGAGGTTCTCGGCCATCAGGTTCACGTTGTCGGTGAGGTCCTTCCAGGTGCCGGCGACACCGCGTACCTGCGCCTGGCCGCCGAGCTTGCCTTCGGTGCCCACCTCGCGCGCCACGCGGGTCACTTCCGAGGCGAAGGAGTTGAGCTGATCCACCATCGTGTTGATGGTGTTCTTCAGCTCCAGGATCTCGCCCTTGACGTCCACGGTGATCTTCTTGGACAGGTCGCCCAGGGCTACCGCGGTGGTCACCTCGGCGATGTTGCGCACCTGGCCGGTGAGGTTGGCCGCCATGGCGTTCACGTTGTCGGTGAGGTCCTTCCAGGTGCCGCCCACGCCCGGCACCTGCGCCTGGCCGCCGAGCTTGCCCTCGGTACCCACTTCGCGCGCCACGCGGGTCACTTCCGAGGCGAATGAGTTGAGCTGGTCCACCATCACGTTGATGGTGTTCTTCAGCTCCAGGATCTCGCCCTTGACCTCCACGGTGATTTTCTTGGAAAGGTCGCCACGCGCCACCGCGGTGGTCACCTCGGCGATGTTGCGCACCTGGCCGGTGAGGTTGCCGGCCATCAGGTTCACGTTGTCGGTCAGGTCCTTCCAGGTGCCGGCGACGCCCGGCACCTGCGCCTGGCCGCCGAGCTTGCCCTCGGAGCCCACCTCGCGGGCGACGCGGGTCACCTCCGAGGCGAACGAGTTCAACTGGTCCACCATCACGTTGATGGTGTCCTTAAGAGTGAGGATCTCGCCCTTGACGTCCACGGTGATCTTCTTGGAAAGATCGCCGCGCGCCACCGCCACGGTCACCTCGGCGATGTTTCGCACCTGGCCGGTGAGGTTGTCGGCCATCAGGTTCACGTTGTCGGTCAGGTCGGCCCAGGTGCCGGCCACGTCGGGCACCAGCGCCTGGCCGCCGAGCTTGCCTTCGGTACCGACTTCGCGCGCCACGCGCGTCACTTCCGAAGCGAACGCGTTGAGCTGGTCCACCATCACGTTGATGGTGTTCTTCAGCTCCAGGATCTCGCCCTTGACCTCCACGGTGATCTTCTTGGAAAGATCGCCGCGCGCCACCGCGGTGGTCACCTCGGCGATGTTGCGCACCTGGCCGGTGAGGTTGTCGGCCATCAGGTTCACGTTGTCGGTGAGGTCCTTCCAGGTGCCGGCGACGCCGGGCACCTGGGCCTGGCCGCCGAGCTTGCCTTCGGTACCGACCTCGCGCGCCACGCGCGTCACTTCCGAAGCGAAGGCGTTGAGCTGGTCCACCATCACGTTGATGGTGTTCTTCAGCTCCAGGATCTCTCCCTTGACCTCCACCGTGATCTTCTTGGAAAGATCGCCCGAGGCCACCGCGGTGGTCACCTCGGCGATGTTGCGCACCTGGCCGGTGAGGTTGTCGGCCATCAGGTTGACGTTGTCGGTGAGGTCCTTCCAGGTGCCGGCGACGCCCGGTACCTGGGCCTGGCCGCCGAGCTTGCCTTCGGTACCCACCTCGCGTGCCACGCGGGTCACTTCCGAGGCGAACGAGTTGAGCTGGTCCACCATCACGTTGATGGTGTTCTTGAGCTCCAGGATCTCGCCCTTGACCTCCACCGTGATCTTCTTGGAAAGATCGCCCGAGGCCACCGCGGTGGTCACCTCGGCGATGTTGCGCACCTGGCCGGTCAGGTTGGTGGCCATCGCATTGACGTTGTCGGTCAGGTCCTTCCAGGTGCCGGCGACGCCTTTCACCGTCGCCTGGCCGCCGAGCTTGCCTTCGGTGCCGACCTCGCGCGCCACGCGCGTCACCTCGGAGGCGAACGAGGCCAGCTGCGCCACCATCGTGTTCACCACCTTGCCGATGCGCAGGAACTCGCCGCGCAGCGGGCGCCCGTCGATCTCGACGGTCATCGTCTGGGAGAGGTCACCCTTGGCCACCGCGCCGATCACGCGCGCCACCTCGGCGGTGGGTTGCACCATGTCCTCGATCAGGTCATTGACCGAACGGATGGCGCTTTCCCAACCGCCAGTGGCTGACTTGACGCGGCCACGCTGGTTGATGCGGCCTTCCTTGCCGACCACGATCGACAGGCGTTCCAGTTCATCGGTGAGCTGGCGGTTGAAGCCGACCACCTCATTGAACAGTCGGGCCACCTCGGGGTCGGCCCCGGGGCCGCTTTCGGGCAGGCGTACGCTGAAGTCACCGCTGCGCAGGCTGCGCAGGGCGGCGATGAGCTGGGCGCGGTCCAGTGATTCCTGGCGAATTTGGGCGCTCACATGAGTCTCCTGTGGTGACAGCTCGTCCTGTCCAGGGTCGAGTCATGGATACGTGGCTGCCATCCGGCCATCGAGGGGCAAGCCGATGAGAGTGCGCTTCCCACACTGAACCCATGCTTCAACCGGTCGACGCTACGGACAGGCGCAACCGCCGCAGGCGTGCTCATGACACCGCCCGCACCGTGTTGTCCCGGCTGATGCCTCCCGCCGGCGCCCCCCCCTCGGCGCCGCCGAACCATAGCATGGCGCCGGGTTGGCTTCCCGGGGAAGAGTCCATAGAATGCGGGCGGCTATCTGCAGCAGGTCGCTCCGTTCGGGATCGGCTTTTGGGGGTTTAGAGGGGGCCCACGTGATCCGCCAGACAAGGGGGCGAACTTCGGAATGCCATTGGAGAAGGATGTAGCCGGTTTCCTGCGGTCGACATTCCGGTCCATCTGGTCGATGGAACTGCTGTTCCTGCTGCTGCGCGATCCCGCGCGCTGCTGGTCTTCCCCGGAACTGGTCGACGCGCTGCGAGCCAGCGAACTGGTCGTGAGTCAGGCGGTGGATTCTCTCCACGCCGCAGGGCTGATCGTGCGCGAGAGCGACGACCTGGTCCGTTACGGGCCAGCCTCCGACGACCTCCACGAACTTGTCGAAGCCTCGCAGGCTTTGTACATGCGTTCGCCCGACGCCGTGTTGCGGCTGATCATGCGGTCCCGGTCCGACAACCTCGTCGCGTTCGCCGACGCCTTCCGATTCCGTAAGGATTAGCGCGTGTCCCAATACTTCGCACCGGCGGTCTACCTGTTGTGCTTTCTCGCAAGCACGGTGTGTGCGTTGATGCTCGGTCGCAGCTTTCACCGCACCCGCGCGGGGCTGCTGTTCTGGAGCGCGCTGTGCTTCCTGTTGCTGGCGCTGCAGAACCTGTTGCTGGTGCTGGACCTGATCGTCTTTCCGGGCTCGGTCGACCTGGCCGTGCCGCGCTCGTTGTTGTCGCTGGCGGCGGTTGCCACATTGCTGTTCGGCTTCATCTGGAACGGAGAAGGGGAATGACGCTTCTGATCTATTTCCTCTCCGGCGCGGTCACGTTCGGCTTCGCCGTCGGCGGCCTGTTCTTCCTGCGGTTCTGGCGGCGCACCGGCGACAAGCTGTTCCTCGCATTCTCGCTGGCGTTCGGACTGCTGGGCGTGGCGCAGGTGCTGATCGCGGTGACCAACGTCTACGTCGAGAACCGCAGCTTCGCCTACCTGATCCGCCTGGCTGCTTTCGCGGTCATCATCGTGGCGATCGGGCGCAAGAACCGGAAGGTCCTGTAGGGCGGGTTCAGCCCACCGCTTTTTCTACGGACGTGGCGAGAGGTGGGCTGAAGCCCCCCTGCGCTCGCCTACAGATCGAGTGGTTGCAGCATGCGAGCCCGCTCGGCCCGCTCCCACATCTCGTCGAACTGCTGGCGCAACGGCGCGCAGCCGGGGCGGTCGATCCGTGCCGCGCGGCCCTGCGGGCGTTCGGCGTCGGGCTGGAACAGGTAGCCGCCGGCGTCGGTGAGCAGGCAGGCCGATGGGTTGCCAAGGTCGACCTCGTCGACCGGCATGCGCACCTGGATCACGCTGGGCAGCCGCTGCATCAGCAAAATCAGCCGGTGGCCGTCACGCAGCGCCGTGCCAGGATCGCCCAGCAGCAGGCGGATCTGCGCGCCACGGCCGGCGGTGGCAATGCGGCGCAGCTCTGCCATGTCTTCGGCGCTGGCGTAGAGCGCGTCATCCAGGCGTGGTACCCGGATATCCACCTGGCGACGTGCCGACGCCAGCAGTGTGAGCCGGGCGGACGCCAGTTCGGCCGCATTGCCGGCGGGCAGTACCTCGTCGGCGGCGGGATCGTCCGTCACCGGCGGCCCTTGTGGGGAACAAGGTGTCCGTCGTTCACCAGCGCCAGCAACACGGCAAGGGCCTCGTCGCCGGGCACGCTCTCGAAGGAGAGTGACCGTTCGGCGCACAGGCGCCGGGCCAGCTCGGCCGGGGCGGCATACGCCTGGCCATTGGCGAACAGCACGGCCGAGCGCCGCCCCCGGCTCCAGGCCAGGCGCGACCAGGGGTGGCGCAGCAACGCCGCGCCGCCTTCCAGGCGCTTGCGCAAGGCGGCCACGGTCATTGCCTTGGCCGGCATCGCGGGCGTTTGCGCGTTGCGATAGCGGGTGATGAAGCGGCCGAACCAGTCGCGCAGGCTTTCCTCGTCCAGCGCAGCGGCGAAGGGCAGGGCGCGGCGCAGGCGTTCGAGGGCGGCGGAGTCGATCTCGCCGACCGAACGCGCGGGCGCCAGGTCGGCATCGGTATAACGCTGCGATTCGTCCAGTCGCTCGGCGAGGTAGTCGGCCAGGTCGCCGGTGAGTTCCGCCTGCGACGGCGCGCGCATGCCGACCGAGAAGGTCATGCACGGGCCGCCGAAGGCGACGCCGTCGTGCGGCACGCCTGGCGGCAGGTAGAGCATGTCGCCCGGTTCGAGCAGCCACTCGTGGGTGGGCTCGAAATGCACCAGCTGCTTCAGTTCGATGTCGGGGCGGAAATCCATCGGCGCGGACGGATCGGTGCTGATCGCCCAGTGGCGTTGCCCCAGGCCCTGCAGCAGGAACACGTCGTACTGGTCCACGTGCGCGCCGACACCGCCACCCGGCTCGGCGTAGGAGACCATCACGTCGTCGATGCGCCAGCTCGGCAGGAAGCGGAAATGCTCAAGCAGCTGCGCTACGTCGGCGTCCCACTTGTCCACGTCCTGCACCAGCAGGGTCCAGTTGCCGCCGGGCGTGCGGGCGAAGTCGGCCTCGTCCAGGGGGCCGGTCTTCACCGACCAGCGCTCGCGCGCCTCGTCATGGATGATCAGTCGCGACAGCGCGCCTTCCTCGCAGGCCAGGCCGCCCAGGTCATCCGGTTGCAGCGGCGGCTGGAAATCGGGGAACGCGTTGCGGATCAGCAGCGGACGCTTCTGCCAGTAGTCGCGCAGGAACTGCGCGGGCGACATGCCCAGCGGTTGCCTGGCCGAACCGCGGACTTCGATGGGATGATCGTTCATCGTGACATTGTAAGAGCGCGAGGGCCCTGCAGGCGCGCATCCTGTGCGCGACCGGGTGCATGGCGGTCACGCACAGGGACGCTCCTGCAAGGTGGCTGGTTAGCCGAACGCCCTGACCACGTTGTTGACGCCCAGTCCCAGCACCGCGATCGCGGCCAGCACCGTGGCCACCCGCGCCGGCATGTGCCGCGCGAAGATCGCACCCACCGGCGCGGCCACCACGCCGCCGGCGATCAGCCCCAGCACCGCGGTGCCATGGCTGAGGCCGATCATCAGCAGGAAGCTCACGCTGGCGGCGATGCTCACCACGCACTTGGCCAGGTGCACCGTGCCGATCACCATCCGCGGCGTGGCGCCGCGCGCGACCAGCGTGGTGACGGTCAGCGCGCTCCAGCCGCCGCCGGCCACCGCGTCGGCAAAACCCGCGCCCAGGCCGAGCACCGGCGTGCCGCGGGGCACGTCCGGACCGGGTGGGCGACCCAGCGCCCCGCGCATCAGCAGGAACACGCCCATGCCCAGCAGGTAGGGCGTCAGCGCCAGCCGCATCCAGTCGGCCGGCACGTGCACCACGACCGCGGCGCCGATCACCGCGCCGATCACGCCGGGGATCGCCAGCATCCAGAACAACCGCCAGCGCACGTTGCCGGCGAGCCAGTGGCTCAGGCCCGACGCACCGCAGGTGAACGCCTCGGCCTGGTGCACGCTCGCGGTCGCGGTGACCGGCGGCACGCCAAGGCCCAGCAGCATCGCCGCGGACGCCACGCCGTAGGCCATGCCCAGCGCGCCATCGACCAGCTGGGCGAGCGCACCGACGGCGGCGAAGGTGAGGAACTCGGCGGGAATCATCGTCGATACGCCCGGGCGGAGGGATGGCTGGAGTATCGAAAGCGCTGCCCACGCGCGGAAATAAGAGGCTGGTATATCCACATGCCGAGCTGTCCTTTCCCTGGCGCGACCACCGCGCCCTAGATTGTCCGGGCCCTACATTTGGACGTCCAAAAGGACAAGATTTCGTGAACGCCCTGGCTGTACCGGAGCCCTTGCCCGTCACTCTCGATGCGGAAAAGACGGCCTTGCTCGCCAGGCTGGCCGATGGGCTGGCACCGGAGCAATTGTATTGGGTCGCTGCCTGGAGCGCGGCGCGGGCCAGCCACGCCCGGCAAGCCACGTCCCACCCCGGGACCCCCGCGGAAACGGCCCGGGCGCCGCGGCTGACCATCCTCTATGGCAGCCAGACCGGCAACGCAAAGCGGCTGGCGGAACAGTTGGCCGCGCGCGGCGAAGCCGCAGGCTTGCCGGTGCGGCTGGTGCGCGCCGATGCCTATCCTGCGCGCGAACTGGCCAGGGAAACGCACCTGCTGATCGTGATCAGCACGCAGGGCGAGGGCGAGCCGCCGGATGACGCCCGCGGCTTCGTCGAGTTCGTCCTGGGCAAACGCGCCCCCCGGCTCGCGCAGCTGCATTACGCGGTGCTCGGCCTGGGCGATTCGAGTTACCCGCAGTTCTGCGCGATCGGCGGTCAGCTCGACGCGCGGCTGGCCGAGCTGGGCGCAAGCCGCTTCGCGCCGCTGGGCGAGGCGGACGTCGACATCGAGCAGGTCGCCGTCCCCTGGTCCGCCAACGCGCTGGCGCAGGCGCGCGAGGCGCTGGGCAAGGTGTCCTCTCCATCAGCCACACACGGCGCCACCGTGCATGCGCTGCCCACCCGCAGCACGCATTCGCGGGAACACCCCTTCGCCGCCACCGTGCTGGCCAACCAGCGCATCGTCTCGCGCGACAGCGAACGCGCCGTGCACCACCTGGAGCTGTCGCTGGAGGGCGCCGGCTTGCGCTATGCGCCCGGCGACGCGATCGGCATCTGGCCGACCAACCCGCCCGCGCTGGTCGAACAGTGGCTGCAGGCCCTGCGACTGGATGGCGCCCGGGAGGTCACCCACGAGGGCCGCACACTGCCGCTCGGACACTGGCTGGGGCGCGAGCGCGAACTGACCCGGCTCACCCGCGCCTTTGTCGCCGCGCACGCGGCCGCCAGTGGGCATGCGGACCTGATGCGCGTCTTGCGCAAGGAGCATGCCGCGTCCTTTGCCGACCTTCTGGCCAGCCACCAGCCGATCGACCTGCTGCGCCGCCATCGCGCGGCATGGCGCGCGGACGATCTCGTCGCTGCCTTGCGTCCGCTCACGCCGCGCCTGTATTCGATCGCATCCAGCCCACGTGCGGTAGGCGAGGACGAGGTTCATCTCACTGTCGCGCGGGTCGACTACGAGGCTTTCGGCGCGGCGCACGTGGGCGCGGCCTCGGCCTTTCTGTCGTCCATCGAAGAGGACGCCACCGTGCCGGTGTTCATCGAGGCCAACGACCGCTTCCGCCTGCCCGCCGACGACAGTCGCGACATCATCATGATCGGCCCGGGCACCGGCGTGGCGCCGTTCCGCGCCTTCGTGCAGGACCGCCGCGAAACCGGCGCGCGCGGACGCAACTGGCTGTTCTTCGGCAATCGCCATTTCACCCGTGACTTCCTCTACCAGGTCGAATGGCAGGAGGCGTTGAAGTCCGGCGCACTGCACCGCCTCGACCTGGCGTTCTCGCGCGACGGCGCGCACAAGGTCTACGTGCAGGACCGCCTGCGCGAGCAGGGCAGGGGGCTTTACGCCTGGCTCGAGGGCGGCGCCCACCTGTACGTGTGCGGCGATGCCAACCACATGGCGAAGGACGTCCACGCGGCGCTCGTGGACATCGCCGTCGCGCATGGCGGCCATTCCCCGGACGCGGCCCGCGCGTGGCTCGCCGATCTGCTCACCCAGGGGCGTTACGCCCGCGACGTGTACTGACCATGCCTGCGCTCTCCGAACTCGAACACATCAAGGACAACAGCCGCCAGTTGCGCGGCTCCATCGCCGACGGCCTGGCCGATCCGGTCACCGGCGCGATCGCCGAGGCCGACACCAAGCTGCTGAAGTTCCACGGCAGCTACCAGCAGGACGACCGCGACCTGCGCGACGAGCGTCGCCGCCAGAAGCTCGAGCCTCTCTACAGCTTCATGCTGCGCGCGCGCCTGCCCGGTGGCGTGGTCACGCCAGCGCAGTGGCTGGTGTTCGACCGGCTCGCCCGCGAGTACGCGAGCAGCGGCCTGCGCATCACCACGCGCCAGACCTTCCAGTGGCACGGCATCCTCAAGCACGACCTCAAGCCCACCATCGCCGCGATCAACCACGCGATGGCGAGCACCATCGCGGCCTGCGGCGACGTACTGCGCAACGTGGTGAGCACGCCGCTGCCGGTGCAGTCGGCCGCGCACGCCGAGGCCTACGCCTGGGCGGCGCGGCTGTCCGAGGAACTGGCACCGAAAACCACCGCCTACCACGAGCTTTGGCTCGATGGGGAAAAGCTGGTTGGCGAACCGGAGCCCGAGCCGCTCTACGGCCGCACCTATCTGCCGCGCAAGTTCAAGATCGGGCTGGCGATCCCGCCGCTCAACGACATCGACGTGTTCGCGCAGGACCTGGGGCTGATCGCGATCGCCGAGGACGGCCATCTTGCCGGTTTCAACCTGGCCATCGGCGGCGGCATGGGTGCGACCCATGGCGACCCGACCACCTACCCACGGCTGGCCGAGGTCATCGGTTTCGTCACGCCGCAGCAGTTGCGCGACGCGGCCGAGCAGGTCATCGCCATCCAGCGCGACTGGGGCGATCGTGGCGAGCGCAAGCACGCGCGACTGAAGTACACGCTGGACCGCCGCGGCACCGAGGCGTTCAAGGCGGAACTGGAACAGCGCCTGGGCTTCACCCTGCAGCCCGCACGCCCGTACCGTTTCGAGCACAACGGCGACCGCTACGGCTGGCTGCAGGGCCAGGACGGGCGCTGGCACCTGACGCTGCACATCGAATCGGGCCGGCTGGTCGATCGCGATGAGCGCCGTCTGCTGACCGGCATGCGCGAATTGGCGAACGTACACACCGGCGATTTCCGCCTGACCTGCAACCAGAACGTGATCGTCGCCAATGTCGACGCGGCCGAGCGCGAACGCATCGATGCGATCGTCGCCGCGCATGGCCTGGACGGCTACCGCCGGCACAGCGCGATCCGCCGCCACGCCATCGCCTGCGTGGCGCTGCCGACCTGCGGCCTGGCGATGGCCGAAAGCGAGCGTTACCTGCCCACGATCCTGGACAAGCTCGAAGCGCAACTGGCCCGCCACGGCCTGCGCGAGGCGCCGATCCTGCTGCGCCTGTCCGGCTGCCCGAACGGTTGCTCGCGGCCCTACCTGGGAGAAATCGCACTCGTCGGTCGCGCGCCCGGCCGCTACGACCTGCGCCTGGGCGCGGATGTCGCCGGCCAGCGGTTGAACCGGGTCTATCGCGAGAACATCGACGAAGCGGCGATCCTCGATGCGCTCGACCCGTTGTTCGCGCGCTATGCGGCCGAGCGGCTGCCCGAGGAGGGCTTCGGTGATTTCCTGCTGCGCGGCGGCGTGCTGGCACCCCCGCGGCGCATCTGGGCCGAGGTGGTCGCATGAGCGCAGCGCTGTTGCGGCAGGCCGTCGGCGAGCCGCGGGCGCTGGCCGACATCAACGCCTATCTGGCCGGGCTCGATGCGGAAGGGCGCGTGGCCTGGGCACTGGCACACGTGCCGGGCGAGCACGTGCTTTCGTCCAGCTTCGGTGCGCAGGCGGCCGTTTCGCTGCACCTGGTCACGCGCCAGCGGCCGCGGATACCGGTGGTGCTGATCGACACGGGGTATCTGTTTCCCGAAACCTACCGCTTCGTCGACGAACTCACCGAACGTCTCCGGCTCAACCTCAAGGTCTACCGGGCCGCGACCAGTCCGGCCTGGATGGAAGCCCGCCATGGCCGCCTGTGGGAGCAGGGCGTGGCGGGCATCGATCGCTACAACCAGATGCGCAAGGTCGAACCGATGCAACGTGCGCTGGCCGAACTGGGCGCCGCCGGCTGGTTCGCGGGGCTGCGCCGCACCCAGGCCAGCACCCGCGCCGGCGTGGCGTTCGCCGAGCACCGCAACGGCCGCTGGAAATTCCACCCGCTGGCCGACTGGACCGACCGCGACGTCGGCCTCTACCTCCAGCATCACGGCCTGCCGTACCACCCGTTGTGGGAACAGGGCTACACCTCGATCGGCGACGTGCATACCAGCCATCGCTGGGAGCCGGGCATGGACCCGGAGGACACCCGCTTCTTCGGCCTCAAGCGTGAATGCGGCCTGCACAACATCCTCTGAGCCTTGGACTAGCCTAGTCGCCCAGCGACCGGAGGAGGGCCACATGAACGTGACTGCGCGCGCGGCCGACACGGCTGCCACCGACCGCTTGATCGCGCCGCACGGCGGCGTGCTCAAGGATCTGTACCTGCCGCCGGCGGAGGCTTCGGCGCTCGGCGCGCGCGTCGGCAGCCTGCCGTCGCTGCAACTCGACACACGACAACTGTGCGACCTGGAGTTGCTGCTCTCGGGCGCTTTCTCTCCGCTGGAAGGTTTCCTGGGCCGCAGCGACTACAACGGCGTGGTCGAGGACATGCGCCTGGCCGACGGCACGCTGTGGCCGATGCCGATCACCCTGGACGTGGACGAGGCCTTCTCGGCCCACCTCGGGCGCGGCAGCGAAGTCGTGCTGCGCGATGGCGAAGGCGTGGCGCTGGCGGTGCTCGAGGTGGAGGACATCTACTGGCCCGACCGCCTGCACGAAGCGCTGCGCGTGTTCGGCACCAGCGACCGCACGCATCCGGCCGTGGCCGAACTGCTCGACCGCACCGGCCCGGTCTACCTGGGCGGTCGCGTGCGGGGCCTGCAGCGTCCCGCGCATATGGACTTCGCCGAACTTCGCGACACACCGCGCGAACTGCGGGCCTGGTTCGCGGCCAACGGCTGGCACCGTATCGTCGCGTTCCAGACCCGCAACCCGATGCACCGGGCACACCGCGAACTGACCCTGCGGGCAGCCGAGCAGGTCGGCGCCCGGTTGCTGATCCAGCCTTCGGTCGGGCGCACCAAGCCTGACGACGTCGACTACTCCACCCGCGTGCGTTGCTATCGCGCATTGCTCTCCCACTATCCCGAGGGACAGGCGAAGTTGTCGCTACTGCCGCTGGCCATGCGCATGGGCGGTCCGCGCGAGGCGATGTGGCATGCGCTGATCCGCAAGAACTACGGCGCCAGCCACTTCATCGTCGGGCGCGACCACGCCGGTCCGGGCAAGGACGCCAGCGGCAAGCCGTTCTATGGCCCGTACGAAGCCCAGCAACTGCTCGAACGGCATCAGGAAGAAGTGGGCATCCGGATCGTGCCGTTCCCGGCCATGGTGTACGCGGTCAACCGCGACACCTATATCCCGGCAACCGAGGTCGAACCCACCGACGAGGTACGCGACATCTCCGGAACCGAACTGCGCCGGCGCCTGCGCGAAGGCAGCGAGATCCCCGAGTGGTTCTCTTTCCCCGACGTGGTGAAGATCCTGCGCGAGCGGCATCCGTCCGCCGCGCCTTAGACAGGCGCGCTTTCCGTGCCGGAGAGGGAGCAGGAGCGTGCGCTTCGGAGGAGCCTCAGGCGGTCTCTGGAACTGCGGCTGGCGCGAGCGGCATCCACGACGCCGTAAACCCGAGCTCCCTCTCCCCTGCGGGGAGAGAGCTGGGGTGAGGGGCCGGGGCTCGCGGGAAACAATCCGTGTGCAGTCCCGGATCGTCCAAGAGCCCAAGGCCCGGATCCCGCCTCATTCAACATCTTCGCGAGCCCCCGCCCCTCACCCCAACCCTCTCCCCGAAGGGGAGAGGGAGCAGGAGCGTGCGCTTCGGAGGAGCCTCAGGCGGTCTCTGGAACTGCGGCTGGCGCGAGCGGCATCCACGACGCCGTAAACCCGAGCTCCCTCTCCCCTGCGGGGAGAGGACTGGGGTGAGGGGCCGGGGCTCGCGGGAAACTATCCGTGTGCAGTCCCGATCGTCCAAGAGCAAAGGCCCCGGATCCCGCCTCATTCACCATCTTCGCGAGCCCCGCCCCCTCACCCCGACCTTCCCCTCCCGGAGGGAAGAGGGAGCTGCCGGGCGAATCGAATTTCAAGCCGCGTCCGGAAGCGCCACGGCACGCTCACGCCAGTGCGGCGCCTTTGGCCATTCGACGGGCTCGTCGTCACCGGCCAGCGCGCGCGCCACGTCCCGCCGATCCAGGTGCGGCGCAAATTGCCGGATGAACTCCAGCACGAACTCCCGCACCACCGCTTCCCGCCGCAGCACGATCCAGGTAGTGCATTGCGGGAACAGGTGATCGGCCGGCAACACGTGCAGGTCCGCGTCGGTCGCCAGCATGGCCATCTCGCCGAGCACGCCCACGCCCATGCCGGCGCGCACGTAGGTCTTGATGAGGTCGGCATCGCCCGCGGTCATCGCGATCTGCGGTTCCAGCCCCGCCGTCTCGAACACTCGCCGCAGCGAGGACTCCGGTTTCAGCGAGGAGTCGTAGCTGATCAGCGGCTCCGCGGCGAGCTCGGCCAGCGTGGGCGGTAAGGCACGCCGCGCCAGGGCGTGGTCGCTTGGCGCCACGACCACCCGATGCCAACGGTAGGCGGGCAGGGCAACGCCCAACGCGGGCGGCGCGCCAGCGGTGCTGATCACCGCCAGGTCGACGCGCCCGGCCTCAAGTTGCGCCAGCACGTCAGCGTCCTGGCCGGGCTGCAGGTGCACGCTCACGTGCGGATAGGCGAGGTTGAGCGCGGCGATCGAACCGGGCAGGGCAAAGCGCGCCTGGGTATGCGTGGTCGCGATGCGCAGCTCGCCGTGCGCCTCGTTGCGCAGGTTGGCGGCGATCGAGCGGATGTTGGCCGCCTCGGCCAGGATCACCCGTGCGCGCTCGAGCACCTGGCGGCCGGCGTGGGTGACCGCATCCAGGCTCTTGCCCTTGCGCACGAAGAGCTTGAAGCCAAGTTCGTCCTCAAGCTGCTTGAGCTGTTTGCTGAGGCCGGGCTGCGTGGCGTGCACGCGCTCGGCGGCCAGGGTGATGTTGAGCCCGGCGTCGGCGATCGCGACCAGGCAGCGGAGTTGAACGAGGGTCATGGCAGGGTATCCGTGTTCGTTCGGCAGAAGGGATGGGTGCGGACGAATCACGGCTACATCGCCCGGACGCTCGCGGGCGCGGGGCGTGGTGATTGCGTGGTGGCTGCCGTTCGATCAACATATTTGGACGTCTATACGGCCAATGAATCATTGTGTCAAGGCAATGTATCCGCCGCTCCGGTCCACATGCCGTGAAGGCATATGCCGCCCGCCACAAATCATTTGTCGCCTCCAAAGCGCCGGCCTAGCTTGGCCGGACTCCTCCTGCAGGCCGCTCCCTTGAAGCTCTACCCGCTGTTTGCCGATCTTTCGCGTCGCGCCGTCCTAGTGGTCGGCGGCGGTGCCGTGGCCGAGCGCAAGGTGGCGGCGCTGCTGGACGCCGGTGCGCAGGTGACGGTGAACGCCCCCGCGCTGACACCGTTGCTGCGCCAGTGGGTGGAGCAGGGCACCGTCGCCCATCGTCCGGAAGCCTTCCGGGAAACCTGGCTCGACCGCGTCTGGCTGGTGGTCGCGGCCACCTCCGACCGCGCGACCAATGCCCTGATCGCCGAGCTGGCCGGGCTGCGGCGCCTGTTCGTCAACGTGGTGGACGACGCGCAACTGTCCAGCTTCCACGTGCCGGCGGTGATCGACCGCGCGCCACTGACCATCGCGATTTCCAGCGGTGGCCAGGCCCCCATGCTGGCGCGCCTGCTGCGCGAGCGGCTGGAAACCCTGCTCGATCACTCGCTGGGTGCGCTGGCCACGCTGGCGGCGCGGTTGCGACCGCGCATCCGCCTGCGCTTCAAGCAGCCGGCCGCGCGGCGGCGCTTCTACGAGACGCTGTTCGCCGGTCCGGTGGCGACCCTGTTGCGCCAGGGGCGCGAGGCCGAAGCGCGCCTGGCCGCCGAGCGTGCACTGGCCGATCCGCCCGGAGCTTCCACCGGCTCGGTGGTGCTGGTCGGCGCCGGCCCCGGCGATCCGGGCCTGCTCACCCTGCGTGGCCTGCGCGCGCTCAACGAGGCGGACGTGATCCTGCACGACCGCCTGGTCAGCGCCGAGGTATTGGCGCTGGCACGCCGCGACGCGGAGCGCATCGAGGTTGGCAAGCAGGCGGGCAACCACCACGCGACGCAGGCGCAGATCCACGACCTGATGCGCGCGCACGCCAGCGCCGGCCGCCGCGTCGTGCGGCTGAAGGGCGGCGACCCGTTCGTGTTCGGCCGCGGTGGCGAGGAGCTGGAGTTCCTGCGCGCCCACGGCATCCCCTACGAGGTTGTCCCCGGCATCACCGCCGCGCTCGCCTGCGCCGCCTATGCCGGCGTGCCGTTGACCCACCGCGAGCACGCGCAGTCGGTGCGCCTGCTCACCGCACACTGCCAGGCCTCGCACGACACGCTCGACTGGTCCGCGCTGGCGCAGGAGAAGCAGACGCTGGCGGTCTATATGGGCGTCGCCGAGCTGGCCACGCTGCAGTCGAAACTGCTCGAACACGGCCGCGCGCCGGCCACCCCGTTCGCCCTGGTGGAAAACGGCTCGCGCGCCGGACAGCGCGTCGTGACCGGCACGCTGGCCCAGCTCGCCGAGCGTGCCCAAGCCCATGCGGTTCGTTCACCTGCGCTGCTGATACTCGGCGAGGTCGCCGCGCTGGCGGGTTCGCTGGCGTGGTTCGGTGCGCCTCCCCTGGGGGCCAGCATCCGCGACTTCGGCGAGGCGGGCAGGGCGGCCCGTGCTCGCCCACCGGCACGCCAGGACGACGTGCTCGCCGCGCTCCACCAGGCATGACCCATTCGCCGGCGCTCGCCGGCACCCTTCCAGGAGTCAGTACCCATGATCTACGACAGCATCCTCGACACCATCGGCAACACGCCGATCGTCAAGCTGCACCGGCTTGCCCCGAAGCACGTCGAGCTCTACGTGAAGGTCGAGGCCTTCAATCCCGCCGGCTCGGTGAAGGACCGCCTGGCGCTGGCGATCATCCTGGACGCCGAGCAACGCGGCACGCTCAAGCCCGGCCAGACCGTGATCGAGGCGACCTCCGGCAACACCGGCGTGGCGCTGGCCGCGGTATGCGCCGCGCGTGGCTACCCGTTCGTGGCGGTGATGACCGAAACGTTCTCGATCGAGCGGCGCAAGCTGATCCGCGCCTACGGCGGCAAGGTCGTGCTCACGCCCGCGGCGGCCCGCGGCACCGGCATGGTGGAGAAGGCGGCCGAACTGGCGAAGAAGCACGGCTGGTTCCTCGCCAACCAGTTCGAGAACCCGGCCAACCCGGCTTATCACCGCAGCACGACGGCGGCCGAGATCCTGCGCGACTTCGCCGGCCGCCGGCTCGACTATTTCGTCACCGGTTGGGGCACCGGCGGCACGCTCACCGGCGTGGGCGAAGTGCTCAAGGTCGCCCGTCCGGAGGTGAAGATCATCGCCAGCGAACCGGCCGGTGCGGCCATGCTCTCGGGCAAGGAGTGGCAGCCGCACAAGATCCAGGGGTGGACGCCGGATTTCGTGCCGGGCGTGCTCAACCGCGAGGTGGTCGACCAGATCCTGCCGGTGGACGACACCGTCGCGCGGGACACCTCGCGCAGGCTGGCCGAACAGGAAGGCATCTTCGTCGGCCTTTCCTCCGGCGCGACGCTGGCAGCGGCACTGCAGGCGGCCAAGGACGCGCCGGAAAGCTCGGTGCTGCTGGCGATGCTGCCGGACACCGGCGAGCGGTATCTCTCGACGTTCCTGTTCGAGGGCGTCAACGAAGGTTCGGATGAGGTGGAGCAGCCCAGTTCGTCGTTGGGACAGAGGGCCGCCGCCGTCTGAGTGCTCGAGGCAAGGCTTCCCCCATCCGCCCTGTCGGGCACCTTCCCCCGTGGGACGGGGGAAGGATCACGAGCGGGATTCGCTCGGATGGGAAGGATCACTAGCGGGACCCGGCTCGGATAGGGACGGATCACGAGCGGGACCCGGCTCGATCACGAGCGGGACCGGCTTGGACGGGGAAGGATCACGATCGGGACAAGGCTCGAAGGGAGATCACGAGCGGGATCCGCTCGAACGGCGAGGGATCACGAGCCAATTCGGCGATCCCCCAAAGCGGGTCTTTTCCCATCGAAGGCGGGAAGCATCACGAACCGTAATGCAGCAAGTGAGCCTTCACCCGTTGCACGGGGGAAGGTGCCCGAAGGGCGGATGGGGGAGGCCGGAGCGCGCGCCCCCCATCTAGGCTACCCGCCGCACCCTCGCGGCCCGCGGCGCCTGTCGACCCAGCTCCCACTGATCGATCAACTTGCGCCCCACATGCGCCAGCGCTTCGATCGCCGGCAGCAGCTCGCGGCCCAGCGGCGTGAGCGCGTACTCGGCCGAGGGCGGCGACGTATCGAGCACCCGCCGCGTCACCAGCCCACGCGATTCCAGTTCGCGCAGACGCGCACTGAGCACGCGCGCGGAGATGCGCGGGATGTCGTGGCGCAACTCGCCGAAGCGCCGCGGCTCGGCACTGAGGTACCAGATCACGTTCGGCGCCCACGCGCCGCGCAGCAGCGCCAGGCTTTCGGTGAGCGGGCACGCCGGCGGCGGCGCGGTGACCTTGCTCTTGCGTACGGGCAGGCCCATGCAGGCGCGTCCTCGGTAACCGTGGAGATACCACATTCTGGCACTAATCCAAGGTTAGGTGGTATCCATCAGTAACCTTCAAAGGCTAGGATGCGCGCCACGTCCAAGGACGTCCAAACCCCCACGAAGGAGAGTCACTCATGAAGCTCTACTACATGCCCGGCGCCTGCTCGCTTTCCCCGCACATCGTCGCGCGCGAGGCCGGCATCGACCTTCAGCTGGTGAAGGTCGACGGCAAGACCAAGCGCACCGAGGACGGTGCCGATTTCCTGGCGATCAACCCGAAGGGCTACGTGCCTGCGTTGGAGCTGGACGATGGCCAGCTGTTGACCGAGGGCCCGGCGATCGTGCAGTACCTGGCCGACCTCAAGCCGGCCTCGGGCCTGGCGCCGGCCAACGGCACCCTGGCGCGCTACCGCCTGCAGGAAGTGCTCGGCTACATCAACTCCGAGATCCACAAGTCCTACAGCCCGCTGTTCAAGCCGGACACGCCCGAGGCGACGCGGCAGGAGCGCAAGGAGTACCTGCGCAAGCGCTATGCACTGCTGGAAAGCACGCTGGCGACGCATCCGTGGCTGCTGGGCGAGCAGTTCACCGCGGCCGACGCCTACCTGTTCACGGTGACCAACTGGGCGCGGCACGTGGACCTGGATCTGTCCGACTTCCCGGCGCTGCAGGCGTTCCAGCACCGCATGCTCGAGCGCCCGGCAGTGCAGGAAGTGATGGATGCCGAAGGGCTGGCGCGGCGGGCGACGGCGGCGGCGTGAGGAACGCGGGTCGGGGGCGCGCCTCTCGGCTTCGCTACGAGGGAGGTTGGCGGCGAGCCTTGCAGGCCGATGGCAAGGCCCGAACCCTCACCCCAACCCCTCTCCCGGCGGGAGAGGGGCTTTTCTCCCACCCTCTCCGCGCGAGAGAGCGGCTTCTCTCCCTCCCTCTCCCCGCGGGAGAGGGGCTTTTTTCATCCCTCTCCCCTCGGGAGAGGGAGTCCGCAGGGCGGGAGAGGGTTCGGGCGGAGCATGGGGCCACATGCACCCCTTCGACTTCGGCCCTGCGGGCCTACGCTCAGGGCGAACGGCTTTTAACCAGGGCGAAGGCTCTGACCAGGGCGAAAGCTCTAACCAGGGCGAATGGCGTCAATCAGCGCGAACGGCGCCGCCAAGGCGAATGGCTTCCATACGAGCCGCGGTAAAGAAAAACCGTTCGCCCTGAGCGTAGCGAAGCGAAGTCGAAGGGCCCGCCCCGCGCAGATCAGACCTCGCGCGCCAGCCCCTCGGCCAGCCCCACATACCCACCCGGCGTCAGCTCCAGCAACCGCTGCTTCGCCTCGGCAGGCAACGCCAGCCCCTCGATGAACGTCCGCATCGACTCCCGCGTGATGCCTTGCCCACGCGTCAGCGCCTTCAACTGCTCGTACGGCTCCGGCAACCCGTAGCGCCGCATCACGGTCTGCACCGCCTCGGCCAGCACTTCCCAGCTCGCATCCAGATCGGCAGCAAGCCGGTCCGCATTCACCGTCAGCTTGCCCAGGCCCTTCTGCAGCGACTCCAGCGCCACCAGCGTGTGCCCGAACGCCGTGCCCAACGCGCGCAACACGGTCGAATCGGTGAGATCGCGCTGCCACCGGCTGATCGGCAGCTTCTCGGCAAAATGCCCCAGCAAGGCATTGGCCAGTCCGAAGTTGCCCTCGGCGTTCTCGAAGTCGATCGGGTTGACCTTGTGCGGCATCGTCGAGGAGCCGACCTCGCCCGCCTTCAGCGCCTGCTTGAAGTAGCCCAGTGAAATGTAGCCCCAGATGTCGCGCGCCAGGTCGATCAGGATGATGTTCGCGCGGCGCACCGCGTCGCAGTACTCGGCCACGCCGTCATGCGGCTCGATCTGCGTGGTGTAGGCGTTGTAATCGAGCCCCAGACTTTCCACGAAGCGCCGCGAGAACGCGCGCCAGTCCAGCTCCGGATAGGTGATCGCATGGGCGTTGTAGTTGCCCACCGCGCCGTTGATCTTGCCGGGAATCTCGACGCCGGCCAGCTGCGCGCGCTGGCGCTGCAGGCGCGCCACCACGTTCGCCAGTTCCTTGCCCAGCGTGCTGGGCGAGGCGGTCTGCCCGTGCGTGCGCGAGAGCATCGGCATGCCGGCGTTGGCGTGCGCCAGCTCGCGCAGGCGGGCGATGAGGCGGTCGAACATCGGCAGCAGCACGCCCTCGCGCGCATCGCGCAGCATCAGCGCGTAGGACAGGTTGTTGATGTCCTCGCTGGTGCAGGCGAAATGCACGAACTCCTTCGCCTGCGCCAGCGCCGGGTCCGCGCCGATGCGCTCCTTGATGAAGTACTCGATCGCCTTGACGTCGTGGTTGGTCGTCGCCTCGATCGCCTTGACGCGCTCGCCGTCCGCCACGCTGAAGTCATTGGCGATCGCGCGCAGCTGGTCGACCTGGGCGCCGGAGAAGGGCGGCAGCTCGACGATGGCGCCTTCGGCGGCCAGCGCCAGCAGCCATTCGATCTCCACCTGCACGCGCCGATGCATCAGGCCGAATTCGCTGAAGATCGGGCGCAGCGGCTCGACCTTGCCGGCGTAACGGCCATCCAGCGGCGACAGGGCGGTAAGGGCGTGGGTGGACATCGGCAGGTTCCGGCAAGGGGAAACGGGGCATTTTACATCCCGCTCCCGGTAGGCGCCTGCGGTCTTCCCTCCCGCGTCTGTAGGAGCGCCCTTGGGCGCGACCCGGATGGCGGTCGCGCCCAAGGGCGCTCCTGCAGGGCCCGGTGTTCACTCATGGCTGTTGTCCCCGGGCCAACGCGACCCAACCTATAGTCCTCCGATCTCCAAAGGAGCTGACCATGGCCGACTTCCGCACCGAACACGACAGCATGGGCGAGCTCAAGGTCCCTGCCGACGCGCTCTACGGCGCGCAGACCCAGCGCGCGATCCACAACTTCCCGATCTCCGGCCTGGCCCTGCCGCGCGACTTCATCCGCGCACTGGGCCTGATCAAGGCCGCCGCGGCGTCCGCCAACCTGGCGCTGGGTCATCTGAAGAAAGGGCAGGCGGCCGCCATCCGCAAGGCCGCGCTGGCGGTGGCGGAAGGGCGCTACGACACGCAGTTTCCGATCGACATATTCCAGACCGGCTCCGGCACCAGCACCAACATGAATGCCAACGAGGTGATCGCCCACCTCGCCGCGCAGGGCGGCGCGAAGGTGCACCCCAACGACCACGTCAATTACGGCCAGAGCTCCAACGACGTGATCCCCACGGCGATCCACGTCAGCGCCACGCTGGCCACCAGCGAGCGCCTGCTGCCCGCGCTCAGGCACCTGAAGAAAACCATCGACAAGCGCGCCCGCGAGCTGAAGAACGTACCCAAGACCGGGCGCACCCACCTGATGGACGCGATGCCGGTGACCTTCGGCCAGGAGCTCTCCGGCTGGTCCGCGCAGATCGGTGCGGCCATCGAGCGCATCGAGGATGCGCTCAAGCGCATGCGCCGACTGCCGCAGGGCGGGACCGCGGTGGGCACCGGCATCAACGCCGATCCGAAGTTCGGCCCGGCGGTGGCGCGCGAACTGAAGACGCTCACCGGCGTGCGCTTCGAATCGGCGGAAAACTTCTTCGAGGGCATGGCCTCGCAGGACGCCGCGGTCGAACTCTCTGGCGCGCTCAAGACCCTGGCCGTGGCGCTGATGAAGATCGCCAACGACCTGCGCTGGATGAATTCCGGCCCGCTGGCAGGCCTGGGCGAAATCGAGCTGCCCGCGCTGCAGCCGGGCTCCTCGATCATGCCCGGCAAGGTCAACCCGGTGATCCCGGAAGCCACCGCGATGGTCGCGGCGCAGGTGATCGGCAACGATGCGGCGATCACCCTCGGCGGCCAGTCCGGCAACTTCCAGCTCAACGTGATGCTGCCGATGATCGCCTACAACCTGCTGCAGTCGATCGACATCCTGGGCAACGTCAGCCGCCTGCTCGCCGACAAGGCCATCGCCGGCTTCAAGGTCAACCGCGAGCGCGTCAACCAGGCGCTGGCGATGAACCCGATCCTGGTCACCGCGCTCAATCCGGTGATCGGCTACGAGAAGGGCGCCGCCACCGCCAAGCAGGCCTACAAGGAAAAGCGCCCGATCATGGACGTGGCGCTGGAAACTACCGGCCTGTCGAAGGAGGAACTCAAGCAGCTCCTCGATCCCACCGCACTCACCCGCGGCGGCATCCACGGCGAGTAGCTCCGGGCCTCAACCGGCCCCTGTAGGAGCGCACCCTGTGCGCGACCGCCATGCATCCCGGTCGCGCACAGGGTGCGCTCCTACAGAAGCCCGCCCCCGGCAGGAAACGCTTGGTGCGCGACCGGTCCGGTGAAGCCACGGTCGCGCACAGCCCCGTGCGCGGCAGGAAGGACGTAGCGACGCCGCTTGCCCCGCCCGACACGCGACGGGGCGGCGCCGTGGCCGCCCCGCGCGAGCGACTTACGGAAGGAACCAGGCGTGCTTGCCCGCGACGCCGTTGGTGACGTTCCTGGAGGTCTTGTTGCGCAGGTCGATCCTGCGCACCCACTGGTTGTTCCCGACCTGGTTGAACAACAGCTGCGTGCCGTCCGACGACCAGCCGGAGATGGACGGCATGTAGACATCCGGGTTCGTCGTCTGCGCAGGCGCCAGGTGAACGTTGCTCCCATCGGCACGCATGATGTAGATGCGCGGGTTTCCCCCCACGGTGTCCGAGTGCAGGAAGGCGATCTTTGAGCCATCCGGCGAGTAAACCGGATCGTTGCCGGTGATCGAGAGCGGCGTGAGCAGGTTGGTGTTGAAGTCGATCAGGTACATCTGGCCCCCCGCGAACACGCCGTGCTTGCGATCGGGGGAAATCACCAGGTCGCCTTCGCTGTCATCGAATACCTGCGCGGTGAGCTTGACGGCCGATCCGGTGGACACGTTGACCCGATAGGCGTCGGTGTAATTTTTTTCCGGCTCGAGCCCGCCTTCGGGGGCGCTGGCGACCAGCAGGATGCCGTTGCCGCTGGGCGTCCACTGCGACAGCGTGACAGCAATGCTCCAGGACTCGCCCGACTCGCCATGCGGGCAGAACACGATGTGCCGGTTGGTGCCATCGGCGCGGACCGTCGCAAGGCACTGGCCGTGGCCGCTGGTGGTGACGTAGGCGATGAGGCCGTTGGGTCCCCACAGGGGATCCAGATGATCGCTGTCGTCCGTGGTGATCTGGCGCGCCGCGCCGCCCTGCCGGTCGACGACGTAGAGCTGCGTCTCGGCATACAGGCCCCGGTTGCTTCCCTGCCGACCCAGCTCGTACACGACCGAGCCGCCGCCGGGCGACCAGCTGCTGCTGAGGATGTCGTAGCCGTATCTCACGGGAACCAGCGTCGTCAGGTTCTGCCCGGACGGCGGCACCCGGTACAGCTGGGACCCGTAGGTGAAGTCGAACCGGAAGATCGTCCGGGTGACGAGGATCGGGGCGGTGGAGGTCTGTGCGACAGCGGTCGACGCGCCCAGGGCCGTGAGCAGCAGGGCACAGAGGGAGCCGGCAAGCTTATGGTTTTTCATGGGTGATGCTCCTGACGGAAGTCCCCCTGATTCGGCTCGTTGCGGTCTGGTCCGACCCCGCTGAAACGCGGGCTCCCTGTTGGGCTCGATCGCCACGGGTGTTCTGGCGGCGCGGAATATTGCTTCAATTTTTGTGATCGTTTTGCGTACGTTCATGTTGAGTTCGCTGTCCTCGACAGCTATTGCCCGAAACGCCGCGCCCGCAAGCGGGCAGCCATCGCCACGTCGCCCACTTCCGAGCCTTCCCCCGCGCCGCGGGGGAAGGTGCCGACAGGCGGATGGGGGCGAACGGAGCGGAATGCCCACGCACGCACCGCCCGCTTGGCAGGCAGGCGGGCGGCAGAGGGCGCTCTGCGCCCGTGCGTCTCGGAAAAAGTTCTGCGAGCCGCGCCGGACGCGGCTGAAGCTCAGCTGCAGTGCAACGAGGTCCCGCGCGCGTCAGCGCTCGGGAAAGGCGGCGCTAGGGAGCAGGCGGTCGAGCCGCTACCGGCTCGCGGTGTCGCCATGGGCGATCGTGCGGTCACCCTTGCGTCCACCCGGCACCACTTGCCATCCCGGTGCGAGCTTCATCGTCCAGCCCTGGCCACGCAGCGTGCCGCCCGCCGCATCGCCTTCGGGCGCCGCCACCGTCAGCAGCTTCCAGTCCGGCGCCATCAACGCACCGCCATCGACGCTGATCGAACCCCAGTCGTCGATCACCTGCATGGTCGGATAGACCGTCCCCGCATCGCCCAGCGGCATCAGGTTGCTCGGGTTGAACTGCACCTTCATGTGCTCGAGTGGCAGCTTCAGCACCGGCCCGGTCATCAGTTGCGCCTTGTACTTCGCTGCCTGCTTCGCCCGGGACTCGGCACGCGCCTGCTCGCTGGCAAGCAGGGCAGGGCCGTCGTAGCGGGCGGCCAGCTTCTCCACGTCCGGCCTGCGCGCCATGTCCACGTGCAACGCCTCGGCCAGCATCCCCGCGGGCGATCCACCCTTGACGATCGCCTTGCGCCAGCCGGGCCGGTAGCGATCGAGCAGGATTCCGTACGCCGGCCCGCTCGGGTACGCGAACGAGCGCGCGAAGGTCGTGTCGTTCTTCGGATGCCAGGTGAGATCCCAGCGCGCCATCGCCACCTGCCCGGCCGGCGTGCGATTGCCGACCATCACCCCGGTGTACTCGGCCAGTCCCTCGTTGCGCTCCAGCGCGGTCTCGGCCTGCTCGGCCCCGGGGAACTTCTGGTAGCGCGCCGCGCGGAAGGCCAGCGCATCGGCGGCGCGTGCGCGACGCTCGGCATCGGTCTTCGCCGCCAGCGCCGCATCCAGCGCGCGCCACTCCAGTTGCACCGTGTAGCGGCCTTCCAGCGTATCCATGTGCGGCGCGTCGCGACCGTTCAACGGCAGCCCCAGGCTGTCCTGGATCCGGTGGAAAGCTTCGTGCGCCATGATCGTGTGACGCTGCGCTGCATCCTCCTTCAACGGCCACAGCATCTCGGTCCAGTGCACGCCGGCCCAATCCACCGCGGTGTTGGCGATCGCCTGGTCGGGCGGCAACTGGCCCACGTACACGCCGCCTTCGGCGCGCAGGTGTCCCTCGGCATCCGCCTGGTTGGCGACCACCCGGCGCGTGACCGGGTCCACCAGCAGGGTGGGACCGCAAAGCGACTTGCCCCACAAGTGGCCGCCATCGGCACGGCACAACTGCGCGGCTTCGTCGAGGTAGCGGTGGGCGAGGGCGGTATCGATCGCCGGCGCGTCGGCGCCCATCGCGGTCGGAGCCAGCACGGCCAGCATCAGGCAAGGCAAAGCGGATCGAAGCGACATGCGGCATCTCCCGGACAGGAACCGATCGACAGCTTGCCGCGCGAGTCTAGCGCCGCGTCCGCCCGCCGCCCCGTGCCGCCCGTCATCCCGCGAAAGCACCCGCGGGCCCGCTGGCTATACTCGACCATCTGCCTCAAGGAGCCGGCCATGAACGCCCCCACCCGCATCGACACCACCCGCACCATCCGCGCCCCGCGCGGCACCGAGTTGTCCTGCAAGAGCTGGCTCACCGAGGCGCCGTACCGGATGATCCAGAACAACCTCGATCCCGAGGTGGCGGAGAACCCGGCGGAGCTGGTGGTCTACGGCGGCATCGGCCGCGCCGCGCGCAACTGGGAATGCTTCGACGCCATCCTGCGCAGCCTGCGCGAGCTCAACGACGACGAAACCCTGCTGGTGCAGTCCGGCAAGCCGGTCGGCGTGTTCCCGACCCACCCGGACGCCCCGCGCGTGCTCATCGCCAATTCCAACCTGGTGCCGGCCTGGGCCAACTGGGAGCACTTCAACGAGCTCGATAAGAAGGGCCTGATGATGTACGGCCAGATGACGGCCGGAAGCTGGATCTACATCGGCTCGCAGGGCATCGTGCAGGGCACCTACGAGACCTTCGTGGAGATGGGCCGCCAGCACTACAACGGCAGCCTCAAGGGCAAGTGGATCCTCACCGCGGGCCTCGGCGGCATGGGCGGCGCGCAGCCGCTGGCCGCGAGCCTGGCCGGCGCCTGCTCGCTCACCATCGAATGCCAGCAGAGCCGCATCGACTTCCGCCTGAAGACCCGCTACGTCGACGAGCAGGCCACCGACCTGGACGACGCGCTGGCGCGCATCGAGAAGTACACGAAAGCCGGCGAAGCCAAATCCATCGCGCTGCTGGGCAACGCCGCCGAGGTGCTGCCCGAGCTGGTGCGCCGCGGCGTGCGGCCGGATGCGGTCACCGACCAGACCAGCGCGCACGACCCGGTCAACGGCTACCTGCCGCTCGGCTGGACGGTGGAAGAGTGGTTCGAGCGCCGCAAGAGCGACCCCAACGGCACCCGCGACGCCGCCAAGCGCTCGATGAAGCAGCACGTGGAAGCCATGCTCGCCTTCCACGCGCAGGGCATTCCCACCTTCGACTACGGCAACAACATCCGCCAGATGGCCAAGGACGAAGGCTGCGAGAACGCCTTTGCCTTCCCTGGCTTCGTGCCGGCGTTCGTGCGCCCCCTGTTCTGCCGCGGCATCGGCCCGTTCCGCTGGGTTGCGCTATCGGGTGATCCGGAGGACATCTACAAGACCGACCAGAAGGTCAAGGAACTGATCCCCGACGACAAGCACCTGCACAACTGGCTGGACATGGCCGAACAGCGGATCAGCTTCCAGGGGTTGCCGGCGCGGATTTGCTGGGTGGGACTGGGGCAGCGGCACAAGCTGGGGTTGGCGTTCAATGAGATGGTGCGGAAGGGGGAGTTGAAGGCGCCTGTTGTTATCGGGAGGGATCATCTCGATTCCGGCTCTGTCGCGAGCCCGAACCGCGAGACCGAGGCCATGAAGGACGGGAGCGATGCGGTGTCCGATTGGCCGTTACTCAATGCCATGCTCAATACGGCGGGTGGCGCGACCTGGGTTTCGCTACATCACGGCGGCGGCGTGGGAATGGGTTACAGCCAGCACTCGGGGGTGGTGATCGTGTGTGACGGGAGTGAGGCGGCGGATAAGCGGATTGCGCGGGTGTTGTGGAATGATCCTGGCACTGGCGTCATGCGGCATGCAGATGCGGGGTATGACGCTGCGGTTGCTTGCGCGGTAGAGAACGGATTGAAGCTCCCGATGATTTGAAGGAGATGCGGGAAGCCATTTGCCAAGCGAGCGCGAATAGGGCGGGATAAAGCAATGGCGGTCAGGGAAGTAACCGATGAAATCAAAGCGCGGATCATAGCCTTTAAGGAATGCGTTCTTTCGCATGGTGTCGAGCGGGCACTCTCGGACCACATTCTCAAGCATGACTGCTCCATCGTAGGAAGAGATTTCGAACGCCGGTTGAGGGGTGCGGTAGCCGAGCATTTCGGAGCGGATGTCGAGCTTGTCTATATCGTTGGTTCAGCAAAGCTTGGTTTCAGCCCAAAGCCGGGGCAGTACTTCAAGCCGTTTTCTGATCAATCGGATGTAGACATAGCAATAGTGTGCCCCGACTTGTTCTCGCGTATCTGGCATGAGGTGAGCGAAATGGAGCGAGCGCATGAATACTTTGATTTTGAAAAGTTTAAGCATTACCTGTTCATGGGTTGGATTCGACCAGATAAAATGCCGTCGAAATCTTACGAGACGTGTAGAGAATGGTGGGATTTTTTCCGGCGCCTTTCAGGCTCGGAGGAGTTCATGCGATTGAAGATCTCCGCTGGTTTATATTACGACAGGAAGTTTCTTCGGCGTTATCAGCTGGTTAGCCTGGTGAGTCTTCGCGAGAACATTGAAGGGAGGCCAGGATGAAAACCTCCGCTACTAACCGCCGCGTACATCAGTTGTTGACCGCCATCAGTGACAAAAGACTGAATCCTCGACCGGACTTTCAACGGCGCCTAGTTTGGACAAATGACGATAAAGTCGCCTTTATCAGGACCGTGCTTCAAGAGCTTCCGTTCCCGGAGATATATGTATGCGCCGGGAGCTTGGATGCGGAAACGGGGGAAGCGACTGAATATCTAGTCGACGGCCAGCAGCGGGTAACGACTTTACATCAGTACTTCAAGGCCCACCCCAGTCTAAGACTGGGCGATCTCCCCAGTTACGCAAATCTTCAGCGCGAGCAAAAGGAAGCGTTTCTCGAGTATGAGGTCGTTGTTCGGGATCTCGGGAAGCAGCCTCTTGAGCAAATTAAGAAAATTTTTGAGCTAATTAACTCGGCGAACTACGCGCTTAACTCGATAGAGGTCAAGAACGCTCGGTACGCTGGCGAGTTTAAGCGGTTCTGCGAAAAGCTTGCCGATCGCGAGGAGTTCAAGGACTGGAGGATATTCAAGCGTACCGATATACGACGTATGCAAGACCTGCGCTATTGCCTGGTCTTGGCCGCTACTATGCTCTCTACGTACTTCAACAGGGACGATGAGATCGACCAGTACCTTGCGCAATACAATGACGAATTTCCGCAGGCGCAAACTTTGGGCCCGGAGATTGACCAGTGCTTTGAATTCGTGAAAGCCATGTCACTTCCTTTGACATCACGTGCGTTCCGAAAAACTGATCTATTCTCATTATTGGTTGAGGTGCATCGCGCCTTATTTAAGCGCAATATTCCACTAAATCCACGCGCTGCCGCGGATCGGTTGCTTGCCTTTTTCCAAGACGTGGACGGGGCCGCTTTAGGAGATATTGCAAGCGATGAGGCCTCGATGTACTACAAGACTACAGTCCGTGCCGCGATCGACCGAGGGAACCGACGCCGCCGTGGTGAGATTATCCAATCGATGCTTGATCCATCCTATTTACCGATGCTCCAATTTTCTGTTCCGCATAGTGACGCGAGCATACAGGGAGAGTTGGACATCGAAGAGGGTGACTATTCCTAACTTCGGGGGCGGCCTCTGTCGGAAAAGAAAACTACTCGAACTACCATTTAGCAAAAAAAGAGGAGTAGCGTAGTGATTGACACTCAGCTCAACCTCTTAGATTTTGATCGTCCGTTTGCCAGGTTTTCCGAACTTATTGGCGCCCACGTATGGCGAAGCCGGGTGCGGCTCATACGGCAAGCTGTCGCAGGTAATCCGTATGCGGAGGGCTATCTGACGAAGGAGAACGAGTTATGTTTAGCGCTGGAGGAGCTTACTGATATCAGTGAGCGAATGGGTCGATTTCCTTTGACTCTGCGAAAAAAACGCCACCTATTCTTTGCTATGGCTTTTGTTGCGCAAGCGGTATCGCTCTATGAGGCTGTGGACGAACTCAGCGGAAACCAGCTTTTTCGCCGGATCGTTGGCGCAATCAAGAACGATCCAGAGGACGTTCGGGCGCTACAAGTTGAGCTGATAGTAGCAACTCATTTCTTGCGAGTTGGATTCAAAGTTGTTTTCCCCGATCTAAATGGTGACGAGCGTTTTGATTTGCTTTTGCGCGCTGACGACGGGCGTGAAGTTGAGGTTGAGTGCAAGTTTCTCTCAAAGGATAAGGGTCGAAAGGTTCATTACAGAGACCTACTTGACTTGTACAAGGATGTCGCGCCTTTTTTGCGCTCGTATATTTCGGCGAGCTCAACTGATCTCGTTATTGAAGTCGTTGTGCCGGATCGCTTTCCGTCCGATTTGCGTTTGAAGAAGGAAATTGCCAAGCGCATTCGGGATGCAGTGGAGGGTCAGCAGTCTGCTCCAGACGAGAGCCTTGCGCGCATTCTGACCAGGCGGCCCTCTCCGCTAGATTTTCAACCGTCTGGTAAACGAGACGTCGATCGCGCGATCTTTGATGAAATCAGTGGCACTAATAATAAGCCGGTTCTGTTCTTGAGAAACGCAAAAGGATGCTTTGTTCTGCTTGTTGTTGCGAGTGATAAGCGTGACTCCATTTTCGAGTCGATGTATAAGACTCTTTCTCGCGCCGCTTCATGCCAACTAACGCACGCGCGACCTGCGATTATCGCCGCCGCTTTAGATGATGTCCGCGTACCACAGCTCGTCCGAGTGGCTGCAAGTGAAGCTGGTCCGGATGTAGCTGCTAATACGTTGCAGGTCATTGCATCCAGACTTATGGCGGCTAGACATAACGAGCACCTTGTTTCCGTGTGCTTCCTCAGTGAAAGCGAGCTTGGTGTGCGCACGGCAGGGCAAACTGGAAGCGAGGGGTCCGTTTATTACTTCAATAACGAGGATAGTCCGTATTGGGGGAGTGGGTTCGATTTTGGATTCTCGAAACTTAGGGCTTAGGCAACAACCAATGTTTGCAAATAAAGGGGGGCGTGGCTAATTAATCTCGTCGGTTGCTCTAAAAAACACGGGTCAGAGTGCACTTTTTCTTGGCTATTGGGCTGCACGGAATAAAGGGGGGCGGAGGCAAATTGGTTGGTCAATTGCCTTCGTCCCTTTGTTGCGCCCGCTGTGCCGCCCTCACATCGCCTGCCATATGCTGGCCTGCCCAACCGAATAAAGGGGGCGGAGTGAGCCACCCCCGCTTTCTCGGACGGTCTAATTAAGCACCTTTAGCCAGTCTCTTAAAAACACGGGTCAGAGTGCACTTTTTCTTGGCTATTGGGCTGCACGGAATAAAGGGGGCGGAGGCAAATTGGTTGGTCAATTGCCTTCGTCCTTTGTTGCGCCCGCTGTGCCGCCCTCACATCGCCTGCCATATGCTGGCCTGCCCAACCGAATAAAGGGGGCGTAGGCAATTAAATCGGACCTTGCCTCCGCCCCTTTTGCCCGCCCCTTATGCCCGCATCGGTGCAGCATCATGCGTCACGGGCGATGCACTACCCCTCCGCCCGGGCGCGGGGCTTGAGGCGAAAGCTGATACCGAGACGGTTGATCGCATTCATTGCGGCGATCGTCAGGGTGAGGTCGACCAGGTCCTTTTCCCCGAAGGCCGCGGCAGCCGCAGCGTAGGCTTCGTCGGAGGCATGCGTTTCGCTGACGCGCGTGACTTCCTCGGCCCAGGCCAGGGCCGCGCGCTCCTGTTCCGAGAACAGGTATGTCGCCTCGTGCCAGACCGGTACGAGAACGACGGTGTCGAGCGACATGCCTTCCTTGAGCAGATCCCGCGTGTGGATGTCGATGCAGTGGGCGCAGCCGTTGATCTGGGAAACCCTGAGGAACACCAGATGGATCAGTCTGGCGGGCAGCGCCGTTCCCGTCGTGACGAAATGATGCAGTGCCCCCACGGCCTTGGCACCCTCAGGGGAGATGGCAAACCAGTTTGCGCGTTTCATGTTGTTGCAGTCCTGTCCGGTAGAAGGTGACGAGCCGGCACGGTGCTGGCCCCTCGAGCTGCTAGACGGGCCGGCGGCGTGCGCTGTGACAGGCGGGGCGACAGGCCTGGAAATCCACCCGGCAGGCGTGCCCGGCCCGGAGCGGTCACACTTTGTGGAGCCGCCACGTCCAGGCTCCGAAACGGGGGTCAGAGTGCACTTTTAAAGTCGACCTGACGCCGGTTTTGCCCTTGGGGGTCGTACCCATCACTCAGGAAAACAGGGGTCAGAGTGAGCTGGCCCGGGTTTGACGGACACCTTTGAACGGGGACGACCCAGAAACAGAAACACGGGTCAGAGTGCACTTTTTTTAAGTCGACTCTGACTAAAAACTGGGGTCGGAGTGTACTAAGTCGGCTCTAGCCCTTGTTTTGATTTGCGTCGCATTGGGAGGCAAAAGCGTATGGGCAAGGCGGATCGGAATAATCGTTCCAACCAGCTCAATCCAAACAACGATGCTTATTACCAGTCGCGGGGCTGGGGTAGCCGCGACGATTCATTTGGTGGCGACAGCCCTGGTGATTGCATGGGGTCGATGGGGTGGGGCTGGCGCTATTCAGAACCCTTCAAATGTCACCAGCACGGGCCTGCCCTTTACGGATATGCCGAGGCTGTTGGGGCCATAGAGAGCGAGGTCAAGTTCCATTTACCTTACGCGATGATGGAGTTCAGCCGAGAGGGCGCGGATCTTGTGATCGATTTTATCTATCTCGACCGTTGGTTAGAGCCCGCTGCTTTCAAGATTATCAAACAGTGGGAGGCAAAGAATAGGGAGGCCTTCCGACGCATTACTGGCATCGTTGTTCGTTTTCGTGGTGAAACCGTCGCGGGCTTCGTAAAATGCCCCCACTGCAAAGGCGAGCATCGTATTGAGCAGGGCTTGTGCCCGCCCCCTCTCCCTCTCGATTAATAAAGCCAAACGGGGGTCAGGGCCCCCTAATCCTCCCTTGCCAGCAAAAAAGGGGTCCGAAAACTGGGGTCGAAAACCGGGGTCAGAGTGGGTCGAAAATCGGGGTCAGAGTGCACTTTCAAAGTCGACTCTGACCGGTTCTGATGCCTACGTCGGCGCGCTGGCGGGCCCGGCCTCTTGACAAGGCCATCCGGGGGCGGCTGGTACCATGGGAAAACCGGGGTCAGAGTGCACTTTTTAAAGTCGACTCTGACCGGTTCTGATGCCTACGTCGGCGCGCTGGCGGGCCCGGCCTCTTGACAAGGCCATCCGGGGGCGGCTGGTACTATGGCGGACGGCCGGAATCCGCCTGCCGCGATAGTGCGCTCCCGAGGGCCGATGATCGACTTCCAGCAGCTTTACGAACATGTGCCGGTGCCGTTGATGGTGCTGGACCGCCAGTTGAAGTACGTGGCGGCCAACCGCGCCTACCTGGACATCACCGCAAGCACGTTCGAGGCGCTGGCCGGACGCTGCATCTTCGACGTCTTTCCCGACGACCCTAGCGACCCTGGCAGGGCGGGCGCACAGATGCTGCGCAACTCGCTGCAGCACGTGCTGGCCACCGGCCAACCGGACACGTTGGCGCTGATTCCCTACCGCGTGCCCCAGCGCACCGCGCAGGGCACGCAACTGGTGGACCGCTACTGGAGCGCGACCCATACCCCCTTGCGCGATGCCCAAGGACAGGTGGCCTGGGTGCTTCAGCACACCGAGGACGTCACCGAGTTGCATACGCTGCGCCGCGCGGCCGCCGTCGCGCAGGGCAGTGACGAGCGCCTGGTGGGGGACGAGCACGTGGGCACGCGCGTGCTCGCGCGGGCGCGTCGCGTGCAACGGGAGAACGTGCTGTTGCTGCGCGAACGCGAGCACCTGCAATCGCTGTTCGAACAGGCGCCCGGCTTCGTCTGCATCCTGCGCGGGCCCGAGTACGTGTTCGACATCGCCAATGCGGCCTATCGCTCCATGGTCGGTCGCCATGACCTGCTGGGCAGACCGCTGGCACAGGCGCTGCCGGAGGTGATCGGGCAGGGGTTTACCGAGCTGCTCGATCGGGTGGCAGCATCGGGCCAACCCTACGTCGGACGGGCCGTGCGGGCGATGCTTGAGCGCGATGGAGTGCTGCGGGAGTTTTTCCTGGACTTCATCTATCAACCTATCCAGGAGGCCGATGGCACCGTATCGGGCGTGTTCGTGCTGGGGCATGACGTGACCGACCGCGTGCTGGCCCACCAGCGGCTGCTCGAGCACCAGGAACGTCTGGAAGAGCAGGTGCAGATCCGCACCCGCGAACTGGCCGACGCCGAGGCTGCGCTGCGCCAGGCCCAGAAGTTGGAGGCGGTCGGTCGCCTGACCGGTGGCATCGCGCACGACTTCAACAATCTGCTGCAGGTCGTCAGCGGCAACCTGCAACTGCTCGAAGGCAGCGTGGAAGGCAACCCCGTGGCACGACGCCGACTCGCCAATGCCAGCATGGCGGTCGAGCGCGGTGCCCGACTGGCCTCGCAGCTGCTGTCGTTCGGACGGCGCCAGCCGCTGCAGCCCCAGGCGGTGGACGTGGCGCGCCTGGTGCGCGGCATGGGCGACATGCTGCGGCGTGTGCTCGGTGGCGCCATCGAGCTGACGACGCGCATGGCGGACGGGCTGTGGCACGCCTGGGCCGACCCGGCGCAGATGGAGAACGCGCTGCTCAACCTCGCCATCAACGCCCGCGACGCCATGCGCAGCGAGGGATTGATCGTCATCGAGGTGCGCAACCTTGTCATCCCGGCGGCAGCGGCGGCAGGCGAATTGCCGGTCGGCAATTACCTGCAACTCTCCCTGACGGACCATGGCTGTGGCATGTCGCAGGAGATTTGCAGCCAGGCGTTCGAGCCTTTTTTCACCACCAAGCCGGAGGGACTGGGCAGCGGCCTGGGCCTGAGCATGGTCTACGGCTTTGCCAAACAGAGCGGTGGCCACGTGGCGATCGCAAGTACCGTCGGCGAGGGAACGACCGTCACCCTGTACCTGCCGCGCGCGGATGCTCCGGAGGAACAGCAGCCGGCCGAGCGGGTCGCGCCCGGCGTCGGCGGAAGCGAAACCATCCTGGTCGTCGAGGACGACGCGCAGGTGCGCGCGACGGTGGTGGAGCTCCTGGGCGAGCTGGGTTACGACGTACTGACAGCGGGCACTGGCGAGGAAGCACAGGCCGTGCTGGCCTCCGCGCCGTCGATCGACCTGCTGTTCACCGACGTGATGATGCCGGGGGCGGTCAACGGATTGGCGCTGGCCACCGAGGCGAAGAAGCGCTATCCGCGCATCGCCGTATTGCACACCTCCGGCTATCCGCGCGAAGGCATTTTCGGCGGGGATTTTCTCGACCCGCGCGTGCACCTGCTGGGCAAGCCCTACACCCGCGAAGCAATGGCGCGCGCTGTGCGTCAGTTGCTGGACGAGAAAGCCTCGACGGAGGTGTGAGAGCGCGCGGAGTTAAGGGACGTGGCTAAATAAATCGCGCTAATTTAGCCAAAAATCGCTTGGCGAGAGTGCGTTTTATAGTCCGTTCCGAACGCCACTTTTTTACTTGTCGACCCCCCGTAATCTTGGTCCAGGCATAGCTGGAGGTCTCCGGGCAAACTAGCCCCAAGGAGACCCACGATGCGCAAGAGCAAGTTCACGGAATGCCAGGTCGTCGCAACGCTGAAACAGGTCGAGGGCGGTCGCCAGGTCAAGGACGTATGCCGGGAGCTGGGCATATCGGATGCGACCTACTACGACTATGAAGCCCCGCCGCCGCCTGCGCCTGCGGATCGCTACGGCGTAGCGTCTGACGTTTGCCATCGCGCAAAGGAACTGGCGCTGTGCGACGCAACCTGTCCGACCCTTACCAGCACCTGCGAAAACACGGGCCAGAGTGCACTTTTGGAAAACACGGGCCAGAGTGCACTTTTAGACCCCACATCTTTTCCCTTGCGGGTACCAGCGGATCACCCCGCCGCCAGTGCTGCTCTAATCTGTTGCCCCAGCGCGCGGAAGTCGCCTTCAAACAGCCGACCGTTGATGAAGAAGGAGGGCGTGCTGTTCACGCCACTTCGCCGTCCGCTCTCCATGTCCTGCCCTATGCGTTCGGCCGGCTCGCCGCTTTCGATGGTTCTGGCAACGGCCGATTCGTCCAGGCCCAGCTGCTGCAGCCCTTGCTGGAGGCCTGGGACGCCGTCGGCCACCCAGCGGTCGTGGTTGTCGTAGAGCCAGTCGTGCATGGCCCAGAAGTCGCCGTGCTCGCCGGCCGCCTCGGCGACCTGGGCCGCTGGCATCGCCAGCTCATGCATCCCGGTGAGCGGGAAGTGCCTGAAGACCACGCGCAGATCCTCGCCGTACTGTTGCTGCAGCTGCCTGACCAGGGGATGCGCCATCGCGCAATATCCGCACTGGTAGTCGCCGTACTCGATCACGGTGACGGCGGCGTCCGGGTTGCCCCGGACGTGGTCGTCTTCTGAAACGGGGGCGGTCAGCGTGTCGTCGTGTGCATTCATCGGTCAAAGGCCGTCCGTAGGGGCGAAGGGACCGAGCCTGGAGGAGTGGCAGTTGTCGGGGCGTCGACTGGCCGTGAGCAGCCCGCGGGGGTGGCGTCCGATCTCCGGACCCGCGGGCTGTGCGAGGCCCGCAGGCGTTACTGGCCGGCTGCGCGTGCCGCCTTCACCTGCTCGGCGGTCACGGGCTTGCCCTGGTTTTCCCAGGACGTGCGCTCGTGGTTGGCGATGTCCGCGATCTCGGCGTCATTGAGGGCGGCGGCGAACGGCGGCATGACACTGGGGTAGGTGACGCCGTTGATGGCTTCGCCCCGCAGGCCATGCAGGATGGCTTTCAGCTGCCTGGCCGGGTCCGCGTTCAGCACCGCCGGATCGCCCTTGAGCGGGGGGAACGCTCCGGGCAGGCCGAGGCCGGTCGGCTGATGGCAGGCAGCGCAATGGGTCGCGTAGAGCTGCGCCCCACGCGCGGCGTCGAAGGTGTAAGGCCCGCTGGGTGCCGGTGGGGGCGGCGGTGCATTCGCCGCCACCTGCGCCTTGGTGATGGTGGGCTCGGCCAGCGCTTCGCCCGGCTTGGCGACCATCAGGATGCCTTGCGCGCCAAGGAGCGCATGCGACATCGAATGATCCACGAACGGATACTTGCCCGGCTCATCGAGCGTGAGGTCCAGCACCGCGCCCTCGCCCGGTCCTACCGTGTAGGTGGATACGCCGGAAATCGCCTGGGCCGCATCGCCACCCGGATAGACCCGGTCGAAGATCCCGCCGATGACGTGGAACGCGCTCCACAGGTTCGGGCCGGCGTTGACCACGTACAGGCGCACCAGGTCGCCCGGCTTCGCGGTCAACGGATGGGCGACGTACTGGAACGCGGCGCCGTTGAACACCACCTCGTCCGGACGGACCTGCTGCATTTTCTCGAAGCTGCCGGCCATCAGCGTGCCGGAGACCTGCTGGGTGTACCACTCGCCCTGCACCAGCACGTAGCTTTCAGCCGCCGGCGGCAGCGGCGTGGCCGGGTCGACGATGATCGCCCCGTACATGCCGTTGCCGATGTGCAGCAACACCGGTGGCGTGCCGCAGTGGTAGAGGAAGGCGCCCGGCACCTTGGCCACGAACGAGAACTTGATCGATTCGCCCGGCATCAACTCCACGTAATGCAGGCTCGGCGGGGTGATCGCCGAGTGGAAGTCGATCGAGTGCTGCATGGTGCCGCGGTTGGTGAAGGTGACGTTGACCGTCTGCCCCTGGCGCACGTGGATCACCGGCCCGGGCACGGTCTTGCCGAAGGTCCAGGCCTGGTACTGCACGCCGCTGGCGATCTCCACCGTGTCGTCGCTCGATTCGATGTTCACCTCGGCGGTATCGCCCGGTTGCACCGGAGGCAGGCGCGCGTCGCGGGCCTGCCTGATCGGCTGATTGGAGGCCAGCGACAGCGGCGTCACCGCGGCGGCGGCGGCGGCCGGGCTCGCGCTGCGCACGTTGAGCGCGCTGTGCAGGCCGGCCAGCAGCAGGGCGACCAGCACCAGCACGCCGGCCAGCGCGGGCGCCTGCACGCGCCAGGACATATGCCGCACCTGCTCCAGCGGCACCCGGGTGTTCCATTCGGAGAAGCGCCGCCAGCGCGGCCAGCGGCTCTCGATCAGGTAATCCAGGCTGTACGGGCTGGGCCCGGCGCGCATGTTGATCACGATCAGCGCGGCGAAGATCAGCACGAAGCTGATGCCCGCGCCGATGTTGTTGACGCCTACCGAGTACGGGCCGCCGAATCCCTCGGCCGTGCTCCAGATCAGCAGGCTGAACAAGATGCCGACGATGTACGTGACCTTGCGCGCAAAGCCCAGCAGCAAGGCCAGCGCCAGCAGCGTCTCGGCGATCCGGGTGCCCCACACGAACAGCCCCGCGTGCGGCGTCACCAGGGCGATCCACATCCGGAACCACCACGCCGACCATGCCGGCTGGCCGGTGGCTGCGTTGTGGAGATAGCCCACGTAGTGCTCGGCGAAGCTGTCGGTCCAGGTGAGCGCGGCGCTCACTGCCCAGATCACGCCGAAGGCGACGCGGAGCGCCGTGCCGGCGATCGTTGGCCAGGTCGAGGGATGGTCCGTGCCGTCGTTGCTGGAAGTCATGCGACACCCTGCGGGACTGGATAGGCGACGTTGGCAAGTCAGGGCGGCGGCCGATGCAAACGTCGTTCGCGGCTATCCAGTCTAGTCGGCGCATGTGCAGCCTGCGCGAACCAGGTCGTGCGGACGAGAAAACACGGGTCAGAGCGCACTTTTCCTAGGCTGTGGGGGAAGCCCACTCTGGCCCATGTTTCGTGCTGCGCCGGTCAACGCGCAACCGGGCAGTGTCAAGTTAGGTGGCCAGGCAACCCACGGCGAAGGAGGCGGTATTGCTCTGGCCGTCTATCCGCATCACCGAGACCTGGCAGTGCTTGCCGTTCGCGTTGACGTAAGGCACCGATCCGCCACTTTGCAGGCTGACCGACTGTTGCCCGTCCCGCGATGTCAGGTTTACACCGATGTAGGAGCCATTGATGTAGCGAACCCCCACCACCGTGGTCGGATCGATCCGCATGCCGCCATTTTCCGAAAGAATGAAGTCGTAGCCACCGGAAAGCCCCGACTTGGCCTCCGCCAGCTTGCGCATTGATTCGTTTTCCTGCTTGGCCATGGCCAACTGGTCCATCAGTGTGGTGTTGGCTGACTCGAGCGACTTGACGGCTCCCTTGACGCTCTCCAGGGCCCGTCGACCTTCGCCGTCCAGATCGCCGCTCAATTTTCCGAGGTTCTGCCTGAGTTCCGCGAATTGCAGCTTCTGCTCATTCCGCATCTGGACCAGAAACTCGTCAGGCCCGACGATCTTGCTCCTGACGTAGCCATACGCCTCACTGGCAGCGACGCCCCCACACGCGCATAGCAGGAAGAACAGCGTACCCCAGAGTGGGTGTTTCTTTACCGCATCGCGGCTGGCGTAGAACCCTGCCAACTTGCGTGTGAGCCAGCCCGATTTCTCGTAGGAAAGCTGGGCCGACTCGGTGCTGGTCTCACTTACGTTCGAATTGCCACTCATGTCCACGAATATTCCCCCTGTATGTCCCTGATTCCGGCGCGCTGGCTGCCGCCGGCCTTTTGCCCGTCGTGATCCGATCCACTTGATGGCCCGGATGGGCGAAGTGACCTGACACAGCAGTGAGCATAACCATTTCCCGCGGGTTGGAAGCCAGGGCATCGCGCGCTTTCCGGACAAGTCCCTTTGTGGGATGTACGAACGAGCGGTGCCGGAGCCGCCGAGCGAAAGAATGGGAATGCAGTCACCGAATCTCGGCGATGATTCTTGCCTTGGCGGCCGATCAACGCCAAGCCGGGTCAGGTTAGGCTGATCCCTCTCGGACACCACAAAGCGAGGACAATCCTCGCACGGAGGCGTTCGATGGAGAACGGCAGCGGTTTACTGCACTGCTCAAGCGTGCAGCTGTTAGTTGATGCGCTGGGCTGGCCCGGGTTCGACGGACACCCTTGATCGGGGACAATCCGCCGGAGGCGTCAGAGGGTCAAGCGGCAACGGACATATCACTTGCGTCCCGAAGGCGCCACCACCGTCGTTGGATTTTTATGCGTTGGGCGCAACGACACCCCGTCTTTTTGTTCGAATCGGTTCGGGAAGCGCGCAGTCGATGGAAGGTCCAGGTGAGTTGGCAAAAAAATGAACTTGGCGAGATTGCATTTTACAGTCCGTTCCGAACTCCACTTTTTACCCATCTGACAGGCAGGAAGGATCAGGGATGAACCCGAACTCCCGTAACAGAGCCCTCGACGCGGAACTGTCGCTGCTCGAGTCCGAGACGCTGAATTTCGCGACCCGGTTCATCAAGGACGCGAAGGTGAGGGCCAACTACATCCAGCAGACGCAGCGCCTGAGCCGCGAATATCGGGCCATGGTTGCCGCCGGGACCGTGCCGCCCGAAACTGCGGCGCAGCAGGTGCATGCGCTTCGAAACCAGATCCTGGCGGCGCAGCGTCTTCAGTCGAGCGACATCGGTCTGGCGAAGGCGGTCGGCCTGAAGAAGGAGGGGCTGACGTTGCTGGAGCTGACGGAGAAGTACGCCCGCTCCCGGTTCGGCGTGGCCTTCGAGTCGCTGCCCGAGGCGAGCAAAAACCAGGTCTATCTGGAGATCATCGAAAGCGCGGGACGGGCACGGCCCGGGGTCAACGTCGCGGCGACCCGGCTCGGTCGGTTGGGGCGCGGGCTGGTGATCGTTTCCATCGGGGTGGCCGTGTACAACGTCGCCGAGGCGAAGGACAAGCCCAGGGCCATCGCCCGGGAAGGCGTGGTCTTCGGCGGCGGCTTTGCCGGTGGCGCGGCGGGTGGCGCGCTGGCGGGACTGGCCTGTGGCCCCGGCGCGCCGGTGTGCGTGACCATCGGTGTGTTTGTCGGTGGCGCGCTCGGCGCCATGGGCGCGGATGTCGCCTTCGGGTGGGTGTTCTGAAGATGCTCGAGCCGGCCGATTCGATCCGGGTGGTCCGTGTACTGCAGACGCCCGGGCAACCGGTGATGGCATGGGTCGAGAGCGCCGGTTCGGGACGCACGGCGCGGGTGGCCGGCAAGGTGATCGAGCGCCAGTACCGGTGCGGCGACAGGCATCTGCTGCTGCTTACCGAGGGCAATCCTTACGAAGAAGCGCTTCACGTCCATTACCTGGACAGCGAGTTGCGCCTGCTCGACAGCATCGAGCTTTCCGCTCCCTATACGGCAGGCGTGCTCGATCATGTTGCGGTAGCCGCCGCAAACGCCTTGACCTTCGCGTTCTTCAACGCTCACGAGCGCTGGCGGCTGGAGATTGCCGATACGCCCCGGTGGCGACTCCGGGGCAATGCGTTTCCGGTACGGCGCAAGCGACCGTTGTTTTGCAAGGCGTGGCTGGTTCTTGAAAAAGAGGCGTGATGCGGGTTCGAGCCAGGCAGCGACGATGGATATTCGTCGGCATGCCGACGTGGCGAGATCCGCCTGGTACTTGAATCGCAAGCATGCCGGCCGTTGCCGGCGCGCGGTTTGGCTCCTGGCGAACGCCATGACTTGTGCCACTGAGGGCGCCCGATGGGGCCGCCCTATAGTCGGGCCTGTTCCGCGGTCCCTCGCCATGTTGGCAGGGGCGGGCGCGGATTCAGGGGAGTAGCGGATGAAGCTCCGTCGCCGCGCATGTGCTGGTGTGGTCGCTGCAGCCATGAGCTGCCTTGCTGCCGGGTGCGCCACGCTCGATGTTCCGTCTCCCTCGCGCGCGACGGAGGCGGCGCCGGCGCCGGTGCGATCGGACGTCGGTACCACGACCCTGCGGGTTACCGATGCTTCCCGACGCGACTTGCGCGATCCGGCGCAACCCCGGCAGTGGCTGGTGCAAGTGTTCTATCCCGCGGTACCCACGCCGGTGAGCGGCCATTACGCGGACGACCCGGTGCTGCTCGACGCATTGGTGCGGGACAACTATTACGAGGTGGGTGAAGCAGGCCTGCGTGCCTGGGCCAGCGCGCCGGCGGTGGCCGTGGAGCAGGCCAGGTCGGCGAGCGCGAAGCCGTGGCCCGTGGTCACGTTGTCACCAGGCCAGGGTTTCGCCCGGCTCAGCTACGCCCACCTGGCAGCTGCGCTGGTTCATCGCGGTTATGCCGTGGTGGTGATCGATCATCCCTATCTCGGCGTCACTCACCTGCCTGATGGCCGGCTCCTGCGCGCGGCCGACGATCCGGCGATCAACAGCGCGGAGGAAACCGACTGGGTGCCGCGCATCCGCGACTGGACGCGCGATGTGAGCGTGGTGCTCGACCGCCTGGAAGACTCCGCCGCCGGCCTGGTGCCGGGGCTGCACCTGGACCTCGCGCATGTCGTGGCGACCGGCCATTCGATCGGTGGCACCGCGGCGCTGGATGTCTGCTCGGTCGATCGCCGGGTGGGGGCTTGCCTGGATTTCGAGGGCACGCCCGAGCCGGCCGCGGTGTTCGCCACGGGCGTCGAACGGCCGACCCTCATGGTGCTCAGCCGTGCCGGTGGACGCCCGCCGCCGGTGCGCCCCCCGGGCGCCCCGGATCTGGATGAGCACATCGCCACCGCGTTGGGCCGGCAAGGCGCGCCGTTCTGGCTGGTCAAGGTGACCGGCGGAAGCCACACCAGTTATTCCGACGCTCCCATCACGATGCCCGCCACGCTGACGCGCTTCGGCGGCCAGGTGATGGAGCCGGCGCGCTCGATGGCGGTGTACGCGGGCATGGTCGATGCGTTCGCGCGTGCCTACGTCCTTGGAGAGCGGCGCGACCAGGTCTTCGCGACCTTTATCGAGCAAACGCCCGAAGCGTCCCGCGCGCGGGGACCTGCCACCCGGTAGTGGCCGGGGCGAGGCACCAGGATCGACCCGCGCGCCTAATCGTCGAAGCCGGTGTAGTCCTCGGGGAAGATCGGCGTGCCGTCCTCCTCCAGTCCGGTCATGTCCGCCAGCGCCTTGGCGGCGGCGGCTTCGGCGGTGTCCTTGTCGCGGAAGCTGCGGTTCTCGCAGATGGCGTAGTACACCGGAAAGCCGTGGCGGCGCGGCTTGATGGCGAGCCAGGCGGAGTAGCGCGCGCCTTCCAGGGTGGCGCCGGAGCTGGCTAGGTAGTTGTCGAACTCGCGCTCGGCCATCGTCGTCAGTTTGGTTGTGAAAAGTGTTCGACAGGCTACCTGAGATCAGGATTGAACGAGGACCTCGAAAGACCCCGCGCCTAGACGGCAACAGGGTCAGCAGAGCTGGCCCGCCCAGCGGGACGCGATTTCTGGCTGGAAGTGATACCAGCCGTGCTCGGCTGCGGTTCCTTCGGTCACGTCTGTAGCCGTGCCTGTGGCCAGGTCGACGATCCGCATCGTGGTTTGCTCAGGAAGCGGCGCGGCTGGCTTCTTCCCGTGGGCTTGCAAGCGAGCGTTCTGGCCAGGTGCCGTTCGATTCTGCAAGGACGCTCCATCGGCCGTTCCACCTGCCTTTCCGCGGTGGCCACCTGAGTAGCACCGCCTTTGGCTTCTTGCATGTGTCAGCGTGGTGGATGAGCCAAGCCGTTCCGTTTCTTTGCCGGCCGGCCAGGCACTGCAGTCAGGGATCGCACGACCTTCCCGCCGGAGGCCAGGCCAAGCGCCAGCGCGGCATAGGCGACCACCATGGAGCGCTTGCTGAGCACCAGCTCCCATCCGGGAGTGAACCGCTTCGGAGTGACGCCGTAGTCGATAACGGCGGCGACCGCCGAGGTGGCGCAAGCGCCACGCAAAAGCGATTTGGCCGACGCGGGCTGGCGCCCGGCGCGCCAGAACTCAAACGGCAGCGCCCAGAACACCGCCGATGCGAAATGGGTCGCGAAACCAACCAGGGTGTGCGTGGCATCGAGTTCGTCACACTGGGCGGCTTTCTTGCCATGCAGCCAATGGCTTGTCGCGTTGATGGGTTGCAGGGCGCCTTTGCCTTCAACCCTGGCCAGCATCGCCAGGGCGGCCGCCGAAGCGAGGCTTGCGACGGTACCGGTCACCAGGGCGGGCAGGAGAGCGTGTCCAGTCTTGTCATTCGTTCGCATTTCCATCGGCCGGCCTCGCGCATCGCTTTACGCCAAGCCTGCGTAATCCACGGTTGGGCTCGTGTGAGTCGCGCGCCGAACCTCGATGAAGCCGGCCTCCGCCTTTTCGACGAACCCCGGCTGCTCGGGTGATCGCTCAGCCTGCCGTCGCCTTGACCGGATCGGCGGCCCTGGTCGGGTAGGTGAGCAGATAGAGCAGCACCAGGATGCCGGCCACCGGCGCCAGGCTGATGAGCTGCCACCAGGGGCTGAGGCCGGCGTCGCGCAGGCGCCGGGTGCATGCCGCGATCCACGGCAGCAGCACGACGAGGGAGGCGATCTGCAGCGCAAGCGGACCGGTGACGTCGGAAATCAGCTGGGCGAAGGCCAGCACCATCACTACCGCGAGTGCGAACCACCAGAACGCCGGGCGCGGGGTCGTGCCGGTGAAATCCAGGCCACGCAGCACGCCTTCGCGTATGGCCGTGATCGCCGGCTGGCTGGGGGCAGGCTCGCTGACCAGCAGGCTCTCGGCCGGCACGTCGAACACGGCGGCCAGTGCCCGTAGCGACTCGGTGGATACCTTGGCGCCCGATTCGAGGCGCTGGATGGTCCGCAGGTTCAGGCCGCTCAGCTCGGCGACCTGCTCCTGCGACCACTGGCGGGCGGTACGCAGCTCCCGCAGTCGGGCGCTATTGATCTGCATGGATACTCCCCGGTGTAAGGTGTTCGGCCTGCGCATCATGCTGCCGCAAGTGACTCAGTGTGACGACAGCGCCCCGACACGAGTACGGCACGGGCCCGGTGGCGTGCTGTCAGGCGGCAAAGGAAAGCGGGCGAAACAGGGCCGGTGCCCCAGGAACTCGTCCCCAAGGGATTGGAAATGCTGGAAATAAGCGAAAACGCGCTGATGATGTCGGTGCAGGCCATCCATTTTGCGACCAGGCATCTGGGCGCGGAACGCGAGGCGGCAGCCGGGCCGCTGCAGGCCGGCTACGATGAGATCATCGAGGCGTACGGGATCGTGGCTGCGGAACTGCGCCAGGTGTACGCGCAGGCACGGGCACGGGGCTGCGACCTGCCTTCCTATGCCGCACTGGTGGGCCAGGCATGATCAGCGCGGCCACGCGCAGCGCTGCTTTCGATCAGGTTGACCGGATGCGTCGCCGGCTCACGCTGGATTCGGCCGCGTCGGCGGCGCGCATCGAGGTTTTACCGATAACCCTCTTGCAAGGCGGCATCCATGCGAGCCATCAGCGAACGTGATCTGGCGGTGGTGATTCCGCTGCTCGCAGCCAAGATCCGCGACCTCATCCTCGAGCTGGACACCAGCAACGGTGAGCCGACGGACGAATCTGCGATCGATCGCATGCAGCTCCAGGACATGCTCGGGCAATACCGAAGCATTCTCGAATCGCTGCGCGAGGAGTACGAAGAAGGCCTGAGGGCAGGCATACGACTCCCCGCGTTCGACGACCTTGTCCGGCCTTTCCTGCTTCCGTCGCACTGACGTTCGGAAGCCGGCTGTTCGATCGCGTCGGCCATTGCGCCGGCCGTGCATCCGGCGCGGGACCACCCTGTCCGGGTAGTGCTGCGAAAGCCGGCAGGCGGTCGCGCACAAGCGCGCTCCTACGACAGACGCGGGAGCCTGGAACGGGTCGCGTCAGCCCGAGCAGCCACCGCAGCAGATGCTGGGCAACTGCACCACCTGTTCCTGCTTCACCGCCCAGCCGGTGCGCTGCAACACCTCCACCAGGTCCCGCACGGGCACCCAGGACGAGATCCGCATGACCAGGCCGCTCATGTCCAGGTCGACCAGCGCGCTCGGGTCGATATCGAATATGGCGTCCTGGACGACTTCAGGGCGGGGGCTGGCATCGGTAAGTGCGATATGGAATTCCATCGTTACAGGCCTCTTTTCAGGCGTATCGCTTTGATGCGAGGCATGTTTTCTCGTTCGGTCGCTCGCCGCCTTGATCCTGGTCAGGCCAATCGCATGGCCGCCCGCGGACGGCCTGCAAAAAAAAGGGTTCTTCGTAGGTTTCCGTGGAGCCCGCTCTCCTTGACCGATACCTTAGACGTCTCCAAAGGGGCTAAGGGGCGCGTTCCATGCTGGATCGGAAGACGATCGAGACGTTGGGTGGCTGGAAGGGGTATCGGGTGGAGCGGGTCGTGTGGCCGGAGGGTGAGAGCCGCGCGGTGATGATCCACCTGAAGCCGTCGGCCAAGACGATGCATTGCGAACAGTGCGGCGGCCGATGCCAGCAGGTGCACGAGACGACGGTTCGCCGGGTTCGTGACCTTCCGCTGTTTGCACTTCGCGTGGTCCTCTTGGTGCCCCGGCGACGGGTGTGGTGCGAGCGTTGCGGTGGCCCACGCCTGGAAAAGCTGAACTGGCTGGGCCGCTACCAACGGGTGACCAATCGGTTGGCTGAAGCGGTAAGCCAGCTCCTGCTTTCC